>NZ_LGED01000279.1 GCF_001280085.1 Saccharothrix sp. NRRL B-16348 | reverse complement strand
GCGGTGATGGGGCCGTCGGGGTCGGGGAAGTCGACGTTGTTGCACTGTGCGGCCGGGTTGGATTTGCCGGATGGTGGGCGGGTCGTGCTGGCGGGGCAGGATGTCGGCGCGTTGCGTGAGCCCAAGTTGACGGCGGTGCGGCGGAAGCACGTTGGGTTTGTGTTCCAGTCGTTCAACCTGGTGGACGCGTTGTCGGTGTGGGACAACGTGTTGTTGCCGCAGCGGTTTGCGGGAGTGCGGCCGGACAAGGGTTGGGCGCGTGAGGTGTTGGAGCGGGTTGGGTTGGGGGGAAGGGAGAAGGCGCGGCCTGGGGAGTTGTCCGGTGGGCAGCAGCAGAGGGTGGCGTTGGCGAGGGCGTTGGCGGGGCGGCCTGAGGTGATCTTCGGGGATGAGCCGACGGGGGCGTTGGATTTGTCGACTGGGCGTGAGGTCTTGGGGTTGTTGCGGGGGTTTGTCGACTCGTCGGCGGCGACGGTGGTGATGGTGACGCACGATCCGGCGGCGGCGGCGTGGGCGGATCGGGTGGTGTTCCTGGCGGACGGCAGGCTTGCGGGTGAGTTGGTGTCGCCGACGGCGGAGCAGGTTGCTGCTCGGATGACGGAGTTGACGCGATGATGGTGAAGTTGGCGGTGACGAGTGTGCGGCGGCGGATCGGTGCGTTTGTCGGGACCTTTTTGACGGCGTTCTTGGCGGTTGCGTTGATTTCGGGCAGTGGGCTGTTGTTGTACTCCGTGTTGACGGCTGGGCCTGGTGGGGATCGGTTCGCCGGGGTTGATGTGGTGGTGGCGGCGGAGCGGTCGGTTGAGCTCACCACGGAGGTGGACAAGGGCGACAAGGTCAAGGTGAAGACCAAGACCGAGCGGTTGATCGGGGCGGCGGTGTTGTCCCGTGAGGTGGTGGGGTTGGTTGCGGCTGCACCTGGTGTGGGTGAGGTGGTGGAGGATGTGGCGTTTCCGGTTGCGTTGGCAGGTGTGCGGGTGCCGGAGCGGGCTGCGGTGGTGGGGCACGGGTGGGTTTCGGCGCCGTTGACGCCTTATGTGTTGCGGGAGGGTGTTGCGCCTGCGGACGGTGAGGTGGTGGTGGGTGCGGAGTTGGGGTTGGTGGTTGGGCAGAAGGTGGGGATGACGACGAAGACGGGCACGCGTGAGGTGCGGGTGTCGGGTTTGGTGGACGGTGGGGTGCCGGGGCAGGTGGCGGTGTTCGTGGCTGACCGGCAGGTGGCCGAGTGGTCGGGGTTGGGTGGGCCGACGGCGGTTGCGGTGCGGTTGGTGGCGGGTGCGGAGTTGGGTGATGTCGTGGGGGCGCTGGAGGAGCTCGGGGTCGGGGTGTTCAGCGGGGCGGACAAGGTGGACGGCGATCTGCCGGGGGCGGTGCCGGATTACATCGGTGCGATCTCGATCTTCGGGTTCGTGCTGGGCATTACCGGGTTTGCGGCGGTGTTCGTGTTGACGGGGACGGTGTCGTTGGCGGTGCGGCAGAGGTTGCGGGAACTGGCGTTGTTGCGGACGGCTGGTGCGACGCCGCGTCAGTTGCGGCGGCTGCTGGGCACGGAGATCGCGCTGGTGACGGTGGTGGCCACGGTGCCGGCGTTGCCGGTGGGCGTGGTGGTGGCGCAGGTGGTGGCGGGGAGGTTCCGCGAGCTGGGGGCGGTGCCGGCGCAGTTCGAGGTGGCGGTGAACGTCCTGGTGTTGCTCGCGGCGGCGGTGGTCGGGTTGGTGGTGACGCTGGTGGCGACGTCGGTGGCGGCGCGGCGGGCGGTGCGGATCTCGCCGACGCAGGCGTTGCGCGAGACGGTGACGGCGGGGCGTGGCAGTCGGGTGCCGAGGGTGGTGGCGGCGGTCGTGCTGGCGGCGGGTGCGGTGGCGGTGCTGGCTTTGGTGCCGTTGGGCGGGCCGTTGGGCATGGGGATGGGCTTTGTGTCGTGCGCGCTGTTGTTGTGCGCGGTGGCCGCGTTGGGGCCGGTGGTGGTGGGTGCGGTGACGGCGGTGGTGTCGCGGGCGGTGGGGCTCGGTGTGGTGGGGAGGGTGGCCGGTGCGATGACGCGGGTCGAGAGTCGGCGGGTGGTGGGGGTGGCGATTCCGCTGACGCTGATGTTCGCGATCAACGCGACCATGTTGTCGAACGGCGACGTTCTTGGTGTGGTGACGGCGGAGCAGGAGGCGGCGCGGACGGCGCCGGCGACTTTGAGGGTGGCGGCGACGAACGCGCCCGGGTTGCCGTTGGTGACGGCGGAGAGGGTTGCGGCGCTGCCGGAGGTGACGGGGTCGGCGCTCACGGTGGGCACGAGGGTGGTCGTCGACCAGGAGGGGAAGCCGGAGGACTACCCGGCGCAGGGGCTGCGGTTGGCTGGTGAGTCCGCGTTGGACCTGGGGGTCGTGGAGGGTGAGCTGGGGATTTCGCGGGATTCGGTGGCGGTGAGCGGGCCGTTGGCGGAGCAGCGGGGGTGGGCGGTTGGTGATCGGCCGTCGTTCTGGCTGGCGGATGGCACGCGGGTGACGTTGGTGGTGGTGGCGGTGTTCTCGCACTGGCGTGGGTTCGGTGATCTGGTGCTGGACGCGGGGCTGGTGGCGGCGCACGACCCGCGGGGGCTGGTTGGCGCGGTGTACCTGCGTGGCGAGCCTGACCTGAGCGGGTTTCCGGTGGCGGTTGGCTCGGGTGGTGGGGGTCTGGAGGAGAACCAGCAGGCGGCGTGGGAGTTGATGGTGGCCGTGTCGTTGGGGTTCACGGCGATCGCGGTGGTGAACACGTTCGCCATCGCCACCGGGGCGCGGCGGAGGGAGTTCGGGGAGTTGCGGCTGGCCGGCGCCACGTCGCGGCAGCTGCACCGGTTGCTCGACCGGGAGGCGTTGATCACGGTGGTGGTCGCGTTGGTGCTCGGCTGCGCCGTCAGCGGGGTGGTGGTCGGGGCGTTCAGCGTGGCGCAGGACGGGCAGTGGCGGTTGTTCGCCGACCCGGTGCGGTACTTCGGGATGGTGGCGGGTGTGGGGCTGCTCGGCTTGGTGGCGGGCGCGGTGCCCGCACGTGTGGTGGTCCGGCGGCGTGCCCTGCCTCAGCTAGGTTGACCAGGTGTTTTCGCGAGCGGCCAGAGGACTGGCGCACCTGGCGGCCGGGCTGGTGATCGGGCCTGCCTCGTTCGTCTGGGCGGTGGTGACGACGCTGGCGTCCGGGCTGCTGTCGTTCACGTACCTGGGGCCGCCGGTGTTCCTGGTGGTCACGTGGGTCAGTCGGCGGATCGCGCGGCTGGAGCGGTGGCGGGCCGGGTGGGTGCTGCGGCGCGCGATCGGCGACCCGTACGGGCCCGTGACCGGCGCGAACCCGTGGACGCGAGGGCGTTCGGTGATCCGTGAGCCGGGGACGTGGCGTGACCTGGCGTGGCTGCTGGTCGGGTTCCCGGTGGGGCTGGTGACCGGGGTGGTCGGCGTGGTGGCCGGGGTGGTGTGGGTCGGCACGGTGCTCGCGCCGTTGTGGTTGTGGGCCGTGCCGAATCCTCGCGTGTACCCGGTGGCGGACCTGCTGTTCAACACCGTGGGCGGGCGGTTCGCGTTGGCGTTGGTGGGGCTGGTGGCGGCGTGGCCGGTGTGGTGGCTGGTCGCGGCGGTGTCCCGGGTGCAGGCGTCCGTGGCGGCGCGGTTGCTGGAGGCCGGGCCGCGGGCACGGCTGCGGCAGCAGGTCAGCGCGTTGCGGGCGACCCGGCTGCGGGTGGTGGACGCGCAGGCCGCCGAGCTGCAGCGGATCGAACGGGACCTGCACGACGGCGCGCAGGCCCGGATCGTGGCGGCGGGCATGACGTTGGCGTTGGCGGACCGGAAGCTGCGCGCGTCGGGGTTGGCGGAAGACCCGGCGCGGGCGGACGTGGTGAACGCGCGGCGGCAGTTGGACGAGGCGCTCGCCGAGCTGCGGCGGCTGGTGCGCGGGATCTACCCGCCGATCCTGACCGACCGGGGGCTGGTGGCGGCGTTGACGGCGTTGGCGGGTGACGCGCCGTTGACGGTGGTGGTGGACGCGTCGTCGGAGTTGGGCGAGCTGCCGGCGGCGGTGGAGTCGGCGGCGTACTTCGTGGTCGCGGAGGCGTTGGCGAACGCGGTGAAGCACGCTGGCGCGGACGAGTGCGTGATCACGTTGCGGCGGTCGGAGGTGTTGACGGTGGCCGTGCGGGACGACGGGCGGGGCGGCGCGGACCCGGCCGGCTCCGGTTTGGACGGGCTGCGACGCCGGGTCGAGGCGTTGGACGGCACGATGGAGGTCACCAGTCCACCGGGTGGGCCCACCACCGTCCTCGCGGAGTTCCCATGCGCATCGTGATCGCCGAAGACCTGCTGCTCCTCCGCGACGGGCTGGTGCGGATGCTGACCGACACCGGGCACACCGTGGTCGCGGCCGTGGACAACGCGCCGGACCTGGAGCGGGCCGTGCTGGAGCACCGGCCGGACCTGTCCATTGTGGACGTCCGGTTGCCGCCGGGCTTCCGGGACGAGGGGCTGCGCGCCGCGCTGTCCGTGCGCAAGCAGGACCCGAAGGCGCCGATCCTGATCCTGTCGCAGTACGTCGAGCGCACGTACGCGACCGAACTGCTGGCCGACGGCAACGGCGCGATCGGCTACCTGCTCAAGGACCGCGTGACGGCGTTGGACGAGTTCCTGGACGCGCTGGACCGGGTAGCCGCGGGCGGCACCGCGATGGACCCGGAGGTGATCCGCCAGCTGTTCGCCCGCAACACCCGTGACCAGCGGATCTCCGCCCTCACGGTGCGGGAGCGGGAGGTCTTGGCGCTGGTGGCGCAAGGTCTGTCCAACTCGGCCATCTGCGCCGAACTCGTGCTCGCGCCGCCGTCGGTGGAGAAGCACATCAGCAACATCCTGACCAAGCTGGACCTGCCGCCAGCGGACAACAGCCACCGGCGCGTCCGGGCGGTCCTGGCGTATCTCAACCAGTGAGCCCGGGCGTCACCCCATTAGGGTCGACGGGTGCCTATCGCATTCGACACGACCGGCTTCCAGCAGCACGACCCGACCACTTGGGTGAACCCCGCGAACGGCGACCAGGTCAGCCTCACGTACTTCGACCTGGTGCCGGACCTGCCCGCGTCGTTGGACGAGATGCCGAAGCTGCGGCACGACCTGGCCGTCACGACCGGTGACGTCGGCTGCCTGATCGAGGCGCACCACGTGCGGCTCGGTGACGTGCCCGCGTTGTTGCAGGTGGTGAAGGTGCCGCTGCCGAACCAGCCGTCGGGGCAGGTGTTCATCGGCTCGTTCACCGTGCCCAAGGCCGACAGCAGCGCCGTGCTCAAGCTCCAGGCGGCGGAGCAGGGGATGACCGGGATGCGCGAGGCGGTGCTGGTCGCGCAGCTCGGGTTCGAGGGGTGGGTGATGCCGCACCCGTACGCGCCCGAGGTGGAGGGGCGGCTGCCGTTCCACGCGGGCGACGATCCGCGTTACGACGCGCAGTTCGCCGACCACCCGTTGTCCCGGGTGCGGGCGTGGGCGCACCACGTCATCCGCACGGCGCGGGTCGACCCGCGTTTCGCCGCGCTCGCGCCGTTCCAGCCCGCTGCTCCGGCTGCTGCTCCTCCCGGTCCGGCGGTGGGGTCGACGTTGACGACGGTGGTGCCCGGTCTGCCGATCGGCGGCTACCTGCCGTTGTGGATCGACGACGAGTGCACGTTCTGGCGGATGACCGAGCCGGACGCGGTGCTGGAGAAGCTGGCCCTCGGCGTGCTCGCGCGCACGCCGTTGACCGACCGGCGGTTCCGGGACCTGGTCGCGCTGGACGAGTCGTCGGCCACGATCATGCTGCCCGACCGCTACCGCTCCGAGGACGGCGGCATCGCCGGCGGCATGGCGGAGCTGACCCGGGTGACCGGGCTGGAGGCGCACGAGGCGTTGACCACGGACACGCTGCTGGAGGCGTTCCGGTGGATCGGCCGGGTGAGCGTGGCGGCGGCGCAGCGGGGCGAGTACGTCACCGTGGAGCCGGGCACGCACACGGCTGAGCTGACCGAGCCGTACGTGCTGCTGGCCGTCCAGGAGCACGAGGGCCAATCGGTCTCGATCGCCCAGACCACGCCCACGCCGCCCGCCGAGACCCCGATGTGGCTGGGCCAAGCGTCCCTCAACGCGCCGGCGACGCGTGAGTCGATCGAGGCGGGCGGCCTCCTGGCCATGTACGCGATGAACACGTGGGGCGAACACCCCCTCCGCCTCTGCCTGACCTTCACCCCCCACTAACCCGAGAGTCCTACCTCCAGCGTTCGAGAGTCCTACGTTCACGCACCCTGAATTCAACGCTCACGACGAGCGGCACGTCGGCTGAGCGTTGAACTCAGGTGTCCTGGGCGTAGGACTCTCGCGCGTTGAACGTAGGACTCTCGGGTGCGTGCGTTTGGGTCAGGTGGGGAAGGCGTGACACTCTGAGGGGACACAGCCCGCATCCGGGCTGCTCGCCCACGGTTCACGGATCCGGCTCCCGGGCATCGACGGGGCCACGTGGACGCCGCCTCGCGCGCACGGCACGTTCCACCGCTCTCGCTCCGCCTTACGGCATGACGTCCACACCACCCGTGTGGCGTGCGTGGCCGTCCCGACTCACCCCCACGGGAGCACGTCATCAGCATCTCCACACCGCTGCCGCCCGCGGTCGGCGCACCTCGCGCGCTCACCGACGTGTACGGCCCCGGCGTCGCGGTCTGCGCGAGACCGGCCGTCACCGCCGGGAACCGGCACCGCAACACCGTCGACGCGCTCTCCGCCCGTCCGATCGCGGTCGCCGGGGACACGACGGTGATCTGCAGCGCGGGCGGCACGGACCCGGCGCTGCTGGCGCAGCTGCGCGACGGCGGCCTGCCGGTCGGCGACGACCTGCGCGACTTCCGCGACGAGGCCGGGTTCGCCGCCCGCGTCGCCGAGGCGATGGCCGACGGCCTGCCGATCTCGATGGAGTACCCGCACCCCACGGCGCTGTGCCCCGACGAACGCGTGGTCAAGACCGCCCACCTCGTCGGCTACCTGAACAACAAGGCCACCATCAGCACGTTCGTCGCCCCGCGCTTCCACGCCCGCCGCAGCGTCGTCACGCGCGCCGACCTGGACGAAGCCGCACCGGCGGAGAAGTCCTGGGTCCTCAAGGCCGCCACGAACGACGCGCACGGCGGCAGCCTCGACGTCTACCTGCACGAGGCGGGCGACCAGGTCGCGTTCCCGGCGTTCACCGACCTGCTCGGCGAGTTCGTGATCGAGGAGTACCTGTACCTCGCGCGCAACTGGGGCGTCCAGCTGTACGTCGGCCCGGACGCCGTCGCCCGCCTGCTGGCCGTCACCGAACAGCGCGTCGACGACACCGGCGTCTACGTCGGCGGACGGTTCGGCCTGGTCAGCGCGCCACCGGCCGACCTGCTCGCGGAGTGCCTGGCGATCACCCAACGCGCCGCCGACGTCGGCTACCGCGGCCTGTGCAGCCTGGACTGCGCCGAAACGCTCGACGGGCAGCTGGTCATGCTCGACCTCAACTTCCGGATCACCAGCGGCTCGATCCCGCTGCTCGCCCTGCAGTCGGTCCGCCCCGACGCCCTCGACGGGTACGCCGAGTCGCTCAAGCTGACCGCCGCCGCACCGCTGGCCGACCTGCTCGCCCACGTCCGACCGGCGCTGAACGCGGGCGGCGTGCTCATCACCTCGGGCCACGACACCACCCGCACCGACAACCCGGTCGTGCTCAGCACCCTCCAACTGCTGGTGTTCGGCGACGACCCGGACGACGTCACCGCCCGTCGCAGCGCACTGGAGCTGACCCGCTAAGAGCCGCGACACGCCTGCTGGGCCCACGTCCAGCAGGCGGTGCTTGTCCGTCGAGCCAGACCAGGTGCGCGCGCCGCGTCCCCGCCGACCGGGAGCTGATCTCGAACAGCGTCCGGGCGGTTTCCGCGTTCTGGGAACTCAGGTGGAAGCCACCTTCCACGGCGTTGACCTCGGCGCGGTCGGCGTAGGCCAAGCCGTAACCCGCGACGCGGGCGTCCTCCGCGTCGCCGTACTCCTCCACGATGGCGAACAACCGAGGCGCCTCGCCTGCCGCGAGCCTGCGAATAACTGCGGCGAAGTCCTCTTCGCCCCACGGCTTGATCGTCAATGGTGCTGTCTGCTCGTTCACGCGCTTTTCCTTCCCAGCCACTGGATGAGGTCTGCCAACTCTTCGCCGGGCAGCAGGGCGTTGCCCGTGGTCACGGTGAACACGTTCGGCTCGTGCAAGCCTCGAACCGACCACCATTCCCACACTGAAGCGGCGTCGGTGGTGGCTTCTTCGATCGGTCGGAGGCACGGGCTGGTAACGGGTCGCTCGTCCACCGGACTGGTGAAGCGTCCGTCGTGCCAGATGGCTCCGGGGACGACGGGCCAGCCGAGCGCGGCGTAGTCGAGAGCCGCTTGCAACATCGTGGGCGGTGGGGACTTCGGTGCAATTCCTCGCATTGAGCTTCCTTGTTTCCTGGCATGAGCACTCGACAGGGTCGAAGCATTTGACGACCGATCCGACATTCGACACGCTACGATCAGCGGGGATCAGTCGGGAACTGACTGGTGGTGCGAGTGCGTCCGACACGGCGAACGGCGACGTGGGAGGTGTGCATGCGGACTAGTGCCGCAACACCGACCGGCGGTCGGGGTTCGCGTGCCACGGGCGTTGTGGCCGGGTTCGTGCTGAAGCTGAGCCGGCAGACGGCCGGGCTCACCCAGGAGAGGTTCGCCGAACTCCTCGGCGTCGATCCCACCACCGTGCAGGGTTGGGAATCGGGACGACGTCCACTGGCCGCCGTCGGCGCTGGTGAACTGGTGAAGCTCAGTGCGAGGCTGTCCAGAGCAGGAGCACCGGCGTCCACCGGACGACACCTGAACGAGGCGATCGAGGCGGACCTCGTACTCGCCACCGGAATCACGGCCGGTGACTCGTGGGTCGACCCCGATCACCACCCACTCGCCGCCGCGGTGCACCGCAAGACCATCACCAACCTGATCACCTGGCCTTTACCGGAAACACACCGCCACAATTGGGCGAGTTCATCTCCAAGGTGCCTCGACGGGGCCCGGTCACACCACACCCGCTGTTGCACGCGGACGAGCGCATGCGGTTCTTCGACCACTTGATGCACGTGACGGAAAGAGCCGGACACGCGGTCGAACCGCTCCTGCGGCGGCAGGCCGTGTACCTGCTCGGATTTGATCGGCGAACGCAGGTTGTCGATTGGCTGCGCGACGAGTGGCGTCGGGTGGGCCGCCAGGCGATCCCCGAGAACGACATCACCGGGCTGCTCGAGGCACGATCCGCTTCGGTCGCCCTCGCCTCCACTGGCGAGAGTGGGCACATCCAGGACTTCGTGGGCCGGATGTCGGGGACGCGCGACGAGGTGGCGAACTTGAACTACTGGGCGTACTGGATCGGCGAACTCGGCGACGTGCGGACGGACGACTCCTTCATGCGGGACGCGGACACCGGCACGTGGAGCGGGAGCGCGCTCCTCGCCCACCTCGCGAATCGCCGACTCGCTGTCCCGGACAGGACGGGACCAAGTCGCCGGTCTCCAGTACGCCCTCCGAATCTCCGCACACTAGGAAGTGCACATGTCAGACGATGCCGCGGCCATCGCCGCCTTCGGCTACGAACTGGGTGTGCTCAAGCGCATACGTCGGGCCGGGTGGTGGCACGCGGGGGTGCGGGATCCCGAGTCGGTGGCCGAGCACACGATGCGGGTCGCCCAACTGGCCGCACTGATCGCGGCAGAAGAGGGGGCCGATCCGGCTCGCGCCGCATTCCTCGCCCTGTGGCACGACACGCAGGAGACCCGCACTGGGGATCTCCCCCACACCGTCAGCGGGTACATCGCGAAGCCCGACCCGCGCGCCATCACGGCCGACCAGACGGCGCGGCTGCCGGAGAGGTCACGCCAGGTCGTCCGGGACGCGGTCGAGGAGTACGAGGCGAAGGAGTCCGGCGAGGCGCGGTGCGCGAGTGACGCCGACAAGCTGGAGATGCTGCTCCAGGCCGTCGAGTACCGCGACACCGGCGTGCAGCGCGTCGACGGGTGGATCGACTCCGCCCGTCAGAGCCTCAAGACCGGCACCGCACGCCGGATCGCCGAGGCCGCGCTCACCCTCTCGCCGCTCGCCTGGCGTGACCGCTAGGTCGAGGCGCGCACGACCAACTCGGTCGGCAGGATCGACGCCGCCGGCGGTTCGCCCTGGATCTGTTCGAGGAGCAGGCGGACCATCTCGCGGGTGATGCGCTGGAACGGCTGCCGCACGGTGGTCAGCGCCGGCCGGGTGGAGGTGGCGATGCTGGAGTCGTCGAACCCGCCCACCGCCACGTCCTCCGGCACGCGCCGGCCGGAGTCGTGCAGCACGTTCAGCGCGCCCGCGGCCATCAGGTCGGACGCGACGAACACCGCGTCCAGGTCCGGCGCGCGTTCCAGCAGCGCCGCCATCGCCGCCTCACCCCCGGCACGGCTGTAGTCGCCGTGCGCGATCAGGTCCGGTGAGGCGTCGGGGCCGAGCACGTCCCGGTAGCCGGCGAGCCGTTCGACGCCGCCGGGCGTGTCGGGCGGTCCGGTGATGGTGGCGATCCGCCGACGGCCGCGTGACCGGAGGTGCTCGACCATCAGCCGGGCGCCCGACCGGTCGTCGGCCGCCGCGTACGCCACCTGCCCCTCGTGCCCGATCGGCTTGCCGCAGGCCACGACCGGGATGCCCGAGTCGCGCAGCTCCTCCAGCAGCGGGTTGCCGGTGTGCGACGACACGAGCAGCACGCCGTCCACGTGACCTGCGGCGATGAACCGGCTGGTCCGCTTGCGCTCCACCTCGGTGCTGGCGGTCATCAGCAGCACCGGCACGTCGAGTTCGGCCAGCTCCTGCGTGCAGCCCTGGAGCAGGATGCTGAAGTTGGGGTCCTCGAACAGCCGCTGCTGCGGCTCGGTGAGCACGAACGCCACCGAGTGCGCCCGCTGCGTGACGAGGCTGCGCGCGGCCGGGTTGGCGACGTACCCGGTGGTCCGCACGGCCTTCAGCACGGCTTGGAGCGCGGCCGGGCTGACGTTGCGCCCGCCGTTGAGGGCGCGCGACACCGTGCCGCGCGACACCCCCGCGGCGGCCGCCACGTCGTGGATGGTCGGCCGGTTCCGCGCCGCCTTGCTCCGCTCGCCGCTCATGGCTCCCTCATGCTTTCACCGCTCCGGAGAGCAAGTCGATGCGCCAGTATCGCTGCAACGTGAGGAACAGCGCGATCAAGGGCAGCACCGACACCAGCGAACCCGTGACGACCAGGGTGTACAGCGCGGGCGTGGTGTTGCCCTGCTTGAGCATCGTGTAGAGCCCCAGCGTGACCGGGAACTTCCCGTCGTCGCCGAGCATGATGTAGGGCAGCATGAAGTTGTTCCAGATCGACACGAACTGGAACAGGAACACCGTGACCAGGCCCGGGACCATCATCGGCAACGCGATCGAGCCCAGGATCCGCGCCTCGCCCGCGCCGTCGGTGCGGGCCGCCTCGATCACGTCCTCGGGCACGGACGCCGCGGCGTAGATGCGGGCCAGGTAGATGCCGTACGGGCTGACCACGCTCGGCACCAGCACCGACAGGTAGGTGTCGGTGAGGCCGATCTTCGACATCAGCAGGTACTGCGGGATGGCCAGCACCACGGCGGGCACCAGCACGCCCGCGATCAACGCGTTGAAGATCAACGCCCGGCCGCGGAACGAGTACTTGGCCAGCGCGTACCCGGTCACGCCGGACAACGCCGCCGACAGCAGCGCGCCCACGCCCGCGTACAGCGCGGAGTTCGCCATCCACCGCCAGAACACGCCGTCGCGGTACGAGTCGAGCTCGCCGAGGTTCGCCACCAGCGACGACCCGACCGACAGCGTGGTCGTGGAGAACAGCTCGCCCGTGCTCTTCGTCGCGGCGATCAACACCCACGCCACCGGGAACAGGCAGTACGCCGCCCCCAGCAGCAGCACGAACGTGGGGAACCCGCCCAGGCGCGTCCTCACCGCTCACCCCCGAACGCCCGCGACCGCGTCACCCGCAGCAGCCCGAACGAGATCACGAACATCACCACGGCGATCAGCACGGACGTCGCGGCGGCCGAGTAGAGGTCACCGCGGCCGAACGCGTCCTGGTAGACCTTCATCAACGGCGTCCAGGTGAGCGAGAGCGAGTTGGTCAACGGCGCCAGCGTGGTCGGCTCGGCGAACACCTGGAGCGTCGCGATGACCGAGAACAACGACGTCAGCACGAGCGCGGGCGCCAGCAGCGGGATCTTGATCCGCATCGCGACCTGCCACGGCGTGCAGCCGTCGATGCGGGCCGCCTCGTACAGGTCGCGCGGGATGGACCGCAACGCCGTGTAGAGGACGACCATGTTGTAGCCGACACCGCCCCACACCGCGATGTTGGCCAGCGCGAAGTAGATCCCGGTCGGCGACAGCAGGTCCACCCCGGGCAGCGACAGCTCGCGCAACGCCTGGTTGAACGGGCTGGTGCCCGGCAGGTACAGGAACCCCCACAGCAGCGACGCGATGACGCCGGGCACCGCGTACGGCAGGAAGATCGCGATCCGGCTGAACCCGCGGGCCCGCACCCGCTCCTCGTCCAGCAGCAGCGCGAACACCAGGGCCAGGCCCAGCATCGTCGGCACCAGGATCGCGCCGTAGCCGAGCACCCGCAACGCGCCCGCGCCGAGTTCGGGGTCGGTGAGCGCGCGCGCGTAGTTGTCCAGGCCGACGAACACCTCGGACCGGCTGCCCTTGCCCAGGCCCAGCCCCTTGACCTCGGTGCGGAACAGGCTCAGGTACACCGTGTAGGCGATCGGCAGCGCGAACACCAGCAGGAACAACACCACCGCCGGGGCCACGAAGGCGTACGGCGCCAGCTTCGGCGCCGCACCACCCCGTCCGGTCATCCGGGTCGACGTCAACTCAGCCGCCGACCGTGAATCCGTTGGCCTTCATGTCGTCCACGGTCGCGCCCTGCATCTTCGCCAGCGTGGGCACGAGGTCGCCGCCCGCGCTGATCGCCTCGGCCATCGCGTTCTTGTACGCCGTGTAGGTGACGTTGACGTTCGGCCCCCACGTGAAGCCGGACGACGTGGCGGCGATCTTCGCGGCGAGGGTGTAGAAGTCCGGCTGGTTCGGGAAGAACGCGGGCGGCTGGGACAGCGCCTCCTGCGCCGACGTCGCCGCCGGGTAGATGCCGCACTCCTTCACCAGCGCCTCGACGGCGGCCGGGTCGGTGTTGAGCCAGAGCGCGAACTCCGTCGCGGCCTTCTGCTTCTTCGAGCCGGCGGTCACCGCCGTGGTCGAGCCGCCCCAGTTGCCGGTGCGCGGCTTGGCGGCGTCCCACTGCGGCATCGGGGCCATCGCCCACTTGCCCTGGGTGCTCTCCGCGTTGCCCTTGAGCACGCCCGGCGCCCACACCGCGCTCAGCCAGCCGATCTGCGTGCCGTCGTTGAGCGCCTTGTTCCACTCCGGCGTGTACATCGGGGACTTGTCGACCGCGCCCTCGGCGACCAGGCCGCTCCAGTACTGCGCGACCTTCTTGGTCGCGGCGTCGTCCACGGAGACCTTCCAGGTATCGCCGTCGACGCCCCACCACGAGGCGCCCGCCTGCTGGGCGAGGCCCGCGAACCAGCCCGGGTCGTTGGACGAGAACGTGCCGAGGAACTTGTCCGGCGCCTTGGCCCGCAGGTCACGGGCGGTCTGCGCGTACTCGTCCCACGTCGTCGGCACCTTCAGGCCGTACTGCTCGAACAGGTCGGCGCGGTAGTAGAACATCATCGGGCCGGAGTCCTGGGGCACGGCGTAGACGCCGCTGCCGCCCAGCGTCACCTGGTCCCAGATGCCCGGCGCGAACTTGTCCTTGGCCGACGCCGCGCCCTCGGAGATGTCGGCCAGCACGTCGTTGCTGACCAGGGTCGGCAGCGCCTGGAACTCCACCTGCGCCAGGTCCGGCGGGTTGCCGCCCTTGGCGCTGGTCAGGAGCTTGGTCACCAGGTCGTCACCCTGCGCCTGCTTGCTGAAGACGACCTTCGTCTCCGGGTGGGCGGCGTTCCACTTGTCGACCACCTTGTCGATGTCGGGCGCCCAGGCCCAGAAGGACAGTTCGACCGGGCCGTCGGCGGACTGCTCGGCGCCACCGCCGCAGCCGGCGAGCAGGGCGAGGCCGAGTCCGAGTGCCAGGGCCTTCTTCGCGATGTCGAGTCGCATGAGGTCTCCGGGGGTTCCGCGTCGCTGACGCCACTGCCAGCGAGAACCGCGCTGTGAACGTGCACAGTAGTTGTCCGCACGTCACGCCTGTCAACCTCTTGACACCCCGTCTTATCTGCACCGTAATCTGGCGACCAGACCGTGCACGTTCACATTCACTGGAGTGTTCATGACGTTTGTGGTGCCTCGCCAGGCCGACGAGCGGGCCGAGGAGGACCTGGTCGCGCCGCGGCTGCCGGTCGGCGTGGACGGGCTCGTCTACGGCGGGGACTACAACCCCGAGCAGTGGCCGGAGGAGGTGTGGGTCGAGGACGTCGCGCTGATGCGGCAGGCCGGGGTCAACCTGGTCAGCGTCGCGATCCACGCGTGGGCGGCGCTGGAGCCGCGGCCCGGCGAGTTCGACTTCGGCTGGCTGGACCGGCTGCTCGACCTGCTGCACGGCGCCGGCATCGCGGTCAACCTGGCCACGCCGACCGTCGCGCCGCCCGCGTGGCTCTACCGCGCGCACCCGGAGATCCGGCCGGTCACCCGGGACGGCACGGAGCTGGAACGCGGGTCGCGCGCGACGTTCTGCCCGAGCGCGCCCGCCTACCGCCAGGCCGCCGCGACCATCGCCCGGCAACTCGGCGCGCGGTACGGCGAGCACCCGGCCGTGGCGCTGTGGCACGTGCACAACGAGTACGGCGCACCGGTCGGCGCGTGCTACTGCCCCGAGTCGGCCACCGCGTTCCGGCGCTGGCTACGGGCCCGGCACGGCGACCTCGACGCGCTCAACGAGGCCTGGGGCACCAGCTTCTGGGGCCAGCGCTACGGCGAGTGGGCCGAGATCGAGCCGCCGCGCGTCTCCGGCACGACCGGCAACCCGGCGCACGAGCTGGACTTCGCCCGGTTCTGCTCGGACGAGCTGCTGGCCTGCTACACCGCCGAGCGCGACATCCTGCGCGCGCACTCGGCCGTGCCGATCACCACGAACTTCATGACCACCAACTGCAAGTCGATCGACTACTGGCGCTGGGGGCGCGAGGTCGACGTGGTGGCCAACGACCACTACCTGACCGCGGAAGCCGACCGCAACCACATCGACCTGGCCATGTCGGCGGACCTGACCCGCGCGGTGGCGGGCGGCCGGCCGTGGATGCTCATGGAGCACTCCACCGGCGCGGTGAACTGGCAGCCGCGCAACATCGCCAAGCGGCCGGGCGAGATGCGCCGCAACAGCCTGGCCCACGTGGCACGCGGCGCGGACGCGGTGATGTTCTTCCAGTGGCGCGCTTCCCGCTTCGGCGCGGAGAAGTTCCACTCCGCGATGCTGCCCCACGGCGGCACGCGCAGCAGGCTGTGGCAGGAGGTCGTGCGGCTGGGCGGCGACCTCGGCGCGCTGCACGAGGTGCGCGGCAGCGTGGTGCGGGCCGACGTCGCCGTGCTGTGGGACTGGGAGTCGTGGTGGGCGCTGGAGCTGGACTGGCGGCCGTCGGTCGACCTGTCCTACCGGGAACGGGTCGGCGCGTTCTACGAGCAGCTGTGGGACGCCCGGCTGACCGTGGACTTCGTGGCGCCGGAGGCCGACCTGGGCGGTTACCGGCTCGTGGTGGTGCCGTCGCTGTACCTGACGTCGACGGCGGCGGCGAAGGTGCTGCACGACTACGTGGCCGGTGGCGGCACGCTCGTCGTCTCGTACTTCTCCGGCATCGTCGACGCCAACGACGCCGTGCACCCCGGTGGCCACCCCGGCGCGTTGCGGGACGTGCTGGGGCTGGAGGTCGAGGAGTTCCTGCCGCTGCGGGCCGGCGAGGAGGTCACGCTGGACGGAGGGCTGCGTGGTGACGTGTGGGCCGAGCACGTCCTGCCGGCCGGCGCGGAGACCGTGCACTCCTATGTGGACGGTCCGGCGGCCGGCGGTCCGGCGGTGACCCGGCACCGGCTCGGCGCGGGCGCAGCCTGGTACGTCTCGACCAGGCTGCGCGGTGCGGCGCTCGCCTCGGTGCTGCGCGAGGTCTTCCCGGAGGCGGGCGTCGAGGCGCGGGACGACCTGCCGCGTGACGTGGAGGTGGTGCGCCGTCGCGGCGCCGACGCCGACTACCTGTTCGTGCTCAACCACACCGACGCCGAGGTGCGGCTGGCCGCGTCCGGCACCGAGCTGCTCACCGGGCAGCGGTGCGAGTCCGAGTTGACCGTGCCGGCGGGCGGGACGGCGGTGCTCAAGTCCTGAACGGATTCACCGGGGCCGTCCGGGAGGACGGCCCCGGTCAGCGCGCGGCGAGCCACCGGCCCCACGTGGTCTGGCGCACGTACGGCTTCGGGTGCGCGGCCACGTGCAGCAGGAACTCGGCGCGCAGCCGCACGTCCGGGTCGTCGTCCACCAGCAGGGCCCGCATCCGCTCGTCGAACCGGTCGTCGGCGATGTGCCGGACCAGCCGCGCGTACAGCCAGTCCTTGCAGCGGTAGCGGCGGCGGACCACGTCGGCGACCAGGTCCGTCATGCCCGGCCGGATGGCCTCCGGCACGCCGCGCTTGTCCAGCGCGCGCAGCAACACCGCTTTGCGGCCCCAGGCCGACCACAGGCGTGAGGCCGGCGCGCCCCAGTCGTCCGGGTAGCGCCCCTCCCAGTCCAGGTAGAGCAGCACGAACGGCGCGTGCCGGTCCCGCAGTTCCCGGTCGTCGCCCCACACCGGCGCGGTGAGCTCCATGATCGTCTGCCCGTAGTGGTGCCGGAAGGCGGCGCGGGCCTGGTCCATCTCGGCGGCCAGGTGCGGCTCGCTCGGCGCGGGCGTCCCGGCGCGCGCCCACACGTCGTTCGACCAGCGCAGGGCCTCCGCCGCCGCCTTGATCGACGCCTGGTGCCGGGCCAGGGCCTGCCGGCGGACGGCGTCGTCGGACGACACCAGCCCCCACACCCACGACGGATCTCCCACGAACTCCACGGGCGCGATCCTCGCACTACCCCCTCGTACGCGGTACTCCGCATTCCGTAGTACCCTTCATCGCACACCACCGGGGAGAAGCGCATGGACACCAGCCAGCTGCTCAAGGGGGTGCTGGACCTCGCCGTCCTTGCCGTGCTGCGCAAGGAGGACGGGTACGGCTACGACGTGCTGCGCAGACTGCGCCAGGGCGGGTTGGACGGCGTCGGCGACGCGTCGGTCTACGGCACCCTGCGCCGGCTCTACCACGCCGGACTGCTCACGTCGTACGTCGTGCCGAGCGAAGAGGGCCCGCACCGCAAGTACTACAGCCTCAACGAGCCGGGCCGTGAACGGCTGCTCGAATCCGGCAAGACCTGGAAGTCGTTCGCGCGGACGTTGGACGACCTGTTGGGGGAGGGTGCATGAGCACGCAGACGAACACCGAGGTCAAGCACTACCTGGACGCCATGCGCGACGCGCTGTCCGACCTGCCCGCCGCCGAGGTCGCCGAGATCATGGACGACGCGGGCGCGCACGTGGTCGAGGTCGCCGACGAGATGGGCGACGAGTTCTCGGCGGCCGCCCTGATCGACCGCCTCGGCACGCCGCGCGCGTACGCCGAGGAACTGCGCGTCGCGGCCGGGTACCCCTCCCCCACGTCGCCCACCGCGACGGGCGACCGGCCGACGATCCTGGCCAGGTTCGCGCTCTGGAGCATGCTGGCGGCCACGGTCATGGCGTTCGGCTTCGCCATCACGCGCGGCGACATGGAGGAGGCCGCCTTCCTCACCGCCCTCTGCGCCGCGGCGGCCACCGTGCTGGTGTTCCGGCACAACGGCCTGATGGCGGAGATCGCGAAGCTGTCGGAGACCGTCGCCATCAAGGACGCGCTGGCGCGGGTCGAGAAGTCGGACATCGGCAAGGCGTTCGCGTCGCTGCGACCCTTCCAGCCGCTGTGGTGGATCGGTCGCGCGTTGCTCATCGGCGCGGGCGGCGTGCTGGTGTACCGGCCGGACCTCATGTTCCTGGTGGCGCTGGCGCTGGCGGCGGTGTCGTTGCTCGCCGGCCCGAAGGCGAAGACCGACCGCCGGTGGCTGTGGATCAGCCTGCCCGCGACCGGGTTCGCCCTGGGCGTCCTGCTGGTGATCCTCGGCACGCTGGCGAACCGGTACGACGGCTACCCGGTCAGCAGCTCGCCGGTCTCCTACAACCCGGCGCCGCAGACCCACGACAACATCTACGTGTTCGACAAGGACGGCAAACCGCTGACCGACGTCCACCTCTACGACGAGGAGGGCCGCCCGCTCAACGCGCCGTGGTACGGCTGCGACGGCGACAGCCGCAGCGACAACCGCTTCCCGCGCCCCAAAGTCGTCCACGACGAGCAGGGCTGCCACGAAGAGCCGGGCGTCCCCTTCACCGTCGTGATGCCGACCGTCCCCACCACCACCACCACCGCCCCCATCACCAGCACCACCGCCCAGCCACAGGCAACCGGCACCCCGTCGCTCGCGCCGACGACGACCGTGACCACGACGCCCGTGGTGACGCCGACCGGCTGACGCGGCGACGCCCCGTCACCAGGGGGTTGGCGGGGCGGTCGAGTCGCGGACGACCAGGTGGGTGGGCAGTTCGACCCGGTCGGCAGCGGGTGGGTGGCCGGCGATCAGGTCGGCCAGCATCCGGCCCGCTTGCCGGCCCATCGCGGCCAGTGGTTGGCGGACGGTGGTCAGGGATGGGGTGCAGCGGTGGGCGGCGGGGAGGTCGTCGAAGCCGACGACGCTCAGGTCGGCGGGCACCGTCAGGCCCGCGGCGCGGGCGGCTTCGACCACGCCGAGGGCCTGCTCGTCGTTGGCCGCGAAGATCGCGGTCGGGCGGTCGGGCAGGCGCAGCAGGTCGTCCGCCTCCCGTCGGCCGCCCTCGCGGGTGAAGTCGGCGTGCCGCACGTAGGCGGGGTCGACGGCGATGCCGGCGCGTTCGAGGGCGAAGCGGTAGCCGTCGACGCGGGCACGGCTGCACAGCACGTCGCGCGGGCCGCCGACGACACCGATCCGCCGGTGCCCGAGCGACAGCAGGTGCTTCACCGCCGTGACACCGCCCGCCCGGTTGGCGGCGGCGACGCTCAACAGGTCCGGCGCGGCCGCGTCGACCGGGTCGATGTGCACCAGCGGCACGCCGGCGCGCGCGAACACCCGTTCCTCGGCCACGCTGATCGGGCACGTCACCAGCAGCACGCCGGCGCGCCGCGCCTCGACCACGTCGACGGCCCACGACGTGCCGCGGCCGACCGCCGAGGACAGCACCACGTCCAGCCCGGAGTCGACGACGCCCCGCATCACCTCCATGGCCCACGCGCTGTTCAGGGCGGGGAAGACCAGCTCCACCAGCGGCGCGACGGGGTGTGGACGCTCCGCCGACAGCTCACGCCACCGGATCGGCCTCACCCGGCTCACGTAGCAGGTGCGCGACCTCAACAGACTCACGCCACCGACAGTATCGAGAATTTCGCGAAAGACAATCGCCGCTCTGAACTGCAACGATTCACCTGCCCAGCGACGAAGTCGCCTACCGAAGAGCGTCGCCGAACACTAGAGGTTTCGGAGAAGTTTCGGAAGCTCGGCGACCCGCGCGTGCGACCAGGGAGCACACCCGGACGGCTCCGGGGCAGAATTCGGGCGTCCGAACTCCGACCGCGGGAGGCCACACCGTGAAGTACCTGATGCTGATCTACGGCAACGAGCAGGTGTGGAACAGCGTGGACGCGGAGGAGTTCGCGAAGCTGGTCGCCGACGTGGACGCGTTCAACGCGGACCTGCGGGAGTCCGGCGAGCTGGTCGACTCGCAGGGCCTGGTGTCCCGCCCGCGGTCGGTGCGCGTGGTCGGTGACGCGCCCGTGGTCACCGACGGGCCGTACCTGGAGGCCAAGGAGTACGTCGGCTCGTACTTCGTGGTCGACGTCGACAGCGAGGAGCGGGCGATGGAGATCGCCCGGTCCTACCCGGCCCTGCGCTACAGCCGCGGCCTGGGCGGCGGTCTCGAGGTGTGGCCCCTCATGCGGCACGGCGGCGACGACCTTTGACCGCCGTCGAGCACGTCCTGCGCACGCTGACGCCGCAGGTGCTCGGCATCCTCGTGCGCAGGCACGGCGACTTCGCCCGGTGCGAGGACGCCGTGCAGGAGGCGCTGATCAACGCTGCCGACACGTGGTCGCGCGACGGCGTCCCCGAACACCCCCTCGGCTGGCTCACCACGGTCGCCGCACGCCGTTACGTGGACCTGGTGCGTGCCGACGCCGCGCGGGAACGCCGGGAGCGGGCGCTGTTCGACGCCGTGCCGCGCGACGCGCTGCTCGCGCCGCCGCCGGACGCCGAGCCCGCGCGCGACGACCTGCTGGAGCTGCTGTTCCTGTGCTGCCACCCCGCGCTGACCGCGCCGTCCCAGATGGCGCTCACCCTGCGGGCCGTGGCCGGGCTGACCACCGCCGAGATCGCCGCCGCGTTCCTGGTGCCGGACAAGACGATGGGCCAGCGGATCTCCCGCGCCAAGCAGCGGCTGCTGGAGGCGGGCGCCCGGTTCGAGCTGCCCGCCGACCGTGAACGGGCGCTCGCGGTCGTGCTGCACGTGCTCTACCTGCTGTTCAACGAGGGCTACAGCGCCAGCGCCGGCACCCGGCTGCGCCGTCCCGACCTGACCGGGCAGGCGATCCGGCTGACCCGTGAGCTGCACGACCGGCTGCCCGACTCCGGTGAGACGGCCGGCCTGCTGGCGTTGATGCTGCTGACCGAGGCCCGCGGCGCGGCGCGCACCGGCCCGGACGGCGACCTGGTCCCGCTGGCCGAGCAGGACCGGTCGCGCTGGGACCGCGCGGCGATCGCCGAGGGCGCCGACCTGGTGACCCGCAGCCTGGCCGCCCACCCCGTCGGCCCGTACCAGGTGCAGGCGGCGATCGCGGCCGTGCACAGCGAGGCGGCCACGGCGGAGGACACCGACTGGCCGCAGGTCCTCGCGCTGTACGACGTGCTGCAACGCCTGGCGCCCAGCTCGGTCACCGCCCTGAACCGGGCCGTGGCCCTGGGCGAGGTGCGCGGTCCCCGTGCCGCCCTGGACGTCGTCGCCGAGCTGGAGCGCGGGGTCCTGGCCGGCAACCACCGGCTGCTCGCCGTGCGGGCGCACCTGCTCGAACGGGCCGGTGACCCCGACGCGGCGAGCGAGACGTTCCGGCAGGCCGCACGGCTGGCCGGCAACGTCCCCGAACAGCGGTTCCTCCTCCGGCGGGCGGCCCGCTGCGCCGCCGCCGAAAAAACTTCCGGGTCGACGTAGAACTCGCGTCGCCGGCTCCGATCCCCTCCCGAGCGACCCCGCCGGGCGTCGCCGGGAGGAAGGAACGCAGCCATGACCAAGGTGACCGCGCAGCTGTCGGTGTCCCTCGACGGTTTCTACGCCGGCCCGCGCCACGAGGGCGGCGGCGACTGGCTGGAGTCCGCGGAGGCCGCGGCGTTCTTCCGCGTCACGCGCTGGGCGATCAGCGCGATGGCGTGGCGGGAGCGGCAGGGCTTCGCGGGCGGCGAGCAGGACGTCAACTCCGACATCATCAAGGAGAATTTCGAGGCCGCGGGCGCGTACGTGATGGGCCGGCGGATGGCAGACGGCGGCGAGGTGCCGTGGGGCGAGGAGCCGCCGTTCCGCGCGCCGGTCTTCGTGGTGACCCACCGGCCGCGCCAGACCCTGGAGCGCAAGGGCGGCACGAGCTTCACCTACGTCACCGGCGGCGTCGAGAGCGCGGTGGCGCAGGCGAAGGCCGCGGCCGGTGGCAAGGACGTCGCGGTCGCCGGGGGCGGCACGCTGGTCCGCCAGGTCCTGGCCGCCGGCCTGCTGGACGAGCTGGAACTGCACATCGTGCCGGTCGTGCTCGGTGACGGCCTCCGCCTGCTCGACGCCGACCTCGGCCTCGGGCTCAAGGAAGGCATCGAGCTGACGCCGACCCGCGTCCTGCACACCCCGGGCGTCACCCACGTCCGCTACACCGTCGAGGGCCGCGCCCCGCTCGTGCTGGACGACCGGGGTCGCGGCAACTGAGCCGTGGTGCGGCGGGGCC
>NZ_LGED01000278.1 GCF_001280085.1 Saccharothrix sp. NRRL B-16348 | reverse complement strand
ACCATCACCGACCCGCACGACGTGCGCGAGTACCTGGCGCTGTTCGGCAGGCTCGAACGGCTGGCGGTGCGCGGCGACGCGCTGGAGGACCTGCTGGAGAACATCTCCAGGGACCATCGCACGCTCGACCGACCGCCACAGAACCACACCGTCCCCATGGCTTGATCGACCCACCCTGGACGCGAACGCCCACCGACCGAGAGGACGAACCGAGCATGGCAAACCTGAAGAAGGGCGCCCGCATCACCGATGCGACGAGGGACAAGCTGGCCGCTGACCTGAAGTTCCCTGTCAAGTTGTTCTGTTCAGCTCCGAGGAGGAATACGCGTGGCCCAGCGTGGTCAGTAGTCGCCGTGCCAGAGATGGCGCAGCACAGGAGTTGAACTCGCGACAGCCGTCACGATCGACCGACTCCCGGATCTGGTCGCGGTCCGAGCCGGTCGTCGGAGTGGCTGCGACAGCCCTGCCCATGGTGGTCGTGCTCCGGCAAGGGGGAATCGACCTCGTCGAGGCGGGGGCTGTTGCGCTGTTACCCTCGGTCAACGATTCCGAGTGACGATTTCCGCCCCCCGTGGTCGATACCGGCCACCGGAACGCCGAGGTGGACCGCGTCCCCGGCAGAGCTGATCGCCCGCGCCTACAAGGGCTTTGGCGTGCGGCGAAGGCCGCGGAGTGGAAGGACCTGGAGGAGTTCCTGCTGGCCCGTGCGCTGGAGCACGACGCGCCGAGCGTGTTGGTCCGGTTGGCGTGCGAGTACCTGCACAGCGTACGGATCGTGCGGCCGTGTGTGGTGCCGCTGCTGCGGGCGGTGGCCACCGCCCGTGAACGCGCCGCCGCCGAGACCTACTCGCGTCTGTCCCCGCTGTTGGGCGCCTCGCGGCAGGCCGAGCTGGACGGGCTGCTGATCGTGCGGCCGGAGTTGGCGGTGTCGCGGTGGGCGTGGCTGCACCGGGGTACGACGACGGCCTCGCCGATGGCGATCCGGGCGGAGTTGGACAAGCTGCGGTTCCTGCGCGAATTGGACGCGCACGCGCTGGACCTGTCGGTGCTGCCCGACGCGCGGCGCTGGTTGTTGGCGGGGATCGGGCGCCGGTCGACCAACCAGGCGTTGCAGCGCCGTGAGGTCGACAGGCGGTACCCGATCCTGGTGGCCACGCTGGCCGAGTGCGCGGTGGAGGTCCTGGACGAGGTCGTGCAGATGTTCGACCAGGCGCTGTCGGGCACCGAGAACCGGGCCCGGCGCAGGCTGGACGAACTGTTGGCGGCGCGCGCGGTCCTCGGAGCAGAAGCTGGACCTGCTGGAGGAGATGCTGGCGGTGGCCACCGACCTTGGTGTCGCACCGGCCGAGGTGGGCTGCGGCTGCGAGAGGGAATCGGCATGGACCGGATGCTGGCCGCCCGCCGGGACCCGAAAGACCGGTTGCCGCGTGATCACGGGCACCTGGCGCAGATCGACGCGTCGTTCACCTACCTGCGGGCGTTCGCTCCGCACGTGGTCGGCGCGTTGGAGTTCGAGTCCTCCGAGCACGCCCGGCCGCTGGTGGAGGCGGTCGGGGTGCTGCGGGAGCTGTACGGCAAGGGGCGCGCAAGGTCCCCGGCGGGGCGCTCAAGGCCACTACGGCCTCGGGGTCCGAGATTCCTCCCAGATTTGTCCGAGATCATCCGGTCACAGTGGGTTCCATCCTGTTTCGATGAGCGAGGGGGGACCTTGTGAAGATGTTCGTCCGGAGATTGGGCCTGGCCGCCACGGCGGTCGTGGGTGCGGCGATCATGCTGGCCGCGCCGGTGTCGGCAGCCGAGACCAGCGCGGCCGCGGCACGGCCGTCCGATGACGTCTCAATCGCCGCGTGTGGTTCGCTGAGCGTTTCCAAGCCGACTCGATCGGGCTCCGAGGTTCTTGCCAGGGTCCGGGCGGGGGCGTGTTCTTCGTCGACATGGGTGTCGTCGGCCATGTACCGGGACGGGTCCCGATTCGACAGCTACTCGAAGTACGGCAACGTCGACGTCTACCTCCGCGTCGCCTGCATGTCGGGCAGGCACTACTACTACGCCACCATCAGCGCGAGCGGTGCCAGCGCCGAGAACGGGGCTTACATCACCTGCTGAGATCGGACCAGGGCTCTGGTGGGTTCCGCACCGCACCGCACGGTGCGGAACCCACCAGTCCCAACACCAGTGACATAGCGCCTATAACCGCAGTTCAGCCTGTTCTGGGCCGCTATGCCGGGCAGTGGGCAGTGTCGACCGGGGCTGGTGCCATTGGCCTGGCTTCGGTGCTTGTCCGTCCAGGTCGCCGGCGCCGAGTGCTGGAGCGAACCGGAAAGCGTGACCCACCTGCGTGCCACGCAGTTGCTGGCCGACCGGTTCCGCAGTCAGGGCTACCACGTCCGGCTGGAGAAGATTCACCGCAGACACGGCCGCCGTGTGGACGTCGCGGTCACCTGCCCGCCGGTCACCGGGTCGCCGCCGAGGTGCAGGACTATGCCATCCCGGTCGAGAAGGCGAAAACCCGCACCCGACTTGATCGCCGCCTGGGTTTCCTGGACACGCTGTGGGTGTTCACCGACAAGCGGGCACGCGCCCTGCCCACGGTTTCGCCGCCCCTCGAACCGGACAAGTACGTCGAGTGCCGTGTCCCGAAGGAGGTGCTGTGGGTGCACAACCGCTTCAAGCAGGCGTGTTTGTGCTCGATGTCGACGCCGGTGAAGTGTGGCACCTTCGGCTGGGCTCCGCGTTCGAACGTGAGGGTTACGACGAGGACGGGCAGGCCCACCACTACCAACCCCGCACGCTCAAGCACACCACCTACACGCCGGCCGACTTCGCCCTGACCAGCCGCCCCGGCCGCTACGACAGGGAGTGGGCGGTGATCTCCGCGCCGGCAGGGTGATCATCAACCATTGACACCCCGCGACGCCTTCTGCCGCACCTGCGACGACCGTCCCTTCCCGCACCTACTCAACCGGCCGCACTCACCGCGTTCTTCGCCCACCACACCGCGCCCAACCCGAAACGAAAACCCCGATGACCGGCACGCACCACCTGTCCTCCCGCGACTGGGATGCCACCACCGAACTGTTCGCCGAGATCACCCGCGACCACGTTCTTGTCGTCCACGAACCCCAGTGACCACCCGCAGATCCTCGGCCACCGCGTCGTCACGGTCGAGATGACCCGCTTCGACGCCGACCGGTTCCTCACCAAAGTCTTGCGCTCCGCCGCATCACACGATCACTGACCAGCACCAATATCTGGCTAGATGCAGGTTTCCGCGCGCCTGCTACCGGAAGGCACGGGAGCCGCGTCCGTCCGGTGGAACCTCACCGGAGCCACCGGGCGGGTCGTCGGTGACGGTGCGGTGGTCGACCGACATCGGGGCGCATCACCGCTCCGGCCGGCGACAGGCCGCACTCCGCGCCACAGATTTCGCGGGAACGAACCCGCCGCGAGCGCTCCGGTCACGGGAAGTCGTCGATTCGCCAGGTACAGGACCACCGCGTCGGTGTAGAGCAGCACGCAGACTGCATGTCGCAGGCGGTCGACGTCGAGGTCGGCAGACCTGCTGCGGACCGCGACGGGATGGCGGCCATCGCGTCGCGTGCCGCGTGCTGGTGCGGGATGTTGTCTCCGCCAGCGTGTCGGGAATGCCGAGCGTGGGCGGCGCGGAGGTGTCGATGTCGGGGTGTGTCGGGGACGGGCGGGCGGCTCGGCCGGCAGGAGACCGCGGACCGAGTGGGTTCCCGGCCGGTGGCGACGATGTCGAGCATCGCCGGGGCGCGGGCCGCGTAGGTCATCTGCAGCCGGTCCAGATCGACCGCGTGCTGGTAGCCGAACAAGGGTGAGCTGCCCCAGCGGGCCGGAACTCACGCGAACTGGGTGCGTGGAGTCGGAGGTTCTCGGTGCCGTGGAGCAGGCGGCGGAAAGACGGCTCGCCAGGACGGGGCACCGTGAGGTCTTTGCTCGCCCGTCGCAGGGCCGCGACCACGGTACTGCTCGCCGCGGACGGCGCCTGGGCGGGGGCGGCGGCCGTGTTCCGGTCCGGCAAGCGGGCCGCCTCGCGATAGCCCATATCGGGGTTGGCCGCCTGGAGTTCGCGGATAGCCTGCTTGCGTCGGCGTTGCGGGTCATTCCGGACTCCTCGGCACGGCTCCACGCGCCGGCCTGGGATGGCTGGGCAACGGCAGGAAAGTCGCTGGACTCCGCGTCGATCCGCTCGAGACCTTGGCCATCCGCCGTGGCCGCGTGGGTGCCGTGGGGCGTGGTTCGGCGCGCGCGTCCGCCTGACGCGGGAGCCTGGCGCACCGCGGCGGCTTACCGTCACCGGTCAGGCCCTGCCGGCGCTCTCCCGGAAGGAGCTCCTCCACGTTCCGGCCGCCATCGTCGGCCTCCGGTCACCACCCGGACTTTCGCATGACTTGTATGGATCCTGTCCTGCTTCGCCTCGCACTCTGTTGGCATCCGTCGCAGGAAGCCTGACCCACGCCCCTTGCGACGGACGCCCCGAGGCAGCCTTACCATGCACCGCCACACGAGCTGCCGTTGTAGGTGCAGGCTCGCAGGTAGAATGTCCGCAGCTGCTCGAACCCGCCGTCTCCGGTCGTGCCCTTCCCTCCGATGGTGATCCAGCGACCGCCGTTGGCCTGGTACTGGACGTACAGGTTGGAGCTGCGGATCTCGTAGGTTCCGTCGTAGAGGCTGCCGGAACGCCAGTAGTCGCCGCAGACGTAGGCCGAGCCGCCACTCGTGCCGCGCAGCGTGGTGCAGGTGCCGTCACCGATTGCTTGCGCGGTCCCTGGCATCAGCACCGCGGCCGCCAGTCCCGCCACCGCCACGGCGGCCCGTACACCGGTCCTCGACATCGTGTTCCTCCTTCAATCGGGTGCGTGCGGGTCGAGCTTGCGGGTTCGATCTGGGAGGAATCCGGGATGGATCTGTGACGCGTTCCCGGAGGCCGGTCGAGTGCAGGCGGCGCATTGTCCGCTGCCGATCTGGGGAACTTCTGGGATCCGTCTTGTCCGCGGTGGGGTCGACTCGGTACTCCAGTACGGGGGTGAGTGCCGGTGTCGGTGGGGTTCGAGTTGCTAGGTGAGGTTCGGGCACGGGTGGATGGGGTGCCGGTCGACCTCGGGCATGCCCGGCAGCGGTGCGTGCTGGCGGCGTTGGTGGTGGAGCCCAACGCGCCGCGCTCGCTGGACGTCCTGGTCGACCGGGTATGGGGTGACCGTCCGCCGAGGCAGGCTCGTAACACCCTGTACGGCTACCTGTACCGGTTACGACAGGTCTTCTCCGACGTGCCGGGGGCCTCCATCCACCGGACGCAGGCTGGTTACCTGCTGCCGGTCGACGAGGACGCGGTGGACCTGCACCGGTTCCGCACGTTGGTGCGTCGCGCGCACGTCGAGGACGACGCGGTGGCCTTGCCGCTGGTGGAGCAGGCGCTGGGCTTGTGGCGCGGCCCCGCCCTGAGCGGCGTGGATGGTCCGTGGGCGGACGCGGTGCGCCGCGCGGTGGAGCACGAGCGGTGGGCCGCGGTGCTGCACCGAAACGACGTCGCGTTGCGCCTGGGCCACCACGACACCCTGGTGGCCGAGCTGTCGGCGCTGGCGGAGCAGAACCCGTTGGACGAACGGTTGGCCGGGCAGCTGATCCTGGCGCTTTACCGGTCCGGCCGGCAGGCCGACGGGTTGGAGTACTTCCAGGTCGTGCGGCGCCGGCTGGCCGATGAACTGGGCACCGATCCGGGACCGCAACTGCGGGAATTGCAGCAGCACTTGCTGCAAGGGGAACCGGTCGTGGTGTCCGCTCCGCGAACGAGCACACCGACACCGAGGCAACTGCCGATCCTGCCGCGGCTGTTCGTCGGCCGCGTCGACGAGTTGGCGCGGGTGGACAAGGTGTTGGGGGGCGACCGGGGCGAGTCGGCCGTCCTGGCGGTGGTGGGTGCGGCCGGCACCGGCAAGACGACGTTGGCGCTGCACTGGGCACACCGCGCCGTCGACCGGTTCCCGGACGGGCAGCTGTACGCGGACCTGCGCGGGTACGCGCCAGGCGCCGCGGCGTCGCCGGAATCGGTGGTGCGCGGGTTCCTGGACGCACTGGGCGTGCCCGCGCAGTCGGCGCCCGCCGACGCGGAGGGACAGGTGGCGCTGTACCGCAGCCTGGTGGCGGGCAAGCGGTTGCTGGTAGTGCTGGACAACGTGCGGGACAGCACGCATGTGCTCCCGCTGCTGCCCGGCAGCGGCACGTGCACGACTTTGATCACCAGTCGGAACCGGCTCACTGGGCTCGCCGCCACACACGGCGTCCCGTCACTGCCGCTGGACGTCCTGACCGACGCCGAGGCTTGGGACCTGCTGGCCGGACACCTGTCGGAACAACGGCTGCACGCCGAACCGGAGGCCGTGGCCGACCTGTTGCGGTGGTGCGCGGGACTGCCGCTGGCAGTGGGTATCGTCGGCGCGCGGGGCGCGTCGTACCCGGGGTTTCCCCTAGCGGCGCTCGTGGGCGAGTTGCGGGACGCGGACGGGCTCGGCGCATTGGACACCGACGAGCTGGACACCGGTCTGCGGGCGGTGTTCGCCACGTCGTATCGGGCCCTACCACCGGCCGCGGCCGAGGCGTTCGGGCTACTCGGTGTCGCGCCCGGCCCGGACATCGGCCTGCGTGCCGTGGCCGCTCTCCTCGCGGTGTCCGTGTCGCGGGCGCGGGAACTGCTGCGCCACCTGGAAGCCGGACACCTGGTGCGGCAGCACTGCCCCGGTCGCTACCAAGTGCACGACCTGGTGCGGATCTACGCCGGTGAACGGGCGCGTGCGGATCATCCGGACGCCGCAGACGCCGCGCTGCGCAGGGTGATCGACTTCTACACGCGGGTCGGTTGTGCCGCGGAAGCGGTGCTGTACCCGTACGAACGCCCTTCGGCCCTTGGTGAGCCCTCGACCGATGTCCCCGACCTGGCTGACGAGTCCGCAGCGCTGACGTGGCTGTCCGCGGAGTACCCGTGCCTCATGGCGGCGCAGGAATCGGCTGTGCGCCTCGACTGGAACCCACCGGTGTGGCGGTTGGCATGGGCGTTGGACACGTTCCAACGGCGGCAGGGGCACAGCGCGGACCAGTTGACGATGTGGCGCGCGGCCGCAACCGCCGCCGACCGTGCCGGTGAGCCGGGGCCGCGTTCCCTGACCGCGTGGCGACTGGGCGCCGCGCTGGCCCGTGAGGGTGAGTTCCCGGAGGCGTCCGACCACCTCCACCGAGCCTTGGCCTTGAGTGGGGAGGCGGCCGATCCGCACGGCCTGGCCAACGTGAACCAGTCGTTGGCCTGGCTGTCGGAACAGCGGGGTGACGATCGCGCGGCGCTGCGGCACGCGACGAACGCGTTGGCGCTCCTGCGCACACTGCGCGAACCGATGCGCGAGGCACACGCGCTAAACCAAGCGGGGTGGTACGCGGCGAAGCTCGGCGATCTGGCGACGGCCCGGTCGTACTGCGAGACGGCGTTGCACCTGGCGCGGGACCACGAGGACCGCGACGCCGAGGCCCGCATCCTGGACAGCCTCGGCTATGTGGCCCACCAGGCGGGCAGGTACGGCGACGCGGTGCGCCACTACGAGCAGGCGCTCTTCTTGTTCGAGGCCGTTTCCACCACCTACGACTACGCCGACACCCTGGAACGGTTGGCCGACAGCCACGCCGCCGCCGGTCGTCGGGAGCTGGCGCTCACGGCGTGGCGCCGCGTGCTGGCGCTGTTCACCGACCAACACCGCAACGCCGACGCCGACCGCGTACGCGCGAAGCTTGACGGCCGCACGGCCTGACTGGGCTTGACCCGTTCTGACGGACATCCTGGCGTCGAGCGGGTCGGAGGGGCGGCTGGCTGTGACCTTGACGGGCGTGCCGTGACGGTTGCTCGGTTCCTCTGTCGCCGTGCCGAGCGCTGGGCTCACCGGGTATCAGCGTCGGTTGGCTTACGATGGCCGATCAAGTTCGGTCGCCCTTGATACGGGCGTGAACAGTTGCGGATCACAGGAGGCGCCGTGCGATGGTTCCGCCGACGTGATGCTGCCGACGGCAGTGGCGCCGGCTCGCCGGACGCGCCGCACGCCATACACGCTAACGTCGCGAACACTGCCGCGGATGTCACTGGATCTGTCGTGCAGATCGGACATGTCCACGGCGATGTGTCCGTAGTCGCAAAAGCAAATGCTGCGGAAGAGGCGACAGCGTTGGCCGCGACGGTCGGCCGTCAGCATCGCCGTAGCGCTGTGGCGAAGTCGCTGATCGTCGCCAGTCACCCGTATGCGGCGCTCGTGGTCCAGCGGCTCACCGAACCGGACGCGTGCCAGGTCTTGGTCGTACACGGTCGGGCAGGTTCGGGCAAGAGCACGGTCGTCGCCGACGCGTTGGATGAACTCGTGCAACGCGGTTGGACGGCTGTTGCTGTCCGGATGGACGAGATCGACCAGGTGACACGCTCGGCCGTCGAACTCGGTGAGAAACTCCGACTGTCCGATTCGCCTCTGCTGGTGCTCGGCAGGGTCGCGGGCGATGGCCCGGCGGTGCTCGTCGTGGATCAGTTGGACGCGGTGAGCAGGTACAGCGGCCGGATGCCCGATAGCTACGACGCGATTGACGAGATGCTCGACCAGGCCGAGGTCCTTCCCGGCCTGAAGATCGTCCTGGTTGTCCGGACGGTCGACATGACCATGGACATGCGGATGAGGTCCCTGCTCGGCGACGAGAGCCGGGTGGACAGCATCGAGGTCGGTGACCTGAAGGCCGAGGCGGTCGAGCAGGCACTGCGCGCTGGCGGTCTGGATCCCGAGCGGCTGGCGTCGGAGACGTTGCGGTTGTTGCGCCGGCCGCTGCATCTGTCGGTGTTCAGCCGTCTCGAACCGTTGGCGCAGAAGGTGGTCTACCGGACGTTGCCGGATCTGTACGAGCGGTTCACCGATGAGGTTCGCCAGGTCGTGGAAACCAAGTTCGACAGGTTCGACTGGGCGTCGATCACCACCGCCCTGGTCAACTATATGAGTGACCACGAAACACTCGACGTTCCCGGTGCGGTACTCGACGAGGTTCCCCGACCACACATGGCGGCCCTGATCTCGGCAGGGGTGCTGGTCGATGAAGCCGGTGCCATTCGCTTCCTGCACGAAACCTACTTTGACTTCCAGTTCGCTAGGACGTTCGTCAGGCAGCGCCTGGATCTGCACGACTTCCTGGTTGACTCGGGGCAGCACCTCTTTCGGCGGGCGCAGGCCCGCCAGGTACTGGAATACCTGGCGGGCGCAGACCGCCGAGCGTTTCGTGACACCGCTGTCGTGCTGCTCCGCAGCACGACGATCCGTTCGCACCTGCTGGACGTGGTCATCGCCGTGCTCGCACAGCTCGACGCCGGGGCCGAGGATTGGCGTGTGCTCGAGCCACTGGCGTTCGACAACTCACGGCGCAGCTCCAAGGTGGCGGCGTTGCTGTCGTCGACCACCTGGTTCGACGCGGCCGATCAAGCCGGCCGATGGCCGGGCATGCTCGCCGACCCGCACACCGTGGGCGCCGCCGCGTATCAACTGATCATCGCGGCCCGGGACCGTTCCGAGTGCGTCACCGCACTGGTACGACCCTATATCGGTGTCTCCCAGGAGTGGAACGACCGGCTGCGGACGATGGTGGAGTGGTCCCTCACTCCGGGACTGGTCGACCTGACCGTCGAGTTGGTCACGGCAGGTGTACTCGACGAGGCGCGAGGCCCCATCGCGGTCAACAGCGATTTCTGGTCGATCCTCTACGGCACTCACGAGGAGGACCCCAGCGGTACGGCCCGCATCATCGGTGCCCACCTGCGGCGGGCATGGACGCTGACGCGCGCTGAGGGTGACTCGGATCCGTTCGCCTCCGGGCACCTTGTCCAACGCTCGGGCGGTGGCGGCCCTTCCACGATCGCCGATGTGGCCGAGGCCGCGCCGGAGACGTTCGTCGCCGAAGTCTTGCCGTTCCTCATCGAGGTTTTGGAGGCCACCGGTGTGCGGCAGGAGTCGGATAGTCTCCGGGTCGGCCCACGTTGGAGCCACTTCCGCGACGGCTCTCCGTCCGAGGTGGGCGAGGCGCTGTTTGCCGGAGTCGAGCGGGCCCTGTGTGCGATGGCGTCGCGATCGTGGGAGGATGGGGATGACCTGCTGGGCATGCTCGCCTCGAGCGAACTGGAGGCCCTGAGGTTTCTCGCCTGCCGCGTCTACACCGCGATCGGTGAACCGGCCGCCGACGAAGCGATCGACTGGCTGCTGTGCGATGCCCGCAACCTCAGGCTGGGATGGGGTGGCAGTCCGTTGTGGGCGACGCGTCAGCTCATCGAGGTCGCCACCGCCCACTGCGACGACCAACACCTGGACACGTTGTGCCTCAAGCTGTTGGAGCACTTTCCGCAGTGGGAACTGGGCGCTGAGGCACGCCGGGTACGTGGTCTGACCCAGTACCATCTTCTGTCCGCGATACCGCGGACACGATTGGCCCCGGCTGTCGTACGCCGTGTCGACGAACTGCAGCGCAGGTTCCCCGACTACCCGCCGACACCGCCCCGTGGAGCGCAGATCGCGCACTGGGTCGGCTCACCGGTCGCCGAACGTGCGGCCGAGTTCATGACCGAGCAAAACTGGCTGCGCGCCATCACCAAGTACCGCGGCGACACCACCGACTACTCCCGGGGCGTGCCCGTCGGTGGGGCTCGCGAACTGGCACGACTGCTTGGCAGGCGAGCCGAGGTCGAGCCCGAACGCTTCGTCGAACTGGCGATGACCTTCACCGCCGACACTCCACCGGCGCACATCGTCAACATCGTCCAGGCGGTTGCCGGGCGGGTGCCAGTGCCGACGCTTTCCCAGCTGTGCCTGCATGCGCGCAGAATCGCCGACGAGGCCACCGGACTGGCTATCTGCAGGGCCGTGAGGGTGGTCGCCAAGCACGCCGACGACGACCTGATAGGCCTGCTCGAGCACTACGCCCGCGATCCCGATCCGCGCCACGAGGCTGCCCCACACGGTGAGAGCCGCGCTGACCTGCACACCGCTGGCCTGAATTGCACCAGGGGAGTGGCCGCCGACGCCATCGGTGACGTGCTATTCGAACAGCCTGACCGTGCCGATCGCCTGCTACCCACCGTCTCCACGCTGGCCAACGATCCGATCATGGCCGTCCGGGTCCAAGCCGCCGTGGCGGTCACCGCCCTGCTGAACACCCATCCCGACGAAGCACTCGAACTGGCCGACCGGCTCTTCACCGACGTGCCGATCGACATCGTCGACGCCGAACCCACGATGAGGCTGCTCACCTACGCCCTCCTGCGGGCCCCGCATCGCTTCGCCCCACATCTGGCCCAGGCACTGAACGCCGCCGACGGGGTAGCAGAACGTGCCGGACAGAGTTGGGTCATCGCACTGGGCAACGAGCGGCTCGATCCGATGCTGCCCGACTCCCCGGACGCGCTCACAGCACCCGCTCGCCGCGGAGCAGCCGCCACCATCGCCACCGCACCCGAAGCCCTGCCCGACCTCGTCACGCGCCTCCTCCACGACGAGGATGCCTCCGTACGGGACGAGGCGGCCAACGCCATTCGCCACCTCGACCAAGCCGACGCCGCTACAGCACAAGCGCTATTGGCCTCCTTCACCACGAGCCCGGCGTTCGTCGAGCATGTCGAAACCCTCTTCGACGTGCTGGAAGCCAGGCTCCACCTCCCCGAACAGGTCGTTCTCCAGGCCTGTGAACGCGCCGTCGCCGTCACGGGCGCCAAGCTCGGCGACTTGCGGACCGGAGTCGCCGCCGGAGGACGCGACCTGATCACCGTCGTGTTGCGCCTCTACCGACAGGGCGACGCCGATGTCCGCGCCCGATGCCTGGACCTCATCGACACGCTGTCCGACCTCGGCGCGTACGGCTTGGTCGAGGCGCTGCGCCACGTGCGCTGAGATCCCGACGCCGCCGGATCGAGGATGACTGGCTGGTGTGCACAGTTCACAGGACGGCGATCGAGAGCACGATCTTCCGTTGTCCCGACGGTCGCCGAGGTGCGTCACGCTCAGGCAAAGCGCCGGTGGGTCTGCTGCTTCCGATGGCGATCTCGTTCCGGATCCCTGATCGGAGCTCGGGAGCCATGCGGAGTCCAAGTGTCACGCCTGGCCGTCAGGCTGGTCAATGCGATCGCCGTGTCACGCCAACTCTTGATGGTCGTCGGTGTCGGGGACCTCCGCCATCTCTCTCAGACACATCTGGCCGTACTCGGTCACTTTCCAGCCTCGACACTGAGCGGGTGATCACACCCTCTATCAAATCCGGTACTTGACAAGCTCCGCGTCGGTGGTGGTGCTGGGCGGTCTGTTCCCGCGGTGCTCCTACGACGTCCCGACGTCCCGACGGGCTGCGTGATCGGGCTCGGCGACGCGTGCGTGCTGTTCTCGATTGGCCCGATCACGGGCGCCTCGCCGTGCATGCGCTCTGCCCTGAAGGTCAGGAACGTGCACTACAGCTACCATCGGCGCCACACCGATGTTACCAACGTCATGGCCTCATCCAGGTGAGGTATGGGCTGGTTCGGAACCTCATGCGTGTCGTGACACGCCGGGAGGGTCCGAAGTCGATGGCGGCGTGTCGTCTCGCCTGGTGGAAGTTGATGTGTTCGTTGAGGTGGTGGGTCGTGTGTTTAGGCTGTTGATGCAGGGGAGCGCCAGCCCTCCCGGGCTGGCGAGGATCGCAACACCGCGTCGGTCAGCACCATCACTTACATCGCCTACGGAGCGCCAGCCTCCCGGGCTGGCGAGGATCGCAACACAGCGCCACACGCGCCCCAGGCGGTCCACGAAGAAGGAGCGCCAGCCCTCCCGGGCTGGCGAGGATCGCAACGACAACGACGAAGGGCGTCCGGTCCCCGAGGAGAAGGAGCGCCAGCCCTCCCGGGCTGGCGAGGATCGCAACCGGTTGCAGGTCTACGTGGGCGGGACCCTCGTGCACGGAGCGCCAGCCCTCCCGGGCTGGCGAGGATCGCAACATCCTGACGGCGCCGACGCCCGGAACTGACTACTGCAGCGCCAGCCCTCCCGGGCTGGCGAGGATCGCAACTCCGAGCGCCGCACCGCCGCCCTCGCCGCCGAAGGGGCAGCGCCAGCCCTCCCGGGCTGGCGAGGATCGCAACGGGAAGTACTCGCACAGGATCCGCTTCGGCCGGATCGCAGCGCCAGCCCTCCCGGCCTGGCGAGGATCGCAACTGTGACGAAGCCACCGAGATGACGGTCAACGCCTTGCAGCGCCAGCCCTCCGGGCCTGGCGAGGATCGCAACAGCTCCCACGAACCGACAGCGTTGAACCGCGACGTCGCAGCGCCAGCCCTCCGGGACTGGCGAGGATCACAACCGGATCACCGACGGCGCGGTGGTCGAGGAGGGCGGCAGCGTCAGTCCTCCGGGCTGGCGGGGGATCGCAACACCGCACTGTCGCGCACTTCCGGCGGTTCAGGGAAGCAGACAGCGCCAGCCTCCGGTCTGGTGAAGACACGGTGGGAGACTTCCGATCCTGCGGACGCGGTTGAGCTGTTCGGGCTGTGCCGCGCGAAGGCGTGAACGCCTCAGAGCGTGGTATGCGTCAACGCGTACGTTGCTCCGATCACGGCGGTGATCAGCAGAATTCCACCTGCCACGGCCGTCCGGATCAATCTCTGGGCGTTTCTCGTGCGCTTCCCGTCGGAGATTGTGTAGCCGAACCAGCCGTGCGGATGTCGTGGTGGTGACTCGAGAGGGTTGTCCTGGGTGTCGAGTTTTCTGCCCGGGCTCGTCGGGTGCGTGTCGCCAGTCCCTGTTGGGCGCGGCGATGGACGTCGGAGATCGGCCGGACGTGGCATCGGAGGCCTCCTGGGTCGGAACGGGCTCTTCTGTGTGTTTGAGAGCTGATACCTGCCGGCCGCAGAACCTAGCGGCGAGCCGCAGACCGGCGCAAACGCGAGTAAAGCTCAGCACTACGCGCGAATTCGACATAACAAGAACTCGTCGTTTAGGTTCCTCCTCGTTGCGTCGCTCCTTCGGGGCGGCGAGGGTTGCAACTTGTTGTGTCGCTTCGCTCGTAGTCGATACCCACGTGCTGCTTGGCGGGGGTGGGGATGTCCACCACCTCCGCCAAGCCGTTGCTCCGTTCGGGTGTTAGTTGGTGCTGGTGTGTGGGTGGGTGACGGTTTTGTCGGTGGTCGTCTCTAGTGTCACGTCGTTCGTCGGGGGACGGCGATGTGAAGGGTTTCGACGTGTGGGCTCACAGCCCCAGTGCGGTCACCGGTCAATGGCATGCGTTGGCGGAGCACGTTCGTTCGACTGCGCGATTGGCCCGCAGTTTTGCGGTGTCGTTCGGTGCCGCTGATCTGGCGTGGGCGTTGGGTCTTGTTCATGACGCCGGGAAGTGTTCGGCGGAGTGGCAGTCCAAGCTGCAGCGCGTGGCGGCGACCGGCGAGAGGGTCGGTATCGACCACAAGCGGGTGGGTGCGTTGCTGGTGCGCGACCGTGCGCTCGCGGCGGCGATGGCCGTGTCGGGGCATCACGGTGGGCTCGGTCGTGTGCGATCGCTCGCGGCGTTGACCCCGGAGCCGGGAGACCGGGAGACGTTGCGGCGGTTCCTGGCGGTGGTTCCCGAGGCGAGTGCGTTGGCCGACGGGCCTTCGTTGTTGCCCGAGGCGTGGGGTGAGTCGCCGATGGTGGGGGAGATGGGTGTCCGGATGGTGTTCTCGGCGTTGGTGGACGCCGACCATCTCGACACGGCGGCTCACGCGCACGGGCTTGCCGCGCCGCGCGTGGCGCCTCCCGCTGACATGGGTGGGCTTGTCCGCAGGTTCGAGGCCAACCGTGTGGCGCTGTTGGCCGAGCGTGGCGATGGTCGTGAGGTGTCCGATGTGGACAGGGTTCGGGCGGCCCTGTACGAGGACGTGGTTCGGCGGGCGGTGGGGGAGCCTGGGGTGTATCGGCTTCCGGCGCCGACTGGGTCGGGGAAGACGATGACCGCGGCGGGGTTCGCGTTGCATCACGCGGCCGAGCACGGCAAGGCCCGGGTTGTCGTGGCGGTGCCGTTCACGACGATTACGCAGCAGAACGCGGGGGTGTATCGGGATCTACTGGGTGACGAGGTGGTGCTGGAGCACCACTCGAACGCCGAGTTGGACGATCGGCGTCTGCGGTTGGCGGCGGAGAACTGGGACTCGCCGTTCGTGGTGACCACGACGGTGCAGTTGTTCGACTCGCTGTTCGGGCGCAGGCCGGCGCGGTCGCGCAAGCTTCACCGGCTCGCGAACGCGGTGGTGGTCTTGGACGAGGTGCAGGCGCTGCCGATGTCGTTGCTGGTGCCGATCCTGGACGCGTTGAAGGTGCTGACGCGGCACTTCGGCACCACGGTGCTGCTGGCGTCGGCGACGCAGCCGAGCTTCGAGCACCTGCGGGTGTGGGATTCGTTGGACATCAAGCCGCTGGTCGACGCGCCGGTGGAGTTGTTCACCCGGCTGCGACGGGTGCGTTACGAGTGGCAGGTCGACCCTCAGCCGACGCTCGCGCAGATCGCGGAGCAGGTGGCGCGGGAGCGGCAGGCGTTGGTGATCGTCAACACCGTGGGCCAGGCCCGCCGGTTGTTCCGGATGGTGGCCGAGCAGGCGCCGGCAGCCGAGGTGGTGCACCTGTCGACCCGGATGTGCCCGCGACACCGCGAGACGGCCTTGACCCGGATACGGGGGTTGCTGGACGACGGAGAGCCGGTGCTCGTGGTGTCGACCCAGCTCATCGAGGCCGGTGTGGACGTGGACTTCCCCGTGGTGTTCCGCGCGCTGGCCCCGGCGGAGTCGCTGCAGCAGGCGGCGGGACGGGCCAACCGGGAAGGCAGACTGCCAGGCTTGGGGCGGGTCGTGGTCTTCGACGCCTCCGACGCGCCGGTGCCGAGATTCTACCGGGCGGGGGTGTCCAAGACGCTCGGGATCTTCGGACCGGGACGGGATCCGGACGATCCCGCTCTGCTCGACCGGTACTACCGCAGCCTCTACACCGGGTTGAACGTCGACGAGGCCGAGCGTGGCGCGGTGATCCAGGCCAGTCGTATGGAGTTGGACTTCGAGGCCGTCGCGGACGGCCCGGAGCGCGACGGCGGTGGCGGGAAGCGCGATCGCGGGTTGGCGTTCCGCATGATCGACGAGGACCCGGTGTCGGTGATCGTGACCGAGTACGACCCGGAGGCGAGGGCCGCCGAACTGGTCGAGCGGTTGCGGACGGGGTCGGGGCCGTTGGGCGCGGTGTTGCGGGAGTTGCGCGGCCACATGGTGTCGCTGCCCCGCGCGGTGGCGACAGCGCCGCACGTGCGGGCGTTGTGCAAGCCGGTGATCGCCGGGCATGAGGACCTGTGGGAGTGGCAGGGCGGGTACGACGTGCACGTCGGGGTGGACGAGGAAGCGATCGGAGAGGACACGGTGTGGTGAGTGTTGATCTGCGCAAGTCGGTGTCGGGCGCGCCGCCGGTGGTGGTGCAGGTGTGGGGCGATGCGGCGTTGTTCACGCGCCCGGAGTTGAAGGTCGAACGGGTGTCCTACCCGGTGATGACGCCGTCGGCCGCGGTCGGTGTGTTGGAGGCGATCTACTGGAAGCCGCAGTTCCGGTGGCAGGTGGTGGCTATCGAGGTGTTGTCGGAGATCAAGCAGTTCACGCAGCGCCGCAACGAGACCACGGACTTGGCGTCGTTGGCCGACGCCGCCTCGGGGCGCCGCCGACTGGACACCGTCGCCAACCGGGTGCAGCGCAACGCCGTGTGCCTGCGCGACGTGGCCTACCGCATCCACGCCCACGCCGTGCCCGGCGACCGGTCGGACAAGCCCGAGGCTGCCTACCGCGACCAGTTCCGCCGCCGTGTCACCCGCGGCAGTTGCTTCTCCCAGCCCTACCTGGGCGTGCGGGAGTTCAGCGCCTACTTCGGCGATCCCGACGACCGACCCGCGTATCCGGTCACGGAGAAGCTGGGGCTGATGCTGCACTCGGTCGACCACTCCACCACGCCACCGTCGTTCACCTGGTTCCACGCCGAAGTCGCCGGCGGGGTCATGCACGTGCCCGAGCAGGGCATCACCGCGACCGGAGCCGCCTGATGCTGGTCAGACGACTGGTCGACCACGCCGCACAGGACCCCTCGGCAAAGCCGTTCCACCGCGCACTGCGGTTCGACCTGGAACTGCGCCTCACCTCCGACGGCACCGTCGCCGGCACAGGGCTGGAAACCCTGGTGTTCCCGGACGCCGCCGGACGGCAGCGAGGCGCCGAGCACGTTGTTCCGGCTGTCGTCCGCACCGTGGGTGTGGCGCCCAACCTCGCTGCCGACGACGTGCAGTACGTCCTTGGATGGGCCGATGCCGACAGTAAGCCGCGTCGGGTCGAGCAGTGCCACCAGGCGTTCGTCGACCTGACGAGGCGGTGGGCCGACAGCCCCGAAGGCCGCGATGACCCGATCGCGCGCGCCGTGTCCCTGTTCTTCAACTCGGGCGAATCGAACCGGCTGGTCCAGGACCCCGCCGTGGCGTCCAAGCAGCGGGTGTTGATCACTGTCGAGGGCACGCCCGCCTACCGCGCGCCTTCGGTGCCGTCGTTCTGGGCGGCGGAGGTGGCCCGACGCAAGGGCGGGGGAAGGGAAGGGCTGTGCCTGGTGTGCGGCGCGGTCGGCCCGCTGCTGGACACACTGCCGGGCAAGGTGCCCGCACGACTGGTCCCCGGCGCGTCGAACGACGCCGCGCTGGTCAGCGTCAACGAGCGCGTGTTCGGCTACGACCTCACCACCCAGCTGGACTGCTCCCCGATCTGCGTCACCTGCGGCGAAGGACTGTCCGCGGGACTGGTCCGGGTGCTCAGCTCCCAGGACACGACCTCCTTCGGAGGCCAGGACAGCCGGTTGGCGTGGTGGGTCACCGAACCGGTCGAACGCAACCCGATGAAACTGATCCTCGACGCCGACCCCCGACAGGTCACGGAGCTCATCCGTGCCGTGCGCTCGGGACGTCGATCATCCACGGTGGACAGCGCCAAGTTCTGCGCTCTCACCGTGGGAGGCAACGTCGCCCGTGTCATGGTTCGGGACTGGCTCGAGATGCCGCTGTCTGCGGTGGAGGAGAACGTCGCCGCCTGGTTCGGGGACCTGGAGATGGTGACCCTGCACCCGGAGGAGCCCTCGGCGCATTCGCTGGAACGCCTCGTCCGTGTCACCGGACGCTGGCTGCGCGCCGAGAAGCGGTACGCGTTCGTCGGAGCCAAGGGCGCAGACCGCCCGAACGGGGTGCAGCGCGACCTGCTGCGCGCGGCGCTGCGCGGGATTCCGCTGCCGCCGTCGCTGCTGACACACCTGCTGCACCGGGTTCGCACCGACGGGCGCCTGGACACACCACGCGCGGCATTGATCCACCTCGCCCTCATGCGTTCGCCCTTCACCTCGGAGAAATCGATGCCCGGACTCGATCCGACCAACACCACGCCGGCCTACGTCGCCGGTCGCCTGTTCGCCGCGCTGGACGCCGTTCAACACGACGCCTTCGAAGGCAAGCTCAACACCACCTACGCCAACCGCTTCTTCTCCGGCGCGGTGACCAACCCGCGTTCCGCGCTGATCGCCGGCCGCAAACTCGCCGACGCCTGGCTGCGCAAGTTCCGCGGCAGGCGCGCCGGAGCGGGCGTCAACCACCGACGCGAACTCGACGAACTGTTCGGACTCCTCGACGCCGGCACCGGCATTCCCCACCACGCCGCACCGGCCGAGCAGGCGCTGTTCCTGCTCGGCTACCACCACCAGCGGGCCCACCGGTTCGCCACCCTGCGTCGCCGGGCGGACGACCGCGCCTCCTCCGAGGCGACCGCCGCCGACCACACGACCGACACCGCCACGACCCCCGCCAGCACCGCTGAGGAGATCCCCGCATGAGCGGCACCCAGCCCCACCTCGACCCCACCGTCCGCCACGACATGGTGTTCCTGTTCGACGTCACCGACGGCAACCCCAACGGCGACCCCGACGCCGGCAACCGTCCCCGCACCGACGACGAGACCGGGCAGGGCCTGGTCACCGACGTCGCCCTCAAGCGCAAGATCCGCGACACCCTCGCCCTCGCCGCCGGCGACGACCCCCGCTACGGGATCTTCGTGCAGGCCGGACACGCCCTCAACCCGCGCCTCGAAGCCTCCTACGAGGCCACCGGCCTCAAACTCGGCACCAAGATCACCAAGGAGGACGCCGACCGTGCCCGTGGCTGGCTGTCCGACCGCTACGTCGACATCCGCCTGTTCGGCGCGGTCCTCTCGGTCGGCAAGACCGGCGCCCTCGGCCAGGTCCGTGGACCCATGCAGGTCGGCATGGCCCGCAGCATCGACCCGATCTTCCCCGCCGACCACGCCATCACCCGAGTCACCCAGACCAAGCAGGAAGACATCGACAAGGGCGAGACCACCGAGATGGGCGGCAAGTGGACCGTCCCCTACGGCCTCTACCGCGCCGAGATCTACTACTCCGCCACCAGGGGTGGCCAGACCGGCGTCGACGCCAAGGACCTCGAGCTGTTCTACCGCACGCTGGAGATGATGTTCGACCACGACCGCTCCGCCACCCGCGGCACCCTCACCGCCCGCGGCCTCTACGTCTTCAGCCACTCCGACGCCTTCGGCGCGGCACCCGCCCACCGCCTCACCGAACGCGTCACCGCCACCGCCGCGACCCCGGACACCCCGGCCCGCAGGTTCGGCGACTACGTCGTCTCGGTCGAGGACGACGGCCTGCCCGCCGGCATCACCCTGACCAAACTCATCGCCTGAGCGTCGCGGCCGTGCACGACTCACCGACCGACACACTCCGCAGCATTCCGATCTCCGCCTTGGAGCACCACGCCTACTGCCCCCGGCAGGCCGCGCTGATCCACGTCGACGGCTACTTCGAATCCAATGTCGACACAGTCCGCGGCGACCTCGCCCACGCCGCGGTCGACACCCTCGGAACCCGGAACGACCGCCGGGGCCGAAAGGTCTGGCACTCCCTGCCGGTGTGGAGCGACACGATCGGCGTGCACGGCATCTGCGACACCGTCCAGTTCACCGACCACGGACCCACACCCGTCGAACACAAGTCCGGCCGCTACCACCCCGGTGGACCGGCCGACCTGCAAGTCGCCGCGCAAGTCCTGTGCCTGCGCGAAATGTTCCAGGCACCAATCCCGTACGGCGTCGTCTTCTCCGGACGGGACCGGCGCCGCCACGAAGTCCTCGTCGACGACGACCTGACCCGCAGCGTCGCCGACACCGCCCGCGCGGTCCGCGCCCTGCTCGACAGCGGCACACTCCCACCACCGGTCAACGACACGCGATGCGTCCGCTGCTCACTCAAACCCGGCTGTCTTCCCGACACACCCCGAGCCCCACACCCCGACCTGTTCACCCCGCGCCCCCACGGAGACTGGCGTGACTGAACTCCTCCGAACCCTGTTCGCCACCACACCGGGAACCAGCCTGCACCTCGACGGCGACGCCCTGCGCATCGCACATCCCGACAAACCCGGACGACACCTGCTGCCGCTGATCCGACTCGACCACATCGTCGCCTGGAACGGCGTCTCCCTCACCGACGACCTTGTCCACCGCTGCGCCGCCGACGGCCGCACCATCACCTGGGTCACGCGCAACGGCCGGTTCCTGGCCCGCACCAGCGGATCCCACACCGGGAACCCGCACCTGCGACTAGCCCAGGTCCGCACCCACGACAATCCCGAAGCACGCCTGGCCTTCGCCAAGACCTTCGTCGCGGGCAAACTGCACAACTACCGCCAACTCCTGCTCCGCGCCGCCCGCGACACCACCGGAACCCGCCAGACACGCCTACGCGACATCGCCGAGAACCATGCCGGCGCCCTCACCCAACTCGCCGACGCCACCACCCTCGCCGAAGCACTCGGCATCGAAGGCCGCGCTGCGCGCGACTACTTCCAAGGACTCGACCAACTCGCCCCCGGCGTCGCCACCGGGCGAACCCGAAGACCACCCACCGACCCCGTCAACTGCCTGCTGTCCTTCGGCTACGGCATGCTCCGCGTCGCCGTCCACGGCGCCCTCGAACAAGTCGGGCTCGACCCCTACATCGGCTACCTCCACGGCATCCGACCCGCCAAACCCGCACTCGCCCTCGACCTCATGGAAGAACTGCGCCCACTCCTGGTCGACCGTCTCGTCCTCACACTGCTCAACCGCGGACAGATCACCGACCGACACACCGAGACCCTGCCAGGCGGCGCCGTCCAACTCACAGAAGACGGACGCCGACTGTTCCTCGAACACTGGAGCAAGGCCCGCGACCGCACCTGGCCCCACGCCACCCTCGGCCGCGACATCCCCGCCGCCCTCATACCCCTGGTCCAAGCACGCCTGCTCGCCCGCCACCTCCGCGGCACCGCCGACGCCTACCACCCCTGGACGACCACCTGATGGAATTCCTCGTCACCTACGACGTCGACACCACCACACCGGAAGGCGAACGACGACTCCGACAAGTCGCCAAGACCTGCGAAGGCGTAGGACACCGGGTACAGAAGTCCGTCTTCGAAGTCGTCTGCACCCCAAGCCAACGACTCACCCTCGAAGCACGCCTTCTCGCCATCATCGACCCCAGCCGCGACTCGGTCCGCATCTACCACCTCGACCGGGGAACCTTTGACACCGCCAAACACCTCGGAGCCGCCACCGACGCCGCACACCGGGAACCACTCATCATCTGAAGCCGCACACGCCACGCCCCGAACCAACCACGATCGACACCAGCGAACCCGCCGCCAGCCGTGCACACTCCACCAGACCGGCAACCGTCGTCGGACCTCGCCGCTCATACCATTACGCAGGACAGGACCCGTCAGCCGAAGAGCCCGCACACCAGGTTCCGGCGGACGAGGCGCTTCGGAACATCATGCGTGTCACGACACGCCGAGAGGTTCCGAAGCCGGCAACGGCGTGTCGTCTCAAACAATGAGATTGTCGGCGCACTGTGCGCGGCTCATCTCGTATTTGAGCTGCTCACCCAGCCCAGCGCCAGCCCTCCGGGACTGGCGAGGATCGCAACAGGTACGCCTCGTTGAAGTCCAGCCGCGCCGGACTGTCCAGCGCCAGCCCTCCGGGACTGGCGAGGATCGCAACCCCAGCAGAAACGCAGGGGAGTCCGTCTGCTCGATCCAGCGCCAGCCCTCCGGGACTGGCGAGGATCGCAACTTGCGGTAGCGGCGGACCGGGTTGACGCCGTCGTCGACCAGCGCCAGCCCTCCGGGACTGGCGAGGATCGCATCCGGGACTGGCGAGGATCGCAACGGAATGTCCTGGAAGTCCGCCTTGAGGCGCGAGACGACCAGCGCCAGCCCTCCGGGACTGGCGAGGATCGCAACGTTGACTAGTTCGGGAGGTGCTGCGCCTCGGACGCCAGCGCCAGCCCTCCGGGACTGGCGAGGATCGCAACGTCCTGCCCGCACAGCATCGCCGCCTCCCGCCAGCCAGCGCCAGCCCTCCGGGACTGGCGAGGATCGCAACCCCCGGATCCCTGTCGACCGGCACCCGCCCCGGCCGCCAGCGCCAGCCCTCCGGGACTGGCGAGGATCGCAACTACCCGGCGACCGAGGGCGTCGTGGTCACCGCTCGCACCCAGCGCCAGCCCTCCGGGACTGGCGAGGATCGCAACTCGCCGCCCAGCTGGTGCGGGCGGTGCGAGACCGCCAGCGCCAGCCCTCCGGGACTGGCGAGGATCGCAACTTGGCGTCGAAGATGCCCACGGGGAAGCCTTTCGCCAGCGCCAGCCCTCCGGGACTGGCGAGAATCGCAACTCGTGGGTGAGGTGGGAGCGGGCAGCCACCCCTTCGGGCCAGCGCCAGCCCTCCGGGACTGGCGAGGATCGCAACGACAAGGCGTCGGGCAAGTGGGTGGACGACCCGGCCCCCAGCGCCAGCCCTCCGGGACTGGCGAGGATCGCAACCTGGTCGACCTGGCGCAGCTGTGGGCCAACAGCCCGCCAGCGCCAGCCCTCCGGGACTGGCGAGGATCGCAACTTCACGTGGACCGAGGGCACCCTCGCCTACCTGTACCCAGCGCCAGCCCTCCGGGACTGGCGAGGATCGCAACGCCGGCGAGCACCACGCCGACGAGGCGCTGTCCGCGCCCAGCGCCAGCCCTCCGGGACTGGCGAGGATCGCAACTCCGACAACCCCGAGGTGCTGGGTGTGCTCGGCACCCAGCGCCAGCCCTCCGGGACTGGCGAGGATCGCAACAAAAACACCGGGTGGGCGGAGGACACGAAGTCCAAAACTGCGCCGCAACGAGGTTGGTTTGCACCGCGTTGCCCAGCGCCAGCCCTTCGGGATTGGCGAGGAAGCCCGGTGAGAGCGTGCACCACGGCATTGTCCGTACCGTCCGGGGTGCGGTGGGCGGCTCAGGCGTTGTGAGGGTCGGTGTCGGTGGGGTTGTTGAGTTGGCGTTGGGCGCGTTCGGCATCGATGTCGCGGCCCGACTGCCGGTATACCTCTAGTGCCTGCTGTCGGGCCGCGGCACCGCCACCGACCGCGCCCAACGCCAACTCAACAACCTCGACAGCCGAGCTGGAACCGCAACACCAACCCCGCCGACTGGGCTTGCACGATCGACTCTCGCCGTGGCTCGACCTCGTCAGACGCTCCACCCGTTAGCGCCAACGGCCACGTCCGTCCCTGGCGCCCATCGCGGCCGATGGCGCGTGCCGCCTGCGATGTGTCACCGACAAGTCGAACCCGCCGTGTTGCGGCATCGGGCCTGCGCGTTGACCCCGTACCTGACGAGAGACCGACTGGCCGCTCTGCACTTGGAGATTCCTGCTGGCACACCGGTCTCGGTGTTGCCAAGCCACGCCCGTAGCCGGGTTCGACGTCGCCGCACCGGAAGCCCACCGGGTATCGGATCGCCTTGCCCGCCGTAAGGTGTGTGAGTACTGCTCGGATTGGTGTGAGTGGAGTGACCTGTGGCCAAGGCTGTTGCTGTCGATCCGGACCGGTTGGACCGGGAGGCGCGAGAGTTGTTCCGGCAGCTCACGCCCGAACCGACGACCGCTCGTGACAGGAACGACCGACCCGTCACGATCGCGCCCAGTGAGCGCATGGTGGACATCACCCGTCGGTCGCGGCTCATCGTGGTCAGTGACACGGTGGCTCAAGCGGTCGTGGCGTTGTTGGCCCGACGCGGCATCGACTCCGAGATCGGCCACGTCCACGTCGACCCCGCCGAGAACGACGAACAGGTGCTCGGCCTGCTGGTGACCCTGGACGGCAGACCTGCCGTGGTCCCGATCCGTCCCGCGGCGCGACAACTGCGTGCCTACCCCGCAGTGGACGCCATCGACCTCACCGGCCACGAACCCCTACGGGTCATCGACCTACCGGCCGACGCCGTCGAACCGGACGGCTGGGTCGGCGCCGCGACCATCAGCACTGCCGTGGCCGAGCATCTGACCGTACCGACGTAGACCCAGCAGCCGGGACCTGCCGACCGCACCGCGGCGCGGAAGCTGTCGGACGACCACGATGCAGGCAGTGAGTGCCGGTGCACACGTCGAGTCGACGCAGCGCGGTCGCCAGCTGGAGATGCCGGAGCACCTCACGCCCATCACAGGTACGGCCGGTGCCCGGCAGATCTGGGCTTACCGGACTGGGTATGGCGCGTCGTCGGGTCCGGCGGCGACACGGCCGGTGACGAGGCGGGCGCTTCGGTGGTGCCGCTGCTGCCCGGAAGGGCCCTCGTCCGCCCGCGCTCGATCCCGGTTCCTCGCCGTCGGAGTCAAAGAAGACCTCGTAGCCGCGCCGGACTGCCTCTGCCGCGTACCGATGGCGGCCCAACAGGCCGAAGTCGCCGACGCCGAAGCCCTTCCCTCCGAATCGAGCGCAATCCTTGGCACAGTTGCCCGCTCTTGAACTAACGCTCAGGCCCAAATTTTTTGACCGCCCACCGCAGGTTGGCTTCCAACCCCGTCTGCTCTTCGTTAACCGGTTCGACTATGAGATCGGGAGCGCTTCGCATCGCCGTCGCGCGCAGACCCTGTCCATACCCGTCCGTCAACTTGACGATGTCATCCGCGCGTTCCGATTCAGGCCAGATATGGACCAGGTAGTGCTCGACAGGCTCACTCGCTACGAGATCTACTGCGGTATCACGTCCGCGAGCATGGAGTCGCACCCGATACCAGCCGGGCCCGTAAGGCGTCAGCACTGGAAAAGATCCAAAAGCGTCGGCCTCGATACCGGTCACTACGACATTCCCGTGAGGAGCCTCGAAGGACACTTCGACCACTTCCTCCCACTCGTTGAGGTCGCCATACGCGGGCGTCTCTTCGAACAGTTCGACTGCAACGAGGGCCCGCCCTGTGTGGATACCGGTGAAGACCACGCACAGGCCAAACTGTCCGTCAACCAGGCCGTTGCGCCGGTCAGGTTCCGGCCGTTGCGCGGGAACCGGAACATCCGCTAGCCAGAAGGTGTGGTACCGGACCGGTACCACACCTTCGGCCACTGCTGTCGGATCACTCATACCGCGCAGTGTATCGACCCTACGGGGTGATGACCATCCAGAATCCATCCCACTCGATGATCCGCTGCGCTCTGAAGAAATCATTCAGGGCGACGCCGCCTGAAGAGTTCTGATTTTCATTGATCATGCGCCAACTGTAGCCGTTCACGCCGGTCGCGGCTCCTTGATGTGTCGACGCCATTGGGTATTCGTCGCAGCTCTGACCGGGAGGCCGCGGAAGGCTCGCCGGACATGCCACTGCTCGATTCTTGTCCACAAGAGTAGGGTCGGTCAGCCGGTTCAACGGCCGGTTGCTCGCCAGGCCTCCGGGCAGGCCGGCGGCCTGGGCGTCGCGGATGTGAGTTGCCAACTCAGGGTAAGAACCGCTCAGGCTGTAGGACATGGTCGGGGTGAAGTCGCCCATGACACATCCGGCCACAGACGGCCCGGGAAGCGCGTGATCACAGCGAGTCCAAGGGAAGCTTCCCCCGCCATCAGCCACGCCAGGCACGGCTCCCGGCTTCGCGAATGTGAAATACCAAGATGTGTCGGTGTATGCCACGCTGCCACGCGCAGTCGCGTCACCGTTGATGTAGGCCTCGCCCTGCGCGATCCTACCGATCGGTGACTGCGCTGGAAAGGAACTGTTCAGGACGGTGCAGCCCTCAGAGCAAATGTTGTAGCCAGAAACGGTCACGCCCGCAGTATCGCCGCTCTGCGCCCAAGTGCCGAACTCTACCTGATGCCCGTAGGTGTTGAGGGTGGCGGATGTGTACACATACTCGTAACGGTTCATTTTCATTTCACCCACCCAGACGTACACGCCGTTGACGATGCGGACGATCGTCACCGTGAATGGGGAGATCTGACAACCTTGGGTGCGCGTGATCCACCAGCTGCCGTCAACATGCTCATAACACCATGAGGGCAATGGCTGTACGGCCTGAGTCGTCATGCTACGGCGTTCACGGGCGGCGCGTTCCGCTTCCGGGGTAATCGGCGTCGACTGCACACACAGTTTAAGTTGCCCATCCGGCCCCAGCGCCGATTGGCCGACGCGGACGGCGTCACAATTGTCGGATGCATCCTTGGCTCTGCGGGTGCCTGGCGCCACCGCCTGAGCGCGAACAGGCTGCGAAAATCGGTCGACATCGCGATGATTTGCCAACTCGGCCTTGACCGTCGTCAGGTCGACAGTTTCGAAAGATTGCTCCGACGAAGGGGCAGCTGATGCTGGAAACACAGAAATGGTCGCCGACACGACCAGCGTTGCGAGTACCGACACGGTACCGTGTTTCACGATTGACTCCCGGCTTGTAGATCCTCGATAGCGGGCAGCCGCAATCTGTCGTCGACCTCGATGACCGAAGCCAACGACCGATTGAAACAGGAGTACGCGACTTTGTGGCACGTCATTGATGCAGACCCCCGCAGGCGCCCCCTATTTGCCTGCTGACTGGAAAATCAGCCGCCTTGATCCTTTCAGTCGCCTAAAGTTCTCGGCAACCCGCCGACACGGTGAAGCCGGCGGCTCCAAGCGGGCACCGTCAGTAACTTCTACCTGAACGAAACCGCCGATGGTATTACCTGATGGATGACGCAAGTCACAGCGCCGGGGCGTCATTCAATGGGTCACCCGGTTGAGGCTGTAGTGCTCACCAAGCAAAGAACCTTCGTAGTTCTCTACGTTGGCGATTAGTTGCGAGTATCCAGCATCGAAGCTCCATCGGTTCACCTATTCACCGTTACCCAGTCGTCCCTGATCCCCATAGTTTCCGGCCGGAAGGCCAGAGTTCCGCGCCCGATCGGGTGAACCCGCACGCAGCCAGCGGCGCGACACGTCGGCCAGCCACTCCCGGAAACGGCCCGCCGCCTGCTCGGGCGGCCGGTCGGCGATCCGCGGGTCCTGCTCGACCAGCACCCGCGCGGCGGCTTCGGCGTAGGCGGTCACGATCACGTCGCGCGAGAGCGCCGACACCCACACCGCCACGTCCACCACCGGGTCGGCCCATACCGACCAGGGGTGCCGGGCGGCCAGCTGAGTCTTGCCGACCCGCCCATCCCCGACACCACACCGGTGCGCTGCCCGGCCCCGACCGGCACGACCGAGTGCCCCCGGCCAACGTGTCCACCAGCACCGCGTGGGCGCGGCGGTCCTGAGGTGGTCCGCCGGTGTGTGCGGGAACCGACCCGTACCGGCCACACCACCCGACGTCGAGGCTGGTGGAGGTTGACATCGCCGGCGAGGTTGCCGATCGCGGTGCTGTTGCTACCGGTCGCGTTGACCCGCCGTGGACCTGGACCGATATCAGCGCTGCGGCGGGTGGTTCGGGGGCGTCCGGTCGGGTGGTGGTGCCGTCGTGGGCGAGTCGGGTGCCGATGCGGTGTGCCCGTGGTCCGCGTTGGCTCATGTCGTAGCCGTGCCGCGGTCGCTGCGGGTGCACATCGGCCCGGCCTCGATCCGCGCTGACGCCTTGGCTGCGGCGTCGTGCAGCAGGACCGTTCACGGGCCTTCGCCACGGCGGTGTCCCAGACCTGCTCGTCGACCCACAGTTTCGCCGCGGTGGTGGTGCTGGATGGGTCCGCAGTGGAGTTCTGGCCGAAGGCCTCTCCCTCGGACGTGAGCGTGCCGTTGGCGGTCGACCACCCCGTGCTGGTGCGGAGCTTGGAGCGGACGCGGGCGCAG
>NZ_LGED01000277.1 GCF_001280085.1 Saccharothrix sp. NRRL B-16348 | reverse complement strand
CTGCCTGATCGCCCGCACTGCGCCCGCCGACTGGGGCATCACCGCGTTCTCCACCTGGTCGTTGTCCAAGCTGCGCGACCATCTGCTCGACCGCGGCACCGTCGCCGCGATCAGTCGGGAGACGCTGCGGCGCATCCTGCGCGACGCCGGGGTCTCCTGGCAGGCCACCACCACCTGGAAGGCCTCCACCGACCCGGACTTCCTCGCGAAGATGCACCGGATCCTCGACCTCTACGACCACCCGCCCGCCGACGGCAGGGTGATCTGCGTCGACGAGTTCGGGCCGCTGAACCTGATGCCGCGCAAGGGCAAAGCCTGGCGACCCGCCGGGTCGCCGCGCCGATTACGGGCCACCTACAACCGCCACCACGGCGTGATGCACATGCTCGCCGCACTCGACCTCACCACCGGGAAGATCCACTACCGGATCCGACGCCGCAAACGCCACCGCGAGTTCCTCGACCTGCTCAAGGCCCTGCGCGCCCGGTGGCCCGGTCAGCGGCTCCACCTGGTCATGGACAACTTCTCCCCACACCGACACCCCGACGTCCGCGAGTGGGCCGCCGACAACGACGCCGAACTGGTGTTCCTGCCCACCTACAGCTCCTGGTTGAACTGGATCGAGGCCGAGTTCGCCGCCCTGCGCTACTTCGCCCTCAACGGCACCGACCACCTCACCCACGCCGAACAGAACGCCGCCATCGGCTCGTTCATCCGCTGGCGCAACGCCCGCGCCCAGCCCAAGACCGGCTTCGCCACCGACTCACCCATCCGCACCTGGACCCATTACCCGGCCAAGGCTGCGTGACAAGCCACTAGCAGTGCGCGCAGCGGTCCCTCCGGGATGTTCGGGAACGCCAACCTCCCCATGCGCTCCTGCCCGTCGTGCTGATCGTCGTGCGCCAGCGGCTCTCATCGCAATCTATCGCAACTGAGCGCGCGAGCGTCGCACAACGACCTCGTGGCCTGGGTGCAGGCGGTCTCCTTGAGGAAAGGCACATCGGTGCCGGAAACGGAGGGGACATGAAGGTCGTGGAGGTGCTCGGCGAAGTGGTGGGCAAGCTGATCGAGCTGGTGCGGACGGTCGTGATGGCCGGGTGGGGGCCAGTCTTCCGGCTGGCGGTCGTGCTCTTGGTGATCGCGGTGCTGGTCGTCGTCGGAGGGCTCGGGCTCGCGGGGTCGCGATGAACTGTGGATCGACCCGCTCGACCTGGGGGCTGATCGAACTCGGGCGCGGACGCATCTGGCCCCGCTCGGAGCCAGCACGGCACATCGACCCGGTTGCTACTCCGAGCGAGCCCTCAGACCTGCTCACCCAAGGACTGGCGGGATGACCGGCATCCCGATCGCCACCGGTCCACCGCGCGCCGTGCGGGCGAGTCGGTCGAGAGCGACCAACTTCTCGCGGGCCTGGTCCAGGCTGGTCTGGAGCCCTTGGACCTCACCGAGCCATCCGTTGGCGCGGGCCTCGGCGATCCGGACCCCGAGATTGCGCGCGATCTCGGCCAGCCGCGCGGGGACGGGTCCGAGCGACCCGTCCCCAGGTGCTACTCGGGCGCGGCTAGGCCGAACGATGACTCCACCACTAGGCTGCCGGTACAAAACCGCTGGTCAGTCCTGTTCCCATCCTTTGGTACTCCCGCCCGGCGTCCGGCCCTCCGCAGAACGATCTCGCGCAGGGTGGTGCCCTCCCCGGCGTCCGGCCAGGGCGGCGGTACGTACCAACATCACCTACCGACAGGCGGGAACGCCGCCGCCACTGGCCTCCACACAAGACCCCGACTTCAGAAGACCCGGCGCGGCGCCGCACCGGGCCAACGTTCGGCAACGTCCGACTGACGGAAGCGGAGTGCGACACACGCGGGAGCACTACCTCGCGCTGGCCCAGTCGGCTGGAGCAGCACGCCACCTCATCGCCCAAGCCCTGGATCTACTCCGACAACGGGCCAAACTCCGAGCACGTTTGATCAACACCTTTCGGAGCAGCGGGCGGTCGATGCACAACTCGAATGGCCCACGACGTGGACACGTGCAGTTACTCGAACATTTGTTCGAGATACCGTTTTTTCGACTACGTGCCTACAGTCCATCGCGCGACGACCGACTGGCGCCTCAGCCGGGGACACCGCGCCGGCGTCAGGTGCGCGAGCGGAATGGTGTCCACACTGATCTCGAAAGCAGGAGCGAGCGCGTTGACCGACCCGCCAGAGCTGACCTTTGACGATCTCACCGGCGAAGCCGCAGTGCTGCGGGTCTATCGCCAGGTGTTCGCCGTGCTGGCTCGCGAGGCAGGGGCGATGATCCTGGATCTCACCACGATCGACGTCGACGATTCGATCTTGGAAGCCTTCGCCGAGGCGGGCAGCCAGGGACTGACGGCGGAGCAGGCTGTCGCCGAGTGTCGACGGTGGGATGGTCCGGTGGTGAGGCGGCGGTTCGACGTGTTGCGCGAGTACGGCGCGATCAGCCGGATTAACGACAGGCCGAACGAGCGCTACCACCGGGCCGCGTTCGCGCCCTATGTGATGCTGTTGTTCTTACGACGCATGGCCGAACAGGGCGGCCAGTCGGAACTGCACCAGCTGCTGACCTTGGAGCACCTGAACGTCAAGAGCGCCAATGCCACGGCGGCCGACGGCGCGGCCTCCGTGCGGCGGTTGACTAAGGTGTTCCGCTTGCTGGGTAATGAGCTGATCATTCTGGCCATGGGTAGCACGGCCGAGACGCTCGGCAACAACGCCCAGCTCCTGTGGGGCAACGAGTCCTTGATCGACCAGGCTAAGGGCGTCCACGCCGTGGTGTTGGGAAGGTGGACCGAACTCGATCGCGACTGCGCGGCGCTTCGGGTCGCACTCGCCGCCTACGCGGATGCGATCGACGCGGCGGCGGGCCGACTGATCGCGCAAGCCGGCACCACTCGCGCGTTAGGCCTTCTCCCGGTGGAGGCGTGGGTCACCTTCGGCCGTGACTCGAGCCCGGAAGTGCTCGCCGCAGTGCTCGACCGGTTCGTCTTCGACGCCCCCGCGCCGTGGTTCTCACCGCACACGCTGATCGAGGCAGTGGAAGCAGGACGCCAGATCAGCACGACGAGGCTTCCGCCTCCCAGGTCGGACGACGTCGAGCCGGAACCGGAGGCCGAGGCCGGTGTCGCCGATGACGTCGAGGAGCTCAGAATCATCGCGGAGCGGTTGCTCGCGGACTCGGAATCGGTGGGCGTTGTCGACGTGCTGGACGACGCCGGTGACTGGTTGTCAGCACGTCGCGTGCTCGCCGAGGTCACGGCCATCCACCACCATCCCGACCTGGATTACGAGCTCGTGTGGGGAGACGGCGTCCGTGTCGAGGTCGCCGCCAGTCCGTCCTGGACGTCGCACGGACGCTTCCAGCGCGGTCATCGGGCGAACGGAGACGCGGGGTGACCGAGGCCGAAACGGCACTGTGGTGGGCGCGCGTCCGCGCCACCGGCCCGCAGCGCGTGGCGCCGAGCAGTGCCTTCCCTGCGGGAATGCTGCGCCTGGTCGAGCCCGACGTCGCAGCGGTGTGGCTGCTGGCTGCGGTTCCCGAGACTGCGAGACCCAGCGTGGCGGAGGAGTTGGGACTGCCGGTACTCGCTGTGGAGCACCCTAACGACACCGCACGTGTGCTCGCCGCGTGCCTGCGCTGCTGCTGGGCAGACCCGACAGGGCCCTTGTGGCCGGGGAAGCCCGCGTCGAAGGACGAGGTGGCAACCGTGCTCGGGGCGATCATCAACCGAACCGAGGCCGCCTCGAACATAGCCTTGCTCGGGGCGATCCGGCGTCTGGCGGGCGCCGCCTGGCTACTGTGGGACGAGCCCGCTCAGATGGTGCGGCTCGGTCCGCGAGTCGCGGTATGGGGATCAGCGGACCTGAGCGCTCTGCGCGAGCTGTGGCGCATGGTGTCCTCTTCTGCCGACATCGGCCGCGCCGACGTGGAAGGACCGCGATGACTAACGTCAACGCGGCGCACCCGGTGTTCGAGCCGATCCTCGCTGAGTTGAGCGAACAGCACCGTGACGAAGTCCTGGCCGCGTTCGCGGCGGTGGAACACAGCACCCAGCCGGTGCCCGAGGTGCAGATGCCGGCGTTGCGGGATGCCACGCTGCGCCGGGACCTCCAGCGCCTGTTGCACCGGGTGGGACGGACGCTCGTTCCGGTGGGCAACGCGCGGTGGACGTCGGGGTACCGCGACGACGTGGCGGCTGAACTGACCGCTGCGGGCTGGAACGCCCTCCCCGTCATCGATCGGGCCGTGCTCGTGCTGGTGTTGATCCACTCGGTCGCGATTCCCCGCAGCGAGGGAAAGCTGTCCGGCGACTCCTGGATCTCCGCGCGACCGACTACCGTCAGTGAGTTGCTCCGCTACGCTCAGCCGGGACGAGGAGATGTCCGCACCGCCCTGCGGAGGTTGCGTGCGGCTGGACTCGTGCAGCTCGCGCCCACTCGTGGCCGAACCGCCGTGGGTGAGTCCGCCTACCTTCCCGGCCCCCAGCTCCACCGGCTGACACCGGTGGCACGTCGAGTGTTGCAGCAGGAGCTCATCCTGGCCGCCGCGCCGCAGAGTCCGCTGGCGGCCGCGATTCGCGCACGCCGCGCACATCCCTGAGGAGAAAAGTGAGCACAGCCCGTACCTGGTCCGCGGGCGGTGATGCAGGCCCGTTCGACGTCGTCGGCAATCGAGTGTTGGTCGGACTCCAGGTGGTCGACATCTCCCGGCTGTCCACACACCCGGTGCCGATGATCAGCCAGGGCCTGGTCACTGTCGCTGGCCAGGGCCCGAAGGACTCCAACGGGGCAGGGAAGTCCTCCCTGATCGCCGCAGTGAGCCTGCTGCATGCCGATGAGCAATGGCGGCTGGCCAGCGGTGCGGCGGCGGCGGCGGAACTGCTGTTCACCGCCGAGCTCGCGGCACAGGAAACCCGCTGGTCCAGCGTCGACCGGGGGTATGTGATCGGTGTGTTCGCCGACCCTAGTGCCGATACTGTCGCCGAGCTGTCAGCCAGTGCTCTGACCGTGTGGCTGCGGATCAACCGCAAGGCATCACACGTGCATCTGCGCTGGCACAACGGGCTCCACGTCCCGTACGGGGCGACCGAGTCCGAACGTGCCGCGGGAGTCGACAGCTTGTGGGACGCGCTGCCGACCAGCAACGGACGCACCGACTTCCACGCGAACCGGCTCGCTTCCGTCCTATACGGCAGCCACGTGCGGTGCGTGTCGTTCCTGTCGACCTCGGTGCGTTCCAGTCCGGCGGCCAACCTGTTAGCCCAACCGCTCAACGACCTGGATCCGCGGAGGATCTTCGACGCCATCTCCACACTGACCGGGCTGGACCGCGAACTCGAACAGGAGCAGGTTCTCCGGTCGGCCGAGCACACCCACCGCGCCGACGTTCGCGAGGCGACAGGGGATCTCGACCGATGGGTACAGGAGATGGCGGTGGTCGAGGCCGGCATCACCCGGCGCGTCGAAGCTCGCCGTCTGTTGGGCGCTGCGGCCGCAGCGTGGCAAGCCCGGTGCGCCCGGAGGTTCCTGGACGGCGTCGCCCGCACCGACGAGATCCAACACGACCTCAAGAACCTGGGCGTCCGCGCCGCAGAATTGCAGGTCGAGTTGTCCAATGCGGAAGACGAACTCGCCAAGCTGAACGATGACGAGCAGCTCGACCGCAACTTTCGCGAGGTCGAACGAAGCTGGAAGGAACTGACCGAGCGTGACAAACAGCTGGACACCGCTCATCAGGTCGCCGCCCGGCGTTTGGAAGAACTGGCCGGGGAACATCGGCAGTTCTCGGACAAGGCTCGCGGTGCCGACGGACGCAGCGTCGTGACCGCGCAGACCGAGGAGGCCGATGCTCTCACGGCGGTGGAACAGGCGCTCGGGGCCAAGGGAGTCGCCGAGGAAGCCGAGGAACGAGCGAGCAAGCGGCTCGCCGCCGCGGAATCCGGTGAGGACGTGGCCGCAGAGGAGTTGCAGGCGCTGCGTGAGGAGGACATCCCCGCCGCTCCGTTGCTGGACGTCGTCCAACTCGATCCCGACCAGCGACGCGACTGGGAACCTCGCCTCGTGCCCTATCGCGGCGCCATCGTGATTCCACGCGGGCGCGCCGGCGAAGCCCGGACAAAACTCGCGGGGCAGTCAGGGACGGCGACACTGGTCATGGCCGACCCCCCACAGCCGCACGCACCCACCCACAGCACCAGCGTGCCCGCGAGTGCCGACCCAAGGTTCGACCTCTCCACGTTCCTGTCCGCGATCGTCGACCGGGCGGGCGCGCAGCCCTCGGAGATCGACGTGGCCGCCGGGGTGTTAGTCGTGGGTGAGTTCGCAGAGCCGCTCACCGGCCGCGCCGCACGCATCGCCGCGGCCCGCGCCGACCATCGCGGGAAAGCCGATCTTCTCACCAAGGTCGAGAAAATCCTCGCCGCGGAGCGGCGCGCGCTGTCGCGAGCCAAAACTCGTACCGAAGCGGCCGCAGCCGCTGAGAAGGCGGATTCGATCGTAGAGAAGATGTCCGAACTACGAGCGGCCAACCGCGGACGGGACGAACGGCGCACTGCGCTGAAGCCCGTGTTGGACGCTGCCCACAAGGCTTACGCTGGCGTACTGGGCGCGAAGCAAGCACGCGAGGAGCGAATCGGAAACCTGCGCAGCGCCGAAGGTCGCCTCAAGCATGAGCTGAGCGAACAGGACGAAACAAAGACGAAGCTCACCGATGAGCGACTGGCGTTGGACCTGCCTGGGCGCGAGGCGGCCTGGGGAGACTCACCCGAGTCAGCGCACCGGTTCCTGCTGGCCCTGGACGCCGAGCTGCACACCCGCACGACCGCGTGGTGGAACGAGGAAACTCAGCACCAGGTCAACGAGGTCGTGCGGAGGTGTTTCCCCGACGGCACGCCGCACGACGAAATGCCCGCCGAGATCCGGGAACTGCTCATCGAGCAACGCTGGCAACGTGGCGGACTTGACGTTCGAATTCCCTTGGTTCCTGACCTCATCCGCGCGCTGCTCACCCACCTGAACCTCACCGAACGGCACGACCTCTACGAGCAACGGCAGATCGCCTCCCAGCGCGCGCAACGCACCGGCGACCTGGAGGCGGCTCGGCAGGGTTTGAGCGAGGCCGAGCAGACTTCGCAAGCGCACCGGGCATCGCTCGCCCTGGGAATCAAGGCAAGGCTCAAGAAGGTCAGCGATGAGTTCGACCGCCTCGACCAACGCTACGGCGGTTACGGGGCGGGCCTCGACTACCCGGAGCCTGAGCCACCCGCAGATTCCGATCGGTCGTGGCAGTGGACTGTCACGCCCAAGTGGCGGCGCGCCGAAGGGCAACGGATGTCGGGCTACAACCTTCGCAGCAACACCGCACAGATGGACGAGAAAGCCGTCAAGCTGGTGTGCGCCGCCGCGCTCGCTGGAGGAGGAAGCCGTCCCTTGCTGCTGGTGCTGGACGAGCTGGGCCGCAACCTCGGCAAGCAGCATCGTCGCGAGGCGGTCGCGCTGTTCGAACAAATTGGCAAGGACCGCGACATCACCGTGATCGGCGCGCTGCAGGACGACATGGAGCGCTACGCCATCGAGGCGTCCGGGCTCTACGTCAAACTCCGCCGCCGTTCCGACAGCATGGCCTACAACGAAGCACCTGTCATCGTCGGAGACGAGGCTAACCGCGCCCGCGTCGAACTACTTCGTGACTGGTTGAACTCCTACCGCCCCGCGGACAACGAGTCCGGTGAGGACACCCCGGGGAAGGGCGCAGAGTGACCGAACCTTTTCACCCAGCAGGGGAATTCCCGATGCCCGGCCATCCTGGCGTGCCCGAGGGACTCTGCGCCTACGCTCAGCCGACGAACACCGACGGTACTTTCGGCCGTGACCGCGCCGGCCGCCCCAAAGTGCGGCGGGTGCACCTGCGCGCACACCCACCTACTCCCCCGCAACAGCCAGACGGTCTCGTCAACGAAGCCGACTGGAACTGGGCCACCACAGCGCCGCGCCGATGGAAGACCATCACGACCAAGTTCGGCGATCGGGCTGATCACGTGGCGCTCGCCTTGGCCCGAGCCGGGTGCGTCGGTCTCGAGCACGAGTACGTGTCGGGTACGATCCGCCATCCTCCGTTGGGCTGGGTCCCTCACTTCGAACTGCACGCTGCCCGGCAAGAACACAAGAGCCAGCGCGGCGAACGGCGGGCGGCCCAGGACGCGGAGGCACTCCGTCTGGTCGGCCAGCTCACGCACTATCCCGCCGCACGGCCGCTGCTGACCATCCTTCGTGGACACCGGGACGGGCCGTACCGGGACCACGTCGTCGAGGTGGCCCGCTCTCTGCTCGCCGACGACGTCTCGACTGAGCTGGGCGCGACCGCGCCGTGGGCCGCTGTACGGTGGCTCGAGCGCGGCACGAAGTCCGACTACGACAGGGACCAGGAACCTCTCGCCGAAGGTGGTCAGGGTGCGGTCTACAGCGGCGTGCACAAACACACCCGCATCCCCGTTGCCCTGAAGCGACTCCGCTACGGCGATGAGGACGCCCTGCACCGCATGCGCCGCGAGATCTCCATCGGACGCCTCTACGGAGAGCATCCGAACGTCATGCCGGTCCTGGACTCCGACCCCGACGGCCGGTGGTTCGTCATGCCGCTCGCGGAGGGCAGCGCTGAGGGTCACGTGGACCGCCTACAGCGGGAAGCAGGAACCCTCCGGGATCTCGTCACCGCGGTCTGCGACGGACTGCGCCGCCCACATGCCGACGACAGGATCCACCGCGACATCAAGCCTGCCAACGTCCTGCTTCTCAACAGCATGTGGGTCGTGGCGGACTGGGGGCTGGGGCGGCAACCCCGGGGCGAAACCAGCGCACCGGGCCGCACCAGGACCGGCACCGGCTTCGGCTCCGAGGGATTCGCCGCGCCGGAGTTGGCATCTGGAAACCCCCACCACGTGACGGCGGCCACCGACATCTACAGCATCGGACGGCTCATCGCGGCCATCCTGACAGGAGAACGACCGGAGCAGAACCTCCCACTGTTGCCCACCAGCGGACCGTGGACAGTCGTAGTAGCGGAGGCGACCCAACACAGGCCAGCCGACCGGCCACAGGACGTGGACGAGTTCCTTCGCCTAATCGAGGACGTCCCGTGACCCTTTTCGTCCCAACACCACCATGCGCAGAAGTTCTGGTCCACCTCAGCCGAAAGGATCATGTCGTCGATGACGCGCATCGCGCTCGAGCCGTACTTCCTGCACCAGGACCAGGTTCAGTCACTCCTCGGCGAGCGGCGGACGGAGTCAGCACGGGCGCGGTCTGCCCGCAGGAGCGATCCCGAAGCAGCCTTTCCCTACGCGCTCGCCGCAGAACTCGCCGAGGCGCTCGTCCCTCTGGGAGTCGGTGAACTGGCCAGGCGCGTCCTGGAACAGGACTTGCGTGAGGGTCACGTCGTAGGCACTGAACTGGAGTTCACGTTCCAGCGAGACCGCGACCGCGACGCTCGCGGCTTCAAGCCAGCCAGCTTCACCGCGGTGCTCGAGGCGAACGAGCCGGTGCTCGTCACCGGGACGTTCAACGCAGCGAGAGTAGCCAGTGCGTCCGCACCCGGCGGCATCGTCGGCAGCCGGCGGGTTTATCTGATCGGGACGGTCACCGGTCTCGAGGCGCAGCGAGTCGAACTCAGGCCGTTCTTCATCGGAGTCCGGTCGTTCGTCGACGACGACCTCGCCGCGGGAGGTCCGGCACCGGGAGCGCGGATCTACCCCAGCGACATCAGCCAGTTCAGCAAAATCGACTTCGCATCCCCCTTCGCCGCGGCCGAAGGTGAAGCGGTGTTGCGGGTGTCGGAGGACACGGTGAAGCACGCCTTCGCGAGGGTGATCGGCGAGTCGTACATTCCGAAGGACTGGGGTGGTGAGCGCTCCGACCTCTACACGTCACGGGTGTTCGCCCGTGGGCGCCAGATGTCGGCCGCGTGGCTGTTCAAGGGCCCAGGCCACCCTCGGGCCATGGACGTCAAGGCCCTAGGCAAAAACGGGGACCAGATCGACCGGCTGTTCACCGAGCCTGCGGAACTGCTCGTCCTTCAGCACTGTCATCAGATCAAGCCCAGCGTAGTCAGCATGATGGACGCCTACGCCCACGACGTCCGGCGCCCCCGTTCCTACATGATCATTGACGGAGCCGACACCGGACGCATACTGAGATCTCTGGGGTTGCTCCCGACAGATCCGCCTCTCCAGAAAGACGGATCCAGAGCCCCACAGCACTGACCTCGGTTCGCCGCGCTCGCTGCGCCGGCTTCCGCATGCTCGACATGGTCACCTTGGTGCAGGCAACCCAAAAGACGACTCGATGACCAAGCTGCCATCATGAATCCCCTGGTCAGCCCTGTTCCCATCCTTTGGTGCTCCTGCCGGGGATTCGAACCTGCGCAGGTCCTCCGGATCCACAGGCCAGCACGGCGATGACACTCTGACACCACAGCCGTCCGCCGTTCCCCAGGAGCACATCCCGCCGTGCCCCTACGGCCGTTCCCGCAGCCGGGACATCACACCGGAGCACCGCCCCAAACGACCGCTGCGCGAAGAACCACAGCGGCGCCGCCACAGGCACCGCCCCACCGGCCGGGTGCCGCTTCGCGCCATTCACGAGATCGCACCAGCGGACCACCCGGACGGCCGTCGCCACACACGCCAGCCGTGACCAGGAAGAACACCCGAACGGGCGACATAATTCGCTTTAGCTAACGCGACCCCATTTCACCCACGCGACGCGATCCTCCCAAAAGCCTCCCACTAACCGGGTTACCGGCCAGTACATTCCATAGTGGACGATCGCGTCAAGATCGACACCGATACACGAAAAAGCCCGCTGACCTGGGCAAACATCCAGATCGAGCGGGCTTCTTCAGACCGTCGGGACGACAGGATTTGAACCTGCGACCCCTTGACCCCCAGTAGAGCGGTCGCCGTTCGTCCGCCGACATCTCCGGATCGGTCAAGTCGAAGAAACTTGAAGCGGCTGTGTTGCTTTTGAGGCCTTCCAGCGGAGTTGAGAGGTGCTGACCGGTGTCGCACCGCGGCATCACTCCTCTACCGGAGGCCCTCATGGTGAACCAAGTCCCCGACCACGCGTACGGATCCTCCGACCACCACGCCGACAGGCAGGCAACGGCCGACCTGGACCGGATCGCTCCGGAGCTTCCGGACCGAGCGGGTGGCGGGCGGCTGTTGCACACCCCGGCGCAGGCGGCGCGGGCGTTGTCGGTGCGCGAGTCGTGGTTGCGCCGCATGGCCGGGCGGCAGGAGATCCCGTGCACCCTGCTGGGCAAGCATCTGCGGTTCTCCGACGCCGACCTGCGCTCCATCGTCCACCGCGGATCCCGCTCCGCCCGTCGCGACGCCATGTCCCGGCCGGAGGCACACGGTCCGTATTCGCGGCGGCGACAGGGCTGAACACAGTTCACTTGCGTCACAACGGGTATAGAGCGTCACTGTCCGTCGGCCGTCGTCCACGACGGACTGATATCCGACGAAGAGTCAGAGGAGACTGACATGGCCTGGGCGGAGAAACGCGGTGACGGGTACCGGGTGCGCTACCGGTTGCCGGACGGATCGTTGTTCACCGAGAACGGGTTCGACACGCGCGAGGAGGCCGAGAACCGGGCGCAGGACGTGGAGTCCGATCAGCGACGGGGACGGTTCGTCGATCCCCGGCTGGCGCAGACCCGGTTCGGCGACTGGGTGCAGGAGTGGGTACAGGCCCACGACGTCAGCGCAGTGACGTGGGCGACCTACGACTCCCATCTGCGCAACCACATCCTGCCCCGCTTCGCCGACACCGAACTCGGCGACCTGTCGCGGATGGTGGTCAAGATCTGGGCCAAGCAACTGCGACGATCCTTGGGCGAGCGCAGCGTCAGTGATGTGGTCAACCTGCTGTCGCGGATCATGGGCGAAGCCGTCGACGAAGGGCTGATCGGCGCCAACCCCTGCCGCAAACTCCGCCTCACCAACGGCGACCAACCCGAACGACCCCACGCCACCACCGCCCAGATCGCCGGCCTGGCCGCCCGCGTGTCCCCCGACAACGCCGCCCTGATCGTCACCGCCGCCTACACCGGCCTGCGGTGGGGTGAACTGACCGGACTGCAATGGACACGGGTCGACACGGCCAACCGGGAGATCCGCGTCGACGCCCACGACGGCGCCCTGCACGAGGTCGGCGGCAAGCTCACCCTCGGACCGCCCAAAACCCCCGCCAGCGTCCGCACCGTGCACCTACCCGAATTCCTGGCCGACCTGCTCGACCAGCACCACGACCGCCACCCCACCGCACGGTTCGTGTTCACCGGAACCGACGGAGGCTTCCACCGACGCTCCAACTTCCGCCGCCGCGTCTGGCTACCCGCCCTGCGCGGCGACACCGCCACCGGCCGACCGCGGATCAACCCCGACATGCACTTCCACGACCTACGCCACACCCACAAGACCTGGCTCATCGAGGACCGCGTCCCCGAAGTCCTCCAGCACAAGAGGATCGGCCACAAGTTCCACGGCGTCATGGGCGTCTACTCCCACGTCACACAGCCCATGATCGACGCCATGCTCGCCGCACTCCAACACCGCTGGGAGCAAACCCGGGAGCAAACGGGGAGCACGACACCGTGACCACCTTCGCAAATACGGTTGTGGTCAAGATCGTTTGCTCCCCAGATGCTCCCCGAAACGATCAACGGCCCGCAGACAGTGATCGTCTGCAGGCCATTGACCAGGTAAAACACACTGTGGGCGATACTGGGATCGAACCAGTGACCTCTTCGGTGTGAACGAAGCGCTCTCCCGCTGAGCTAAACGCCCGTATTCGGTTCTCACTCCCGCTCTCGCGGTGTGGTCATAGCTTACAACATCATCCCCGCGAACCAAAAATCGGGCTCTGCAACCACGTCCACTCGAGTCCGAACCAGCCACCTACCAGCGCGAACACACCGAGCAGCCAGCACGTCAGGATCACCACGAGGCCGGTGCCCGCCAGCACCAGGCCCTTCACCAAGAGGTTCTGCCGACGCAACCACGCGACCCAGGCGTCGTAGTAGCGCTTGGCGAACCTCAGCACCCGGCCCGCCCACTCGAACTCGGTCGCCAGGATCGCCAGGCCGGCGAAGACGACCAACCAGCCCGGGCCGGGGTACGGGATCATCAACACGCCCGCGACCAGCACCAAGCCGCCGACCACGCCGACGCCGATGCGGTAGGTCATGTTCAGCGCGGGGTTGCGGCGAAACCAGTGGCGGTGCTCCGCGCCCTTGTCGGTGTCTTCGCGCTGTTCTGTGCTCATACGCACATCATCGCTCATCCGGGACTCAGGCGGGGCCTACCTGGCCCGATGCCAAGACGGCCGACGGACGCGCGGGCGCCGTGCGGCCTTCTTCCAGCGAGATCCCGAAGTCGTCGTGGCGGTGGGCGTCCAGCGACCACGCCGGCAGTCGCACGTCCGAACCGCCCGCCGTGACATCGAATGTGGCCAACGCCACAGGCTCCGGCATGCTGGTCCCACACCACGTAGATCTGCCGCGCCGCGTCGTTGGGCGGCAGGTCCGTGGGCACGATCGCGGCCGCATCGTCGACGGACAGCAGCACGGCCACCGCGTCGCCCGACCTGTCCTGCAGCACGGCGCGGGTCGCACAAGGGTCGGCCGCGATCCGCAGCGCGCGCTCCAACTGCCCAGCTCGCACGTCCTGCTGCGCGACCCGGTCGTTCAGCTGGCCGAACCGCACGCCCGCGACACCGATCCCGGCCACCACAACGAGCGCCGCCGCGGCCAGGAGCAGCTTGCGCCCCACCCGCCGGGCCGGTCACGTCGCCGTGACTGCAGCGAACCGGCTGCTCCGCCACGTGCACCTGCGGCGTGTGCTCGATCGCATCCATCAGACGTGTACGCAGGCGCTCCGGCGGGTCGTACTGGCGGACCGACCCACCCAGCGCGGCCGTCGCCTCCTGCGTGGCACGGACTGTCTCCTGGCACCGCGCGCACCCCGACAGTGGTCGCGCATCGAGGCTTCCTCGCCCGGTTCGAGCGCGTGCATCGCGTACCCGACCGCGAGCTCTTCCTGAGGGCACCGGTCGTCGTTCTGATCCCGGGTCACCGTTGTGCTCCCATCGTGCCGCCGCCGGTCTCGCCGGCCCATGCCGAGTGCAGCGCCGCGCGCAGTCCGCGGATGGCGGCGAACGTGCGCGATTTCACCGTGCCAAGCGGTATGCCGGTCAACGCCGCGACCTCGACCTGCGTGTAACCGCCCAGGTTGGCCAGCGTCAGCACCTCTCGCTGGTCTTCGGGAAGCCGTTGCAGCGCCTCACGCACTTCGGCGCCCACGACAGCGGCCAACGCGGCGTGGTCCGCGCCTTCCTCGGGTGTGACGTTGCGCTCAGAGACCTCGTCGGACAAGGGCGCACTTCGTCTACGCTGGGTGTTCTCGCGGCGGACTGCGTCAACGGCGCGGTGGTGCACCACGGTCATCAGCCACGTGCCGAATCCGCCGCGTGAGCGGTCGTGGGCCGCGGGGTTGCGCCAGAGGGCCAGGAACGCCTCTTGGACGACGTCCTCGGCCAGGCCGGGTCGGCGCAGATGCGCCGGGCGAGCGAGTACGCCGGTTTCGCGTACCGGTCGTAGAGTCACCGAACTGCCGTGCGGTCACCCACCGTCACCCGTGCGGCGAGCTCCACGGCGGTGGGACGCCGGCCGGTGTCGCGACGCGGCGGAGGTGAGTCAGCCACGAGAGGTCCTCACGTCCAACATTCGCGCAACAGCCGGTACCGGGTTCAGGCCAAACCCAGCAAGATGGGAGCAGCCTGGACCCAGTGGACACGGAACGCATCGAGGTGGTCGCCCAGTGGAGTTGGATGGCCCCAATCGGGTGATAAACCACCTGAAGTCGAGCGTTCCTCGCCACATATACGTCACAAGTAGAGAACTCGGTCGTTCCATTGGCCGGGAAGGGAGAAGAGGGTAACGACGATGCGCAATGACCACGTGACACTCCGCTCAACAGCGGTCTTCGACCTGCTGGCGCCGAGGACCCCGGCCGTCCCGGTGCAGGTGGAGCTTCGCTATGACACGAAAGACCCGTACGCGGTAGTCGCCGCGTTCCGCACCGGCCGTGCCGGATGGGTGGAGTGGGTCTTCGCCCGCGATCTGCTCGCCGACGGCCTGATCGCCGACGCGGGTGACGGCGACGTCCGCATCCGCCCGGCCGCCGACGACCCCGAGGTCGTGGTGATCGAACTGAGCTCGCCGTCGGGTCACGCCATGTTCGAGGCCTCGGCCCAGGAACTGGCCGACTTCCTCGACCGGACGTACGACGTCGTGGTGCCCGGGAACGAGCACCTGTGGGTCGACGTCGACGAGGCCCTGACCCACCTGATCTCCACCGATCTGACGTAAAAGCGCAGGTAGCGGGCCCGCGAGGAGGTCAAGGACCCCCCGATTTGATCCCGCTGCGGTGCATGTAATAAAGTTCCTCTCGCACCGGGGAAGACCGGAACGACAGCCCCAAAAGGGAAAAGTTCCCAGAAATCCACGGAGCATGCGGATGTAGCGCAGTTGGTAGCGCATCACCTTGCCAAGGTGAGGGTCGCGAGTTCGAGTCTCGTCATCCGCTCGGCAGAGGGCCCCTTGGGCTCAGGCCAGACTCCTGAGTGCTAGCCTTCAGGAATCATGGCGGAGTGGCCGAGTGGCTTAGGCAAGGGCCTGCAAAGCCCTGTACACGGGTTCGATTCCCGTCTCCGCCTCGGACGATTAGCTCAGCGGGAGAGCACTACCTTGACACGGTAGGGGTCACTGGTTCAATCCCAGTATCGTCCACTAGCTATACATGCAGGTCAGAAGCCCGGTCCTCGATCTTGAGGCCGGGCTTCTTGCACGTCGTGCAAGATCAAAGGAGACGAATCGGAGACGATCTTCTCCCTGGGTAGTGCTCGTAGGTCAGCGGCGGTGGCCCTCAGGTGCGGGAACCATCCGATGATTGTGGCCAGCTCGTCGTCCCGGAGCGCCAGCAGCGATCCGAGCCACCGGGCTTCGAGGCCGTTGATCAGCTGAGCCTTCATGACGCTGGTCACATGGTCGTAGACCCGGGCGATGCCCTTCATCTTCTGCCCGAGCCTCGCCCGGCGTGCGACCTGCGGCACCCCGTCCTCGACCATCCAGGTCGCGTGCGTGTGCCGGCCCTCTTGAAAGGTGATCCACGGCAGGATCGCCGGAACGTGACCGCGAGCACCCGGTTGGTCGGACTTGCGTCCGTCCCACGCCGGCCGCCAGAACCGCTGCCGAAAGTTCGCCCGGCGCAGCAGCGTCCCCTCGGGCGAGGTGAACACGAACGACCCGCGATGGCTGTCGAGCAGTGTCTCGTAGAACACAGCGATGCTCGGCGGCAACGCGATCGGCCTCGTCCCCGCCGGAGTTTTCGTCCTCCCCCGCTTGCCCTTCGTACGGCGAGGCGTGGCATGGCCTACATCCGGCCTGGACGTGGGCCGGTCGTGCGACACCTCGGCACCGGCCTTGAGCAGCTTCCCGTTGACCTCTTTCAGGGGGTACCGGATGGTGATCGCCCGCTCGGCCTCGTCGTACTCGTGCCGCTCCTGGCCGACGAGTTCACTCCACCGGCCTCCGGTGTAGAAGTCGAGCAGACAGAGAGTGAAACCGGACAGTCCCATCTCCGACTCGTACAACCTCATCGCCGCGCGCAGCACCTGCACCGGCGTGGCCAACAGCCGCTCGTTCTCGAACTCACCGCCGGTGACCCTGACGCCGTAACACGGGTTGGCCGGGATGATCTTCGCCCGCACCCCGGCGTTGAGGATCGTCGAGAAGGTGGCAAAGATCGAGGCGATGCTCGACTCGGCGTACTCCTCGTCGTGCAACCTCGACAGCCACCGCTCGATCTCGACATAGTAGCCGTTGAAGACGCCGATCATGGGCCACAGACGCCACTGCGGCAGCAGATGGTTGTCCATGTAGGACCGGTACTTGACCCTGGTGTTGGGTTCAAGACGCGGCGAGACCGCCTCGTACCACTCCTCGGCGAACTCACCGAACGGCGTCTCCGCGTCCCTCGGATCGATCCACATGTTCCGACGGATCAACGCCTCTTGCTCAGCGCCCCACTCCTTCGCAGCCTTCTCCGAGGAGAAGCCCGCCTTGCTACCCCAGGTGCCGTCCGGCCGCTTGTACCGGCATCGCCACCCGTTAGGGCCGTTCGACTCTCGTTCCCCGTATGCCACGTAGTGCTCCCGTTCCTTGATCAGAGGATGTTCAGGCGCCTGCGCTGTGGCTTCTCCGACTGCTGGGTAAGCCGCAGGATCGCGCTGATGTCGTTGCGGGAGAACCGGTAGTGCTTGCCGAACCGGTGATGCGGCAGCACCCCGGCAGCGGCCTGGTCCTTGAGCGTGCGTGGTGAGAGCTGGAGCAACTCCCCCAGCTGCTCGGCCGTCAGCAACGCGTCGGGATCGGCGGGAACCCGCTCGGTCCACGTGCGTGCGAGCGTCGTCAACGCGGCGAGGCACTCGACGACCTCGTCCGGCAGAACGACACGCACCAACCCACCGGAATCAGCGGACTCCATGCCCCACCCCCGCAACGATCAACACGACGCCCACGGCATGGCCGCGGGCCGCCGACGAAAAGTAGCGCCCTCCACCCCGAACGGCCGATACCTCGATCGTGGCCGCCACCGCCGTCACGCAGCCACATCCGTGTCGACCGATACCCCGGACCGACACGACCACGGCGAGCACCCGTCGGGGTTGGTGTCTTCCGACGGGTCGGCGGCGAGCAGTTGGAGGTGTCGTGGGCGCTTGTCCGGAGCGTCGAGGTCGATCCTTGCCCTTGCAGGTATCTAAACCCGCTTCGTGTCGTCGTCGCCGATAACCGGATGAGCTTCTTCCGCACCTGGGGCTGCTTCACCCATTCCATCGAGCGGTCGATGTCCTCCTCGTTCAGCATCAGCCACTTGAAGACCTGCTGCAGACCGTCGTGCTTGTTCAACGCGGTGGCACCCGAATGGGTCTCGATCATCCACCCTTGAAAGCCTCGACGTGGATCTTGATCACCTCGCACGGATAACCTGCCGTGATGGAGCCCGGTCGTAGACGCGTAGCCGACAGCCTCACCTGGTGTCGGATCGTTCCATAGAAGGAAACCCATCCGGCCCAGGAGAGGCTGCTGTGCCATCAGTGCAGCTGACCCTCATGGTGACTCGCCGAGCGCAGACAGCGCCCGCAGTCCTGCGACAGAGACCGATTTGCGAACCGCTCCACTTCCGACCATCGCCACCATTCTTCAGGTGTTCCGGGGTCCCCGCCCTTCAACAGGACGCGGCCACGGCCGACGGCCGGGAGCCGACCACAGGCACACCAGCGGCCGGGTGGGCATCACGGCAAACTCGACGCTTTCCCAGGGTGTCCGTCCCAACTCCCACACTAATCCGTCCAAGTGAGCCAGCATCCGCCCACTGCTCCCCATGAAGACATGACTGTTGCTCAACCACCAGCCAACAGGGTTCCAATCCTCCCCGGTGATCTCTCGCAGCGTCCGCACTTCGTCCAGGTAGCGGACGCCGTGCTTCGGGTTGATCCACAGCGGTTCGTCATTGGCGAAGTTCGGCCCTTCCACGAGGACGGGCTCGACCCGCAGACCCGCGAACTCCGCCGCGAACGACATGAACCGCTCGTGCAGCACATACCCAGCCCGGGTAAGGGCATCCTCGATCTCGGAGAGGTCCGCCCTCCTGCCTGACCGCCATCCAGCTGCCTCCAGTGCCTCGAGCACCGGCGAACTGAACCGATGCTCGGGGACCTCCGGTTGGTCACCCAATGAAAAGACCCCCTTGGAGCCGTGCACACCTTCCACACGGACGAGCCACATCTCCATGCGACCAGTCATCTGTGTCGCTCACGTGAACGACATCCATGTGACCGCCGCGGATGGCATCAGGACCTTCAGCATTATAAGCCTTGATAAGGCACTTGGTCTCAGCACACCCGCCGTGGTGATCAAATTCGTCGAAGACATCGAGCATACCATTCGGTGTGGCGATTTGCTCCTTGTTGTGCGAGCGGTACGTCTGACCCGATGGGGACGTGTACTCGGCGGCGAATTCAGCGCCCGCGACCTCTGCTTTGTCCGCCTCATTCAAGAGCTTTTGGGACGGAGGACAGTTGTGTACGAGCACAGACGTGATTGCGGTCCACACGTAGTAGGTGTGGATGCCCTCGATGGTCAGGTCGTAGACCGGTTCGTAATGCTTGTACCGGTCGACGGCGGTGACCGTCGGCGAGGTGCCGTCGACCGAGGTAAGGCGCTGGCCGGGCTTAAGGTCGCCGATGTTGACGAAGCGGCCTTCGGCGTCGACCCAGACCGGGTGCCAGGAGGTGGCGTCCACGCTGCCGGTGGTGCCGTCTTCGCCGGTGACGGTGAGGCGGGTCATGTCGTCTTCGTCGGTGTGGACGATGGTGGCGACGACGGAGCGGTCGGTGGTTTGGGCGGTGGTGGGGTCGGTGGCTTTGACCTTGTCGCCGATTTCGACTTCGGAGATCGGTTTGGTGGAGCCGTCGGCCATCAGGACCAGGGTCGTGGCGACGAAGCTGTGCAGGGCACAACTCGTGCTGCCCTTCGAGGTCAGCTTCTGGAACTGTTCGGTGGCGGCGCGGGTGACGTCGTCGGCGATGGTTTGGACTCGGCGGAGGACGCCCTTGGCTTTGTCGACGATGCCGGCGAGGCGGTTGACGGCCTTGACGGCGTTGTAGCCGGCTTCGAGGATCTTGCCGACCTTGCCCCACGGGACCAGGCCGGCGACGAGGCCGCCGCAGGCCCAGATGTCGCCCTTGGTGAAGCAGTCAACGATGTCGTTCCAGCCCGAGATCTCCTTCAGGACCTCCCAGGCGACTTCCTTGATCACGTCCCACTTGGTCTTGTGGGCGTCGGCGAGGGCCTGCTGGTAGTCCTCCCAGCTGATGCCCTCGTCGGCCAATCTGTTCTTCAGAGCCGTGTCGTTGTTCCTGTTCAGCTGCTGCAGTACCCGCTCGCGATGCTGGTAGACCCGCTTCTCTTCCTCCCAGTTCGGCCCTTGGATGCTCTTTTCCTTGCCGCCGCACAGCACGCCGTCGGGACCGCAGTCCTTGAGCAGGCCGGTCGGGTCGCTGTAGGTGACAGGGCTGTTGTTGGCGTAGGCGTAGCCGTTGAGCTGCTGCGGGTCGTTGTTGTCGATGATCGGGTCGGCGGTGAGGAACCTGCCCGAGGACTGGTCGTAGAGGCGGGCGCCGACGCTTGTCAGGCCCGACTCGTCGTTACGACCGCCGACGAAGCCCAGGCGGTCCGGCCAGGACGGGGGTGCGGTGCCGCGGGTGGCGCCGTAGGGGGTTTGGCGGCGTTGGGTGGCGGTCAGGGCTGTGTCGTTGGCGATGGAGAGTTGGTTGGTGCCCTGGTGGTCGGGGATCAGCCACTTCAGGCCGGTGATGCTGTTGCGGACGGCGACGGTTTGGCCGCCGTGGCTGTACCAGCGGGTCCAGGACGGGGTGGTCGTGCCCTTTTCCAGGCGGATTTCCTGGCCGAAGACGTACAGCGTGGTCGCGGAGGGTTCGCGGCTGATCAGGCGGTTGCCGTCGGCGTCGTAGAGGTAGGTCGACTCCGTCTGGTCGGGCATGCCGTCGCGGTTGACGATCCGGGAGACGCGGCCCTCGGCGTCGTAGTGCAGGGTTTGGGTGTCGCCGCCGATGATGCGTGACGTGGTGCGTCCCGTGGCGTCGTAGGCGAACGTGTCCTCCGCGTCACCGTTCGGACCCTTGGTGAGGACCGACAGGGCGGTGTGCGGCTGAGGGGTGCCGGGGTCCGGGTAGTCGGTGGTGCGGGTGGTGTCGCCGCCTGTCGAGTGCTGGGTTTCGGTGAGGCGGTTGCCGGTCTCGTCGAACGTCCAGGAGTGCCAGTACGGCGCGGCGCCGCCCAGCGCGGTGGTGGACTTGACGGCGTCGCAGTCGCCGGTGGACGGGGTCCAGGCGTCGGTCATGCGGCGCAGATGGTCGTAGCCGAAGCACTGGATGTCGGCGACGCGACCTTCCGGGGTGTCCGCGACCTTGGTGATGTTGCCGGCCGGGTCGTAGCTGAACGAACGGTCGGCCAGGCGGCTGCCGGTGGTCGTCTCACGGCTGGCGATCGTGCGTTCGAGGCGACGGGTGCCGATCTCGTAGGTGTTGGTCACCTCGACGTTCTTGGCCGCGTTCGGGGTCGGGTCGTTGTAGGTGAGCTGGAGGACTTCGCCGAAGCTGGAGTAGCCGGTCGCGCCGACGTAGACACCGAGGTTCGAGGTGGTCGACTCCAGCGCGCCGTTGCTGGAGTTGTGGTGGGCCGTCACCACCTCCTGCGGGTAGATCGGCTGGGTGCCGGAGGTGACGGGGCGGTAGACGGTCGACTTGGGCAGACCGGTGACGTTGTAGTAGGTCTGCCGCAGCTCGTAGGTCGCGCCGAGCACGCCTTCGCCGGACGGGATGGTCACCAGCTCGCCGGTCGGCCGGCCCGCCAGGTCGTAGCCGTAGACGGCGCGCTTGTAGTCCCGCGTGTCCACGTGGCGTGTGGAGGACGTCAGGAGGCCGACACCACCGGTCAGGGTGTCGTACTCCCACGACGCCAGCTTGGTGCCGGTGAGCGAGTCCTTGTGCTTGGCGGTCAGCCGGCCGAGCTTGTCGTAGGCGTTGGCGATCGTGCGGCCGTGCGCGTCGGTGGTGGACAGGACCTGGCCGGCGGCGTCGTAGGCGACGGTGCTGTGGCCGGTGTCCGGGTCGTCGGTCGCGACCAGCCGACCGCGCAGGTCGTAGGTGTAGCGCCACTGGTTGCCCGCCGGGTCCGTCAGCACGCTGAGCAGGCCCGCGGCGTTGTAGGCGTACGTCGTCGTGTCGAACGGGCTGTCGACGCCGCCGGTGTGCTGACGCTTCTCGACCGTGCGGCCCTGGGCATCGTTGATCAGCGTGGTCGCGGTGCCACCCTTGGGCGGGGTGTTCTTGACGCGGTCCCCACCGTAGGAGGTCGTGGTGCGCCACTGCTCGATCCCGAACTTGCGCTGGATCGCGGCGGTCGGGCGGCCCATGCCGTCGTACTCGGTGACGGTCTGGCCCGGGACCTCGTTGTCGTAGACCCCTGCCAACACGTCGCTGGGCGCCTGGCTGTTCCACCACACGCCGTTGGTCTTGTAGGGCAGGCCGCGGGAGTCGTAGAAGATGTCGGAGACCTGCCGCCCGCCGGTGGGGCCCGGGGAAGGGGCCTGCGACTGGCGCTCGCGCAGCAGCCCGTCGTAGAGCGTGTACGCCGTCAGGTAGCTGTTGTTCTCCTGCAACTGCTTGGTGACGACGACGCTGGGGCGGTCGGTGTTGTACTGGTACTCGAACACCGCGTTGGCGTTGCGTCCCTCGGCCTTGCTCCACCCCGGCGTCCACGCGGCGGTCAGCCGTCCGAGCGGGTCGTAGGTCAGGTCGGCGCGGCGGTTGTTGGCGTCCACCGACGCGGTCGAGAGGCCCCACGCCGGGTCGAGGTACTCCCTGGTGACGTGGCCGAGCGGGTTGGTGCTGGAGATCTCGGTCAGTGGTCCGATGTCGGGGGTGTAGTCGGTGGTGGTCTTCTCGCCACGCGCGTCCCACACGTCCAGCGGACGGCCGACGGCGTCGTAGGTCACCCGGGACGCGGTCACCCACGTCTGTCCCGCGGCGTCCCACTTGTCCAGCACGTCGGCCTTGGTGATCAGCCCGCGGGTGGGTGCGACTCCGTGTTCCTGGCCGTCGTAGTACGAGCGGGCGAGGGACTGGATCGTGGTCGGCGACGCGGTCACCGCGCACGTGCCCGCCACGGTCTCCACCTGCGAAGCCAGTGTGAGCAGCCAGGCGGTCTCGTTGCGGGCGAACGTCGAGCGGGTGCAGGACTCGTCACCGGTCACCGCGGTGTCGCCGTGGTCCTCGGTGCGCGCGGCCACACCCTCAGGTGTGAAGTCGGCCTTGTCCACGCGGGTACGTCGCCACGTGCCGCTCTCCAGCAACGTCCGCCCACGCACCGAGGCGATGCCGGTCACGTACGCCTTGTCCCCCGCCACGTTCGTCGCGGTCGCGGTGTCGGGCAGATAAGGGTCGTTGACCGACGCCGACACCAGCTGCCCGGCGTTGAACTGACGGGTCTCGCGGACGAAACCGCGAAGCCGCTTGACGTCGCGGATCGCCACCTCTTCCGAGTCGGTGATCGACGCCTCGCGCGTGCCTGACGGCAGCTTGTCGCCGTCCATGCCGCGGCCGTAGACGACCTCGGTGACGGACTGCGTGCCTGCCGGGTCGCCCTTGGTGGTGCGCACGGTGCCGTACCCGCGCCACTGCGACCACGTGCGCCGCTCGGGCTCGGCGAACTCGGCCTCGTCGAAGTGCCAGGCCGGGTCACCCACGTAGGTGTAGTTGGTCTTGATCAGGCTCGACGCGCCGGTGCGGTCGTCGTCCACGACGGACGTGACCACGTACTTGTGGAACCAGTGCAGCTCGGGCGTCAACCCACCGTCCGGCGTCCACCACGACGGGTAGCAGCGCAACGCGTTCGACTCCGGCGCGGCCGGCATCGTCGTCCCCGCCACGCACTCCTTGTCGCTGTACTCGACCTGCGTGTGGCTGCCCGCTTCACCGGTGATCGCCACGATCCGGTGCCGGGTGATCGGCGGCCGGTTGTCGGTGCCGGTGTCGACCCGGTTGGGCAACGCCTTGTGGCCGAACACCGTCGCCGGCAGCTCCACGCTGCCGCCGACCAGGCCGGCGTGCCTGACCGACTTCAGGTTCATCGCCGGCGCGAGACCGTCACCGGTGCCGAGGAACTCGTGCTCCAACGCCCACGAGTCCACGTCGCGGAACCCGGCGCCGCCGTCCGAGACCCGGGTGACGACCTTGGTGAGCTTCTTGCGCGTGAAGAACGACGGCGTCAGGCGGTGGGTGCACTGCTCGCCCACGTTGCAGATCTGGTCGGTGGGCACGTCCGGCCAGTTCGCCGCGGTGGAGGTGTCGAGCTGCGACGGGTCGCACGTCACCGCGCCACCGGGCAGGCAGCGCTCGGCGGTCTCGAAGTTGACCTTGGCGCCGGGGTGCGCGAAGACGTTGTCGCTGCGCAGGCCGTACTCCACGCGGTCCAGCCACCCGCCGCGCACGTACTCGGTGCCCTTGGCGGCGTTGGCGTTGCGGCCGTAGTGGTTGAACTCGCGGTGGTAGTAGTAGGTGGTGACGTTGCCGTGCGGGTCGACCGAGTAGTCAAGGTTCCACCGGTACGCCTGTTGGCACCACGAGGTGTCGAACGACCCCGGCTGGTGGCACTCCTCGTTCGCGTGGTTGCCGTACACCGGCATCGTCCACGCCGACTGCGTCTCCGGCTTGCCCGCAGTCCACCCCGGCAGTCGGTTCAACCCGAGGAAGTACTGCGTGCCGTCGGGCGTGGTGACCTTCCAGTGCTCACCGTTGTTGTCGCCGTTGACCGCGTTCTCCAGGCGCTCGATGCGCGCGCCGTCATCGGCCTCGGCGCGCCACTGGTCGGTCGTGCCGACGCGGATCAACTTGCCGGACACACCCACCAGGCTGATCGAGACGCTGTCCGTGGCCCAGCACTGGTCACCGGTCTTGGTCTGACCGTTGTTGCCGCCCAGGTCCAGGCCACAGGGCTTGTACTGCCGCTCGATGAACCCCGCCGGCGCCAAGTCCCAGCCGTCACCGGCCCACGACGCCTGGTTGTTCGTCGACGACGTCCGACCGTCCAGGCTCTGCGACGAATAACCCAACGACACCTTCGGCGCGGCGCCACCGATCGCCGGCGGCACCCGCATCGGGTAGCCGTAGGTGAAATCACCCGACGAACCACCCGCGCTCCACGACCCCGCCGGAGCCAACGACGTCGCCCCGTAACTGCCCGCCGGGCCCGACGCCGCCGCCATCGCCGCGAACACCACCGGCTCCGACTCCACCGTCACCGGAGCCGACAGCACAGACGCGGCCGTGTTGTTCTCCGCGCCCTCCACAGGCGTGGCGACCTGGCACTCCGCCTTCTCCGGCGTGGACACCGCACACGACGGCAGCGTCACCAGACGCAGCCGGGCGGCGTAGTCACCACCGAACGCCGACTTGAACGACGAGTAGTCGAACGTCAGGTCCAGCGGCTTGCCCCGCACACCACCGGCATCCGAGACGCTGAACAACACCGCGTCCGACTTCCGCTCGTGCACCTGGACGCGGACCTTGCCCGACTTCGCCTGCCGCGCTTCGGCTTGGCCCTTCAAGCCCACCGCGACCGGCGTCCCGGCAGCACGCACCGGACGCCCCGCCGCACGTGCCGCCACCTGCGCCGGCGTACCACCCGAGGCCGCGAAGTCCACCTCACCGGCCGCCGCCTTGGGCCACACCGCGCTCGTCCCCGGAGCCGACACCACAGCAGCGGCAGCCGGATCGGCGGGCAGCGGTCTGACCCGGACGGGGTGAGTCGGAACGGACTCCTCGCGTTGGAGTTCGGAGACGTTCCAGGCCGTCGGCCCGACCGGGGCGGCGACGGCCTGACCGGTCGACGCGGCCAGCACCACCACCACACCGAACGCGACGGCCTTCCGGGCCCATACACGTGGGGACACGCTCACAACACGGCCTTTCATCCAGCGGATCGATCGGTGTGGTAGCTCAGAAGTGGAGCGTCGCGTCGTACAAGGCCCTGGCATCAGGGGTCGGTAGGACACCGGAGCCGACCCGGACGTCGTCCAGGTCACCCAGCCACGGCGCGACGCCGACGCCCGCTGCGGTGGCACGCCCGAGCCAGAGGTGCGAGGTGGTCTGACGCCCGACGACTCCACTGCCGTCGGAGGTCGCACCGGCGTAGGTCATCTGCCGGACCGTGTCCACGTCAAGGGAGATCCGCCCCGTCACCGCGTCGTACCTGCCGACGAGGAAGACCCAGCTGTCCGGCATCAGCGCGGTGTCCGACAACGCGCTCCACGTGCGCCCTCCGGAACCCGAGATCGTGAACTCCCACAGCGAGCCGTTGTAGCCCAACGTGAACGGGGAGTTCTGGCTGTCGTGGCCGCTCACCGCCACCCGACGCGTGCCGGCCGCACCGGAGTGCTTGACCCACGCGCTGACGGTGAACGAGCGGTCGGTGCGCAGGTTCACCGGGCGCGGAGCCTGGACCTGGCCCGTGCCGGCCGACGTGAGGTTGAGCCACTTGTCCTCGCTCGCCGCCGACGCGACCGGCTGACCGCCCCACGCGTACCCACCGGTGAGCGTCGCGTTCTGGCCCGAGACCTGGTCCACGGTGGTGGCGCCGGATCGCTCGTCGAGCGCGTACCGGGCGCGCGGCACTGCCAGGTTGGCTCGAGCCGCGACCTCGTCAGCGCCCAGCACCCGGTCCCAGACCAGCGTGTGGTCGACCGAGCCCGCGAAGTGGTTGACGCGGATGCCGTCCCACTTCGCCGCGCCGACCACGAACGCGCCGGTCCCGGTCCATGCCTCCACCGTGGCGGTGCTCTGGTACTTGCCGTCGACGTACAGCTTCATGGCGTCGAGATCCGGGTCGTACGTGCCTGCCAGGTGGGTCCACACACCGGTCACCGGCGGACTGGTCGACGCCGCCCGCGCGAACAGGGAGGTCTTCGAGTCGCCGTACGGCGCGGCCATGGTCCAGCCGTTGAGGTCCTCGCTGTAACCCAGGAAGAACGAGCCGGCGCTGCCGCCGTCCTGGCTGACCGCGGTGAAGTAGCCGTTCGTGCGGTCCAACTTCACCCACGTCGACACCGAGAACGCGCGTGAGGTGTCGACGACCGGGCCGGACGACACCGCGATGCCGTCGGTGAAGGTCAGGCCGTTGTCCGCGTAGCCCGCGGTGAACGAGCCGCCCGCCACCGTCAACGGGTGGTTGCCCGCGCTGTCCTCCGCGACCGTGCCGCTCACCTCGTCGAAGTGCCACCCCGCCATCAGGTCGGCCGGTTCCGCGACGTTGAAGACGTAGACCGCACTGGCCGCCGACCGGTTGCCGGCGCGGTCGAACGCCGTCACGTACAACGTGTTCAGCCCGGCCTTCGTCGGGGTGACCGGCACCGTCACCGTGCCGTCGGACGACTGCACGGCGACCGAGTGCGTGATGGCGGTGTCGTCGTTGAGGGACCAGCCGTAACGACGGACGTCCATCGTGTTGTTGCGCCCGGTCAGGGTGCCGACGTTGAAGGTGAACGTGCCCGTCCGGCCGACGCTGCCGTGCGGTCCTCCGGTGGCGGGGTAGTCGGTCGAGGAGACGACAGGTGTGCCCGGCGCTCTGCTGTCCACTTCGAACTCGCAGTCGACGTAGCCCGTGAGCAAACCGTGGTCACTGCCCCACACCCGCCACGTGTACAGGTCGTCGCGCGTGATGCGGTTCGGCGGAATGGTCACCTCCGCGTACGAACCCGCGGGGATTCCGTTCACGTAGATGTTGGTGCCGGTCTCGGCCGAGACCGGCGCGATACCGTCGAACACCCGGAACATCGCGTCCATGATGCCGCCGTCCGGGTCGTTCATCCGCGCCCGCAACCGCGGCGTGCGCGTGAACACCGCGGGCCGACCCGCACCCATGACGCACGGGATCGCGTCCGTCGGGTTCGGCCCCCACCCCTCCATGCCCAACGCCGTCGGCATGTACGGCCAGCTGTTGTACGCAACCTCCAGGTACGGGTTCAGGTCGAACTTCCGCCAGGACTCGTCCAGCTCCCACTCGTTCTTGGCCTGCAACAAGAACGTCGTCCAACCCCAACCCTCGTTCGCTGCCTGCCGCACCGCGGCCGTGGCGTCGAACTCCGCGTTGCCCGCGCTGGGGCAGTACGCCGCGTTGTTCGCGACATTGGTCTCCGACAAGCGGTAGTACCAACCCGGTTGGTTGGCCCACGTCGTGTTCGCGTCCACGGGCGGGCTCACGAACAACTCCGTCGCCGACGGCGAACAGCTGAACGTGTGGATCACCCGGGTCGCCAACGTCGCCCTGATGATGTGCTTGCCGAGGATCGGGGCCGTGTGCATCTGCAGGTACGACCGGGACCGGCCCGCGTACTTGGCGTCCAAGGCCGCCGCGTTGAGGTACCCGGCCTTGAGATCGCCGAACACACCGCTGGTGTTGTCGAAGTTCCGCGCGTCCGGCGACGTGTCCTGCACCACGACGTGGTGCACCTTCCCACAGTTGCCGCAGTAGTACTCCGGGGACTTGACCCTGGATGTTGGACACCAGACACACTTGGATCCTGACGATCCGGGTGGACAGGAGTCCCGTTCAGATGGTGATGAAGCACTACCCGCCG
>NZ_LGED01000276.1 GCF_001280085.1 Saccharothrix sp. NRRL B-16348 | reverse complement strand
GGTAGGCGGCGTCGGCCCGGTAGGGCGCGGTAGGGGGCGCGGCGGGGGTGGGGCGCGGGCGGGGGGAGGGAATCGTGGGTGTGGGAACGGCGTCGGGTGGGGTGGAACGCGGAAGCGGGCCGCCGACGGTGGTCGGTGGCCCGCTTCGGCGGTCTGGCTTGTTGGTTACTGGCGGGGGCCCTTGCGTTGGCCCTTGGCCTGGGCGCGGGCGGCGGCGCGGCGTTCCTTGCGGGTGCCGCCCGCTTGGGTGCCGCCCTGCTGGGGGGCGTTGCCGGTGGTTTCGGCGTCGCCGCTCTCGGACGGGCCCGTGTAGGTCAGGCCTTGCTGGGCGTGGCCGTCCAGGCCCTTGCCGCGCAGTGCGGGCGGGATGGCGTTGCCGCTTTGGAGTTGTGCCAGGGCCGGGCCGGCGGGGGCCTGGTTGGCGTCCGCCTGCTGCTGGGCGGCGGCAGCGGCGGCGGCGCGGGCCCTGGCCCGGCTGCCGGTCAGCGGGCCGCCGTTGGAGATCGACACCTGGACCGGCGGCTCGGCGGCCGGCTCCGGTTCGGCGGCTTCCACCTGCAGGTTGAAGAGGAAGCCGACGGTTTCCTCCTTCAGGGCTTCGAGCATGCCGTTGAACATGTCGAAGCCTTCCCGCTGGTACTCGATCAGCGGGTCGCGCTGGGCCATCGCCCGCAGGCCGATGCCCTCCTTCAGGTAGTCCATCTCGTACAGGTGCTCGCGCCACTTGCGGTCGAGGACGGAGAGCAGGACGCGGCGCTCCAGTTCACGCATGGCGCCCGGGCCGACCCGGCCGTCGATGTCCGCCTCACGCGCCTCGTACGCGGCCAGGGCGTCGGCCTGCAGCTTCGCCTTCAGCGACTCGCGGGTGACGTCCTCGTCGTCCTCGAGCACCTTCTTGTGGTCGAGCGCGATCGGGTACAGCGTCTTCAGCGCCGTCCACAGCTGGTCGAGGTCCCAGTCCTCGGCGTAGCCGTCGGCGGTCGCGCCGTCGACGTACGCGCCGACCACGCTGGTGATCATGTGCTCGACCTGTTCGCGCAGGTCCTCGCCGTCGAGCACGCGGCGGCGCTCGGCGTAGATCACCTTGCGCTGCTCGTTCATGACCTCGTCGTACTTGAGGACGTTCTTGCGGATCTCGAAGTTCTGCTGCTCGACCTGCGTCTGCGCGCTGCGGATGGCCCGGGTGACCATCTTGTGCTCGATCGGCACGTCGTCCGGCACCTTCAGCCGGGTCATGACCGTCTCGACCATCGCCGCGTTGAAGCGGCGCATCAGCTCGTCCTTCAACGACAGGTAGAACCGCGACTCGCCGGGGTCGCCCTGCCGGCCGGAACGACCGCGCAACTGGTTGTCGATGCGCCGCGACTCGTGCCGCTCGGTGCCCAGCACGTACAGGCCGCCTGCCGCGCGGACCTCCTCGGACTCGGCCTTGACCTCGGCGGTGATCTCCTCGATCAGCTTCGCCCAGGCGGCCTCGTACTCCTCCGGGTTCTCCACCGGGTCGAGGCCGCGCTCGCGCAGCTCGTGGTCGGCGATGATGTCCGGGTTGCCGCCCAGCACGATGTCCGTGCCGCGACCGGCCATGTTCGTGGCCACCGTGACGGCGCCCTTGCGGCCGGCCTTCGCGATGATCAACGCCTCGCGGTCGTGGTGCTTGGCGTTGAGCACCTCGTGCGGGATGCCCTTCTGCACGAGCAGCTTCGACAGGTACTCCGAGCGCTCGACGCTGGTCGTGCCGACCAGCACCGGCTGGCCCTTCTCGTGCCGCTCGGCGATGTCCTCGGCGACCGCCTCGAACTTGGCCTCCTCCGTCTTGTAGACGAGGTCGGCCTGGTCGGAGCGCTGCATCGGGCGGTTCGTCGGGATCGGCACGACGCCGAGCTTGTAGGTCTGGTGGAACTCGGCCGCCTCGGTCTCGGCGGTGCCGGTCATGCCGCCGAGCTTCTCGTACAGGCGGAAGTAGTTCTGGAGGGTGATCGTGGCGAGCGTCTGGTTCTCCGCCTTGATCTCGACGCCTTCCTTGGCCTCGATCGCCTGGTGCATGCCCTCGTTGTAACGACGACCGGACAGCACGCGGCCGGTGAACTCGTCGACGATCATGACCTCGCCGTTGCGGACGATGTAGTCCTTGTCCTTGGCGAAGAGCTCCTTGGCCTTGATCGCGTTCTGGAAGTAGCCGACCAGCGGGGTGTTGGTCGAGTCGTACAGGTTGTCGATGCCGAGCTGGTCCTCGACGAACTGCACGCCCGCCTCGGTGACGCCGATCGTGCGCTTGCGCTCGTCCACCTCGTAGTGGGTGTCGCGGCGCATCTTGGTGGCCAGCCGCGCGAACTCGACGTACCAGCGCGACGACTGGTCGGCCGGGCCGGAGATGATCAGCGGCGTGCGGGCCTCGTCGATCAGGATCGAGTCGACCTCGTCGACCAGCGCGAAGAAGTGGCCGCGCTGGACCATCTCGTCACGGCTCCAGGCCATGTTGTCGCGCAGGTAGTCGAAGCCGAACTCGTTGTTCGTGCCGTAGGTGATGTCGGCGTTGTAGGCGACCCGGCGCTGCTCGGGCGTCATCTCCGACAGGATCGCGCCGACGGTCAGGCCGAGGAACCGGTGGATGCGGCCCATCCACTCGGCGTCGCGCTTGGCCAGGTAGTCGTTGGTCGTGACGACGTGCACGCCCTGGCCCGCGATCGCGTTCAGGTAGGCGGGCAGCACGGAGGTCAGGGTCTTGCCCTCACCGGTGCGCATCTCGGCGATCTGACCGAGGTGCAGCGCCGCGCCGCCCATCAGCTGGACGTCGAAGTGCCGCTGGCCGAGGGTGCGCTTGGCGCCCTCGCGGACCACCGCGAAGGCCTCCGGCAGCAGCTCGTCCAGGGACTCACCGTCGGCGTGGCGCTTGCGGAACTCCTCGGTCTTCGCGCGCAGCTCCGCATCGGAGAGGTCGACGACGTCGTCTTCGAGGTTGTTGATGTGCGCTGCGATGTTGCGCAGGCGCTTGAGCATCTTGCCCTCGCCAGCGCGGAGCAGTCGGGACAGCACCATCCGGGTCGACCTCATTACCTCATCGCGACGCGCCCGGGGGACGGGCGCCTTCCACAGGGGCTCACCACGGCCATGGCGAGCCTTCACCACTAGCCATCGTAGGCAAGTCGTGAAGGTGTGTGCACAGACACAGGTAGGAAGCCCTCCCGAAGACGCCTCCGGGGCGCTCCGGAGACGTCCGATCCGAGCGCCACGGGGCGGCCGAAGATCGCGTTCCGTGACCAGGGCACGTCGACCCGCCACCCGGACGGACGCAAGACGGCCGGTCTCCCCCGGTGCACGCGGCGAGATCGGCCCAATTCGCCCGATTTAGAGACAAATCCCACGCCGGCCGGCCCGGCGGACTTCGACGGTCGTCCAAATACGCCGCCGGTGACCGGTTCGCAAGGTCACACCGGTCGTTCGTGACACATTTTCCGGCGATCACGGCTTTCGATCACGGGAAACGCGGTTCGCGCATCGCGACCCCCGGCGCTCAAGACGCCGGGGGTCGCGTGAAGGTCGAGTGAGGGGACCGTGGTCAGGCGGCTCTCAGGCCAGCCTGATCACGCCGTAGTCGAACCCCTTCCGGCGGTAGACGACGCTCGGACGGCCGCTGTCGGCGTCGGAGAACAGGTAGAAGTCGTGGCCGACCAGTTCCATCTCGTAGAGGGCCTGGTCGACGGTCATCGGCTTGGCCGTGTGCTCTTTCTCGCGCACGATCTGGCCGGGCAGGTTGTCCTCGATGCCGTCTTCCCAGCGCTGCGCGGGCACTTCCGCGATGCCCTCGCGCGAGGATTGCGGCTCGGCCGCTTCGAGCACGGCGGTGTGGCCGAGCCACATGCCCTGTGCCTGGCCGCCGTCGCTGTCGGGGCGGAGGGGGAGGGACTCCCCGAGTCCGCTGGTCGCCTCGGCGACCGATGCCGGGGCACGTCGCCCGTGGTGCACGCGCCTGCGGTCATGCGAGCGCCGCAACCGGTTCTCGAGCTTGCTCACCGCGGAGTCCAGGGCGGCGTAGAAGTCGCCCGCACATGCTTCGGAACGAACCACCGGACCGCGTCCCTTGCCGGTGATCTCGACACGCTGGCAGTTCTTCGACTGCCTGCGGTTCGGCTCGTGGAAAAGCTCCACGTCGAAGCGGATGACCTTGCGGTCGTAACGCTCAAGCCTGGCCAGCTTTTCGGCGACGTGAACCCTGTAGTGATCGGGCACCTCGACGTTGCGGCCCTTAACGACGATGTCCATACACGACCTCCCTCGCTTTGCTGCGAGCAATGGCTTTGGATCGCTTGGGCGCCGGATTCGCGATCATGTTCGCGGACTTTGTCGCTGAGGGTGGCCCCTCAGCGCCTCACCGGCGCCAGGGTCATGGGCTGTTCGCCTCCTCCCCGCGTGCCGGGAACGCTGATAGCGGTGCACGTTAGCCCGGTATTCGCCGCTGCGACAGCCCCCGGGGCGGGGGAACTCCAAGATTTTCTTGTCGTAACGCAGAGCGACGAAAAACTGCCGCCGACGGCGCGCCACGCGGGCGCGCTCGGACGCCACACCGCCGGCCGCTCACCCGAACGGCCGAGACCGGCACAGGCACCCGTCAGCAGAGTGGTTACGGCGAACGGCCTCTGCGCGGGCGTCATAACCGGCCAACGGGCGAGCGTCCCGGGAGGTTCCCGGTGGGATTCACCCGTGTGGGTGGGTTCTGCGTGCTGTCGTGAGCGTGAGAACGGCGGGTACCCCGAATCCGGCCGCTTTCAACACCGAAACGCAGGCGCGTGCCGTCGAACCCGTCGTCACCACGTCATCCAGCAGGACGACCGGTGTGCCCGGTGGTGGCAGGCGATACGGGACGAGTCGGACACGGCCCGCCAGATTCGCCTGTCGAGACGCCGCGTCGAGCCGCACCGAATCACGAACTCCTCTCGTGAACGCGAGCGCGGGCGCCGTGGCCAAGCCGGACGCACGGGCCATTCTCAGCACGTGGGAACCGCCGCGGGCGCGGGCGGCCGACGCGCGCGACGGGGCGGGCACGAGCCACGGGTCGGGCCCCACGCCGGGCAGCCGGGGCACGGCGGCGGCGACCAGCGCGCCGAACACGGCCGCCAGCTCGCGACGGCCCCGCTCCTTGAACGCGAGCACCAACTCACGCGCCGCGCCCGCGTAGGCGGCCAGCGCGAACACTGGCGGACCGGCGCCGGGCACGCGCTTCGGCATCCCGAAGAGGGCCAGGCAGCGGGCGCACAGCCGCACTCCCCACGTGCCGCAGCCGGGACAGCGGGGCGGGAACAGCAGGTTGATCAGCATGGCCGCGACGATGCCGGCGACCACCGACAATCCAGACCCCTTCGCCGAGGTCCTCGCCTTGCACGATGGGGTGAACTCGCGAGCGTTCGCGAAGTGACCCGCGAGTCACCACCCCGCGAGGTCACGCCGCCGGAGGCGGCGCCATCCAACTCAGCCTGGGTAGAAGGCCTGGGTGCCCGCGTCCACCTTGGTCGTCGACGCACGCCACACGTCGCCCACGTCGTTCGCGCTCCACAGCCCGCTCTGGTCGACCGCCAGCACGTTGCGACCGGGCGCGGCGGTCACCGAGGCGACCGGGACGGTCAGGTTCGACGTGTTGTACCGCTCGACCCGGACCCCGTCGATGTTGACCTTCGCGATCGGCCACGCGGCCAGTGACGTGCTCACCACCAGCACGTCCTGCGCCAGCCAGTCGAGCGCCAACGCGCTCGTGCCGAGCTGCGACGGCTGCAGGTGACGGGGCGACCGCAGCGACACCGCCGAGTCCTGGCCGCCCACGACCGCCGCCACGACGAGCTTGCCGTCCACCACAGCCGCCACGCGCGTCCCGTCGCGGGACAGCCGCAGTTCGGTGATCCGCCCCAGCTCCGCGAGCTCGGAGGCGTTGACGGCGTTCGCCGTCCACCCGCTGTCGGTCTTGATCACACGCACCACGTTGGCGCCGTCGGCGACCGTCCACACCTCGGTGGCCGGCTCGCCCTGACGGCCGCTGAGCAGCCACGTCGGCCTGGTCAGCGTCGACGCGCGCAGGTCGACCTCGGGCAGCTGCTCCTGCACCGGCCCGACCCGCAGCCGCACGGCGTCGCCCGCCACCCGGCTCACCACGGCCAGCCGGCTGCCGTCCAACGACTGCGCCGCGCTCAGCACCTGGTAGTCACCGGCGCCCGCCGGTCCGGGCGCCGGGTCGCCGTTGATCTGCTTGACCCGCCCGTTGCCGACCAGCATCCCGGTCAGGTCGGCGTTGGGCGTGGTCAGCTCCTCACCGGTCTGCACGTCCGCGGGCCGCCACTCGTGCTGCTCGTTGCTGATCGACTGGCCCTCGACGAGCAGCCTGATCCGGCTGCTGGTCACGCCCGCGAGCGACTTCACCACCTGCGCCGCGATCTGCTTGCCGACCTGGAGCGTGATGTCGCCGACCTTCGTCAGGTCGACTTCGAGCGCGCCGTCGTCGGCCTCGGAGGTGTTCTTGCGCTGCGCCGCGCCGTTCGGGACGGCCGTCGCCAACGCGCCGCGCATCCCCACCGACGGTCCCTTGAGCAGCAGGCTGGTCACCCGGCTGGGGATCGACGTGGACGGCGCGATGACCACCCACCGCGGGTCGGGCACGAGCACGCTGAAGTCCGGGCTGTAGAAGAACAGCGTCACCCGCCGGTAGTTCTGCTGGAACCCGCCCAGCGGCACGTAGATGCCGTCGGGCGGCGCGGAGATGCGCCACTGGTCCTCGGCGTCGCGCTCGATCCCGATCGGCGTGTCGAGGGGGCCGATGAGCTGGATGAACGAGTTGTCCTCCAGCTGCAGCCGGCCGACGTTGCGCCCTTGCAGCAGCACGATGCGGTGCTTGTCGTCGGTCGTCACGCCCGGCGTCGGCACGGTGTTGAACGTCGTGTCGATGATCGTCGGCGTGCCCTTGGTGTTCCACGCCTTCTTCGCGTCCTCGGTCAGGTACGCCTTGGCCGCCGCGTAGTCGCCCTCGGGGTTGGCCGAGGCGTTGACGAACTCCCGGACCAGCGTCAACGGGTCGATGTCGTTGATCGGCTTGGGCGCGGCCGCCTCGCTGGCGTTGCCCACCGACGGGTTGACCGCGATCGGCGAGGTCTCGGTGGGGATCGCGGCGCAGCCGGCGGCCACGAGCACGGCCAGGAGCACCGCGAGGAGCCTCACCGGACCTCCTCGCGTTCGCCGGTGACCGGTTGCGCGGGCTGCCACGTGATCTCCTCCTCGGTCAGCTCGACCTCCTCCACCGGCTCGGGCGCGCCGGGCTCCGGCTCGACCACGGGCGGCAGGTCGGGCGGTTCGAGCGGCAGCGGGCTGGACGTCAGCTCGTGGCCCAGCCGGCACGGGATGGTGAGCCGGAACACCGCGCCGAGGCCGCGTTCGCCCCACGCCTCCAGCCAGCCGCCGTGCAGCCGCGCGTCCTCCAGGCTGATGGACAGGCCGAGGCCGGTGCCGCCGGTGCGGCGGTTGCGGGACGGGTCGGCGCGCCAGAACCGGTTGAACACCAGGTCGGCCTCGCCGGCGCGCAGGCCGACGCCGTGGTCCCGGACCGTCACCGCGACCGCTTCGCCGTCGCCGCGCAGCGTCAGCTCGACCGGCAGGCCCTCGCCGTGGTCGATGGCGTTGGCGAGCAGGTTGCGCAGGATCCGCTCGACGCGGCGGGAGTCCAGCTCGGCGGTGACCTCGTGGTCGGGCAGGTCCATCACGATCGTGGTGCCGCTGCTGTTGGCGATGGCGCGCACCGCGTCGTGGGCGCGCCGGGCCAGCACGCGGATGTCCACCAGCTCGGCGGCCAGCTCCTCCACGCCCGCGTCGAGCCTGCTGATCTCCAGCAGGTCGCCGAGCAGCGACTCGAACCGGTCCAGCTCGTCGACCAGCAGCTCGGTCGACCTGGCCAGGCCGCCGGGGAACTGCTCGCGCGAGGCGTGCAGCACGTCCGCGGCCATCCGCACGGTCGTCAACGGCGTGCGCAGCTCGTGCGAGACGTCGGACGTGAACCGGCGTTGCAGCTGGCCGAACTCCTCCAGCTGGTGGATCTGCCGCTGGATGCTGGCGGCCATCTCGTTGTACGACTCGGCCAGCCGCGCCACGTCGTCCTCGCCGACCACGGGCATCCGCTGGTCGAGGCTGCCGTCGGCGAACCGCTCGGCGATCTCGGCGGCCTGCCGCACGGGCCGCACGACCTGCCGGGTGACCAGGTTCGCGATCATGGCGAGCAGCAGTAGCAGCACCACGCCGCCGACGACCAGGGTGCTCTGCACGACGTCCGCGGTGGCCTGCTCGCTGGTCAGCGGGAACAGCAGGTACAGGTGCATCGGCCGGGCGGAGCTGTTCACCGGTTTGCCGACGACGAGCAGCGTGGTGGGTCCGGCCTCGCGTTCCACGGTGGTGATCTGGTAGCCGGCGCTGCCCCGTTCGAGCATCTTGAACAGCCCGTCCGGCACGTCCTCGTACTGGCCGACGGCGACCGGCATGCCGTCGGAGCCGGTGCCGACGGGGTCGCGGAGCACCGGCTCGAACGCGCCCGCGCCGGAACTGGTCGGGTCGAGGTCGACCCCCGACGTGTTGATCTTGTTCAGGGCGGTGGTGAACCGGGTCTTCACGCTGTCGGGGCCGGGGTTGAGGCCCGCGAGGTCCGGCTGGATCGCCGCCGCGCTCGCCTCGGCCTGCCGGACCGCCGCGTCGATCTTGGTCTCCAGCAGCTGGCCGGTGATCTGCACCTGGAGCACCATGCCGAGCACGAACACCACGGCCGACGACAGCGCCAGCGTGCTGACCACGACGCGCAGTTGCAGCGAGCGCCGCCACAGCTCGCCGAACGAGATCGCCTGACGACGAGCGCGCTCGACCCCGCGGCGCACTTCGCGCACCACGGGGTCGAACCAACGCTGCGTCATTTCCAGTGCGTTCCGATCACGGAGGGCCGGCCTTGTACCCGACGCCGCGCACGGTCAGCACCACCTCGGGGTGCTCCGGGTCGCGCTCGACCTTGGAGCGCAGCCGCTGCACGTGGACGTTCACCAGCCGGGTGTCCGCCGCGTGCCGGTAGCCCCACACCTGCTCCAGCAGCACCTCGCGGGTGAACACCTGGCGCGGCTTGCGGGCCAGGGCCACGAGCAGGTCGAACTCCAGCGGCGTCAGCTGGATCGGCTTGCCCTCGCGCAGCACCTCGTGCCCGGGCACGTCGATGGTCAGGTCGCCGATCTGCAGCACCTCGGCGGGCTCCGCCTCGGTGCGGCGCAGGCGGGCGCGGATGCGCGCCACCAGCTCCTTCGGCTTGAACGGCTTGACCACGTAGTCGTCCGCGCCCGACTCCAGGCCGAGCACCACGTCCACCGTGTCACTCTTCGCGGTCAGCATCACGATCGGGACGCCCGACTCGGACCTGATCGCCTTGCAGACGTCGATGCCGTTCATGCCGGGCAGCATCAGGTCCAGCAGGACCAGGTCGGGCTTCAACTCCCGCAGCGCGGGCAGCGCGCGGGCGCCGTCGGCCACCACAGCGGTGTCGAAGCCCTCGCCCCGCAGCACGATGGTCAGCATCTCCGCCAGAGCGGGGTCGTCGTCCACGACGAGCACGCGTGCCTTCATACTCAACATCGTCCCACTAGTGGCCGGGAGTCCACGCACCGCCCAGCGGTCATCGCTGCTGGTCGTCGTGCGCGTCCACTCCGTAGCCAGTCTCTGCCGCCGATCCACGTGCCCACCTCGTCCCGCCGAAACGCGAATCCTCTGCGACTCATCGGCGGAGTGGTGACGTTTTGTTACTTTCTTACACTAATGGGTGAACCACCGGTCGAGGATCGCCTCGACCCGCAGGTCAGCGGTGCCGTCCAGCACCTCCCACGGCGAGAGCCACCCGGCCGCGGCCAACCCGTCGTACACGGCGGCGCAGCGCTCTTGCAGGCCGCCGTCCGACTCGTACAGGTCGCGCCCCCTGGCCTCCGCCGCCTCGCGGTGGGCCGCGCGGTCCGCCGCCACGCCCGCGGGCACGCGCAGCAGCAGGTGCAGATCCGGGATCGGCAACCCGAAGCGGTCCACCTCCAGCGACCGCAGCCACTCGACGAACTCGCCGTCCGCGCCCTGGTGCAACCGGGCCGCGCCGTAGGCCGCGTTGGACGCGACGTACCGGTCGAGCAGCACCACGTCGTACTGGTCCAACTCGGCCCGGATCCGGTCGGCCGCCCCGCGCCGGTCCAGCGCGTAGAGGACCGACATGCCGTACACCGAATCCGTCAGGTCACCCAGCCTGCCGTGCAACGCGTCGCGCACGAGGTCGGCGTGCACGTCCTCGTCGTACCGCGGGAACGCGCCCGTGGCGACCTTCGCGCCGCGCGCGTCCAGCGCGTCGGTCAACGCCTTGGCCAGGGTGCGCTTGCCGGCGCCGTCCAGGCCCTCGATCACGACGAGTTTTCCCACGGGAACACCCTAAGGGGCACTGTCCGCTCACGATCGGCCGCATCACATCGCCCAGTCGGGTGACAAGAGATCCTTTGCGTCACCAGATTGAGTGACTACGGTGAAGCCCATTTCCGGTTGCGCGAAAGGGTGGTGCCGCGGTGACCGCGGATTCCGGGCACGCCAGACCGGTTGACGAGCAGCCGGCCCACCCCACCGGGACCCTGCCCGGCGGCCTCACCGAGACCCTCCGGTACGGGCCGTTCCACCGGGCCCTGCACGACGCCATCGCGCACCGCGGCCTGTCCCTGGCCCGCCTGCGGGCGCACCTGGAGCAGCTGGGCGTCCAGGTCGGACAGTCGACGCTCAGCTACTGGCAGCGCGGTCTGCGGCACCCCGAGGTGCCCCGCGCCATCGCCACCGTGCGCGCGCTGGAGACCGTGCTCAAGCTGCCGCCGGAGTCTCTGGTGGCGCTCGTCGGCAACCGGCCGCAGCCCCGGCTGACCCGCCCGAGCGGCTGGGTGTCGCCGGTGCCGGTGCTGTCCGAGTTCGAGGCCGTCAGCGACGTCGGCGCGAACACCGACATCGAGGTGCTGTCCGTGCACGACACCGTGCTGATCGGGCCGGAACGCGAGCAGCGGTCGATCAGCACCCGGCTGGTGGTGCGCGCGGCGAAGGCCGGACCGGACCGGTACCTGGCCGTGCACCAGGGCGACGAGGGCTGCCTGATCGACAACGCGCTCGTGCGGCCGGGCGAGGGGTGCCGGCTCGGACGGCTGCGCCGGCAGCTGGCCACCCGCGGGCTGGCGTTCGAGCTGCTGTTCGACCGCAGGCTCGCCGAGGGCGAGGAGCACGTGTTCAGCTTCACCGTGGTGGACGACACAGGCGGGCCGACACCCGGCCACCGGCGGGCGTTCCGCGAACCGTGCCGCGGTTACCTGCTGCAACTGGCGTTCAACCGCCGCGCCCTGCCCGCGCGGTGCACCAAGCAGTTCCGGCTGGACGCCGAGGCCGTGCCGGTGGACCTGGAGGAGCTGGTGTGCGGGCTGGGCGGGTTCGCCAGCGCCTACTTCGAGGACGTCGGCCCGGGCGTCGCCGGGATCAGCGTCGAGTGGACCTAGCGGAACGGCCGGGGCGCTGAGAGCACCCCGGCCGTTCGCACCGAACAGCGGCAGTTAATAGCGGTAGTGCTCGGGCTTGTACGGGCCCTCGACGTCGACGTCGATGTACTCCGCCTGGTCCTTCGACAGCTTGGTGAGCTTGCCACCGAGCGCCTCGAGGTGGATGCGGGCGACCTTCTCGTCCAGCACCTTCGGCAGGCGGTACACCTCCTTGTCGTACTCCTGGTGCTTGGTGAACAGCTCGACCTGCGCGATCACCTGGTTGGAGAACGAGTTGGACATCACGAAGCTGGGGTGACCGGTGGCGTTGCCCAGGTTGAGCAGGCGGCCCTCGGACAGCACCAGGATCGAGTGGCCGTCCGGGAACACCCACTCGTCGACCTGCGGCTTGATGTTGATCCGCCGGATGCCGGGGAAGCGGGTGAGGCCGGCCATGTCGATCTCGTTGTCGAAGTGGCCGATGTTGCCCACGATCGCCTGGTGCTTCATGGCGGCCATGTGCTCGATGCGCACGACGTCCTTGTTGCCGGTCGTGGTGATCACGATGTCGGCGCGGTCGATCACGTCCTCGAGGGTCTGCACCTCGTAGCCGTCCATGGCGGCCTGCAGGGCGCAGATCGGGTCGATCTCGGTGACGATGATCCGGGCGCCCTGGCCGCGCAGCGACTCCGCCGCGCCCTTGCCGACGTCACCGTAACCGCAGATCACGGCCACCTTGCCGCCCATGAGCACGTCGGTGCCGCGGTTGATGCCGTCGATCAGCGAGTGCCGGATGCCGTACCGGTTGTCGAACTTCGACTTGGTCACCGCGTCGTTGACGTTGATCGCCGGGAACAGCAGCTCACCGGCGGCGGCCAGCTGGTACAGCCGCATGACGCCGGTGGTGGTCTCCTCGGTGACGCCGCGGATGCCCTCGGCGATCTTGGTCCACTTCCCGTTGTCCGCGGCCAGCGAGGCGCGCAGCGTGCCCAGGAAGATCTTCCACTCCTCGGAGTCGTCCGCCTCGGGCTGCGGCACGACACCGGCCTTCTCGTACTGCAGGCCCTTGTGGACGAGCATCGTGGCGTCGCCGCCGTCGTCCAGGATCATGTTGGGGCCGCCGCCGTCCGGCCAGGTCAGCATGGACTCGGCGGTCCACCAGTACTCCTCCAGCGTCTCGCCCTTCCAGGCGAAGCACGGGACGCCCTTCGGCTCCTCCTCGGTGCCGTGGGGGCCGACCACGACCGCGGCGGCGGCGTGGTCCTGCGTGGAGAAGATGTTGCACGACGCCCAGCGCACCTCGGCGCCCAAGGCGACCAGGGTCTCGATCAGGACGGCCGTCTGCACGGTCATGTGCAGTGAGCCGGAGATCCGCGCGCCCTTGAGCGGGTAGACCTCCGAGTACTCGCGGCGCAACGCCATCAGGCCGGGCATCTCGTGCTCGGCCAGCCGGATCTCTTTGCGGCCGAACTCGGCCAGGGAGAGGTCCGCCACGGCGAAGTCGATGCCGTTGCGGGTCTGGAGCCTCTCGGCGGTCATCGCGGGTTCCTCCATCTTCGGGTAGGACGACCCGACACTACCGCCCGCCACGCCGTGCCACGGCGGTCGGCGGCATCTGCGCGCCAATGGACCAGTATGGCGAGGCTCAAGTGATGTTCGCGGGAGGATCTGTGCTGATTCCCGGCCCCGACACACGGGTGGTCGAACTGCGGGTGCACGGTGTCCAGGGCACCACCCCGCAGTCGCTGGTCGACGCGGTGGCGGCGGTGGACGTGGCGGGCGACGGGCTCGGCCGCGTCGTCCGCCCGGCCGACCGACTCCGCAGACCGGCGCCCGGCCCGGTGCTGCAGGCCGCGGGACGCCCGGTCACCCGGGTCGTCGAGGGCTACGTCTGGGGTGCGATGACCTCGGGCGGCTGGGCCAAGGCGACGTGGGCGCTGCTGTTCCCGTTCTCGCTGGCGAACGTGGCGCACTGGATGCTGCCGCCGGTGCCGTCCGGTTCGGTGCCCGCGCACCTGCTGGGCATCGCGCTGCGGGCGTTGCTCCGGTTGGCCGCGCTGCTGCTGACCGTGCTGCTGATCGCCCAGCTGGAGGTGATCAGCCTCGACCTGGTGGCCACGCAGTGCCTCGCGCCGACCGCCACGTGCCTGTGGGGCCCCTCGTGGCTGAGCACGACGCCGTGGGTGCGCGCCGTCGTGGGCCTGGCGCCGATCGCGCTGGCCGTGTTCGTGCTGCACCGGATGTCCAGTGTGGACTGGCGGATCGAGCGCAAGGAGGTGCCCGCGGCCGAGGGCGGGCGGTCCGGGCTGCCCGGCGCGCACGTGGCCACCGACCCGGACACGCCCGCGTTGCGGGTGCTGCACGTGGTCGCGGGCCTGGGCGCGGCCGTGGTGATCGCGTTGGGCGGTCCGGCCGGCCCGCTGCTCGCGCCCGGCTGGCACGGTGGCGCGATCACGGCGTGCTGGGCGCTGGGTGTGGCGCTCGTCGCGGTGTCAGCGCTGGGCGCGATGCTGCTGGACGACCCGACCGGCGGCGCGCCGCACCGGGGTGGCCGGTGGCTGCGGGCCGCGCTGGGGCCACGGCCGCGGCGCGTGCTGCACGCCGTCGCGTGGGTGTCGTTGCTGGTCGCGGTGGCGTTGCTGGACCGGTTGCCGGTGCGGCTGCCCGGCGCGGACCTGGCCGTGCAGATGGTGGCGGCGCTGGTCGCGCTGGTGTGCGTGCTGATCGCGTTGCTGCTGGTGCCGGCCGCGTTGCTGGCCCGGCGCGCCTGGTCGGCGCAGCCCCGTGAGCTGCGGCCGTGGGCGGGCGGGTGGATGGCCGCGCCGGTGGTGGCGGTGGCCGCGCTGCTCGGCGGCGGGTTCGGCGCGGGCATCGCGCTGAGCGTGCGGCAGGTGCTCGGGCACGGCGACCTGCCGCGCGGGTACGACTACATCGCGCTGCTGTGGGGCGTGGCCGGGGTGCTGGCGTTCCTGGCCGGGGTGGCGATGGCGGTGACCACGGGGATGATGCGGTGGAGCTCCCTCCGGCGGGACAAGGAGTGGGCACGTGAGGCGTCCTTGTTGCACGCGGGGCGCGCACGGGACGCGAAGCGCGCCGCGCGGGCGTGGTGGTGGGCGCGGTGGCAGCGGCGGCACAGCCACCACGTGGTGCTGATCATGTCGACGGTGCTGGCGGTCGGCGCGGTGCCGTCGGCGTTCCTGCGGCTGCGGGAGGTCGACCCGCCGACGTGGGCGCGGCCGGTCGTCGGCCTCGGCGTGGCCGTGCTGGCCGTGCTGGCGTTGTCGCTGCTCCGGGCGGTGTACCTGGCGGCACGGCGGCCGGACAAGGCGCGGCAGGTCGGCGTGCTGGCGGACCTGGCGGCGTTCTGGCCGCGCGAGGCGCACCCCGTGGTGCCGCCGTGCTACGCGTTGAAGGTGGTGCCCGAGCTGGTGGCACGCGTGCGGGAGCACCTGGCCGACCCCGGCACGCGGGTCGTGCTCGCCGGGCACAGCCAGGGCAGCCTGCTCGCGGCGGTCGCGGCGGCCCGGCTGCTGGAGGAGCTGCCACCGGCCCAGGCCGAACGGGTGGGCTTGGTCACGGCGGGCTCGCAGTTGCAGTGGGCATACCCGCGGGCGTTCCCGGCGGTGGTGCCGCACAGCTCGCTGGAGTCGCTGGCCGGCGGGCTGGCCGGGCGGTGGCGTGCGCTGTGCCGCGGCACGGACGCGCTGGGCGGCGCGGTGATGACGTGGGACCGGCAGGTGTTCGACGGGATGCTGCTCGGCGCGGGCTTCCGGCCGGACGGCACGTCGGGCGCGTTGCCGCCGGCGTTGCGCGGCCCGACCGGCGCGCTGGTGCTCGGCGGCGACCACTGGCTGCCGGACCCGCAGCGCGGACCGTTCCCGGGCAGGCGGTGGGCGCCGGGCGTGAACCGGCACGCCGACTACACGTCCGACCCCGAGTGGGACCGGGCGATCGCCATCGCGGCGGGCCTGGAGACGACGGACCCGCCGGCGGCGCCCGTGCTGCCGACCGCGCGGCAGGCGCCGCTCAGGTCGCCGTCGCCGTCTCCCGAAACGCAGTGAGCAGGCGGTCGGCCGCCGCCGTGCGGCCGGTCTCGGCGAGCAGACCCGCCGGCGCCAGCACGTAGTCGCGGTCGACCGTGACGGCCGCGGTGCGCAGGACCGGGCGCAGGACGGGGTCGGCGCGCAGCACGCGTTCCACGTCGTCGGTCGACTCGGCGTGCCGGAAGACGCCGCCGGACAGCACCAGCAGCCCCGCTCCCCGCGGTCCGAGTTGGCCGTCGACGAGCCTGAGGTGCCGGCGGACGGCCAGCACGGCGGCGAGCGCGGCGAGCCGCCGGTCCACGGTCGGGTCGTCGGGCAGCCACGTCACGTCGGCGGCCCGTGCGGCGGCTTCGCGGTGCAGCACCGCGGCTTCGCCCTTGTCGATCAGCTTCTCCGCCAGCGCTTCCGCCACCACGCCGGGCGCCGACCAGCGCAGGCCGAGGTCGCCTTCGACGGTGCGGCGGTCGGGCGGCAGCGCCACCGTCCGCTCCGGACCTTCCACAGTGGACACCGCGGAGTAGACGTCCGTGGTGGCGCCGCCGACGTCCACGACCAGCACCGCGCCCTCCCGGTCCTGCGCGGCCAGCCGCGACACGCCCCGCAGCACGGCGTCCGGGGTGACCGCGCGCACGAGCCCGCGGAACCTCCGGCCCCGGGACAAACCCTTGCCGCCGATCACGTGCCGGAGGAACACCTCCCGGATCGCCGCACGTGCCGGGCCCGGTGCGAGCTCGCCCACGTCCGGCAGCACGTTCGCGGTGCGCACCACGGTCCGCGCGGCGAGCAGCCCGGCGGCCTCCGGCTGCGCCTCGGCGTTGCCCGCGAGCACGATCGGGCACGCGACCCGGCTGAGCTTGCCCGCGTTGTGCAGGAGGACCGACGCGTCGCCGCCGTCCGTGCCGCCGACCAGGAGGACCAGGTCCGGCTCGGCCGCGCGCAGCGCCCGCACGCCCGCGCCGTCCAGCGGACCGGCCGACACGTGCACCACCTTCGCGCCCGCCGACAACGCCACCCGGTACCCGGCCTCGGCGCTGACCAGCCGTTCCTGCCCGACGACCGCGAGCCGCAACCCGCCGCCCGCGGACGAGCACGCGAGGGTCTGCTCGGCCGGGCCCAGGGCATCGGCGACCGCGTCGATGCCTTGAAGCACCTCCGGCGGGGTAGTCGTGTGCTGTGCGGTGCCGAGCAACTCGCCGGCGTGCGACACGAGGGCGCCCTTGGTCCACGTCGAGCCGACGTCCAGGCAGAGCACTGTCATGGGCGAAAACTACCGGTGCCGCGAATTGTCGGTACCCACCTTTAGTCTGAACGGACCAACAGGCGACCAGGACGCTGGGCGTGTCGGAGCAGCGGCGATCAAGCACAGGAGGGACCACCGTGCCGGGCAACGGGCTGTGGCGCACGAAGTCGGTCGAGCAGTCGATCGCGGACACCGACGAGCCGGACACCAGGCTCCGCAAGGACCTCACCGCGTGGGACCTGACGGTCTTCGGCGTCGCGGTCGTGATCGGCGCGGGCATCTTCACGCTCACCGCGTCCACCGCGGGCAACCTCGCGGGGCCGTCGGTGTCGCTGGCGTTCGTGCTGGCGGCGGTGGCGTGCGCGCTGGCCGCGCTGTGCTACGCGGAGTTCGCGTCGACCGTGCCCGTGGCGGGCAGCGCGTACACGTTCTCGTACGCGACGTTCGGCGAGTTCATGGCGTGGATCATCGGCTGGGACCTGGTGCTGGAGTTCGCGGTCGGCGCGGCGGCGGTGGCCAAGGGCTGGTCGCTGTACCTGCAGACGGTGCTGGGCCAGCTCGGCGTGTCCGTGAAGACGACCGCGTCGGTCGGCGGGGTCGACGTCGACTGGGGCTCGGTGCTGCTGATCGTGGTGCTCACGGCGCTGCTGGTGCTCGGGACGAAGCTGTCGTCGCGGGTCAGCGCGGTGATCACGGCGGTGAAGGTGGCCGTCGTGCTGCTCGTGATCGTGCTGGGCTTCGGGTACGTCAAGGCGGCGAACTACAGCCCGTACATCCCGCCCGCCGAGTCCGGCGGCACCACCGCGTCCGGGCTGGAGCAGTCACTGTTCTCGCTGGTCACGGGCTTCGAGGGCAGCACGTACGGCGTGCTGGGGCTGCTGGCCGCCGCGTCGCTGGTGTTCTTCGCGTTCATCGGCTTCGACGTCGTCGCGACGACCGCCGAGGAGACCAGGAACCCGCAGCGCGCCGTGCCGCGCGGCATCCTCGGGTCGCTCGCCATCGTGACCGTGCTGTACGTGGCGGTGTCGCTGGTGATCACCGGGATGCTGCCGTACGACCAGCTCAAGACCCAGCCCGACGGCACGCGGGCGACGTTGGCGACGGCGTTCTCGGCCAACGGTGTCGACTGGGCGGCCACGGTGATCTCGGTGGGCGCGCTGGCCGGTCTGACCACGGTGGTGATGGTGCTGATGCTCGGCCAGTCGCGGGTGCTGTTCGCGATGTCGCGCGACGGCCTGCTGCCGCGCGGGCTGGCGCGCACGGGCGAGCACGGCACGCCGTTCCGGATCACCGTGATCATCGGTGTGCTGGTCGCCGTCGCCGCGGGCTTCTTCCCGGCGGGCAAGCTGGAGGAGATGGTGAACGTGGGCACGCTGTTCGCGTTCATCCTGGTCTCGGCGGGTGTGCTGGTGCTGCGCAAGACCCGGCCGGACCTGCCACGCGGCTTCCGCGTCCCACTCGTGCCGCTGGTGCCGGTGCTGGCGATCCTGGCGTGCCTGTGGCTGATGCTGAACCTGACCGCGCTGACGTGGGTCCGGTTCCTGGTGTGGATGGCGCTGGGCGTGGTCGTGTACTTCGCGTACAGCCGGCGGCATTCGCTGCTGGGCCGCAAGGGCGCCACCGCCGTGCCCGTGGTGAAGCACGACGAGATTCCGTGACGTCGGCCGCGCTGCCGTTTCCTGGGTGCGCGGCAACCCATTCGAGTGATCTTGCAGAAGGGATCAAATAAAACGCCGTTATTGCCCGCCTCGAACGTCGGTTGAAACAACGAGGCCGCCAACCAACCGCGGCCCCCGTCCGCCCAACCGATCACCAACCAGCACCCACTCGCCCCCGCCCTGCACCGGCCGCCCCACCCACCTACCAGCCCTCCCGCCCCACACATCCCGCAAGCACGACCGCACGTTGGCCGGTGACGAAGGACTTGGCCGAGCGGGAACTGGCCGGGTTGCCCGCCGAACACGGCCGGCACGGCGAACTGCTCGACCGCACGAGAAAGGGCGACGAGCACTGCGCACAGCAGCTCGTCGCCCTCGCCCACAGCGGAACGCTCCCGAACGGCGAGCGGTTGCTCGCCGCGCCGGAGGGGTTAGGACTTGGCCAGCGAACGGTCCAGGTCGGGCTCCAGGTAGATCAGGCGGGCCGCCGGGACCTTCTCCCGGACCCGCTGCTCCGCCGCGTCGATGGCCTCGGCCACCTCCGTGATCGACAGGCCCGGGTTCAGCGCGATCTTCGCCGCCACCAGCAGCTCGTCCGGCCCGATGTACTGCGTCTTGATGTGGATGACGCGCTGCACCTTGCCACCCGTCAGCTGGTCCACGATCACGTCCAGCTCCGCGGGCGCCGCGCCCTCGCCGATCAGCAGCGACTTCATCTCCACGATCAGGATGATCGCGATGACGCCGAGCAGGGCGCCGATGCAGATCGTGCCGATGGCGTCCCACACCGGGTCACCGGTCAACGTGGACAGACCCACGCCCATCAGCGCCAGGACCAGGCCGAACAGCGCGCCTGCGTCCTCCAGCAGCACGACCGGCAGCTCCGGCACCTTCGACTGCCGGATGAACTGCCACCACGTGGCGTCGCCCTTGATCGCCTTCGACTCCACGATCGCGGTGCGGAAGCTGTAGGTCTCCAGGCCGATCGCGACGACCAGGATGAGCACCGCGACGATCGGGCTGCTCAGCTCCTCGTGCGACTCCAGCTTGTGGATGCCCTCGTACAGGGCGAACACCGAGCCGAGGCTGAACAGCATCAGCGCGACGATGAACGAGTAGAAGTACCGGTCCCGACCGAACCCGAACGGGTGGTTCAGGGTGGCCTTGCGCCGGGCGGTCTTCTGCCCGAGCAGCAACAGGCCCTGGTTGGACGTGTCCGCCACCGAGTGCACCGACTCGGCGAGCATGGACGACGATCCGGTGATCAGGAAGCCGACGAACTTGGCCACCGCGATCCCGGCATTGGCCACCAGTGCGGCGATGATCGCCTTGGTCCCGCCCCCTGCTGACACGGTTGCTCCCTTTGCGCCCAAGTCCGATTTGTCGGTGTGACCCTACTCAACGCCGGGGGTGGCCCGGAAAAGCTGGGTGTCGACGTCACCGGTGACCAGCACCGCCGGGTCACGCGAGGGCAGCCACACGGACTGGCCGCGCTCCAGCTCCAACGTCTCGTCGCCGCACGTCAACCGCGCCCGGCCGCGCGTGCACAGCAGGATCTGCGGCCCGCTGTGATCCACCCGGACCTCGACGGACGGCCCCACCTCGAGCCGCGACAGCTCGAACTCCGGGCACGGCGTCCGGTACGCCCACAGCCCCGGCGACGTCTCCGCGCCGGTCTGCACGGGCATGTCGCCGCACTCGAAGTCCAGCACGCGCATCAGCTCGGGCACGTCCACGTGCTTGGGCGTCAACCCGCAGCGCAGCACGTTGTCGGAGTTCGCCAGGATCTCCACGCCGGTGCCGTGCAGGTACGCGTGCAGGTTGCCGGCGGGCAGGTAGATCGCCTCGCCGGGCTGCAGCACGAGCCGGTTGAGCAGCAGCGCGGCCAGGACGCCCGCGTCACCGGGGTACGCCTCGCCGAGCTCCAGGATCGTGCGGCACTCCAGGTCGAACTCGCCGTGCTCCTTCACGTGCAGCACGCACGCGTCCAGCACCTGCGGCAGGAGCATGTCCAGCGCGGTCTGCGGCAGCGTGATGAGCGTGGTGAACATGGCGCGCAGGCCGTCGGCGTCCGGCTGGGCGGCCAGCAGCTCGGCGTACGGCGCGAAGTCCGGGGCGTCCAACGACCGCAGCAACGCGACCGTGCGCGCGGGCTCGCGGAACCCCGCCAACGCGTGGAACTCGGTCAACGCGCAGATCAGCTCGGGCTTCGCCGACGGGTCCTTGTAGTTGCGGATCGGCGAGTCCATGGGCACGCCCGCCGCGTCCTCGGCGGCGAACCCGTTCGCCGCCTGCTCGGCCGACGGGTGCGCCTGCAGGCTCAGCGGCTCGTCCGCGGCGAGCACCTTGAGCAGGAACGGCAGCCTGCTGCCCCACCGGTCGGCGTGGCGGGCGCCGAGCTGGCCGTCGGGGTCGTCGGCGAGCAGGTCGAGCAGCGACCGCGGCTCGCCGTCCGGGCCCATCAGCTTGGACGGGTCGCCGGGGTGGGCGCCCATCCACAGCTCGGCCTCGGGGTGCGGCGTCGGCACCTCCCTCCCGAGCAGCTCGGCGATGGCGGTGCGCGATCCCCACGCGTACGCGCGCACCGCGTTGTGCAGCAGATCCACAGTCATCCCCTCACACGGCCGGCGCGTACAGCCCGGGTCCGCCCAGCGTTCCCGCCGCCAGACCCAGGTACAGCGCGGCCAGCTCGAACCGCAGGGCGAGCAGCGCGGCGCAGACCGCCTCGCCGCCGCTCACCTCCTCGGCCGGTTCGAGCACGTCGGCTCCGGACAAGGTCTCCATCGCGACCCGCCGGGCGAAGTCGGCCTGCGGGCCTCGGCGCGCGGCCACCAGCAGCACGCGGACCAGGCCGTCGTGCTCGTCGTCCGGGTCGGCGAACAGGTCGGCTCCGGACGTGCCGCGCACGGCCCGGCGGTGCAGCACCGACCGGGTCAGGGCCTGAGGATAGCCGGCGACGTCGCTGACGACGCCCGCGTACGTCGCGAGCACGCCCGCGCCGTGCGCCGCGACCGCCGTGGCCAGGTCGTCCAGTCCCCACAGCAGCGGGGTGCGGTCGGCGATCCGCAGGGCGAGCGTCTTGGCCGGGTTGACGAACGACTCGTGCATCGGGTGGCACCGCTCGGCCTCGCGGTCCAGCTCGTCCGCGATGGCCTGCACGTCCACGTCGAGCAGCCCCAACGACTTGAGCGCCACCACCCAGGCGGCGAAGCCCCGGGCGAAGCCGAAGCCCTGCGGCACGGGCACGCGCGGCGGGATGAGCAGCGCGTGCTGCGCGGCGGACGCGGCCACGGGGCCGTCCGGTTCGGCGGTCAGCAGCACGTGCGCGCCGCGCCGGGCCGCCCGGTCGATCGACTCGGCCATGAGCACGTCGCCGGGGTCCTCGGTGTGGGCGAGGACCACGTCGAGCGCGCCGACCCACGTCGGCACGTCGTCGGCGACGACGACCGGCACGGGGCAGCGGGTGCCCAGCAGGGCGGCCACCACGCCGGCGATGGCCTGGCCGACGCCGGGCCGCGTGACCAGCACCAGCGCCCGCGGGCGTTCCTGGAACGCCCTGGCGACGCCGAGCTCGTCTGCCGCCTCGGCGGTGGCCCTGACCTGCGCGCCGGCGCGTGCGGCGGCGCGCAGCAGACCTTCCCGGTCGGCGTCGGTGAGCCGGGACTGGTCGTCGAGGAGGCTGTCGTCAAGCACCCGAACTCACCCGGCCGTCGGCTCGACAGCCTCGTCCAGCAGCAGCACCGGGATGCCGTCCCGGACCGGGAACGACCGGCCGCACGAGGTGCAGGTCAGGTAGTCCGCGAGCGGGTCGGACGCGGTGCCTGCCTTCAGCGGCGCGTGCTCGGGGCACGGACAGGCCAGGATTTCCAGCAACTGCGGGTCCAGTTGGACGGCCACGGCGCTCATCCCCTCACGATCGCCAGGACCTCGTCGCGCAACGCCGCGACGGAGGCCGCGTCGGCGGCTTCGACGTTGAGCCGCAGCAGCGGCTCGGTGTTGGACGCACGGAGGTTGAACCAGGAACCGTCCGGCAGGTTCACCGTGAGGCCGTCCAGCTCGTCCAGCTCGACGCCTTCGCGCCCGCCGAACTCGGCCTTGATCGCGGCCAGCCTGCCCTGCTGGTCGTCCACCGTGGAGTTGATCTCGCCGGACGCCGCGTAACGCGAGTAGTCGCTGGTCAGCGCGGACAGCGTGCCGTCCTGCTCGCCCAGCGCGGCCAGCACGTGCAGCGCGGCCAGCATGCCCGTGTCGGCACGCCAGAAGTCGCGGAAGTAGTAGTGGGCGGAGTGCTCGCCGCCGAAGATGGCGCCGGTCTTGGCCATCTCCTCCTTGATGAACGAGTGGCCGACGCGGGTGCGCACCGGCACGCCGCCGTGCTCGCGGACGATCTCCGGCACGCCGTGCGAGGTGATCAGGTTGTGGATGATCGTGCCGCCCGGGTCCTTGGCCAGCTCGCGCACCGCGACCAGGGCCGTGATGGCGGACGGCGACACCGGCTCGCCGCGCTCGTCGACCACGAAGCAGCGGTCCGCGTCGCCGTCGAACGCGACCCCCGCGTCCGCGCCCTCTTCCTGGACGCGTTTCTGCAGGTCCACGATGTTCTTGGGGTCCAGCGGGTTGGCCTCGTGGTTCGGGAAGTTCCCGTCCAGCTCGAAGTACATCGGCACGATCTCGATCGGCAGGCCCTCGAACACCTTCGGCACGGTGTGGCCGCCCATGCCGTTGCCCGCGTCGACCACGACCTTCAACGGCCGGCTGCCGCTCAGGTCGACCAGTTGCCGCAGGTAGGCGGCGTAGTCGGTGAGCATGTCCTGCTCGGTGACGGCGCCCTTCGTGACGCCCTCGGCGTCCGGCACGCCCTGCTCGGCGTCCTGGCGGATCTGGCCGAGGCCGCTGTCCTGGCCGACGGGCGCGGCGCCGGGGCGGCAGAGCTTGATGCCGTTGTACTTGGCCGGGTTGTGGCTCGCGGTGAACATGGCGCCGGGCAGGTCGAGCTTGCCGGAGGCGAAGTACAGCATGTCGGTGCTGGCCAGGCCGATGTTGACCACGTCGACGCCTTGCGCGGTGACGCCGTCGGCGAACGCCGCGGCCAGGCCGGGTGAGGAGTCGCGCATGTCGTGCCCGATGACCACGGCCGGGCCGCCGACCAGGCGGGCGAACGCCGCGCCGAAGTCGCGCACGACGTCGGCGTCGAGCTGTTCGCCGACGACACCGCGGATGTCGTAAGCCTTGACGATGCCGGACAGATCGCGCACGGCCACACTCCCAAGTTGGCTCTTGACACTGCCTTGGGAAGCCTACCGGCGCGCGCGTGAGCGTCGTGTCCGGTCGTTGAGTCTTCGTTCAGTCTTCGTTCGGGTCGGGGAGAACGCGCAGGTGGCCGCGCCGGATCGTGCCCGCGGGCAGCTCCGGCAGCTCGACCTGCGGTGTGGCCCGGCCCGCTTCCCGGACGGCCTCGGCCAACGCGGTCAGGTCGTCGACGGTGGGCTCGGGGGCGCGGAACTCGCCCTGGTGCCGGACGACCTCCCAGCCGCGGGGCGCGGTGAGGCGCAGGGCGTGCTCTTCGCAGAGGTCGTAGGAGTGCGGTTCGGAGTACGTCGCCAGGGGGCCTACCACCGCGGTGGAGTCCGCATAGGCGTACGTGAGCGTGGCGACTGCCGGGTTCGCGCACCCGGTTCGCGAGCACCGTCTCACGCTCCGCACGGCGGGGACGATATCGCGTCCCGCGCGGCGTGTGTTGGATTACCTCCGGCGCGGCGTTGGCGGTGGTGGCGCGCTTCGGCAAGTTGCCTGGTCGCGGAGGTCCGGCTGTACGGGGTCCACGGGTGGACAACTACCCTCTACCTCGTGGTGATGGCTCGGGGTTCACGGCGGCAGGGCGCTCCGCGGCGACGCAACCGCGACCGGCACGGTCGAGGGCTGCGCGGTCCCCTCTACCCGGCCACGTTGCCGGCGGCCCGCAGCCGGGCGGAGCGGTTCGACGCGCTGGTGCTGGAGGCGTTGGAGCCGATCGAGGCGCGGTGGCGGACGGAGCTCACGCAGCTGGACGTCGCGGTGGACGACGTGCCGGACATCCAGTCGGGCGACGACGGCGACGTGGTCGAGGACGGCAACGTGCCGTTGGCGCGGCTCGTGCCCGCCGGTGCCGACCGCCGTGCGCGGATCGTGCTGTACCGGCGGCCGCTGGAGGCGCGGGCCAAGGACGGCGCGGACCTGTCCGACCTGGTGCACGACGTGCTGGTCGAGCAGGTGGCCAACTACCTGGGCCTGGACCCGGACGTGATCGACGGCGACTGACCGTCCCGAGCGTTGAACTCACCCACCCTGAACGTAGGACTCTCGAACCCTGAACGTAGGACTCTCGCGCTCTGAACGTTCGACACGCGCGTTCTGGATGGACGTAGGACACGCGCGAGAGTCCTACGTTCGCGTCGCGTGTGTCGTACCTCCAGGTCGCGCGTGTCCTACGTTCGGAACGCGCGTGTCCTACGTTCAGGACACGTGAGTTCAACGTTCAGGTGCGGCGGCGGGAGGGGATCGCGGTCAGGAGGGTGAAGAGCCCGGCGGCGGCTTGGAGCATCAGCAGCAGTTCGCGCAGGGTCGAGGACGCCTCCACGCGCACCTCCGAGGCCGTGGTGGGGACCGTCACACCGACCAGGTGGTCCCAGGCCCGCACGATCGTCACCTCACGGCCGTTCACCCACGCCCGCCAGCCCGGCTCCTCCTCCGCCGCCAGCACGAGCAGCCGCCCCTCGGGCCCCTCCGACACCTGAACGCCCACGTCCGGCGGCGCGGCCTCGACCGGGGCGATGCCGGGCGCGCCCAGCTCCACCGGCGGGTTGCCGCCCGTCCGGGCCCGCCGCGCCAGCTCCGGCGACAGCAGCACGGCGTTGCCCGCCGCCAGCTGCACCCGCAGCACCGGCCGGCCGTCCGACATCGCCGGCGTCACGGCCACCAGCTCACCGACCGCGTCACGCACCCGCTGCGCCGTCCCCAGGTCCGGCACCACCACGAACGCCACCCCCGAAGCCGCCGCCTGCGCCAACGCCACCCGCGCCGCCGACGACGACCCGCCGGTCAGGTCGCGCGACCACCGCTCCAACCGCGCGGCGGCCGTCGGCACGGGCACGAGGTCGTCGTCCCCGAACGCGGGCAGCCGCCCGGCCACCAGCCGCGTCGGCGTGCCCAGCACCAGCACCGACCGCCCGGTCCGCGGCAGCTCCTGCGCCAACGTCGACGGCAGCCGCGCGCCGTCCGCCGTCAACGCCCCACCCGACCCCAGCCCGACGAACGCCGCGCACGCCAGCCCGACCACCGACAGCACCCCGACCACCGACACGACCCGCCGCACCGGCGCCGTGCCGACGTCCCGCCGGAACGCCGACAGCACCACCCACAGCAGCCCCCACCCGACCAGCACCAACGGCCCACCGGCCCACCCGGGCGACGCGTCACCGCCGGGCAGCGGCGCGACCGGCACGGTCCGCAGCACGATCACCGCGAACCCGCCGAGCACCACCACCGCGAACCCCGCCGCCATCGACCGCGACGGCCGCAGCACCGCCGCGAGCAGCGCGAACCCGACCACCACCAACCCGACGAACGGCAACGCGCCCGTGCCGCCCGGCCGCAGCGACAGCAGGTCCAGCAGCCCCACGGCGGGCGGCTCGACGTACGCGCCGATCCCGTGCAGCACGACGGTCGGGTGCTGCAGCACCACCGCAGGCCACGGCAGCAGCAACGCCATCGGCAGCAGCACGACCATGAACAGCGACGCCACCCGCCGCCGACCGTCACCGTGCCGCCCGGGCACCACCACGAACCCGACCAACGCACCCAACGCCACCAGCGCGTGCACGAACGGCGAGAACGCGCCCACCGCCGCCAACGCCAACGCCGTCCCCGACGCCACCGGCAGCCACGACGCGCCCGCCCCACCCCGCAGCACGGACACCACCCCGGCGAACACCACCGGCGCCAGCACGTGCACCACGACGACGTCCAGCCGCCCCTGGCTCACCGCCGACGTCGCCGCCGGCAGCACCGCGTACGCCGCCGCCACCAGCGCGCGCACGGGCCGCCGCACCGGCATCCGCCGTGACGCCGCGTACGCCAGCAGCCCGGCCAGCGGCGCGTCGCCGATGAACAGCAGCGCCACCAGCGCGGCGGGCGACCCGACCAGCACGCCGACCGTCCCCAGCACGGCCAACGCGGCCGGCGCGGGCGCGGTCGTCCCGCCCGCCACCGGGTGCCACGCGGCCAGGTACGACGACCAGGTGCTCTCCAGGTCGCCCACCGGCAGCAGCCGACCGCCGCTCAGGTCGAGCCCGATCCGCGACGCGTTGGCCAGGATTCCGAACACCGCCAGCCCCAGGACCAGCAACAACGGCGGTCCGAGCACCAGCGACCGCAGTACCCTGGCCCGGTCGACCTCCACGAACACGACACGCGGCGAGCCCGGGCCGCGCGGCACCGGCGAAGGACGCGGGCGTGGCGTGGGCCGCCGCCCGGACGGCGCCTCGACCGGCACCATCACCGCGGGCCGGCGCAACCCGCCCGTCGCCCGCACGGGACGCCGCCGTGACAGCACACCGGCGGGCAGCGCCGCCGGGCCGACCGCCGGACGCTCCACTTCGGACGGTAGGGACCACGCGCCCGGCGTGTCGTCCTCGGGCAGCCGGCCCAACGCGAGGTCCGCCTCGACGCGCCGCCGGACCAACGCGGCCGACGCGCTGCGGATCGCGTTGCGCGACCGCGTGATCCGGCTGGTGAACAGCCCGCGCACCACACCGTGCGCCGGCCGTTCGGCACGTCCGGCCAGCAGCCGCGCCCGTCCGCTCAGCAGGTAGCGCAACGCGCCCAGCTCCGCGCGGGCGTCGGAAAAACGGCGCAGCACCAAGAAGCCGAGGGCGCGCAGGAACGCGAGCACGGCGATCCGCGGCAGCCCCAGGACGAACGACGCCGTGCCGCAGTTGACCAGGAACGTGCGCAGCCCGTGCGCCCGGTCGACGCCCCGCAACGCCGGTCCGGGCCGGCCCGCCGCCGCGTCCAACCGCCGCGCGCCACGCCCCACCGCACGCGCGTGCCTCATCCGCGCCACCGGCACGGACAGCACGAGGTGCCCGGCGAGGTTGGCGCGCCAACCGAAGTCGATGTCGTCGCGCAGCAACGGCAGCGCGCGGTCGTAGCCGCCGAGCGATTCCCACGCCGTGCGGCGGATCAGCGAGCCGGCCGACGGCACCGCCAACGCCTCGGTGCTCTGCTGGAACGACCCGGCCAGCTCGACCCGGCCCATGCCGGTCTGCCGGTGGCCGGACGCGTCGGTCGACAGCCCCGCCTCCACCACCAGGCGCGGGTCGGTCCAGTCCAGGCTCAGCGGACCGAGCACGGCCGCCGACGGCGACACCTCGGCCGCGGTCAGCAGCGCGGACAGGCAGTCCGGTTCCGGCGCGCAGTCGTCGTGCAGCAACCACAGCCACGCGCCCGGATCGCCCCACCGCTGCACGGCGTGGTCGACGGCGGCCTGCACGGCCGCGCCGAACCCCGTGCCGCGGGGCAGCGTCAGCACGCCGTCGATCACCCGATCGGGACCTTCGGCGGCTTCGGCGAGCAGCTTCGCGGTGCCGTCCACGGAACCCGTGTCGACCGCGATCACGTGCCGCGGGCGCGGCTGCTGGCGGCGCAGCGAGGACAGCGCCGTGCCCAGCCACCGGTCGCCGTCGTGGCAGACCAGCACCGCCAGGACGGGCGCGGTGCGCAGCCTGGGAGTGGCCCCGCTCGTCAAGTGCCGCTCCTAGGTCGCTCCGACTACGCCGTGGGACGACCACGGTAAGCCAGAGCAGGCGCGCGGGCGATCACCCGTGCGCCACGATCACACCGCGCGCTTTTTGAGCTTCCTCCGCTCACGCTCGGACAGCCCGCCCCAAATGCCGAAGCGCTCGTCGTGCTGCAAGGCGTACTCCAGGCATTCCGAGCGCACCTCGCAACCGAGGCAGATCCGCTTGGCCTCCCTGGTCGAGCCGCCCTTCTCCGGGAAGAACGCCTCGGGGTCGGTCTGCGCGCACAGGGCGCGCTCCTGCCAGTCCTGCTCATCGGCCGCGTCGAACAGGTCGAGTACGACCGGCTCCGGTGCCGGGACGTCCCCGTCCACGATGCGACCCCCGTCGAATTCCTGCATAGTCCGCCTCCTCGCCTTCCGCTCTCCCCGGTTGGCGGACACCACTCGCCGTCCCCACAACGACGAATGACACCGATGTGATTACACCTGTGTCACAACACGCGGTCAAGCGGAGTCCACAGGACGGGGGATATTCCCGCAGATGGCGCGAAAAGCCTTGACTAGCAGCACAGACGGTGATTGGGACGGTGCGCCGAGCGATAACGGCTGCGCGGATGGCCTACCGGACGGGCTGTGAGCCACCGGTCCGGAGAGGCCACACTGGAAGGGTGAAGCGATCAGCGGTGCGTCCGAGTCCACTGTTCCTCAGCCTGCTCGCGGTGACGGTGGCAGGCGCCGTGCTGACCCTGTTCGACGACTCCACGGCCGCGCTGACGGCGGGCACGGTGCTGTTCGTGCTCGGCGGCTGGGCGGTTTCGCTGTGCCTGCACGAGTTCGGCCACGCCATCGTCGCCTACCGCGGCGGCGACTACGCCGTGCAGGCCAAGGGCTATTTGACCCTCGACATCCGCCGCTACACCGACCCGGTGTTCAGCATCGTGCTGCCGTTGGTGCTGCTGGCGTTCGGCGGCATCCCGCTGCCCGGCGGCGCGGTGTGGATCAACCACCACGCCTTGCGCGACAAGCGGGTCGAGTCGATGGTGTCGCTGGCCGGACCGCTGAGCAACCTCGTGCTCGGCGTGCTGCTGTCGCTTTCGGTGATCCTTTTCACGCCGCCGGCGGGTTTGGCCGCCGCTTTGTCGTACTTGGCGGCCGTGCAGATCCTCGCGTTCGTGCTCAACATCCTGCCGATCCCGGGGCTGGACGGCTGGGGTGCGATCGAGCCGTACATGTCGTACTCGGCGCGGCAGTTCGGCGCGAAGGCCCGGATGTGGGCGCCGTTCGTGCTCTTCGCCGTGCTGATCGGGTTCCCGACGATCGGCCGGTTGTTCTTCGAGGCCGGGTACACCGTGTTCGAGTTGATCGGCGGCGACCGGTGGCTGGCCGCGCGCGGGCAGGGCACCTTCCTGTTCTGGCGCTGACCGCCTGGTGGGAGGATGGCGACTCGTGAAGGTCGTCGTACTGGTTGGCGGGGTTGGCGGGGCACGGTTCCTGGTCGGGCTGAAGAGCCTGCTGACCGGTCCGGAGCACGAGATCACCGCGGTGGTGAACACGGGTGACGACGTGTGGATGCACGGGTTGCGGATCTGCCCCGACCTGGACACCTGCATGTACACCCTCGGTGACGGGATCGACAAGGAGCGCGGCTGGGGACGTGCCGGCGAGACGTGGTCGGTCAAGGAGGAGCTGGCGGCCTACGGCGCCGACCCGACGTGGTTCGGGCTGGGTGACCGGGACATCGCGACGCACCTGGTGCGCACCCGGATGCTGCGCGCCGGGTACCCGCTGTCGGCCGTGACCGAGGCGTTGTGCCACCGCTGGGAGCCCGGCGTGCGGCTGCTGCCGATGTCGGACGACCGGGTCGAGACGCACGTCGTGGTGACCGCGGACGAGGGCGAGCAGGCGATCCACTTCCAGGAGTGGTGGGTCAAGCACAAGGCCCAGCTGCCCGCGCGGTCGTTCGCGTCGGTCGGGGTGGAGACGGCGACGCCCGCCCCCGGTGTGCTGGACGCCGTGCGCGACGCCGACGCGGTGCTGATCGCGCCGTCCAACCCGGTGGTGAGCGTGAACACGATCCTCGGCGTGCCGGGGATGCGTGACGCGTTGCGCAAGACCGAGGCGGGCGTGGTGGGGCTGTCGCCGATCGTCGGCGGCAAGCCGCTGCGCGGGATGGCGGACGCGTGCCTGTCCGCGATCGGCGTGGAGACCTCCGCCGAGGCCGTCGGCCGGTACTACGGTTCGCGCAAGACGACGGACAAGGGCGTGCTGGACGGGTGGCTCGTGCACACCGGCGACCGGTGCGACGTGCCCGGTGTCGCGGTGCGCGCCGTGCCGCTGTTGATGTCCGATGTGGACGCGACGGCGGCGATGGCGCGGGCGGCGCTGGAACTGGCCGGTGTCGACGTTGGCTGACCACGCGGCGGCTTCGCCGATCACGGTCACGCCGGTGGCCGGGCTGCCGGAGTTCCGGCCCGGTGACGACCTGGCGGCGGCCATCGCGGGCGCGGCGCCCTGGTTGGCGGACGGCGACATCGTCGTCGTGACGTCCAAGGTGTTGTCCAAAGTGGAAGGTCGGCTGGTATCGGTGCCCGCCGACCCCGAGGCGCGCGACGCCGTGCGGCGGGAGTGGGTCGAGGCCGAGTCGGTGCGCGTGCTGGCGCGGCGCGGGCGGACGTTGATCACCGAGAACAAGCTGGGGATCGTGCAGGCGGCGTCCGGTGTGGACGCGTCGAACGTGAACGGCGACGAGATCGCGTTGCTGCCGGTCGACCCGGACGGGTCCGCGGCGGCGTTGCGGGCGGCGTTGGCGGCGCGGTTGGGCGTGTCCGTGGCGGTCGTGGTGACCGACACGATGGGCCGGACGTGGCGGGTGGGTCAGACGGACGCCGCGATCGGGGCGTCCGGGCTGGCGGTGCTGCACCGGTACGGCGGGTCGGTCGACCGCTACGGGAACCCGCTGGTGGTGACCGAGGTCGCGGTGGCCGACGAGATCGCGGCGGCGGCCGACCTGGTGAAGGGCAAGCTGGGCGCGGTGCCGGTGGCGGTGGTGCGCGGGTTGCCGGTGGCCGACGACGGGTCCACGGCGCGTGACCTGACCCGGCCGGTGGCGGAGGACCTGTTCCGGCTGGGCACGGCCGAGGCGGTGGCGCAGGGGCGGGCCGAGGCGGTGCTGCTGCGGCGTTCGGTGCGGGCCTTCTCGGCTTCGCCGGTGTCCGCGGACGTCGTGCGGCGGGCCGTGGCGGCGGCGTTGACCGCGCCCGCGCCGCACCACACGCGGCCGGTGCGGTTCGTGCGGTTGATCGCCCGGCGGGACGTGCTGCTGGACGCGATGGCCGACCGGTGGCGGGCGGACCTGCGTGGCGACGGGTGGTCGGAGGAGCGGATCGCGGCACGGGTGGGGCGAGGTGACATCCTGCGGAACGCGCCGGAGGTCGTCGTGCCGTTCCTGGTGCGGACCGGGGCCCACGACTACCCGGACTCGCGCAGGGCGGCGGCGGAACGGACCATGTTCACGATCGCGGGCGGCGCGGCGGTGCAGGGGCTGCTGGTGGCGTTGGCCGCCGAGGGGCTCGGGTCGTGCTGGGTGTCGTCGACGATCTTCTGCGCGGACGTGGTGCGCGAGGTGCTGGAGCTGCCGGCCGAGTGGGAGCCGTTGGGCGCGGTGGCGATCGGGCACCCGGCGGAGGAGCTGACGCCACGGGCGCTGCCGGAGTTGGACGAGAGGTACCTGGACCTGTGACTTCCGCACTGCACGCGGACGCGGTGGCCACCTTGGGCGCTTGGCGTCCCGCCGACCGGACGCAGGAGTCGCTGCGGCAGGCGTACCTGGGGTTCCTGGCGGCTCGGGAGGACGCGTGCGCGCGGTCGTGCGAGCCGGGGCACATCACGGCGTCGGCTCTGGTGCTCGACGACTCGGGCTCCCGGACGTTGCTGACCCTGCACCCCCGGGTGGGGCGGTGGCTGCAGTTGGGCGGTCACTGCGAGGCGTCGGACACGACGTTGGCCGGTGCGGCGCTGCGTGAGGCGACGGAGGAGTCGGGCATCGCGGGGCTGCGCATCTCCCCCGTGCCGCTCCACTTGGACGTGCACCCGATCACGTGCTCACTGGGCAAGCCGACCCGTCACTTCGACGTCCGCTTCCTGGTCCGCGCCCCGGCGTCCGCCGAACCGTCCCGCAGCTCCGAATCCCTGGACCTGCGCTGGTGGCCCCTGACTGCCCTACCTCCCGACGTCGACGACCTGCACCCCATGATCGCCGCCGCCACCCCCCACCTCTGACCCCGCGCGTGTCGAACCCTCGCGTCCCGCGTGTCGAACCTTGCGGTCGCGCGTGTCCTACGTTCGCGTCGCGCGTGTCCTACGTTCGCGTCGCGCGTGTCCTACGTTCGCGTCGCGCGTGTCCTACGTTCAGAACAGGCGAGTTCAACGCTCAGAACACGTCGCGGTTGTTCTGAGCGTTGAACTCGGGGTACCGGAACGTAGGACACGCGCGTTCTGAACGTAGGACACGCGGGACGTGAAGGTTCGACACGCGGGTGGGTCAGGTGTCGCCGTTCAGGCGTTGGGAGAGGCCCGGGGGGTGTTGGGGCTGGCCGCCGGAGAGGCGTTGGGACAGGGACGGGCGGGCGGCCGGGACCTGTTGGACGGTCGGGACCGGGCCGGGGGCCACGCGCTGTTCCGGTTCGGGTTCCGGGGCGGCCGGGGGCGGTGGTGGCGGCAGCGGTGCGGGCTGACCTGCGGCGACGTGCGCGGCCAGCACCATGGTCGAGTCCGGGTCGTCGCCGCGCGGGTCGACCGCGTTGACCATGGATCTCGGGATCTGCTGGGTCGCCGACGAGTCCATGGGCGACGTCATGTTGTCCGGCGTCACGACGTGGCGGCCACGTGCACGAGCACGGGCCAGCGCCGCGTCGGCCCGAGCGCGGGGGTCCATCCGGATCTCTCCTGCGTGTGCCTTGGGCCGGCTGGGGGAACGCCGGCGTGCCGATCGATGACGCTCGTCGACACGGACCACCGCCCGTGCCGCCGGAGTGCTCGTGCCAGAGTATTCGCAAACTACAGGTGGAAGTAAGCGGAGGAGGAAAAACGGCATGTCGGAGCTGCAAGGCGCCGAGGCAGTGGTTCTGGTCGGGGGCAAGGGAACCCGGCTGCGACCACTGACCCTGTCCGCGCCCAAGCCCATGCTGCCGACCGCCGGGGTGCCGTTCCTCACCCACTTGCTGTCGCGGATCCGGGAAGCAGGCATGACGCACGTCGTGCTGGGCACGTCCTACAAGGCCGAGGTCTTCCAGGAGCACTTCGGTGACGGCGCGGCGCTCGGCCTGGAGCTGGAGTACGTGGTCGAGGACGTGCCGCTGGACACGGCGGGCGCGATCCGCAACGTCGCCCACAAGCTGCGCGAACGCGACGTCGTGGTGTTCAACGGCGACATCCTGTCGGGCGTCGACCTGCGTGCCGTGGTCGACACGCACCGCAGGGCCGAGGCCGACGTGACGCTGCACCTGGTCCGGGTGGACGACCCGCGCCGGTTCGGCTGCGTGCCGACGGACGAGGACGGCCGCGTCACGGCGTTCCTGGAGAAGACGGAGAACCCGCCGACGAACCAGATCAACGCGGGCTGCTACGTGTTCCGGCGCGAGGTGATCGAGGACATCCCCGCAGGTCGGCCGGTGTCGGTGGAGCGGGAGACGTTCCCGGGGCTGCTGGCGGCGGGCGCGCGGGTGCAGGGGTACGTCGACGCGTCGTACTGGCTGGACCTCGGCACGCCGGCCGCGTTCGTGCAGGGTTCGGCGGACCTGGTGCGCGGGATCGCGCCGACGGCCGCGCTGGCGTTGCGGGGTGAGGCGGTGATCCTCGACGGCGCGTCGGTGGACGAGAGCGCGGTCGTCAAGGGCGGTGCGACGGTGGGCACGAACTGCACGGTCGCGGCCGGCGCGGTGGTGGACGGCTCGGTGCTGTTCGACGGCGCGGTGGTCGGCGAGGGCGCGCGCGTGGAGCGCAGCGTGCTCGGGGCGAACTCGCTGGTGCAGGCCGGTGCGGTCGTGTCGGACGCGGTGATCGGCGACAACGCGGTCGTCGGCGCGCGGTGCGAGCTGATCAACGGCGCCCGCGTGTGGCCGGGTGTCGTGCTGCCGGAGGGCGGGGTGCGATTCTCCGCCGATGTGTGAGGTCGACCATGGCCGGTGAGGTCCGGTGACGCTCTCCAGGACGTGGACGCCGACGTTCCCGCTGGACGTCGGCGCGCTGCTGATGCCGTTGCGGCGGGGCGCCGGCGACCCGACGTTCCGCGCGGGCGCCGACGGGGTGTGGCTGGCCGCCAACACCCCGACCGGCCCGGGCACCCTGCACGTCCGCGTCACCGACGTGGTGGAGGCGGACGCGTGGGGTGACGGCGCGCAGTGGCTGCTGGACGGCCTGCCGGCGTTGCTGGGTGACGGTGACGACGACTCGGCGTTCGAGTGCCACCACCCGTTGGTCGCGGAGGTGCGACGGCGACGTCCGGGCATCAGGCTCGGCACGACGGGCCGCGTGTGGGACGCCGTGCTGCCCTCGATCCTGGAGCAGAAGGTCACGGGGATCGAGGCGTTCCGGTCGTATCGGGAGCTGGTCCGGAGGTTCGGCACGCCCGCGCCCGGCACGACCGGCCTGTACGTCCCGCCGACCCCTCGGTCGATCTTGGGCATCACGGACTGGGAGTGGCACAAGGCGGGGGTCGACGGCGGCCGTCGCCGTGCCCTGATCGCCGCGGCCCAGGTGGCACACCGCTTGGAGCGGGCGTCCGAGCTGGGCGGCGAGGAAGGCCGCAACCTGCTCCGGAAGGTGCCGGGGATCGGTGTGTGGACGGCGGCGGAGGTCGCGCAACGGGCGTGGGGCGACCCGGACGCGGTCAGCTTCGGCGACTTCCACCTGGCCGGCATCGTCGGCTGGGCGTTGGTCGGACAGGCCGTGGACGACGACGGCATGGCCGAACTCCTCGCCCCGTACACCCCTCAACGCCACCGCGCCGTCCGCTACATCCTCGCCTCGGGCGTCACCAAACCCCGCCGAGGCCCCCGCTTCTCCCCCCGCGACTACCGCGCCATGTGATCGCCGAGCCCGATCGACTCCAACGCCCGCCGCAGACGGACAAGCAGGTGCTGGTCGGCTGCGGCGATCGCGGCCAAGTCAAGTTCGGCGATCAGCTGCGGAATGTCCTGGAAGGCAACGATATCACTCAGATTCAAGTCGAGTTCGATGAAGCAGATCAACACCTCGACCACAGAATACGACCCGATACGGTAACGTGCCCCTCTGTCGAGCAAAGCATCGAGTAGAAAAACCGTGTCGCGGTGCATGCCGGTGATCCTGATCAATCGCAATGCGCATCTGACCAACGATTCGTACTCATCCTCGATCACCCTGCGGAATCCAACAGCCTCTTCAAGCAATGACACAGTGGTCGCCGGATCCCTCGCCAGGGCGTCGAGAAGCACCGGCCAATAACGCCTACCCAGCTGCGGCACCGTTCGCAGCGTTGACAGGGCCGATGTGTAGGCCGACACCCGAGCATGCGGGTCAGCCGAGGTCAGCACGGTCAGCAGCAGGTACCAGGACGTGACCAGCCGCCCTTCGTGCGGCACGAGCACCCCCAACACTGTATCCATCTCGGCCTTGAGGGGCTCTAGGTTGTGGAGCAGCAATCCGCCGCGCCACGACGTGTGGACGGTCTCCCACCTGCGAATCTCATCAAAGTAGTCCGACGGCTCGTAATTCACGATTCCCGGCGCTATTCCCAGTAACCACTCCGGGTCGACCGGACGAGTCGACTCTTCCCCGCGGAGCACGACCGCTCCTCGCAGCGACTGCTCGACGGTCAGCACTTGGGTGATGCTATCCCAGCCCTCCATGCCCAATTGTGACTGCCACAGCAGGGTCAGGGATTGCCACTCCGATCGATCGGAGCCCGACAGCGCCATTCGGCCACCCACCACGACGGCGAGGGTGACCAGGTTCGCCGTGAACGCGGCGATGCGGCCGGCGATCGGCAGGGCGCGCGGGAGGTAGTCGGGGTGGTCGGCGCCCGGCGGCCGGTGTTGGGCGGTGGCGACCAGAGCGGTGAACAGTTCGTGCAGGTCCGTGCGGTCGGCGGCGGGGGTTTCGGCGAACAGTTCCCGCAGGAACGCCACCACGGGGGTGCGCGTGGTCAAGGGTGTGAAGGACAGGACCGGCTCCAGCCAGCCCGTGCCGTCCTGACGGCCGTACAGCGACGTCGCCGCCCGTTCCTTGGCCAGCACCTCCAGCGACAACCGGTGGACGAGCCGGGCGACCAGGTACTCGCCGAACGTCGCGTGCAGGAACTCGTAGGTCCGCGAGACCTGGTCGTCGTGCGCGGCACGGGCGGCGTGGACGAAGAAGAAGCGGCCCACCGCCAACTGCGCCGAGCTGAGCCGGAGCTTGTCCCGGACACCGCGGGGGCCGCCGGGGAGAAGGGCGTTCAGGTCCTCGTCCAGCTCGGTCTCGTCGATCCACTGGACGCCGCGGTTGAACATCGCGAAGGCCACGACCGACAGCCGGACCAGCTCCTCCTCCACGGCCTGCTCGACCCGGTCGTCCAACGCGTCGCGGAGGCTCTTGTCGACCTCACGGCGGGCGAACCTGGTCAGCAGCCGCTCGTACAGGCGGGCCTTGGCCAGTTCCGCCCCTTCGGCGTGCAGCGCGTTCCCGTCGGCGTTGTAGAGCGCCAGCATGAACAGCAGCAACGGCTGGCCCGCGAGGTCCGGGAACCGCAGGGCGACCTCGGGCGACAGCACGGCACGGGGGTTGACCGCGTTCCACACGTCCAGCCAGCGGCAGACCTGGTCGGCGCCGAACGGCTCCAGCCTGAGCACCATGGTCGGACCGACGAATCGCGCACGGTTCGCCACCGCGACACGGGTCGTCACCACGACGATCACGGCCCGTCCCTGGTCCAGCTCGCGCTGCTGGAACTCGCGCACCCTGGCCAGGTAGTCCGACTTGCTCGTGCCGGTGGCCTGGAGCAGTTCGTCGAAGCCGTCGAGCAGCACCACCGGGATGGCGGGCTTCGCCGAACGGGCCAGGTCCGGCCAGGTCAGCCGGTCACCGGTGGCGTGCGTGATGGCGGCCTCGACCTGGTCCTGCAACGTCGTGTCGGCGGCCACGTCCCGCAGCACGACCCGGATCGGCAGGTAGTCCTCCGCGGGCAACTGCGCGGCCAGCATCTTGGTCAGCAGCGACTTGCCCGCGCCCGGCTGCCCCAGCACGATCAACGGCGCGACCACGGCCTGCGAGGACGTGAAGTAGCCGGCCAGGTAGTCGTCCAGGTCGGCGCGGACCGGCACCTCGGACCACCGGCCGTCCTGGCTGACGTCCTCGCCCTGGTCGGCTTGCACGACCTTGAAGCGCGGCGGCACGTACGCCTGCCCCAACGACGGCAGGACCAGCCCGGACGGCACCTCGCCGTCGACGATCGGCCGGTCCAGCTCCGCCCGGTACCCGCGGGCCAGGGCGTCGCGGCGGTCGTCGGGCGGCTGCGCGCCCGCGAGCTGCGTCAACAGCCCTCGCATGTCCTCCAGGGCGGTCCGGACTTCGGCACGGGTCGCCGCGTGCTCGATGCCGGAGGTCCACACCGAGAACTCGGGGCAGTCGACCGCCAGCTGCCGGTACCGCGCCCGGTAGAGGGCCACGGCCCGGCTCGGCAACTCCTGTGCGTCCACGGCGAATTCGTCGCGCCTGCGCATGGGGAGGTCGCCCCAGGTTTCGAAGCCGGAGACGAAGTCGATGAGCTTCGCGACCGTGTTCCGGTAGAAGTCCGCCAGCTCGTCGGCGATGACCTCGGGAGGCTGTTCGGCGCTCGGCAGGGGGATCGCCGTGTCCAGCAGCGCGACGACGACGCCCGCCTTGCGCTGGGGCGCGGGCCCACCGCCTGCGAGGACCAGCTGCTCATCCCGGGACAACCTGATCTCGAACGGCAGCCCCAGCTCGTCCAAGGCCTCGAAGAACGAGGTGACGACGAGGATGCCGTGGGCGGCTTCGAGTAATCGGGTCCGGTCGACCCGGTGCAGGCCGGAGACCCTCTCGCGCACGGACGACAGCACCTGCTTGCCCACCCGCACGACTTCGGTGCGGGCGTCCAGCAGGTCGATCCCGCCCGTGGCCAGCACGGCTGCCGCGGAGGCGTGGTCGAGGAGCTTCACGAGCCCGGTGTCGCCGCCGAGCAGCTTCACCGCGTCGCGGTAGGAGAAGGAGCGGCGCATCGGGACATCATCCACGGGAACGGCCCGTGGCAGGGCGTGGTCAGCGGGTCATCAGGCGAAGCCGCAAGGCCAGGCCAACGCGCACGGCCAGCATCACCGGGGCCCACAGGGGGCCGCGGTGGCGGTCGGCCAGGTAGCGGTAGGCGCTGGAGTGGTGGGCGGCGAGCATGCGCTTCGACGCGCGCTGGGTGGAGTGGCCGCCGATGTGCACGACCTCCGCCTCCGGCACGTACACGTTCAGCCAGCCCGCGCGGCCGAGGCGGTCGCCGAGGTCCACGTCCTCGAAGTACATGAAGTACCGGGGGTCGAAGCCGTCGACCGAGTCGAACGCCTCCCGCCGCATCAGCAGGCACGAGCCGGACAGCCAGCCCGCGGTGCGCTCCTCCGGCGTCGCCGCCGCCTGCCGGTACTCCCGCGACCACGGGTTGCCCGGCCACACGACCGCGAACAGCGCGTGCCCCAGGCCCCGGCCCAACGACGGCAGCAGCCGCGCGGACGGGTACACCGCGCCGGACGGCTCGCGGATCAGCGGCCCGAAGGCGCCGCCGCGAGGCCACCGCTTGGCGGCCTCCAGCAGCGTGTCCAGGCTCCCGACGCCCCACGACAGGTCCGGGTTGGCGATCACCACCCACCCGACGGAGTCGGGCAGCGACGCGACGCCGCGGTTCACGCCGGCGCCGTAGCCGAGGTTGCCCCCGGTCGGCACGAACGTCACGTGCCGGTGCTCGGCGGCGGCGCGTTCGGGCACGCCGTCGGTGGACCCGTTGTCCGCGAGCACCACCGACACCGGTCGTGTGGTGGCCGTGGACAACGTGGACAGGAAGGTGTCCAGGGTCTCACCGGGCGAGTAGGTGACGGTCACCACCGCCAGCTCGTCTCCGTAACGCGTCACGCCGGCCACCCTAGTGGTGGTGGGTGTGGTGCACGACGGCGTGCCCCTTGCCGCGCGAGATGAGCCACCGGTTCACCGGCACGGTCAGCACGAACGCCACCGCCAACGAGAACGCCAGCGCGCCCCAGAACAGCAGGCTGGACACGCCCGCCTCCATCGCGCCCGGCACCACCAGCATGATCGCGTTGTCGACGATCTCCATCACCGCGATGGACACGGTGTCCGCGGCCAGCGCCACCTTCAGCGCCGCGCCGAAGCCCAGACCGGTCTTCAGCACGCCGCGCAGGGTCAGCGCGTAGCCGAAGAAGAACGCCAACGCCACGGCCAGCACGACGGTGCCCCAGTTGGGCAGGCCGATCGCGGTGCCGATGACCATGCCGAGCACTTCGCCGATGGCACAGCCGGTGAGGCAGTGCAGTGTCGCCGATACAGCCATTGACCAGGATGCCTTCATGCGGAGGACTATACCCACGGGGGGTATGCTCGGCGCAAGTGGACAGACGAAATGAGCAGAGGTGGGATTTAACGCCGGCGGTGCGAGCGCGCCGCGCGCTCGTAGGCCAGCCGGTGCCGGGCCGCCGACGTCGACCAGGAGAAGTCCTTCGCCCGCACGACCGCCGCCGCAGCCAGCTCGGCGCGCCGGGCCGGGTCGTCCAGCAGCTCGCTGAGCGCCGCCGCGATGTCACCAGCGCCGACCCCGCAGTACGCCACCGCGTCGCCGCCGACCTCGGGCAGGCTCAGCCGCCGGGTGGTCAGCACGGGCGCGCCGCAGGCCATCGCCTCCAGCACGGGCAGCCCGAACCCCTCGCCGAGCGACGGGTACGCCACCAGCTCCGCGCCGCCGAGGAACCCGGCCAGCGACGAGAACGGAAGGTAACCGGCCCGGATCACGCGGACCCGGTGCGGCACGGCGTCGAGCGCCCGTTCGACCTGGCTGTCCCAGCCGGGCTGGCCGGCGAGCACGAGCGCGGGCGGGTTCGGCCGGTCGCGGCACGCCTGCGCGAAACCGCGGATCAGCGCGGGAACGTTCTTGCGGGGCTCCAGCGCGCCCAGGAAGGCCACGTAGGGCGCGTCACCCAGCGACAGCATCTGCCGGACGGACGCCACCTGCTCGGGCGTCGGCGGGTGGAACCGCTCGGTCTCCACGCCGTGCTGCGCGATGTGCAGCAACCGCCGGTCCGCGCCGGCCACCCGGGCCAGTTCGTCGGCGGTCGCCCGCGACGGCACGACGCACAGCGCCGCGCGTCTCAGCGAAGCCCTGGTCCAGGCGCGGAAGAAGCGTGCCTTGACCGACGAGTGCAGCACCGCGTCGGTGAAGAACGTCGCGTCGTGCAGCGTCACCACCGACGCCGCCCGGTTCGCCAGCGGCACGGTGTAGTGCGGCGAGTGCACGACCGCCACGCCGAGCCGGTTCGCCAGCCTCGGCAGGGTCGTCTGTTCCCACGTCAGCCGGGCGGTCCGCGTCGCCACCGCGTCCGCCGCCGGGATGACCCGCGAGTCGGGCGCCAGGGCCGTGTAGAGCGCCGCGTCACGGGGTTGGCACACCACGCTGAGCCGTGCGCCGTCCGCGTCCAGCGCGGCCACCAGGGAGTCCACGTACCGTCCGACGCCACCTCGGTCGGCTGGGACGGCGGTGGCGTCGATCAGCACGCTGGGTTCGACGGGTGACACGCGGTGAAGGGTACGGCGGGCAGCCGACAGGTAGACCGGGAATGGCGCAAACGGTTCATTAACGAAACAGCGCCAAGTGGATCTTCCACACCGAACGCGCGGCGTTTTCCCAGGTGAACGCCTCGGCCCGGAGTCGCCCCGCGGCGATCAGGCGTTCGGCGGCCCCGGGATCTGCCAGCACCGAACGAAGTCCTGTGACGAGCGCCGCACTTTCACCGCGTGGCACGACCACCCCGGCGCCACCGGCGACCTCGACCAGCGCGGGCGCGTCCGAGTGGACGACCGGCACGCCGGCCGCCATCGCCTCCACCACGGGCAGCCCGAAACCCTCGGCCAGGCTGGGCGCGGCCAGCACCGCCGCGCGCCGCAGCACGAACGCCAGCTGCGCGTCGCTCAACCGTCCCAACAAGTGGACGTGCGGCGCGCGCAGGTCCACCCCGCCCCACCCCTGCGGCCCGACCACGACCAGCGGCACGTCCAGCTCGGCGGTCGCCGCCACCAGCAGGTCGAAACCCTTGCGCGGCTCGATGGTGCCGATCGCCAGCACGTACCGGGGCGGCACGTCCACCGGCTCCTCCGCCGGGAACTCCGTCACCCCGTTTCCCACCACGTGGACCGGGGCCGGTCCGGGCGCGTACCGCCGCAGCTCCTCCGCGACGACCGACGTCGGCACCACGATCGCGCCCGCCCGCGCCACCGCACGGCTGATCACGCGCTGGTGCCACGCCACCCCGCGCGGCGTCAACGTCGACGGGTGCGTCCACGGCACGGTGTCGTGCACGGTCACCACCACCCGCCCGCGCGGCGGCGCGAACGGCGTGAACGCGTGCACCGAGTCACCGCCCGGCCAGTACGGCACGCCCCGCTCCCACGCGGCGATCAGCGCACGTCGGGGCAGCGGCAGCACGCGCGGGCCCAGCACACCGGGGATCTCGGCGGGCGAGGGGTCCGCGTGCCTGCTCACCACCCCCGTCACGGTCCACCCGGCGGGCGCGGTGGCGGCCAGCGCGGCGGCCAGCTCGCGCGTGTACCGGCCGGTGCCGCCGGGCACCGGCGCCAGCAACTGCTCGGTCAGCACAACGAGGTCGGGCACGTCGCGTACCGTCTCACGCCGTGTCGATCCCCAGCACGACGGTGGTCGTGGTGACGTGGCGTGGCCGCGAGCACATCACCGCCTGCCTCGACGCCCTCGCCCGGCAGCGTCCACACAGGACACTCGTGGTCGACAACGCCTCCGACGACGGCACCGCCGACCTGGTCGCCGCGCACCCGAGCCGCCCGGAGACCCTGCGCCTGCCCGTCAACCGCGGTTACGCGGGCGGTCTCGCGGCGGCGCTGCCCGGGATCACCACCGAGTACGTGGCCTGGCTCAACGACGACGCGGCCCCCGACGACGGCTGGCTCGCCGCCCTCGAGGACGCCCTGGACGCCAACCCCGACGCCGCCGCCGCGACACCGTCCATGCTGCTGGCCGACGGCTCGACCCAGTCGGTGGGCGTCCGACTCACCGCCGACGGGCACGGCGCCGACCTGGTCCTGGCCGGTCGCGACGTGTTCGGCTTCTGCGGCGGCGCGGCCCTGCTGCGCCGGGAAGCGCTGGAACGCGCGGGCGGCGTCCCGGCCGGCTTCTTCTGCTACTACGAGGACACCGACACGGCCTGGCGGCTGCGGCTGGCGGGGCACCGGGTGCTGTCCATCGGACCGGCCCGCGTCCGCCACCGGCACGGCGCGAGCACCAACCCCGGCTCCCGCCTGTTCCACCGCTGGAACGAGCGCAACCGGCTGCTGATGCTCCTGCGCTGCGCGCCCGCGGGCACGGCCCTGCGCGAACTGGCCAGGTTCGCGGCCATCACGGCCCTGCTGCCGGTCCGCCGCGGCACGCCCGACGCGGCCAACTTCCACGTGCCGCTGCGCCTGCGCGTGCTGCTGGAAGTGCTGGTGAGACTGCCTGCCACGCTGGTACAGCGGTGGCGGATCGGCCGACGCGCGACCGTGGACCGGCGCGTGGTGTGGCGGGAGTGGGCGGGCCGTCAGGGCCGTTAGACCGGTCGGGAAGCCCGGGTGGGAGCCCGACGCGGAGGCGTAGGACACCTTGACCGCACGCTGCGGAGCGTGATGAGGCAGAGTTAGCCCGTGGAGCACGGAACCCTGCCTGACGTGTCGGTGGTCGTCGTCAACTACCGCGGCGCCGACGACACCGTCACCTGCCTGCGCGCGCTGTTCGGCGACCTCGACTACCCGGCGGAGAAACTCCAGGTCATCGTGGTCGACAACGCCTCGGGCGACGGCAGCGCGGACCGCATCAAGGCCGCCGTGCCCGACGCCGAGGTGATCGAGGCGCCGGCCAACCTCGGCTTCGCGGGCGGCTGCAACCTCGGCGTGCGCGCCGCGCGCGGCTCGGTGGTCGCGTTCCTCAACAACGACGCCCGCCCCGACGCCAAGTGGCTGCGCGAGGCGGTCCGGGTGCTGCGCGCCGAGCCCACCGTCGGCGCGGTGGCGAGCAAGGTGCTCGACTGGGACGGCCGCGAGATCGACTTCGTGGACGGCGGCCTCACGTGGTTCGGCATGGGCTACAAGCGGCACGCCGGTCAGCCGGACGACGGCACCCACGACACCCCCCGCGACGTGCTGTTCGGCACCGGCTCGGCGCTCGTGGCGCGGACCGCCGTGTTCCGCGAGTTGGGCGGGTTCGACGAGCGGTTCTTCATGTTCTACGAGGACGTCGACCTCGGCTGGCGGATGAACCTGCGCGGCTGGCGCGTCCGCTACGTGCCGACCTCCCTGACCTACCACAAGCACCACGCCTCGATGTCCACTGTGGACACGAGTCGTGAGCTGTACCTGTTGGAGCGCAACGCCCTCGCCGCGCTCTACAAGAACTTCTCCGACGAGACGCTGGCCAAGGTGCTGCCCGCCGCGCTGGCCCTGGTGGTCCGCCGGGCCACCGCGCGCGGCGAGCTGGACGCCACCCAGCTGGAGATCACCCGCCGCCCCGACAACCCCGCGAACGACCGCGCGCCGGTGCCGGTGTCGCGGCAGGCGCTGGCCGGGTTCCTCGCGATCGACCAGTTCGTCGAGCTGCTGCCGTCGCTGGCCGAGTCGCGCAAGGCCGAGCAGGCCGCGCGCCGCGTGACGGACACCGACCTGGTGCCGTTGATGCGCAAGGCGATGGAGCCCGCCTACCCCCTGCCCCGCTACCTGGCCGCGCACGACGTGCTGGTCGAGGTGTTCGGGCTGGAAGAGGTGTTCGGCCGGCCGCGCCGGGTGCTGGTGGTCACCGGCGACGCCCTCTCCGAGCGCATGGCCGGCCCCGCGATCCGGGCCTGGAACATGGCCGACGTGCTGTCCGCCGAGCACGACGTCCGGCTGGTCACGATCAACGCGCTGTGCGACCCGCCCGAGTCGTCGTTCCCGGTGAGCCGCGCCGTGCCGCGCGAGCTGGTCGAGCACGCCAAGTGGGCCGACATCATCGTGCTCCAGGGCCACGTGCTGGAGAACGTCGGCTTCCTCAAGGAGCCCGGCAACACCAAGATCGTCATCTGCGACATCTACGACCCGATGCACCTGGAACTGCTGGAGCAGGGCAAGGACTCGACCGACGAGCAGCGCTCGCTCGACCTGGTCGGCGTCACCCGGATCCTCGACAACCAGCTGCGGCGCGGCGACTTCTTCCTGTGCGCCTCCGAGCGGCAGCGGCACTTCTGGCTCGGCCACCTGACCGCGATCGGCCGCCTCACCCCCGCGCTGTACGACAACGACCCCACCGTGCGCTCGCTGCTGGCCGAGGCGCCGTTCGGGCTGCCGGGCAAGCCGCCGCAGCGCACCGGGCCGGGGCTGCGCTCGACGTTGGGCATCGCCGAGTCGGACAAGGTCGTGCTGTGGGCGGGCGGCGTCTACAGCTGGTTCGACCCGCTGACCCTGCTGCACGCGATGGACCGGCTGCGGACCCGCCGGTCAGACGCGCGGCTGGTGTTCCTCGGTATGAAGCACCCCAACCCCGAGGTGCCGGACATGGACATCGCCGGGCAGACCCGCGCGCTGGCCAAGCGGCTCGACCTCGTGGACTCGCACGTGTTCTTCAACGAGACCTGGGTGCCCTACCACGACCGGCAGAACTGGCTGCTCGACGCGAACGCCGGCGTGACCACGCACTACGAGCACGTGGAGACGACGTTCGCGTTCCGGACCCGGGTGCTGGACTACCTGTGGGCCGGGCTGCCGATCGTCACCACGGACGGCGACTCGTTCGCCGACCTGGTGCGCCGCGAGAACCTGGGCGTGGTGGTGCCGTCGGAGGACCCGGACGCGTTGGCCGACGCGTTGGAGAAGGTCATGTACGACACCGCTTTCGCCGCCGGGTGCGTGGAGCGGATCGCCGCCGTGCGCGAGCGGTTCACCTGGGAGAACGTGCTCGCGCCGCTGGTCGAGTTCTGCCGCAACCCGCGGCCCGCCGCCGACCGGCTGACCGGCACGTCGTTCATGGTGTCCAACCGGGCACTGGGCCGGTTGGAGAAGGTGCAGCGGGACGTCGCACTGGTCAAGGAGTACATGACCGCCGGCGGCGCGGGCGAGGTGGCGCGGCGGGCGACCGGTCGGGTGCTGAAGAAGTTGCGCGGCCGTGGCTAGGCCGCTGCGGGTGCTGATCGACGGCACCCCGCTGCTCGGGCAGCGGACCGGGATCGGCCGCTACACCGCGGCGTTGGCCGAGGAGCTGGCGTCGATGCTGGACGAGGTCGACGTGCGCGCGGTCGCGTTCACGTTGCGCGGGTGGCGCGCGCTGCGGACCGTGCTGCCGCACGACGTGGTGGCCCGCGGGCTGCCGGTGTCGGCGCGGCTGCTGCGGCAGTTCTGGCTGCGGATGCCGTTCCCGCCGGTGGAGTTCCTGGCCGGGCCGACGGACGTCATGCACGCGACGAACTTCGTCCTGCCGCCGGCGCTGCGGGCAGGCGGCGTGACGACCATCCACGACCTGGCGTTCCTGGACACGCCCGGCGACCTGCCGCCGTCCGACCGCCGGCTGCCCGAGCTGGTGCACAAGTCGGCCACGCGGGCGGACGTCGTGTGCACGCCGACCCGTGCGGTGGCCGAGGTCGTGATGGAACGGCTCGGCGTGCCGGAGTCGAAGATCGTGGTGACGCCGCTCGGCGTCGACCCGGCGTGGTTCGCGGCCCGTTCGCCGTCGCCGGCGTTGCGCGCGCGGCTGGGGCTGCCGTCGGAGTACCTGCTGTTCGTCGGCGCGGGTGGGCCGCGCAAGGGCCTCGGGACGTTGCTGACCGCGCACGCCGCCCGGCCGTCGTTGCCGCCGTTGGTGCTGGCCGGGCCGCACGTGGTCAGCTCCGACGACCGGGTGATGCGGACCGGGTACCTGACCGACGTGGACCTGAGGAGTGTCGTGGCGGGTGCGGCGGCGTTGGTGCTGCCGTCGCGCGACGAGGGGTTCGGGCTGCCCGTGCTGGAGGCGTTGGCGTGCAACGTGCCCGTGGTGTGCACGGACGTGGCGGCGTTGCGCGAGGTCGCCGGCGGGCACGCGGTGCACGTGCCGGTGGGTGACGTGGAGGCGTTGGCCACGGCCATGGTCGATGCGGTCGAGGCCCCGCCCACGCCCGCCGACCAGGCGGCACGGCGGACGCACGCGGCGGAGTTCACGTGGCGGCGGACGGCCGAGAAGACGCTGACCGCCTACCGGCGCGCCGCGGGGCAGTGACAGGAGCCGAGGCTCACCGCGCCCGGTGCCATGGGCGTCCACTGCTGGCCCGTGTCGTGGCAGTCGTCGCAGTCGAAGCCGGTCGGTTCGAGGATCTTCAGCTCGCGCTGGACCGCGTCGAGTAGCCGGTCCGCGCCGTTCGCGGTGAGGCCGAGCACGACTTGGCCCGGCGGTGGGCCGACGGAGAGGCACACGGTCCCGGTCTCGTCGTCCACCCACGCGCGCAGCGGCGTGTCACCCCGGACGTAGGCCACCTGAACAGCCACAACACCCTCCTCGATCGTGTGGAATTCGGTTCTGCTAGGTTGCTCGGGCCCTGGCCAGGATGCAAGCTTGATTGGAATCAAATTCCAATCTTCACCCGATCGAGGGACCTGATGACTCCCAAGCAGCGCCGCCTGGCCCGCCGCCTCCGCCAACTCCGGGTCAACTCGGGCACGTCGCTCGAAGACGCCGCCAACCACCTCGGGTGCAAGCAGCCCAAGATCACCAAGATGGAGATCTGCCAGTTGGGCGCGAAGCCCGACGAGGTGCGGATGCTCTGCGAGTTGTACGGCGCGGGCCGGGCCACCGTCGAGAGCATGGTCAACCTGGCCCGGACCGCGAAGACCCGTGGCTGGTACCAGGTCTACGACGAGTCGGCCAATCCCGAGAACATCGACTTCGTGGAGCTGGAGACCGATGCGGTGGCGGTGTCCAACTTCGAGATCGACCTCGTCCCCGGCCTGCTCCAGACCGAGGACTACGCCCGCGCGGTCATCCGCGCCGCCAACCCCGGAATCAGCGGCCAAGTCCTCGACCAGCGCGTCGAACTGCGCACCAAACGCCAAGACCGCGTGCTGGCCGGTGAACTGGCGGTGTGGGCGGTCATCACCGAAGACGCCCTGCACCGCGCGATCGGCGGCCGGGACGTGCACGTCGCCCAGCTCTCACACCTGCTGGAGTCGGCCTCGCTGCCCAATGTGCAGTTCCAGGTCATCCCTTACCGCGTGGGCGAATACATCGCCATGGGTGTGCCGTTCTCCTGCTTCCGCTTCGACGACGGCTACGGCACGGTGGCGATCGACCACCTCACCGGCACTCTCTTCTTGGAAGAAGAAGCCGAGGTGGAGCGGTATAGGCTGGCATTCCAGCACTTGTGCGGCACCGCACTGAACGGGCCGGACTCGCTGGCCCTGCTGCGGAAGTACGTCAAAGAGGAGCACAGCGAATGGGAGCGTCGGAGCTGACCTTCGGGACGTGGCGCAAGGCCAGCTACAGCGGCGGCAACTCGAACTGCGTCGAGGTGGCGCACTCGGCAGCAGCCGTCGGCATCAGGGACAGCAAGTCGCCGGACACCGGCACCCTCACCGTCCCCCGTGCCGCCTGGATGGCGTTCCTCGCTACGAGTGCCCGGGTTGCCGGTCTACCTGAGCGGGCTTGAGGACGCTCCACGAGATCTGCCGTGAACCGGTCACGGCACAGACGCGACGCAGGAACCGCTGCCGCTCGCCATCAGGACGAGGTGCGGTCGCTTCAGGGGTTCGCCCCAGCGCGGACATGGCGGAAAGGTTCTCGCACCGGTTGAGCGCAAAACCAGTGCGATAAACCTACTCCACCCCAACGGCCCAACCGACCCCTCCGGTGGTCACTCAGCGCGTCCACTGGGATGATGCCGGCCATGAGCTTCACGGCTGTGTGGCCGATCATGAAAGAGCACGACGCCGACGCGGCCGACGAGATGACCGTCGGCACGCCGGAGGACGTCGACACCCTCCTGACCCGCCTGGCGGAACCCGGCGCGGGCCCCGCCGTGATCGAACACCAGGACCGCGAGCTGATCACCGACACCGAGGGCCTGCTGGGCGCACCCGGCACCACCAAGATCCCGGACCACGACGTCGCCGCCGCCATCCACCAGGGCTACGGCTACCTCACCTACGCCGACCCGGAGCACGACTACTCGACCCTGGAAGGCGACCCGGCCTCCCCCGAGTACCGCTCCGAGTACGTCGACTACCCGGCCGGCGCGGGCGTCCCGGTAGACCTCCTGGCGACCGCGCTGAAGGAGTTCCTGGCCACCGCCAAGCGCCCCGAGGGCGTCACCTGGCAGGCCGCGTAGCCGTCCCGGGGCTCCCGGAAGGTCCGATCACCGGGCGTGGCCGCTGTCCCGCCGCGAGCACCGGCACTCGACGTCGTGCCACGAAGTCGTGGTGAATCGACTTGCCATCGGCAAGATGTGCGAGTAATTCCCATCCCCGATCACCTGGAATAAGTGTCGGAACCCCGCAGACGGCCCAGTCGACGTGCCGACCGCATTCGGAGAGTCGGGTGAAACTCCGAGTACACCGGACCGCGCCGGAATGCACCTCCCGATAGCCGAAGCCCGTGACGGTGGTCACAGGCGGTGTTTGCGCTCATCATCTTCGCACACCGGGGGTAACGTGACCCGGAAGGTGATTACTCACCGACGTCCAGCACGTCACCGGTTCATTCCCGGGGGGATCCATGAACATCAACCCGCTTTCACCTGTCCCGATAACGGGGGAATCCGAGCGCCAGATCATCATCTACACGAAGAACCTCCCGTTCCGGGCGGGCCTCGCGTCGGTCCTCGAAGTCGGGTCTAACCTGTCCGTGATCGGCGCCTACGACACCGTCGAATCCGCATCGGCCGCGAGCGACGAACTGCCCTCCAGCACGGTCCTGGTCGACGCGGGACCACAGGAGTCCGACGCCCGACAGGTCGCGGACCAGGTGATGTCGCACTTCCACGACAGCCGCGGTCGGGTCGTGGTGCTGATCGGCGCCCTCGACCTGCCCGCCACGGTGGACCTGATGCGGTCCGGTGTCCGCGCGGTGATCAGGCGCGAAGGGCCCTTGGAGTCGTTCCACGCCGCCGTCCGGGCGGTGCACCAAGGCGACGCACTCGTCGCGGGCGGCGTGCTGGACGCGATCCTGGAGAAGCTGCCGGACCCCCTCCCGGCGCAGGCAGAGGGCATTCCGGCGTTCGAGTCCCTGACCAACAGTGAACGCGCTTTGTTCGCGATGGTCGTCGAAGGGCTCTCCAACGTCGAGATCGCGCGACGCCGCTCCATATCCGTGCGCACGGTCAAGTACCACATCTCCAACGTCATGCGCAAACTTGATTTGCACGGTCGCGCGGAGATCATCGCGTTGGCGTACCGGACGGGCCACACCCCCGACCGATGGACAGCAAAAATTCAGCCCGGAAGTACAGTGGGCAACGAATAGACCCCGCGATAGCTTTCTGCCACCGGCAATGTCAACCCGGCCGGTCGAAAGTTGAGCCGGAGGCAGCCCGCGGGCACCGCCTCCGTTCTCCTGAATCGAACGAGGGAGTTTCGTGCGCAGATTTCTGGTATCCCTTGCGGTGACCGTCGGCCTGATGGCCGGTGGTGCCGGGATCGCCACGGCGGCCGAGGCCGTCGCGGCGCCCAACCGGTCAGTGGCCGTAGTCCAGTCCGCGCCCGTCGCCGCGGAGGTGACCTTGGTGCCGGCGGGTGCGACGACCTCCGGCGTGCAACTGGCGACCGGTGTCCCGGTCGATGACGGCACCGTGCGTCCCGCGGGTATCGGGCGGTGGATCGTCGACGCGCTGATCGCGATCGGCAGGTGGGTCTACGACCAGGCCGTCGCGGCGGTCAGGGCCGGCTGGAATGCGTTCATCACCTGGTGGAACAACCTGCCCGGTTGGGTCCGCTTCCTGATCCCCGTCGGCGCGGAGGAGGTGTTCCGCGCGGTCGGCTGTCACGTGCTCAACCAGACCTGGCTCTGCTGAGACGCGGTGGGGTGGACCCGCCGGCTGCTCTCCGGCGGGTCCACCCGTCCAGCGGTCGCCTCACCGCTCGTCCGCAGTGTGCACCACCGAAGGCGGTCCCGAAGTTCCTGTTGGTCTCCGACCTATGAGCAGTGAGGAACCATGATCGAGGCATTCGGCCTCACCAAGGTTTACGGCGCGCGCAAGGCCGTCGACGATCTGAGCTTCCGAGTGCGGTCCGGACTGGTGACCGGCTTCCTCGGACCGAATGGCGCAGGCAAGTCGACCACCATTCGGATGCTCACCGGTTTGGACCGGCCGACCGCCGGCTCGTCGACGGTCGATGGTCGGCCCTACGACGAACTCGACCACCCGTTGCGCGAAGTGGGGATGCTGCTCGACACGCGTTCCGCACATCCCGGGAGAAGCGCGCGCAACCACCTCCGCATCCTGGCCGCCTCGAACGGCATACCGTTCAGCAGGGTCGACGAAGTCCTCGGCATCACCGGGGTGGAGGACGTCGCGGACAAGCGGGTGAAGTCGTTCTCCCTGGGCATGAGCCAGCGGTTCGGCTTGGCCGTGGCCCTGCTCGGCAACCCGCACACGCTGCTGCTCGACGAGCCGTTGAACGGGCTCGACGCCGAGGGGATGCGCTGGGTGCGCAACCTGCTGCGTGGCATGGCCGCCGAGGGTCGCGCCGTGCTGATCTCCTCGCACCTCATGGCCGAGGTCGAGGGCACCGCCGACCGCCTCGTCGTCATCGGGCGTGGCCGGTTGGTCGCGGACACCGACACACGTGGCTTCATCGACGGCGCGACCGAAAAGCGCGTCCGCGTGGAGACCCCGCACGCGGACGCGCTCACGGCCCTGATCGAGGCCGCGGGCGGACGGGTGGAACGCCAGGCGGTCGACGTCCTGCTCGTGAACGGGCTCGCGCGCAGCGAGATCGGTGAGCTGGCCGCGGCGAACTCGCTCGCCTTGCACGGCTTGGGCGACGAAGTCGCCTCACTCGAAGACGCCTTCATGAACACCACCCGCGACGACGTGGAGTACCACGGGAAGGAGTACTGAGGCATGCCCGCGCTCCGCGATGAGATGCCTCGCCTGATCCACGCCGAGTGGGTGAAGCTGCGCACCCAGCGCTCCGTCTGGTGGACCCTGGCAGGTTTCACGGTGCCGACCGCAGCGTTGGTGATCGGCATGGCGCAGACAACCGCGAACGTGCCGGCCGGCGGTGATTCGCTGCTTGCCCCGATCGTGACGACGATGTTGCTGATGCAGATCGGCGTCGCGGTGATCGGCGCTCTGTTCGTGTCCAACGAGTACAACCACGGGATGATTCGCACCTCGTTCACGATGGCGCCGCGCAGGCTGCGCTTCCTGGGCGCGAAGCTCACCGTGATGACCGCCCTCGGCCTGGCACTCGGCCTCGCGTCCGCCTCGATCTCCGTCGTGCTCTCCACCGCGTTCGGCGGCGGGTCAGGCTCGGTCGACGCGACCGTGCTCCGAGCGGTGCTGGGCGCCGGCTGCTACCTGGGCACGTTGGGCGCCTTCGCGACCGCCACGGCAATGCTCCTGCGGCACACCGCCGGTGTGGTGCTCACCATGATCGGCGTGGTCTACGTGCTCCCGCTGGTCGTCTTCCCCCTCGTCCCGGCGCTCGCGACGGCAGGCGAGTTCTGGCCGACCGTCATCGGCCTGAGCGTCGTGCTCCCCGACGGCGTCTCGAAGGTCGAGCCCTGGCTCGGCTGGGTGGTCTTCGCCGTGCAGACGGCAGCACTCGCGGCGCTGAGCGCGGCGGTGGTCAACCGGCGTGACGCCTGAACCAGAAGGAGAAAGCATGGCTCCGGACGACTCGGCCCGGCTCCCCGTGGTCGCTTGGCTGATCGGCTTCGCCGTCCTGGCGGCGACCAGGGTGACCCTCCGGGCGATCTTCCCGGAGGCACCCTGGTACGTCCTCACCGCCGCCGCGGTCGCGGTGTTCGCCGGTGTGCTGCTGGTCGCGCGGGAGGTGCGCAAACGGCGGCGGTAGCAGCGCGGCGTCAGGCAGCTCTCAGGCGTCCCGGCGGCGGTCCCGGACTTCGGGGAGTGCCGTGAAGCCGGCGGACTTGTAGGTGGCGACAGCGCCGACGTTGGAGCTCGGGGTGCAGACCAGCACGCTCGACGAGCCCAGTTCCCGGAGCGCCGCCGCCGCGGCGACCGTGATCGCCTTGCCGTAGCCGTGGCCGCGGTGGTTCGCGTGCACGCCCATCGGCTCGATCAGGCCGGGACGGCCCGCACCGGCCGACCACACCGTCACCGTGGCCACCGCGTTGTCCTGCTCGTCGTACGCGACCAGGCAGCGGGCGTCGGCGTACGGCGATCCGGCCGCCATCGCGCGCCAGCGGTCGTCAGTGAACGTCGAGCCGGCGAACGACGCCCGCTGCACGGCGGTCCGCACGTGCGCCCGCTCCGGCCCGACCACCTCGACCCGCACGCCCGGGTCCTCAACCGGCTCCGCCAGGTCACGGCGCAGCGGCGTCCACGGGTCGTCGGTGTCCCAGCCGGCCTCGAACAGGAGGTTCTGGAGCAGCGCGTCCTTCGGCGCCTCGATGTACACCTTGCCCGGGACCAGCACACCGCGTGCCGGATCGGCCACGTCCTCGATGACGCGCCGGGCCAGCTCCTCGTCCTGCTGGGCGTCCGGTGCGATCGTCATCCGCAGCAGGTCGGGCTCGTCCAGCAGGCCGACGGCGACGATCCGACCGTCCCGGCTCCAGGTCCGGACCGCCGCGGCCGTCGCCTCCGCGCCGTACCGCCAGAACCAGCCGAGGTCGCCGGGGTGCAGCTGCATCGGCGCGCCGTCGTGCTGCCAGTCCCGCAGCGCGGCCACCGCGTCGTCCAGATTGTCGACGCCCGGCGTGCCCAACTCGATCACCATGCCCGAGATCACACACCATCGGGCCGGCCGTCCGCACGTCGGTTTCCGCACCGTTCGGCGACCCGCCGGCCCCGTACGAGGAGGGACGCCAGGTTGCCCCGCATGTTCGGGGCAGGCCAAAGCCGGGCAGGCCTGGCGGGAAGAGCGTCCGCCAAGCCTGCCCGGCTTCGACCAGCCTAAAGCACCCGAACCCATGTCAAATCGGGCCTAGGTGCGGGCGTTGCGGGTCCGATGTGGTGCGGCTGGGTGAGGATCCGGTGGGGTGCTGCGCCGGGTCCGTTGTGCGGCCGGTCGGTGAGGAGCCGGTGGTGTGGTTCGGGTTCGTTGTGCGGCGGTTGGGCGGGTCGTGTGGCGCGGGTCAGGGCACGGCGTGGGTGGCGACGGCGGCGGTCAGTGCGGTTTGCCAGTGGCGCAGTGGGGTCAGGCCCGCGTCTGCCCAAGCCTTGCCCGACAGCACGGAGTAGGCCGGGCGGGGGGCGGGGCGGGGGAAGTCGGCCGTGGTGCACGGGTGGACGCGGGTTGGGTCGAGGCCCAGTTCGGTGAAGATGGCGCGGGCGAAGCCGCACCACGTTGTCTCGCCGCCGCCGGTGGCGTGCAGGACCCGTGGGGGTGTGCTGCCGGAGGAGACGGCGGCCGCCAGTTCCAGCAGGCCGTGAGCCAGGTCGAGGGACCACGTCGGCGAGCCGACCTGATCGTCCACAACGGACAGGGTGTCGTTGGTGGTCGCCAGGCGGGCCATGGTCTTCACGAAGTTGTTGCCGTGTTGGCCGTAGACCCACGCCGTGCGGACGACCCAGGAACGGTCCCAAGTGGACAGGACGCGCTGTTCGCCGTCGAGCTTGGTGCGGCCGTAGACCGACTTGGGGCCGGTCTCGTCGGTCGGCTCGTACGGTCGTGTGCCGTCGCCGGGGAACACGTAGTCCGTGGAGACGTGCAGCAGCGGGACGTTGTGCTCGCGGCAGCTCGTCGCCAGGTTCTCCGGGCCGGCCGCGTTGACCTCGGACGCACGCTCGGCGTCGGTCTCCGCGGCGTCGACCGCCGTGTACGCCGCCGCGTTCACGACCACCGGGCGGAAGCCGGCGTCACGAGCGGTGGAGGCGAAGACGGCTACGGCGTCGGCCACCGCGGAGGCGTCGGTCAGGTCCAGTTCCGCGGACGACGGCGCGTGCACGAGGCCGTCGTCCGGAGCCGCCGCCGCCACGTCCCGCCCGAGTTGGCCGCGGCCGCCGGGCACCAGCAGTGCGAGCGCCATCAGCGGGCCAGGGCGGCGCGCTGCTTGAGGGGCTCCCACCACGACCGGTTGTCGCGGTACCACTGGACGGTCGAGGCGAGGCCCTCGGCGAAGTCGACGCGGGGGGCGTAGCCCAGCTCGGTGCTGATCTTGGTGATGTCGACCGAGTAGCGCCGGTCGTGGCCCTTGCGGTCGGTGACGGGCTCGACGAACGCGTCCCAGTCGCGCCCGGTGGCCTCCAGCAGGCGCTCGGTCAGCTCCCGGTTGGTCAGCTCGGTGCCGCCGCCGATGTTGTAGATCTCACCGCCGCGGCCGCCCTCCAGCACGAGCTGGATGCCCCGGCAGTGGTCGTCCACGTGCAGCCAGTCGCGGACGTTGAGCCCGTCGCCGTACAGCGGCACCTTCTTGCCGTCGACCAGGTTGGTCACGAACAGCGGGATGACCTTCTCGGGGAACTGGTACGGACCGTAGTTGTTCGAGCACCGGGTGATGGTCACCGGCAGCCCGTGGGTGCGGAAGAACGACCGCGCCAGCAGGTCCGACGACGCCTTGGACGCCGAGTACGGCGAGTTCGGCTCGAGGATGTGCTCCTCGGTCCAGGAGCCCTCTTCGATCGTGCCGTACACCTCGTCGGTGGACACGTGCACGAACTTCGCCACGCCGGCCTCCAGCGCGCCCTGGAGCAGCGTCTGGGTGCCGAGCACGTTGGTCAGCACGAAGTCGGCGGAACCGGAGATCGAACGGTCCACATGGGACTCGGCGGCGAAGTGCACCACCACGTCCGTCCGGCTCATCAGGTCGGCGACCAGCTCGCGGTCGCAGATGTCGCCCCGGACGAACGTCAGCCTCGGGTCGTCCGCGACCGGCGCCAGGTTCGCCTCGTTGCCGGCGTAGGTGAGCTTGTCCAGCACCACCACCTCGGCATCGGCGTAGGCCGGGTAAGCGCCGGCCACCATCTCCCGCACGTAGTGCGAGCCGATGAACCCGGCCCCACCCGTTACCAGTACCCGCATGCTCAGTGTCCTCCTGAAGGCGGTTGCTCATCGCAGTCTGTCACGAGTGCCTTTCGTGCAACCCACCTGGTTGTTACAGCGTCTCCCGTATAAGAGGAATGTCCGGCGCGGTTCACCGCCGCGCCACTAATCTCGGCCAGGCACGCCTGAGCGCACGGGGGAGGCAGGCAGTGGACTCCAGTCCGCCAGGAACAGCCGGTGGATCGGCTGCTCTTCGTGCTCTCGCGCTCACCGCGCGTTCACTGCTGGCGCTGGTCTCGGCGGCTGTGCTCGTCGTCACGTGGTACGGCTGGTACTACCTCAGCGACATCGACGAGGGCATCACGACGACCGACGTCATCGCGTCCTCCGTGACCGAGGACGAGAACGGCGTGGCCCGCACGCCGCTCGACGGCGCGGTCGACATCCTGCTGGTCGGCGTCGACAGCCGCACCGACGCGCAGGGCAACCCGCTGTCGGACGAGGTGTTGGCGCTGCTCAACGGCGGTGTGGCGGACGGCACGCAGAACACCGACACGATGATCCTGGTGCACGTCCCGAGGGACGGCACGCGTGCGGTGGCCATCTCGTTCCCGCGTGACGCGTACGTGGAGATCGCGGACGGGTTCGGCAAGCACAAGCTGAACTCCGCGCTGGCCCGGCAGAAGAACGAGACGGCGCAGCGGCTGCGTAACGAGGGCGTCACCGACGAGGCCCGCATCGAGCTGGAGTCGACGCTGGCCGGCCGCAAGACGTTGATCAAGACGATCGAGGGGCTGACCGGCGGCTCGGTCACCGTCGACCGGTACGCCGAAGTCAACCTGGCCAGCTTCTACGAGGTGACGAAGGCGCTCGGCGGCGTCGAGGTGTGCCTGAACGAGGCCACCCGCGACCGCGACTCGGGCGCCGACTTCCCGGCCGGGCGGCAGACCATCGAGGGCGCCAAGGCGCTGTCGTTCGTGCGCCAGCGCGGCGGGCTGCCCGGCGGCGACCTGGACCGGATCGTGCGGCAGCAGGTGTTCATCGGCGCGTTGGCCCGCAAGGTGCTGTCCACGGGCACGCTGACCGACTTCGACAAGCTCGACCAGCTCGTGACGGCGGTGAAGAAGTCCGTCGTGCTGAGCGAGGGGTGGAACATCACCGAGTTCGCCACCCAGATGCAGGGCCTCGTGGGCGGCAACATCCAGTTCCGCACGATCCCGGTCGGCGACCCGATGGACACGTGGGGTGACGGCAACGTGCTGCCGGTCGACCCGGGGCAGGTGCGGCAGTTCATCAAGGGCCTGGCGACCGACAACGAGCCGTCGACGGCGCCCGCCGGCACCACCACGAGGCCGTCCGGCCCGCCGCCGTCGGCGATCACCGTGCACGTCTACAACGCCGCCGGGGTGAACCGGCTGGCCGCGACCGTGCTGGAGATGTTGGTGGAGAAGGGGTTCCGGCGCGGTCTCGCGAACTCCGGGGCGTACGCGGAGACGACGTCCGTGCGGCACGCGCCGGGTGAGCGGGCGAGCGCCGAGCAGGTGATCTCCGCCCTGGGCGGTAACGCCGAGGCCGTCGAGGACGACTCCGTGCCCAGGGGGCAGGTCCTGGTGTACGCCGGCGCCGACTACACGCCGCCGGACCAGACCGACCCCGCGTCGGCCGACGTCACCGGCACGGGGAACGCGCCCTCGACGAGCTCCACCCCGCCGATCACCGCCGACGGTGTGGTCTGCGTCAACTGAGACACCCACCTCCGGTGAACCCGGACGTCCGACCGGTCGAAGGTGGTTAGCCTGGTCGGACACCCATTCGTAGGAGGACGTCGGTGAAGGCTGCGGTGATCGCCGGACGCGTGCTCGTCGCGCTGCTGTCCGCGGCCGTGCTGGCGGCGGCCGGGTACGGCTGGTCGGCGCTGCAGCGCGTGCAGGAGAGCGTGAACACGACGGACGTGCTGACGGCGTTGTCGGACGTGCCGAACGCGCCGCCCGCCGCCGACGGCGCGACGGACATCCTGCTGGTCGGCAGCGACAGCCGCACCGATGCCCAGGGCGTGCAGCTGCCGGACCACGTGCTGCGGAAGTTGCGCACGGAGGCGACGGACACGCTCAACACGGACACGATCATCGTGATGCGCGTGCCGCACGACGGCAGCAAGGCGCACGCGGTGTCCATCCCGCGCGACACGTACGTGCCCATCCCCGAGATCGGCGACGAGAAGATCAACTCGGCGTACGGGCTGACCAAGTTCTTCACCATGCAGCGGCTGGCCGAGGCGGGCATGTCCGACCTGACCGAGCGCTCCATCGCGGGCGACCAGGCCGGGCGGCGGGCGCTGGTGCAGGTGGTGCAGGAGCTGACCGGCGTGCGGGTCGACCACTACGCGGAGATCAACCTGTACGGGTTCTACCTGCTCACCGAGGTGATCGGCGGCGTGGAGGTGTGCCTGAAGCAGGCCACGTCCGACCCGGACTCGGGCGCGAACTTCCGCGCGGGCGTGCAGACGATCGCCGGTGGCGACGCGCTGGCGTTCGTGCGGCAGCGCAAGGGCATCCCGAACGGCGACCTGGGGCGGATCACGCGGCAGCAGGTGTTCATGTCGGCGGCGATGTCGAAGCTGCTGTCGGCCGGGACGCTGGCGGACCCGGCGCGGCTGTCCGGGCTGCTGGACGCGGTGAGCAAGTCGATCGTGGTGGACGAGAAGCTGGACCTGGCGACGTTCGCGGGGCAGGCGCGCGGGCTGGCCGGCGGGAACGTCGAGTTCGCGACCATCCCGGTGACCGGCGTCGGCGCGCGCAACGAGCGCGGTCAGAGCATCGTGACCGTGGACCCGGCCGCGGTGAAGGCGTTCGTGGCGGAGCTGCTGGGCGAGAAGACCCCCGTGCCCGCTCCGTCGACCACTTCCAGTGCTCCGCCCACCCAGCGCTTCGGCGCCGACCGGCTGGTGAGCCTCGACGGGCCGCGCCACCGCGTCGTCCAGGCCGGCCCGGTCTGCGTCGACTGACGGCCGATCCGTTCAAGACGCTGGGCGGTGCGGGTGCCAGCATCGTCGGCATGGACCTCGCCCGCGCCCGCGCCTTCCTCGACACGCACGCCCGGTTGCTCGAACGGCGGCTCGCCCTCCTGTGGTCCGCGCCGGACCCGGTCGCAGCCGGCGCGGTCGTGGACGCGCTCGCGGGCTACCGCAACGCCGACGGCGGGTTGGGCCACGCGCTCGAACCGGACGTCCGGGCGCCGCACAGCCAGCCGCTGGCCGTCGACTTCGCGCTCGGCGTGCTCACGCAGGTGCTGGACTCCCCCGCGGCCGACCCGGACGTGCGGCGGAAGGTCGCCGGGTTCGCCGGGAGCCTGGTGCCGTACCTCGAATCGGTGACGTCGCCCGACGGCGGGCTGCCGATCGTGCTGCCCGACATCGCCGACCACGCCCGTGCCGACCACTGGGGTGACGGCCGGTTCCCGGTGGGCCTGAACCCGACCGCGGGCATCGTGGCGGGGCTGCGGAAGGCCGGCGTGTCCGCGGCCTGGCTCGACACCGCCGACGAGTTCTGCCGCACCCGGATCGAGGCGCTGTCCGGCCCCGTCGACGCCCACACGGCGGTCAACGTGCTGCACTTCCTGGCGACCACGCCGGACCGCGACTGGGCAGGTCGGCACGGGCTGTCGGTCGAGGACCTGACCCTGTTCCACCTCTACCCGGGCGAGGGCTACGGCCTGACCCCGCTCGACTTCGCGCCGCTGCCCGACGACCCGCTGCGCTCCCTGTTCCCCGCCGACGCGATCACCGCGCACCTGGACGCGCTGGCCGCCGCTCAGGAGGCCGACGGCGGCTGGCCGGTGTCGTGGCAACCACCCGGCCCGGCCGCGCTGCTGGAGTGGCGCGGCGTCGTCACCACCCACGCCCTCCGCATCCTCACCGCCAACCCCCGCTAACCCGCGTGTCCCACGCTCAGAACACGCGTGTCCTACCTCCAGAACGCGCGTGTCCTACGTTCAGGTCGCGAGAGTCCTACGTTCAGAACGCCTGAATTCAACGCTCAGGACGGGCTCGCCGTGTTCTGAGCGTTCAACTCGGGTGTTCTGAACGTAGGACACGCGTGACGCGAACGTAGGACACGCGGTGATCGGGTCGATGGGCGCGGGTGTGGCGGGGCGTGGCAAGGTTGGCGCATGACCGTCACGGATGCCCTGTTCGCGCCCCTGTTCGCGGCGAATCCCGGCCGTCCCCTGATCACGCACTACGACGACGCGGCGGGCACCCGGGTCGAGCTGTCCCGCGCCACCATCCGGAACTGGGCGGCCAAGACGGCGAACTGGCTGCGTGACGAGCACGACGTCGAGCCGGGCGACCCGGTGGCCGTGCTGCTGCCCGCGCACTGGCAGACGGCCGGCGTGCTGCTGGGCGCGTGGTGGTGCGGCGCGGCCGTGACGGACGACCCGACGGGCGCGAAGGTGGCCGTCGTGGCGCCCGGCGTCGAAGCGCCCGGAGCCCTGGTGACGGCCGTGGCGTCGTTGCACCCCATGGGGTTGGGCAGCGGCGCGCCCGTGGACTACAACGACGACGTGCGCGTGTTCGGCGACGACTTCTCGCCGTGGGAGCCGATCCCCGGCACCACCCCCGCGCTGCTGAAGTCCACTGTGGACGAGGTGGTGGAGGAGGCGCACCAGCGGGCGGCGACGTTGGGCATCACCACGACGTCCCGCGTGCTGTCCACTGTGGAGTGGGGCCTGCCGGACGGCCTGCTGAACGGTTTCCTGGCCGTGCTGGCGGGCGGCGGCTCGCTGGTGCAGTGCAGCAACGCCGCACCGGACCTGCTGGCCGCGCGCCGCGCCAGTGAGCAGACGACCCTGGACCTGGTCGGCTGACGCCTAGGCCGTGTTTCAAAGGTGAGGTGACTGCCGGCGTGTCGGTGCCCGGAACGTGGCGAGGTCTCCGGTAAGTGGGTTGGCGACCAAGCAAACCCGA
>NZ_LGED01000275.1 GCF_001280085.1 Saccharothrix sp. NRRL B-16348 | reverse complement strand
CTGCACCACTCCGCCGGCTACCGCACCGTCGGCGTCCGCGAACGCATCGCCCAACACCACGGCACCTGGCGCGACACCGTCATGCTCGAACGCCGCGCCAACTCCGCCTCCGTCCTCACCACACCGGACTGCGCCACCTGCTGAACGCCGAGCAGGCGCACACTGGGACCGTGGACAAGCAGGCGGTTCACGACGACCTGGAACGGGCACGCGCCACGTTCCACGCACTCCTGGACCAGGCCACTGCCGCCGACCTGCGCCGCAAGTCCGACGGCACCCGGTGGGACAACCGCCAACTGCTGTTCCACATGCTCCTCGGGTTCCTGATCATCCGCGCCCTGCTGACCTTGGCCCGCCTGGTCGACCGGCTGCCCACCGGCATGAGCAGAACCTTCGCCCGCCTGCTCAACGCGGCCACCGCACCGTTCGACGCGGTGAACTTCGCAGGCTCCTGGCTCGGCGGCAGCACCCTCGGCCGCCGGCAACTGGCCGCGCTCTGCGACCGCACCATCGCCGCCCTGCACCGCCGCCTCGACCGCGAAACCGACACCGACCTGGCCCGCGGCATGCACTACCCGACCCGCTGGGACCCGTTCTTCCAGGACTTCATGACCCTCGCCGACATCTACCGCTTCCCGGTCCGGCACTTCGACTTCCACCGCCGCCAACTCACGTTCGGCGGCAACGACTGACGACCGTTCCGTGCCGCACGCGCCCTGCCTGGGTGATTCCACTTGACAGCGATTCGAACGGCTGTGCGACGATCACGGTGCGGTTCTTCCCCGACCGTCGGCCATCGCTCTGAAGGGCGTGGGCACGAGGTTCCGACGGTCAGGGGTAGTGGTGGATCGGCGTGAGTACGAGCGGATGGTCGACCGGTTCCGGCGGCTGGTGGCGCCGTTGCCCGCCTGGCAGGTCGAGCAGCACGACGGGCGACCGGTCCTGGTCGATGACGCGCGGGGCGGCGGTGGTCTGCTGCTCCACCTCGACAGCAGGTGGAACGCGCACCTGACGCGCTACTTCGGAGCGCTCGACAAGGACCGCCTGCTCGCACTGGTGGCACTGCTGGAAGTCGTGCCGCCGGAAGGGCCGGCTCACCGGGCGGCCGTCGCGTTCCTGAAGTCGTTGCGACTCGACGACGAGCCTGAGTCTTCGGCGGCAGGACGTTCGCGTCCGGGGGCGGCGGCACGCCGGAGGTGACTGTCCGAGCCCATTGGTTATTGGAGGTAGACCAGGGTGAACTGTGCGTCGACCGGGTCGCCGGTCGGTGCGCGGCACACCACGTCGACTCGTTGTTCCTGCTCCACTGGGTACCAGCCGGTCACGCCGCACGTGGCGTCCGTCCGGTACGCGGAGACCTGGGCGTGGCCGCCTTTGCGGGTCAGGCCTGGCAGGTGCGCCGTGTAGGTGCCGGTCGCGGATCGGGTCACTGTGTTCAGCGTGTGTGTCGAGTTGTACTGGTACTCCTTGGTGGGCGTGTACGAGGCCTCGTCCTCTTTGTCGGCCCATAAGTACGCTCCGGGGACGCGTGCGGTGGGGGTGGAGCCCAGGTCGGCGGTGAACGACAGGGCGAACGGCGCGTCCACCGGGTCGCCGCGTGGTGTCGTGCAGGTGACGCGGACGATCAAGAAGTCCTTGTCCGTCTCGGGGTTGTGCCATGGTCGCCATCCGTGTGGGGAACAGGTGTTCGGCGTTTCGCCGAGCGCTGTCACCTTGGCCATGCCGCCCGAGTCGCCCTCTGCCGGCGACTGGTCGATGCCGGGGAGGAAGACGACGTGCGACCCGGTGGCCTCGCGGTCGATCGAGTTGATCCCTCCCGTGGAGTTGTGCTGGTGGTTGGGGTCCGGGACTTGGGTGTCGGTGGTGGGTTGGTCGGCGCGTACGTAGGCGCTGACGCCGTTGCGGCCCATCGTGAACAGGAAGGCGAGCGTGAACGCGGCGTCGGCCGGTGTTCCGTCGCGGTCCACGCACGTGACCCGGACTCGCTGGTCGGTGTGCGACGGTCCCCAGTCGCGTACCGAGCACAGCCGGTCGGCGGTGTCCGCCGCGGTGAGGTCGACCGTGCCGCCGTCCACGCTGAGGCCGGGGAAGTCCACGGTGTACCGGCCGACGCCCTCGCGGACCACGCTGTTGACCCCGCCCGAGGAGTTGCACTGGTACTCGCCCTGCGGGCGGTACGCGTCCTCGTGCGGCCGGTTCGCCCACACGTAGCCGGACTTGGTGGACGGGTCGGTGCGCACCAGGCACGCCTTGGCCGTGGTGGGGGAGACCGGGCGGTGGTCGGAGGTCTCGGCGGGCGGCGTGCCCGACGCGGCGGTCAGCATGCAGGTCCCGACGATCGCGAGGAACACCCGCAAGTGCTTCGACGGGCGGTGGAAGTGCACCTCGTTGATGGACCCGGCCTGCACCGCCTCGTGCACCGTGCCCACGATGCGGTTGTCGGTTCTCGTGGCGTTCGGCATCGGGTCAGATCATCGACTGCGGTGCGTGCTGGACCATCCCGCCCGGGCCGGGGAGCGGCATCGCGGGCGTGGGCGAGTGCACCGGCACCGCGGGCACGGGTTCGCTCATGCTGCCGGTGACGGTCACGGCGCCCATGGTCGACGGGACGGGAACGGGCATCGCTGCCACGATCGGCCGCGCCGAGACGGGGACGCTTGGCCGGTCGACAGCCGGTGATGGGGTCGCCGGGGCCATGACCACCGGAGTTGCGATCACCGGAGCTGTGACCACGGGCGGCACGGGGACTGCCGCGGGCCCCACGGGAACCGTCGGCGGCCGGGCCGGCGCCGGGGTTTCGGCGGGGGCCGAGCGGATCGGGGCGCTTTCCGCCTGGTCCTGCTTCGCCTGCTCGTCGGAGGTGCCGCCTGCCGCCAGGGCCGGAAGCGCGACCCTCCCGCTCCCGGACGGTGCGGGGTTGGGCGTGCCGTCCGGGATGTCGGGAGCGGTAGTCACCTGGACGGAGTTCGGGGCGTCGCCCGACGGCCCCACGGCGGTGCCCGACTGTGCCGGTGCCGTGTGCTCGACCTGTGCGAGCGTGGGGATGCGGTCGATGACGGCCGCCCCGCTCGCATCGATGGTCGACGCGGTCCGTGGAAGCGCTGTGCGGTCGGGCGCCATGACACGGTCGGGGACGGCAGCGCTCTTGACGTTGTGCGCGTCGGGCATCCGCGCGACGGCCGGCGCGCTGGTCACGACCGTCGACCCGACCGGGTCGGCGTGGTGCAGTTCGTTGACGGCATCCACGCACACCGCGAGCAGGAGGAGCGCGGCTGCGTGCGTGGTGATCTTCCGCGGCAGGTCGCGGGGGAGGGAGGGGGAGCAGAGCGCAGCGGACGACATGAGGATCCTCCGGTCGAGTGAGCCCGGTCGAGTGAATCGCGTCCCTGTCACGTGACCTGGTTGGTCACGATCGTTTCGCAGTAGTAGTGGGTGTCGTGCTGTGCCGGGTTGTAGGCCCAGACGTCGATCCGGCACTGGTCGACGCCGTCCCCGGCGTTGGCGAGATCGGAATTGGTGTAGCCGTCGCGGACGTCGAGCACGTCGTCGCCACCGTTGCCGAACAGGTAGTCCAATCCTTCGCCCGCCCACAGGACGTCGTTGCCGCCCAGGCCGTGCAGGGTGTCGTTGCCCGCCTCGCCGTCGGCCAGCAGCCGACCGAGGTCTGCCGACCAGATGACGTCGCCGCCGTCACCGCCGTAGATCACGTCCGCGCCGGTGTCCTGGACCGGGTCGCAGCAGCCGCCGAGCCCTCCGTCGAGCAGGTCGTCGCCGCCGTGCCCGCCGATGGTGTCGTTGCCGCCGCCGCCTCCGATCTGATCGTTGCCGCCGAGGCCGTAGATCTCGTCGTCGCCCAAGCCGCCGTTGGCGATCAGGCGCCCGAAGTCGGCGGACCAGATCACGTCGGGACCGTCGTCGCCGTTGACGGTGTCGGTGCCGGTGTCCAACGAGGAGTCGCAGCACCCGCCGCGTCCGCCGTCGAGGCGGTCCGCGCCATGGCCTCCGGAGATCATGTCGTCGCCGCTGTAGCCCTCGATGGTGTCGTCGCCGTCGCCGCCGCACAGCTTGTCGTTGCCGCCGTTGCCGATGACGAGGTCGTTGCCGCCGCCCGCGTCGATGACGTCGTTTCCGCTGCCGCCGAGCAGCACGTCGTTGCCCGGCGTGCCGACGATCGTCGTACCGGCGCCGAAACAGGCGGCGGCGTGCGCCGGTGCGGTGCCGAGGGCGACGAGTCCGCCGCTCAGCAGCACCAATGCGGACAACCGCGCGAGGGATCTTCGAATGGCCATCTCCGGGGGCTCCTTCCGGTCCGTCGTGATGGCCAGGCTCGCAGCCGGGAGTGCACGCGATGGTTGTCGAATCCTTGCTCCGCAGGTCAGCGCGGTACGGGTGACGTGGTCAGGGAGTCCTCGGCGACGTGCCGCTGGATCTCGGGGTGGCGGAAGCGGTAGCCGCCGTCGTGCCGGTGCAGCAGCATCCGCTCGTCGGCGTGCTCGAGGAACCCGAGGAGGTCTCGCGGGAGCAGGCGGGCGTGCCGCGCGATCGTCCGGGCCACGTGGTGCGCGAGCCACACCCCGCCGCCGGTGAACCAGAACGTGAGCAGTGCGGCCAGCACGGCGGGCACCACGAGCGCGATCTGCACGTACTCGACGACCGCGGTCCGGGCCGGCGCCGTCGCGAGCAGGGCCACGAGCACCGCGCCCACCACCGGCCCGACGGCCGCGCGCAGGGACGCGGTCAGCGCCCGCGCGGGGGCCGGGACGGGCAGGTTGAGCTCGGGCCGCAGGCTGTGCCCGAGGCCGAAGGCCAGGCAGAACGTCATCGCGACGACGAACGCGAACACCGGACCCTTGTCCGGACCCAGCGCCATCCCGACGGCCCGCACGAGCAGCAGCCAGTGCAGCACCCCGAACACGGCGGCGGTCGCGCACGCCGTCGCGAACCCGCGCCACGACAACGACCAGCGCGCGGCGGGCCGCGCGACGTCGAGGTCCACGAGCATGAACCCCAGCCCGAGCAGCACGCCACCACCCAGGCCCATGATCACGCCGTAGCCGAAGCCCGCGGTCAGGGCGTACGCGGCGTCGTGCGGTGCGGCGGCGAACCGGGCCGGCGCGTGGCTCACGCCCACGGCCAGGGCGCACACCGCGGCGGTGTCGGTGCACCGCGCGATCCGACCGGGGGACAGGGCCCACCGGTCGTCCCGGTCCAGGCGGCGCACCACGGCCACGACGCCGAGCGCCATCGCGACCGAAGCGGCGATGGTCGCCCCGTAGACCAGTGCGCCGACGATGCCCGCGTGCCACCCCGCAGCCGTGCCGGACTGCCGCCCGGTGTACAGCCCTTTGTGCAGCCCTCCGGCGACCATGAGCGTCACCGCGTACACCGGAACCCTCGACCACCGCGGCAACCCGCCGCGCACGAACAGCCACGTGACCGCCGCGAACACGACCACCGCGAGCGGGACGGCGAACAGCGGCGACGCGTCCAGCGGGGTGTCCCGGGCCGCCGAACGGCCCAGCCCGAGCTGCACCCCGTAGACCGCCGCGGACAACAGCGCCGCCACGACCCCGTACGTCCCGGCGGTCGCGAGGCGTCGCAGGCCGATCCGCTCGGCCGGTCCGGACCACAGCGTCACCGGCAGGGACCAGCGCGGGCGCGGCCCCGGCAGCGACGCGGGCGTCAAGTGGTCGGGGAACCACACGGTCTCGCCGCGTGCTGTCATCAGCCTGGCCAGCCAGGTGAGGAAGTGACGGGTGGCGGCGAGGTCGAACGGCGGCGTGCGGCGGGCTCCGGGCAGCGGCGAGCGTGACCGCTGCAGCAGGACGCGGAGGTAGTCGTCGTAGGAGCCACCGATCGTCGGTGACACCTCGCCGCCTCCTTCGTACGCGACGCACACGACGTCCAGCATGTGCGGTGCGGACAGGTGCTTCACCAGCTCGGGGTCACGGCGCACCGCGTCCCGCAGCCCCGCCAACGCGGCGCCGCCGTCGGCGAGCCGCCGGTCGATCTGCTCGGCGGTGAGCGGTTGGATGGCCACCGCGCCCGCGAGCGCGAGCCGCACGTCCAGGTCCCGGTACTCCGCGGTGCGTGAGGTCACGACGATCCCGGCGCCGAACGCGGTGCGGAACGCGTTGATGCCCCGCACGCACGCGCCGCGCAGCTCGGTGGGCACCTCGTCGAGCCCGTCCAGCAGGACGAGCGCCTCCTCGTCCACGAGCAGCCGCCGCACCCGGTCGGCGGGCAGCCGGTACTGGTCGCGAACCTCCCTCACGACCCAGTCGGCGAAGTCGCCGCCACGCCACCGCGACAGCAGCAGGACGACGGGCACGGGCACGTCCGGGTCGTCGGACCGCGCCAGCAGGGCCGCCGCCAGGTCCACCAGGCTGGTGGTCTTACCGGCGCCCTTGTCCCCCAACACCAGCAGCCTGCGGTTGTACCGGCGGAGCACGAGTTCGGACAGCGGTCGGTCCAGCACGGGCCCCGCCTCGCCGAGGTCGGGGGCGGTGTGGTCGGCGAACTCCGGCCAGACCGCCCCTGGCTGCTCGCGCACCCGCAGCGTCACGCGGGCGTCCTCGTCCCGGCGCTCCAGCCAGATCCTGCGCATCTCGCGGGCGAGTTCGCGGCGCGCCCCGGGATCACCGGTCGCCGGTGCGGGCGTCGGGAACGGCCCGGCCAGCCCGGGGTCGTCGCGCAGGATGCGCGTGTGCAGCTCGAGCAGCCGGCGATTCGGCTCCACCCCGTTCCGTCGCAGCGACACGATCGCCCGGTGGCACAGCTCGCTGCTCTCCGCCTGCCTGCCGCACCAGTGGAGGCATTGGGCGGCCAGGGCGACGAGGTGCTGACGGCCCAGGTGGTGCCGCGCCAAGTCCGCGGCCTCGCTCGCCAACTCGGCGTGGCGACCCTGGCGCATCCCTACTTCCAGTGCCGCCTCGACGGCCGACAGCCTGCGTTCCGTCATCACCTCGCGGTAGCCCGTGACCCACGGGCCCTCCAGGTCGGCCAGCGGTCGGCCGCGCCACAGCCGCGCGGCACGCTGGAAGTCCTCGGCGGCACGCGGATCGTCGCCGTCGCGCGCGGCGTCCCGGCCCGTGGCGACGAGCGCTTGGTACCGGAACCAGTCGACCTGGTGGGGCTCGACCAGCAGGACGTAGCCGCCGTTGCGGCTGACCAGCGAGCCGCCGACTGTTTGCAGCGCCTTGCGCAGCCTGCTGACGTGGGCGTGGAGCGCCTTGCGTGCCGAGTCAGGCGGGTCCTCGCCCCACACCTGGCGGATCAGCGTCGTGGTCGGCACGACCCGGCCGGGCCGGACCGCGAGCGCGGCGAGCACGTGTCGGCGCTGCGGCGGTCCGAGATCGACCTCGCCGGACGGGCCGTGCAGTTCGACGGGGCCGAGCAGCCGGATCTCCATGGACGTCCCGGAGGTGACGAGGGCGTTGTGATCGTCGTACAGGGTGCCGGCGATCGGTGCTCCGCCGGCCGCAGATTTCGTCGTCCGCTCCGACACGTGACGTCACCGTGATCGGTTCGTTCGCCCGGATCCCTTGGGGTCGGTCCCGGGTTGTGCCGCGGTTCTCGACGCCGTCTTCGCCGGTGCTGTTCGGTGGGGACACCGGGGAAGGAGCCCACGATGCGGCCCTGTCGTTCCGTTCTCCTCGTGGTCATCGTGTTGGCGGCGCTCGTCGCCTGTGGGAGTGGGACGAGAACCGCGGGCAACGCGGCCGAGGTCACCTACCTCACGTCGTTCGGGGTGGCCGACCTCACCGGCACGATGATCACGGTCGCGAAGGAGAAGTTGCCGGTCACCGCCGTGGCCGCGATCCACCAGCGCACCGTCGCGGCCATCATCGGGCTCGAAGGCGGCGGCATCACCACGCCCGCGGACCTCGTCGGCAGGAAGATCGGTGATCCGCCCGGCTCGACGATCCGGTTGATGTTCCCGTTGTACGCCAAGGCCGCCGGGATCGACCCCGGCACGGTCGAGTTCGTGCCCTCGGCGCCGCCGGGGCTGCCGCAGCTCCTGCTGTCCGGGCAGGTCGACGGGATCGGCCAGTTCGTCGTCGGCAAGCCGCTGATCGAGGCGGCGGCGAAGGGGCGCAAGGCGGTCGTCCTGCCGTACGGGGAACTCCTGCCCGACCTCTACGGCAACATGCTGGTCACCTCACCGGAGTTGGCGCGCGACGACCCCGGGTTGGTGCGGCGGTTCAGCGGCGCGTTGCTCAAAGGGCTGCGGTACTCCCTCGACCACCCTGACGAGGCCGGCCGGATCCTCACCAAGTACCAGCCGACGCAGAACCCCGAGGTGGCCGCCGCCGAGCTGCGGCTGATGCCGGAGTACTCGGAGCCGGCGGGGTTCCCGGGCCCGCTCGGCGCGGTCGACGAGAGCCGGGTCACGACGATCATCGACTTGCTCGGCGAGGCGCAAGCGATCCCCGCCGGGTCGTTGCGGGCGGCTGATCTCGTCTCGTTCGAGCTGGTGCCGAAGCCCTGATGCCGTCATGATCGCCGTGGAGCAGGTGTCCCGGGTCTTCGAGGGGAAGCGCGGGCACGTGCCCGCCCTCGACGGCATCGACTTCGAGGTGGGCGAGCACGAGGTCGTGGCGGTGATCGGGCGGTCCGGCTGCGGCAAGTCGACGCTGTTGCGGATCGTCGCCGGGCTGCTCGCGCCGACCGGAGGGCGGGTCGTCGTCGCCGGCGAACCGGTGACCGGGCCCCGGCGCGACATCTCCGTCATGTTCCAGCGCCCGGCGTTGCTGCCCTGGCGTTCGGTGCTGGGCAACGTCCTGCTTCCCGTCGAGGTGCTCGGCCTGGACCGCCGGCGGCACGTCGCCCGCGCGCACGAGCTGCTGGAGCTGGTCGGACTTCAGGGGTTCGCCACACGGCTGCCGCACGAGCTGTCCGGCGGGATGCAGCAGCGGGTGGCCTTGTGCCGCGCGATCATCGAGGGCCCGGCAGTGCTGCTCATGGACGAGCCGTTCTCGGCGCTCGACGCGCTGACCCGGACGGAGCTGTCCGGTGAGCTGCAACGGATCTGGCGGGAGCAACCGCTGACCGTCGTGTTCGTCACGCACTCCGTCGAGGAGGCGGTCGTGCTCGCCGACCGGGTCGTGGCCCGAGTCCGGTCCTCTCGACGCGCTGGACGGCGTCGAGATCGAGTTCCGGGGAATCGGCCGCTCCGACTGACCGAAGAGCTAACGCTCGGCAGCGTTCTCCGGCAGCTTGTCGCCGACCAACTTGGCGACCAGATCGCGAGGTGCCTGCAGCAGGTGGGGGTTGGCGGCGATGAGGTCGTGTTCGTCCTCCGTCGGTTCCCACACCCTGATCGACGAGTCGATCTTGATCAACAGGATCGAGCCCATGTAGACGACGACCTCGTCGTGCCCGCGGCTGGCTTCCAGCAACCGCGCGATCGCGTTCGTCATCCGCTCGTCGTGGGTGGCGTCGGGCGGGTGGACCTGGACGGTGATGTCCCCTCCCTGCACGGCCGTGCCGACCGTCTCGGCGACCACCCCGTTGGTCACGGTCGCCGTCAGGGCGGTGGCCAGGTTCGCCGCGGCCTCGGGACTTCTCTGCTTGACGGTGAGCCGTTGGAACCACGATCCGCGTTCCGGGCTCTGCTCGGCGGTGACGCCGTACCCGGCGATCTCCAGGATGTCGACCACGGCATCCCTGACCGGGACGCCGTCCTCGCCGGAGGTGAAGACCACCAGTTCGTGCTCGTCGTTCGAGGCACGCGAGCCGGAATCCCCGCCACCGGCCAGATCTGCTATCAGCGTGTCGAGTTCGGCCACGGCGGTGTTGCCCGCGGCGTGGAAGTTGATCGACTCGCGCAGGGCTTCGAGGCCGCCGGGGTAGCGCGCGATCATCCGGACGATGCTGAAGGTGTCCGCGCGGTCCGAGCTGTGGCGGGCGATGGAGGCCGCGAACGGAAGTTCGTGCAACACCAGGTCACGCTTCTCGTGCGTGTCGAAGCCGGGTGTGCGCAGCAGGGCGTCGACGATCGCGTTCAGCTCACGCGAGGTAGGCGCACGCGTGCCGGTGGCGGGCCGGGGCGTGTCGGCGTCCACCAGGCGGACCCACGCCTGGTCGCTGATCTCCTTGACCCGCACGTCCACCGGTCGGTAGGCGTCCGGGCGGGTGGCGGATCGATCGCGGATCACGGACTGGTAGAACGGGTCGGAGACGATCACCACGAGGGGGGCCGTGGAGTCGCGCAGCGCCCGCTTGGCCTCCGCCGCGTCCAGGATCCGAGAGGCGAGGATCAGGTCGGCGCTCGTCTTGCCGCGCTCGTCGTAGTGCACCTCACCCGCGTGCAACGCCATCCGCAGGCGCAACCGCGCGCCGACCGAGTGACCCTGGTTGTGATCACGCAGTGCAGCCGCCAGACGCCCGGGCAGCCGGTCGGCGAGGACCGCCTTGGCGACGTCCGGGGGCAGCAGCACGATGAGGCTGTCGCCCGCGTCCTCCACCGACTTGTCGTCCCACGGTAGGCCGACGTCGGCGAACGCGCGCATCAACACCTGGTACATGCCGCTGCGGGCGCCGCGCCGTTGCGCCGTGGTGCGCGCCGGGTCGCCAAAGCCCTCCACGTCCACGGCGATGAACGACCGGTGCAGTGCGCCCGAATCCGACCCCATGCGACCTCCCCACGCTTGTTGTAGTCCAGTCGAGGGCGCGGGGGCAGCGGCGGCACTCGAACAGACCAATCCCGGCGCGTTCCGTGCGGTCGAAGCACGTGCTTGCCGGCGCGGGCATGTCTCTGATAGATATATCTGTCAGAGAGGGGTGGGGATGGCCAGGGCGAGTCAGACGGAGGTCGCGGTGCTGGGCGGGTTGAGCGTCCAGCCGATGACGGGCTACGCGTTGCGCGAAGCGATCCGGGACGTGTTGGGGCATTTCTGGAGCGAGAGCTACGGCCAGATCTACCCCACGTTGGCGAATCTCGAACGGGAGGGGTTCGTGCGCAAGCAGGATGCCACCCGGACCGGTGCGTCCACGTTCGCGATCACGCCATCGGGCGTACGACGCCTGGAGGAGTTGTTGGCGCAGCCCGTTCAGGCCACGCCACCGCGCAACGGAATGTTGCTGCGACTGTACTTCGGGCGACACCTCGGTCCCGCCGCGTGCCGGACGTTGGTCCAGGCGGCGTTGACCGAAGCGCAGGACGCGCTGAAGCGGTACGCGGAGATCCGCGCGGAGATCGAGGGCCAGGACGGCGAGGACCGTGCCTACTGGCTGCTCACCGTCTCCGCGGGAGAGCATTCCGCCCGTGCCACACAGGCATGGGCTCACGACGCACTGTCCACTCTTGCGGAACTCGACGACGACCGGGCGAGAACACGACCAGGGAGAACATCATGACTGTGGCTGTCACCCGCCGGCTGAGACGGGCCGCTGCCGTCGCCGGCACGGGTTTCGTGGCGGTGTCGGTGTTCCAGGCACTGCTGGCCGCCGGGATCCCCTTGGGCCGAGCGGCATATGGAGGCGAGGTGGCCGAGTTGCCCCCCGCTCTGCGGGTCGCCAGTGGGGTCGCCACCGCGTTCTGGCTGGTGGCCGCGGCGGTGGTGCTGCGGCGAGGAGGCTATCGCGTGCGGTGGGTGCCGGCGCGGGTCGCCAAGAGCGGCACGTGGGTGTTGGTCGTGCTGCTCACGGTCGGGCTGTTGATGAACCTGGCTTCGTCAAGCCCGTGGGAACGCTTCGGCTGGGCGCCGATCATCGCGGCACTGGCCGCGCTGTGCCTGGCCGTGGCACGCGGGCACCGCCCGGCCGTGCACTGACGTCAGCGTCCCTGCGGAAGAGCCGCATGCGCATCGGGGTTCCCGCATTCTGCCGTGATCTCGACCGTCGCCTGCGCCGCGGCGAGGAAGTCGTCGACCAGCGGCGAGGTGCGTGATGCCGCCACCGCGAGGGCCACCTGGTCGGGTGCGAGTTCCGGGATGGGGACGTAGCTGATGTCCGGGCGCGAGTAGAACACGGTCTCCGAGCGCCCCACGAACGAGATGCCCCGGCCGGCCGCGACGTGTTCGAGCTTCTCCTCCACTCCGCGCACCCGGAGCCCGGAGTCGGGGTGCGGGCGCCTGGTGGGCCGCGTGCTCGGGTCGGCGTGCCACACCAGCGGCTCACCGGCCAGGTCGGCCTCGGTGACCTCCTCCTTGCCGGCCAACCGGTGGCCGGCGGGCAGCACGACCATGAGCGGCTCGGTGTACAGCGGGGTCACGCGCAGGCCCGTCTCGTCGATCGGCAGTCGCACGTAGCCGACGTCGACGCGGCCGTCGAGCAGCATCGCGGCCTGGTCGTCCCACTCCACCCGCTGCACGTCCACGACCACGTCCGGGTGCCGGGCCTCGAACGCCTGCGCCGCCGGGATGACCGGGATGCCGGTCCGGAAGCCGACCACCAGCCGCCGGCTGCCGCGGGCGGCCACGGACACCCGACGTCGGACGGCGTGCGCGGAGGCGAGCAGCGGACCGGCGTCGTCCAGCAGTTGTCGGCCCGCGTCGGTCAACGCCACGCCGTGGCGATTCCTGATGAACAGCGAGGCGCCGAGGTCTTGCTCCAGCGCGCGGATCTGGCGGCTGAGCGCCGGCTGCGCGATGTGCAGCTCGTCGGCGGCGCGGCCGAAGTGCAACCGGTCGGCCACGGCGACGAAGTAGCGCAGTTTGCGCAGGTCCAGATCCACGGCGCCTCCCGGTCTGGTGATGCCTCCAAGGTATCACCACGGCTGAAAGAGGTCTTGGACAGCCGATCAGGCCAGGGGCAACCTGAACAGGTGACCGATGAAGCCGGAGTGAATTCGGTGGAGGAATTCACCATCGGGACTTGATGGCAGGCTCCAGAAAGCAGGCACGCAAATGGGCAGCATCAGCATCATCGGCCTGGGGAACATGGCCAGTGCCCTGGCCGGCCGGGCGCTCGCCGGCGGCAACGCGGTCGAGATCATCGGCCGTGACCGGGCCAAGGCCGAGGAAGTGGCCGCCGCGCTCGGCGGCGCTACCGTCGGGACGGCCGGCGCCGTCCCGGCCGGGGACATCGTCATCCTCGCCGTGCCGTACGCCGGCGCGGCGGCGGTGGTCGGCGAGTACGGGGACGCACTGCGCGGCAAGATCATCGTCGACCTCACCAACCCCATTTCCTCTGACCTCACGGGCCTTGTCACCCCCGACGGCAGTTCCGGCGCGCAGGAGATCGCCAAGGCCGCACCGTCCGGCGCGCAGGTCGTCAAGGCGTTCAACACCCTGTTCTCCCACGTGCTGGCGGCCGGCACAGCCGAGGGCCGCCCATTGGACGTGTTCATCGCCGGCGACGACGCACGGGCGAAGGCACGCGTGTCAGCGTTCGTGGAGAGCCTGGGACTGCGCCCGCTGGACATCGGGCAGTTGCCCATGGCGCGGACGCTGGAGAACGTCGCCCTGCTGCAATTGGGCCTCGTCGCGCACTCGGTCAAGCACACCGACTTCTCGCTCGGCGTCAGCATTCTCCGCTGAGCGCACCCGCACCACGTCATTCACCAGGAGCAGCAGCGTGCGCGTTTTCGTCACTGGCGGGACCGGCCATTCCGGTTCGCACATCATTCCCGAGCTCGTCGCCGCCGGGCACGAGGTCACCGGCCTGGCCCGGTCGGACACGGCCGCGGCGGCGGTGTCCGCGCTCGGCGCGAAAGTGCGTCGCGGCGACATCGAGGATCTCGACGGGCTCAAGGAGGCGGCCGCGGAATCCGACGGCGTCATCCACGTCGCGCACCGGCAAGACCTGCTCCCGTCCGGCGGGATCGACGCCGTGGCCGCCGCGGAGCTCCCGATCATCCTCGCGTACGGCGAGGCACTAGAGGGGACGGGCAAGCCGCTGGTCGCGGCGGGCAGCATCGGCTCGCCCGGGAACCTGGGCCGGCCGGTCACCGAGGAGGACCCGGCCCTTCCCGTCGGCGATGAGCACAAGGGCACCCTGCGGGTTCGCAACGTCGTGGAAACCGCCGTGGTCGGCCTCGCCGAGCGGGGAGTGCGGTCATCCGTCGTGCGGATCGCCAACATCGCGCACAGCACGACCGATCGTGCCGGCTTCTTCGTGCAGCTGATCGCGCTCGCGAAGGAGAAGGGCTTCGTCGGCTACCCCGGCGGCGGCGCGAACCTGTGGAACGCCGTGCACATCCGCGACGCCGCCTCCTTGTTCCGCTTGGCGCTGGAGAAGGGACCGGCCGGCAGGTACTGGCACGCGGTCGGGGACGGTGCCATCCCGCTGCGCGAGATCGCCGAGGCCATCGGCCGCCGGCTGGGCCTGCCCGTCGTGAGCGTTCCCGCGGACGTGCTGATGGTGCCGGGGTACTTCGGGTTCCTCGCGAACATCGTCACGCAGAGCTACCCGGCGTCCAACCTCATCACCCGCCGGACCCTCGGCTGGGAACCCGCTCACCCAGGCCTGCTCGCCGACCTGGACAACGGCCACTACTTCCCCGCCGACTGACGGCAGGGTCAGTCGGGCACGAACTCCACCCGCATGGTGCCCTCCGGCGTCTCCCACGCCTCCCCGATGGTGAGGTCGAACCGCGCCAGGGCCGCCTTGACGGCGTCCAACACCTCGGCGGGGTCCGGGCGCGGGCGCATCAGCGCGCGAAACCCGCCCGCCGGCTCGGGCGCCCACTCGATCACGTGAAACCCGTTCCCGATCGCGACCTTCTCCGCGATGGCCTTCCACTTCTCGACGTCGTCGACCACCTGGACCGCGCCCGGCAGTTCCCAGGAACTCCGCCGCCCGCGGTCCGACAGCTCGGCGACGTCGGGCATCTCCGGGTCGAGGTGCAAGCTGTGGTCGGTCGCGTCCGCCATGCCCACCAGCGTCGTCAGGCCGTTTCCGCCTGTCAAACCGGGGACATCCCGATTCGGTTGGTCTGATCGGCTCTGGGGCACAGAGAGCACGGCGTTCGGGCACGGGTTCGCGGGCGCGGTTGACGCTGTCAGGTTTGCAGTGCAAACTCGATTGCATCAGCGAGCGGTTGGGGGTTGTGCGGTGGCGACTGATCCGAGGCACCTGCTCGACGAACTGTCGGCGTTGCGGCGGCGTGCCCGTCGCGACCGGCACGGTTACTGGTTCCCGTTCCTGCTGTTCGGGGTGATCGTCGCGGCGGCGATCCCGTGGTACCTGCCGGCGCGGTGCGAGCTGGGCTGCTCCTGGTCGGCGAACGAGCTGCCCGCGCTCTGGCACTGGTTGCACCCGACGGGGCAGGCGTCGAAGGCGTTCCCCTCCGGCGACCACCCGTCGCTGTGGAAGGACTTCTACTGGATGGCCGCGCTGACGGTCGGGTTCCTGGCGACGGTGTGGTGGTACCGGTGGCGCGCGGCGAAGGTCGGCGTGGAGACCTCGACGCGGCTCTACGTCCAGGTGACCGTGTTCGTGCTGGCCTTTCCGCTGTTGGGCGTGCCGTTGGCGACCCGGCTGGTCTTCTCCACGCTGGGGTGGCCGGTCGCGCTGTCGGTGCTGGTCGTCGGGGTCCTGGTGGCGACGTTGCTCGCGAAGCGGAAGCTCCGGACCGCGGTCGTGATCCTGTCGCTGATCCTGGTCGCCCACCTGGTGATGATCTTCCCGTTCGGGCCGTTGCTGGTGGTGGCGGTGGGAGTTCTCGGTCTGGCGTGGGTGGAGCGCAGTGCGCTGTGCACGTCGTTCGCCGTGCTGTTCGCCGCCTGGGCGCTGTTCGTGAACGGGTGGTCGACGTGGGTCTACGGCTCGGTCCTGTGGCCCTGGGCGCTGATCGACTTCGCTGACCTGCTGTCGTCGTCGCTGATCCTCGTGCTCGGCGGGATCGGTGGGCTCATCGCCCGTCGGGTGCGGGGCGCGGTCCCGGCATGACCGAGCACCCCACGTCGGGCCTGGACGACACCGTCCACCAGCGGCATCGGCTGGGGATCCTGACGATCGCGGCCGAGGTCAAGAGGGTCGAGTTCGGGTACCTCAAATCCATTCTGGAACTCACCGCGGGCAACCTGTCCCGGCACGTCACGGTGCTCGAAGAGGCCGGGCTGCTGGAGGTCGAGAAGGGCTACGACGGGAAGCGCGCGAAGACGTGGCTGAGCGTCACCGCGGCGGGCCGCGAGGCGCTCGCCGCGGAGATGGCGGTGCTGCGAGCCCTGCTCGCGCGGCACGACCAAACGTAGAGCCGCAACGGCGGGTTCGTGCGCGCCGACGTGCAGCTGAACGTCATCGCAAAGCCGCAGCGAAGGTGGCGTGGTTGGCGCGGGTGTAGGCGTGTTCACGCTCGGACCACGCGATGCGGGAGGTGATCTGCTCGGCGTCGGCACTGTGGTCGGTCAGGCGGTCTGCCCACCAGCGCGCGTTGCGGGACTGGCGGTCGAGCATCGCGGTGACGACGTCGGTCCGGTCGGCGGCGGTGAGGCCGTAGGCGTCCGCGAGGATTCTCACCTGGGCGGCTTGGGCGGCGGCGGGAGGTGCGGTCGTCTTCGAGGAGACGCACCACGTCCAGGCCACGTACCCGAGGTCTTCGAGAGGGTCACCGGGCGCGGCGGTGTCGAAGTCGATGAAGGCGACCGGTCGGCCGTGCCGGAAGACGGTGTTGTTCGGGCCGGGGTCGTGGTGGCAGACGACGGGACGTCCGCCGGTGAGGTCGCTGTCGCGGGTCGCGTCGTGCAGCGAGCGGAGGAGTGCTCCCCCTGCGGCGACCTGGGTGTCGGTCCAGCGCCGGAACTTGGCCGGTACCCAGCCGGGCAGGTAGCTGAAGGTGTCGCGGCCGGCCTCGTCGAGCCCGAGGTAGCGCGGTGCGCCGGTGAACCGGAGTTGCTCGAGGTGTGCGAGAAGTTCGGCGACGAAGGCTGATGAGGCCGTGGTGGGCCGTCGGACCGTGTCCCCGACGCGAACGACGCCCGGCGTGATTCGTCCTCCCGTCAGAAGGACTTCGGCGTCAGGTGAGTCGGTCACGTCTCGCTGGCCTCCTTCCGCGCGTCGGTGGCGTCCGATCTGGAAGAGGCTACGTCGCCAGGCGTACGTGCGGGGCGCGCTCTCGGGTGGATGCCGCGCTGGTCGTCCGACGGAGAGCATCAGCGCCATGTTGCTCACCGGAACACTTGTCGCCGCACTGGCCTTCGCCGGTGCCGCGCCTACCGAGGACGTGCGCGTCCACACCGGCGTCATCAACGGCGCTCCCTACCGCGTCGAGGTGCCGCCCGACTGGAACGGCACGGTGCTGCTCTACAACCACGGCTTCTACTCGTTCGGGTACACACCCGCGGAGGTGGACTTGACCAACCAGCCCCAGGCGAAAGCGCCCCTGCTCGCCGAGGGCTACGCCTTGGCCGCGTCGCAGTACGCCAACCCGCACGGCTACTCCGTCCCCGACGCGTTACGCGACCAGACGGCGCTGCTGGACTGGTTCCACGCCAACGTGGGCACGCCGCGCCGGGTGCTGACGTGGGGTGAGTCCGGCGGTGGGCTGACGTCCGTGCTGCTGGCCGAGCACGACCCGCACCGGATCGACGGCGTGCTCGCGATGTGCGGCCCGGTCGGCGGTGGTGGCGCGCTGTTCGACCAACTGCTGGACCTGGCCTTCACCGTGCGGACGCTGCTCGCACCGGAGTTGGAGGTGGTGCGGCTGACCGATCCGATCGCCAACGAGGCCAAGGCGGCGGAGGTGCTGCGCGCGGCGAAGAGCACCCCGGAGGGGCGGGCTCGCCTGGCGTTGGCCAACGCGTTCGCGAGCGTGCCGGGCTGGTCGCGTTCGTTGCAGCCGCGGTCGACCGACGTCGCCGAGCAGGTCGGCCAGCAGGCGAAGTACGACGAGACCATCGTGCTGGCGCTGGCGTGGGGCACGAAGCGGGCCGACATCGAGGCGCGGGCGGGCGGCAACCCCAGCGGCAACGTCGGCGTCGACTACCGCGACCTGCTCCGACGTTCCGCCGAACGGGACCTGGCGCGGCAGGCGTACCGGGACGCGGGGCTGGACCTGTCGGCGGACCTGGACCGGCTGGCCGCCGCGCCGCGCATCACCCCGGACGCTCCCGCCGTGCGGTGGCTGACCCGCTACGGCTCGCCGACCGGCCGCGGGACGGCCCCCGTCGTCACGCTGCACCCGGTCGGCGACGTCGTGGCGACCGGGCACGAGCGCGCTTACGCCGAGCAGGTCGACCCTTCGCGGCTGCGGCAGCTGTACGTGGACCGCGGCGGGCACTGCACGCACACGGCGGCCGAGGAGCTGGTCGCGTTGGGAGTGCTGGTGGACCGGGTCGAGACCGGACGGTGGCCGACCACCGCGCCGAACCGGTTGAACGCCGCCGCCGGCCGTCACGGTCCGGAGCTGAGGTTCCTGTTCGACTGGACGGTGAACGAGTCGGGCACCGCGGAGCCGGGCTTCGTCCGCCACCACCCCGCACCCCTGACCAGGTGACACGACGGGTGGATGGTCGATCGCGCGGATGATCACGGTGTGTCGTCGTGTGACAGCCTGGTGGTGACGTTGTCGGGTGTGCGGGGGAGTGGACGTGGAGCCCAGGAAGCTGGTGGTCGACACCGATCCCGGCGCCGACGACGCGGTGGCGCTGCTGGTGCTGAGCGGGTACGCGGCCCGTGGTCGGGTCGAGGTCTTGGGCGTCGGGTCGGTCTACGGCAACGTGTCGGCGCCTCAGGCGGCGGACAACGCGCTGCGGGTGCTGCAGGCGTGCGGCCTGGGGGACGTGCCGGTCGCGGTGGGCGCGGACGGCCCGCTGCGCGGTGACCGCTTGGGCACGGCCGAGTTCGTGCACGGCCACGACGGGTTGGGCGGCGCCGCCGGTCCCGCGACCGAGCGGCGGCCGGTCGTGGGCAGCGCGGCGGAGCAGTTGGTCGCGATCGCCCGGGAGCACCCCGGTGAGGTGTCGTTGCTGGCGTTGGGGCCGTTGACCAACGTGGCGCTGGCGTTGGGGATCGAGCCGGAGCTTCCCTCGTTGCTGCGCGAGGTCGTGTGGATGGGCGCTCGGATCAGGGTGCCGGGCAACCTGACCGCGCACGCCGACGCGAACACGCTGCACGACGCGATCGCCGCCGACCAAGTCCTCGCCGCCGGGTTCCCGCTCACCGTCGTGCCGTTGGACGCGACCCAGTCGACGTGGGCGGGTGAGCGGTGGTTGGCGCGGGTCGCCGAGGCCAAGGTGCCCCTCGCCGACTACGCGCTCGCGGTGATCGAGCACTACGTCGGGGTCTACAGCGACATCGAGGGGCACCGCCGGGGCGGTCGTGGGTGCGTCCTGCACGACCCGGTGGCCGCTGTCCTGATGCTCGAACCGGACCTCGCGGGGTACGAGGAGCACCCCGTCGTGGTGGAGCTGGAGGGCAGGTACACCTACGGCGCCACCCTGGTGGACCTCCGCGGCTACGTGACACCGGTCGATCCCGGTCCTCAGGGCAGGCCGCCGGTGCGCATCGCGATGACGGTCGACGCGGACGCGGTCCTGGACCGCATCGGCGAGGCGCTCGGTGCCGTCGCGGGCCCGCCCGCCTGTTAGCGACTTGTTAGAACCCCTCGTGATGCTTCGGGGCGGGACCGGCACTGGAGGTCCCGCGAACGAGGAGAACCGCATGATCAGCATTCGACGCGCGGCCGCGGCCGTCGCACTGGCACTGACCCTGGGGGCGGTGGTCGGCGTCCCCGCGGCGTCGGCCAAGGCCGAGTCCGCCTGGGCGGACGACTTCTTCAGCCTGTGCGTGCCCGACGACGCCGGCTGTTACGGCTACACCCACGGCTGGATCGTCTGGGGAAACCGGACCGCGAGCATCAGCGGCACCGTGGCCAACGAGTACGCGAGCGGGTTCGTGACGGCCTACTTCGAGGCGTACGCCGGCTCGACCAAGATCGACAGCGACACCCGGTCGGTGTCCAGCGGCACCCGCGGCTTCCCGATCACCCTGGGCAATCCCGACCTGGTGGGCGGGTTCGACCGGACCAAGGTCACGGTCTGCTGGCACGGCACCGAGTACCAGGTGTGCAGCAGGCCGCAGCACCACTGGCGGGACTGACCCCTCGCCGAATCGATCCCCGACCGCCGACCGGCGCGCCATCGACGCTCCGGCGGCGGCCGGGGTTCGTAATCAACGCAATTACTTCAGTGGTGACTGAACTGTCACCGCGACGTCTAGTAGGTGACGTTCCAGTCGGTGCCGTCGAACGTCGCGGTCGCCGTGGTCACGCCGGCGGGGAAGTTCAGCGGGGCCTGCGTGTTGATGCCCATGGTGCTCATGATCTGGCCCGCGGTGAACGTGCCCGTGCCGATGCACAGCTGGGGCGTGTAGCCGTAGGACTGCTCGCTGCCCGGTTGGGCGGGCGCGACGAACGTGCCGAAGCCGCTGATGCCCACGCCCGCGTTGCCCGCGTTCGCCGGCACGCTCGGGTCCTGGACAACCAGGAGGGTCCCGGGCGGTCCGGGGCGCGGGTCGGTGAGGGTCAGTTCCCCGTTCACCAGGGCGAGGGTGATCTGGTTGGACTCGTCCGGCACCGCGTCGACGACCTGGAGCGGCTCGTAGTTCTGCCCCGGTCCGAGCTGCCCGAGCCCGCCGCGCACGAAGTTCAGGCTGTACTGCCAGTTGACGGTGTGCCGGTCGCCGGGTGGCAGGGAGAACGACTGCCACACCACGGTGGACCCCTGCGCGCCGGCCTTCGCGACGGGGAAGATCATGGTGTTCGCCTGGGCGTCGGACTGGTTGACCACGGTCAGCGTGAAGTCGGCGCCGATCGGGGGTGCGACTGCGGCATTCTGTTCCGCTGTGGACATTGCTGGGCCTCCTGTCCTGCTGGTGCGGGGCCGGCTGCGTCGGTCCTGGGGCCCACGGTAATCCCGGGTTGAACGGGCGGGAACGGCCCTCACCTGATAGTGGCGGCGCGTAGCGTGAGGGGGCGTGGGAGGTGTCGGTCCGTGCTCGAACTGTCTTGGTATCACTCGAAAGAGGTCGCTGCGCGGGCGGTCGAGTACACACCGGAATGTCGGGACAGCGGACCCTGTCAGGCATGTGGTCCGCGTGGTGGGTTCAGCGCGGCGCAGGTGATCACCAGTGAGGCGAGGACGAGCACGGTGATGACGGTGGTGATCAGGACGTCGAAGAGCCACTCGAAGAGCATGGTCATTCCAGGGGTGTGGTGGCTTTCCCGGCCGGCCGGCGGATGAGGATCCCGGCACGGCGTCGGGAGTGCCTGCTGGTGAGCGTGACGGTGGCGAGGACGCCGATGATCATCACCAGTGAGACCGGGGTGGGGATCTCGGGCACGGCCGGCCAGATGCCGTGCGCCCAGTGCAGGACGAGCTTCGCGCCGATGAAGGCGAGGATGATCGCCAGGCCGTGGTTGAGGTGGACGAGCTTGGCCAGCGCGGTGTGCAGCACGAAGTAGAGGGCGCGCAGGCCGAGCAGGGCGAACGCGTTGGTGGCAAACACCAGGTAGGGGTCGTCGGTGATGCCGTAGACCGCGGGCACGGAGTCGACGGCGAACACCACGTCGGTGGCGAACACCGCCACCACCGCGACCGCCAACGGCGTGAGCGCGCGTCGTCCGTTCTCGTGGACGGTGAGGCGGGCGCCGCAGTAGTGGTCGGTGACCGGCATCAGCCTGCGCAGCAGTCGCACCGACCGCATCCGGCAGACGTCACGCTCGACGACGATGCCGGTCAGTGCTTCGTGGAGGATCTTCACCGCCGACGCGAACAGGACGAGCCCGAACACGAGAAATGCCCACGTGCCGGCGGCCAGCATCGCCGCGCCGGCCGCGATGAACACGCCGCGCAGCACCAGGGCTCCGACGATGCCGTAGAGCAGGACGCGTTGCTGGACGTCGGAGGGGACGGCGAAGGCGGCGAGCAGCAGCATGAACACGAACAGGTTGTCCACGGACAGGGACTTCTCGACCACGAACCCGGTCATGAACTCCAGCGCCCGGTCGGTCCCGAACGCGTGCCACAGCCAGAACCCGAACACCACCGGCAGCGTCAGGTAGAACACCGACCACCCGACGGCTTCCCGCACCGACACCTCGTGCGGGCGATGGGTGACCACGAAATCGGCGACCAGCAGCGCGACCAGGGCGGCGAGGCTGACCGACCACAGGCCCGTCGACCCGATGGAGTCCACCGGGCCCGCCGGCACCGCCGCTGACAGGGGCATCGGACCTCCCCGAACAGTCGATGTTCGAGGTCTCCTTCACCCCGGCGGGGGCGGCCTCCCGGGGGCAGCGATCGAGGTGCCCGTACTGACCGGGTGGGCGCTTGGGAAGTACTCCCCTCGACGCTCAGTATCAGGCAGCACCGGTCACCGGTAAAGACCCGGTCAAGCGGGATGTGGCTCGATCGGATATCGGCACTCTGGCGACAAAAGCTGCCACCGCCCGACCGGCGCGACCGGGTAGCTGACGGCCACTCTCAGCAGTTGTCGCGCAGGTCCCTGGCCTTGGGATTCGGGATGCGGTGCAGGCCGCGTTCGTGTGCAGTGGCATATTCCTGAGTCTCTTCCTGAATTCCGATCAGCCCGCGTGAAATGCGTTCCCGCTGATGGGCGGCGTCACGGGCGGTGTGCAAAAGTGGAGATCATGGTCGCCACCGCCCGCTCCTCGCTGCTGACCTGGACGACGATCGCGCCGCTGCTCAGCGTCGTCGTGCTCGTCGTGACGTGGGGCCGTGTCCCCGGCGCCTTCCTGGTGGCACTGGTGGCCGTCGTCCTCGCCGCCACGGTGCTCGCCGCGGTGCACCACGCGGAGGTCGTGGCGCTGCGCGTGGGGGAGCCGTTCGGTTCACTGGTGCTCGCGGTGGCGGTGACCGTGATCGAGGTGGCGCTCATCGTCACGCTGATGGCGTCCGGCGGGCCGGAGACCGCGTCCCTGGCCCGCGACACCGTGTTCGCGGCGGTCATGATCACGACCAACGGCATCGTCGGCATCTCGTTGCTGCTGGGTGCCCTGCGCTACGGCGTCACGCTGTTCAACCCCGAGGGCAGCGGTGCCGCGCTCGCCACCGTGGCCACGCTCGCGACGCTGAGCCTCGTGCTGCCGACGTTCACCACGAGCCAGCCGGGGCCGGAGTTCTCACCCGCCCAGCTCACGTTCGCCGCACTCGCGTCGCTCGCCCTGTACGGGCTGTTCGTGTTCGCCCAGACCGTCCGGCACCGCGACTTCTTCATCTCGGTCACCGCCGACGGCGTGGTCGAGTCCGAGGAGCACGCCCCGACGCCGAGCGGTCGCGAGACGTGGGCGAGCCTCGCGCTGCTCCTCGTCGCGCTGGTCGCCGTGGTGGGCCTGGCGAAGGTCGAGTCGCCGGCGATCGAGGCGGGCGTGCGGGCCGCCGGGTTCCCGCAGTCGTTCGTCGGCGTCGTGATCGCGCTGCTGGTGCTGCTGCCGGAAACGATCGCCGCCGCCCGCGCCGCGCTGCGTGAACGCGTCCAGACCAGCCTCAACCTGGGTTACGGCTCCGCCATGGCGAGCATCGGCCTCACCATCCCGACGATCGCGCTCGCGACCATCTGGCTGGACGGCCCGCTGGTGCTCGGCCTGGGTGCGACGCAGACGGTGCTGCTGGTGCTCACCATCGTGGTGAGCGTGCTGACCGTCGTGCCGGGGAGGGCCACGCGGCTTCAGGGCGGCGTGCACCTGGTGCTGCTGGCCGCGTTCCTGTTCCTCGCCATCAACCCGTGACGCGCGGGGCACCGAGCACGGGCGGCACTAGGATCCACCGCCGTGAAGGCCGCTGATCTCGACCGCCAGGTCCGGACCTTGTCCGGCTGCATTCCTCCGCTCCTGGTCTCCCGGCTTCTTGAGCTCGGCCATGGGGACGAAGTGGAGCTTCAGGCCGGCCGGGGGGACTGGTTCTGCGCGCGTGAGTGGTCACGGGTGCTCGGTGTCCAAGGGCGGCAGGCCGAGGCGTTGGAGGTGCTCGCTCCGTACGTCGCCACGGGCTGGTGGCCGGCCGCCCGGGCCCAGGCGGAACTGCTGGAGAGCTGGGGGCGGGCCGAGGAGGCGATCGCCCTGGCCCGGCCGTACGCGGAGGTCGTCGGGCTCCCGCTGGAGTTCTTCGGGCGGCTGCTGGCCCGGCACGGGCGCCGGGACGAGGCGATCGAGTCGCTGAGCGCCGGGATCGAAGACTGGTTCCTCGCCACTGCTCTGGTGGAGGTTGCCGAGGGTGCGGGCAGGGACGAGGAGATCGCCGCGCTGCTGACCGCGCGGATTCCGGCCGGGCATCGTTGCGACGGTCCTTGGTGCTGCGGCGGCCTCGATCCGGACACGGTCATCAGCCTGGTCGCGACGATCCGCGAGCGCCAGGGCCGTGTCGACGAAGCGATCGCCCTGCTGCGCACCCGGCAGCACATCACCTCCGTGAACAACCACGACCAGTTGGCCGACCTGCTGGCGAGGCATGACCGGATCGAGGAACTGCGTGAGTACGCGGCGTCCGAGTACCTCGGGCACGCCGCGCGGCGCCTGGCCGAGGTGTTGGAGGAGCGCGGTGACGTGGAGGGCGCGATCGCCGTGTACCGGCAGCCGGGCGACTCACCGGTCCGTCAGACTCACGGTTCGGTCCACCTGGCGCAGCTGCTGGCCCGTCACGGCCGGGGCGACGAGGCGATCGACGTGATGCGCGTGCTCGCGGACTCTCCCGGTGGCGCGGACGACTGGATCGTCGACACGCTGTGCACCCTGTACGCCGACCATGGCCGCGCTCGGGACGGCCTGGTCCACCTCGACGTCCTCAAGGCACGCCGTGACGGCGAGGAGGAGTGGGACTTCTTCAGGATGCGGCTTCGGCTCATGGCCGACTGCGGCTTGCTCGACGAAGCACTCGAGCAGGCGCGCCTGCACCCCGAGGGCGACACCTGGTACGCGGCCTGGACCATCTCCGACCTTCTGGCCGAGACCGGTCGGACCGAGGAGGCCGTCGCGGTCCTGGCAGCACACGCCCCCGCCAACTCCGGCCTGCTGGCAGGCCACCTCATCGACCTCGGCCGGATCAAGGACGCGGTGGCGGTCCTCCAGCAGCGCGAGCCCGAGCCGGTCGTGCCGGTCTGGACGGGCACTTCCTCCACCGAACCCCCGTTCTGACGCCGCCGCGGACCGGCCGGGGCCGGGCGAGGGGGTCAGCGGTCGGTGCACCACGTGATGGCTTGGGTCAAGAGTTTGTCGAGGGAGAGGTCGACCTCCGTGCGGACGACGCCGTCCGGACCGCGGAACGTGGCGACGAACGGCCACGGTCCTTCCAACCAGCCCACGTAGCTCTGATCGCGTCGGGTGGCACGCCTTCCGGCGGCACGGAACCCTCACCCGGTGGCATGGCCGTGTGGCCTCCCCGACGCGGACGTGGCCGTCGTCGTGCGGCCGAGATCAACGGTACCGGGACTACCAGGCAGGATCGAGGGGACGGCGGGCCGGACGTTGGTTCGTGCCGCGCCTGGCCAGTAGCCTGGTCGGTGCGCCGCCGCGTCCACCACCCACGAGGGGGATTGCCTTGGCACGTCTACGATTACTCGCGCATGTCACCGCCGCGGTCGTGATGGCGGCCGGTCTGCTGACCGCCGCGTTCGCCGGCTCGGCGACCGCGTGCAGCTGCTACCCGGGTTCCGGCCAAGGGGAGGCCGCGGCCTTCCTGCGGGCGGACCACGTGTTCGTCGGTGTCGTCCTCAGCGAGACGCTGGAGGTCAACAACCCGGACTCCTCGTCCGACGACCAGTACCGCTACCGGGTGACGTCCGGGGTGGAGTACAAGGGCGACGTGCCACGCAAGGTCGACATCCTCACGTCGACCAGCGGTGCGGCGTGCGGCATCAGGCTCACCGTGGGCACCGAGTACCTGATCTTCGCTCACGGCGACTCCAGCGACCGCGCGGTCGAGTCGCAGTACTGCTCCGGCACCCGCCTGGCGTCCGCGGGTCCGCCGATCACGACGCCGACGCAGACGACCACCACCACACCGACCACGCCCTGCGCGACCGCGACGCCGTGATCGGGGCCGGCGGGTGCCGCCACACCCGCCGGCGTGAACGACGTGGTTCAGCGCAGCTCGACCTCGTCTGCGGGCGACGACTCGACATTCGGGTGAACCGCCGAGGTGGGGTGGGCCGGTCGCGGCACGCAGGTCGTGTCGGTCCGCTTCGGCTCCGTCATCCCGGGTTTCGGCACAGGGCCGCAGCCCTGTGAGTTCCGGCACGGCCCGTGGGTGGCGGCGCGCGGCTCCGGCATGATCTGCGGACCGACAACGCCGGAGGTTCTTCGTGTTCACGCTTGGCCCGTCGTCGTTCGACTGGGACGTGTCACCCGCGAAGTGGGAAGTCGCCGACGAGGCGCTGACGGCGGTCGCGGCTGCGCGGACCGACATCTTCCGCAGCCCGATCGGCTCGCACGTCAAGGAGGACGCCGCGCGGGCGCTCACCGAACCGCCGAGCGGCGACTGGCAGTTGCGGGCGCGCGTGCGGGTCGACTTCCACGCGGACTGGGACGCCGGCGCGTTGCTGCTCTGGCGCGACGACCGCACGTGGGCCAAGTTGAACCTGGAGCTGGCGCCCGGCGGCACGCCGTCGATCTTCTCGGTGGTCACGCGTGACGGCCGGTCCGACGACGCCGTGGGCGCGGCCGTCGGCGGCAGCAGCGCGTGGTTGCGGATCAGCAGCCTCGACGGCGGGTACGCCTTCCACTCGTCGCACGACGGCGTGACGTGGCGGTTGCAGCGGCAGTTCACCCTGGACGGCCCGGTGCGCGTCGGGTTGGAGGTCCAGTCGCCGGTGGGCGACGGCTGTGAGGTGGTCTTCGACCAGGTTCGACTCGAGGCGAGCCGACTGGCCCACCTGTTCGACGGCCGTTAGGCGAGTCGTTCCGGGCGTGGTCGCGCCCCGATCCCCGGCGGGGATCGGGGCGAGGCCGGTTCAGTCGGTGGTGTCGCGCCGGCGGCGGTAGAGCAGGAAGGCGCCGCCCGCGAGCAGGAGCGCCGCGCTCGAACCGCCGACGATCAGCGGTGTGGAGGACGACGCGTCCTCCGTGCTCGCGGTGCTGTAGCCGCTGGAGAAGCCCTTGGTGTCGTACTCCGATCCGGCCAGCTTGTCGGCGTAACGGGCCTTGACGACCTGCTGGTACTCGCTCAGCGACATCGACGACCGCCCGTTCAGGCCTTGGCGGGCCTGGTCGTTGAGTGGCGTGACGGTGAGGAGCGTCAGCTGGTACCAGGCTCGGATCTGCGGTTCGGCGAACACCAGGCTCCCCGGGGTGGCCTGGCCGGCGAAGGTGGCGTCGCTGTCGCCCTCGCGCACCGCCGCCAGGTGCCAGCCGCCGCCCTGGGTGGGTGCGAGCATGACGGTGGCCTGGCGGTCGTTGACGGTGATGCTCAGCGACGACACCAGGCGGCTCAGCTTGACCGCCTCGGTGGGGATGGGCTGGGACGTGCCGGCGACGAAGCCCGGCGTGATCTCGTTGACCGCCAACGGGTCCTTGATGGTGAAGGTGGGCAAGCCCTCGCACGGCTCGGCCTTGTCCGGGATCGCCTGCGGTGTGTCCGAACCGCCCTGGGGCACCGGCACGCTCAGGAAGCGGCAGACGGCGTCGAGCACGGCCTTCGACTTCACGGCGGCGAGGGCGGCCTGGTAGTCGGGGATGTCCACGGGCAGCGGATCCTGGGCAGGGGCGGCTTGGGCGGGGCCGGTGAAGCACAGGAGTGCGGACGCGCCCAGCGCCAGGACGGTGGCCAGGCGGGAGAAGCGTGAGGCCGCTCGCGCGCCGGACGTCGTTGTTTCGCGCATGTCGCCTGCCTTAACGGGAGATGCCGATCCGGGAGTGGGTCCACTTGAACGAGCTGTTGTTTACGTAGTCGCTGTAGTTCCACCACGTGTAGGTGGTGGTGTCCGGCCACGGGTCGGCCACGCCGATGGTGTTGTTCGAGGTGTCGAAGCCGTAGATCACGTTCATGTGGCCGCCGCCGGAGGTCCACCCGATGCGCGCGCCGAGCGGACGGGCTGCCTTCACGTCGGTGTAGACCTGGTTGAACGACGCCGCGCTGGCCAGGCCCGAGCCGGTGTGCGCCATGCCGAGGCTGCCCCACGCCCTGGCCATGTCGTCGAGCGTGGCGGGCTGGTTGTCGCAGCCGTAGTAGGGCTTGGCCCGGGTGCAGAAGTCCGCCTGCGTGCTGCCGTAGCCCTGGTACTTGGCGATCGTCAGGCCGGAGGCGACCCAGCACCACTGGGTCTTCTCCTGCTTGTACATGGCGATGTCGTCGTATCCCGCTTCCGCGTGGGCCGTGCCTCCGGCGGCCACGAGCAATCCGCAGGCCGTCAGCGCGATGGCCGACAACGCGGTCGCGAACTTCCCTCTGCCCATCTTCCTGCCTTCCCGTGCGCACGACGAGTGCCAGGCTGTCCGTAGGGATATGACAGCGCGAAAAGTCGTTGCCACACAGGGGAAAAGCCGGAATACGCTCGTATGAGTGAAGATTCCTGTTCGGCCGTGGAACCGGGGTCGGCGGGGGTTCTCGCGGACCGAGCGCGGGGCAGGGTTCACTCGATGGCGTGGCCGGCCACTACTGGCGGGTGGTTGGCGATGACCAGGGGAGGACGCCGGCCCCGGACGGTGAGGCGCCCGTCGACCGGGAGTGTTGCGCAACGTCCCTGATTTCCGTCGGCCGCAGCGGGAATCCCGCAGGGTGGACGACCTTGAAGGGCGTCGGTGGCGTTGGAATGCTCGGTGCATGACCCAGCCACTCGTCATCGGCGTCCTGGTCGGCAACCCCCGCCCGGCGTCCCGCACGTTGAACGCGGCGCTCGCCCTGCGCGAAGCGGTCCGCCACGCCTTGAGCGCGCAGGGGGTGGCGGTGGCGCCCGGCGGGCCGCTGGTGGACGCGGCGGATCTCGCGCCTTCGGTGTTCGAGCCCGGTTCGACGGCCGTGCGGGAGGCGTTGGACCGGCTGTCGACGGCCGATGTGCTGGTGGTGGCGTCGCCGACGTACAAGGCGACGTACACGGGTCTGCTCAAGGCGATCCTCGACCAGGCGCCGGGTGGCTGGTTGCGCGGCAAGGCCGCCGTGCCGCTGCTGGTCGCCGCCGCCGACAAGCACGCGTTGGCCGTGGAACTCCACCTGAAGCCGCTGCTGGCGGAGCTGGGCGCTTCGGTGCCGGGCCGGGGTGTGTTCGTCAACGAGGAGTCTCTGTCCGGCGACCGGGAACAGCTGATCGGCACGCTGGGTGACCGGCTCGCCGAGGCAGGGTGGTTCACCACTCCGGTGGGGGCGACGCGATGACGGACCTCCGCATGGCACTCCGTGACTTCCCGCAAGGGGTCGGCATCGTCACCGCGACGGGCCCGGACGGCCCGGTGGGCGTGACGGTCAGCTCGTTCACGTCGGCGAGCATGGACCCGCCGCTGATCGTGGTGTGGATCGGCGAGGGC
>NZ_LGED01000274.1 GCF_001280085.1 Saccharothrix sp. NRRL B-16348 | reverse complement strand
CGGGGGGGGGGGGTGGGCGATGGGTGTCGGCGGTGGGGTGGGTGGTGGGGTCGGCGGGGTTGTGTTCGGGGTCGGGGCGGCCGGTCGGTTTCCTCATGTTCCAACCGAGGGGCGGTAACAGTGTTACCGTACATTTTTGGCCTATGTTCACCCGATCGTGTTCGGCAATCACGGGTCGAGGACCGGGTAAACCGACGGGCACCCCCGGCCGAAGCCGGAGGTGCCCGTCGAGCAGACCCTATATATAAGGAGTAGCGGTCAGCCCCGCAACTTGTTGCGGCTGCGCTCGCGGCCCCGCTGGTTCGCGTCCAGGATCACCTTGCGCACCCGCACGACCTCCGGCGCGACCTCGACGCACTCGTCGGCGGCGCAGAACTCGAGCGCCTCCTCCAACGAGAGCTTCCGCGGCCGGGCCAGGGTCTCCATCACGTCGGCGGTCGACGTGCGCATGTTCGTCAGCTTCTTCTCACGGCAGACGTTGACGTCCAAGTCCTCCGCGCGCGGGTTCTCGCCGACGACCATGCCCTCGTACGCCTCGGCGCCGGGCTCGACGAAGAACGTGCCCCGGTCCGCCAGCTGGATCATCGCGTACGCGGTGATCTGACCGGACCGGTCGGCGACGAGGGAGCCGTTGTGCCTGGTCCGGATCTCGCCGGCCCACGGGGCGTAGCCCTCGGACACCGCGTTCGCGATGCCGGTGCCGCGCGTCTCGGTCAGGAACTCGGTGCGGAAGCCGATGAGGCCGCGCGACGGCACGACGTACTCCAGCTTGATCCGCCCCGAACCGTGGCCGGACATGTTCTCCATCCGGCCCTTGCGGTTGGCCAGCAGCTGGGTGATGGCGCCCAGGTGCTCCTCCGGCGCGTCGATCGTCAACCGCTCGAACGGCTCGTGCAGCTTGCCGTCGACGGTCTTGGTGACCACCTGCGGCTTGCCGACGGTCAGCTCGAAGCCTTCCCGCTTCATCTGCTCGACGAGGATGGCCAGCGCCAGCTCACCGCGGCCCTGCACCTCCCACGTGTCCGGGCGCTCGGTGGGCAGCACGCGCACCGACACGTTGCCGACCAGCTCCGAGTCCAACCGGGCCTTGAGCACGCGCGCGGTCAGCTTGGTGCCGCCACCGCGACCGGCCAGCGGCGAGGTGTTGACACCGATCGTCATCGAGATCGCGGGCTCGTCCACCGTGATCCGCGGCAGCGGCTCGGGGTTGTCCACGTCGGCGAGCGTGTCGCCGATGGTGATCTCCGGGATGCCGGCGATGGCGACCAGGTCACCCGCCCGCGCCTGCTCGGCGGGCACGCGGTCCAGCGCCTCGGTGATCAGCAGCTCGGTGATGCGGACCTTCTGGATCGAGCCGTCCTCGCGGCACCACGCCACGGTCTCACCCTTGCGGATGCGACCGGCCTCGATGCGGCAGAGCGCGATGCGGCCGAGGAACGACGACGCGTCGAGGTTCGTCACCAACGCGCGCAGCGGCGCGTCCGCGTCGCCCATCGGGGCCGGGATGTGCCGGAACAGGACCTCGAACAGCACGTCGAGGTTCTCCTCGTCGGGCAGTCCGCCGTCCTCGGGCTGGGTGAGCGACGCCCGGCCGGCGCGCGCCGAGGCGTAGACGACCGGCAGGTCGAGCACCGAGTCGTCGGCGCCGACCTCGCTGGCCAGGTCGAGCAGCAGGTCGTGTGCTTCCTCGACGACCTCGGAGATCCGGGCGTCGGGGCGGTCGACCTTGTTCACCACCAGGATCACCGGCAGACCGGCGGCCAGCGTCTTGCGCAGCACGAACCGGGTCTGCGGCAGCGGGCCTTCGGAGGCGTCGACGAGCAGCACGACGCCGTCCACCATGGAGAGGCCGCGTTCGACCTCACCGCCGAAGTCGGCGTGACCTGGGGTGTCGACCACGTTGATGGTGACGGGACCGTCCGGCGTGTGGCGCCGCACGGCGGTGTTCTTGGCAAGGATCGTGATGCCCTTCTCACGCTCCAGCTCGCCCGAGTCCATGACCCGGTCGACGAGCTCGGCACGTTCGGAGAAGGCCCCGGACTGGCGGAGCATGGCGTCGACGAGGGTCGTCTTGCCGTGGTCAACGTGCGCGACGATCGCGACGTTGCGCAGGTCGTTGCGGACCAGCGTTTCCTTGATCGACGCGGTGGCCGTGGGCACGCGGAACTCCTAGAGCTGTCTGTGCGAGGGAAGCCAGGCGCCGGACGTTGGATCGCGCGCAGCCTGAGTACAGCTTACCGGGCGCGGCGCCTTTACCACACAGGTACGGCAGGTGAGGTCAGCCTCACCTACTCTGAGGACACCCGGATGAGTGGAGCACGCCGCGTGGGCAAGGTCAAGGTGAAGAAGAAGTGCTGCCGTTCGACGCCGAGGTGCAAGAGCTGTCCGGTGGTCGTGCTGCTCGAGGCGCGGAAGAAGGCCGAGAAGAAGGCGGCCAAGCAGGAGCGCAAGGAGCGGAAGAAGGCAGGCAAGAAGAAGACGGCCGCGTGACGGCCGCGTGAGGCCCACCGCCCGGCCGACGCCGGGTGGGTCGTGGGGCCGCCCGCGGGCTAGCCCATCACCGCCTCGTTGATCCTGGCCAGCTCGGGCGCCGTCCGGGTGGCCTGGAACTCCACCACCTGGTACTTCGCCAGCTTGCCGATCGCGAACGGGTCGGTGGCCAGCAGCGCGTCCAGCTTCCCGCGCGCCATCGGCCGCGCGATGATCACGCCGCCCACGCGGGGCACTTGACGGCCCGAGGCCAGGAAGTGCCCGGCCTCGTACTGCTTCTTCAGCCACTCCACGTGGTCCGGGAGCGCGTAGTCGACCTCGTCCAGCGGTGCGGTGTACTCCAGCAGCACGACGTACATAGAAGAAATGTAGACCCCCGACACACCCGCGTTACACGCTAGAATCGCGGCTATGCGCACTCTTTACCCGTTCTGGTGGTCCGCCTTCCGGCGGCCCTGAGAACTGCGCGTCAGACGAACGCAGGCCGCCCGCTGGGGCGGCCTTCGTGCTTTCGGGGGTCAGGTCGAGCGGGCGCACCCCGAAGGGATCACCATGATCAGGCTGTCCGCGATCACCCCGTCCGGCCCCGTCCAGCTGGGCAACTACCTCGGCGCCATCAGGCGGTGGGCGGCCGAGGGCACCGAGGAGGACGTCTACTTCATCAGCGACCTGCACGCGATGACGACGTCGCACAACCCGTCACGACTGCGATCACTGACGCGGGAGCAGTTGGCGGTGCTCATCGCCGCCGGCGTCGACCCGCGCTCGGTGGCCGTGCAGTCCGACCTGGTCCGCGAGCTCGGCGCGTTGACGTGGGTGCTGGAGTGCACCTGCACGTACGGCGAGGCGGCCCGGATGATCCAGTTCAAGGAGAAGTCGGCGGGCCGGTCGTCGGTCCGGTTGAGCCTGCTCACCTACCCGGTGCTGATGGCGGCCGACATCCTGCTGCAGGGCGCCCACGAGGTGCCGGTCGGTGACGACCAGCGGCAGCACGTCGAGCTGGCGCGGGTGCTGGCGCGTCGGTTCAACGGCACGTACGGCGAGGTGTTCGTGATGCCGCGCTCCGTCGTGCCGCCGACCGCGTCACGGGTCCGCGACCTGGCGGATCCGTCGCGGAAGATGGCCAAGACCGCGAAGGACGCGGCGGGCACGGTGTTCGTGCTCGACCCGCCCGACCTGGTGCGCCGCAAGATCCGGCGTGCGGTGACCGACGACCGGGGCGAGGTGCGTTACGCGCCGGAGGAGCAGCCGGGCGTGGCGAACCTGCTGGAGATCCTGGCGGCGTGCACCCGGAAGGACCCGGCCGAGCTGGCGTCCTCGCTGAAGGACTACTCGGAGTTGAAGGAGGTCACGGCGGAAGCCGTGGTCGAGGAGCTGCGGTCCGTGCGCGAGGTGACCCAGGGCCTGCTGGACGACCCGGCCGAGCTGGACCGGGCGCGGGCGCACGGCGCGGAACGCTCCCGTGAGCGGTGCAGCCACCGCCTCGACGCCGCCCTCCGCATGTCCGGCCTGGGCTGACGTCACCCACCCGCGCGAGAGTCCTACGTTCACGCCGCGAGAGTCCTACGTTCGGACGCCGTGAGTTCAACGCTCGGCACCGCGAGTCCAACGTTCCGAGCGTTGAACTCAGGTGCTCTGAACGTAGGACTCTCGCGTGCTGAACGTAGGACTCTCGCGGGGGTCAAGGGAGGAGGGGGTGGAGGGAGGGGAGGAGGACGCGGTCGGCGGGGAGCCAGTCGACGGTGTCCAGGTCGGTGGAGGTCAGCCAGCGGAGCGCGCGGTGTTCCACGGGAGTGGGGGTGCCGGAGGTGAGGGTGGCGGCGTAGGCGCGGAGGATCAGGTCGGAGCGGAGGGGCACGTCGGGGCCCAGCTGGTCGCCTGGGGTGACGGTGACGCCCAGTTCCTCCGAGCACTCGCGGATCACGGCGGCGTGGTCCGTTTCGTCCGGTTCGACGCGTCCGCCGGGGAGTTCCCACTTGCCGGCGGCCTCGGGCGGGTAGCTGCGTTGCTGGGCCAGGAGGAGACCGTCGCGGATGATCGCGGCACCTACTACTACGCGCGCGCTCAGCAGCTCGACGCTGCGCTGCGACACGGCGGCGGCGCGGGCTTCCAGGACCTTCAGGGCCAAGCCGCGGCCTACCAGGACGTCCGCCAGCCGCCCGAACGGGCCGCCAGGGCTCGACCACTCCACCGAGTCGACCACCATCGTGCCGCCGCCGGTGTGCAGCAGGTCCGTGACCAGCGTGAACTGCGGCAACGGCCCACCGACCAGCTCCGCCGACACGCCCGTGGTGTCGGCCCGCGTCACGACCAGCGTCCCGTTCACCGGCCCCACCGACCCGGCCAGCGTCGCGCCGACGAACAGCACCGGCTCACCACCCGTGATCCGCACGCCGAGCCCGCGCACGGCCCGGGCCAGCAGCCGCGCGTCCAGCAGCGCGGCGGCGACCGTCCGCAACGGCGCGTCGACGAGGGTGGTGGTTCTCAGCTCGGGCACGGTCGCACATCTTGTCAGGAGCACGGCCCGCCGCCACGCCGTCACCGGCGAAGAGTCACCAGCCGAGAGTCACCGGTACAGCGGCCAGCGCACCTCCAGCCGGGCGCCGCCCTCCGGCGACTCGCCCGCCCGGATCGTCCCCCGCCGCCGGCGCACCAGGTGCGCGACCAGCGCCAGCCCCAGCCCGAACCCGCCGGTGGCCCGTCCCCGGTCCGATTCGACCCGGTAGAAGCGGTCGAACACCTTCTCCCGGTGCTCCTCGGGGATGCCGTGCCCGTCGTCGTCCACCAGCAACCGCACCTCGCGGGCGGCCGGCAGCACGGAGATCCGGATGAACGTGCGGGCGTACCGGGCCGCGTTGCGCAGCAGGTTGTCCAGCACCAGCTCGACCTCCGTGCCCGCGGCGGAGATCAGGCAGGCGGACATCGGCGCGGCCAGCTGCACGAGCAGCTCCGTCTCACCCAGCCGGTCGACGGCGGCCTGCGCCTGCAGCACCAGGTCGACGGGTTCGGCGCGGGGCAGCTCGCCGGTGTCCGCGCGCGCCAGGATCAGCAGCGCGTCGACCAGCGCGGACAGCCGTTCGGACTCCTCCACCACCGATTCGAGCACCTCGATGGAGAAGTCCGGGTCGGGGTGCGCGACCGCCACCTCGGCCTGCGCCCGCACGGACGTCACGGGCGACCGCAGCTCGTGCGCGGCGTCACCGGTGAACCGGCGCAGCCGCTCGGTGGCCTCGTCTCGGCGGGCCAGCAGGGCGTTCAACGCCTCCGCAAGCGCTTGCAGCTCGTCCCGCGCGGCCGGCACGGGCAGGCGTTGGCCGCGCGGCAGCTCCGCCGCGGCCACCCGCATCCGCTCCACGGGCCGCAACGACGACCGCACGGCCAGCCACGTCGCGATCCCGACCAGGCCCGCGACCAGCACCGCGGCCACCGCGAGCCACCGCGTGCCCAGCTGGTTGGCCTCGCGGTAGCCGACCAGCGTGTCGCCGGCGACGTGCAGCCGCGGTGTGCCGTCGGCGGCGAACTCCACCCGCCCGATCCACCGGTGCGCGCTGGGACCGTCGATCCGCAGCACGGGTTCGCCGGACTTGAGCGCCCGGATCTCCGCCGCGGTCAGGTCGGGCTTCGGCCCGCCGTCCAGCGGGTTGCCCGCGGTGTCGAGCACGCGCACGTTCTCCGCCTTGGCCAACTCCCGGTCCACCGCGTTGACCTGCACGTACCCGATGAGCTGGGGTGCGAGCAGGGTGAACGCGAGCAGGCACAGCAGGGCCACGCCGGTCGCCACGACGGTGATCCGGAACCGCAGCGTCCGCCGCAGCCACCACCGGCGCGGCGGCCACCACCGGCGCAGGTTCACCTGCGCCTGGTCCCCGCCGAACCCAGCGCCGCGTCGAGGTCGGGCGTGGACGCCAGGTAGCCGTGGCCGCGCACCGTGCGCACGACCTCGCCCGCGCCCATCGCGTCGAGCTTGCGCCGCAGGTAGCCGACGTACACCTCGACCGCGTTGCGGGTGGCGGCCTGCTCGTCTCCCCACACCGTGCGCAGCAGCTCGTCCTTCGTCACGACCGATCCGGCACGGCTGGCCAGCACGTCGAGCACGGCGTACTCGCGCGGCGACAGGGACACGGGCTCGCCGGCCCAGCTCACCTCGCGCATGGCGCGGTCCACCACCAGCTCGCCCAGCTTGAGCCTGCGCCGCGCCAGGTCGGCGGAGTTGCGCCGCAGCAACGCCCGGACCTGCGCGACCAGCACCACGAACGAGAACGGTTTCACCAGGTAGCCGTCGGCGCCGAGGTCGAGCCCGTCGGCCTGGTCGACTTCGCCGTCCTTGGCCGACACCATCAGCACGGGCGTGCGCACCCCCTCGGCGCGCATCCGCTGCAACACCCGGTAGCCGGACAGGCCGGGCAGCATGATGTCCAGCAGCACCACGTCGAACGCGCCGGTCAACGCCACGCGCAGGGCGTTGGGGCCGTCGGCGGCGGTCACCACCTCCATGCCCTCCGCGGACAGGCCGCGTTCCAACGCGCGTCGTACGCCGATCTCGTCGTCCACAACCAGCACCCGTGGTCTCACGTCCCACAGCATGCCCCGTGAGGAGGACAATCGGCGCGGGAGTCTCAGTCCGCTCTCAGCGTCCGGGCCGCTCTCAGCTCGATCTCAGGGCGTGCGGAGGAACGTCTGTGGTGTCGGGTCGCAAGGGGCTGCCCGGTAGGAGGAGGGACACATGAACCGGAGAAGGGTGACCGTCGTGGCGGCGGCGGTAGGCGTGGTCGCCGGTGCGACCGGGCTCGGGCTGCTCGCGATGCCCGCCGGCGCCGGTCCCGCACCGGTGCTGCCGGACGTGAGCGCCGAGGCGCTGGTCGAGTCGGTGCTCAACGCCGAGCCGGCCGCGTTCGGCGGCACGGTGGACGTGAACAACGACCTGGGCATCCCGGCGGTCGCGGGCATGCCGCAGCTGTCGGACGGCGCCAGCAACCTGCGGATCTGGACCGACGGCCAGGGCAAGCTGCGGGTCCAGCTGCCCAACGGCGCCTCCGAGCGCACGTTCGTCGACGACGGGCAGACCGCGTGGCTGTGGGACTCGGCCGAGCAGACCGTCAGCAAGCTGCCGCACGGGTCGTTCGAGCACGGCAAGCCGGAGCTGAGCGGTGAGCCGCAGGCCGTGCCGACGGACCCGGTGACGCTGTCCCGCCAGGTGGTGGCGGCGATCCAGCAGTACAGCGACGTCACCGTCGACGGCACCGCCCGGGTGGCGAACCGGCCGGTGTACGAGCTGGTGCTGACGCCGAAGCCGACCGAGAAGACGGTGCTGCGCGAGGTGCGCGTCGCGGTCGACTCGGAGCTGCGGGTGCCGCTGCGGGTGGCCGTGCTGACCAACGGCACGGACGCGCCGGCGATGCAGGTCGGGTTCTCCGAGCTGAACGTCGGCCCGCAGGACGCGTCGCTGTTCGCGTTCACCCCGCCCGCCGGGGCGAAGGTGACCGAGCCCGAGGTCGACGCGCCGTCGGCCGAGGACAAGGCCGCCGCCGAGCAGGCGTTCACCGAGGCGAACCCGCAGGTCATCGGCGAGGGCTGGGACGTCGTGCTGGCCGCACGCGTGCCGGACGACGCCCTGACCGGGCTCGCGGACGCGCAGCGGGAGCAGGGTCAGCGCGAAGGCCGCTGGCAGGAGCGCGGCCAGGGTGAGGACGTCGACGTGCAGGGCCTGCTCAAGCAGCTGGGCAAGCAGGTCAGCGGCGACTGGGGCTCGGGCACGCTCATCACCACGCGGGTCGGTGGCGTGCTGATCACCGACGACGGCCGGGTGGCCGCGGGCGCGGTGCCGGAGCAGGTGCTGGTGGACGCGATCGGCCAGGTCAAGTGACCACCTCGACCAGCGCGCGGGTGGAGCCGGTGAGCACCGGCTCCACCCCGGTCTTCGCGGCCCGGACGCGGGGACTGCGCAAGGTGTACGGGCGCACGGTCGCGGTGGACAGGGTGGACCTCGACGTGCCGCGGGGGGCGGTGCTCGGGATGCTCGGCCCCAACGGGTCGGGCAAGACCACCACGATCCGCATGCTGCTCGGGCTCGTGCGGCCGACCGAGGGGGAGGTCGAGCTGCTGGGCAAGGCGTTGCCCGACGGCGTCGCGCAGGCGTTGCCGCACGTGGGCGCGCTGGTCGAGGGTCCGGGGTTCCACCCGTTCCTGTCGGGTCGGGAGAACCTGCGGCGGGTGGCGGCCTTCGAGCCGCTGCTCGCCTCGGGCGACATCAAGCAGGCCGTCGAGGACGCGTTGGAGCGGGTCGGCCTGGCCGCCGCCGCGCACCGGCGCTACCGGGGGTACTCGCTCGGCATGAAGCAGCGGCTGGGGCTGGCCTCCGCGCTGCTGGTGAAGCGGAAGCTGATCGTGCTGGACGAGCCGACCAACGGCCTGGACCCGGCGGGCACGCGCGAGGTCCGCAAGGTGATCGCGGACCTGCACGAGGCGGGCAGCACCGTCGTCGTGTCGTCGCACCTGCTCAGCGAGATCGAGGCGACGTGCACGCACGTGGCCGTGCTGCACCGGGGAACCGTGGTGGCGCAAGGGGAACTGGCCGAGCTGCTGCACGCGGACAGCAGTTCGCTGCTGATCGTCACGCCGGACGTGGACGACGCGCTGAACGCGTTGCGCGCCGGTCGGATCTCGGCGCGGCCGATCGAGGAGGGCGTGCGGGTCGAGCTGATCGGCACGACCGCGCCCGTCGTGGTGCAGACGCTGGTGAACGCGGGCGTCGAGGTGCACGAGGCACGTCGCCACCGCACCGGTCTGGAAGACCTGTTCGCCCGGCTCACCGAGGCCGAGGAGTCCGAGCACAACCTGTCCGCCGTGGACACGATCGAGGAGGGGGCCCGATGAGCGCGCTGGTCGCCACGCGCGCTCCGCTGGGCAGGCAACTGCGCTCGGAGCTGCGCTGGATCGTGCGCCGGCCGCGGACGGTGATCGGGCTGGCGTCGCTGTGCCTGGTGCCGATCCTGGCCGGGATCGGGCTGTGGTTCGCGGTGGACGGCGACGGTCCCGCGGGGCCCGGCCTGGCCGCCATCGTCGCGGGCAACGGGCTCGTGCTGCCGGTGTTCACGCTGTTCCTGGCGCTGCCGCTGCTGTTGCCGCTGGTCGGTGCGATCTGGGCGGCCGACGGGCTGGCGGGCGAGGCGCAGCACGGCACGCTGCGCGGGTTGATGATCACGCCGGTGGGTCGGTTGAGGCTGTTGGGCATCAAGGCGTTCGGCGTGGCCACGATGACGTTGTTCGCGGTGACGTTGATCGCGTTCGTCGGCGCGATCACCGGCGTGATCCTGTTCGGCGGCGAGGGGATGCTCACGCTGTCGGGTTCCACGCTGTCGTTCGGCGCGGCGCTCGGGCGGATCGTGCTGACGATCCTGCTGGTCACCGTGCAGGTGTGGGGCGTGGCGGCGATCGCGATGGCGATCTCGGCGTGCACCGAGCACCCGTTGGTCGTGATGGCGGCGACGATGGCCGGTGTGATCGTGTTCGCGGTGCTGGGCATCTTCAGCGCGTTGGACTGGCTGCACCCGTACCTCATCACGTCCGCGTGGGAGGGGTTGAGCGACGTGATGCGCGACCCGTTGCCGACCGAGGAGTTGTGGCGCAGCACGGCGTTGGCCGGGTGCTACATCCTGATCGGGCTGTCGTTGGCGGCGATGCGGTTGGCGACCAAGGACAACTAGGTCGGACAATCGGCGGGTGGAGACCGAGCGGTTGGTGTTGCGGGGGTTCGCCGAGTCCGATGTGGACGCGGTGGCGTGGCTGCTGGGCGAGCCGCGGGTGATGCGGCACATCGAGGACGGCAAGCCGGTGTCGCGGGAGGACGTGGCGCGGGTCGTGCTGCCGAAGGTGATGGGCGGCGGGTGGTGGGCGGCGCATCTCAAGGTGCCGGGGGTGCCGGGGGTGTCAGCTGCCGAAGGGCCGTTCATCGGGTGGTTCGAGCTGAGTCCGGTGGACGGGGGTGTGGCCGAGTTGGGGTATCGGCTGCACCCCGACTTCTGGGGGCGGGGTTACGCGACGGAGGGCGCCGCGGCGCTGGTGGAGCACACGCGGGCGGTGGGGTTGCGGCGGGTCGTGGCGTACGCGATGGCGGTGAACACCGGGTCGCGGCGGGTGATGGAGAAGGTCGGGTTGACGTACGTGCGGACGTTCCACGAGGAATGGCCGGACTACATCGAAGGCGCCGAACACGGGGACGTGGAATACGCCCTGGATCTGCGTGGGTGACGGCGGGGTTGGCTGTTGTTGGGTGGATGACGGCGCGGGTCAGCTGTCCTTCGCGAAGATCCGCGTGAGGACGGCGAACCCGATCCCGGTGATCGCGAGCAGGATGCCCGCCACCGGCCAGCCCGATCGCATCACCGCCATACCGGCGACTCCGAACAGGACGAACTCCACCTGGAACCTGTCGTGCTCCCCAACCTCCGCCGCGCCGAACGAGCTGGGGTGCTGGGTCGGAGGTAACGGTCCGGGAGCCGACGTTCAAGAGCTTAAAAGCATGTCCTCGCCGGACGGGCAGATCAGCAGGATGACGCCTGGTTTGGTGGTTGAGCGCCGGATCCGTTGTGGTGCGGGTTTCGTGTCATCCCACCGACCTCCACAAGGGCTACCACACGTATCAAGGGGGCCGCCTCAGTGCAAGCCGCAGGTAGAGGTGAACGGCCCCCTTGACACGCGCGGTAGGGCTGCGCCAGGTCGGCGGGATGACACGAAGCCCTCCCTATTGGTGAGGAAAGGGCGTGGTGGTGGCACGGCGTGTGGGGTGGCGCGGTGGGGCCGGGTCGTGCGGTGGGTGCGGGGTCGCGCGGTAGGTGCGGGGTCGCGCGGTGGGATGGGGCGGCGCGGTGGGGTGGCGCGGTCATGCTGCGCAGGGGTACCCCGGCCAAGGGGAGCCCTTGTTTTGATCCTGCCAGGTCGGACCGACGGTTTCGGGGTGTTGGCGGTGGGTTGTGGATAACTCCGGTCAGCCGATGAGTGCGACGCCGTCGTGGTCTACGGACAGGGTGACGCGGTCGCCGGGGGACGGTGGGGAGGTGACCGGAGCCACGGCCTCGTAGTCCTCGCCCCCCAGCCGCACGAGCAGCCGGACGTGGTCGCGGCGGTGGACGCGTTCCAGGACGTCCGCGGTGATCGGGCCGGAAGGGTCGAGGCGCAGGGCCGTCGCACGCAGGCCGACCCGCGCGGGCACGCCCAGCAGGCGGGCGGCGTCGGCGGCGGAGAGGATCTTGCCGCAGCCCAGGAAGCGGGCGGTCTCCACGTCGGCCGGACGTTGCCACACCTGAGTGGGCGCGCCGACCTGAACGATCCGGCCTGCCCGCATCACGGCCACGCGGTCGGCCAGTGTGAACGCCTCGTCGTGGTCGTGCGTCACCACGAGAGCGGTCGCGCCCGTTTCGCGCAGCAGCCGTGCCAGGTCGACCGCCAGTTGCTCCCGCAACGCCCGGTCCAGGGCGGACAGCGGTTCGTCCAGCAGCAGGAGCTTGGGGTGCGGTGCGAGGGCGCGGGCCAGGGCGACGCGCTGTTGTTCACCGCCCGAGAGCTCGGTCACGCGACGGTCGCCGTACCCCGCGAGGCCGACCAGGTCCAGCAAGGCGGCCACGCGCTTGTCGCGGGCCTCCCGCTCCACCCGCCGCATCCGCAGCCCGAACGCCACGTTGCCCGCCACGTCCCGGTGCGGGAACAGCTGGCCGTCCTGGAACACCAACCCGAAACCCCGCCGGTGCACGGGGGTCCCGGCGAGGTCGACGCCGTCCCACGACACGGTCCCGGCGCCCGGCGCCTCCAACCCGGCCACGGCGCGCAGCAACGTCGACTTGCCGCACCCGGACGGCCCGAGCAGCGCCACCACCTCGCCGTCCGCGATGGACAGGTCCACCGCGGACACCGCGGTGACCGGGCCGTACGCCACGCTCAACCCGTCGACCCGCAACGACATCAGAACTCCCCGCCGCTCGGCACGCGCAACCGCTCGATCACCAGCACGGCCACCGTGGTCACCACCATCAGCAACGCGCACGCGGCGTACGCCATCTGGCTGTTCAGCTCACCGGGTCGCGACATCAGCCGCGCGATCACGACCGGCAACGTCGGCGCGTCCGGTCGGGCCAGGAAGCTCGTCGCCCCGAACTCCCCCAACGCCACCACGAACCCGAACCCGGCCGCCGCCAGCAGCGACCGCGCCGCCAGCGGCAAGTCCACCTCGCGCCACACCCGCCACGGGCTCGCGCCCAACGTCGCCGCGGCCTGCCGCAGCCGTTCGTCCACGGCACGCAGCACCGGCAGCACGATCCGCACGATCAACGGCGTCACCACCAACGCCTGCGCCAACGGCACCAGCAGCGGTGACGTGCGGAAATCGCCGGGCAAGGCGTCCATGGTGATCAGGTAGCCGAAGCCGAGCGTCACCGCGGACACCCCCAGCGGCAGCATCAGCGCGGTGTCCAGGGTTTCCGCGAACCAGGACCGGTGCCGCCGCAGCCCCACCAGGACCACCGCGGACGTCACGCCGACCAGCAGCGCCACCAGCGTGGCGTCGGTCGCCGTGCGCACCGAGTTGAGCGCCGCGTCCAGCCCGGACACGGCCAGCGTGCCGCGCTCCCCCGTGCCCGCCAACGCCGCGTACCCGGCGAAGCTCCAGCCGTCGTCGGTGGCCAACGACCGCAGGAGAAGCCCCACGACCGGGGCGAGCAGCGCGGCCACGACCAGCCACGCCGCGACGACCACGCCCCACTCGCCGCCGGTGGGCCGACGGGGCGGCTCGATCCGCAGCGACAGCGACTTCTCGCGCTTGCGGCGGGCCAGACCGCCGATCACGAGCACCGCGATCACGGCGACGAACTGCAGCAACGACAGCGCGGCGGCGCCCGACAGGTCGAACAGCTCCACCGTGCGCAGGTAGATCTCGGTCTCCAACGTGCGGTGACGCGCGCCGCCGAGCACCAGCACCACGCCGAAGCTGGTGGCGCAGAACAGGAACACCACCGACGCCGCCGACCCGATCGCCGGCGCCAACGACGGCAGCACGACGGACGTGAACGCGCGGAAGCGTGACGCGCCCAGAGCCCGTGCCGCGTCCTCCGCCCGCCGGTCGACCCGCGCCCACAGGCCGCCGACCGTGCGGCCGACCACGGCGACGTTGAAGAACGCGTTGGCCAGCACGATCGGCAGCACGCCGCCGTCGGGCCACAACGCCCGGAACGCCAGCCCCACGACCACGGTCGGCAGCACGAACGGCACCATCACCGCCGCCCGCACCAGCCCCGCGCCGCGCACCCGGCACCGGGCCAGCAGGAACGCCACCGGCATGCCCGTGACCAGCGCCAACGCCGTCGCCGCGGCGGCCTGGCCGAGGGTGAACCCGACCAGGTCCCACGTGTCGGCACGGGCCAGGACCGGCAGCACGCCGCCCTCGCCGAGGCCGAGCCCGACGATCGCCAGCACCGGCCACGCGAAGAACACGCCGAGGAACGCCAGCGGCAGCAGCGCGGCGAGGGACCAGGTCAGCCTTGGACCAACGTGCGCCACTGCTGCACCCACCGCTCGCGGTTCGCGTCGACCTCGGCGGCGGGCAGGGACCGCGCGGTGGCGGGCAGCGGCGCGGCCTTGGTCCACGCCTCCGGCAGCGCGACGCCCTCCCGTGACGGGTAGACGTACATCGTGCCCGGCACGTCGGCCTGCACCTGCTCGCCGAGCAGGAAGTCCAGGACCTTCTTCGCGTCCTCGGGGTTCTTGGCGCCGTCGAGCACGCCCGCGTACTCGACCTGGCGGTAGCACGTGTCGAGCAGCGCCTTGGTGCGCGGCGTGCCGTCGTCACCGATCTCCGCCGACGGCGACGACGCGTAGGACACCACGATCGGCCGCGGCCCCTTGCCGCTGGAGCCGGAGAAGTCCTGCGTGTAGGCCTCTTCCCAGCCGCTGACGACCTTCACGCCGTTGGCCTTGAGCTGGCCCCAGTAGTTCTGCCAGTTCTGCTCGCCGAACGTGGCGATCGTGCCGAGCAGGAACGCCAGGCCCGGGGAGGACGTCGCCGGGTCCTCGACCACCAGCATGTCCTTGTACTTCGGGTCGGCCAGGTCGGCGTACTGCTTGGGCTCGCCGATGTCCTTGAACGCCGCGACGTCGATGTTCAGGCACACGTCGCCGACGTCGACCGCGTGCAGCCGGTTCGGCGGGTCGAGCTGGTAGCGCTGCGCGCCCTTCTGCGCCTCGGGGCTCGCGTACTCGGCGAACACCCCTTCCTTCAACGCGCGGGAGGCGAACGTGGAGTCCACGCCGAAGGCGACGTCACCGATCGGGGCGTCCTTGGTGAGGACCAGCTTGTTCGTCACCTCGCCGGCGTCACCGCTGGCCAGGGGCTTGATCGTGATGCCGGTGTCGGTCTTGAACCGCTCCAGCAGCTCGGGGCTGAGGGCGAACGAGTCGTGCGTCACCAGCGTGACGACCCGCTCCCCCGGCGCCGGCGCGTCGGACGTGGTGACCGAACAGGCCGTGAGCAGCGCGAACGCGGTCACGGCGGGCAGCACTCGTCGGAACATCATCTCTCCCTACACCGGCATGACCCGGATCAGGTGTGGACGGTCGAAGGCTCGCGCGCCTTCCTCTCAGCCCGGCGCAGCACCGGACTCCCGTGGCGAACGCGCAGCTTACCCCGCTCGGTGGGACGATCAGGGCCATGGCCGAGCTGCTGACCGACGACCAGGTGACCGCCGCGCTGTCCTCGCTGCCCTCGTGGCGGGCGCAGGACGCCGCGCTGGTGCGCACGGTGGAGCTGGAGAGCTTCGCGCAGGCGCTGCAGGTGGTGAACCGGGTGGCGGAGATCGCGGAGAACGACAACCACCACCCCGACATCGACATCCGCTGGCGCACGCTCACGTTCCGCTGCGGCACGCACTCCAGCGGCGGGATCACGGCGCTGGACGTGTCACTCGCGGAGGAGATCGACGGGGTGCTCGACGTCTTCCTGTGACTTCGGCGCCCGCTGCCGGAGCACCACGGCGATGGTGACGAGCGTGAGCACGCCCACCGCCGGGTAGACCCAGCCCAGCGCCGAGTAGTACCAGGGGCGCGGGATGACCCAGATCGACGGCTGCGTCTTGAGCAGGAACGAGATCAGGTAGCTGCCGATCGCCAGGATCCACGCGACCGCCGTGACCGTGGCGAGCCGGTGCTTCGCCGCGTGGACCAGCCACATCAGCGCGGGCACCGCCCACACCCAGTGGTGGCTCCACGAGATCGGCGACACGAGCAGGCCGAGGAACTGGACGGACACGATCATCGCCAACGTGTCCTTGGCCTTGACCGACGCGTGCAGCGCGAACCCCGTGAGCACGGCCGCGACGACCACCGCGCCCAGGAAGACCGGCCCGGTCCCGATGTCGTACCCGAGCGTGCGGGACAAGGCGCCGCGCAGCGACTGGTTGATCGCCGAGGCGACCGGGCCGACGCGGGAGGCGTCACCGAGCAGGTGGAACCAGTACTCGTTCGACAGGCGGGGCGACACCGCGTACGCCACCGCGACCGTGCCGAAGAACGCCGCGATCGACCACACCGCCGCCTTGTACTGGCGGTTGATCAGGAAGTACAGGCCCGAGATGGCGGGCGTGAGCTTCAACCCGGCCGCGACGCCGACGCCCGCGCCCTGCTTCCAGCTCCGGGCGCTGACCATCGTGCCGAGCAGGAGGGCGGCCAGGACCAGGTTGATCTGCCCGTAGTTCAGGGTCGTGCGGACCGGTTCGACCCACACGAACAGGCCGGTCCACAGCATCGCGCGGCGCGGGTCGTTGCTGCCGACGAGCTGGAGCGACTTGCGGGTGACGAACCAGAGGCAGGCCAGGCAGGCGAGCTGCCAGAACCAGCGGGCCAGGCCCCACGGCACCCAGGACAGCGGCACGAAGACGAGCGCGGAGAACGGTGGGTAGGTGAACGGCAGGGCGAACTGGTCGGAGAACTCCTTGAGCCGCCACTCGTAGAGCAGGCCGGTGAACAGCTCCGGTGAGGCGTTCCGGTAGACCATCAGGTCCACCATGGTCATCTTCGCCTGGAACGCGACCATCGCCAGGTGCCCGAGCAGCGACACGCCCAGGATCCACGGCGCGTAGGCGAGCACCCGCCCCTCAAGTGCACGCAGTCCCACTGCATCTACCTCCACGATCGTGTGAATTACACGACTGTCGGGCCACGAAACCGGGTACCCGGACGTCAAGACGAGTGGGAGATCAACGCAAGGGGAAAAATCGCATGACCACCGACATCGTCGTATTCACCGTCTCTGCCCTGGCCATGCTCGCCACCGCGGGGGGCGTCTTCGCCCTGGCCCGCCACAGCCGCAACCAGGTGCGCTGACGCCAGAGCACAGTACCTCGGGGCGGTGCGCTCACCTGAGCGCACCGCCCCGAGGTCCGTTCACCACCACATGATCAAGCCCCACCGGTCCGCAACCACCCCTCGCCCACGCCATCGTGCGACTACCGGGTCACCGACTCACGACCTAGCGTCCACGGCCATGGACACCCTGCCCGACTGGATGTATCCGCAGCTGCAGACCGAAGTCCGCCTCACCGCACGTCCCACGGGCGCCACCACACCTTGGGAAAGGCCCACTGCGGGCCGCGTGGTGGTCGGCGATCAGTAGTGGTAGCGGGCAGCGAGGATGACGATCTCGTCGTCGACGACGAGGTAGACCAGTCGGTGCTCGTCGTCGATCCGCCGGGACCAAGCACCGGGGAGGTGGTACTTGAGGGGCTCGGGCTTGCCGATCCCGGTGAAGGGGTCGCGGAGGACGTCCTCGATGAGCTTGTTGATCCGGGCGAGCGTCTTGCGGTCGTTCTTGAGCCAGGACGTGTAGTCCTCCCAGCCGTGCTCTTCGAAGACGAGCCTCACGCGCCGCCCTTGTCCGCGTCTGCCGCATCCGGGTCGATCAGCGCACGCTCGGAGACGTTGATCCGGCTCAACGCGTTCTCGTAGGCCTTGAGCAGCCGACGCGCGTTCGCGGGCGAGCGCAGGAGATACGAGCCTTCACGCAGGGCGGCGTAGTCCTCGGCGGAGATCAGCACGGCGTTTCCGTGCTTGGACACGATCTCGACGGGGTCGTGGTCCTCGTTGACCTTCTTGATCAGCGGGAACAGTTCCTTGCGCGCCTCGCTCGCTGTGATGGACACGGCAGGCACCCCCTCTTCGCTGGTACCGGATATCGTACCACTCTGGAGGGGTGGAGGACCCCGAAGAGGCCGGATGACCCCATCCGACCTCCCTCGCCGGCCGGCCTTGCGCGCGAGTGCCCAGCCGGTCAGACGTTGAAGCGGAACTCCACGACGTCGCCGTCGACCATCACGTAGTCCTTGCCCTCCATGCGGACCTTGCCGGCGGCCTTCGCGGCGGCCATGGAGCCCGCCTCCACCAGATCGGCGAACGACACCACCTCGGCCTTGATGAAGCCCCGCTCGAAGTCCGTGTGGATCACGCCGGCGGCCTGCGGCGCGGTTGCGCCCTTGGGGATCGTCCACGCCCGCGATTCCTTCGGGCCGGCCGTCAGGTAGGTCTGCAGGCCGAGGGTGTGGAAGCCGGCGCGCGCCAGCGAGTAGAGGCCCGGCTCGTGCTGGCCGATCGACTCCAGCAGCTCGCGGGCGGACTCCTCGTCCAGCTCCAGCAGTTCCGCCTCGACCTTGGCGTCGAGGAACACCGCGTCCGCAGGCGCCACCAGCTCGCGCAGCTCCTTGAGCTTCGCCTCGTCGGTGAGCACGGCCTCGTCGGCGTTGAACACGTACAGGAACGGCTTCGCGGTGAGCAGGCTCAGCTCGCGCAGCAGCGAACCATCCACTTCGGACTGCGCGGCGAACAGGGTGCGCCCGCCGTCGAGGATCTCGCGCGCCTGCTGCGCCGCCTCCAGCGCCGGACGGCGGTCCTTCTGCGTGCGGGCTTCCTTCTCCAGCCTCGGGATGGCCTTCTCCAGCGTCTGGAGGTCTGCCAGGATCAACTCGGTGTTGATCGTCTCGATGTCGGCGGCCGCGTCGACCCGACCGTCGACGTGGATCACGTCGGAGTCGTCGAACACCCGGATGACCTGGCAGATCGCGTTGGCCTCGCGGATGTTGGCGAGGAACTTGTTCCCCAACCCCGCGCCTTCGGACGCCCCCTTCACGATGCCCGCGATGTCGACGAACGACACCACCGCCGGCACTTCGCGCTCGGAGCCGAAGATCTCCGCCAGCTTCGCCAGGCGGGCATCCGGCAGCGGCACCACGCCGACGTTCGGCTCGATGGTCGCGAACGGGTAGTTCGCCGCCAGCACGTCGTTGCGCGTGAGGGCGTTGAACAGGGTGGACTTGCCGACGTTGGGCAGGCCGACGATACCGAGGGTCAAACTCACGGTGGGTGAGTCTACGCGCCCCCAACGCCGTGTCCGATTCCCGCGAGACCCCACGTCCCGCCGCTGGCAGAGTGGGTCCCATGCTCCTCGACGACGAACGCGCCTACCGGGCCGTCGCCGCCCGCGACGCCCGCTTCGACGGGTGCTTCATCCTCGCGGTGCGCACGACCCGGATCTACTGCCGGCCGTCCTGCCCCGCGGTGACGCCGAAGCGCCGCAACGCCGAGTTCTACCCGACCGCGGCGGCGGCCCAGTCCGCCGGCTACCGGGCGTGCCGCCGGTGCCTGCCGGACGCCGTGCCCGGCTCGCCGGAGTGGAATCTGCGGGCCGACCTGGCCGCCCGCGCCATGCGCCTGATCTCCGACGGCGTGGTGGAGCGGGAGGGCGTGCCGGGGCTCGCGGCGCGGTTGGGCTACTCGGAACGCCACCTGACCCGCGTGCTCACCGCCGAACTGGGCGCGGGACCGCTGGCGCTCGCGCGGGCGCACCGCGCGCATTCCGCGAGGTTGCTGATCGAGACGACCGACCTGTCGTTCACGGACATCGCGTTCGCGGCCGGTTTCGCCAGCGTGCGGCAGTTCAACGACACGATCCGGACGGTGTTCGCGACCACGCCGTCGGCGATGCGCTCGACCCGGGCCGCGTCGAGCACGGCGGGCCGCATCACGCTGCGCCTGCCGTACCGGCCGCCGTTCGACGCGGCGGGCCTGCTGGCGTACTTCCGGGCGCACGCGATCCCGGGCGTGGAGCACGTGACGGACCGCTGCTACGCGCGGTCGTTGCGCCTGCCGCACGGTCAGGCGACCGTGCTGCTGGAGCCCGCGGCGGGGCACGTGTCGTGCTCGCTGCGGTTGACCGACCTGCGTGACCTGGGCAGCGCGGTGAGCCGGGTGCGGCGGCTGCTGGACCTGGACGCCGACCCCGTGGCCGTGGACGACTTCCTGGCCGCCGACCCGACGTTGCGGCCGTCGGTCATCGCCCGGCCGGGCGTGCGGCTGCCGGGCAGCGTCGACGGAGCGGAAACCCTGCTCAGGTCGCTCGGCCACCACGCGCCGGGCGAGCCGCTGGAGCAGCCCGACGGTCCGGTGACGCACTTGTACCCGGCGCCGTCGGCGATCGACTCGCCGGTGGCGCGGGCCTTGGCCGACGGCACGTTGCGGGTCGACGTGGGCCGTGACGCGGACGAGCTGCACGCCGAGCTGTCGGCGTTCCCCGGTGTCGGCCCGGCGGTCGCCTCGTACGTCGTGATGCGCGTGCTCGGCGCCCCTGACATCCCTTTGACCAGCGACAACATCGCGTGGCGCCCTTGGCGCTCGTACGCCGCGATGCACTTGAGGAGGACCGCGTGAGCACCGGCCACGTGTCGACCATCGACACCCCGATCAGCCCTTTCACCGCCGTCGTCGCCATGGACGGCGCCGTCCTGGCCAGCGGCTGGACCGCGGACGTGGACGACCTGCTGCCCCAGGTGTCGCCGTCATTGCGGCCGACGACGCTCGCGCACCGGCGTGACCTGGGCGCCGTGACCAGGGCCGTGCGGTCTTACCACGCCGGTGACCTGGACGCGATCGTCGACGTGCCGGTGCGGCAGCGCGGGGGCGAGTTCACGCAGCGGGCGTGGGACGCGCTCCGCACCGTTCCGGCGGGCAAGCCGGTCAGCTACGCCGACTACGCCCTGCTGGCCGGTCGACCCGCCGCCGTCCGCGCCGCCGCCACCGCGTGCGCCCGCAACGCGGCCACCCTGTTCGTGCCGTGCCACCGGGTGATCCGCACGGGCGGCGCGATCGGCAACTTCCGCTGGGGCGCGGACGTGAAGCGCTGGCTGCTGCACCACGAGGCGTGAGCCGGCGCGCGGGGATCAGTCGTCGTCGCGGGGACGGGGCCTGCGCGGAGGGCGGCCGCCTTCGCGGGGTGGGGCGGGGCGGCGGGGGCGGTCCGGGGAGCCGGCCGGTGGACGGGGGCGCTTGGGGCGGTCCTCGTCGGCGGCCGGGGACGGGCGGCGGCGGTCGGCCGGGGCGTCCGAGCGTTCGGCGCGGGGGCGCTTCTTCGGGCGGTCGTCCGGTTGGGGCTGCTCGGCGCGGTCAGGGCGCGCGGGGCGGTCGGCACGGTCGGCGCGGCGCGGTTTGTCCGGCCTGCGCTTGGCCTCGCGGACCTCGTCCTTGGTCGGCCGGTTCGGGTCCTTCTGCGTCGCCACGCGCACGATGCCGATGATCACCGTGCACGCCGTCGTGATCGCCATCGCCGGGAAACCGTCGATCAACGGCTTGCCCAGCCCGAGGCCGATCGCGGCCAGCCCGCCGCCGGGCATGCCCTGCGTCATCACGACCAGGATCGGCACCACGATCGCCAGCACCAGCGGTGGCTGGACGATCGGGCCGAACATCGAGCGCCGCTCGACGAACACCACGGCGCCGACACAGCCGACGAAGAACGTGATGGCGAACACCCAGCCCACCGTCTTCGTGGCCGAGTTCACGTCGACGAACGTGCCGACGATGGCCACCACGAACGCGATGAGCACGGCCGCCCACCAGGGCAGACCCCGGAAGCTGCCGAACATGGCGCGGTCGTTCCAGCGGACGGCGGTGAACTCGTCGTCCTCCGGCTCGCTGCGCGAGTCGTCACGCATTGCAGCGGTCACGCACACTCCTCGTTCGGCCTCAGTCCCGACACACTCTATTACGCCTCCCGGGCGTCCAAGGGTGCACCGAGGCCTGCCTCGTCCGTCCGCCTCACCAGTGGCAGGGGTGTGACGTCGGACGACGCGTTGCTCAACGGCTCCACGGCCGCCCGGAATCCCTCCAACGCGTCCAGCTCGCGCCGGCGCGCCGACAGGAACCGCTGCAGGTGCGTGCTCGACAGGTTCACCGCGTCGATGGCGCCGTCCGCCGCCCGGTGCGCGCGTGACGCGGCCGCCCTGACCTGCTCGACGTCGTCGGCCAGCGCGCGGTCGGTCACCGCGAACATCGCCGCCGACGCGATCACCGCGAACCCGGTCGGCCCGCACAGGAACACCCGCCGGTCGAGCAGCCACCGCAGCAGCTCCGGGTCGGTGTCCAGGGCCGCGACCACCGCGCCGTCGTTCGGCACGAACATGATCGTCCCGTAGATGGCGTCGGCCCACCGCTGGTAGCCCTTGCCCGCCAGCTCGGCGGCCCGCGCGCGGATGTTGCGGACGTGCACGCGCAACGCGTCGACGCGCTCGGCCGCGTTGTCGGTCTCCACCGCCTCCGCCCACGTGGCCATGCTCATCTTCGCGTCCACCGGCACCCGCCGCCCGCCGCCGACGTTGAGCACCAGGTCCGGCCGCACCGACCCGCCGCCGGCCACGTCCACCTGCAGGTCGAAGTGGATGCCCTCCCGCAGGCCGAGCACCCGCGCCGTCTCCACCAGCACCTTCTCGCCGAGCTCGCCGCGTCCGCTGACCGAGGAGAACGCCACCTCGTAGCGCTGCAACGCCGCCCACTGCGCGTCGCCGCGTTCCCGTTCGGCCTGCACCGCAGCCAGCGCGGCGTCGGTGCGCCGCACGCTGTCCTGGTAGAGCCGCCACAGGAACACCAGAGCGCCCGCGAGCAGGAGCGCCACGACCACCGCCGCCGTGCTGAGGACCGCTGTCATCCCCCGATCATCGCGCACGGGTGTACGACCACACGTTCGAGCGACACGCCGGGGAGGTTGAACGATCAGACCGCCGAACGGCCCTACCGTGGCCGGCGTGAAGATCCTGCACACGTCCGATTGGCACGTGGGGCGCACCTTCCACGGCCGTGACCTGCTGCAAGAGCAGGAAGCGGTGCTCGGCGGCCTCGCCGACACCGTGTCGGACGAGCGGGTGGACGCGGTCGTGGTCGCGGGAGACCTGTTCGACCGGGCGGTGCCGAACGCGGAGGCCGTCGCGGTGTGCTCCCGGGTGCTCAAGCGGATCCGCGAGGCGGGCGCGCAGATCGTGATCACGCCGGGGAACCACGACTCGGCGGCCCGGCTGGGTTTCCTGGGCGCGTTCGCCGAGGCGGGCGGCCTGCACCTGCGCACGCGCGTGGCCGAGTTGCACGACCCGGTGCTGTTCGCCGACGCGCACGGCCCGGTGGCCGTGTACGGGATCCCGTTCCTGGAGCCGGAGACGGCCCGGCACGCGCTCGGCGTCGAGGCGGTCGAGGCCGTCGGGGGCAAGGGTCACGGCGGCGTGCTCACCGAGGCGATGCGGCGGATCAGGCTGGACCTGGCGGCCCGGCAGGGCACCCGGTCGGTCGTGATGGCGCACGCGTTCGTGACCGGCGGCGAGCCGTGCGAGTCGGAGCGGACCATCGCGGTGGGCGGTGTGCAGGACGTGCCGGGCGCGGTGTTCGCCGGGGTCGACTACGTGGCGTTGGGCCACCTGCACGGTCAGCAGACGTTGGCCGGGCACCTGCGGTACTCGGGCAGCCCGGTGGCGTACTCGTTCTCCGAGGCGCGGCACCACAAGTCGGTGTGGCTGGTCGAGTTGGACGCGGGCGGGCTGGCCGGGGTGGAGCGGCGCGCCCTGCCGGTGCCGCGCGCGCTGTCGACGGTGAGCGGCGCGCTCGACGACCTGCTGCTCGACCCGGACCACGAGCCGGTCGAGGACCACTTCCTGTCCGTCACGCTGACCGACCGGGTGCGTCCGCTGGACGCGTTGCGCCGGCTGCAGAAGCGGTTCCCGCACGCGGTGCACGTGGAGTGGCGGCCGGAGGGCGGGCGGACCGGCGAGCTGAGGTTCGCCGAACGGGTGCGCGGCCGCAGCGACGAGGAGATCGCCTGCTGCTTCGTCGAGGACGTGCGCGGCGACCAGCCGGGCCCGCGGGAACTGGCCCTGCTGCGCGAGGCGTTCGCCGCGGCGGCCCGGGAGGACGAGTCGTGAAGCTGCACCGGTTGGCGGTCAGCGGGTTCGGCCCGTACGCGGTGCGCGAGGAGGTCGACTTCGACCTGCTCGGCGCGGACGGCCTGTTCCTGCTGCACGGCGACACGGGCGCGGGCAAGACGACGCTGCTCGACGCCGTGGCGTTCGCGCTGTTCGGCAAGGTGCCCGGCGCGCGCGGCGACGTGAAGCGGCTGCGCTGCGACTACGCCGACCGCGACACCCCCACGTACGTGGAGCTGGAGCTGACCGTGCGCGGCAGGCGGTTCCGGATCAAGCGCAGCCCCGAGTACGAGCGGCCGAAGAAGCGCGGCGACGGCGCGACCCGGCAGCAGGCGCAGGTGTCGCTGACGTGGATCAGCGGGTGGACCGGCGAGGGCCACAGCCGCATCGACGACGTGGCCCGCGAGGTCGAGGGCCTGCTCGGGATGACGGCCGAGCAGTTCTTCCAGGTGGTGCTGCTGCCGCAGGGCGAGTTCGCCCGGTTCCTGCGCGCGGAGACCGCCGAGCGGGAGAAGCTGCTGGAGAAGCTGTTCGGCACGGAGCGGTTCCTGGACGTGGAGAGGTGGTTCCGGGACCGCCGCGCGGAACGCAGGCGTGAGGTCGCGCAGCTCGGCCAGGTGCACCGCGACCTGGTGCAGCGGGTCGCCGAGGCCGCGTTGGAGGAGCCGCCGGAGGGCGGTGGCGACCAGGAGTGGCTCAGCTCCCTGCTCAAGCGGCTGGACGAGGACGAACGCGACGCCGAGGTGGTCGAGGCGGAGGCGTCCGGACGGCGTGCCGTGGCCGAACGGGACTGGCAGGAGGCGCGGGCCCGGCACGAGCGGGTCCGCCGGGTGCGGGACGCGCGCCGCCACCTCGACCGGTACGCGCGAGTGGAGCCGGATTTGCGGGCGTGGGTCGCGGAACGTGACGCGGCACGGCAGGCCGCGGTCGTCGTGCCCGCGCAGGAACGCGCGGTGAAGCTGGCCCGCGAGCTGGACGCCGCCGTCGCCCAGGAGCAGGCCGCGGCCGCCGCCGTGGCCGCGCTCGGCTACGAGGGCGCCGACCTGCGAGGCGACGGCGAACGCCTGCGCGAGGAAGCCGGGAGCCTCACGAGCCTGGCCGCCGACGCCGAGCGGCAGCGCGCGGACCAGCGGCGGATCGCCCAGCTGGACCGTGACGTCGCCACCACGTCCCAGCGGCTGGCCACGCTGGTCACGCAACTGGACGAGGTGCCGCTCCGGTTGGCCGCCGCGAAGAGCGCCGTGGAGGAGTCGGCGGAGGCCGCCGCCCGGCTGCCGCAGGTGTCGGGCCTGGCCGCCGCCGCGGCCGAGCTGCCGCGTGTGGAGCGGGCGTTCCGGGAGGCCGACGAGGCGCGGCGGGACGCGGTGGACGCGCAGCAGAAGGCCCGCGAGAAGCTGCTCCGGATCCGCCGGGAACGGCTCGACGGGATGGCGGTCGAGCTGGCCGGGCAGCTGCGCGCGGGCCACGGGTGCCCGGTGTGCGGTTCGGCCGAGCACCCGTCGCCCGCGCAGCCGATGCTGGACGCGGTGACGGCCCTGGACGAGGACAGCGCCGCCGAAGAGGACCAGCGCGCGCTCGACCGGCGTCAGCGGGCCGAGCAGGAAGCGCACCGGCTGGAGGAACGGCTGGCGTTGCTGCGCGCGCAGTTGGGCGACCGGCCGCCGGCCGAGCTGGAGCGCGAGCACCGATCCGTGGTCGCGGTGGCCGAACAGCTGGAGAGCAGACAGGCCGCGCTGGCCGAGCTGGAGGCCAAGGTGCAGCGCGCGCTCGACCAGCGGAGCGCGCTGGAACGAGAACTGGCCGAGGCGGGCGCGCAGCGGACGCAGCTGGTGGAGGCCGTCGAGGAGCGTGGCGCGCGGCTGGAGGAGGCGCGCGGCGACTTCCCGGATGTGGTGACGCGCCGGGCGCACCTCGGCGACCTGGCCGACGCGCTGACCGAGCTGGCGACCCGCCGCGCCGCCGTGGCCGAGCACGAGGAACGCCTGGCCGACCAGCGGCTGGAGGTGGCGCGGCTGGCGTCGCTCGCCGGGTTCGCCGACGTGGCCGACGCCCTGGCCGCGGCACGCCCGGCCACCGCCGTCGCCGAGTTGGAGACCCGGATCCGCGACGTGGAGAAGACCAGGACGGCGGCCGAGAGCACGCTGGCCGAGCTGCCCGACACCGACCCGGACGCCGAGGTCGACGTGGCGGGCGCGGAGGAGCGGTTCCGGGTGGCGAGCGCCGCGGCGACCGAGGCCGCGACGGCGTTGACGAACGCCCGCACGAGGGCCGCCCGCGCCGCCGACCTGGCCGAGCAGCTGCGGGCCGCGTGGCTGCGGTTGGAGCCGGTGGAGGCCGAGTTCGCCGAGCTGGACGCGTTGACCGACGTGATCAACGGCCAGGGGCAGAACGCCAAGAGCATGACCCTGCGCACGTACGTGCTGGCCGCCCGGCTGGAGGAGGTCGCGGTGGCCGCCAGCGCCCGGCTGGAGCGGATGAGCCAGGGCCGCTACCGGTTCGTCCACTCGATCGAGGCCGGTCCGCGCGGCACCAGGGGCGGGCTCGGGCTCGACGTCATGGACGACTACTCGGGGCAGCAGCGGCCCGCGAAGACGCTGTCCGGCGGCGAGTCGTTCCTGGCGTCGCTGGCGCTGGCCCTCGGCCTGGCCGACGTGGTCGCGGCGGGCGCCGTGCTCGACACGCTGTTCATCGACGAGGGCTTCGGCACGCTCGACGCCGAGACCCTGGAGCTGGTGATGACCACGCTGGACGAGCTGCGCGCGGGCGGCCGGGTCGTCGGCCTCGTCTCGCACGTGGAGGAGCTGCGCCAGCGCATCCCGACCCGACTGCGCGTCCGCAAGGCCCGGGAAGGGTCGTCGCTGGAGCTGACTGCCTAGAAGAAGAGAAGGCGCCTGACCTGCCACCACCGTTGGCACCGCAGGTCTCCGAGTCCGCGGGGAGGCTGGTCAGCACCTGCGAGTTCACGATCTCGGCGACCGGCGGACCGTACATCACCTTCCAGGTCCAGGCATTCGGCAACGAGGAGAACTCCACCGGAATTCCACTCCGGAACCGAGCTCGCGAAGACGGCCTTCGATTCCACCGTACCGTCAGGCACGGAAAAGGACACGAAGGTCAGCGTCGGCTCAGAGGCCCGCTGGCCGGCTCCCGGAATGGGTGCCGGCGACGGTTGCAAACTGGAGCTTCTCGACGAGAACGCGGTGATGATATTCACCTACGATTCCAGCGAGAAGGACGGTCAGCGGCCTGGCGTGCGGTGATCTAGTCGCTCGTGGACGCCAGCAGTCCGCCCCGGTACGCGGAGGCCTGCAGTTCGAACAGCTCGAAGTAGTGCCCGCGCAACGCCATCAGCTGCTCGTGCGTGCCCTGCTCGATGATGCGGCCCTGGTCGAGCACGACGATCCGGTCGGCGTTGCGGATGTTCGCCAGCCGGTGCGTCACCAGGATCGTGGTGCGCCGCGCGGTCGCTTCGCGGAGGCCCTCGAAGACCCTCGCCTCCGCCTTGGCATCCAGCGCGGCCGTCGGCTCGTCGGCCACCAGCACCGCCGCGTCCCGGTACATGCCGCGGGCGATGCCCATCCGCTGCCACTGCCCGCCGGACAGGTCCTGGCCGTCGTTGAACTGCCGCGACAGCACGGTGTCCGGCCCGGCGGGCAGGCTCGCCAGCACCTCGTCCGCGCCCGACTTCGCCACGGCCTCCTGCCACGCCTCGTCGTCCTCGCGGTCCAGCCGGCCGACTGTCACGTTGTGCCGCGCGGTCATCGGCCACTGCGCCGGGTCCTGCGCGATCACCGCGATGGACGAGTGCACCGAGGTCGGGTCGGCCTCGGCCAGGTCGACGCCGTCCCACGCGACCGTGCCCGACGACGCCGGGTACAGGCCGGTCAGCACCTTGCCCAGGGTCGTCTTGCCCGACCCGTTCTCCCCCACCAGCGCGATGACCTCGCCCCTCGCCACGGTCAGGTTCACCTCGCGCAACGCGGGCTTCGGCGCGCCCGGGTAGGTGAACGAGACGTCGGTCAGCGTGATGCTCTCCGGGTCCTCCGGCGCCTTGACCGGCGAGCTGCCCTGCGCCCGTTCCGCGCCTTCGACCAGCAGTTTCCGGTAGAAGTCGATGTAGAACGAGTCCTCGTAGAGCGAGTTGACCGCACGGGTCGTCGACGCCAGCGACGAGAACCCGGTGCGCATGGCCAGCACCGCCGTGCCCGCCAGCGCCAGCTCCATGCCGCCGGTGTGCAGCAGGACGCCCAGCACGACGTAGGCGATCGCGGTGCCGACGCCGGCCAGCGCGCGTCCCGTCAGCCGCACCATGTTCGTGCGGTGCGCCATCCGGATCTCGTCGGCCATCAGGCTGTTCGCGATGCGCCGGTGCTCGCCGAGCAGCTGTTCCTGCAACGTCAGGGCGTGCCGTTCCAACGCGAAGTCGCGTTCGGTCGCGACCTCCTCCACCACACCCTTGCGGGTGTTGCGGGTCACCGAGTCGAGGAAGTGCTCGTAGCGCAGCTTGGACGCCCGCGCCGACGCCCAGGCGTTCGCGAACGCGGCCAGCAGCAGCGCGGGCGCCAGCCACGGGTTGAGGAACCCGACCGTCACCACCGCCGCGACCAGCGAGATGCCGCCGGACAGCAGGTCCGCCAGGTACCGCAGGCTGCTCTCCAGCGAGCGGACGCCGCGCCGGCCGCCCTGGCGGGCCAGCTCGCGGAAGTCGGCGTCCTCGAACGCGAGGAGTTGGGCGCGCACCAGCACCGCCGTCACCTCGTCGTTCGCCTCACGCGTGACACGCGGCCGGAGCGAACTCTCGACCGCCGCGACCGCCGTGTCGAGCAACGCGCGGACCACGAACGACCCGACCACCACCGCCAGCGCGGGCAACGCCTCCGTCACCCGCTGCGGCGTCGGCCCGTCCCGGAGCAGCGCGGAGAACACGTCGGCCGTGGCGAGCAGCCCGAACGCCGTCACGCCACCGGACAGCACGTGCACCAGGCCCGCCATCAACGTGAGCCGGGGTGAAGTGCGCCAGGCGAGCCGCACCACCATCGCCACCGCCGACGGCAGGCTCTTGAGGGCCTTGCCCAAGCTCACCGACGTCCCACCGCGTCGACGGGCCCACTTGGGGGTGGCGACGTTCTCCACCCCGATCAGCACGGTGCTCATCGTTCCAGGAAACTCGAACTTCACCCCCGCGCCAACCGCTTACGCCGTCAGCGCAGCTCAGTGCTTCGGGGGAACAAAATTGTCAGACCCCGCCGGCAGAATAAAAGCAGGGGTCCCCTGGGCGAGGACCCCTGCGAAGCACACCCAGTCCAAGGCCCCAGTCCGGAGCCCCCAGCCCGGGGCCCGGAGCGGGTCTGGGGCGGTCGCACGCCGGGTGTGGCCTGGGTCGACTGCGCCTGGGGCTGCGCTGGCTCGGTGGATCGCACGCCGTGCTGCCCTGGGCGGTCGGATCCCGGCCCTTGGGTCGATCTCACGCGGGAGCTTGGGTCGAAGCCAAGGCTTCAAAGATTAAAACTGTCCTCGCCGGACGGGCAGATCAGCAGGATGACCCCAACTACCCCGGTCATGTGTCCGGGTCCGTCGTTGGTGCGGGTTTCGTGTCATCCCACCGACCTCCCTCCGGGCTACCACACGTATCAAGGGGGCAGCCATCAGTCGGAGCCGCGGGTAGAGGTGAACGG
>NZ_LGED01000273.1 GCF_001280085.1 Saccharothrix sp. NRRL B-16348 | reverse complement strand
GACGACGGCGGCCTCGGAGAACGTGATCACGCCGTCGAACGCCTCGGTGGCGTGCCACTGCTTGGCGGCGGCGATCATCTCGTCGATGTTCTTCGACCCGACCAGGCGGTAGTGGTCGGCGGGCCAGAAGTCCTCGGTGCCCTCGCCGTTGAGCACGTACAGGTCCACGCCCAGGTCCTGCACCTGCCGGTAACGCGAGTGGTAGTACTCGAGGTACTGGCGGGTCTCCACAGTCAGCAGTTTCATGGCGGATACCTCCTAGCGGGCGCCGTCGAGCGCGGGCGAGCGTCCGGTCGGCGTGGTGGTGGCGGGCAGTTGCGGGAACCGGAACGCGGGCACGGACTCGTCCCGCACCGACGCCAGGTCGAGGTCCACGCCCTCTGCGCGCAGCGCGTCCGCGACGTCGACCAGGATCGGCGCGGCGCACGCGAGCAGGGTGCGGGTCTCCAGCAGCAGGTCGCCGGCCGGGTGCCCGTCGCGCTTGTCGTCCGCCGACCTGGCCCGCATGCGCAGCCGATCGAGCTGGGTGACGACGGTCTCCGCCGCCCGGCCCAGGCTGAAGTTGGGCAGCTCGTAGCACAGCCGGAAGCGGTCCAGCACGGCCGACGCGCGACGCCTGCCCTCCTCCGTGGTGCGCAGCGGCGCCGCGGAGTCCACGCCGAGCAACGCCAGCGACACGGCGTCGGCGAGCTCGTTCCACGGCTCCACCAGCCGCCGCGTGGTGACGGCGTGCAGTGCTTCGCGGCTGAAGTCGGTGCGCTGGTACTCCGGCGCGGTCAGCGCCAGGTAGAACCCGCGCTCCAGATCAGGTGGTTGCGGCTGGTGGAGAACTTCTCGCCGTCCAGGTCGTAGAACTCGTTGCAGACGTTGGACTCCGGCGTCGTGTACTTGTCGCCGTGCGCCAGCAGCATCACCAGGTCGACCAGACCCCAGTGGTAGACGTTGTCGAAGCCGTGGAAGTACACCAGCTCCGCGTCGTGGTCCGCTCGCCAGTGGTGGTCGGTGGCGCTGCCGCCTTGGCCGACCTGGCCCGCTGCCCACCACGTGGCGTACATGGACGCGGGCATCGCCTCGATCCACGGGTAGAGGACCTGGCCCGGTGTCTCCGGGAACGGCGCCGCGATGCCCCACGTGCCGGGGAAGGTGACCGGGACGTCCGGCAGCGGCCGGGCGAGCAGCTCACCGATCAGCTGCTTCGCGTGCGGGCGCCAGCGCGGCGCGTGGGAGGCGTAGTAGCTGATGAGCCGGTCGCGGTACTCCTCCATCGGCAGCACCAGGATCGTCTGCACCCGGTAGACCACCGGGTCGGAGGGGTCGATGGTGTACTTCGGGTCGATCAGCTCGTCGAAGTTGTTGGGGTGCCCGCAGTTCTCGCACGCCCCGCCGCAACTGCCCACCAGGCACACCGGACAGGTGCCGGAGACCAGGCCGTCGTAGAGGAACCGGCCCGCGTTCTCGGCGTAGGGCAGGCGCACCGCCCGCGACCTGAACCGGCCCGCCGCGTGCAGGTCCGCCACGTGGTCCAGGACCGTGCGGCGGTAGCGGTCGTCGATCGGGGGCAGGCCCACCATGAGCGTGCCCATCGCCCGTAACGACCGCTCGATCTTCGCCGTGGACGTCTCCACCAGTTGCTCGGGCGTGGTGCCCAGTCGGTGCGCGGTGGACACGACGTAGCTCTGGCTGTCGTCGGTGCAGGTCGTGTAGATCACCGGGCGGCCGTTCGCCCGCAGGTAGCGGGCGTAGACGTCGCCGGACAGGTACGGGCCGGCCATGTGGCCGACGTGCAGGTCCCCGTTCGGGGTCGGGGTCGCGGCGACGACCACCGCCGGACGGGCACGGCCGGTCACGTGGACTCCTGGTGACGGACGGCGAACTTCCCGGCCAGCTCGGCGTCCCACCAGATCGCGTAGAACTCGAAGTCCGCCTGGCCCCGGTTGACCACCTGGTGGCGCTCGTGCGGGGTGAAGTGGACGATGTCGCCCGCCACGAACGGCGTCTCGCCGTCCTCGGTGAGGATGTGGGACTCGCCGGACATGGCGACCCAGATCTCGTACTCGTGGTGGCCGTGCGCGCCCGACTCGGCACCGGGACGCACTACGCACCACGACCCTTCGAACGGCGCGTTCACCAGCGACCACGGCATCAGCCGCTGGGCGACCAGGCCGTTGTCGAGCTTCAGGTGCTCCCGGTCGAGCTTGCGGATCTCCATCATGGTGTTCTTCCCTAAGGTTGTTGTTGTCTGGGGTTGGTGCCCCGGATGCCCAGGGCGATGGGGTGTGGCTGATGGTGTCTCTGCCGCACGGTGGCTTCGGAGGAATGGCCGCCCCGTCGTGCTGGACGCCCCGGCCACTGATTCAGATCTGATGCGGGCTGTCGCTGATTAGGGAACTGTCGGCGGGGTTGTCCACGGGGTTGAACTGCGACAACAGGAGAAGTGGCGTGACGGATCGGCCTCTGGTGTGGGTCGGGATCGACGTCGGCAAGGCCCACCACCACGCCTGTGCGATGGACCCGGACGGCAAAGTGGTGTTCTCGCAGAAGGTGGCCAACGACCAGGCCGCGATCGAGCAGCTCGTCGCCCGCGCCGCGAAGTCGGCGACCGAGGTGCGGTGGGCGATCGACCTGACGAGCAGCGCCGCCTACCTGCTGATCGCGGTCCTGGCCGCCACCGGGCAGCGGGTGGCCTACGTGCCGGGCCGGGTGGTCAACCGGATGACCGGCGCCTTCCGGGGCGAGGCGAAGTCCGACGCGAAGGACGCCAGGGTGATCGCCGAGACCGCCCGGATGCGCACCGACCTGACACCGGTGACCGCCACCGACGACCTGGTCGTCGAACTCACCCGCCTGACCGCCCACCGCGAGGACCTGATGGCCGACTGGGTCCGCGGCGTCAACCGGCTGCGCGAACTGCTCACCGGCATTTTTCCCGCTCTGGAACGGGCCTTCGACTACTCCATGCGCAGCGCCCTGGTGCTGCTGACCGGCTTCCAGACGCCCGACGCGATCCGCGCCGCGGGCCCTGAGGGCGTCGCGGCGTTCCTGCGTGAGCACGGGGCCTGGCCCAAGGGGATCCCCGGCATGGCCGCCGACGCCCACGCGGCCGCGCTGGCCCAGACCGTCCGCCTGCCCGGCGAGGCCACCACCGCGGCCCTCATCGCCCGCCAGGCCGCCGTCCTGCTCGAACTCGACCGGCGCATCAAGGACACCGACAAGCTGATCACCAGCCGGTTCCGCGAACACCCGCAAGCCGGGATCATCGAGTCGCTGCCCGGCCTCGGCCCTCACCTCGGAGCCGAATTCGTCGTGGCCACCGGCGGAAACCTGGCCGGGTTCGGCACCTCCGGGCGCCTGGCCTCCTACGCCGGCCTGGTCCCCGTCGCCCAGGACTCCGGCCGGGTCACCGGAAACCTGCGCCGACCCAAGCGCTACAACCGCAAACTGCGCAGGGTGTTCTACATGGCGGCCCTGTCCAGCCTCAGGGTCAGCGGCCCCTCGCGCGCCTTCTACGACAAGAAACGCGGCGAACGACTCGTCCACACCCAAGCCCTGCTCGCCCTCGCACGCCGTTTGGTCGACGTCCTCTGGGCGCTGCTGCGCGACGGACGAACCTTCACACCCGCCGCGCCACAACCAGCCGCCGCTGCTTGACACGGTCATTCAGATTCCTCCGTGCGGAAAGCGGGTCAGGCGGAGTGGGGGACGCTGGCGAGCAGGTCGGCGTCCGAACGCGGACGGCCGTCCTGGCCGATCGGGCGACGACCGGTGACCAGGTCGTCCACGATCTCGGCCGCGCGGATCGCGAGCACGCTGATCAGCGAGTCGGCGATACCGTGCGTGGACTCGTTGACGCCCTGCAGGTAGACCCGGGCGGAGACCGTGTCGGGCAGCGTCATCCGGTAGTTGCGGGTGACGGTGAAGTCCTCGACGCCGACCGCGGCGGCCAGCGACCGGGTCAGCGCGGGCAACTGCTTGGCGAAGCCGGTGCCGAGCATGACGACGTCGCAGCGCACCTGGTCGGAGGCCCCGGACTTGCGGTCGACCAGCGTCAGCACGACCTCGTCGCCGTCAAGCCGGGCGTCGGACACCTCGGCCATGGTGATCATGCGCATCCGCTCGGCGCCGGTCAGCTTCTCCAGGTACATCGTCCGGTAGAGGTTCTCCAGCATCGACGGCGCGAGGCCGGAGTAGTTGGTCCGGTGCATCTCCGCGAGGAGCTGCTCGCGGGCGTCGGGTCGCGCGGCGTGGAAGGTGTCCACGAACGACGGGTAGAACAGCTCGTTGGTGAACTTGCTGCTCTCGTAACCGTTGAGCCCGATGGACCGCATCACCATGGTCACCCGGGCGTTGGGCAGGCCCTGGTGCGAGGACCACAGCATCTCTGCCGCGCTCTGCGCGCCGCCCACGACGACGATCCGGTGCGCCTCCTCCGGGTCGAGCTCGGCGAAGCGCCGGAGGAAGTCGGTGCTGTGGATGACGCGTTCCCGGGGCAGCCCGGCGAACGGGACAGGCACGTTGGCGTCACGGCCCGCACCGACGACCAGGTCACGGCACCGCACCGTGCCTCCGTCGGCGAACCGCACCAGCCAGCCGACGACCTCGCCCGCCACCACGTCGCCCGGCTCGATCGCGACGACCCGGCGGCCGTGCTCCACCCGCACCGCCGTCAGCGACCGGGCGACCCACCGCAGGTAGTCGGAGATCTCCACCCGGTAGGGGGTGAAGGTGCCGAGGTTGATGAAGTCGTCCAGCCTGCCGATCGAGTGCAGGTAGTTGACGAACGAGAACTCGCTGCGCGGGTTGCGTAACGTCACGAGGTCCTTGAGGAACGACACCTGGCTCTGCGACCAAGGCAGCAGCATTCCCCGCTGCCAGACGACGTCCTCGTGCTGCTCGACGATCAGCGAGCGGGCGGCGAGGTCGGGGGCCAGTTCCTCCAGCGCCACGGCCAGCGCGAGGTTGGCGGGCCCGGCGCCGATCGCCAGCAGTTCTACATCCTGGTGGTCCAACACATTCTCCCAGTCTTGAAGGGGCGGCGTCGCGACGGCGACACCACGCAGGGCAGACCGGTCGAAAATCTCGGTAGGGAGGAGTTCGCCCGGACTGCCGGCGACGGGAGTGAACCCCGCGCCAGGAAGTCGGTGACAGCCGTGCCAGGCCGCCCGCGCACCATAAATTCTTCGGCGGCCAGATACAAGATGTCCGAAAGGATTGCCAATCACGCCGATCAGAAAATCGTTCCACCCGATAACCGGGTTTGGGCAGCCGAAACCTGCCCGCTAGCCGGAACGACATTTTCACGGGCGTTGCGTAAAGCTCTTCAGAGCGTGTTCAAAAGTTCGCTCGCCGCAGCCCGACTGGCGGCGACGGCGGTTTTCGCCGCTCCCCCGCTGCCGCCGGTGAAGGTGAACACGCCGGGCCGTCCGTCCACCGGGAGGAGTCGCAGACCCGCCGGCGAGCGGTAGCAGTCGAACGAGGCCACCACGCGTTCCGGCACCGGGTCGCGGGCGGTGACGCCGAATCTGCGCCGGACGACGTCGAGCACCCGGCCGGCCAGCGCCTGGTCGGGCTCCACCGCCTCCGGCGCGACGTCCCACCGGTCACCGCCCAAGCCGAGCAGGAACGTGCCCTCACTCCACGGCCTGCCGTACAGGCCGGTGTCGTCGTCCACGAACGCGCCCATGTCGGGCAGCGCGATCCGGTAGACGCCGTACTGGATCTGCTTCGTGCGCAACGTCCCGCCGTGCTCGACCAGCGGGGGCGTCCACGCGCCGGCCGCGACGACCACCGCGTCGTAGCGCCGCTCGGCGCCGTCCGACGTCCGCACCGCCGGCCCGTCCCGCACCGCGATGACGCTGGTCCGCGCCACCTCCACCTCATTGGCGGCGGCCCAGTCCAAGGCACGGTCCCGCAGTCGGGCCGGCGACAGGTAGCCCGCATGGCGCTCGACCACGCCGACCGCGTCCTCCCGCAGGCCGCGGAAACCGAAGCCCCGCCGCAGCCGCGTCGCGTTGACCAGCACCGCGGACCCCGGCAGCCGTTCCGCCACGGTCCGCACGGACTCGGCCGGATCGGCGCCGCTCGGCGTCAGGTACAGCGAGCCGATCTCGCGATAGCCGCTCCACTCCCGCAGTCGGGCGTCGGCGCGCAACTCGGCCAGGCTGTCCGCCGCCACCGCACTCGCGGCCGGATCGGGCTCGAAGCCGCGCACCAGGCCGCCGGACACCGCGGAGGCGTCGACGGTGGCCCGTGCACCGGCAAGGACCTCCACCCGGAGCCGGTCGGAGGCTTCCCGCAGCCGCCAGGCCAGCAACGCGCCCGCGAGCCCGCCGCCGACCACCCCGACCCTCACTCCGGTCTGTCCGTACCGCGCGGCCTGACCGCCGCCGAGACCGGGCGGACCATGCCACGTTCATTCTCGGAACGACGCACAGACACCCTAATTCGATCATCGGGCGATCCACTGTGAAACATAGTTCCGGGATGCATCAAACCGCGCACCCTGTCCCCCTCGTTGTCCGCAGATCGCATACGGGCCCTCATGCGAAGCCACGCCCCTATTCCCCCACCCGGTCGATCACCCAAGGACGATCGACGGTGAACGTACGTACGTCGTACAGGAGACACGGACCCGACCGTGGATACATCGCGAACCGGTGATTAGCCGGCGTAACCGACCAATTACACGTACACGCCGTGTCGCGGAACTCATGAAGCAGTTCGCCGACGACCCATGTCGCAGCGCTTGCGCGAGCGGAGCGGTCCGGTTGATTCCACGAACCCTGGCATCCCTGGCTCAGGCGCCCCGGTAGAGCCGCTCGTAGGCGGCCTGCGCCGCGGCGTCCTGCTCGGGCCGTGCGCGGCACAGCGGGCGGTCTTCCCGAGCGACGTCCAGCAACGGGTTGGTCGTGGTGAAGATCCGCGGCGCGATCGCGCACAGCCGGTCCAGCGCCTCCGCCGGCACGTCGTCCCTGACTGCGCCTGATTCGCCGGTGACGATCCCGACAACGTTATCGCCTACGCCGACCTGGCCTGAAACATCTGGCCACGCCCCGCCGGCGGCAGGGCACGGCCACCGAACCCGGCGATGCACCCATACGGGAGAGCGACGCCGCGATGCTGATCACGGGAGCGCGTCGCTTCCACGTAGACGTTCCACTGCTGGTCCTCCGTGCCGATGCGACACGGCGTTTGCCGCACCGCTGTGCCGTCAGCGGTCAGGCACTGGCCGCTCGCCTGGTTTCGGAACGTTCCCGCCCCAGGGTCCCAGTACCAGTACTGGTGCGCGTCGTAATCGTTCTCGAACTCCCTCAGGAACACCGGATCCCGGAAACGGGACCCGCTTCCCAGACAGCTGTCCGGGTGTCGACGCCGCCCACGAAGACCAGGTACCCGTCCTGGTCCGCAACCGCGGGTGACGAGCCGAACAGAACAGCGGCTGCGGTGAGAACCGCTGCCCAGGTGGAACATGTGCTGCTCGCCGACCTCGATCGACGATCTCCGGCGGACTCGGACCGCGGAAACCGGTTCGCTGCCATTGCCGCTTCCGAGGATGTGCACACGTTCTCGGAGGACGTGGTTCGGTCCCTCGGTCGTGGTCTCGAACCACCTGCTCAGGGCCCACCACTCCACTTGCTGTCAGGAGTGGTAACAGGTGGTCACCACAGACGACGACACCGCCGACGGTCCGTGTGGAGCGGGCGAGCCGTTCGCGCGTGACAAAGATTGCCACCAACCCGTTGCCGTCGGCCGCGGTGGAAAGTAGTCCGCACTATCGCTTCGCGGTGGATCACGGTACGCCGAACTCGGGGACGTGCGGATGAAATCGGATGCGCCCTTCCCGTGGAATACCTCGCGCCAGTAGGAGGGCGCCGTCGGGTGCTGCGCTGTTGGGTTGCTCGTGAGTCGCAGGCGGGTGACTCCGCGTTTCTCCATCGACGCAGATCCTTAGCGTGCCTGAGTCCGGACAGCGATGACCGGTGTCCGGTAGAGCGAAATGAGGGATCGTCATGCGAAGACGTGCGGTCATCTGGTCGGCGACGGGGGCGCTCGTCGCCGCCGTCCTGGTAGTTCCGGGAGCGGCGGCCGATCCCGCTCCTGCCGCGACGTCCACGTTGGCGAAGTCCGTCGTCGGCGTGTCCTCCCCGGCCGATCACGGCGCCACCGCCACCTGGGTCGTCGGTTACGACAACAACGGAACGGGGGTCGGGTCGGCCACCATCACCGACGCCGTGGGCACCGGTCAGGCATATGTGACCGGCTCGCTCGACGTGCCGCCCGGGTGGACGCCGTCGTGGTCGACGGACGGGAGCACCTTCCAGGGCACCGAACCCGCGGGCGTGGCCGCGGTGCGCGCGGAGAACCCCGTCGCCACGCCGGGCGGGACGTCGCTGTCCGGGGTGCTGACCCCGCCGGTCCAGGCGAGCACCACGGCGACCGGCGGCGACGGGTTCACCCCGCTGCTGCACCGGACACCCACCGGCGCTCTGCAGTCCTGGAACATCTACCACCACGCCGCCCCTACCGTGCCGAAGGTGGTGTGCATCGATCTGGCCTCCGGGCAGCCGTGCGCGGGCGGGCCGTGGCCCAAGCCGCTCAACACCGTCCCCGGGCCGCTGGGCAGCGGCGCGACCGGTGACATCAGCAGCCCGATGGCGCAGCAGTACTTCCGCGACCCGGCCGCGCCCTCCCAGGTGCTCTACACCGCCGCGACCGCCTCGTCGGTCGGTGTCGGCTGCCTCGACCTGGCCGCCGCGGCGAACTGCGGCTACTGGCCCCTGTCCACCCCCGGTGGCATATCGGGCGCGAACAACTCGGCCGGCTTCGTCGAAGTGGACGGCAACCTCTACGGCCTGGCCGGCTCGGGCGCGGTCCTGTGCTGGAACGTCGGCACCCGCACCGCCTGCCAGGGCCAGCCGTACGCGCCGATCGTCCCGCCCAGCGGCGACCAGCCAGGCAACCCGTGGTTCTACGGCGCTATGACCGTCGTGGCCGGCAAGGTGTTCGCCTCCTCGTCACGACCCAACACCGGCAGCCAAGCGGCCATGGGCTGCTTCGACCCGGTCACGTCCACCGCCTGCGCCGGGTGGGCCTCACCCCGGCCCATCGGCGCGGCCGGCAACTACACCTACAACGCCTACACCGCCTACAGCACCACGGGCACCCAGGTCGGCGCCTGCTCCACCATGACCGGTTCCTCGCCCGGCGTGACGACCTGCTACGCCTTGGACGGCTCGCCGCTGGCCGCCCCGTCCTCGGCGGCGGGGCTGCCCGCCGGCGTGATCGCGTTCAACCCCGAGGTGATCACCGACCCGAACGGCCACGTCCGCAGCTACCTCGCGATCTGGGGCGGCCCGTACAGCGGCGCGGCGATCTGCCACGACTGGACCACCGCGACGGCGTGCGCGGGCGTGCCCAACCCGATCACCCACCCGACTGTGAACGGCGGTGTCACCCGCGACTACGGCTACACCTACGACACCCCGACTGGCTGCATGATCGGCCTCGGCGACGCGGGCGTGCTGTTCTCGATGGACCCGCTCACCGGCGCGTCGCCGTGCGTCCGCTCCGGCGGCCAGGTCTCGCTCACACCGGGCGACTTCTACTGCGACGGCGCGTCCGGCCACGTGCAGGGGTACGGCTCCGCGCGGCTCGTCGGCATCACACCGGCCAACGTCGACTTCGGCGCGTCCCGCGTGACCGTGGTCGACCAGGACGGCGCCACCGTGGCCACGCCCGGCTTCGCGCCGGACGGCTCGGTCGACCTCAGCGGCGTCTCGCCGACCGCGCACCCGACGATCTCCGTCACCACCACGTTGGTGCTGACCAACGGCGCCGACTTCGGCGGCGGCAACCAGCCCCGACTGGTCGTCGACTTCACCGGCGACCCGCCGCAGGTGTGCTTCCGCACCACGATCAGCGCCGACTGCGCCGTGGCCGACGTGTCGAACACCGCCACCGGCGCCGACACCACCGGCGCCTTCGCCTCCAACACCGTCACCGTCACCGTCGCGCCGGGACCGGCGTGCCAACCGGTCGTCACGGTGAACAAGGAGATCTGCGCTTCGAAGACCGCCTCCCACTGCGGCCCCAACGGTTCGGGACCGTGGGCCAAGAAGGCAGCCGTGGGCACGTTGGGACTGCTCAACGGGACCGCCTACTGGCGGATCACCGTGACCAACCAGGGCCCGGTGGCCATCACCGACGCGCGCGTCGTGGACTACGAGGAGTACTCGTGCGAAACGGCCGCCGGGACCTTCACCCTCCAGCCGGGTGAGACCAAGCGCTTCTACTGCTCCACCTACGCCCTGCTGCCCCTGTTCCCGCTGACCAACCAGGCCAAGGCGAGCTACACGCCGCGCAACTCCCCCGCCGGCACCCCGCCGTCGTACACGGCGTGGTCCTCGGCCACCGCCTGCTCCCTGCTCTGCGCGCTGAGCTGAACCGACCGCGACCGGCGGGGCGTCCCGACGTCCCACCGGTCGCGCAGCGCGGCGTGCGTTGCACGTAACTGGTCGAGCCGGTCGGCGAGCTGGACGATCCTGTCGTGCTGCCACGCTTCGCATGCGGTCGTCGGCTCGCCGAATCCTTTGTGCAGTCCGTGTGTAAGAGCAGGAGTCTCGGCGTTACAGCCGTCGTTCTCCCGGTTCTCGCTCTGCGGCTTCAGCGAGCTGGCCGGCCAGTGTCTTGAGGGCTTGCCGTAGTTCGTCGGGACTATGGATGGTGAAGGGCCATTCCAGGGAGGCGAGTAAGTGGGCCATGCCGTCAAGGCGTTCTGCGCGGGCGCGCATGAGGACGCCGGTGGTGTCGGCCGTGAGAGTTACCGCTGAGCGGGGCAGTCGGCGGGCGATCGCGTCGATGGGTCCGTGGATGGTCACCTCGACTTGCCAGCGGTAGGGAACCTGCGCCAGGGCGGTGGTCAGGTGGGCGACGGGGTCGAATTCCTCGGGTGCGGTGAAGTCGCGGGCCTGGGAGGTAACGGATTCGATGCGGTCGACGCGGAAGGTTCGCAGAGTGTCCCGGAAGTGGTCGTGGCCGACGAGGTACCAGCGGCCGTTGTGGAAGACCACGCCGTAGGGGTCGATATCGCGTGTGGTGCGCTGCCGGCGCCACGACTGGTAGCTGATGCAGACAGTCGTGCGGATGCGGGCGGCTTGGGCCAGGGCGAGCAGGACGCCGGCACCGGCGGCGTGCCCGATCACGGCGTTGCCGGTGAACGCGAGGGATTCACGGATGGCCGCAAGCGGTTCGCGCAGCGTCTGCGGCAGTACCCGCTCGATCTTCGCCAGCGCGCCCGCACTGGCCGGCGCTGTGGTGCCCATGCCGAGGCGTTCCGCGGCCACCAGGCCCAGGACAACGGCGAGGGCCTCGTCGTTGGTGAGCAGCAGGGGTGGCATTCGGTATCCGCGGGCCAATCGATAGCCACCGTAGCGGCCGCGTTCTGCCTCCACGGGGATACCGAGGTCCCGCAGGTGCGCGGTGTAGCGGCGCACTGTGCGGACGTCGGTGCCGAGGCGGTCGGCCAGTTCAGCTCCGGTGAGCGTCGCGTGGGACTGGAGGAGTTCCAGCAGCGTCAACACACGGGTGAGGGGATGCGACATGGATCACCCAACATTTCAGGGCGGATTGTGTCCTGTATTGAGCTTACGCTCCGGAAACACCGCACTTCAGGGAGATCACATGGCTACCTTCGTACTGGTTCCCGGCGCCTGGCTCGGGGCATGGGCCTGGGAAGAGACCGCTCGCGCTCTGCGGGAGCGCGGCCACACCGCGGTCGCGATGACGCTGACCGGCCTGGCCGAGCGGGCCGATCTGGGCGGTCCCCAGACGAATCTGGACACCCACGTCGGCGACATCACCGATCTTGTCGAAGGGCGGGATCTGCGTGGCGTCACGTTGGTGGCCCACAGCTACGCGGCCGCTCCGGTCACCGTGGCCGCAGGACGCCTCGGTGATCGGCTGGAGCGCGTGGTCTACGTGGACAGCGCCCCGTTCGCGGCGGGCATGTGCATGCTCGACCTCATGCAGCCGCAGGTAGCCGACCAGTTGCGTGAGCAGGTCACCGCCTTCGGGGACGGCTGGCAGCTCGCGATTCCGCCGATCGACGTCCTGGGCGTGTCCAGCAGCCTCGACGGGCTCGACGCGGCTCAGCGGGAGCGTCTGCTCGCGCACGCCACTCCTCAGCCGTTCGGCACCTACACCCAGCGCCTCGCCGATGCCGCCGACCTCGGTCCCGGAGTGGACCGCGTCCTGATCGCCTGCCACGACTTCAAGGGCCTGCTCGACGCCGGGATACCGATGCTGGCCTACCTGAACCAGGCGCCCTGGCGGCGCTTCGACCTGTCCACGGGGCATTGGCCGATGCTTTCGGCACCCGCCGAACTCGCCGACGTGCTCGACGCGGTGTCGGCGACTGGTGGAGCCCTGGCGGAATCGACGCCGTGATCCGCGAGCCGCGACCGATGTCGCGGTCAGGTGGTGCAGGGCACGTCGTCGAGGGTGACGTTGGAGGCGGTGACGCCTGTCCCGGTGGGCTTGCTTCCGTTGAACCCGATGTTGGCGTACCGGCCGGGGGCCAGCGTCGGGAGCCAGTCGGGAGCGTTGACCTGGATGTGGCCGCTGGAGGAGGTGAACCTGCCGCCGAAGGTGGTCTTGATGACGGCGTTGGGCGACAGGTCGAACTCGACCCGCCAGCCGGTCACCGGGTCAGGGCCGGTGTTCGTCACCTTGAGCAGGGCGTTGAAGCCGAACCCGAAGTCCGTGACCGTGTGCTCGACCCGGCATTCGACCTGCGCCGGCACCGGGGAGGACCCGATCGCCGGCGCGGCGGCAGCCGTGGTGGTCAAGGTGATCACGCCGGCAACCGCCGGTAGGACGACGGATAGCGCGTGTCTCAGCTGCACGATTCTCCTCCGGAGCGAAGGGCGGCGGGCTTGTCGGTACATTAACGACCGCGGATGAACGCGCGCGACGACCGTTCGCCGCACTCGTGACGGCCATCCGACGAACCAGTCACCGCCGCCAAGTCGGCCGAGGACTCGGGCGTCTCCCGATCGTGGCTGCACGCACGGCCTGGCCTGAATGGCCGCCAGTGCGTTGACCACGTACGTTCACCGGGATGAGGGCCGTCGCCTGCTGAACTACGTGCGTCGGGCAAGCACGGCACGATCCGGACACCCGCGGACTGGCCGCGCTCACGTCGATCGGAGCGGCCGGACCGGACGGCGCGCCGATCCCCCATGCGTCGCACAGGCGCAATGCACGCCGCCCCAGTGCCTGACGGCGCGGCCGGACCTGTTGGTGGGTCCGGCACCGCGCCGCCGGATCAGCTGTTGCGCTCCACGTACAGGCAGTACAGGTCGAAGCCGCCGGCACTGGCGTCGAACTGCTTGACCAGGTCTCCGCTGTCCTCGAACTCGGCGAGCACGTGGTGGGTGCCCTCGCGCAGGCCGACGGCGAACAGGGGTTTCCCGACGGGCACGTCGCAGGCGGCCTCGCCGGCGCCGGGCGCGTGGAACTCGGGGCAGGTCGTGCACGGCGGCAGGGTGAACTCGTGCGCGGTGGAGCCCGCCAGCTTGATGTTGATCGAGCTGTTGACGGTGTTGTAGAAGGTGATCGTGATCGGACCGGTCGTGCCGAGGGGTGCGGGCACCGGAACCTGCGCGCGGGTGCCGATGGCCACCAGGGCGGCGATCCGTGCGGACTGTGCCTGCGGCAGGTCGCCGTGGTCCGGGAACGTCCTGGCGAACCGGTCCAGCGTGCCGACCGCGGCGGTCGCCTCGCCGTCGCGCAGCTGGTTCAGCCCGCAGTCGAGCATGGCGCGCGGGTACTGGGTCTTCGCCTCGCCCGCCACCTTCGCGGCGACCTTGTTGGTCAGGCCCGCGAAGAAGGCGAGGACGTCCACCGCCTGGCACGGCTTGCCGGCGGCGAGCGGCGCGGTGGCCGCCGCGTAGAGAGCGTCGAACGCCGCGGGCACCTCCTTGGCGGACGGCGTGTCAGCGAACTCGTCGGCGATCGCCTCGAGGGCGGTGGCCGCCGCACTGGCGCTGACGGGCGGTTCGGAGGTGAGCTTCTTCGCCAGCCGCAGGTAGGCGTCGGCGACCTCCGGGCCGAACGACTCGTCCACGGAGAGCAGGTCGCGGTAGACCTTGATCGCATCGGCCAGCTTGCCCTCGTCGCGCAGGCCGCGGGCCCAGGTCGTGTAGGTCTCGACGAGCTTGTCGTGGACGAACGGGGTCAGCGGGCTGTCCGGGTGGTCGTCGCGGAACTGGCCGTAGCGCTGCACGACGACGGCTTCGTCCTCGGAGTCGGCCGCGTGGGTGAAGTCGGCGCACTCGTCCAAACCGCGGTTCGCCGCGGCGATGTCCGAGCTGAGCGTCAACTCGTAGGGCCCGGTCACCGCCTTGAACTGGTCGGTCGCCGCCGCGCAGTCACCGCTGCCCTGGGCGGCGAGCCCGTCGTCGTAGGCGCCGCGGCCCAGCACGCCGTACCCGACGTACGCGCCGACCACGGCGACCACCGCGATCACCCCGATGACCACGGGGCGGCGGTTCGCGACCGGCGGGTGCTTCACCGCGATCCGCCGTGCGTCGAGGACGAGGATCACGAGCCAGACCGCCGCCAGGCTCCGCCACAACCACGGGTTGGCCGCCGCGTTGGTGGCGAACGCGACGACGATGAGCACGACGGCGAGGACCGTCGCCGTCCACGCCTGCCAGCGCCGGCGCAGGTAGAAGTAGCCGGCACCGACCCCGGTCAGGTTCAGCAGCACGGCGGCCGCGGTGGATTTCGGCTCGGGCGGCGTCGGGGGGATGCGCAGGATCGGGTCGGTCGGCGTCGGGTCGACCCACTCGACTTGCGCCTCCGGCCCACCTGACCGTGCCCACGGATTCGGTGCCACGGTGGGGTAAGTCACCGAGAGTTCGGAGGAGTAGGCGGACGCCGGTACGGCGACCTGTGGTTCAACGACCAGTGGCTCAACGGCGGTTGGTTCAACGGCGGCTGGCTCAACGGCCGGTGGATCGGCCGGATCCGGTCCGGCGGACGGCGAGTCGACCGCTGTCGCCTCGGTGGCCTGCGGTGCTGCCGATTCGGCCGGTGCGGGTTCCGTCGGCGGTGCGGCGATTGCCGTTGCGGTGGTCGGTGCTTCCTGCCCCGCGGTCGCTTCCTGCTCCGCCGGTGCCGGCTTCGTCGGTTCCACGACCGCGGTTTCCAGCCCTGCCGTTTCGACACCAGGCTGTGACACTGCCGTTTCGTCCGGCGGATCGGCCGCCGGTGGCTGTGCCTTCGATCTGTCTTCGCTCATCCCAAACCCCCCACAACGGTGTCCCCGACCGAACTAATAGGGGACCACACCGCGGTCATCGGACGCAGGGATTTGTTGGTGACAAGTGGAAAACTCCGGCCTTATCGCTTGACGTGCTCGGCCGGGCGGGCGGTCAGGACTGGTCCAAGGCCCGTTCGATCGCACGACGTGCCCGGCCCGCGGCTGCCTGGTCGTGCTGGAGTTGCATGGCCGCGTTCAGCGCCAGCCCGGCGGCGACGATCTCGAACAGCGCCTGGTCGACGTCGAACCCGGCGGGCGGCACGCGACTGGTGATCGACTACGTGCGGGACCTCTCACCTCTGTTCACGGGGTGGAAGCCCGGCGAGGGGCTGGTGGCGCCGAGCGGAACGGTCACCGCAGCGCTGGTCACCCACCTGCACCGGGACCACACCGACGCGGCCGCGCTCGCGGACGTGCTGACGCCAAGGGCGCCGGTGCTGCGACCGGCGCCCGGTCACGGCGACGACGTGGACAACGTGACGACGCTGCCTGCCGAGCGCGAGCTGGTGCTGCACCGGCTGGCCGCCGAGGTCGTGGATGCCTGGTCCACCAGCGAAATCGGACCGTTCCGCGTCACCGCGGTCCCCGCGATCGACGGGCTGGGCGACCCGCAGCTGAACTGGGTGGTGCAGGCGGACGGGCAGCGGGTCTTCCACGGCGGCGACACGATGTTCCACGGCTTCTGGTGGCTCGTCGCACGCCGGTTCAGGCCGTTCGACGCGGTGTTCCTGCCGGCCAACGGCGCGGTGGTCGACGTGCCGCACCTCCAGCCGCCGAGCCCGCTGCCCGCCGCGATGGACCCGAGGCAGGCCGCCGTGGCCGCGGACATCCTCGACGCCCGGCACGCCGTGCCGATCCACTACGACGTGGAGCAGCCGGACAAGATCGCGGGCTACGTCGAGGTAGCCGACCCGGAGAGCGAGTTCCGCACGCACGCCGGACGGCGCGCACACGTGCTGCCCGTCGGGGAATGGCTGGACCTGGCCGTGTAACCGGAAGTCGCCGAGCTGGGATGATGTCGGTGATGAGAACTGACGCGCAACGCGACCAGGCGAGCCTTCGGCGGCGTTTGGAGGTGTTGCAACTGCCGGTCGTGCCGCTGCACCGGCACGGCTTCGTGATGCCGGCGGGACCGGCCGCGACGGTGCGGGAGCCTGAGGCGGTGGGCGTAGGTCCGGACGGCACGGCCTACGCCGTGTGGCCGTACCGCGATGGCAGCGACCGCAAGCAGGTGACCTGGCACGTCGGCGGTCGGCGGCGAGTCGTCGGTGCCGTCGACGTGGAGACCGACCTGCGGGTGAGTTTCGTGCAGCCGCTGCCAAAGGATCGCGTGCTGCTGGCCGATGCCCGGGCCAAGCCCGGCGCGGTCAACGCGGAGGTGTGGACCAGCGGCGGCGAGCTGAGGCACCGCGCCCACATCGGTGACGCGATCGAGGAACTGCTGACCACGCCCGCCGGCAAGGTCTGGGCCGGGTACTTCGACGAAGCGATGGGCGGCAGTGGCCCGGAAGGGCACGGGCTCGCCCGCTTCAGGGAGGATCTGACGGTCGAGTGGCTCTACCCTCGGGATGCCGGCCTGCCCTCCATCTCCGACTGCTACTCGCTCAACGTCGAGGGTGAGACCGCCTACTTCTGCCCCTACACCGGATTCCACGTCCTGTCCGCCACCGGCGCCCGGGTGACCGACTGGGGCCCCTCCCCCTCCAGGTCAGCCCACCACCTGCTGCGACGCGGCGCAGACCTCGCGCTCCTCGCCGGCTGGGGTCCCGAGTACGACGTCGCGACGCTGCTGCGGATCACACGGGACGGGGTACGCCAGGAAGGCGGGCGATGCCGGGTGGTCCTGCCCGACGGCATGGAGGCCCACGGCCTGCGCTACACCGGCCGAGGCGACGTGCTGCACGCCTTCCTCCGATCGACCTGGTACACCATCGATCTGGACGTGCTGAGCGCAGCAGCGAACCCCGGCCGCGCATAGCCGAGCCGACAGTCAGCCGATGGCCTCGGCGGCGGTGAACCACGTTGACGGGTCGGAGATGTCCCGGATTTCCAGTGAGCGGGCCATTTGTTCGAGATCGGTTGCCGCGTAGCGGGAACGGTGGGTCGCCCGGACGACGATCGCCACTCCGAACGCGCCGCAGTCGACGACCAGGCCACCGTCCAGAGAGGTGGTGTGGCCGGTCGCGTCGGTGTCCCATCCGGGACGCAGGGGGGTGAGGTCGGTGGAGGACAGGTCGACCAGCACGGCCTCGCCGTAGCCGGTGGTGGACTCGCTCGCCTTGTCGTCGCACAGGTGCAGGTAGGCGTGCCAGCCGTCGTTCGCACCGCGCCAGGGGTCGCTGAGCCCGTCGTACGCGCCGCAGACGGCGAGCCCGCCGGGGACGTAGCCGAACCGGATCGGGTACCGGATCGGTCGCCGCGCGCCGACCTCGACACGACTCGCCAGGTCCACCAGGGCATCGCGCTCGGACCACTCGTACCCCCGCACCACGAGCCACGTGTCGGCGCCGTACTTCACGACGACCGCCGGCGTCGCGTACGGCCAACCCGAACGCGGGTGGGGGTCGGGGAAGTCGTCCAGGTGGAACGCGGTGCGCCCGCCGACGGTGAACGCACGCCGGCCGAGGACGGCGGTGCGGTCGAACGTGTCCGGCGGGTAGAACTTCACGGTTGCGGCGAGGTGTCGCCAACGGTCGTCGTAGTACACCGACTCCGACTGCACGCCACCGAAGATCCCGGTGTCGGCGACGAACGCGTCGCCCGGCAGGTTCGTGATCGTGAAGGTCATCTGGGGGTTCTCGACGGACACCGGACCGGGCGGCCGTGGCGGCGGCACCTTGGACACGCTCGGCGTCACCAAGGTCCAGATCATCTGCTGCGGCGGCTGAAGCGCCGCGAACGCGTACGCCGCCGACACGGTCAACAGCAGCACGGTGACGAGCCCGACCAGCGCCCGGACGTGGCCCCGGGTCCACGCCGAAGCGCGTAATCGCACCCCTGTGGCGAACGACCGCGGCCGGATCGCGAACACCTCGTGCCACGCCGCCTCCATCGACGGCAGGTCCGGGTGTCGCCGCTCGGCGTCGCGGTGCAGCGCCCGCTGGAAGAACCGGGTCAGGCCGGCGCGCAGGTCCGGGTCGAAGCGGTCGGTGGCCGGCTCCGGCCAGTCGGCCTGCACCGCGCCGGGGTGCACGCTCCCGTCACCCCACACCGGCAGCACCCCGGACGCCATCTCGTGCAGGCTGACCGCGGCCGCGTACCGCTCGGCGTGGCCGTCGTAGAGCGGGCGGCGGGCGGAGCCGAGGAAGGGGTCGAGGTAGCCGCCCGTGCCGACGGTGACCTCCGTGAGCAGGGCATCGCTCAACGAGAAGTCGTACAGGACCAGCTCCACGCCGGAGCCCGGGCGTTCGCAGAGCCCGAAGTTGTCCGGCTTGAGGTCGCGGTGGAACACGCCCGCGGCGGCGAGCTGGGCGAGCCCCCGGAACACGTGCACGCCGTAGCGCTCCAACTCCGGGCGTGCCAGCCGTCCTTCGGCTCGCAGCCGCGCGCCGACCGACCGGTTCCCGGCGTGCTCCAGTTCGAGCACCGTGCGACCGTGCACCTCGCGCGGACCGGCCAGCAGCCGCACGACACCGGAGCCGCCGACGTGCCGCAGGACGTCGGCCTCGGCCCGCAACCGGGCGGCCCGCTCCTCGTCCAGCGCGACCTTGAAGACGCGCCGGTCCACGGTGCCGTCGGCGGTGAAGCGCGCCACCTGGAGCGCGCGGGCGGTCGAGCCGGTGCCCAGCACGTGCTCGACCAGCCACCGCTCCTCCAGGTACTGGCCGGGCACGGCCACCAGCGGGTCGACGGCGGGCAGGTGGTCGGTGCCGAGGTGCTCGCGTTCGAGGGCGTCGAGGCGCTGCAGGAACCCGTCGACCGACAACCGCAGGCGCGGGTCGGTCCGCGTCGCCTCGAACACCAGGTCGGACAAGCCCCCGGCCACCCCGCGGTGCGGTCGCAGGCCTTCCTCCACGGCGAGCCGGTCCCGCAGCTCCGCCCGCCGCCGCGCGGGTTCCTCGTCGGACAGCACCAGGTACGCGATCGCGCCGAGGCCGAACACGTCGAGCGCGACGGGGTTCGCGCCCGGGATCTCCGACTCCGGCGCCAGGTAGGGGTCGTCCGGGTCGGAGAAGGACGCCGCGACGGTGTGCCCGACCGACGCCGCCGGCTCCTCCAGGCGGAACGCGGACCGCCAGTCCGCGATCCGCAGCACCGGCCGCTCGTCCGCGCTGACCCAGACCGACCGGGCCGACAACGCGCGGTGGCACAACGCGTGCCCGTGCGCGTAGTGGACCGCCTCGGCCAGTTGCCGCAGCAGGTCCAGCCGCTGCGCCAACGAGGGCTCACGCAGTTCGAGGTGGTCGTCGAGCCGCAGGTCGAAGGTCTTGTGCCGGAACAGGATCGCCCATCCGCCGGGGTGCGGGCCGAAGCGGACGGGTTGCACCACTCCGCGGTGCACGATCCGCTGGAGCACCCGGTACTCGCGTTCGGCGGCCCGTTCGACCGCGCGCCTGGCCGCGTCCGTGGCCTGGTCCGCCGACAGGTAGATGCGCAGCCGGCCTTCCTCCACGATGTCGCCGTCGCGCCTGGCGAGCCGGTCCTCCCAGTCGACGCCGACGTTGAGCGGCCTGCGGTCGAGCTCCCACTCCCCGCCGAAGCGCAGGTGCGCGGTGGCCGCCCCGACGTCGGCCTCCGCCAGGAGGTTCGGCAGCACGTCACGGGCGAAGTCGGGAGACACCTCGGTTCCGCCGACACCGAGCAGGTCGCGCCACAGCCACGGCAGCCCCGTGCTCTCCCGGTCACGGCCGTAGACGTGCTGGCGCTGGACGTCGTCCATGTCGGCGACGAGACCGGACGCGGAGAGGAACACCACCGGCTCCACCCGGGGCACCCGCTCGGACACGCCCAGCCGCCCGGCGGCGCGGTCCAGCACCGCCCTCAGTTCCTTGGCCTTGCGGTCCAGCAGGTGCAGCGGGTTGCGCAACGCACGCCTCGTGCCACCGTCGTTGAACCGCCAGTTGCCGGTGTGCGCCCGCAGGCTGCCGGGGTGCGACTTGATCTCGACGAGGAACAGCCCGCCGGGAGCGGCGACGAGCAGGTCGCACTCGTTGACCCGCCCGGTGATCGCGGTGAACGTGAACGTCGCCCAGGCCCGGTACGGCCACTCCCCCCGCACGGACCGCTTGACGTGCTCAAGCGCGTCCTGCTCCCACCGGAACGGCGACACCTCCTCCTGGAACCACCACCGCTCCACGCCGACTCCTTCCGATCACCGGATGCTAACGGTGACAACAACCGGCCTGTGAGGGGTTATCGAGCGCCTGCCCCACGTCCGCGCACGACCAGGTGGCCAAAAGCGATTGGCGAGCCGTGGGGAGGCCGATATCGTGAAGTCGATTCGGCTGATCAAGGAGGACGACATGACGTGCATGGTTCTCAGTGGGGTCGCGACCGCTCCGACGCGGGAGCGTGCCACCCGCTGATCTGCCGCCCCATCGGGTATCGGCAGTAGCGGCGCAAGCACGCGCTCCTCGCTTCGTGGCGGTCGTCGCCGGCCTCGTGGGTTCGCCTCGGGCCGGTCGGTACCGCATCGCGGTGCCATGACACAAGTACCGCACTCCACGAGGAGAGATCCGTGCATTCAGAATCATCCGAAACATCCGCGCGCCCGCTGACAGCGGCCGAAGGAGGACCCAGCGCGGTCACGCGTGCCGGCATGACCGTCAAGCGTCCGGCCCAGCCCTGGACCACGACCGTCCACGCACTGCTGCGCCACCTGGAGGACGTCGGGTTCACCGGCGCTCCCCGCGTGGTCGGCGACGGTGTCGACGCGGACGGCAACGAGGTCCTGACCTACGTCGAGGGCACCGTCGTGCATCCGCACGCGTGGACGGACGAGGGTGTCCGGCAGGCCGGGGCGCTGCTCCGCGAACTGCACGACGCCACCGCCGGCTTCCGGCCACCGCCCGACGCGGTGTGGCAGTCCTGGTGGATGCACCACACCGGGCCGGACACGGTGATCGGGCACTGCGACGCCGGTCCGTGGCACATCGTGGCCCGCGACGGCCTTCCCGTCGGGTTCATCGACTGGACCCTCGCCGGGCCCGTCGACCGCCTGGACGAGGTCGTCGCGGCGGGGTGGTGGAACGCCCAGTTGCACGACGACGACGTCGCCGAGCGCAACGACCTGCCGGACGCGGCCGACCGCGCCCGGCAGTTGGGACTGTTCCTGGACGGCTACGAACTCCCGTCGGGAGATCGGGACGGCCTGGTCGACCGGATGATCGAGTTCGCGATCCGGGACTGCGCCGCCGAGGCGACCTCCGCGGGGATCACCCCGGAGTCGACCGATCCACGGCCGCTCTGGGCGTTGTCCTGGCGGGCCCGGTCAGCCGGGTGGATGATCCGGCACCGCGGTCTGCTGACCGGAGCCATCCGGCGCTAGCGGGCTCGTTCAACGGGTGCTGAGCCGAGTCAGGGCCATCGGAGTGGCCCTGACTCGGCGTTCGAGGCGCCGCGCACGGCGTCCGGTGCCGGCGGTGCCCCACCGTGAAGGCAGCCGCTTCAATGGTGGGCGGTACCCCGACCGGAGGAGTGGCGGTCACTGAGTGTCACCAAACGAGGGTTCGACGCTGGTTTGGTCACTCGATGGTGACGCGACGGAGGGCTTGTGGCGTCCCCCAAACGCGCCGTAACGTGCCATTCGAGACGTACCCCAAATGGCCGATCTTGATACACCTGAACGGTCTAAAGACCTGCTGGTGATCCCTTCCCCGGGCACCCGAAGGAGCGCACTCATGCTGGACCGGCTCAGCGGTACCCGAATGGACCGTGTCCGCCTCGCCGAGGAGGACGTGGAGTTCTGTTCGATCGCGGGGCCGATCGACATCGGCACGGTGGCGGCGTTCCGCGCCGGGATGGCCGCACGGCTGGACAGCGCCCCGGCGGCCCTGGTGGTGGACCTGACCGGGGTGACGTTCGTCGGCGCGGTGGGCGTCGCCGCCCTGATCGCCGCGAACACCCGTGCCGGGCAGCTGGGCACGGTCTTCGCCGTCGTGGCCGACAGCCGGCCCGTGCTGCGGCCGTTGCAGGTCACCGGGGTGGACCGGCTGCTGGTGGTCTGCCCGACGTTGACCGAGGCGTCCTGCGCGGTCGAGGCGGGCGTGTCGCGGATCCCGGCTCAGCGGGCCGCCCGGTAGCCGGCGTCCCGTCGGACCGCGTCAGAGCGACGCGGTCGCGGCGTACCGGCCGGCCGGGCGCGGCAGGCCGTAGTGCTCGCGCAGCGTGCGGCCGGTGTACTCGGTGCGGAACAGGCCTCGGGCCCGCAGCAGCGGCACGACGTGGTCCACGAAGTCCGCCAGGCCCGACGGCAGCAGCGGCGCCATCACGTTGAAGCCGTCCGCCGCGCCGGTGGTGAACCACCGCCCGATGTGGTCGGCGATCTGCTCGGGCGTGCCGGCGACGACCTGGTGCCCGCGCCCGCCGCCGAGGCGACCGAGCAGTTGGCGCAACGTCAGCCGTTCCCGGTGCGCCAGGTCGCGCACCAGCTCGAACCGGCTCCGCGCGCCGTTCACGTGGCCGACCGGCGGGAACTCCGGCAACCGCTCGTCCAGCGGGTGGTCGGTCAGGTCGACGCCGATCAGCTCGGTCAGCTGCCGGACCGCCCGCACCGGGATGATCAACCCGTCCAGTTCGTCGGCCAACGCCCGCGCCTCGGCCTCCGTGCCGCCGAGCACCGGCACGATCCCGGGCAGCACCTTGACGTCGTCGGCGGCACGTCCCCGGGCCGTCACGCGGCGCTTGAGGTCGGCGTAGAACGCGGTCGCGTCGCCGTGCGTCTGGTGCGCGGTGAACACCGCCTCCGCCCACGCCGACGCGAACGCCTTGCCGTCCTCGCTCGACCCGGCCTGCACCAGCAGCGGGTGCCCCTGCGGACTGCGCACCGCGTTCAACGGCCCGCGCACCGAGAAGAACCGGCCCTTGTGGTTGATCTCGCGCACCTTGGCGTCCTCGGCGAACACACCGGACTCCCGGTCCACGACCAGCGCGTCGTCCTCCCACGAGTCCCACAGCGCGGTCACCACGTCGAGGAACTCGTCGGCACGCCGGTAGCGCTCGGCGTGCTCGAAGTTGACCTCGCGGTTGAAGTTCTGCGCCGACCGGTCCCCCGCCGTGGTCACGATGTTCCACCCGGCCCGCCCGCCGCTGATGTGGTCGAGCGACGAGAACAGCCGGGCCAGGTTGTACGGCTCGCTGAACCCGGTCGACGCGGTCGCGATCAGCCCGATGCGCTCGGTGGCCTGCGAGATCGCGGTCAGCAGCGTGATCGGCTCGAACCGGTTGGCGGCGGTGTGCCGCACGTCGCCCCAGATCTGCACGCCGTCGGCGAGGAACACCGAGTCGAACGTGCCGCGTTCGGCGATCCGCGCCAGGTGCTGGAAGTGCGCCACCTCGCCGAGGGCGCGCGGGTCGGTGCGGGGATGCCGCCAGGCGGCCTCGTGGTGGCCGACGCCCATCAGGAACGCATTGAGGTGGAGCTCGCGCGTGGACAACTTCAGACTCCCAGTCGGATCGGGTTGCGGAGGTCGAGCGGGTCGGCGTAGATCGCGTCCAGCTGCACGGCGCCGGCCGCCACGCCGAGGACGTCCAGGCCGAAGCTGCTCGGCAGCACGGCCGACGGCGACGGGCACGCGCGCGAGGTCGTGGCCACCTCGGCGCGCAACGCGTCGGCGCACTCGGGCAGCCGGGTGACGCCCAGTTCGGTGACCACGACGACATCGGGGTTCACGATGTCGAACAGCAGCGCCGCGGCGCGCCCGACGATCCTGGCGCGGTCGACGAGCAGCGCGGTCGCCGCGGCGTTCCCGGCCACGGCGGCGTCACCCAGGTCGGTGATCGACGGTCGGGAGACCACGCCCGCCTCGTAGGCGCGCCAAGCCCAGGCGCGGTCGGACGCGGTGGCTTCCAGGCACCCGTGGCGTCCGCACGGGCACTCGATCGCCGGGTCGCCCAGCGCCAGGTGCGCGACACCGCCCGCCGCCGACCGCGCGCCCCGGTGCGTGCCGCCGCCGGTGATGATCGCCGCGTCCACCACGTTGCCGACGAACAGGTGCACCAGCGACTCGTGGTGGCCCGCCGCTCCGAACAGTTGCTCCGCCCGTGCCAACGCCCGCGCGTGGCTGTCCACCAGCACCGGCAGCCCGGTGCGCGCCGCGAGCAGGTCGCGCACGGGCACGTCCCGCCAGCCCAGCGAGGCGTGCTCGACCAGCACGCCCGCCTCGGTGTCGACCCACCCTCCGGCGGCCACGCCCAGGCCGAGCGGCACGTGCCCCGGCAGGTGCTCGGCGTGCAGCCGCACCAGGCGGTCCGCGGCGGTCGCCAGCACGTCCCGGTGGTCGCCCGGGTCGCGGTGCGGCACGCGCACCCTGGCCCGGACGCGTCCGCGCAGGTCCAGCAACGCCAGCGTGCAGTGCTCGTGGGCGATGTGGATCCCCGCCACCAGGTGGCGACCGGTCTCCACGTCCACCGGCGAGTGCGGGCGGCCCACGCCTCGGTACGGCAGCGCCCCGGCCACGTCGGTGAGCAGGCCGAGACCGGCGAGCGCCGCGCAGTTGCGCGTGACCGCCGCCGGGCTGAGGCCGGTCAGCCGCGCGATGGTGGTGCGCGAGACCGGCCCGTGCCGCAGCACGGCGCCCAGCACCGCCGACGCCGCCGTGCCACGGGGGTTCACGAGATCAGCGGCGGGCCGGACGGCGACAGCGCGGGGCCCACCGCCCGTGCCGCACCCGGCGTGCGCCCGTGACCCCACCCGATGTCGCGGCGGTAGCTGCCGAGCAACCCCGTCCGCCGCAGGTGCTCCTCGTCGTGGGCGGACGACTCCGCCGGCAGCGGATGGGTGTGGGGTGCCACGAACAACGCGTCGGTCGGGCAGTTCGCCTCGCACTGGAAGCACGTCTGGCAGTCCTGCTGCCTGCTGATCACCGGCACGCCGTCCGCGCCCCGGTCGAACACGTTGGTGGGGCACACGGCGACGCACTTGTCGCAGGTGACGCACCGCGCCGCCGACACCAGCTCGATCACGCGGTCACCTCCTGCGGGCGGGCCCACACCTCGTCCAGGCCACCGGAGGTGATCCGGAAGTGCTGGGCGGGGTCCAGGTCGGGGAAGTCGAGCCGCTTGGCCATGCCCCGGCTCTCGCTGCGCGCCAGCGCCGAGGTGTACATCCACCGGGCGTGCGCGACCATCGCCGCCGCCTGGCGCGCCCGCACCACGTCCGTGCCCTCGGCGCGCAGACCGGAGCGCACCGCCGACCACGTGCCGTCGAGCTGCCCCAACGCGGTGCGCAGCACGTCACCGTGCCGCAGGTAGTTCTTGTCGTACGGCAGCACCTCGGCCTGCACGGCGGCCACGACCTCCGCCGCCGACACCGACGACGTCGTGCCGGTCGGGCGCAGCCCCGCGCCACCGGCGGCACGGACCCGGCGCTCACGGGCGGACGGGCCGAGTGCGCGGGCGAACCGGGCCGCCGCCCGCCCCGACCACGACCCGGACGACATCGCCCACGCCGCGTTGTGGCTGCCGCCGCCGGTGAACCCGCCGCAGATCAGCTCCCTGGTCGCCGCGTCACCCGCCGCGTACAGGCCGGGCACGGTGGTCGCGCACCCGTCGTCCACGATCCGGATGCCGCCGGTGCCGCGCACCGTGCCCTCGGCCAGCAGCGTCACCGCGAACGGCTGGGTGAACGGGTCGACGCCCAGCCGGTCGAACGTCAGGAAGAAGTTCGGCTGCGCCCGCCGCATCGCCTCGCGGGCGGCCTCGTCGGCGCGGTCGAGCTTGCAGAACACCTTCTCCGAGGCCAGCAACGTCCGCGCGATCACCGACCGGCCACGCTGGCTGCCCGCACCGTCGAGCACCGAGCCGTCCGCGCGGTAGAACGTGGCGTAGTTGTAGAACGCGGTCTTGGTGACCGACGTGTGCTCGGGCGCGATGCCGTAGGCGTTGGAGAACTCCATGCCCGACAGCTCCGCACCGACCTCGGCGGCGAACAGCGCGCCGTCACCCGTGTTGACGTTGCAGCCCAACGCTTTGCTCAGGAACGCGCAGCCACCGGTAGCCAGCACCACCGCGCCGGCCCGCACCCGGAACGCCCGGTCGGCCTGCCGCTGGTACCCCGCCGCACCCGCCACCGCGCCGTCGTCCGCCGTGAGCAGTTCGGTGACGGGGCTGTGGTCGACGATGCTCACCCCCGCCCGGCGCACCCGGATCCGCTGCCGCCGCATGTACTCGGGCCCTTGGAGGCCGTTGCGCAGCGGCTCGCCGTCCGGGCCGACCGGGAACGGGTAGCGGGCCACCTCGGCCAACTCGTTGATCCGGTCGTAGGTCTCGTCCAGCACCCGCGCCATCCAGCGCCGGTCCGCCAGGTACCCGCCCAGCGCCTCCCGGCTGGCCATGGCCTTCTCCCGTGCCTCGGGCTCCGGCGGCACGTACCAGACGCCGGTGCCGCCGGACGCCGTCGCGCCGCTGGTGCCGCAGTACCCCTTGTCGGCCAGCACCACCGAGGCGCCGTCCTCGGCCGCCTTGAACGCGGCCCACGTCGCGGCGGGCCCGCCGCCCACGACCAGCACGTCCGCGTCGAGTTCGAGCGTCATGCGATGCTCCTTCCGTACCGAGGGTGGATCAGACGCGCCAGGACGTGAACCGGCGTTCCAGGGCGACCAGCACCTGGTTGAACACCACACCGATGGCCGAGATCGTGATGATCCCCGCGTACATCCGGGGGATGGCGAAGTTGAACTGCGAGGCGTTGATCAGGTAGCCGAGACCGGCCTTGGCGCCCACCATCTCCGCGGCCACCAGCACCAGGATCGACACGGCGCCCGCCAACCGGATGCCGGTGAACACCGTGGGCACCGCGGCGGGCAGGATCACCTTCTGGAAGAGCCGGAACCCCGACAGGTCCACCGACTTCGCCAGCCGGAGCAGGGTCGGGTCGACGCCGCGCACCGCGCTGATCGTGTTGAGCAGGATCGGCCACGTGCAGGCGTAGCACACGATGGCGATCTTCGACGTCTCGCCGATGCCGAGCAGCAGCACGAGCACCGGCAGCAACGCCAGCGCCGCGGTGTTGCGGAAGACCTCCAGCAGCGGCCCGAGCAGCGTCGCCACCGGCTTGTACCAGCCGATCAGCAAGCCCAGCGGCACGGCCACCGCCACCGCGAGGCCGAACCCGGACAACGACCGGGCCAGGCTGGCCCCGGTGTCGTCGGCGAGCTGACCGCTCGTGGCCAGCCGCCACCACGCGTCGACCACCGTCGAGAACGGCGGCAGGAACGTGGCGTCGACCAGGCCCAGCCGGGGCGCGGTCTCCCACACCGCCAGCAGCACCAGGATCGCCGCGACCTTGCCGGTCGCCGTCACCAGCGCGTCGGCGACCCGGCGCGGCGCCGACGGTCGCTTCACGCGGTCACGAGAGGGCCGCTCCTCGTCCACGGCCGGTCGTGCTTCCACCAGCGCGGTCATACCGGCGCCACCTCCTTCTCCTGTCGCTGGGCCCGGGAGACCTCGTCGTGCAGCAGCTCCCAGATCCGGTGCCGGTAACGCGCGAACTCGGCGCTGGAACGCAGGTCGACCCCGTCGGCGCGGTCACCGAGCTCGATCCCGACCACCTCCTTGACCCGGCCGGGCCGCGAGGTCAGCACCGCGACCCGCTGTCCCAGGTAGACGGCCTCGTCGATGGAGTGCGTGATGAACACGACCGTCTTGCCGGTGCGCCGCCAGATGCGCAGCAACTCGTCCTGCAAGGACTCGCGGGTCTGCGCGTCCAGGGCCGCGAACGGCTCGTCCATCAGCAGCACGGCCGGGTCGTAGGCCAGGCTGCGGGCGATCGCGACGCGCTGTCGCATGCCGCCCGAGAGCTGGTGCGGGTGCCGGTCCTCGAAACCGGCCAACCCCACCAGGTCCAGGAACTCGCGGGCACGCCCCGGCCGTTCGCGACGCGGCACGCCGGCCGCTTCCAGTCCGAACTCGACGTTGCCCTGCGCGGTGCGCCACGGCAGCAGCGCGTACTGCTGGAACACCACGCCCCGGTCCAGCCCCGGCCCGGTGATCGGCGCGCCGTCCAGCAGCACCCGGCCCTCGCTCGGCTCGGTCAGCCCGCCGAGCAGGTCCAGCAACGTGGACTTGCCGCAGCCGCTCGGCCCGACCAGGACCAGGAACTCGCCGCGCTCCACGTCCAGGTCCACACCACGGACGGCGGTGAACTCGGTGCGGCGCCGGGACGCGCGGTCGCGGACCGCGAACCGCTTGGTCACGTCGCGGAAGCTGATGTGGCCGCTCATGCCGCCACCCCGTTGAACTCGTTGGTGTAGAGGTCGGCGAGGTTCACCTGGTCCCTGGCGATCTCGCCGCGTTCGGCGAGCCAGTCGACCCACAGCGTCAGCTCCTGGTCCACGATCCGACCGCCCTTCTCGGCGACGCCGTTGGACTTCCAGTACCGCAGCGCGGCCGGGTCCTCGTTGCGCCCGCGCTTGGTGAGGATGTCGACCTTGCGCGCCACGACCTCCTCGCGCGGCGTCGTGCGGCTCCACTCGATGGCCTGCGCCACGCCGCTGACGAACGTCCGCACGGTGTCGGGGTTGTCCTTGAGGAACTTCTCGGTGAACACGTACGTGCCCGCGGTGAACGCCCCCAGCAGGTCGAAGTCGGAGAACAGCTTGCGCAGGCCGCCCTTCTCCGACGCCTTGTCGCGCAGGATGCCGCCCAGCACGCCGACCTCGATCTGCCCCTGCCGCACGGACTGCTCGATGTTCACCGGCGGCACCGCGATCGGCTCCACCTTCTCGATCTCGTCCGGGGACAGGCCGTTGCGCTTGAGGTAGATGCCGAGCATGGCCTCGTGGTGCGCGCCCAGGGTGTTCATGCCGACCTTCTTGCCGATCAGGTCGCGCGCGGAGGTGATCGGGCTGTCCTCCAGCACGTAGAAGCCGCTGAACGCCGCCTCGTCGGAGCCGTAGTAGCCGATCACCGACTTGATCGGGGCGCCGGCGGCCTTGAGCTTGACCACCGCGCCGTTGAACGCGCCGCCGAAGTCGACCTGGCCGGTGGCGGCGGACTGGATGTCCTGCGGGCCGCTGGTCGTGTTGCCGACCCACTCCAGCCGCACGTCGCCGAGGTAGCCGAGGTCGGCGGCCAGTTCGGGCAGGGTCACGTCGCCCGCCCAGCCCTGGTAGCGCAGCGTCCTGGTCCCGGCGCCGGCGCCGGCGGGGGTGCAGCCGACGGTGGCCGCCGTCAGACCGAGGAGAGCGAGGCCGAGGAAGTTCCGTCGCGTGCTGATCACGGCGAATCCTTTGTTGGAAAATGCGGGCAGGCCGAAATATCGGGCGTCGACGCCCGAAAGGGGAAAGGGTTTCAGCGACCGGTGCGACAGAGCGCGCCGGCTTGCCGCCGGAGATCGACGTGCCGGCGCGAGGTGAGGTTGACGGCTTGGCTCACGTGCCAGAGCCTCACACCCAGGTCAGACCGGGTCAACGGGCTCGGCAGCCGTCCCACATCATGGAGCCGGCGGTCCGCGGAGCTGGACACCGGACACTTCTTTGCCCAGCGCAAAGAAGTGTCGAGGGCGGTAGGGCGTGTCAACCGCGTCCGAGTGCTGAGAAGACTTAATTCACCGCCGCGCGATGTTGTGCCCGTTCCGCGTGACTGCCCATCGTGGTGTTCGAACGCATTCTCACGAGAGGACATCGGCGATGACCGCACAGCTTTCCGACACGATCACCGTCCACCGGCTCGGCGCGGGCATCGGCGCGCGGATCGACGGCGTCCGGCTGGGCGGTGACCTGTCCGAGGGCGCCGTCGCGACCGTCCGGGACGCGCTGCTGGCCGACAAGGTGGTGTTCTTCCGCGGCCAGGAGCACCTGGACGACGCGGGCCAGCTCGCCTTCGCCCGGCTGCTCGGCGAGCCGACGCTGGCCCACCCGACCGTCAAGGGCCGCGAGCACGCCAACGTGCTGCCGATCGACTCCGACCACGGCAAGGCCAACAGCTGGCACACCGACGTCACGTTCGTCGACCGCGTGCCCGCGATCAGCATCCTGCGCGCGGTCGAGCTGCCGCCGTACGGCGGCAACACGGTGTGGGCGAACACGGCGCGCGCCTACGAGGAACTGCCGCCGGCGTTGAAGGCGTTGGCGGACCGGCTGTGGGCGGTGCACAGCAACGTCTACGACTACGCCGGGCACGTCGACTCGACCCGCATCGGTGGCGTGGACGTGAAGGAGGAGTCCTACCGGGACGAGTTCGAGTCGCAGCGCTACGAGACCGAGCACCCCGTGGTGCGCGTGCACCCGGAGACGGGTGAGCGGGCGCTGCTGCTCGGCCACTTCGTCAAGCGGATCGTGGGTCTGACGAGCGCCGAGTCGCACGCGGTCTACCACCTGCTCCAAGACCGGGTGACCCGGCTGGAGAACACCGTGCGCTGGCAGTGGGCCGACGGCGACGTGGCGATCTGGGACAACCGCGCCACCCAGCACTACGGCGTCGCCGACTACGACGACGCCCGTCGCCGCCTGCACCGCATCACCATCGCGGGCGACGTCCCGATCAGCGTGGACGGCGTCACGAGCACCACGGTCGTCGGGGACGCGGCCCACTTCTCCGCGCTCTGACCGCCGCGCGCGCTCCGTCGCACACGGGTTTCGGTGACGGACCCGTTCGTGGCGGACGATGGTCGCCCGTGGTTCAAGCACTTCGACCTTGAACCACGGGCGATCCTCTTGGCCGGGTCACGCGCCGAGGCATGCGCCCGCTCCGGCCCTGGCAACGGTGTCAGGCCACGGACGTGTACCGGCCTCGGAAGCGGACGAGGGGTGGGTTGCCGGTGTTGTGCTGGATCTCCAGCGGTTCGCCCACCAGGGCGACGTGGTCGCCCACCACGATGCGGCGGACCGTGCGGCAGCGGAAG
>NZ_LGED01000272.1 GCF_001280085.1 Saccharothrix sp. NRRL B-16348 | reverse complement strand
GACGACGGCGGCCTCGGAGAACGTGATCACGCCGTCGAACGCCTCGGTGGCGTGCCACTGCTTGGCGGCGGCGATCATCTCGTCGATGTTCTTCGACCCCACCAGGCGGTAGTGGTCGGCGGGCCAGAAGTCCTCGGTGCCCTCGCCGTTGAGCACGTACAGGTCCACGCCCAGGTCCTGCACCTGCCGGTAGCGCGAGTGGTAGTACTCGAGGTACTGGCGGGTCTCGATGGTCAGCAGCTTCACGGTGGGTCGCCTCCTAGCTCACGCCGTCGAGAGCCGCCTGCTGCCCGGTCGGCGCGTGCGTGCCGGGCAGCGACGGGAACCGGAACGGCCGGATCTCGGCCGGCATGTCGTCGCCGATGGCCAGGTCCACGCCCTGCGCGGACACGTCGGCCGCCACGTCGACCAGGATCGGCGCGGCGCACGCGAGCAGCGTGCGTGCCTCCAGCAGCAGGTCGCCGGGCTGCGTCGGCGCCTTGCCGTTGCGGCGGTGGTCCACCGAGTCGGCCAGCGCGCGGAGCCGTCCGAGCTGCGTCACGATCGTCTCCGCGGCGCGGCCCATGCTGAACCCGGGCAGGTCGTAGCACAGCCGGAACCGCTTGAGCACCGTCGCCGCGCGCCAGCGCCCGGCCTCGGTCGTCGGCAGCGCACGGGTGCCGTCCACCCCGACCATGGCCAGCGCGATGGCCTCGGCCAGGTCGTTCCACGGCGTGATCAGGCGGCGCGTGGTCGTCGAGTGCAGTGACTCGCGGGTGAAGTTCGCCCGCTGGAACTCGGGCCCGGTCAGCGCCAGGTAGAACCGCACCAGGTCGCGCGGCACCTCCGCCAGCAGGTCCGCGCTCCAGATCAGGTGGTTGCGGCTGGTGGAGAACTCGCGCTCCAGATCAGGTGGTTGCGGCTGGTGGAGAACTTCTCGCCGTCCAGGTCGTAGAACTCGTTGCAGACGTTGGACTCCGGCGTCGTGTACTTGTCACCGTGCGCCAGCAGCATCACCAGGTCGACCAGACCCCAGTGGTAGACGTTGTCGAAGCCGTGGAAGTACACCAGCTCCGCGTCGTGGTCCGCTCGCCAGAGCTCGTCCACCTCCGTCGTCGGCCTGCCCAGCTGCGTCGCCGTCCACCACGTGGCGTACATCGAGGCGGGCATCGCCTCGACCCACGGGTAGACGATCTGGCCCGGGGTCTCCGGGAACGGCGCGGCGATGCCCCACGTGCCGGGGATCGTCACCGGGATGTCCGGCAGCGGCTTGGACAGCAGCTCGCTGATCAGCTGCCGGGCGTGCGGCCGCCAGCGCGGCGTGCGCGCCGCGTAGTAGGACGTGAGCCGCTCGCGGTAGTCCTCCATCGCCAGCACGAGGATCTCGCACTCCCGGAACACCACGGTGTCGCTCGGGTCGATGGTGTACTTCGGGTCGAGCAGCTCGTCGAAGTTGTTCGGGTGGCCGCAGTTCTCGCACGCCCCGCCGCAGCTCGCGGCCAGGCAGGACGGACAGGTGCCGGTGACGAGCCCGTCGTAGAGGAACGCGCCCGCATTGCGCGCGTACGGCAGCTGCACCTTGCGCAGCTGGAACCGGCCGGCGGCGTGCAGCTCCTTGAGGAAGTCCAGCACCGTCGTCCGGTACCGGTCGTCGATGGGCGGCAGGCCCGGCATCAGCGTGCCCATCGCCTCGAGCGACCGCTCGATCTTCGCCATCGACGTCCGCACCAGCTCGTCGGGCGCCAGGCCGCGCCGGTGCGCGGTGGACACCACGTAGCTCTGGCTGTCGTCGGTGCACGTCGTGTAGAGCACCTGGCGACCGGTGGCGCGCAGGTAGCGCGCGTACACGTCGCCGCCCAGGTACGGGCCCGACATGTGGCCGACGTGCAGGTCGCCGTTCGACGTGGGGGTGGCGGCGACGACGATCGCCGGTCGGGAACGGGTCGTCACGAGGCGGCTCCCCCGTGGCGGGCGGCGAACTTCCCGGCCAGCTCGGCGTCCCACCAGATCGCGTAGAACTGGAAGTCCTCGGCGCCCTTGTTGACGACCTGGTGCTTCTCGTGCGGCGTGAAGTGCACGACGTCGCCCGCCTTGAACGGGGTGGCGCCGGCCTCCGTGATGATCTCGGCCTCGCCGGTCATGGCGACCCAGATCTCGTACTCGTGGTGGCCGTGCGCGCCCGACTCGGCGCCGGGGCGCACCACGCACCACGAGCCCTCGAACGGCGCGTTGACCAGGTCCCAGGGCATCAGGCGCTGGGCGACCAGGCCGTTGTCGAGCTTCAGGTTGTCCCGGTCCAGGGTGCGGATTTCCATCATGGTGACGACTCCTCTCGGGTCAAGCGGGTTGGGGTGCTTCGGCGAACAGCTCGTCGGTGACGCGCTGCGCCACCACGGGCACGGGTGCGTCGTCCAGGTCGGCGACGATCTCCGCGGCCCGGATCGCCAGGACGCTGATCAGCGAGTCGGCGATGCCGTGCGTGGCCTCGTTCACGCCCTGCAGGTACACGCGGGCGGACACCGCGTCGGGCAGCTGGAGGCGGTAGTTGCGGGTGACGGAGAAGTCCTCCTGGCCCACCTCGGCGGCCATCGCGCGGACCAGGGTCGGCATCCGCTTGTCGAAGCCGGTGCCGAGCATCACCCGGTCGCAGCGCAGCTCGCTGCGCTCGCCCGTGCGGCGGTCCAGCAGCGTCAGCACGACCTCGTCGTCCACCAGCGCGGTGTCCACGACCTCGGCCATCGTCACCATCGACAGCCGCTGCGTCCCGGTCAGCTTCTCCAGGTACATCGTGTGGTACAGGTTGTCCAGCATGGTCGGCGACAGGCCCGCGTAGTTGGTGCGGTGCATCTCGCGCAGCAGCTGCGTCCGCGCGTCCGGCTGCGCCTCGTTGAACTTGTCCACGAACGACGGGTAGAACAGCTCGTTGGTGAACTTGCTGCTCTCGTAGCCGTTGAGGCCGATCGAGCGCATCACCATCGTCACCTTGGCGCGCGGGAAGGTCTCGTGCGCCGACCACAGCATTTCCGCGGCGCTCTGCGCGCCGCCGACCACGACGATGCGGTGCTCGCCCTGCGGGTCGAGCGCGCCGATCCGGGTCACGAACTCGGTGCTGTGCACCACGCGTTCCCGGGGCAGCGCCGCGAACTCCGTCGGCAGGTGCGGGTCGCGGCCGACGCCGATGACCAGCGTGGCGCAGGACACCGTGCTGCCGTCGGCGAACCGCACCAGCCACCGGTCGACCGAGCCGGTCTCACCGTGCTGCGGCTCCACGGCCACCGCGCGCCGCCCGTGCTGGAGCCGGACCTTCGTCAGCGACCGCGCCACCCACGCCAGGTAGCCCGAGATCTCCAGGCGGTAGGGCGTGAAGGTGCCGAGGTTGATGAACTCGTCGAGGCGACCCGTCGAGTGCAGGTAGTTGACGAAGGAGTACGGGCTGGTCGGGTTCCGCAGCGTCACCAGGTCCTTGAGGAAGGACACCTGGCTCTGCGACCACGGCAGCAGCATGCCGCGCTGCCACACGATGTCGTCGTGCTGCTCCACGACGAGCGCGCGGGCGGCGAGGTCGGGGGACAGCTCCTCCAGCGCGACGGCCAGGGCCAGGTTCGCGGGGCCCGCTCCGATCGCGAGCAGTTCTACATCCTGGTGGTCCAACACAGTCTCCAAGCCTTGTCGGGCGGCGCCGCGGCGGCGGTGCCGGCGTGCGGGACGTGCGGACGGGGCGCGGGTGCGCGGCCGGTCCGCGTCGCCGGGTGCGGATGCGCACCGGCGTCGGGAAGGTGGGTCAGGAGGTGGGTCGCACCAGCGCCACGACGTCGTCGACGGTCCGGGCGGCGTGGAACGCGCGCAGGTCCAGCGACACGTCCAACCGGTTCTCCAACTGGGCCAGTGCGTCCAGCGAGCTGATGCTGTCCCACTCGTGCCGGGCCAGCACGGGCTCGCCGCGCAGCACGTCGACGCTCACGTCGAGCGCGCCGGCCAGGATCTCCAGCACGGACTGCTCCACCGTGGTCTCGGTCATCGGGCTACCTCGTTCCCTTCCAGCAGGTTGATCCAGGCGGGCGCCTCGGGCAGCCCGGCGTCCAGGGCCAGCGCGTGCGCGCCGTCGCCCTCGGCGGTGAACCCGGCGTCGGTCCAGAAGCCCTTCGCCAGGCCGTTCTTCTTCGACGGCACGTACCGGCCGCGCAGCGCGGTGGCGCCCGCGGCGTGCGCCTGGCGGGCGAGCCACGCCGCGATCGCCAGCTCCACGCCGCGCCCCAGCACCCGGCAGCTGAGGACCAGGTTGTCCACGTGCCACTCGACGCCGGAGCGGTCGACCCACGCAGCGCCGATGACGCCCTCGTCGCCGAACCGGTCGGCCACCGCGAATGTGACGACCAGGTGGTCCGGGTCGGCGATGCGGCGCCCGGTCTCGGCCTCGTCGAACCGCAGGCCGGTCAGGTTGAACTGGTTGGTGCGGGCGGCCAGCTGCGCGACCCGCGCCACCGAGAACCCGTCCGCCTCCTGGACGACCAGCCGCACGTCCAGCGCGTGCAGGTAGTCCTCGGACGAGCCGAAGCCGCCCGCGAAGTCGTTGCGCAGCGTCCGGCTGCGGTACAGCTCCGGCCGCGCCAGGTCGGTCTCGGTCAGCTCCGCGACGTCGAACCAGCCCTGCGCCAGCAGCGTCCGCACGATGTGCGCGGGGTCGCCGTCGGCGGGCAGCACCACGACGTCGGGCAGCTCCTCCTCGACGTGGCCGCGTTCGAACGGCGAGTCGTCCAGGAACACGAACGACCCGGTGGCCAGCCCGAGCGCGGACGCCGCCTCGCGCAGGTTGCCCGCCTTCGGCGACCAGTTGACGGCCTTGGCGGAGAACGCCTCCGGCCGCAGCAGCACCTCCGGGTGCGCGGTCAGCGCCTCGTCCACCAGGTCGGCGTCGTTCTTGCTGGCCAGCACCAGCACCACGCCCTGGTCGCGCAGCCTGCTCGCGGTGCGCTGCACCTCGCGGTAGGCGTTGCCCGGGTACAGGCCGCCGAGCTGCACGCCCTCCGCGCCGACCTCGCCGAGCACACCGCCCCACAGCGTGTTGTCCAGGTCCAGCGCCAGCACCTTGCGGGACAACCCGCCGCGGGCCTGGGCGAACCGCCGGACCTCGCGGGCCAGCAGGGACAGCGCGCCGTCGGTGTACGGCAGGTCGCCGTAGCGGTGCAGCCGGTCGTCGCGCGCCGGGAACGGCGAGTCCGCGAGCACCGACACGAGGTCGGTCACGGCCACCTGGCGGTGCTGCGCGGCGAGGTCGAGCAGGCCCTCGTTGAGCTTCGCCCACGCCTTCGACAGCGCGGCGCGCGCCCGCCAGCTGATCACCGAGTCCCGCACCTGGGCGGGCAGCGGCACGGTGTGCAGCAGCACCGTCGCGGTCGACCGCTCCACCGCCGACAGCACCAGGCCGCGCAGGTCCGCCAGCCGGGCTTCGAGGTGCCCGGCCAGGCCGTCCACGTCCGTGGCGGCCCAGTCGTGCGGCAGGAAGCACGTCTCGTCGAGCAGCAGCGCGACCACGTCGACGCCGTCGAACGGATCGGTGGCCAGGGTCAGCTCGAACATCCCGTACGGGCCGGGCACGAGGTCCGGCAGCACGCCCGCGGACACCAGGCTCGCCCGCAGGATCTGCTCGTACGACCCGATGGTGCACGTCGCGAGCAGCGCCACCCGCAGCGGCCGCAGGCCGTCGGCGTCTTCCAGGCGTGCCAACAGCTTGCCCGCCTTGCGCAGCACGAGCGGGTCGGACACGAGCGCCAGCCGCGTCAGGTCCGCGGGTGACGGCGCGCGGCCCTCGGCCACGGCCGCGCGCAACGATTCCAACAGGTCAGGCCGGTCGCTCATCAGATCCGCACCAACGTGCAGTACCAGCGCATCCCGATCGAGATGCCGCACAGCGCCACGACGTCACCGGACTTCACGTCACCGCGCTCGATGTGCTCGCCGAGGCAGAAGAGCTGGTCCGCCGCGCCCATGTGGCCGTGGCTCAGCGACAGCTCCGCGTTGGTGTGCTCGACCGTGACGCCGAACGGCTCCGCGACCTCTTCGATCGTGTCGGTGGAGTCGTTGATGTAGATGACGTGCTTCAGGTCGTCACGGGTCAGGTCGGCGCGGCGCAGCGCGTTGTCCACGGTGTCGGTGATGCGCTGGTTCAACGTGGCGACGAACTCGCGCAGCTTCGCCGGGTCCTTGTCGAAGTGCGCCTGGATGCGGGCGTGCCCGGGAGGGGCGTCCTTGGCGGTCCAGCCGTCGAACGGGAGCGGGTTGGCCGCGCCGCCGACCTCCGTGCGGAAGAAGTCCGACAGGTCGGGGTCCACGAACTGGTCCGTGGCCAGCCACTTCACGCCCTCGTGCCCGCGCTTGAGCACGGCGGCGACCGCGCCGTCGCTGTGCACGGCGTTGTTGACGTTCATCCGGTTGCGGTGGAACTCGCTGACCCGGTTGACGGCGATGAACAGCACCGTCCGCAACTCGGGCTGGAGCGCGAGCAGCCCGGCCACGTAGCCGAGGCCCGTGACGCCGCACGCGCAGCCCTCGGTGAGCAGCAGCGTCTGCGTCGTGCCCTCGACCTTGAGCCGGCGCGCGACGGCGGCCGACGTGTCCCAGTGGTGGTAGTCCGGCACCTCGGAGGCGGCCACCACGACGAGGTCGACGTCGTTGGGGCCGAGGCCGAGGCGGTCCAGCGCGTCCTGCCCGGCGAGCGTCGCCAGGTCGGTCGCGGTCACGCCGTCCGGCGCGCGGTGGAACGTGTGGTAGCCCCAGCGGACGACGCGTTCGGGATCGCCCACGTAGTCACCGGCCGTCTGCGCGACGTCCTGGTCCTCGCCGGTGGCGTACCCGAAGCCCGCGACTCCGAAATCCACGAGCTGGCTGGCCATGAGCACTCCTGTCCTGTGGCTGCTTTTCGGCACGTTTCAGGCCGACCTCGGAACATTTGTCCCGACGGCCGGATAAAGGTTGAGCAAAAAGCAGGGGGAATATGCGTCGTGGACGTCACCCCTGGCGTCCGCGACGCGCTGACCTGCATGGATGGTGCGGTGAAAAGCAACCCTGGATCGACGAGCCCAGTCGGTCGGATTGCTTGGTGAGCGACGCACCGTCGTGGTTAATTATTTACCGCCGGCGCGCCGGAAGCAATATTCAGCGACCGCTTTTCGGCGGTGAGCTGATCGGGATTTCCGATGGCTGCGATAAGCTCCGGCGCGCGGTGGCGTAGCGGACCAGCTCCACGAGCACGCCGGCGGGCTTGGGCGCGTACAGGTACTGCACCGCCATCCCGTCCCGCGCGCCGCGGCACGGCTCCGCGTCCACGAGCGCGAAACCGTTGGCGCGCAAGCGGGACGCCTCGGCTTCGAGGTCGTCCACCTCGAACGCGATGTGGTACAGCCCCGGTCCGCGCGCGAGCCGTCCGGCCACCACCGAGTCCTCCCGGACCGGCGCGACCACCTCCACGGCCGGCGCCGCGAGGTCCGCGCCCACCTGCCAGAAGTCGCACGACACGCCGTAATCGCCCGCGACCCCGCTGTCCACTTTGGACAACCCGAGCACGGTGAGCAGCGCGCCCACGCCCTCGGGGTCCGCGGTGAGCAGGCCGACGTGGTCGATGCCGAGGATCATGACGCCACCAGCTCCGCCGCCGCCCGCCGGCTCGCCGCCAGCACCGTCTTCGCCGCACCGCCGCTGCCGCCGGTGAACGTGGACACCCCGTCGCCGACGCGCACCAGGCGCAGCCCGCCCGGCGAGCGGTAGCAGTCGAACGACGCCACCACGCGGTCCGCCGCGACCTCGCCGGCGGCGACACCGAACCGGCGGCGGGCCGTGTCGAGCACCCGCACGGCCAGGTCGTCGTCGGGCGTCACGCCGTCGGGGTCGACGTCCCAGCGGTCGCACCCCATGCCCAGCAGGAACGCGCCGTCACGGGCCGGTCGCCCGTACAGCCCGGTCCGGTCGTCCACGAACGACGCCACGCACGGGATCGGCAGCCGGTACAGGCCGTACTGTATCTGCTTGGCCCGCAACGGCTCGCCGCCGACCAGCCGCGGCGTCCACGCGCCGGCCGCGACGACCACCGCGTCGAACGCCGTCACGCCGGCGGAGGTCCGCACCGCCGGGCCGGGCAGGACTTCGGCAACCCGTTCGGTCCGGACGTCGCCGCCGTGCTCGGCCAGCCACCGCAGCACGTGCCCGCGGAACCGGTCGGGGGAGAAGTGCCCGGCGTGCCGCTCCACGACCCCGGCCGCGTCCGCCGGGAGGTCGCGGAACCCGAAGCGCCGCGCCAGCTCGACACCGTCCACGACGGACGCGGAACCCGGCAGCGCCGCCTCGACGGCGTCCAGCGACGGCGTGACGTCGTCGGCCGTCACGTACACCGACCCGGTCTCCCGGTACCCGGCCCAGTCCCGCACCCGCGCGTCGGAGCGCAGCTCGGCCAGCGACTCGGCCGCGTCACGGGCCGCGTCCGCGTCCACCTCGAAGCCGCGCACCAGCCCGCCGGACGCACCCGAGGCGTCGTCCGCGCCGGGCGCGTACACCGTCACGTCCACGCCGGCGTTCCGCAGCCGCCAGGCCAGCGCGGCGCCCGCGACGCCGCCGCCGACCACCGCCGCTCTCACCCGTGCCTCGCGTGCACGGCGCGGCGCAGGTCGTCGGTCATGTCCGCGCCACGCCGGCGCAGCGGCAGCGGCAGGTCGTCCCGCGCGAACAGCTCCTCGGCCGGCGCGATCGTGCCCGGCTCCGCCGCGTAGCGCGGGTAGAGCCACAGCACGAGCGTGTCCAGCACCTTGTCCTCGCGCAGCCGTGCGACGTCCACGATCTCGGTGAAGAACCGCTGCACGTACGGCGCGGTCAGCTCCCGCTGCTCGGGCTGCCAGAACCCCTCGGCGGTGGACCACAGGCGGTAGCTCGACAGCTCGGCGTCGGTGGTGATCGCGCGCCACGCGGCCTCCTTCGCCTCGACCGTCGGGATCGCCGCCCGCGCCTTCACCGCGAACTGCTCGGTGTGCGTGCTCGGGTCCGCCGCGTACGCCTCGTCGATCTCCGCTTCGGTGAACGCGCCCAGCACCGCGAGCCGGTAGCGCACCCGCCACGCCAGGTCGGTGTCCAGCTCCAGCCCGGCGGGCAGCGGCACGCCGTCCAGCCAGCCGCGCAGCTCCGAGGTGTCGGCGGTGAACTCCACCAGACCCCGGAACAGCGCCAGGCCGAGCTCGTCCTCCGGCGCCACGCGCGCCAGCCGGTCGCGCGCCGCGTCCGCCACCGCCTTGAGCAGCCCCGGTCGCAGGTCGGGGTCCAGCAGCCGGTCGGCCACGTCGATCCGGGCCTGTTCGAGCACCTCGATCACGATGGACAGCTCGGTCTCGTAGCCGAGCATCCGCGTCACCAGGTCCAGGTGGTCGGTCGCCGGCACCGCGCCGTCCACCACGCCCTGCAGCAGCTGCGCCCACACCATCGCGCGGTTGATCGGCGCGAGCGTCGGCAGCACCTCGGGCAGCGCCCGGCGGGACGCGTCGTCGTAGCGGATCTTCGCGTAGGTCAGGTCGTTCTCGTTGAGCAGGAGGAACTTCGGGGCCTTGCGGCCCACCAGCTCGGGCAGCTCGGTGCGCTCGCCGTCCACGGTCACGCGGACCGTCTCGTGCGCGTCGCCGTACAGGCCGATGTCGATCGTGTGCGGCCGCAGCGCCGGGTGCGACTCCGGCGCGGACTGCGTCACCGCGAACGACGTGATCACGCCGTCCTCGACGGTGAAGTCCGGCGCCAGCGTGGTGACGTTGGCGGTGCCCAGCCAGCGGTCCGCCCAGTCGGTCATGTCCCGGCCGACGGCCTCGCCGATCGCCGCGTTGAAGTCCGCGAACGTCGCCGCGCCGTACGCGTGCCGGGCGAAGAAGATCCGCAGCGCCTCGCGCATCGCGTCGTCGCCGATGTGGTGCGCGAGCTGCCGCAACGCCGACGAGCCCTTGAAGTACGAGATCCGGTCGAGGTCCAGCAGCGCCGACATCGCGTCCGCGCCGTCGATCCACACCGGGTGCGTCGAGGGCCGCTGGTCGGCGGTGTACGCCTGGCCCTTGCGGCGGGCGGAGAACGTGGTCAGCGGGCCGGTGAACTCGGTGACCTCGCTGGGCACCTTGTGCGCCAGGTAGTCGGCGAACGCCTGGCCCAGCCACAGGTCGTCCCACCACTTGTTGGTCACCAGGCCGGCCCACCACATCAGCGACAGGCCGTGCGCGATGACCACCGCGCGGGTCTCGTGCTCGCTGCGCGGCGCGGGCGTGCGGAACAGGTACAGCTCCTTGAGCAGCACGCACCCCGGGTGGTCCAGCGACAGGTAGCTGAACTCCGGCGCGAAGACCTGGTCGAACCGGCCGAACGGGTAGCGCACGCCGAACAGGCGGTGGAACTCGTCGAGGCACTGGGCCGTGACGTCGAAGACCTCCTGGATGTCGGCCTCCAGCGCCTCGGCGACCGACGCCCGGCAGTAGACGCCCAGCGGCACGCCGTCGTGCACGGTCTCGAACGACGCGTACGGCCCGGCGACGACCGTCGTCAGGTACGTCGCCTGCGCCACCTCCTGCACTACCCGCCAACGACCGGGCGCCGCCTTCGTGGCCGCGCCCGTGCCGAGGACCGTCCACTCGTCGGGGACGGTGAGGTCGAACGTGAACGGCGCCTTCAGGTCCGGCTGGTCGAAGCACGCGAAGATGCGCGGAGCGTGGTCGAGGAACACCGCTCCGTACACGTACACCCGGTCGTCGGCCGGGTCGACGTAGCGGTGCAGACCCTTCGACTCCCGCGAGTAGGCCATGTCCGCGACCACGACCAGCTCGTTGGCGGCGGCCAGCCCGGTCACCGGCAACCGGCCGTCGACCAGCGCGGACACGTCCAGCTCGCGGCCGTTGAGCCTGGCCTCGAGCAAGGACTCCGGCTTCACGTCGACGAAGGTCGACCCGCCCTCCCCGGCGGCGAAGGCGATTTTCGTCGTCGACCGAAATACTTTCCCATCGCCGGTCAGATCCAGGTCCACGTGATACGAGTTGATCTCCAACAAAGCGCCCCGGGCGGCTGCTTCGGATCGAGTCAAACTGGCCATGCGGCGACCCCTCCTGCTTGTTAAGGAGGATCGTAAACACGACTTGTGCGACGTCAACGGCCCAATTCGGTTCCCTTATAGGGTCTGCCCAAGAAATGCTGATGACCCGCTCAGGCGGCTTCCCGGAGGCGTCACTTCGCCCGTCCGGCGGTATCGGCGCCGCTATCTCCCCAGGTAGTCACGCGCGACGCGCTTCGGCACGCACATTCGCCAAGCGTCCACGACCAACTCTGTCAACTCCTCCTCGTCCAATTGAGACAAGACGGCCCGAACCCAGTTGTACCGTTCGTCCGAAGGCACCGGCGGGTGGAATTTGTCGGGGTCCGAGGCAATCAGCGCCGCGCGCTCCTCCTTGGGGAACGCGAATCCCATCGTCAGCTCATCGGGTGACAGGGCGAGGTACACGATGCGCCCGATGCGGAATTTCACCCGGTCCCGGACCAGCGCCTCCTCCGTGCGGGGGAGGGCACGGGCGATCCGGCGCACGTCGTCGGCCGTGACGCCCCGGCGCGGCGCCGTCCAGCCGCGGGTGAAGGCCAGGTAGCAGTACTCGTCGAGGACCTTCGCCAGCGACCGCCCCGGCCGGCCGAGGAGGTCCAGCAGTTCCGGCTCGGGCACACCCGCCTCGGCCAGCACGTCCACCGCCCAGCCCCTGGTGAGGAGCAGGTGCGCCCGGTACGCCGCGCCGTCGCGACCGCCGTGCAGCCGGTCGGCGATCATGTTGTCCCACGGCGGGAGGCTGTGCGGGCGCAACGCGAACAGCAGCTTGGACGCCGCCGTCGGCCCCAGCGTCCGGGTGCCGCGCGGCGTCGACGCCGCCGTGCTCGCCGACAGCGCGGCGAAGCCCTCGGCCAGCCGGTCCACCTGCTCGTCGGTCAGCTCGGCGAGCCACGTCCCGTGGTCGGGCAGCACGTCCCGCCACGTCGCCCACCAGGCCGCCAGGCTCTCGTCCAGCACGCGCGGCTCGCCCGGGCGGGGCGTGCGGATGCGGCAGCCCCACGCGTTGAGCCACACGTGCGCGGCCTCCCGGTGCGCGGCGACGGCCAGGTCGAACTCCGGTGCGGTGGCGGCGGTCAGGACCGTCCACGACTTCTCCGGGGTGGTGAAGCCGCCGAACTCGGACACGGCGGCGCGCAGGGTGGTCAGATCCGGTTTCACGACGCGGCACCCTAGTTGACCCCTTGCGCGCCGGCGTGGTCGTCGGTAGAAACGTCGGCGAGCCCGGCGTTCGGCCCGCCCCAGCTGCGCGCACCCCAAACCCGTTACGGCGTACCCGCCGCGTCCTTGGAGTGCCCGACATGACCGAGCCCTGGCTGCTGGAGACCCGCGTGTTCAAGCTCAAGCCCGGCACCCGAGCCGAGTTCGACCGCATCAGCCGTGAAGGCACCATCCCGCTCATGCGCCGCATCGGCATCACCGTGCTCGCGTTCGGACCGTCCCCTTTGGACGAGGACGAGTGGCACCTGGTGCGCGCGTTCCCCGGCGTGGACGAACGCGTCCGCCTGGCCGGCTCGCTGTACGAGCAGCCCGAGTGGGCCGAGTTCGACGGCCCGGTCGGCGAGATGATGGCCGACTACAGCACGGCGCTGGTGCCCGTGCCGGAGAGCACGGTCAAGCTGCTGTCCGAGCCCGGCGCCTTTGCCTAGGATCTTGCCGGTGACCAGGAACCTGTCGCACCTCGCGGCCATCGCCAACGTCGACGACGACTACCGCCACTACGCCAAGGACGTCATCGCGCTCCCCGAGCACGACCTGGCCCTGCCCGACGCGCACCTCAAGTGGTACGAGGTGCGCGAGCCGCAGGACGTGGTGGACCCCGCCCTGCGCGAGGAGGGCAAGGCGTTCCTGCGCGCGGAGGCGTCCTCCGGCGAGCTGGACATCTCCGGCGACCTCGGCTTCGTCATCCACCACCTGTGCCGCGGCGACTTCTACTTCCTCATCGTCTGCACCTGGCGGCGCGAGAACGAGATGTGGGAGACCGTCTACATCCGGGACATGAAGCAGCACGACAGCTTCCGCCGGTTGGAGCAGGGCAAGCACCGCGAAGTGCTCTGCGTCTGGGAGATGGGCGCGGTCCTGCACGAGCAGCAGGCGTGGATCCGCTACCTCTACTCCGACCGCGACGAGCAGGCCAAGATCGCGTACCTCGACGACCGGTTCACCGGCACCGTGTGACGCCGTCCGGGGTCGCCGCACACCACGGCGACCCCGGACGTCCCGTCACGTGACGACTTCCTCCACCGGGTCCTGGCGCCGCTTGCGGTTCCACCGCAGGAACAGCAGCGCCGTCACGGTCACCACCAGCGGCCACAGCATGTACACCGACGTGGCGGCCGTCAGCCCCACCACGCCGAGGAACGCCACCAGCGCCGCGTACCACGCCGGCGACCGCGTCGGCAGGATCTTCAACGCCGCCGCCGTGCCGATCAGGTACACCGCCACGAACTGCCCGGTCGTCAGCAGGACCAGCAGCTTCGCGCCGGTGCCCGTGCCGATGGCCACCGCCAGCGACAGGAAGCACAGCGCCACCACGACCACCAGGCTGCGGCGGGGCACCTCGCCCGCGACCGCGCCGCCGGACAGCCGACGCGGGAACGCGCCGTCCCGCGCCAGCGCCGCGCTCAGCTTCGACGCGGAGGCCATGTAGGCGTTGATGGACCCGATGGTCAGCAGCACCGCCGCGACGGCCGCCACCACCTTCACGTCACCGCCCACCGTGCGCGCGATCAGCTGACCCAGCGGCGCCTCGCCCTCGGCGGCGGCCGGACCGAGCACCGAGATGATCGCGAACGCCACCGACAGGTACAGCAGGCCCACGATCGCGACCGCGATGCCCGTGGCGCGCGGCAGGTCCCGCGCCGGGTGGCGGAACTCCTGCGCCAGGTGCGTGATCGCCTCCCACCCGGCGAAGCTCCACACCAGCAGGCCCGCGGCCGGCGCGATCGCCAGCCAGCCGTGCGGCGCGAACGGCGTCAGGTTGCCCATGTCCACGTGCGGCACCGCCAGCAGCACCGAGCCGAGCACCAGGAACACCAGCAGCGCGGCCAGCACGAACTGCACCGCGCCCGACGCGCGCAGCCCGATCCAGTTCGTCACGGCCATGCTGGACAGCAGCGCCAGCGCGGTCACCACGACCGTCCACTGCCCGCCGCCGACGGCCTGCTCGACGTACGCGCCGGCGAACAGCGCCGCCGCCGTCGTGCCCGGCGGCACGGCGAAGTAGAAGCACCAGCCGACCACGGCGGACAGGCGTTCGCCGAACGCCAGCCGCGCGTAGGTCGACACACCGCCCGCGTCCGGGTGCCGCGAGCCCAGCGCCGCGAACGTCGCCGCCAACGGCGCCGACAGCACGACGAGCGCCAGCCACGCCAGCAGCGACGCCGGCCCCGCCATCTCGGCCGCCAGCGCGGGCAGCGCGATCACACCGGTGCCCAGCACCGCGCCCACGTACATGGCGGTGCCCTGGCCGACGGTCAGCCGACCGCCCTTCGTGGCCGTCATGAGGCGGCGCGGGCCGGCGCGATCGACGGTCCCAGCGCGTCGAGGTACGGCCGCTGCACGCTGAACGACGTGAACCCGTACCGCTTGTGCGAGGCCACGACCTGGGCCGTGATCTCGTCCGTCGTGCCGATCAGCATGTACGGCGAGTCGAGCACGACCTCGGCGGGCAGCTCCCAGTCCGCCGCGATGCGCGCGGCCGCGGCCTCCCGGTCGTCGGTCACCTCGACCACCTGCACGAACGCGTTGAGCGTGACGTCGCGCCCCGCCGCCGCGTCCCGGACGAACGCCACGCGCTCGTCGGTCTCGTCCGAGCCGATGACGCGGAAGTTGCCCGGAGCCATGCCCTTGATGTGCTTGATGCCGCCCACGCTGACCACGTCGGCGCGTTCGGCGGCCAGGCGCAGCATCCGGTCACCGGTGCCGCCGAGCAGGACGGGCGGGTGCTCGACGTCGGGTTCGTCGTCGAGCAGCTTCCGCAGGTCGTCCAGCAGCGAGACGACGTGCGCGACCCGGGCGTCCATCGACGTCCACGGGATGCCCGCCTGGTCGAACTCCTGCTTGATGATCCCCGCGCCGATCCCGAGCCGCAGCCGCCCACCGCTCATCCGCTGCACCGTCTGCACCTCCCGGGCCAGCAGCGACGCGTTCCAGAAGGCGCCGTTGAGCACGTAGGTGCCGATCTGGAGGGTGGGCGACACCTGTGCGGCGAGGTTCAGCACCGAGAACGGCGACGTCCGGTTCGGCCCGAGGTGGTCGACGGCCAGCACGGAGTCGAACCCGAACCCCTCGGCGGCCCGGCACGTCTCCACGAGCGCGTCGTGCGTGGCCGGCGTAGCCAGCGTGATCCCGAACGATAAGTGGTCCACAGCGTCCCCCGCAGGTTCGTTGTCGGCGAAAATACGCAAACAGTTCCCTGCGGGGCGAACGCGGGTCAACTCCCGCCGAGACCGGCCGGGTATGAGCCGATAGCGAACCCCGATGCCGTCACGCGAATGGCCGCGCCTGAACGGTGGACCCCGACCTCCGGGTCAGCCCAGCGCGGCCGACACGATCGGGGCCAACCGGTCGGCGATCTTGCGGTGGCCCTGGTCGTTCGGGTGGACGTTGTCGGTGGTGTCGGTGGCTTCCACGATCCAGCCGGTGGTGTCGACGAACCTGGTGTTCGGGTCGTTCACCGCCCGCACGGCCGCCTGCGTCTCCGGGATGTAGCGCTTGCGGAACGTCTGCATCGCCAGCACGGTCGCGGTCGGGTACTTCTCCCGCGCCCGCCGCAGCAGGGTCACGTAGGCGGCCTGGAACTGCGGCCCGGTGACGCTGTGCCCGACGTCGTTGGTGCCCAGGTTGATCACCACGACGTCCGCCCGGTACCGGGAGAAGTCCCAGTTCGACGCGGTGGCCTGCAGCCCGGTGCGCAGGAACCGGTCGCTCATGCCGATGCACCCGTCCGGCGCCGACACCAGGCACGCGCCGCCGACCGCGATCTGCGTGTGGCCCGTGCCGAGCCGTTCGCCGACCAGCCACCCGTAGGCGGTCAACGCCTGCTTGGACGACTGCTGGCCGACGGTGATCGAGTCGCCGACGAACTCCACGACCCGCGACGGCACGGCGGGCGCGAACGTCGTGGCGCCCGGGTCGAGCTCGACGCCCCGGAACACCGCGTCGCCCCGGTACGACCCGGCGATCGGCCGGTACGACACGCGCATCGTGTGGTTGCCGCTCGCCAGCGGCGTCGGCGTGAGGTCCACCGTGCCGCTGCGGTTGACGTACGACACGTCCGGGCCGCCGTCGATGCTGACGAAGAAGTCGATCGCGTTGCGCTGGCGCAGCTTGACCGTGCGGCCGGTGAAGCCGACGACGACGTACGCGCCCGCCCACTCCGACACGTGCGCGGTCGGGTCGGCGTAGTTCCAGCGCCCGAAGTACCGGAGGTTCGGGTCGGTGGGCGAGCCCACGGCGGCCGTGCCCAGGCGCACGAGCTGCCACTGCTGGTTGGTGCCGCCGTTGTCGTCGTACTGGGAGATCCGCGCGCCGTCGGCGGTCGAGCGCTCCCAGACGTCCAGCGCCTTGCCGCTGTTGCGGTTGACGAACCGGACGTGTCCGCCGTCCGAGTCGGCCGGCCGGAACTGCTGGTTGACGGCGTTCTTGTCGGTCCACTGCACGACGTTCGCGCCGTTGGCGGTGGAGGACGACGCGATGTCCACCACCTTCCCGCTCAGCCGTGATTTGAGCCGGTAGTAGCCGCCGCCGGAGTCGACGAACTGCCACTGCTGGCCGGCGGAGTCGACGCGCGTCGACTGGGTGACCGCCGCTCCGTCCGCTGTGGACGTCACCTGCACGGCCTTGCCGCTGTGCCGGGACACCAGCACGTAGGTGGCGGAGGTGTCGACGGTCGCGGCGACGGCCGCCGGCGGTGCGACGAGCACGGTGCCCGCGACGAGGGCGAGCGCGAGGGTGAGCTTCACACCACCGCACGCTCCAGCGGCCGTCGACCCGCGTCAACGGCCGCATCTTGTTTGGCGCGCTATTCGACGGTGACGCTCTTGGCCAGGTTGCGCGGGCGGTCCACGTCCCGGCCCAGCGCGTGCGCGAGGTGGTAGGCGAACAGCTGCAACGGCACCGAGAGCGTGATCGGGGCCAGCGCGTCGTGCGCCTTCGGCACCCGGATGACGTCCGTGGCCAGCCCGGGCGGCAGGTCGGCGTCGGTGACCGCGATGACCGGCCCGCCGCGCGCCTTGATCTCCTCGATGGTGGCGGTGTTCTTGGCCAGCAGCTCGTCGTCCGGCACCAGCACCACGGTCGGCATCTCGGGGTTGATCAGCGCCAGCGGCCCGTGCTTCAGCTCGGACGCCTGGTAGGCCTCGGCGTGCACGTAGGAGATCTCCTTGAGCTTCTGCGCGCCCTCCCGCGCGGCAGGCCACCCGCGCACCCGGCCGACGAAGAACATGTGCCGCGCGTCGGCGTACTTGCGCGCGACGGCCGCGATGTCGTCCTCGGCGGCGAGGATCCGCGCGATCTGGTCCGGCAGCTGCGACAGCCCGGCGACGAGCCGCCTGCCTTCCGTGATGGACAGGTCGCGCACCCGGCCGAGGTCCAGGGCCAGCATCGCCAGCGCCACGGCCATCGTGGTGAACGACTTCGTCGCCGCCACCGACACCTCGGGGCCCGCGTGCAGGAAGATGCCGTGGCCGCACTCGCGGGCGATCGTGCTGCCGACCGCGTTGACCACGCCGATGACGTGCCCGCCCTTGCGCTTGAGCTCCTGCACGGCCGCGAGCGTGTCCAGGGTTTCACCAGACTGGCTGATCGCGACGTACAGCGTGTCGGGGTCGACCACCGGGTTGCGGTAGCGGAACTCGGACGCGGGCTCGGCGTCGGCCGGGATCCGGGCCAGCTCCTCGATCAGCTGCGCGCCGAGCTGGCCCGCGTAGTACGCCGAGCCGCAGCCGAGCAGCTTGACCCGGCGGATGCGCTGGTAGTCCTGCGGCGTGAGGCCGACGCCGTCCAGCCGGGCCGAGGAGAACCGGTGGTCCAGCCGCCCGCGCAGGCAGCGGTCCACCGCGTCGGGCTGCTCGCGCATCTCCTTGTACATGAAGTCGGGGTGCTCGCCCAGCTCGTAGTCGGCGCCGGCGACGTCGATCGACGTGGGGGAGCGGGTGGTGCTGGTGGCGCGGGCGTCCATGGTGGACGTGCGGTAGCCGTCGGCGGTGACCGTGGCGATCTCGTCGTCGTCCAGGTAGATCACCTGCTGGGTGAAGCGGACCAGCGCGGTGACGTCGGAGGCGACCAGCATCTCCTGCTCGCCGACGCCGAGCACGACCGGGCTGCCGCGACGTGCGGCGACCAGCTCACCGGGCCGGTCGGCGTCCATCACGATCACCCCGTAGGTGCCTTCGACCTGCGCCAACGCCTCGCGCACGGCGTCTTCGAGGGTGGCCGCCGAGCTGCGGGCGACGAGGTGGGCGAGGACTTCGCTGTCGGTGTCGGAGGCGAGCACGACGCCCTCGGCGACCAGCTGGGCGCGCAGCCGGTCCGAGTTCTCGAACACGCCGTTGTGGACGATCGCGACCCGGGCGGCGGCGTCCACGTGCGGGTGGGCGTTGCGGTCGGACGGCTCGCCGTGCGTGGCCCACCGGGTGTGCGCGATGCCGGTCCGGCCCGCGGTGCCGTCGGGCACCGCCTTGCGCAGGTCGCCGACGCGCCCGGCGGTCTTGACGACCTTCAGCCCGCCGTCGTCCGCGACCGCGACGCCCGCCGAGTCGTAGCCCCGGTACTCCAGCCGGTGCAGGCCCTCCAGCAGCACGGGGACCGCGTCCCTCGGACCGACGTAACCGACGATTCCGCACATACCCGGTGATCTCCTCTTGCCGTCGTTGCAGTCGGTGCCTAGCCGTAGACGATCCGGCGCAGCTGGCGTTCGGACAGCGGCGGCGCGGCCACCGGCCGCACGTCCAGCTCCTCCCGCAGCAGGGCCCAGATCCCGGCGTTGCCCAAGCCGTCCCGCCGCAGCTCGGCGTGCCGGCGCAGCACGTACTCCTCCGCCGTCTCGACGAAGTAGCCCATGACGTCGGACACCACGCGCCGCGCGAGCGCGGGAGGCAGACCGGTCGTCCTGACCACGTGCCGCACGAGCTCGTCCGGCACCTCGTCTCCCACGGGCTCCAGCATGGCCACAGCCAACCACCGGACCAAATGCCGTGCCCGAAATCGGGCACGGGCGGTGAGCAGGCACGGAAGTGACCGTGCGTAACCGGACGGTCCCCGTCGTCGTGCCCGGTGCACGTGGTTCGCCCGCGCGGACGTGCCCGACGACCACGGGCATGGGTCGTCGGGCACGCGGCCCGGACGCGGTGTCCGCTGATCGGTCCCCTCAGGCGGCTGCCAGGGCTTCGGTGGGGGACAGGCGCGCCGCACGGGCCGCGGGGAACCAGCCGGCGACCGAGCCGATCAGCACGGAGGCGCCGACACCGGCCGCGACCGCGGTGGTCGGCACGGTGACCGGCCAACCGCTGTTCACCGCCCACGCGGCGGCCGTGCCGAGGCCGAGCAGGACGCCGACGACACCCCCGAGGCCGGACAGCAGCACCGCTTCGGTGAGGAACTGGGTCCTGATCTGCCGCTTGCCCGCGCCCAGCGCCCGGCGCAGGCCGATCTCGGCCCGGCGTTCCACCACCGAGACCACCATCGTGTTGGCCACGCCGATGCCGCCGACGACCAGCGCGACCACGCCGAGCCCGAGGTAGGCGGTGGCGAACGTGCTCTGCGCGGCCAGCTTGGCCGCCAACGCGTCGGACGGGCGGCTGACCTTGACCTCGTTGGGTCGCTCCGGGTTCACCGTGCCCGGCAGGAGCGCGGCGACCTGCTCGACCACGTCGTCGGCCGATCGTTCGTACACGGTGGTGGGGTGGCCGTCGAAACCGAGCAGGCTCTCGGCGACGACCCAGCCGATCAGGGCCGAGCGGTCCAGTTCGGGCGCCAGCTCCACCGGGTGCAGGACGCCGATGACGGTGAACCACCGTCCGCCCAGCCAGACCTGCGTGCCGGGCACGTCCACGGCCAGGTGCTCGGCGGCGGCCGAGCCGAGCACGACGCTCGGGTACTGGCCGGTGGCGTCGTTGAGCCAGGCGCCGGTGCGCACGCCGGCGCCCACCACGTCCGGCAGGTTCGTTCTCGCCGCCAGCACCTCGATCGAGCCGGTCGCCCGCGGGTCGGTCAGGTCGGTGCGGTGCACGGTGGTGTCGCGCACCGAGCCGGTGCCGCCGGCCCGGTGCACGCCGGGCACCCTGGCGACCATGTCCACGACCTCGCGCGGCAACCGGCTGGTCTCGCCGCTGAACGTCTGGCCGGCCGAGACGCGCAGCAGGTTGGTGCCCAGCGCGTCCAGCCGGGCGGACAGCTCCGCCTGACCGGCCGCGCCGATGCCGAGGATCGCGACCACGGCGGCCACCCCGATCGCGATGCCCAGCGCGGACAACGCCGCCCGGCCCGGACGTCCCGCCACGCCCAGCAGCCCCACCCCGACCAGCTGGGTGAACCGGACGCGGGCGGGCCGGGGGAGCGGCTCGGTGGTCGCCCGCGCGCTCACGGCCGCACCAGCGCGGTGTCGTGGCGGACTTCGCCGTCGAGCAGCTCGACCCGGCGCGGGAACCGGCCCGCGACGCCGAGGTCGTGCGTGATCACGACGATCGTGGTGCCCTCGTCGTTCAGCTCGCGCAGCAGGTCGAGCACACCGGCGCCGGACGCCGAGTCGAGCGCGCCGGTCGGCTCGTCGGCGAGCACCACCGCCGGGCGGGCGACCAGGGCGCGGGCGATCGCGACCCGCTGCTTCTCCCCACCGGACAGCTGCGCGGGCCGGTGGCCGAGGCGGTGGCCGAGCCCGACCCGTTCCAGCGCCTCGATCGCCCTGCGCAGCTGCTCGGAGCCGCTCGCGCCGTGGTAGAGCAGGCCGGTGGCCACGTTCTGGGTCGCGGTCAGGTGCGCGGTCAGCAGGAACTGCTGGAACACGAACCCGATCCGCCGGGCCCGCACGGCCGCGAGCCGCCGGTCGTCGAGCTGCGCCACGTCGTGGCCGAGCAACCGGACCACACCCTCGGTCGGGTGGTCGAGCGTGCCCATGAGCTGCAACATCGTCGACTTGCCCGAGCCGGACGGTCCCACCACGGCGACCAGCTCGCCGGGGTCCACGCGCAGCGAGACGCGCCGCAACGCGTGGACCCGGCCCGGGTAGGTCCGGCTGACGCGGTCCAGTTCGATCACCGGCGCGGTCATGAGCCCGCCACCCTGACCTCGCTGCCCTCCGGCACGCCGGTCACCTCGACCCGGCCGCCGCCGAAGAGCCCCAGCTCGACCGCGACCAGGTCGACGCCGCCCGGCCGCACGACCTCGACGCCGTACCCGCCGGGCCGCGCGAGCAGCGCGTTCACCGGCACGGTCAGCACTCCCTCGCGCCGTTCGGTGGTGAAGCGCACGGTCACCGGCGCACCGTCCAGCTCGCCCGCAGCGGCGGGGTCGACGAGCGTGACGACGACGTCGATCACGGCGGGGCCGTCGTCACGGGTCCTGGCGACCGTGCCGACGGAGGTGACGGTCGCCCTGGTGCTCTCCCGACCGGGCAGCTGCACGTCCACCTCGGCGCCCGGCCGGGCGATGGTCTGCTTGGTCACCGGCATCGCCACCGTCACGACCCGCCCGGTGCCGCTGGCCCGCAACACCGGGCCACCCGCGGCCGCGCCCAGGACCGCGGACACCTCGGTCACCCGGATGTCACCGGGCAGGACGACCACGTCGCCGACGTCCAGCGCGCCGGTCCGCTCCAGGCCCGACTCGCGCTGCCACTCCCGCAACGCCGTCGCGGTCGTCCAGTCGAACCTGTCGTCGGGCGTGCCGGTGAAGAGACCGAGGTCCTTGAGGTTCTGCTCGACCAGCGTGACGTCCGAGCCCTTGTCCACACCGGACTCCAGCCGACGCCACAACGGCTTGTCACCACGCCACAACGGCACCGGGTCGTCGTCCACGGCGTACACCTGCCCGCCGTGCCGCACGACCGCGCCCGGAGCGGGCAGCGCGGTGAACACGCCGCCACCCGCCGAGGTCACGTCGTGCGTGCCCGCGTACCCGAGCGTGCCGCCGACCTGTTCCTGCTGCACCAGGTCGCCTCGCCGCACGGGCGCCGTCCCACCGGGTGGCTCGGGCACGACCTCCGCGTTCCGTTCCGACCCGCTCATCGCGACCGCCGTCACCCCACCCGCGCCGGCGACCAGCACGGCCGCCGCGATCACCACCGGCAGCCTTTTCACTTGCCGCCTTCCGCGGGCGCGGCGGGCACGGCCCCACCCTTGCCGCACGCCGTCATGGCGTCCTCGAGGGTCTTGTCGTCCACGCTGCTCTCGTCGATCGACGTGCGGCCCTGGGCGTCCGGGTCGGACACGTCCACGCCGTGCTCGCGCATGCACTGGGCGAACTCCAGCCGCTCCTCCTTGAGCTTCGGGTCGTCCGGGTCGAACCGGGACGACGACCGGAACTCCTCGCACGCCTCCGTGGCGGCGGTGAACACGGTCGGGTCGTCGTCCTTGCCCAGCGCCATCGTCCCCATGCGGATCGACCCGTCCTCGCCGAACGTCGGGTCGGGCATGTCCACACCGTTGTCGCGCATGCACTGCGCGTACTTCAACGCCTTGGCCTTCTCGTCATCGGGCGCGGTGGCGCCACCGTCGCCTCCACTGCCGCAACCCGCCAGCAGCGCGGCCACCAGCACCACGAGTGCTCCCCATCGCTTGCCCACGTCATTCCTCCTCAGCGGTCGGTCAGTCGGGGCAAGGTCTATCGACCACGGCGTTTCCGGAACGTTTCCGCCGCCGTGGTTATGCGGAGGAAACCTCCGGCCGGGCATGCTCTCGTCCTACGAGGCGAGGAGACGGGTGTGCGGGTGCTGGTGGCGGAAGACGAGCGGGTCCTCGCGGACCTGGTGGCCGACGGGTTGAGAGCCGAGGGCATGGCGGTCGACGTGGCCTACGACGGGTCGTCGGCGCACGAGCGGTTGGCCGTGCACGACTACGACGTGGTGGTGCTCGACCGCGACCTGCCGGGCGTCCACGGCGACGACATCTGCCGTGAGCTGGTCGACTCGAGGGCTCGCACGAAGGTGCTGATGCTCACGGCGGCGGGCAGCCTGGACGATCGGGTCGAGGGTTTGGAGCTGGGGGCCGACGACTACCTGGGCAAGCCGTTCGAGTACCCCGAGTTGGTGGCCCGGCTGCGTGCGCTGGCCCGGCGCACCGAGCCGGCGCTGCCGCCGGTCCTGGCCGCGCGAGGGCTGGAGCTGGACTCGGCGCGCCGCCTGGTGACCCGTGACGGCCACCCGGTCGAGTTGCGGCCCAAGGAGTTCGCGGTGCTGGAAGTGCTGCTGCGGGCACGCGGTGCGGCGATCAGCTCCGAACAGCTGTTGGAGCGGGCGTGGGACGAGTTCGCCGACCCGATGACCAACGCGGTGAAGGTGACCATGTCCAAGCTGCGCGCCAAGCTCGGCGAGCCGCCGGTGATCGAGACCGTGCCCGGCGCGGGCTACCGGATCACGCCATGAGGTTCCGGCCCACCGTCCGGGTGAAGCTGACGGCCGTGCTCGCGGCGGTGCTGCTGGTGTCCGGCGCGGTCCTGCTGACCGCGGTCTACCTGCTCATGGCGGGCACGGTCGGGGACAAGATCAGGGCGGAGCTGTCCACGCCCGCAACACCCGCGATGCCGGCCACGGAAGGCGACATGCCGCCCGCGGCGGGCACGGTCGACGCCGCCGTGGTCAGCACCGACACCGCGTTGCGCGCGCTGCTGCTGTACTCGGGACTCGGCTTGCTCGCGATCACCCTGCTGTCCGTCCTGGTCGCTTGGTGGCTGGCCGGGCGGGTGCTCAGACCGTTGCACCGCATCACGGCCACCGCGCGGCGGCTGTCCTCGGAGAACCTGCACGAGCGCATCGCCCTGGCCGGACCGCGCGACGAGCTGACCGAGCTGGCCGAGACGTTCGACCTGATGCTCGACCGGCTGGAGCGCTCGTTCGACAGCCAACGCCGGTTCGTCGCCCACGCCTCCCACGAGCTGCGCACCCCGCTGGCGATCCAGCGCGCCGCCATCCAGATCGGGCTGCGCGACCCCGACGCGCAACGCCTCGCGCGGGTCCGCGAGCAGATGCTGGACGCCAATCGCCGCACCGAGCAGCTCATCGAAGGCCTGCTCGTGCTGGCCCGCAGCGATCGTGGCCTGGCCGACCGCGTGCCCGTGCCGCTGCACGACGTGGTGACCGAGGTGGTCGAGCAGCACGACCACCCGGCGACCGCGCGTTCGATCACCGTGGACGTCGCCGTGACACCGGTCGTCGTCCAGGGCGATCGCGTGCTGCTCACCCAACTGGTCGCCAACCTGGTCGGCAACGCCGTGCGGCACAACGTCGACGGCGGTCGGCTGCACGTGCGGCTCGACGCGACGGGCCTGCGCGTGACCAACACCGGCCCCGTCATCGACCCCGCCGAGCTGCCGGTGCTGCTCGAACCGTTCCGCCGCGGACCGCGTCACACCGGGTCCACCGACGGCGGTGTCGGGCTGGGTCTGGCGATCGTCACGTCGATCACCCGCGCCCACGACGGTGAGGTGACCACGAGCGCACTCCCGAACGGTGGCCTGGAGGTGCACGTGCTGCTGCCGCCATCGCGCACGTGGTCGACCGGGACCGGGTGTCGAGGCGAGCGCTCGGCGCCGTCCACCGGGCATCCGGTGTCCGTCGCCCGCCCCGAGCAGGTCCGGCTTCCGACGCACCCGCCTCGGTGACACGGCCGACTCGCGGCGACGGAGGTGACCGTCCGTGACAGGGGTCCGGGCACGGCATCAACCGGACACGACCCGCACCGGAGCCCCTGCGGTGCGCCAGCCTGGGCTTCGGCGGATCCGTCATCACCGACGATCCAGGTGTGCAGTTCCGAGAGGACGACGATGTACGCAAGGAAGGTGGCCGGTGTGTCGGCCCTCGTGCTGGCGGCGCTGTCCGGCGTCGCGGTCGCGGTCGCCGCGCCCGGCGGCGGCACGGCGGCCGAACCCCCGACCGCGGCGGCGTGCGAGTACCCGGCCGACGTGGTGGACCTGTCGCTGTGGAAGATCCAACTGCCCACCGGGTCGCAGGGCTCGGTGGACGAGGTCAAGCAACCGGAGCTGGGCAGGTTCCGCGTCGACCCGTGGTTCGTCGCCGACGGGTGCGACGGCATCCGGTTCCGCGCGGCGGTCGACGGCGTCACCACCAGCGGTTCGAAGTACCCCCGGTCGGAGTTGCGGGAGGTGAACCGCGACGGCTCCAAGGCGGCCTGGTCCACCACCTCCAGCGTGCACACGATGGTCATCGACCAGACCATCACCAACCTGCCTGCCGGCAAGTCGCACCTGGTGGCGGGCCAGATCCACGGCGGCGACGACGACGTCACGGTCTTCCGGCTGGAGGGCACGAACCTCTACGTGACCGACGGCGACAACCCCCACCACAAGCTGGTGACCGACAACTACCGGCTGGGGACGCGGTTCGAGGCCAAGTTCGTCGCCCGGGACGGTGTCATCGAGGCCTACTACAACGGCGTGCTGCAGACGAAGCTCACCAAGTCCGTCTCCACCGCCTACTTCAAGGCCGGCGCCTACACGCAGGCCAACTGCACGAACTCCTCGCCGTGCGGCAGCAACAACTACGGCCAGGTCGTCATCCACGACGTGCGCGTGACCCACGGCTCCACCGTGCCGTCCACGACCACCGCGCCGTCCACCACGACCGCGCCGCCGACCACCACTGCGCCGCCCACGACCACCACCACCACTCTGCCGCCCACCACCACGACGACCCTGCCGCCCACCACGACCACCCCGCCGCCGTCCACCGGCGGCAAGGTGGAGGTGTGCGACACGTGGGCCAGTGACGACGACGGCAACCTGCCGTCCAACACCATCGACGGCGACCTGACCACGCGGTGGTCGGACGAGGGCGACGGCGTCTGGCTGCGGCTCGACCTGTGCCGGGCGGTCGACGTCGGGTCGACGGCCATCGCCTGGTCGCAGGGCGACACCAGGAAGGCCGCGTTCGAACTCCAGACGTCCGCCGACGGCGAGGAGTGGACCACCGCCCTGCCCCGACGTGACAGCAGCGGCACCACGGCCGGGTTCGAGACCTACGACTTCGCGGACGCGAAAGCCCGCTACCTCCGCGTCGTCGGCTACGGCAACACCTCGAACGACTGGACTTCCGTCCTGGAGATCGTGGTCTACGCGCCCTGACCGACGTGAGCGTGCGGGGTGCGCCACCGATGCCGAGTCGCTGGACTGCTCGGCGTCGGTGGCGCACTTGTCGATGTCGGGCGCCTGGTGCCCTCTCAGCCCGGCTGGGCGACCGTGATCACGACCTTGGCCCGGGCGTGCTCCACTTCGACGTACCGGACGGCCGCCGGCGCCTCGGCCAACGGGTAGGTCCGGTCGATGACCGGCGTCACCGCGCCCGACTCGGCCAGCCCCGCCAGCACGTCCAGCTTCTCCCAGCCGGTCTTCGTGCTCAGCGCCAGGAACCGCTGGCGGACGAAGCGGGACGTCAGCGCGGCCTTGACGCTCAGGCCCATCGGCCCGACGAGGCTGCCGCCGTCCCACACGCCGCCACCGCTGAGCACCAGCACCCCGTCGGGCGTCAGGGCCCGCCGGAGGTCGGCCAGCGAGCGGTTCGCCACGAGGTCGAAGACGACGTCGTAGCGCGGCCCGTGTGCGGCGAAGTCCTCCTTCGCGTAGTCCACGACGTGGTCCGCGCCGATCGACCGGAGCAGGTCCGCGTTCCGCGCGCTGCACACCGCCGTCACCTCGGCGCCGAACGACTTGGCGATCTGCACGGCGAACGTGCCGACACCGCCCGAGGCGCCGTTGACCAGCATCCGCTGTCCCGGGCGTGCCTCCGCCAGGTCCCGCACGCCCATGAGGGCGGTGGTGCCCGCCAACGGCATCGCCGCCGCCTGCTCGAACGTCAGGACCGCCGGTTTGCGCGCCACCAGGGCCTCCGGGGCGCACGCGTACTCGGCGAACGCCCCGTCGGCGAAGCCGAGGTCGCCGAACACCTCGTCACCGGGCTGGAACCGCGCCACGCGCCGGCCGACCGCCTCCACCCGACCGGCGAAGTCACGGCCGCGGACCCGCCGCTTCGGACCGGACCAGCCGAAGGCGGCCGGCATCACCAGGCGCGCCAGCCGCGGGTCGCCGCGCATGATGTGCCAGTCGGCCGCGTTGACCGCCGCCGCGTGCACCCGCACCAGCACCTCGTCGTCGGCCGGTGCCGGCTGGTCCACCTCGTCCAGCCGTAATTGGTCGGACGAGCCGTAGCGGTCCTGGACGATCGCCTTCATCGGGGCCTCCGTGACGTGCTGGGGTGGGCGGCCGGCCTCCCGGAAGCGTCGGCACTGGCGGCGACGGTAGAGGAGCGGACGCCGTGCCGACATCAGGGACGATCCCTAAGGGGCACAGGGAATTCCGCCGCACCGGAGGCAGGCCGCGCGCTCAGCCGGCGTGGGCGGTGATCCAGCGGGTCAGGGCGTCGAGGTAGCCGGGGCGAGGCGGGCGCCGCCGTCGACGAGGACGCGGTGGTCGGCGCCGGGAACAACTCGACGGCCAACGACGCCCGCGGTCGGGGTGCGCGGCGGCGGCGGTGAACAGCGCGACGCTGTCGGCGACCGGGACGAGTTCGTCCGCGCCACCGAAGATCGCCAGTTGCGGGCAGCGCAGGCGCAGCGCGTGCGGGATCGGGTCGTGGTCGAACTTGCGCTTCATGGACCCCCAGAGGCGTTCGTCCACCTCGGCCCAGTTCTCGACGAACTCGGGCGGCGACGGCGCGGCCTCGAACCACCGGTTCGCCTCCGCGAGGTCGGCGTCGCGCCGACCGGCCTCGACCACGCGGTCGTACGCGGCCAAGGCGGCCTCGACACCCTCGTCGGAGACGGCCCTCGACCCGGCCCAGCCAGGTGGCAACCGCGTAGCGGTCCTGGACGGCGTACGTCATGCGGCGTGCCGTTGGCGACCACCCACGGCACGTCGTCGCGCAGTGCGGCCACGCGCAGGACCACGCCGCCGCCCTCGTTGTGACCGAACAGCCGGTGGCCTCGGCCCGCACACCGGGCTGACCGCGCAGGAAGTCCAGCGCTGCGGCGGCGTCGGCGGCCAGGATGTCCGGCGTCGAGTCGCGCCAGTCACCGGACGAGCCGCCGACACCGCGTTCGTCGTAAGACAGCACGGCGATCCCGGCGTCCACCAAGTGCGCGCGGATCGCCGGGAAGTGGATGCCGTTGTCACGGTCGGACGGTCCCGCACCGCAGACCATGACCACGTCGGGAGCGGGCGCGTCGAGGCCGGGCAGGGTCGGCGATCCGGCCGACACCGCCCCCGCACCGGCGAACGTGATGTCGCGAGAATTCCTCACGGGACCCGGCGTCACCCGGCCGTGATCGTGGCGGGCGCGGGCGCGACGGCGGTTTTATCGTCGGGCCGGGAGGTCCACGTGGTCGAACGGGTCGAGGTCGGGAGCGGCGCGCGGCGCGCCGTGGTCGCGGTGATCATGCTCGGGATGCTCCTCGCCGCCCTCGACCAGACGATCGTGGCGACCGCCCTGCCGACCATCGTCAGCGACCTCGGCGGTGGCGGGCACCTGTCCTGGGTGGTCACGTCCTACCTGCTCGCCGAGACCATCATGACCGCGCTGATCGGCAAGTTCGGCGACCTGTTCGGCCGCAAGCGGGCGTTCCTGACCAGCGTCGCGCTGTTCCTGGTCGGCTCGTTCCTGTGCGGCTGGGCCGATTCGATGACGTGGCTCATCCTGGCCCGCGCGGTGCAGGGGCTCGGCGCGGGCGGGCTGATGGTGACCTCGGCCGCCGTCATCGCCGACGTCGTGCCGCTGTCCGAGCGCGGCAAGTACCAGGGGTTCATCGGCGCGGTGTTCGGCGTGGCCACGGTGGTCGGCCCGCTGCTCGGCGGCCTGTTCGTGGACCACCTGAGCTGGCGCTGGGCGTTCTACGTCAACCTGCCGCTCGGCGTGGTGGTGCTGGCCGTCGGCGCGTTCGCGCTGCCCGGTGTCCGCGCGACCGGCCGGCCGAAGATCGACTACCTGGGCATCCTGCTCATCGGCCTGGCCGCGACCGGCCTCACCCTCGTCACCAGCTGGGGCGGCGTCGAGTACCCGTGGGCGTCGCCGACCATCGTCCTGATGGCGGTCGGGTCGGTGATCGCGCTCGGCCTGTTCGTGATTGTGGAGAACCGCGCCGCCGAGCCGATGCTGCCCATGCGCCTGTTCCGCGACCGCGTGTTCACCGTGTGCGTGGTGCTCAGCTTCGTGGTCGGGTTCGCCATGCTCGGCGGCGTCACGTTCCTGCCGACCTACCTGCAGTACGTGCACGGCGCGTCGGCCACCCAGTCGGGCCTGGAGATGCTGCCGCTCGTCGTCGGCCTGCTCATCGCCTCCATCACGACCGGCAACGTGATCGGCAAGACCGGCCGCTACCGGGTGTTCCCGCTCGTCGGCAGCCTGCTCATGGTCGGCGGGCTGCTCCTGCTGTCCCGGCTGCACCCGGAGACGTCGTTCTGGCAGGCGTCGACGTACATGCTCGTGCTCGGCCTCGGCGTCGGGATGTGCATGCCGGTGGCGATGGTGGTCGTGCAGAGCACCAGCAGCTACGAGGACTTGGGCGTGGCCACGTCCGGCGTGAGCTTCCTCCGCACGCTGGGCAGTTCGTTCGGCGTCGCGGTCTTCGGCACGGTGTACGCGAGCACCCTGCCGGGCAACCTCGCCGCCGCCGTCCCGCCGGGCGTCGACCCGGCCGCCGCGGCGAACGTGCAGGCCCTGCACGCCCTGCCGGACCAGCTGAAGGCACCGATCATCGCCGCGTACGCGGACACCCTGCACCTGGTGTTCCTGTCCGCCGCGCCGGTCGCCGCCGTCGCGTTCGTGGTCGCCTTGTTCCTCAAGGAAGTCCCACTGCGCGACACCGCCCGTGCCGCCGCCACCGAGGTGGGCGACAACTTCGCCGCGCCGCACACGTCGGCCTCGGAGGACGAGCTGGAGAAGCTGGTCGCCCTCATCGTCAGCCGCGAACGCCGCGACCCCACACCGGACGTGCTGCGGGACTCGGGCGTCCCCCTCACCCACGCCCAGGCGTGGCTGGTGGTCAAGGTGTTCCGGCAGAGCGTCGACCACGGCGACGCCACCCTCGAACGCCTGGCCGAGTCCACGAACGTGCCCGCCGGCGTCTTCGAACCGGTGGCCCGCCAACTCCAGACCAGGGGCTACGTCACGGAATCCGACGCCCACTACCGCTTCACGCCGCAGGGCACCGAGGTGTTCGCCGACCTGGTCGCCGCCTGGCGCCGCTGGCTGCTCGTCAAGCTCACCGACTGGCACTGCGACGACCCCGCGTTCACCGCCGCCGTCGACCGCGTCGCCACCGAACTGACCACCAGCGGCCGCGCCCTCACCACGGCCCGACACGCCGCCGTCGTGTAGCCGCATTTTGCGGACAACCGCCCATCCGCCTGTGTAACAGTGACGGCCGGGAGTCATGGTTCTCTCAGGTCGGCCCTGGTCCCGATGAGGCGTGCCGACGGTGGAGGGGGATGGACGCATGGTCGCGGACGAAGGGGTGAACACCGCCCAACTGCGGTTACAAGGCGAGATCGTGGCCTTGCTGGAGCGCTGCGAGAGCCTGCGCGCCGAGCGGGGGCGCACCATGCTGGTGAGCCTGCTGTCCGACGTCCTCGGCGAGCAGGTGTCGCTGGACGGTTCCGAGGTCCACCTCCAGTTCGTCGGCCTCGTCCGGTGGTGCTGCCGGCACGCGGTCGGGTTGCGCGGCCTGGTCGACTGCCTCAGGCTGCTGGACCCCCACGCGCCCGAGATCGCCAGACTGGTCGACCTGGGGGACGAGTGGGCCGCGTTCCGGGCGTTGCCGACGGGGGACTGGGACCGGTTGGCGAAGGCGCTGCGGTCGGTGCGGTTGTCCGACGACCCGTTCGAGGAGCGGCGTGAGCTGCGCCGCCTGGCCGAGGTGTCCACCGACGGGCACTGCGACGACCTGCCCGCACGGTGCAACTCGGTGTGGTCGCTGTTCCTGCACCTCGCCGACCACAACGCCGGTTCGGGCGCCCTGCTGCCCGCGATGGTGCTGGTGGACTGCCTCGCCGGACGTCTCGGGGACAGCGCCCTGGCGGCCGAGCTGCGCCGCTACAACTGGCGGCTGGCGGAGAAGTTCGAGGTGACCGATCTGGTCGAGCAGGCACGGTGGCGCAACGAAACCAAGGCCGCCGACGATGACCCCGATGTGGTGCACCTCGTCTTCGAAGTCGACCCGGACCCGGTCGACCAGGCCAAGGTGGTGCTCTCGCACTGGTTGAACTGGAAGGGCTCCGGCTGGCACGGCCGTCGCCGCGGCGACGCCGCGATCCGGCGGGACGACCTGGAGGCGGAGGTCGACCGGGTGATCGCGGAACTGGAGGCCGAGTTGGGTGTCACCCCGGCTGCCGAGCGGGTGAGTGCGATCGTGGTCGAGTTCGCGTTGCCCTGGGAGATGATCAACACGGCGGTGGAGTTCTGGCCGAAGGCCTCTCCCTCGGACGTGAGCGTGCCGTTGGCGGTCGACCACCCCGTGCTGGTGCGGAGCTTGGAGCGGACGCGGGCGCAG
>NZ_LGED01000271.1 GCF_001280085.1 Saccharothrix sp. NRRL B-16348 | reverse complement strand
AAGAGCTGCCGCGCACTCGTCCAACCGGGCCCTGAACACCGGCGACGACCCGTACAGCTCCACCGCCATCCCCGACCACTGCGAACCCTGACCCGGGAACACGAACGCCACGCCGGTCGAGGCGGCGGCCTGGCCGGTGACCACGTCGACCGACGGCTCGTCCCGGGACAGCGCGGCCAGACCCGCCCGCACGTCACCGAGCACCACCGCGCGGTGCGGGAACGCCGTCCGAGTGCGCACGAGCGACCTCGCGACGGCGCTCGGGTGCTGCTCCGGGTGTTCCGCCAGGTGCTCCAGCAACTGCCGGGCCTGCGCGCGCAGCGCGTCGCCGTCCTTGCCGGACAGCACCCAGGCCACCGCGTCTCCGGCCGGTTCCTCCGTGAGCGGCGGTTCGGCCTGTTCGAGGATCACGTGGGCGTTCGTGCCGCTGATCCCGAACGACGACACGGCCGCCCTGCGCGGCCGGTCCGCGGCCGGCCACGGCTCGGCGTCGGCGAGCAGCCGCACCGCGCCCCGGTCCCAGTCCACGTGGGGCGAGGGTCGGTCGGCGTGCAGGGTCCTCGGCGCGACACCGTGCCGCATCGCCTGCACGACCTTGATCACGCCCGCGACGCCCGCGGCGGTCTGGGTGTGGCCGATGTTGGACTTCACCGAGCCGAGCAGCACCGGTGTGTCGCGGTCCTGACCGTAGGTGGCCAGCAACGCCTGCGCCTCGATCGGGTCGCCCAGCCGGGTGCCGGTGCCGTGCGCCTCCACCACGTCCACGTCGGCCGCGGTCAGGCCCGCGTCGGCCAGCGCTTGCCGGATCACCCGCTCCTGGGCGGGCCCGTTGGGCGCGGTGAGTCCGCTGCTCGCGCCGTCCTGGTCGACCGCGCTGCCGGTGACGATCGCCAACACCGGGTGGCCGTTGCGGCGTGCGTCGGACAGCCGTTCCAGCAGGAGGATGCCCGCGCCCTCGGACCAGCCGGTGCCGTCGGCGTCGGCGGAGAACGCCTTGCAGCGCCCGTCCGACGCCAGGCCTCCCTGCTTGGCGAACTCGGTGAACGTGCGCTCGGTCGCCATGACCGCGACACCGCCCGCCAGCGCGAGGTCGCACTCCCCCGCCCGCAGCGACCGTGCCGCCAGGTGCAGGGCGACCAGCGACGACGAGCACGCCGTGTCGATCGTGACGGCGGGTCCGGTCAAGCCGAAGGTGTAGGCGAGGCGGCCGGACGCGACGCTGCCCGCGCTGCCGGTGCCGAGGTGGCCCGCGACCTCCTCCGGCGGTGTGCGGAACCGTGACGCGTAGTCGCCGTACATCACGCCCGCGAACACGCCGGTCCGGCTGCCGCGCACGGCGTCCGCGGTGAGGCCGCCGCGCTCGAACGCCTCCCACGCCACCTCCAGCAGCAGCCGCTGCTGCGGGTCCGTGGCCAGCGCCTCGCGCGGGCTGATGCCGAAGAACCCGGCGTCGAAGTCGGCCGCGTCGTAGAGGAAGCCGCCCTTGCCCTCGCCGTCCCAGCCGCGGTCGGTCGGGAAGTCGCCGATCGCGTCGACGCCCTCGGCGACCAGCCGCCACAGATCTTCCGGCGACCGGACGCCACCGGGGTAGCGGCAGGCCATCGCGACGATCGCGACCGGCTCCTCCGCGTCGGCCAGGCGCTGCCTGGTCTCCTGGAGCTCAGCGGTGACCCGCTTCAGGTACTCCAGCAGTTTCTGGTCACTGGCCACCGGGACGACCTCGCTTCACCTTGAGGCTGTTGTCGATGAACGCGAACAGCTCCTCGGCCGTCGCCGACGCGATGTCGTCGGACTGCCCGACGACCTGCTCGGCGGCTGCGGGAACCGGTTCGGCGGAGGGGAGTTCGGAGGACGGGGGTTCGGCGGGCAGCAGCTCGACGCCGAGCCGTCGGGCGAGGTCGGCCGCCGTGGGGTGGTCGAACACGACCGTGGCGGGCAGCCGCACGCCGGTCAGCGCGGCGAGCCGGTTGCGCAGCTCGACCGCAGTCAGCGAGTCGAACCCGAGGTCGAGGAAGCCCTGGTCCGGCGACACGTCGGCGTTCGACCCGAGGCCGAGCACACCCGCCACCTCGGACCGCACCACGTCCAGCAGCACGTGCGGCCTGCGTTCGGGTGGCGCTTCGGCGAGCCGCCGCGCCACCAAGGGCAGCCCGGCCGCGGAATCGGCACCCGGCGAGTCGGCTGAACCTCCGTCCGGCAAGCCCTGCCCAGGCACGGAATCAGGACCCGGCACCGCGGCTGAACGTCCGTCCGGCCAGCCCTGCCCAGATGCGGAACCGGCAGCCGGACGTCGGTCCAGCCGTGCCGCGACCAGCGCCGGCTCGTCGTGCCCGAGCGCCGCGTCGAACAGGGCCAGGGCGGTATCCGGGTCGAGCGGCCTCATGCCGGTTCGGGCGATCCGCTCGCGGTCGGTCTCCGACAGCGCGCCGGCCATGCCGTCCTCGTCGTCCCACCAGCCCCAAGCGATCGAGACGGCGGGGAGGCCCGCGGCCCGGCGGTGCGCGGCGAGCGCGTCGAGGTAGGCGTTGGCGGCGGCGTAGTTGGCCTGGCCCGCGGAACCCAGCGTGCCCGCCGTCGAGGAGAAGAACACCAGCGGCACGTCGGTCAGCTCGTGCAGGTGCCGTGCGGCGTCGACCTTGGGCCGCGCCACGTCCGCGAGCCGGGCGGGGGTCAGCGACTCCAGCACCCCGTCGTCCAGCACGCCCGCGCAGTGCACCACCGCGTCCACCGGGTGCTCGGCGAGCAGGCGGGCCAGCGCGTCGCGGTCGGCCACGTCGCACGCGATCACCTCGAACCCGGGCACCGGCGTCCCGGACCGGCTCGCGAGCACCACGCGGGAGCCGTGCACGTCACGCAGGTGCCGTGCGACGCGGCGGCCGAGCGCCCCCGTGCCGCCCGTGACCAGGACCGTGCCGGTGAGCCGCACGTCCGCGGCCGGACCGACCGGCCGCAGCCGCGGCACGAAGACCTCGCCGGCGCGGATCAGGACGTGCGGCTCGCCCTCGGGAACGACCAGGGTGTCCGGGTCGTCGGTCTCGACCAGCACGACGCGGCCCGGCTGTTCGAGCTGCGCCGACCGCGCCAGGCCCCGGACCGTGCTCGCGGCGAGCCCGCCGTCGGTCACCAGCACGAGGTTCGACACGTCCGACTGGATGGCGTGCAGCGCGCGCTCCGCCGCCGTGTGCGGGTCGTCCGCGTCGATCCGGACCACCTCCGGCGGCACCACGCCGTTCCCCTTCAGCGGTTCCCACCGCAGCACGTGCAGGTCGTGCGCCCGCGGCCGGGTGACCACGGACTCGATCACCAGCACCGGCCGGCCGTGCTCGTCGGTCAGCGCGACCGAACCGTCGCGGGTGAGCCGGACCCGGGCCGTGGTCGCCTCCCCGAACCGGGAGATGCCGGTGAGCGAGAACGGCAGACCGCTGCCGCCCAGCAGCCCCAGCCCCTGCAACGCCCCGTCGAGCAACGTCGGGAACTCCTCTGCCGACACCTCGGCGTACACCGCGTCGCCGTCCCGCCGCACCTCGCGCAGGCCCCGGAACGCCGGCCCGTACTCCAGCCCGTGCTCGACCAACGCCCGGTACACGTCCGCCACGTCCACGGGCGGGCCGTCGGGCCGCTCGAACGGCTCCGGCGCGACCGCCGTGCCCGAGTCGAGCACGCCGGTCGCGTGGCGGGTCCACTCGCCGGTGGTGCGGCTGTGCACGCGCAGCGCCCGCCGCCCGGACTCCGCGCCGTCCACGGTCACCAGCAGCTCCACCGGCCCGGTCAGCACCAGCGGCCGTTCCAGCGTCAGCTCGGCCACGCGGTCGCAGCCGACGTGCTCGGCCGCCCGCAGCGCCACGTCCACGAACGCGGCGGCGGGCACCACGACCCGGCCGTGCACGCGATGGTCGGCCAGCCACGGCTGCCGGTGGGTCGACAGCTTCCCGGTCAGCACCGCGCCGCCGGTGTCGGGGACCGTGACGCCGGTGTCCAGCAGCGGCGCGGTGTCGTCGAGCCAGAGCCGCCTGCGCTGGAACGCGTAGGTGGGCAGGTCGACGTGCCGGGCGCCGCGGAAGAACGTCGCCCAGTCCACGTCCGCGCCACGCGCGTGCAGTGCGCCGATCGCCTCGACCAGCGCGGTCGGCTCGGCCCGGTCACGGCGCTGCGCGGGTTGGGCGTCCACCAGCGCGCTCAACGCGCTGTCCGACCCGATCTCCAGCATCGTCGCGCCGTCGAGCCGGTCGACGGCGTCGGCGAACCGCACGGTGTGCCGGACGTGCCGCACCCAGTAGTCCGGGGTCGACAGCTCGTCGTCGGCGGGCGCGCCGGTCAGGGTCGACACGATCGGCACCGTCGGCGGCCGGAAGTCCAGCCGTTCGACCACCGCGCGGAACGCGGCCAGCATCCCGTCCAGGTGCGCGGAGTGGAACGCGTGGCTGACGTTGAGCCGCTTCGCCGAGTCGAACGCCGACGCGACGTCCAGCACCGCGTCCTCGTCACCGGTGAGCACCACCGACCGCGGCCCGTTCACCGCCGCCAGCTCGACCCCGGCGCGCAGGTGGGCGCGCACCTCGTCCTCGCCCGCCCGGACCGCGACCATCGCGCCACGGCTCGTCACCTCGCGCATCAGCGCGCCGCGCGCGGCGACCAGCGCCGCCGCGTCGGGCAGCGACAGCACGCCCGCGACGTGCGCGGCGCTCACCTCGCCGACCGAGTGGCCGACCAGCACGTCCGGCCGGACGCCCCAGTGCGCCAGCAGCCGGGCCAGCGCCACCTGGAACGCGAACAGCGCGGGCTGGGTGAACTCGGTGCGGTGCACCAGGTCCGACCCCATCGCCTCGCGCAGCGGGAAGTCGAAGTGCGCGCACACCTCGTCCAGCGCCGCCGCGAACACCGGGAACGCCTCGGCCAGCTCCGCGCCCATGCCTGGGCGTTGGCTGCCCTGGCCGGAGAACAGGAACGCGAGCCTGCCGTCGGTGGCCCGTTCGACGGGCAGCCGGAGCAGGTTGTCGGTGTCCACCACCACCGCCCGGTGCTCGAACCGCGATCGCGCGGCCAACGTCCACCCCACGTCCGCGGCCGGCAGGTCGGTGTCCCGGAGTGCCCGGTGCAGGCGTTCCCCTTGTGCCCGCAGGGCTTCCGGGGTCTTCGCGGACAGCACCAGCGGCACGACGGGGAGGTCCGCGGCCGGCGCCTCCGGCACGAACGGCGCCTCTTCGAGGACCACGTGCGCGTTGGTGCCCGAGATGCCGAACGACGACACACCCGCCCGGCGCGGCCTGCCGAGGACCGGCCACGGCGTGGCGTCGGTCGCCAGCTCCACCGCGCCGGACGTCCAGTCCACGTGCGAGGACGGTGCGTCCACGTGCAGGGTGCGCGGCACGACGCCGTGCCGCATCGCCTGCACCACCTTGATCACACCGGCGACCCCGGCGGCGGCCTGGGTGTGCCCGATGTTCGACTTCACCGACCCGAGCAGCAGCGGCGTCTGCCGGTCCCGGCCGTAGGTGGCCAGCAGCGCCTGCGCCTCGATCGGGTCGCCGAGGCGGGTGCCGGTGCCGTGCGCCTCGACCACGTCGACCTCGGACGTGGTCAGCCCCGCGTCGGCCAGGGCGGCGCGGATGACGCGTTGCTGCGCGGGGCCGTTGGGCGCGGTGAGGCCGTTCGACGCGCCGTCCTGGTTGACCGCGCTGCCCTTCACCACGGCGAGCACGGGGTGGCCGTTGCGCCGTGCGTCGGACAGCCGTTCCACCAGCAGCATCCCGGCGCCCTCGCCCCAGCCGGTGCCGTCGGCGGCGTCGGCGAACGACTTGCACCGGCCGTCCTCCGCCAGCCCGCGCTGCCTGCTGAACTCCACGAACGGCGCGGGGGTCGCCATCACCGTCACCCCGCCGACCAGCGCGAGCGAGCACTCGCCGCGGCGCAGCGCCTGCGCCGCGAGGTGCAGTGCCACCAACGACGAGGAGCACGCCGTGTCGACCGTGACCGCCGGGCCTTCCAGCCCGAACGTGTAGGCCACCCGCCCGGACGCGACGCTGCCCGCGCTGCCGTTGATGAGGTAGCCCTCGACGTCCTCCGGCACGTGGCGCAGCCGTGAGCCGTAGTCGTGGTACATGACGCCCGCGAAAACGCCGGTCTGGGAGCCGCGCACGGACGCGGGGTCGATCCCGGCGCGTTCGAAGGCCTCCCAGGAGGTTTCCAGCAGGAGCCGCTGTTGCGGGTCCATCGCGAGCGCTTCGCGGGGCGAGATCCCGAAGAAGGAGGGGTCGAACCACGCGGCGTCGTCCAGGAACGCGCCCTTCCTGGTGTGCGAGGTGCCCCGCCGGTCCGGATCGGCGTCGTAGAGCGCGTCGAGGTCCCAGCCGCGGTCGGTCGGCAGGTCGCCGACCGCGTCCCGGCCGTGCGCCAGCAGGTCCCACAGGGCTTCCGGCGTGTCCAGGCCACCGGGGAACCGGCAGGCCATGGCGACGATCGCGATCGGCTCGTCCACCGGGCGCGGCGCTTCGACCTCGGCGGTGACGGGCCCGGACCGCTCCAGGTGCGCGGCGAGGGCGGCCGGGGTCGGGTAGTCGAACACGAGGCTGGACGGGAGCCGCTGCCCGGTCACCGCGCTGAGCCGGTTGCCCAGCTCCACGGAGGCGAGGGAGTCGAAGCCCAGCTCGGCGAACTTCCGGTCCGCGGACAGGCGTTCCACCGGGTAGGACAACACGGCCGCCGCCGCGGCGCGCACGACGTCCAGCAGGGAGCCCTTCGGCTGGGTGGTCGTGGTCGGTTCCGTCCGGGCCAGCGGGAGCCCGGTGCCGACCCTCCGGGCGGCCTCGGGGTCCAACCGCACCGGCAGGACCACGGGTTCGGCCCGCCGCAACGCCGCGTCGAGCAGGGTCAGACCGTCCTCAGTGGACAGTTCGCCGAGGCCGATCGCGCTCATCCGGCGGACGTCCGCGTTCGCGCTCATCGCGCTCCGCTGTGCCCACAGGCCCCAGGCGAGCGAGATCCCGGGCAGCCCTGCGGCACGCCTGCGCGTGGCGAGCGCGTCGACCGCCGCGTTCGCCGCCGCGTACGCGGACTGGCCGGCGGAGCCGAGCGTCCCGGCGGCGGAGGAGAAGAGGACCAGCGGCACCGGGGTGAGGTCGTGCAGGTTGACCGCGCCGTCGAACTTGGGGCGCAGCACGAGGTCGAGCCGTTCCGGTGTCACCGAGTCCACGACGCTGTCGTCGAGCACACCCGCCGCGTGCACCACGGCGCGCAGGTCGGGGATGCCGGCCAGCACGGCGGCGAGGGACTCCCGGTCGGCCACGTCGCACGCCACGGTCTCGAACCCGTCGACGGGATCACCAGTACGGCTGAGCAGGACGACCCGGTGGCGTTCCTGGAGCCACTGCCCCACGAGCCGCCCGAGGACGCCGGTCCCGCCGGTGATCAGGACCGTGCCACCCGCCGGCCACGAGACCGCTTCGCCGGAGGGATCTTGCCCCGCCGCACCCAGACCCGCCGGCGCACCCAGCCCTGCCGTCGTGTCTTCCCCGTCCGGTGATTGCTCGACCGGGGCGAGCACCAGGCGTGGCGCGTGCAGGACTCCGTTGCGCACCGCCACCTGCGGCTCGCCGGACGCCACCGCCGCCGTGACGGCGCGGTCGTCGTCCACGTCCACCAGCGCGAACCGGCCCGGCCGCTCCGTCTGCGCCGATCGGACCAGGCCCCAGACCGCCGCGTGAGCCGGGTCGGGGTCGTCCGTCAGCACCGCCGACCTCGTCACCACCGTCAACCGGTCCGCGCTCCGCAACCGCTCCAACACCGCGGCGGTGACCTCGCGGACGTCACCCCGCGGCGCGACGAAGACCTCCGTCGGGCCGCCGCCGGTGGTCGCGGGGATCGGGTCCCAGCGGACCACGCACAGCGAGCCGCCGCGTTCCCTCAGCTGGTCGCCGCGAATCGGCCGGACCTCCAGCGACTCCACCGCGAACACCGGCTCGCCGTGCTCGTCCGTCGCCGCGATCGCGACACCCTGGCCGGTGACCAACAGGTGGACGCGCAGCCGGGTCGCCGCGGTCCGCGCCAAGGAGACGCCCCGGAACCGGAACGGCAGCACCGTGTCGTCCTCCGCGCGCGACAGGAACACCGTGTGCAGCGCCGCGTCCAACAACGCGGCCAACGCCGTCCCCTCGACCTCCGCGAACACCTCCCCGGCACGCCGCCAAGCCCGCCGCAAGCCGCGGAACTCCGGGCCGTAGTGGTAGCCGCGCGCCGCGAGCCCCGGGTAGAGGTCCTCGACCTCGACCGGTTCCGCACCTCGCGGCGGCCAGTCGACCGGAACCGCCAAAGCCGCCGCCGTCGTCACCGCGCCGGTGGCGTGCGTGGTCCACGAACCGTCCGCGCGCCGGGACCACACGGTGACCCGACGCGCCGAGTCGACCCGCACCTGCACGTCCACCGGACCCGACAGGACCAGCGGCGCGGTGAGCGTGAGGTCCGCGACCGCGGGGCACCCCAGCTCCTCACCCGCCCGCGCGGCCAAGTCGAGCAACGCCGTGCCCGGCACCACGACCGCATCCCGGATCACGTGGTCGCCGAGCCACGGTTGGGCGTCGAACCGCCCGCTGAACACCCACTCGTCCGACCCGGCCAGCCGCACCGCCGCGGTCAGCACCGGGTGCCCCAGCTCGCCGCGCGGCGGCGCCGCTTCGAGCCAGAAGCGCTCGCGCTGGAACGGGTAGGTCGGCAGCTGCACCACCCGCCCGGTCACCGGCCGTTCCTCGATCAGCGGCGTGCTGCCCCGCACCACGGCCGCGAGACCGTCCAGCAGTTCGGCGAGGTCGGTGCCCTCGACCGTGACCCGGTGCTCGAACGCGGTGCGCGCGGCCAACGTCGCCGCCACGTCGCGCGGCCGCAGGTCGGGGTTGGCCTCGACGTGCGCGGCGAGCCGCGCGGCCGACTCGCGCAACGCCACCTCGGACCGGGCCGACAACGTCCACGTGACCGGCCCGTCGACCTCCGGCAGGACGCCGTCGTCGGGTGGCGCCTGTTCCAGGACGACGTGCGCGTTGGTGCCGCTGATCCCGAACGACGACACGGCGGCCCGACGCGGACGCCCGGTGCTCGGCCACTCCCGCTGCTCGGTCAGCAGCTCGATCGACCCGGCGCTCCAGTCGATCTCGGGCGTCGGCTCGTCCACGTGCAGGGTGCGCGGCACCACGCCGTCACGCAGCGCGTGCACGAGCTTGAGCACGCCCGCCGCACCGGCCGCCGCCTGGGTGTGGCCGATGTTCGACTTGACCGACCCGAGCAGCAGCGGCGTGTCCCGGTCGCGGCCGTAGGTGGCCAGCAACGCCTGCACCTCGATCGGGTCACCGAGCTTGGTGCCCGTGCCGTGCGCCTCGACCACGTCCACGTCGAGCGGCGAGAGGCCGGCGTCGGCCAGGGCGGCCTGGATCACGCGTTGCTGCGACGGCCCGTTCGGCGCGGTCAGCCCGTTGGACGCGCCGTCCTGGTTCACCGCCGTGCCCCGCACCAACGCCAGCACCGGGTGCCCGTTGCGGCGCGCGTCGGACAACCGCTCCACCAGCAGCACGCCGACGCCCTCGGCGGCGCCGAAGCCGTCCGCGTCGGCGGAGAACGCCTTGCTCCGCCCGTCCGCCGCGAGCCCGCGCTGCCTGCTCAGCTCGACGAACAGGTGCGGGCTCGCCATCACCGCGACGCCGCCGGCCAGCGCCAGGTCGCACTCGCCCCGGCGCAGCGACTGGACCGCCAGGTGCAGCGCCACCAGCGACGACGAGCACGCCGTGTCCACCGTGACCGCCGGGCCTTCCAGCCCGAACGTGTAGGCCACCCGCCCGGACGCGACGCTGGCCGTGCCGCCGGTGAGCAGGTAGCCCTCCACCTCGGGCGGCGGGCTCGTGACCCGGGACGCGTAGTCCTGGAAGGTCAGCCCGACGAACACGCCCGTGCGGCTGCCGCGCAACGACTCCGGCGCCACACCGCCGCGCTCGAACGCCTCCCACGAGGTCTCCAGCAGCAACCGCTGCTGCGGGTCCATGGCCAGCGCCTCGCGCGGGCTGATGCCGAAGAACTCGGCGTCGAAGTCCGCCACGTCGTGCAGGAACCCGCCCGACCGCGTGTAGCTGGTGCCGGGGTGGTCGGGATCGGGGTGGAACAACGCGTCGTGGTCCCAGCCCCGGTCGGTCGGGAAGCCGGTGATCCCGTCGACGCCGTCCAGCGCGACGCGCCAGAGGTCGTCGGGCGTGCGCACGCCGGCCGGGTAGCGGCAGGCCATGGCGACGATCGCGATCGGGTCGTCCCCGTCGCGGGTGGCGACGACCGGCGTGACCGGGTCGGCCGAGCCGCTCAGGTGCCGGGCCAGCGCGCGGGCCGTCGGGTAGTCGAACACGACGGTCTTCGGCAGCTTCAGCCCGGTCGCGGCGTTCAGCTTCGTCCGCAGCCGCACCGCGCCGAGCGAGTCGAACCCGAGGTCGCGGAACGCGGTGTCCGGCGGCACCGCGTCGGCCGAGTCGTGCCCGAGCACCTCGGCGGCGAGCGTGCGGACCAGCGCGGTGAGGTCGGTCGGCCGGGACGGCTGCACGGGCCGTTCCCGCACGTCCGCGATGGTCACGCAGACGTCGCCGGCGGCCAGCGCGTGCCCGAGCGCGGCGAGCGCGCGGTGCGGCGGCATCGGCCGGTAGTCGGGCAGCTCCACCCCGGCCGCCATGCCCTTGCCCGCCCACGGCCCCCACGCGATGGACGTGGCGGGCAGGCCGAGGTCGTGGCGGTGCCTGGCCAGGGCGTCGAGGTAGGCGTTGCCGGGCGCGTAGCCCGCCTGCCCCTCGATGCCGCGGGTGCCCGCGACCGAGGAGAACAGCACGAACGCGTCGAGGTCGCGGGTCAGCTCGTGCAGGTTCCGCGCCGCGACCGCCTTGGCCCGCAGGGCGCGGTCGAGCTGGGCCGGGCTCAGCTCGTCCACCAGCGCGTCGTCCAGCACGGCCGCCGCGTGCACGACGGTGGTCACCCGGTGCGCGGCCAGCACCTCGGCCAACGCCTCGCGGTCGGCCGCGTCGCAGGCCACGATCGTGACCCGGTCGCCGAACTCGCGCCGCAGGTCGGCGGCACCCGGCGCGTCCGGGCCGCGGCGGCTGAGCAGCACCAGGTGCTCGGCGCCCGCGCGGACCAGCCAGCGCGCGACCTGGGCGCCCAACGCCCCCGTGCCGCCGGTGACCAGGGCCGTGCCGCTGGTGCGCCACTCGCCCGGCTCGCCGAGCGGCGCGGGGACGACGCGGCGGGCGAAGACACCGTCGGGCCGCAGCGCGACCTGGTCCTCGCCGCTCGCGAGCACCGACGGCAGCAGCGCCGCGGCCTCGTCGTCGGGGACGGACAGCTCGACCAGGCCGCCCCACCGTTCCGGGTGCTCGGCGGCCACCACCCGGGCCAGGCCCCACACCTGCGCCTGGGCCGGTGTGTCGCGGGTGCCGAACCACAGCGGCGCGGTGAAGCCGAGGTCGCCCCACGCCTGCGCCAGCGCCAGCGTGCCGGCCAGCCCCACCGGCACGGCCGCGTGCTCGGGGTGCGGTTCCTCGGCGAACGCCAGCAGCGACAGCACGCCGGCGGGTCGCTCCCCCGCCAACGCGCCGGTGATCGCGCCGGCCAGCTCGGCACGCCCGGCCGGGCCGTCGACCACGACGCGACGCGCACCCGGGAGCGTCAGCTCCACGTCGGGCGGCGTGAGCACGACCCAGGTGCCGGAGATCGTGCCGCTCGGCGTGATCGGCTCCCACTGCACGCGGGAGCGGTCGAGGGTGGGCCGTTCGCGGACCGCGGGCGTGCCGTCGAGCCAGAACCGCTGCCGCTGGAACGGGTAGGTCGGCAGGTCGAGCACCGTGCCGGACAGCTTCCAGTCCACGTCGACACCGCTCACCGACGCCTCGGCCAGCGCGGTGTGGAACCTGCCGGGCCCGCCGTCGTCACGGCGCAGCGACCCGACCGCGGTCGCGACCGCGCCGACCTCGTTCGCGGTGTCCTGGACGGCGGGCGTCAGCACCGGGTGCGGGCTCGACTCCACGAACACCGTGCAGCCGTCGGCCAGCACCGCGCGGGTCGCGCGCTCGAACTCCACCGTCTCCCGCAGGTTGCGGCACCAGTACGCGGCGTCCAAAGTGGACGTGTCGATCCGCCCGCCGGTCACCGTGGAGTAGAACGGGACCTCGACGGACGCGGGCGTGACGCCGGACAGCGCCGCCGCCAGCTCGTCCTCGATCACCTCGACCTGCGCGGAGTGCGCCGCGTAGTCAACCGGGATGCGCCGTGCCCGCACACCGTCCGCCGCGCAGGCCGCCACCAGTTCGTCCAGCGCCGCGGGCTGACCGGACACGACGACCGCGCGCGGCCCGTTCACCGCCGCCACGGACAGCCGGGAGCCGAAGGGTCGCAAACGTTCGCGCGCCGCGTCGGCGCCCAGTGCCAGCGAGGCCATCCCGCCCTGCCCTGCCAGCGCGATCAACGCCTTGCTGCGCAGCGCGACGACCTTGGCGCCGTCTTCGAGCGACAACGCCCCGGCCACGACCGCCGCCGCGATCTCGCCCTGCGAATGACCCACCACCGCGTCCGGTGTCACACCGTGCGAACAAGAGCTGCCGCGCACTCGTCCAACCGGGCCCTGAACACCGGCGACGACCCGTACAGCTCCACCGCCATCCCCGACCACTGCGAACCCTGACCCGGGAAGACGAACGCGGTCCCGCCGCGGGTCGCGGTCCCGGTGACCACGGTCGCCGCGGGCTCGTCACGGCTCAACGCGCGCAGCCCGTCGAGCACCTGGTCGCCGATCAGGACCGCCCGGTGGTCGAACCGGGTGCGGGAGGCCAACGTGAAGCCGACCGAGGCGGGCTCGGCGTCAGGCCGTTCGGCCAGGTAGCGGTGCAGTTCGCGGGCCTGGGCGCGGAGCGCTTGGCGGGTGCGGGCGGACAGCGTCAGCACCGCCGGCCCGTCCGCCCGCGCCACGGGCGCCTCGGGCGCTTCCTCCAGCACGACGTGCGCGTTGGTGCCGGAGATGCCGAACGACGACACACCCGCCCGGCGCGGCCGGTCGGCACGCGGCCACGGCGTGGCTTCGGTGGCCAGCTCCAGCCGGCCCGCGGTCCAGTCGACGTGGGGCGAGGGCCGGTCGACGTGCAGGGTGCCCGGCACGAGGTCGTGCCGCATCGACTGCACCACCTTGATCACACCGCCCACGCCCGCCGCGGCCTGGGTGTGGCCGATGTTCGACTTCAGCGAGCCGAGCAGCACCGGCGTGTCCCGGTCCTGGCCGTAGGTGGCCAGCAACGCCTGCGCCTCGATCGGGTCACCGAGCCGCGTGCCGGTGCCGTGCGCCTCCACCACGTCGACCTCGGCCGGCGTCAGACCCGCGTCGGCCAGCGCGTGCTGGATCACGGACCGCTGCGACCGGCCGTTCGGCGCGGTGAGGCCGTTGGACGCGCCGTCCTGGTTCACCGCGCTGCCCCGGACCACGGCCAGCACCTGGTGCCCGTGGCGGCGCGCGTCGGTCAACCGCTCGACCAGCAGCACGCCGACGCCCTCGGACCAGCCGGTGCCGTCCGCGGCCTCCGCGAACGACTTGCACCGGCCGTCCGGCGCCAGCCCGCCCTGCGTGCCGAACTCGGTGAACAGGCCCGGTGTCGCCATCACGGTCACGCCGGCCGCCAGCGCCAGCGAGGACTCGCCCCGCCGCAGCGACTGGACCGCCAGGTGCAGCGCCACCAGCGACGACGAGCACGCCGTGTCCACCGTGATGGCGGGGCCGTCGAACCCGAAGGTGTACGCGAGCCGGCCGGACGCGACGCTCGCCGTGCTGCCGGTGAGCCGGTACCCGACGAGGTCGTCGGAGGACTCGTGCAGCCGCGGCCCGTACTCCTGGGACATCGCGCCGACGAACACGCCCACCCGGTCGCCGCGCAGGGACGCGGGCGGGATGCCCGCCCGTTCGAACGTCTCCCAGGTCACCTCCAGCAGCAGGCGCTGCTGCGGGTCCATGGCGAGCGCCTCGCGGGGCGAGATGCCGAAGAACGCCGGGTCGAACGCGGCGGCGTCGGGCAGGAAACCGCCCTCGCCGGTGTCGTCCCAGCCGCGGTCGGTCGGGAAGCCGCCGATCGCGTCGACGCCCTCGGCCACCAGCCGCCACAGGTCTTCCGGTGACCGCACCCCGCCGGGGTAGCGGCACCCCATGGCCACGATCGCGATCGGCTCGTCCGGCTCGGCCTTCGGCAGCGGCACCCGTTCCACGACCGACGCGCGGGCAGGCGCCGACACGACCGGTCCGGCGAGCGGCGGCTCGGGCTGGACCGGCTGCTCCGCGGCCAGGCGTGCGGCCAGCTCCGGCGGGGTCGGGTGCTCGAACACCACGCCGGGCGGCAGGCGCAGCCCGGTCGCGTCGTTCAGCCGCCGCACCAGCTCCACGGCGCCCTGGGACTCCAGGCCGAGCTGCTGGAACGTCCGCTCCGGCGACACCTCGGCGTACCCGAGCAGGGCCGCCGTGTGCGCCAGCACCAGGGACACCAGGTCACCGGACGGTTCGGGGGTGACCGGCGCGGACTCCGCCAGCCAGTGCCGCGTGCGCTGGAACGGGTAGGTGGGCAGCGGCACGCGCCTGCCGCGCGGCAGGATCGCCGTCCAGTCGACCGCGACGCCGGAGACGTGCAGCCGGGCGACGGCTTCCAGCAGCGTGCGCCGCTCCGACTGGTCGCGCCGCAACGTCGGCACGAGGCGGGTCCGCTCGTCGGGGTCGAGGCAGTCCTCGGCCATGCCGGTGAGCACGCCGTCCGGGCCGGACTCCAGGAACGTCGTGACGCCCTCGTCGTGGAGGGTGCGGACGGCGTCGAGGAACCGGACCGTGCCGCGCACGTTGCGCACCCAGTGCTCCGGAGAGGACAGGTCGTCGACCACCCGCCCGGTGACCGTGGAGACGATCGGGATCGTCGGCGGGTGGAACGTCAGGCCCCGCACGACCTCGGCGAACCGCGCCACCATCGGCGCCATGCGCGGCGAGTGGAACGCGTGGCTCACCCGCAGCCGCTTCGTGCTGTGGCCGCGTGCCGCGAAGTCCGCGGCGACCTCGAGTACGACGTCCTCGTCACCGGAGATCACTGTTTCGGTGGGCCCGTTGACGGCGGCGACGGCCGCTCGGTCCTCGAACCCGGCCAACCCCGTGAGCACGTCGGCTTCGGCGGCCTGCACGGCGACCATCGCGCCGCCTTCGGGCAGTGCGCCCATCAGGGTGGCGCGGGCGGTCACGAGCGCGGCGGCGTCGGGCAGGGAGAGCACACCTGCCGCGTGGGCGGCGGCCACCTCGCCGATCGAGTGGCCCACCACGAAGTCCGGTCGGACGCCCCAGTGCGCCAGCAGCCGGGACAAGGCCACTTCCAGCGCGAACAGCGCGGGCTGGGTGAACTCGGTCCGGTGCACCAGGTCCGAGCCCAGCGCGTCCCGCACCGAGGCGTCGAAGTGCGCCAACACCTCGTCGAACGCCGCCGCGAACACCGGGAACGCCGCCGACAGCTCCCGTCCCATGCCGGCGCGCTGGCTGCCCTGACCGGCGAACATCAAGGCCGGCCGCCGTGGTGAGGCGACGTCCCGGAGCACGTCGCGCGACCGCCGGTCGTCCGCCAACGCGGCCAGCCCGTCGCCGAACACCACCGCGCGGTGCTCGAACGTGGTCCGGCCGGTGGCCAACGAGTGCGCCACGTCGACCGGATCGCGGTCCAGAGTGGACAGTGCGGCGGCCTGTGCCACCAACGCCGCGGGCGTGCGGGCGGACAGCACCAGCGGCACAACCGCCTCACCACCGGCACCGTCACCGGCCGGCTCGTCGCCGACCGGCTGGGCCGTCGTGGACTCGGGCGCTTCGGTCAGCACCAGGTGGCAGTTCGTGCCGCCCATGCCGAACGACGACACGCCCGCGACCAGCGACCGGTCCGCCTCCGGCCACGGTGACAGCTCGGTCTGCACCGCCAGGTTCAGCTCGTCCAGCGGGATGCGCGGGTTGGGCGTGGTGAAGTTCAGGCTCGCGGGCAGCTCGCGGTGGTGGATGGCGAGTGCCGTCTTGAGCAGGCCGACGATGCCCGCCGCGCCTTCGAGGTGGCCGACGTTCGTCTTCGCCGAGCCGACCCGGAGCCTGCGGTCCGCCCTCATCGCCGCGCCGAGGGCCGCCGCCTCGACCGGGTCGCCCACCGGTGTGCCGGTGCCGTGCAACTCCACGTACTGCACGTCCGAGACCGGCACCGACGCGTGCTCGTACGCGCGCCGGATCACCGCCTCCTGCGCCGCGGCGTCCGGCACGGTCAGCGGTCCGGCGCCGCCGTCGTGGTTGACCGCTCCGCCCCGGATCACGCAGTAGATCCGGTCGCCGTCGGCGAGCGCCCGGTCCAGCGGCTTCAGCACCACCAGCCCGCCGCCCTCGCCGCGGACGTAGCCGTTGGCCCTGGCGTCGAACGTGTAGCAGCGGCCGTCCGGGGACAGCGCGCCGAACCGCTCCAGCCCGACCGTGCCGGCGAACAGCAGGTTCAGGTTCACCCCGCCCGCCAGCGCGACCGCGCTCTCACCTCGGCGCAGGCTCTCGCCGGCGAGGTGCACCGCGACCAGCGCGGACGACTGGCCGGTGTCCACCACCAGGCTCGGGCCGCGGGTGTCGAGCAGGTGCGACACCCGGTTGGCGATCATGCTCCGGTGCCCGCCCGGCACGGTGTACCGGTCCGGTTCGCCGCCGAGCTTGGCGTAGTCGTCGGCGATGGCCCCGATGAACACGCCGGTGGCCGAGCCCGCGAGCGAGGCGGGCACCACGTGCGCGTCCTCCAACGCCTCCCAGGCCAACTCCAACACCAGCCGCTGCTGCGGGTCCATCGCCGACGCGGCCCGTGGTGGCACACCGAAGAACTCCGCGTCGAATGATTCGACATCGGCGAGGAAGCCACCTCTGCGAGGCTCCGGCCAACGACCGGCCGGCGCTTCCCCAATAGCATTCCGGCCATCTCGCAACAATCGCCAGAACGAGTCGGGATCGGGCGCTCCCGGTAACCGGCAAGCCACTCCGACGACCGCGACCGGCACCGCGTAACCTTTGCCCATCAAGGACGAACCCCCGTGCGTCTCCCGACCCGGGTACCGGGCCAACCGCGCGTCAACGCGGTGCGGTAACGAAAGACATTTGTCCGATAGCCGTGCACCAACCCCTCGATCCAGCATGGCAGACGCATTCACTGAGCGGCAACTGTAAACTCACTTCGCCATACCGAAGGGAGGTAATCGGGTAAACCTGGTATGGTCTGCGTACGGTCTTTCGCAGGAAACACAGAATTCACATGAAGTGAATTGACAAAGACCCCGGCCACCATGCGCGACCCCGATCCGCGTCCAGTCCATTGTGGACACACATCTGGGCGTCCTGGCGCCCGCCACAGCACGATGCCGCCGCACCGGTGGGTGCGGCGGCGGTCGGGTCACCGACTTGTGCGAACCGGTCGAGGTCCGAGAGCTCAGGGCGCGATGACGGGGAAGTACGTGAGCGCTTCGCCGGTTCCCGGGTCGTAGTAGCCGGCGAGTTCGAGGTTCCGCCACACGCCGGACCAGGTCCCGGTGTGCGGGTCGCGGATCGTCTCCGGGGACTGCCAGGCGCCCTCACCGGCTGCCATCACGTCCTCGTTGGTCCAGTCCAGCGGAAAGTAGGTGTGGTCGACGACGACGGGTCGCGCCGCGCCGGAGTCCTGGTGCTCGGTGGTGGCCCGGAAGACTTCCGGGTAGTCGGCGGGGCGGGCGAGGGTGGGTTCCCGGGCGGCGCCGGCCATGAACCCGTGCAGTCCTTCGAGGACAGGCCAGAACAACGATTCCGGTATGACCGCGCGAGGCCACCGCCCGTAGCTGCTCTCCAGCAGCACGACATCGTTGACCAAGTCGACCGAGCAGCCGTTGCCCACCAGCGTGCGGCCTTCGCGTTGGCAGTGCCGGATCAGGCCGACGAGGTGGTCCAGTCCGGAGAGGTGGGGTTGGGCGTCGGTGGTGAGCCAGGCCGCCAGGGGCAGGTAGTCGGCGGGCACCGACACCCGGAGCCTGCGTTGCCCGTCGAAGGTGAACTCGATCGAGTCGCCGATGCCGAACATGTCCACTCCGAAACTCCTCTGCGGATCACTGCTCTTCGGACGGGTAGTAGTGCAGCACACTTCTGTCGACCGGGTTGGTCGCCTTGCTGACGTGGCCGCTGATACGTATCGGACTGCCATCCGGCAAGCTTGCGATCCCCTCCCACGCAACACGCCCGTCCGCCTCGGTGTAATATCCGTAAAATGGCCTGCCGCCGTTCCATGCCTCTTCGGCGAGTTGCTTCACCTGGGCAGGCGTGAGGCCGCGCGGGAACATCGTGTGGGGCAATGGCTTGTCGATCAACTCGGTCGAGTTTCCGCGCTCCACCTCGATCCGCGGATTGGGATGCTTGTAAACGCCATTCTGAAAGTAGTGCCCACCCCCAGGTGGCGGATCTGCGTGCTGACCGCCCCGGAATCGCGGCCACAGGTCGGCGGGTCGTTGGCCCACGTCGCCTCGCCACACGTGCCCGCCCCGCACTCGGGGATAATTACCGCCAGGGTCTTGGCCGTAGATAGCTTGGTTGTGCACGCTCCGTGAGATTGGGCGGTTCTCGCCAGGGTCTTTCTGTATCCACTCGGCAGGGCCGGTGATCGACCTGGTAGCGCTCCGTTCCACGCCCGCCGGGAATCGCGGCTGCCATTGCCCGGCACCGCCCGAATGCCCGCCTCCCGAGCCACCGCCTCGTTGAGCGCCTTGATTGCCGCCGCCTCGAAAACCACCTCGCGGCTGGTTCCATCCCGACCGAGGACTTGCCGGCGGGAGCCCACCTCCACCGGTCCCACCCGTGCCGCGCCCCTGTCCCTGCTCCCGCATGGACTCTTGCAGCATCTGAGCCCAGGTGCGAAAACCAACGCTGCCGACGTTCGTTTGCTGCACTGCCGTAGAGATCGTGGGGCGTGGTGAGCCACCCCGTGGGGCAGTGCTCTCGGTCGGGGGCTGGGGCGGTCCGGGGGACGAAGGCCGGGGAGAGGGCGAGCGCTGGGGCGCGGGCTTCGGCCCACCGGGGTTGTTGTTGCGGCCGCGAGGCATCGGGTGGTCTCCTTTCCGGATTGGGGCTCGGTCACGGTTGTTTCCTCGGTGTCGGCGTGCGCGCCGTCGCCTCGCCGATTCCCGGAAAGGAGTCCGGTGGCTCGATGAGGACTACGCGGTCACCACAGTGGTGCCTCCCAGTCCTCTTCCTCGTTGTCGCCCGGCGCGCGGCGCGTCGTCCTGGCCTGTGTTGCGGATGCGGCCATCGCGGGAGGGCGCGGGTGGGGGTCCTGGACCGGGGCGGCGGGCGGCGCCGGCTCCATGTCCATCTCGGACAGTCCAAAAGCGAGGTTCTCGGCCAGCGGTGACGGCGGCTCGCCGGCCACCTCGGACAGGGACGGGAAGCGGTTCTGGTACTCCTCGGCGATGGCCTGGCCGCCGGCGGCGTCACCGATGGTGTCGGCGACGACCGCGCCCACCCGGTCGGCCAAGCGCGCCTGCGCACGCCGCAGGCAGGCCATGATCTGGGCGGCGATCTGGTCCGGCTTCATCCGGTCGACGTCGCCACCGAGCCGCAGGTCGGTCGGGATGCCGGAGGACGCCACGGTGAGCACGATGGCTCCGCCGGCGGCGGTCTCCGTCACCGACACCTCGTCGATCGCGCGGCGCGCCGCGTCGAACCGCTGGGCCTGCTCGGTGACCCCGGCCCGCCATTCGGTGATCAGCCGTGCGACATCATCAGCCGTTTCCACGGCGATTTCCTCCTTGGAAGTCACTTCCGCGCCAGGCCGTTCGGACCGACCCGTCCGGATTGAGGGCTACCGTCACGCCGTTGTAGCCGACGTACAGATATGAGTTGTGCCTTGGCTGCCAAATGCGCTCGCGCCAGTTGGTGTATGCCTCGTGACGCTCGCGGTGCGTAGGGCTGCGCTCATTGAGCCGGTCAGTGCCGTGCTGGGTGTCGCCTTGCATGTGTGGAGGGGGTGGCGGTGGTCGTCGCGGTGGCTGACCGACAGGCCGATATCTCGGTTGTGGGGTCGGGACCGACGCGATCACGCCAGGTGTGGCGGCGAAACCTGCATACGTGGTCGGGCGGGCACGAGTGGTCGGGGTAGCGACCGGCGCGAGGGATCCGGTGGTGGGGTTGGCTTGTCCGGCGTGGCCGGTTCCTCCGCCCGTGGTCAAGATCGGGATCGCCGACCTGCCCTGGCCCGTGCCCGGACCCGACCCGCGACTACCACGGCCTACCCCCGCAGTGCTTCCCTGCATGAGCGGCCGAATCGCTTGAGCGGATCCGGTCAGGTTCGCGGAACTTCTCGTCGAAGCGGTCACGATGCGAGTGATCCCGGAGTTGCTCCCGGAGTTGCTCCCGCCGCGCCCTCGTGAGGTGTTCGGCGTGTTGGGGTTCCCGCGATTTCCCCGGTTCCTGGTGGGCGGCGTCGTGCCGCGGCCGGCTGGGGGCACTGGACATCTCCTTCGTGGTGGCCGGATTCGGCTTCGTGGGATCAGGCCCAGGCGTCGACGATGGCGGCGACGTCGGCGAGCACGTGGTTCAGCGCGGCGGGGTGGCCGGAGTTGAGCACGTTGTAGTAGTCGGGCAGCCGGGTGATGATGTCGTTGACGCAGTGCGTCACCGACTCCTGGATCTGCGCGCGGGTGCTGCCCGCCATGTCCCCCGCGGCGGTCACCAGGGCGACGATCGACTCCGCCGCCTCGACCACCATGTCCAGGTCGTCCTGTTGGGTGGTGGCGTTCTCCCGGTACAGGACGCCCGCCTCGCCGCCCCAGTCCGCGGTGTGCCGGCGAACGCTCGTGTCGAAGCGGGTGCCGGCTTCCCGGGCGAGGTCGGCCACGCGCTGCCACTTCTCCGCGTACTCGGTGACCGACGCCGGGTCCCCGGCGAACCACTGCTGGGCCTCGCGCAACGGCCGCAACTGGTCGAGCAGGCCGGGGATGTCGGTGTTCGACAACGCGTCCACCGGATCCGGGGCCGGCCCGAGCGCGGACGTGCCGCCGGGCACCACGACGCTGTCCGGGTGCGCCCAGTCGTTGCGCCGCACCGACTCCTTGAGCTCGCGGAGCTCGTCGGCGCGGCGCAGTCCCTTGGTCGGTGGGGCGGTCGTGGTCGTCAGCTCCGTCATCACGACTCCACTTCGCGGATGTGCAGCATGTCCGCGTTCGCGCGCTCGACCTCGTCGTACTCGCGAACGGTGCGGAGCATGCCGTCCTGGTGAGCGCCCACCGACTCGACGGCCCGCTCGAACGCGCCGCGCGCCTCCTCGGCCGTGGGTTTGATCGCCGCCGCCAGCGGGGCGCCGAACGGCCCGAACGCCTCCTCGGGCAGGTGCGCGTCGGACGCGGCCTGCAGTGCGTCCGCCAGCTGCTCCAGGACCGCGCCGAGGTGCTGCTGGTGCGTGACCAACGCGGTGAGGTCGACGTCGAAGCCGGGTGCGGTGCCCGGGGCGGACCCCGGTTCGAAAGTGGTCATGGTGCGGTCGTCCTCGCGGTAGGGGCGTTGCTAGTTGGCGGGCGGAGGAGTGGTCGCGGGCGGCGTGTCACCGATCACCGGGGGCGGCGGGTTCACGTCGGTCATGGCGAACAGGTCCTCGCCCTTGATGTACGAGGCCGTCTTGCGCTCTTGGTCGCCGCCCTGGCCGGCGCCGGGACCCGTGCCGCCGCCCAAGGGCGCGCCTGCCGGGGGTGTGCCGCCGTGACCACCGGGCATGCCGAGCTGCGGTCCCCCTCCGGTGGGCGCGGACACGGCACCGGGCGGTGGGCTCACGCTGCTGTAGGTGGACAGCGCACCGGGCGGCAGGGGGCCGTTGCCGGGACCGGGGCTCGGTGACGAACCGCCGCCGCCGAACCCACCACCGCCGACGCCACCACCGCCACCGCCACTACTGCGGGTGAACAGGTCGGGCGGGTTGACCGGCAGCAGTTTGTGCAGGGCACGGTCGGTCGCGGGACGAGTGGTGCTCAGGTCGGTTTCGAGCCGATTGCGGACGTTCGCGGCCCTGGTGTCGCCGGGGAACTGGGCTCCGGGGATCTGGGTGACGGGCAGGTGCGGTCGTGGCGGCGTGAACGGGGGCGTGAACGACGCCGGAGCGGACGCCGGCACCGTGCGGCCGGACATGGACGGCGGCGTGAACGAGGGCGGCGTGAACGATGCCGGAGCGGACGCCGGCCTCGTGCTGTCGGGCATCGAGGGCAGCGGCGGCATCGACGGCGGCACGAACGACGACGGAGCGGAAGACGGCGACGTGCCACCCGGCATCGGCGGCAACGGCGGCATCGACGGCGGCACGAACGACGACGGTGCAGAAGACGGCGAGGTACCACCGGGCATCGACGGCAACGGCGGCACCGGTGGCGGCACGAACGACGACGGCGACGGCGCGGAAGACATCCCCGTGTCACCGGACATGGACGGCGGCATCATCGTTGACGGGTCGGGCACCTCGGGCGGCACGAAGGTGCCCCTGGGCGGAGCGCCGGAACCACCGGTCGTGCCGTCCGGCGACGGCATGCCACCACCGGCCATCATGGGATCCCCGGGATACCCGCCAGCACCGCTGAACATCGGGTCGCCCGGGCCACCGGCCATCATCGGATCCACGGGATACCCACCGCCGGACATCGGGTCGCCCGGACCGCCGGCCATCATGGGATCGACCGGGTACCCGCCCTCACCGCCGAACATCGGATCCCCGGAACCGCCGGCCATCATCGGATCCACCGGGTACCCGCCCTCACCGCCGGGCAACGGGTGCGGCAGCTCGCCGCCCTCGATGCTGCCGAAGCCCTGGGCGTTCTGCTCCTCCACCGCGGCGTACTCCTCAGCGGTGGCCTTGGTGCCCACGGCGGCGTTCTCCACGGCTTCGGCGGCACGCTCCAGCAGCTCGGTGATCCGCTGGGTGGTCTGCGCCATCGCGTCGGTGAAACCCTGCTTGCGGGCGGCCGGGCCGAACAGGTCCGGCGGGACCTCGATCACGCCCAACGTGGCCGCCGCCGTGCTCACCACGTCGGACGACCCGGAAAGCCGATTGCCGAAGTCGTTGATCTCTTCGCCCGTTACGCTGAAACCGGCGCCCATGCCTTGCCCTCCAAGCCCTTCTCGTTGTCCGGAGTCACGGCACCGAGGCGCCCCGAGGTGTCCTGTCCGAGCCCGGCGGCCTTCTCGAACCGCTTGAGCGCGTCGGCGATCTCCTCGCCGATGGTCTCCAGGGTGCCCATCCGCTCGGTCTGCCGACCGAGCGCGTCCTGCAGCATCGTGATGCGGCGGGCGGATTCCACCGCGGTGACCGCGGCGGCGGCGATCGACGCGGCGAGTCCGATCGCGATCGAGGCGCCGAACGTCCAGACCGCCGCCGCCATCGCGGCGCCCATAATGATGACGATGGCGCCCAGCGCGGAGGCGACCAGCTCACGGACGATCTTCCGCAGGGTGATCACCATGGAGATGGTCACGGCGGTCAACGTGCCCAGCCCCCGCACGACGTGCATGAGGCCCAGCAGCTCCTCGTGGAGCTGTTTCATGCTGGCGCGGAACGCCTCCCCGGCGTCACCCTCCCAGTCCTGGAGGGACGTGATGTCTGCCTGGTGCCCTCGCGCCAGGAAGGACAGGCCCTCGGAAGCCTCCTTCATCGAGTCCACCACGGTCTGCGCGGCGGCCGCGTCACCGTCCAACTCGTCGATGGCGTCGCGGAGGAAGCCGACCTTGTCGATCATCCAGCCGAACCCGGACGAGAAGAACTGGACGAACGGATCAGCGGGCGGGCCGCCGCCGTCACCGACGTTGTCCATGCCTTCCAGGACGTGGCCGACGATCGGCACACCTTCCTGCTTGGCCTCGTTGGCCAGGACGTTGACCTGGTGCTCGATCTCGATGGCGAACTGGCCTTCCGGCCCACCGGTGCCACCCGAGCCACCGGACGTTTCCGGCGCGGTCGTGGGCGGCTTCGTGTCGAACGTCGTCACCATGGCTCCATCTCGTCAACGGTGTCGTCCTCGGCCGGGCGGCGTCGGGGCGCCCTGGCCGCGGGCATCGGGAGCGGCGGGGCGTGCGGCGCGGGTGCGGGTTGCCGGGGCCCCTGCTCGACCAGTTCCTCCGGGACGAACCGGTCCTTCGGTCCTTCGCCGGTCGCGGCGGCGTCCGGGACGTCCTCCGGCGGCAGGTAGGTGATGAGGTTCTTGGTCTGCTCGGTCAGCGCCGGGTCGCCGAACGGGATGAACGCCTCCGACACCCGTGCCGCCACCTGGCGCTGCGCGTCGCGGACGGTGCTCATGATCAGCGTGGTGAGCTGGGTGTGGCTGATGGCGGCGGCGCGGTGGCCGAGGCTGAGGTTGTGCAGGGCGCCGTTCGGGCCGACCGTGACGGTGACCGCGTCGTCCCGCGAGCTGAGCGTGACCACCGCGTTGTCGATGTCCTCCTTGAGCTGTGCGCTCCGGTGCTGCACGTCCTCCAGCCACGCGGCCGAACCGACCGGCGGGCTGCTGTGCGATGTCGTCATGGCGTCACCTCGTTGAGTGTCAGGTCGATGCGTGCGGTGAGGCGGTCGTTGTCGGCGGGCGCGAAGCTCACCCAGTCCCCGTCCCGCACCCCGAGGTAGCGGCCTCTCGGGGTGTCGAACCAGGTGACCACGACCGGCGATCGCCGCTGACGCCGGGAAACCCCGAACTGGCCGCCGGCATGGCGGTGGTCCGCCAGTTCGGCCAGCTCCGCCGCGTCCCGAGTGGACAGTCCGGCTCTGACCATCGTGATCCGCTCGTGGTCGTCGTCGGTGGACGCGAACGTGAACGGGTCGTCGTCCGTCGTCGGTTTCACCGCGGCGGCCATCGCCTGGTACGGCACCGACATCGCACGGCCCGGGCCGGCCTGGTTCTCCGGCAGCACCGCGACGATCGAGCCGGCGAGCGCGGTCGGGCGGATCCCGACCAGCCACAGCTCGTCCTCGCCGAACGCCGCCAGCACGCCGCCGTGCCCGTCGCGGGCCGCCACCGCCCGCAGCGGGACGCCGATGTGGCCCACCGCGTCGACGGAGACGTCGGGCCGGGCCAGCAGCCGCAACTGCCCGGCCAACCGCTCGTCCAACCCCCGGCCGGTCACCAGGCCGCGTTCGGCGAGGTCCCGGTACACCTCCTCGGCGGCCTCGGCGCGTTCCGCGGCGGTCCGGCCGACGCTGGGCACGTCCAGCGGGTAGGGCTTGGGGCCGAGGTCGAGACCGTCCCAGACGATGTCGAACTCACGGGCCGACAGCACGAAGTCCGGTGCGATCACGACCGGCCCCCTTGACCCTGCTGCTCGCCGGGCGCCCGGCCGCCGATCACCGACGGAGCCAGGTCGGCGTCGGACACCTCGAAGAACCGCTCACCACCGACGTACTTGGCCTTGCGCTCCTCGTCCTCGGCACCCTGGCCGCCGCCGGCACCGCCCGGCATCCCGCCTCCCGCCATCCCGGCCGTGCCGGGCACACCGGGACCACCAGGCATACCGGGACCGCCGGGCCTCGGGAGCGCCGGCCCGGTCCCACTGGGGCCGCTGTTGGGTGGGGTGTAGGCCATCCGGTTGCGCGGGTCGCCGTCCGCGGGCACGTTGATCGAACCCCGCGGTCCCGCCCCGCCCCGGCCGCCTTCCCCGCCACCACCGCCGCCGTTCCGCGGCATCGCGGTATCGGGTGCCGGAACGTTCGCCGTACCCCTCGAAGTCCACGGCGACGTCCCGCCCGGCCCGTGCCCATCCCGGTTCGGCAGCCTGCCCGCGGACCCACCGGGATCTCCCGCGCCGAAGCCCGGCCCTCCCGCCGAACTCTGCGGCGCCGTCCAACCGGGCCGGTGCTGATCCACAGTGGACGGACCGCCCGGGACCCCGGGACTCGGCGCGGTGAACGAGGACGTGGCGAGCACTCCCTGCGCCGCCGGACCACCGGGCTTGTGGACGTCCAGGTCCGGCATCCCGGGACTCGGCGCGGAGAACGGGAGCGCCACGACCTGTCCCGGCGATGCCGCCGGCAGTCCCAGCTGTCCCAGCGGTGCCGACGGCAGTCCCGGCGGTCCCCACTGCGCCGCCGGTGCGCCCAGCGCCGGCAGTGCCGTCGGCGACGTCGTCCCCGCCGGCTGAACGGCGTCCGGGTCGGACAGCCCTCCGCTCCCCCCGTACCCGCCCGAGTTCGGCACGTCGACGGTGACCTCCCCGGCGGGAGTTCCCACCGTCGTGCGGACAAGGGGCTCCGACGTGGTCGACAACTCGCCGTCCGCCGGACTGCTGTGCTTCCAGAGCGTGGTGGTGCTGCCGGTGACCGGGTCCGGCGGCGGGCTGAACCACGGGGAGGCGGTGTCCACCGCGCGGGACTGCTCCTCCATGCGGGCCATCACGAGGACCGCGTGGTGGTGGGCCGACGTCGCCTGATCGCTCTTGTTCTTCACGTCCACGAGCGCCGCCGCGAAACCCGCCATGCCGCCGGTCGCGAAGCCGTCGGTGAGCGTGGCGTGCCAGTCGAAGTCGACCGGTTCCGGCATGGCGGCCCTGGCCTCGGCCATGATCCGGGCCTGTTCGCCCACCCGTTGACCGAGGTCGGCGGCGGTCAGCGCGGCGACCTCGCTCCAGTCGGCGAGCTCGCGGATCGCGCCGCGGGCCGACTCGGCCGACTCCCCCTGCCAGCCCTCCTCGCCGGCGACGAGGCAGTCCCGCATCAACTGGGCGGAGTCGACCATCTCCTCGCCGAACTCCAGCCACTCCTGTGCGAGCGCGCCGGCCTGTCCGGGGTCGTTGTCGACGTGCACCGACTCGTACAGCGTGCGGTGGTCGTACGCGGCCCAGTTCCACGCCTCCGGCAACGCCACGTCGAGGTAGGGACTGACCACGGCGATCGTGTCCTCGGAGGGCACGTTCTGCGGTGCCATTCGCTTGTCCATTCTCACTGGTCGGGGCTGGTGTGCCGGGGCGTGACCCTGAGGTACGGGCCGTGCCCGTCGGCCAACCGCCGGAAGCCGTCGGCCTGGTCCTCTTCGGTCCGCCGGTACAACTTCATGGCCTCGTCGACCGCGGCGTGGGCTTCCCCCAGCACCAGGCGGTACGGCGTCAGCACGCCCGCCAACGACAGGCTGCCGTCGTCGGCGCCCGCCCGGTGCTCGAACTTGGCCGCCATCGCCTGCCCGACCGGGTTGCGACCCAGCGGCGCGCGACGGGCGAGCCGCTGTGCACCGCGCAACCAGGCGTCCACCCGGTCCATCTGGTCGCGCAACATCGACAGGACCTTGTCGCCCACTTCCGGGTCGAGCGTCAACCTGCCCGCCACGACGTTGTCGCGGATCGCGGCAACCGCGGCGATCTTCCTGCCGACCATCACCGCCTCGTCGGTGCTGACCATCGCCTGGACTCCCCTGTTCGCCTTGCCTTGGTAGGCACAGCGTCCCGTTCACGGGCGGGGAAGTCGCTGGGGCTGTCCCTCGACGTCGGGGAGTTATCCCGCGTTCGCGGGTAGGGATATCCCTACGGCACGGCGGAGCGGGCGGTCAGCGACCCGCGGCACCGGTCTCCACCATGAACCAGCGGGCGGTGTTGTCGGTGCACTCCTCGATCGTCACGGGTGCGCCCTCCGGCCAGGCCTCGTCGCGCTCCAGCGCCAGGCAACGACCGCCGCTCGCGTGGTTGCGGATCCGGACGGTCCCGCTCGCGGCGTCGCGATCCACCCACCACTGCTGGTTGTCGTCGAGGTTTCCGTTGCAGGTCGAGACGACGACCTTGGTCCCGGCCGGTTGACTGGCGAAAGCGGGCAGGTCGAAGCAGTACCGGGCGGTGTCGTTCGCGTCCCCGATGTGGGAGAACATCAGCAGGTCGCTGCCGTTCGGTCCCGCCTTGGGGTGGGGCACGGTGTAGAACCACTTCTGGTTGGCGTCCGGGTGTTCGTCGCACCTGGACTGCGTGAGGTCGTTGTTCGTCGGTGTGCCGGCGTTCGCGCCGCGGATCCCCACGCACATGTTGGTCACCTCGCTCCGGAGCTTGATCTCCCGGGGAGGTGGCTGGCCCTGCGCCGTCTTGGTGACGGACGGACGTGTGGTCTCCGAGCGGACGGAGGACGGCGCCGACTTCGAAGAGGGTGGGGCTTCCTTCGTGGACGACGGGGTGGAGGTGGTGGGCGCGGGCCCGGGCTCGGACGACGCCTTGGTGGTCGTGGTCACGGTGGTGGTCGTGGCGATCGTCTTGGACACCGTGTGCGCGGCCAGGACAACGACCAGACCGGCGGCCACGACGAGCACCGCGCCGGCCGCCAACGCCCGCAGTCGGCCTCGCCTCGGCCCGGGAGGTTGCGGCCCGACAGGTTGCGGCCCGGTGGGCGGCGGCGTCGTGGCGGAGTGGGCCGGCTCCGGGTCGGCCAACGCGCGTGCCGCGAGGGCGGCGGCGCCGAGCGCCACGGTGAACTTCGGGTGGTGGGCCGCCCGCACCGGCTTCCCGAACGCCTCGGACACCAGTTGCCGCACCAGCGGAACCCGTGACGAACCGCCCGCGAGCAGCACCGCGGACAGCTCGTCACCGCGTAACCCCGCCGACGCGACCGTGCGTTCCAGCGCGCCGACGGTCAGCTCCAGCGACGGCCGGATCACCGCGTCGAACTCCGGCCGGGTGATCGTCAGCTCGCGCGGTCCGGACGGCAGCGGCACGGTCACCGTCACGTCCGGCTCGGTGGACAGCTCGACCTTGGCGTGCACGCACAGCGCGCGGATCCGGGCCACCGCCTCGGATTCGGCCGGGTCGGCCGGGTCCAGCCGGGTGATCGCGCCGTCCAGCCGCTCGTCGAGGTGGGCGAACAGCGCGTCGTCGAGGTCCATGCCGCCGAGGTGCTCCATGCCCTCCGGCGTGCCCAGGATGTCCATGCCACCCGGTCGCACCCGCAGCACGGTGGTGTCGAGCGTGCCGCCGCCGAGGTCGTACACCGCGACCACCTCGCCGTCGCCGAGCGTGCGTTCGCGGCTGTAGTGCGTGGCCGCCGCTTCCGGCTCGGTGATCAGCCGGAAGTCCGCGACGTCGGCCAGCCTGGGCACCTCGGCGAACTGCTCCCGCCGGTAGGGGCCCCAGATCGCCGGGCAGGTCAGCACGATCGACGCGGGCGGTCCGCCCATCGCGTCGGTCACCTGGTCGAGCACGGCGCGCAGCTGCGCGGCCATCAGCGCGGTCGGGGTGTAGGCGCGGCCACCGAGCAGCAGCGGTGTCGGGTCGCCGAGCCTGCGCTTGAACCCGCGACCCAGCCGGCCGGGATCCGCCGGGGCGTCCTCGGCGGCCTCGCCGGTCAGCAGCGTGCCGTCCGGCGCGCCGTAGGCCAGCGACGGCACGACGACCTCCGGCGACAGCGGCACCACCCGTGTCCCCGCCGCGTCGGCGACCGCGGCCGACGTGAACGTGGTGCCGAGGTCGATCCCCGCGGCGTATCGCACGACGCCCCCGTGTTCATGGTCCTGCCCGCCCATCGCGCGAGTCAATCACAGGCCGGAGCGGACCGATCACACATCGACCCAGAAGGGTAGTGGGGATACCCCTACCTGCCCGAAGGGGCAGCACCCTTGCCGCCGTGATCGCCCTGCGACGAGCCTGGTCGAGTGCACTGCGTGGTCCACTGGCTCCGCCGGACCGGCGCCCTCCTGCCGGGGTCGCTCCGGCCACCCGACCGTGCCGCCGAGCGACGGCGCCACGGCATCGAGCGCACCCTGCACGACGGCGCGGTGTCCGAGATCTCCACGCTGGCGCTGGAGCTGGGCATGATCTCGGCCCTGGTCCGCGACGCGGAGGTGGAGGCGAAGCTCGCGGCCGCGCAACGCCGGGTCCAGCACGTCGTGGACCACCTGCGCCAGGTCGGGTCGGAGATCTACCCGCCCGTGCTGGCCTCCGCCGGTCTCGGGCCCGGTCTGCAGGCCGTCGCCGAACGCCGCGGGCTGTGGCTGCTGCTCGACCTGCCGCGCGGCGCACTCGACGCGGAGACCGGGTCGCGCGCCGGTCTGCTGGTCGCCGACTACTTCGCCACGTTGCGCCCCGGTAGCGTGGTGCGGGTGCGCGTACGGGGACGGCGGATCATCCGGGTGAGCATCACCGACCAGCAGCCGGGCAGCTCGCTGCGACGCGAACACCGGGCGGTGCTGCGGTGCGGGTAGCGATCGCCGAGGACGGCGCGCTGTTCCGGGAAGGCCTGGCGCTGCTGCTGGAGGCGGCCGGGCACGAGGTCGCGGGCTCGTTCGTGGACGGCGACGCGCTGGTCGCCGCCATCGCCACCGATCCGGTCGACGTCGCCGTCCTGGACATCCGGATGCCGCCCGGCCCGGAAGGCGGGCTGGTCACCGCGGAACGCGTGCGCGCCCTGCGCCCCGAGATCGGCTTGCTCCTGCTGTCGCACTACGCCGAGACGCACTACCTGATGCGCGTGCTGGAGATCGGCTCGGAGCGGATCGGCTACCGGCTCAAGGAACGCGTCGCCGGCGTGCAGGTCCTCGACGACACGCTGAGCCGGATCGCCGCCGGGGAGATCGTCATCGAGCCGGCCCTGGCCCGGCGGCTGGTCCAGGGCGGCGCCCGGCACGCCGACACCCCGATCGCCGCGCTGAGCGAACGGGAGCTGGACGTGTTGCGGCTGATGGCGGAGGGCCGCGCGAACAACGCGATCGCGGGCGAGCTGTTCATCTCGACCAAGGCCGTGGAGAAGAACATCGCGGCGATCTTCACCAAGCTCGGCCTGCCCGGTGACGCGACCGTGCACCACCGCCGCGTGCTCGCGGTGCTGGCCTACCTGCAGACAGGGCGCATCGGCGGCTCGGCACCGTGAGCGGGCGGGCGCTGGTCCCGGGGCTGCGCAGGCTCAGGTCCGGTTACCGGCCGCCGTACGAGGTGGCCGCCGCCGAGCCGCCCGAGCGGTTGACCGCCGCGCTCGTCCGCAACCTCGCCGAAGGTGTCGGCGGTGAGGTCGCCTACGCGGTGCCCGCCGGGCGCACCCACGCCGTGGTCGAGTCGTGGCCGCCCCACGTGGCCGGCGTCGTCGACGCCGTCGGTGTCGCGCAGGTCGACGGTGGCGGATCGCTGTTCGTCGTCGCGCCGAGCCGGTGGGACGACGGGGCGCGCGCGATGCTCCGCGACACCGCGGGCTGGCTCGGCACGGCCGTTCGGCTGGAGCGGCTGCGGGCCGACCGCGACGCCGCGGACCTGCGGGCGCGCCGGCTGCGCGCCGAGTCGGGCGCCGTCCGCACGCGGCTCGCGCGGGTCCGCGACCTCGAACGGCACCGGCTGGTCGGTGCGATCACCACGACGACCCTGCGCGACCTCGCCGTGGTGCGGACGTTGCTGCGCGCGGTCGCTGAAGAGGACGCCGGGCTGCAGGCGGCCCAGGAGGCGCTCGAAGACCTGATCGACGACTTCCGGGTCGTGGTGCGCGGGGTGTTCCCGGCGATGCTGCCCGACCGGGGTGCGCGCGCGGCGCTGGAGGAGCTGGCCGCGACCCTGCCGTGCCCGGTGAGCTTCACCGGCGATCTCGGGCCGCGGGTGGGCTGGCAACTGGAGTCCGGCTTCTACCACGCGGTCGCGTCCGTGCTGAACCTGTTGGCGGGCAAGGAACACGCGGTGTCGGTGGCCTTCGGCCGGGACGACGCGCTGCGGGCCCGCGTCACCGCCACCGGTCCGCTGACCACCGAGGAGCTGCGCACCGCGTTGAGCCACGACATCGAACGGGTCGCGGTCCTCGGCGGCGAGATGACCTGCGGGGTCGCCGACGGGACCGCGGTGGTCACCGTGCGGCTCGCGGAGCGGATCGAGCCGGCCGCGGTGACCAGGGTCGACCCGGCGGGCGCGGAGCGCAGCGCCATCTACCGGCAGGTGCGCGACCTGGTGCGCCAGGGGCAGGCGGCCACCGACGGGCTGCCGGAGCGGGCGGGCTGGGACGCCGTCGCGGAGCGGTTGGCCATGCCTCCCCGGCTCGCCGTCGTCGGCGCGGACCCGGGCGTCGTCGGGCGGGGTGCCGTCACGCAAGGTGCCGCCGCACAGAGTCGAGCCGAGCTGAGTGCCGCCGCGCAAGGTACCGGCGGGCAAGGTCCCGCCGAGCTGAGTGCCGCCGAGCTGAGTGCCGCCGCGCAGAGTTCCGCCGAGCTGGGTGCCGCCAAGCAGGATCCCGCCACACAGAGTCCCGCCGAGCTGGGCGTCTCCGTGTTGATGGTCGACGCGCCCGCGGACCGCGCCCTGGCCGAGGAGTTCCTCGCCGACGACGGTCCCCGCGGTGGCGTCGACGCCGTGCTGTGCCAGTCCGCGCCGACGCGGGAGTTCCGCGAAGCACTGAGGGCCGGGCGGCACCGGGTGGCGCTGGCCGAGGCGGGCTCGTCGGTGGCGCTGGCCTCGGCACTGGCCGCACGGGGTCCGGTCATCGCCGCACGCCGGGCGGTCCGGGCGATGGCCGGGCTGGTCCGCGCACTGCCCGGCGATCACCCGCTGCGCTGGGCGGTCGAACGGGTGGGCGTCGACGCGCACGAGTTCGCCGAACTGGACCTGCTGGACGACCTCGACCGCAGCGCCCTACTGCGTGGCGTCGCCTCCTCCGCGGCCCGCCTGCTCGGCGCGGACGGCGTCGACCCGCGCAGCAGGCTCGGTCTGCCCGAGAACGCGGCCACCGCCGAGATCACGTCCACGGCCCGCGCCGAGGTGGCCCGCTGGCGTGCGCACGCCGAGCACCCCGCGACCGGCGGCCGCGACCGCGCCGCGTGCGAGGTCCTCGTGCGCACCGCGGAAGGCCTGCTCGCCCCGTGAACCCTCAGAAGGGGACGAGGCCGCTGACCGTGGTGCCCGCACCCGGCGCGGAGCGGACCTCGACAACGCCGCCGACCGACGCGGCCCGCGCGGCGAGGTTGGGCAGGACCGCGTTCGGCGCCGCCACGGCGAATCCCGGCCCGTCGTCGGCGACGGTGAACTCCAAGCCCCGGTAGCCGTCCCGCACGGTGACCGTGACCCGCGCGCCCTCGGCGTGCTTGCGCGCGTTGTTCACCGCTTCCAGGACGACGAAGTAGACCGCCGACTCGACCGGCGCCGGATAACGGCGGCGCAGGCCCGCGCTGTCGAGCGTGACGGTGTCGTGCCGGGCCAGCTCGGTGCGCAACGCCGCCGCGACACCGTCGGCCACCAGCGCACCGGGGAGGATCCCGGTGGCGGTGTCGACCAGCACGCGTTCGGCTTCGTCCAGCCGTGCCACCAGGTCCGCGACGCGGTCCCGGCCGGCACCCTTGCTGATCGCGTGCTCTACGAGCGCCAGCGACATGCGCAGGGAGACCAGGTGGTGCTGCGCGCCGTCGTGCAGGTCCCGTTCCAGGCCGCGGCGCTCCTGCTCCATCTCCGCCGCCGCCCGCCACCGGTCGTCGACCAGCACCCGCGCCGCGGCGTCGCCGTCACGGCGGAGCCGGTCGGTCTCCTCGGCGAGCCGGATGGCCTCGACCGGCGCGCCGAGCACGGCGGCGACGGCGGACAGCGGGCCGACCGACTCCGGGGTGACGGCCAGGACGCCCGGCACGACACCGCCGTAGCCGATGTGGTGTTCCCGCCACGGCCCGTCGCCGTCGCCCCACTGGTGCCGGCGTTCTCCGATGACGATCGCGCAGCCGGTCGCGCCCGCCGCCTCACCGATCACGCGGGCGAGCGCGCGCGGATCCGGGTCGTGACCGTCCCGCGCCAGGTAGGCCGTGATCGCCTCGGCGATGCGCCGTTCCCGGTTGCGCACGCTTCGACGTTACCCAGTCGCGGGTCGGCGGTCGGTGGTGCCCGCCGTCCCTGCCGGGTCGCGGCCGAGCCCGGCACCACCGGGGTGCGCCCGGGCAGGCTAGTTTGCTCGGATGAGCCTCCTCGATGACGTGGCCGAGCGTGACGGCTGGCGGTGCTGGGTGTGCGACGAACCGGTCGACCCCGGCATGTCGGTGAACGACCCGCGGGGGCCCAGCGTCGACAGCCGGACGGCCGACCGGAAGGCCAAGGTCGCCGAGCGGCTCGCGCACCGGGGGTGCAACACCCGCAAGGGCGCGGTCAAGGTGGTCATCGCCTGGCCGGACCGCCTGCACGTGGCCGAACCCGCGCCGCTGATCACCGTCGCCGGCAGGCTCGAACGCAAGGGTGGCCGCGAGATGGTGGCCCGCTGTCCGACCGAGCAGGACGCGCAGGAAGCGGCGGACTGGCTGGTGGACCGCTTCTCCCGACTGGTGCCGGGGCTGCCGGTGACCGCCGCCGTCGAGGCGGGCGGCGGCCAGTTCCTCGTCGTCCTCACCACCGGCCGCCGCTGAACGGTCCGTGGTCACCGCCGCATCCTCGGGTCGTGCGAGGGGTCGGCGTACAGGGGCGGGCAGCCGTGGTCGACGGCTTCCGGGCGCAGTTCGTAGTGCCAGGGTTCGTTTCGGTAGATCTGGCACAACCCGTACCCGGCGCCGTGTTCGGACAGCCACGCCCTGGCCTCGGCCGGCCCGATGTCGACCGCATTCCCCGACACGTGGGCGGACGTGTCCGGAGTGGCCACCCAGCGGGCCGCCGCCATTTCCGAGCCGTACTTCGAGACCGCCTCGTTGAATAGCAGTTCCTGGTATTCCGGTGAACGCCAACCGCCATTCACGAAGAACTCCACGCCGTCGGCCGCGGCATCGGTCGCGGCACGGCGCAGCGCAGCGAGCAGAGCGGGATCGAGGTTGACCACGGCCGGAATCCCGTCGTCGAAGACCGGCACGGGGTCGGGCACAGCGCCATGTGCGCGGCGGATCGCCGAGGACGCCGGCAATCGGGCGTGACGGGTCGCGGTGCGTGTTGGTTCGCTGTGGCGCATGCCACCAATGAAGGCGACGCGGTGTTGCCGGGGCGTTTGAACTTTTCGATATGCCGACGATATGCACCCGCCCGTAACATCGGGGCATGCGCGTTTTGGTCGTCGAGGACGAGCCCTATCTGGCCGAGGCCATCCGCGATGGGCTGCGCCTGCAGGCGATCGCCGCCGACATCGCCGGTGACGGCGACACCGCGCTGGAGCTGTTGGGCATCAACTCCTACGACATCGCCGTCCTCGACCGCGACATCCCCGGCCCCTCCGGTGACGAGGTCGCCGAGAGCATCGTCGCGTCCGGCAGCGGCATGCCGATCCTGATGCTCACCGCCGCCGACCGGCTCGACGACAAGGCGTCCGGGTTCGAGCTCGGCGCCGACGACTACCTCACCAAGCCGTTCGAGCTCCAGGAGCTCGTGCTCAGGCTCAGGGCGCTCGACCGCAGGCGTGCGCACAGCCGGCCGCCCGTGCGGGAGATCGCGGGCCTGCGGCTGGACCCGTTCCGCCGCGAGGTCTACCGGGACGGCCGGTACGTCGCGCTGACCAGGAAGCAGTTCGCCGTGCTGGAAGTCCTCGTCGCCGCCGAAGGCGGTGTGGTCAGCGCCGAGGAGCTGCTGGAACGGGCATGGGACGAGAACGCCGACCCGTTCACCAACGCCGTGCGTATCACGGTGTCGGCGCTGCGCAAACGCCTCGGCGAACCGTGGGTCATCGCCACCGTCCCCGGCGTCGGCTACCGCATCGACACGGCGCCCGACGCCGGCCGTGAGGGGCGGGGCCGTGGATAGGCAGCCGGGGATGAGCGTCCGCCTCAAGCTCACCCTCAGCTACGCCGGGTTCCTCATGATCGCCGGCGGCCTGCTGCTCACGGTCGTCTGGGTGTTCCTGCTGCGCTACGTCCCCGAGGAGATCCACACCGAGCCGCCGGGGCGGTTCCGCCCGGGCCCGTCGGTGCCCGATCGCACGGCCCTGGAGGAGGCCTTCGCCCCGAAGGCGGGCCTGGTGATGGCGCTCCTGCTGGTGTTCGGCCTGCTGGGAGGGTGGCTCCTCGCCGGCAGCATGCTCGCGCCCCTGACCCGCATCACCCACGCCACCCGCCGGGCCGCGGACGGATCCCTCTCGCACCGGATCGGGCTGGAGGGCCGCGAAGACGAGTTCCGCGAGCTCGCCGACGCCTTCGACACGATGCTCGCGCGGCTCGAAGCGCACGACGCCGAGCAGCAGAGGTTCGCCGCCAACGCGTCCCACGAGCTGCGCACCCCGCTGGCGATCACGCAGACGCTCCTCGACGTCGCGCGCAACGATCCGGACCGCGACGCCGACGAACTCGTCGAACGCCTCCACTTCGTCAACACGCGGGCGATCGACCTGACCGAGGCGCTGCTCCTGCTCAGCCGCGCCAACCAGCGGACCTTCACCCGGCAGCACGTCGACCTGTCCCTCGTCGCGGAAGAAGCCGCGGAAACACTCCTCCCTCTCGCCGAGAAACGCGGCCTCACCATCGAGACCTCCGGCGACGTGGCACCCACCACCGGCTCACACACGCTGCTGCTGCAGATGACGACGAACCTGGTCCACAACGCGATCGTCCACAACCTGCCGGACCGAGGCACCGTGTGGGTCACGACCGGCGTTCGCCTCAGGAACGCGGAGCTCACCGTCGAGAACACCGGTGAGAAGCTCACGCCTCAGCTGATCTCGACGTTCACCGAACCGTTCCAGCGCGGCACCCAACGCGTGCGCTCCGACCACGCCGGTGTCGGGCTCGGCCTGGCGATCGTCAAGAGCATCGCCCAAGCCCACGACGGGCACCTCACCCTCACCCCGCGGGCCGAGGGAGGGCTGCGCATCACGGTGCGGCTGCCGCTCGACTACTCGATGGGAAAGTCGAAGTAGTGGTCCGGATGGGGTTCGCCGTTCAGCGTGTAGTGCCACCACTCGCATTCGTACGCGCTGAACCCGCACGACTCCATGATCGAGCGCAGGTGCCGGCGGTTGTCCGCTTCGACCGGCGTTATCCCCGGTGCGCCGTGGTGGGAGATCGGATCCATCAAGTCGTGGTCGCCGCCCATGGCCGCGAGTTCACCGGTGGCCAGGTGGTAGAGCGTCAAGTCGACCGTGCTGCCCCGGCTGTGCCCCGACCTCGCGGCCACGTACCCCTTCTCGAACATCTCGGCGCGGTCGATGTTCGGGTAGTGCCGCTGCTTCGTCCGACCGTCCTCGGGCTGCCGCGACCAGCGCAGGAAACAATCCACGGCGCGTTGCGGGCGATAACCGTCCCAGACGAGCAGGCCGAAGCCGAGGGTCACGGCCTTGTCCTGCGCGCTCTCCAAAGCCGCGCCCAACGCCCGCGTGCCGACGACTCGGTTCACCGCGTACCCGTCCACGGGTTTGCCGGTGAAGTTGTCCCAGGTGGCGTACTTGGCGTCCCAGCGCAGGCCGGGCACGAGCTCGTCCAGGTAGACGAAGTCGTCCCTCATCGGACTTTCCCGGTCAACGCCAGCGACACGACCCGGTCGATCACCTCGCCGAGCGGCAACCCGGCGGCGGCCATCATCCTCGGGTACCGGCTGTACGAGGTCAGGCCGGGCAGGGTGTTGACCTCGTTGAGGACCACCGTGCCGTCCTCCTTCAGGAACATGTCCACGCGCGCCAGCCCGCGGCACCCCAGGGCGCGGTACACGGCCTTCGCGGTCTCCTGGACGAGCGAACGCGACTCGGCCGGGATGTCGGCGGGCACGATCGCGGTCGAGTTCTCGGACCCGGTCTCCGGCGCGCTCTCCTGGTGGATCCGGAAGAAGCCGTGGGACAGCGCGATGCGGTCCACCTCGCCGGCGACCAGCTCCGGCTCGTTCCCCAGGACGGCGCAGCCGATCTCGCTGCCGACGACCGCCTCCTCGATCAACACCTTCGAGTCGTACCGCCTGGCGGTCTCCACCGCGCTCCGCAGGTCTTCCGCCCGGGACACCTTGCCGACCCCGAAGGACGATCCCGAACGGGCCGGCTTCACGAAGACGGGATACGTCAGCCGGTCCGCGTCGACCTGCTCGTCCGCCGTGACGGTCCGGAAGTTCGGCGTCGCGATCCCCGCACCGCGCGCCACGAGGTAGGCGAGGGACTTGTCCATGCACAGGGCAGAACTTTGGACGTCACAGCCGGCGTAGGGGATGCCGGAGAGTTCCAGCAGACCCTGCATCGCACCGTCCTCGCCGAGCTTGCCGTGCAGCACGGGCAGGACCACGTCCAGGCCGATCGTCCGGTACCGCCCGTCCTCCTCCAGCACGAGCAGGCCGCGCGTGCCGCTGTCCGGCGACAGCACGACCGGCCGGCCGCCGTTCTCCCACTCCGCGTCGGGCCCGTCGCAGAGCAGCCAGGCGCCGCTCGTCGTGATCCCGATGTAGTACGGCTCGTACTTCTCGGGGTCGAGGTGCTTCGCCACCTCCCGGGCGGATTTGACCGAGACCGGGTGCTCTTCGGAGCGACCGCCGAACACAATTCCGATTTTCATATCCACAGCTGCTTTCTAAGGTCGAAGTCGCGGCAGTTGACGATGGAGTTCTCCACGGTGTCGCTCAGGGCGTGGTCCGTGTAGTAGGCCGTGTGCGGGCTGATGATCACGTTCGGCAGGGCTTGCAACCGCGCCAGCTGCGTGCCGGCAACGGGCCGATTTCCGCAGTCGGCGTAGAACATCCCTTCCTCGCCTTCGAGGACGTCCAGCGCCGCACCGCCCAATCGGCCGCTCTCCAACGCCGACACCAGGGCCTCGGTGTCGAGGAGCGCGCCCCGCCCGGTGTTGACGACGAACGCGCCGGGCTTCAGCTGCTCGATGCGCCGCCGGTTCAACAGGTGGTGCGTGTCCGCGTTCAACGGCGTGTGGAGCGTGACGATGTCGCTCTGCTGCAGCAGTTCGTCGAGGGGGACGTAGTCGGCGGACGTCCGGGGGCGGATGTCGTGGGCCAGCTTCTGGCAGCCGAAACCCCACAGCCGGTCGATGACCGCGGCGCCGATGCGGCCGGTGCCGACCACCCCGACGGTCAGGTCGCGCAGTTCCTTCCCGCGCACGTCGTGCAAACGGTAGTCGTGGGCCTCCGCACGCCTGATGACGGATTTCGCGTTCCGCAGCACCATCAGCATCAGCATCACCGTGTAGTCGGCCACGCTGTGGGGCGAGTAGGCGACGTTCTCGACGGAGATGCCGACGCTCGCCGCGTGGTCCACGTCGATGTGGTTGTAGCCGACGCTCCTCGTGGAGATGTACTTCACGCCGGCCCGGCTGAGCGCGTGCAGGGTGGCATTCGTGATCCGGCTTTTGTGGCCGACGCTGACGCAGCGGTTCCCCGAGGCCAGTTCGACGTTCGCTTCGGACACCGCCGCGTCGGTGATGGTCGGCACGACGCCGAAGCGGGGCGCCAGCTCCCGGAACAAGGCGGCCTCGTCCGGCTCGCAGCCGTACACCGTGATCCCGGTCGTCGGGCCGGCCGACGGGGACAAGGACACCGGCGATCGGGTGCGGCGGGCCGACGTCCGTGCCGGTTCGCTGTCGGTCATGCCGGACAGTCAAGACACCGCGGTGTTGCCGGCGCGTATGCGGTTTTCGATATGCCGGCGATATGTTACCGCCGGGTAGCACGTGGCACTCCGCAGCCGGGCGGTCTGCCGGGGCGAGCCGGGCGCACGAACGGGCGAGGCTTGCCGTCTGCGGGGGCGGACCGCGGCCGAACCGCTGCCGGAGGCGACGGCCTGTGGTCCGCTGGATCGCACTCGACACGAGCGAGGGAAGGCGGATCGGCGATGGCGAGAACCGTTTACGACGCGGCACTGAAAGCACACCTCACCACCGACGACAACGGCCGGGTGCGCCACATCCGGCACGACGGGCAACGGCGGCTCGTGGCCGACGAGGACCCCAAGCCGGCCGCGAGCCGGTACCTCGACGAGGTGGCCGACGTGCTGACCATCTCCCGGGAACGGTTGCGCAACCTCAACACCCCCGCGCAGAACCTCCTGCCGGTCGCGCAGGGCGTGGAGTACCGGCTGGAGGAGGAGAGACAGCGGTCCGGTGCCACCGTGCTGGGCTACTGCCAGACCTTGTTCGACATCCCGGTGTGGCGGCGCGGGCTGACCGTGAAGATCGCGCACGACCCGAACCGGGTCGTGGCCGTCACCGACAACACCGAGGAAGACCTGGAGGGCGAACTGCCACCGCCGGAGGCGGTCGAGCGCTACCGGCGGCTGTTCCCCGCCACCCCCGTCCGCGGCGCCGCGCCACCCGCCGGGGACGACACCGGGCCGTTCCTGCGATCCCTGCTGGGCGTAGGCGACCGCGCGGACGACGAGGCGGGCCTGATGAGCGGCAGGTTCGTCGTCTACAAGTACGTCGCCGACCGGCGGTTCGCGGGCCTGCCCACCGCGGACGACCAGCAGGGCGTGCCGACACTCCCCCTGCCCCCGGTGGCCGAGGGCGTCCGGGAGGGCCGCGCGCACCTCGTCGCCGAGCTGGTCTTCCGCTACGACCTGCCCGGGCACGGCGACCTGGTGTGGCTGGCCCTGGTGGAGCCGGAGACCGGCTCGGTGCTGTACCTGGAGTGCCTGACGTGCGACGTGAGCGGCCTGGTGTTCCGGCAGGACCCCAACGTCGCCACCGGGGACCTCGCCATCACCTCCGCCGCCTCGGACGCCGTCCTGGAGGACCACGACTCCCTGCAGGTGCTCCAGTCGCTCGACGCGCCCGTGGGCAACACCCAGCACCTCAGCGGCACCTACGTCGCCGTGCAGAACGTCAAGAACCCCGCCATCGCCCCGCCGACCAGACCCGCGGGCCAGGACTTCGACACGTTCGCGCCGCGCACCGACGACTTCGCCGCGGTCAACGCCTACTACCACCTGACCGAGCTGTTCCGGTACGTCGAGGACCTCGGCTTCCCCGCCTCCTCCTACTTCGACGGAACCGACTTCCCCGTCCCGGTCGACCACCGCGGCCTCGGCGACAACGGCGCCCAGCAGATCAACGCCCACTGGGGGCCCAACGGCGCGGGCGGCACCGGGCACATGTGCTACGGCCTGTGCGACGTGATGAACCTCGCCCAGCCGCTCGGCCGCGCCGTGGACCCGTGGGTGCACTGGCACGAGATGGCCGGGCACGGCTCGCTCGGCGACCACGTCGGCACCGGCCTGCTCGGCTTCGCGCACAGCACGGGCGACGGCCTGGCCGCCATCCGGCAGGACCCGGAGTCCGCGTTGCGCGCCCTCCCGGAGCGCTTCCGCTACGCGCCGTTCCGCCCGTTCATCACCGAGCGGCGCTTCGACCGGGCCGTCCCGGAGTGGGCGTGGGGCGGGCCGAACGACCCGGCGAACGTGAACTACCTGGGCGACTACCGGACCGAGCAGATCCTGGCGACCTGCCACTTCCGGCTGTACCGCTCGCTGGGCGGCGACCACACCAGCCCCGCCCGCCGTGCCTTCGCCGCCCGCGCGACCATCTACCTCATCCTGCGCGCCACCGGGAACCTCACCGCGGCGACGAACCCGACCAACATCGACCCGGTGACCATGACGCACGTGCCGGGGCGTGGCGCGCAGCTGTGGTGCGAGGAGCTGCAGGACGCCGACCTGGAGAACTGGACGTCCGAGGGCCTGTTCGGCGGCGCGTACAACAAGGTCGCGCGCTGGGCGTTCGAGAAGCAGGGCGGCTACGACGGCGCCGCGCCGGAGGTCGACGTGCACATCGACGACGGCCGGGCGGGCGAGTACCAGTTCCAGGCCGTGCACTGGCACAACCAGTCGGTGTGGAACCGGAACAGCCCAGACGGCCTGCCCGGCCACCAGAACGCGGTGCCGGGCGTAACGAACTTCGTGTACGCCAAGGTGAAGAACCGCGGCACCGCCCCGTCGGGCGAGGTCGTGGTCAAGGGCTTCCACTGCCTGCCCGGCGCCGGGCTGACCTGGCCGGTGGACTTCACGCCGATGGGTCCGGCGGCCGGGCTCGCGATCGGCGGCATCGCACCGGACAACAGCGAGGAGGTCGTCGTCGGGCCGTTCGAGTGGGTTCCCAACGAGAACGTCTTCGGGCACGACTGCGCGCTGCTGATCGCCTCCGCCGAGGGCGACCCCAGCAACGTCGACCACTTCACCGGCAACGAGACCGTCGAGGAGTGGCGGCTGGTGCCGCACGACAACAACGTGGGCCAGCGCAACATCGTCATCGTTCCCGGCGGCGGAGGCGGGGAGTCGCTGGTGAACGCGCTCGACGGCGCGGTGTTCGTCGCGGGCAACAGCCGCCCCGAGACCGCCGCGCTGCACGTGCGCGTCCGGCTGCCCGTGCTGCTGGAGCGCAAGGGGTGGCGCCTGGACCTGCCCGACGCCGCGGACCTGCGCCTGCGGCCGGGCGAGAAGCGCACCCTGCGGCTGCGCGTGGTCGCCGGCGAGGACTTCACCGCCGAGGAGGTCGGCAACACCCGGGACCGCGACCTCCAGGTCGTGCTCGACGCCGACGGTCTCGTGCTCGGCGGCATGACCTACCGCCTCGACCCCGAACTGGCCGAACCGCCCCGGTCGTGACGGTCTCGTGCTCGGCGGGCGGGTCGGAGGTGGCTGATGCGGATCACCGGTGCCGGGACCGGTCCCGGCACCGGTGGCTACGGTGACCGCCATGTCCCGGATGACGCGCCGCCGCGTCCTGGTCGGTGCGGTGGCCGTGGTGCTGGCGCTGGCCGGTCTCGGCGCCTACCTGGTGTGGCCCGCACCGACCCTCGACGCCGCGGACATCGACGCGGCGCTGCCGACCGAGCGCGACCTGCCGGGGTTCGTCGCGCACGACGGGCTCACCGGCGCCCTGTCGGTGCCGACCTCCAACGACAAGGGGCGGTCCGTGCTGACCGGCGCCGCCTTGGAGGAGCAGTGCCGGAAGTGGCGTGAGGAAGGCGACGGCTGGGCGTGCGAGCACGTGCACGGGGTGGGCATGGTCGTGCTCGAACTGTCGGAGAACGTGTTCTTCCGGGTGCTGTCCAACGTCCTCGCCTACGACGACGAGACCGCGGCGGAAGCCGGCTGGAACGGGTTGGTCACCGACATCCGCGACCGCGTCGAGGAGGAGGGCATCCCGAACGTCGAGGAGAGCAACCCCGGGTTGGGTGACGCGAGCGTGTCCTTCAAGCTCCCGGCTGCCGGCGCCACGTCCATGGCGATCCGGGTCGGCACGGTCGTGGTGGCCGCCACCGTGTGGGACGGCAGCGACCAGGTGAGCGAGCAGGACGAGCGCGACATGGTCCGGAAGTGGCCGGCGTTGCAGCTCGCGAAGATCGATCAGCTCGTGGGCTGACCGGACACAGTGGAGGTGGCGTTCATCCGTCGGGATGAACGCCACCTCCACGTCACACGGCGCCGGGGAACGGGCTAGCAGGCGCCGTTGGACTCCTTCAGGCCCGTGTTGGCGCCTGCCGTGCGGCTCACGATGCTCGGCACGCAGGTGGCCTGGTCGAGCGTGAAGCTGTAGGGGACGCTGACCGTGGTGGTCGACTTGACGTCCGGTCCGGCCGGGTTGTTCTCGCTGCCGGGGGCGGACCAGGTGACGTTGTCGAAGATGTTCCCGCTGACGTGCCAGTACCCGGCTTCGTTGGTGTAGAAGGTGCCGAGGACGTCGCGGGAGTTCTTGAAGTAGTTGTTGTCCACCTTGGCCTTCGCGCCGGCCCGGGAG
>NZ_LGED01000270.1 GCF_001280085.1 Saccharothrix sp. NRRL B-16348 | reverse complement strand
CCCGACGACCATCCCACGCCGCGCACCACCAGCCGCCGCCGCACCGCCAGCCGCCGCACCGTCCCCCGACACCAGCCGCCGCACCAGCCCGCCGCTAAGCCTTCTCCAGGTACTCCGCGCGCTCGTCGTCCAGCAACCCCGCCACGAGCCCCGCCAGCCCCGGGTTCGCCGTCAACTCCGGGTCCGCCTCCACGATCTCCTGCGCCACCACCCGCGCCTCGGCGATCACGTCCTCGTCGCGCAGCAGCGACAGCATCTTCAACCCCGACCGCTTGCCGGACTGCGCCGCGCCGAGGATGTCGCCCTCGCGCCGCAGCTCCAGGTCGAGCTGCGCCAGCTCGAAGCCGTCCAAAGTGGACTCCACGGCCCGCAGCCGCTCCATCGTGGCCGTGCCGTCCGGCATCTCGGTCACCAGCAGGCACAGCCCCGCCGCGCTGCCCCGCCCGACGCGCCCGCGCAGCTGGTGCAGCTGGCTGACCCCGAACCGGTCCGCGTCCATGATCACCATGACGGTGGCGTTGGGCACGTTCACGCCGACCTCGACCACGGTCGTGGCGACGAGCACCTGCACCTCGTTCGCCGCGAACGCCCGCATCACGGCGTCCTTGTCCTCCGGCGGCATCCGGCCGTGCAGGATGTCGATCCGCAGCCCGCGCAACGGCCCCTCGGCCAGCCTGTTCGCCACGTCCACCACCGCGAGCGGCGGCCGGCGGTCGGAACCGTCGTCCTTGGCCGACTCCTTCGGCGGCGTCTCCCCGTCGTCCTCCGCGGCGCCGTCGCCGATGCGCGGGCACACCACGTACACCTGGTGGCCCTTGCCGACCTCTTCGCGGATGCGCTGCCACGCCCGGTCCAGCCAGCCCGGCTTCGACGCCACCGGCACCACCGACGTGCTGATCGGCGAACGCCCCTGCGGCAGCTCGCGCAGCGCGGACACCTCCAGGTCGCCGTACACGGTCATCGCCACCGTGCGCGGGATCGGTGTGGCCGTCATCACCAGCACGTGCGGCGTCGACCCGCCCGCGCGCCCGCTCAGCGCGGCCCGCTGCTCGACGCCGAACCGGTGCTGCTCGTCCACCACGACGAGCCCCAGGTCGGCGAACTCGACCTTGTCCTGGATCAACGCGTGCGTGCCGACCACGATCCCGGCCTCACCGGACACGATCTCCAGCAACGCCCGCTTCCGCGCCGCCGTCGCCATCGACCCGGTCAGCAACGTCACCCGCGTCGCGTGCTCCGCCCCACCCAGCTCACCGGCCTGCCCGAGGTCGCCCAGCAACTCCCGCAACGACCGCGCGTGCTGCGCCGCCAGCACCTCGGTGGGCGCGAGCATCGCCGCCTGCCGCCCGGCGTCCACGACCTGCAACATCGCCCGCAACGCCACGATCGTGTTGTGGGTCACGATGAAGTGATCTGTCACGTAAAGCTGATCGGGGTGAGCGATCGAGATGCACTGCACCGGCTTGCGACCAACGTGCTCGACCCGGCGGATCGCGCGCACCGGCTTCGCGTACTTCGTCCGCACCTGGACCAGATCCGCTTTCCGGGCGAGCCGAAACGGCAGGAAGTCGTTCGGCAGGCGGAGGCTCACCAGGTGGTAGGTGTTGCCCATCTTGGTGATCGGCCGTACCCGACCCGTTCCACCCAGCGACTCCGCGAGCCACCCGACCTGCTCGGCGAGCGTCGCCGAGGCCGACACGAAAGAGACGTTCGACCCCCGTTTCCCATCCAGCGTTCCATCGGTGTCGAGAAGGCCCTGCAGGAGCGCGTGCCTGTCCTTCACCGGCGCGACGAGGTAACACTCCGGGACGCGCTTCGTGTGCGACCGGTGGCCGTAGACGCCGATCTCGCGCAGTGCCGCGAGCAGCGGGTTGCGACCGCGCTCGCGGCCCACGACGTACCAGTCGTACGCGCGACTGCCCGACCGTTTCGTCAGTTCGCAGCCGTCGGGCAGGACTTCGACCAGTCCGGCGATCAGCTCCGCGTCCGCGCTGGTGAAGACGACACGCCCGTTCACCAAGCTGCCGCCTCCCAGCAGCAACCCCAGTAGGTAAGGATCCACCGGCCGCTCTTCGTGGCAGTCGATCTCCGGCGCAGTGATCGTCGGCAGGTGCCACTTCGATGAGCCGTTGGCAGTCGTCAGGTCGTCACGGATCTCGCGCAGGGTGAGCACCTTCAGCGGGTTCCCCCGGTTCCGCCGGACGGTCGTGTTGACCGCCCACAGGTGCTCCAAGTCCGACTCGACGCTGGTGCCGTCGGAGAGGACGACCCGGTAGACCTCGCGCTCGCCTTGCGGGAAGACACCGGTGACTACGGTCACCTCGCCGTCGGCTGCGATGACCTCGTCACCCGACCGGATATCACCCATCAACCGGAAGCCCGCAGGCGTCAGCACCTTCGCGTCGAGCGGTTGCGCCTTGCCCGAGCCGACCTCGCCCTGGAGCAGCCGGTTCATCGGGTGCTCGCCGCACAGGTCCTGCGCGATCCGCTCGCCGACCTCGCGCTGGCCCGCCGTCAGCTCGAACGGCAGCCGGGCTTCGAACGCGTCACGCACCAGGCCAGGCCTAGGGGGGCACGCGGGCGCGGGGCGGGCCGTCGCCGAACGGCGGCGTTGCGCCAGCGTCAGCTGCACCGCCATCGCCTCGTCCCACTTCAGCCGCTGCTGCGCGACGGTGATCGCGGCCCAGCCGTCCGGCCGGTGGATGTCGCGCAACGCCTTCTCCAGCCCGACCAGCCCGCGCTCGGCCCGCAACGACGCCGGCAGCGGGTCGTCGGCCACCCCGTCCCACACCGCGAGGACCTGCTCGACGCAGTTGGAGACGTTCCACGACTGGATGCCCTGCGCCGCCGGGTAGACCGGGATCATCGCCCCCGCGAAGTCCGCCGCCGCGGCGTCCTCGCCGTCGAGCACCTGGTAGTCGGGGTGCGCGAGCTGGAGCTTGCCGTTGAACATGCCGACCTTGCCCGCGAACATCGCCTCGCGGCCCGGCAGCAGCTCCCGCTCGACCTTGCGCGAGCCGCGGCCGAAGAACACCAGGTGCAGGTCACTGGTGCCGTCGGTGATCACGGCCTCCAGCAGCTCGCCGCTGCGCGACTTCATCCGCCGCTGCCGCGCGCTCTTGACCCGCGCCTGCACGGTGACGTGCTCGCCGAGCTCCAGCCCGGCGATCTCGGTCAGCTTGCCGCGCTCGTCGTACCGGCGCGGGTAGTGGCGCAGCAGCTCACCGACGGTGCTCAGGCCGAGACCGGCCTCCAGCGCGTCGGCGCTCTTCTTGCCGAGCACCGACACCAGCTTCTCGTCGAAGGTCGTCATCCCGGCCCATTCAACTACTCGACACCGACAACCAGCAGCGCGTCCCGCTGTCCGCCCTGGTAGGCGGCCAGTTCCACTTCCGGGTGGGCGACGCGCAGGTGATCTTCCAGCACCCGCTCGACCCCGTCCGGGGCGGCCCGCCCCAACAGCACGGTGACCAGCTCGCCGCCGCTGGCGAGCATCCGGTCCACCAGCCGGCACGCCAGCGCGCCCACGTCGGCCGGGTCGGGCTCGATCAGCACGACCTCGCCGTCCACCATGCCGAGCAGGTCGCCCGGACGGCACCGGCCGACCCAGGTGATCGCCTCCCGGTCGGACACCGCGACCTCGCCGCGCCGGGTGGCCGCCGCCGCCTCGGCCATCGCGACCACGTCGTCGCCCGCACGCCGGGACGTCGAGTGCACGGCCAGCGCCGCCAACGCCTGCACCGGGGAGAACGTCGGCACGACCACGACGTCCTGACCGGCGGCGACGGCCTGCGTGACGGCGTCGTCCAGCGGTTCGCGCCACGTCGGGTCGCCGGGCAGCACGGTCACCTGCCGCGCCCGCGTGCTCACCACCACGGCCAGCAGGTCGGCCGCCGTCACCTCGGCGCCGGGCTCGAACACCACCGCACCTTCGGACCGGAACAGCTCGGCCGCGCCCTCGCCCTCGACCAGCACGACGATCGCCCGGTCGCGCACGAACCGGGGCGCCTGGGCGGCGATCTGGTCGGCGAAGCGCGCCACCGTGATCCGGTGCGGCCGGCCCGCGCGGATGCCCGCCTCGACGGCCGCGCCGATGTCGTTGCAGTGCACGTGCACGGTCCACAGCTCGGCGCCGTCGCCGACCACGGACACGCAGTCGCCGACGGCCGCCAGCTCGGCCTTCAGCACCTCCACGTCCGGCGAGCCGTCCAGCAGGTACATGACCTCGTACTCGAACTCGGCCGATCCGGCCTCGCGCGCGGTGGTCAGCGGCTCGCGCGGCACCGTGACGACGACCGGCACGTCCTCGACCTCACGTCCGGTGATCACCGCCGCCAACGTGTCCAGCAGCACGACCAACCCCCGCCCGCCCGCGTCGACCACACCGGCCTTGGCCAGCACGGCGAGCTGGCGCGGTGTGTCGGCCAGCGCCTCGGCGCCCGCCTTCGCCGCGACCGTGACCACCTCGTCCAGGTCGTCGGACGCGCAGTCGCGGGCCGCCTCGGCCGCCGCGTGCAGCACGGACAGCACCGTGCCCGGCACGGGCTTCGAGACGGCGGCGGTGGCCAGTTCGTCGGCACGCCACAACGCCCGCCGCAACGACGCGCCGGACGCCGTGGAGGCACCTTGAGCGGCCTCCGCGAGCCCGCGCAGCACCTGCGACAGGATCACCCCGGAGTTGCCGCGCGCACCGGCCAGCGCACCGCGCGCGAGCGCGCCCAGCGCCGCCCCGACCGTGTCGACGGGTGTCCTGAGCAGCGCGTCCAACGCCGAGCGCATCGTCTGGAGCAGGTTGGTCCCGGTGTCGCCGTCCGGCACGGGGAACACGTTGATGCGATCGATGTCCTCCCGGTTGGCGTCCAGGGACCGCACGCAGGCGTCCGCCCACTGACGCACCGCGACCGCATCGAGAGCCTGCATGCGGGCGAGGGTATTCGACCCGGTTTGGTGGCAGAACGCGCCACCGGCTACCCTGTCTGGGTTGCCATGCCCGGCTGAGGCTTGTGCACGCTTGCGCGCCCGCCGGGGCGTGAGTATCGATCAGGAACCTTAAGGAGTGGCTGACGTGGCTGCCGTGTGCGACGTCTGTGGCAAGGGGCCGGGCTTCGGCCATTCTGTCTCGCACTCCCACCGGAAGACGAACCGCCGGTGGAACCCGAACATTCAGACCGTGCGCGCGAAGGTTTCCTCTTCGACGCGGCAGCGGCTGAACGTGTGCACCTCGTGCCTGAAGGCGGGCAAGGTGGTGCGCGGCTGATGACCCGCGCCTGAGCTTGGCGAAAGGCCCCCGGAACGTGGTTCCGGGGGCCTTTCGGCGTACCTGGTGCGTTGACCACTTGGGTTCGCCGGGTTGGTCGGGCTGCTCGTGGTCGGCCCCAGCGTTGGTGGCGTTCGCTGCGGATGCGTGCTCGTTCGCGGCGTTGGGCGTCGAGGATGTCGGGGTGGCGGGCGTTGGCGTTGCGCCGGCGCAGGTGTTCTTGGAGCCCTCTGCGCCCCAGAGCCGGTCGTCGCCGACGGAGTAGCAGCCGCGGAAGTAGCGGATGCCGTGGGTGCGGCGGTAGGTCGCCGGCAGCCGCTCCGGCTTCGTGCGCGGTGCCCAGCCGTAGCCGTGGTGCGGGCGGATGGACAGCGGCCCGAACTGGTCGAAGGCGAAACACCGCTGCGGGAAACGGGTCAGGACCTCGTCGATGCGGTCGAGCTTGGCGGCGAAGGCGGGGTCGTTGGAGGTCTTCCAGGTCCGGGTGCGCTGGCTGGGGGGCGGGCCTCGGCCATCGCACGACGAACGCGATGTCGTCGGAGCCGATCAGGCGGGGATGGCCTCCCGCCCAGCTGGGGTCCAGGGCAGTCAGGCTGCGGGCGTCGAAGTCGTGGTTCCCTGCTTGCCACGACGCGTGTATTGCAGCAGCCTGCGGCCCTCGTCCTCGGTTGATCGACGTGCTCTGACCGGTTCGGCCATCGATGCCTCTCATGCTCGGCGGCGACTACGTCACCACCGAGCATGAGATCAACCCTGCTACCGGTCGCGGACTTCGCGCGCCTTGTCCCCAACCCGGCGAACGTTCGTGGTCACGCACTAGGGCGTGTGACGGTCGTGCTTGCGCAGGCGTCCCCGCCCAGGGGATCCCTTGTTTTGATCCTGCCAGAAGGGACCGACAACCCCAGGCGATCAGGCTCGACCTGTGGACAACTCGGCCTGGGGACAACCGCGAGACGAGACCGGAGCTACGGCAGCTTCCAGTCGATCGGCTCGGCGCCCTGCTTCACCAGCAGCTCGTTGGCCTTGCTGAACGGCCGCGAGCCGAAGAAGCCGCCGGCCGCCGACAGCGGGCTCGGGTGGACCGACTCCACGCAGCGGTCCGCGCCCAGCAGCGGCTTGAGGGCGCGGGCCTGGCTGCCCCACAGGATCGCGACCAGCGGCGCGTCCCGCTCGGCCAGCGCCTTGATCGCCTGCTCGGTCACCGGCTCCCAGCCCTTGTTGCGGTGGGAGTTGGACTTGCCCGGCTGCACCGTCAACGCCCGGTTGAGCAGCAGCACGCCGCGCTCGGTCCACGGGGTCAGGTCGCCGTTGGTCGGCTCGGGGTGCCCCAAGTCCGCCACGTACTCGGTGTAGATGTTGATCAGGCTCTTCGGGATGGGCCGGGTCTCCGGCGACACCGAGAAGCTCAGGCCGACCGCGTGCCCCGGCGTCGGGTACGGGTCCTGGCCGACGATCAGCACCCGCACGGCGTGGAACGGCTGCTGGAACGCCCGCAGCACGTTCTCCCCGGCGGGCAGGTAGGTCCGCCCGGCGGCCACCTCCGCCCGCAGGAACTCGCCCATCGCGGCGATGCGATCGGCCACGGGCGCGAGTGCCGCGGCCCAGCCGGCTTCCATGATCTCTTCAAGCGGACGTGCCACGGCGGGACCCTATCTCAGTCGAGGCGCCGCAGTTCCTTGCGGTACAGCAAGATGTTGTTCACGTACTTGTCCACCGCGAACTGCCACGCGCCGTCCGGCACGACGTATCCCTCGCGCACGCGGGCGGGCACGCCGAGCGCCATCGACCGGGCGGGCACGTGCCCCTCGAACGACACCACCGCGCCGGCGCCGACGATCGCCCCGGTCTCCACCACGGACCCGTTGAGCACCACCGATCCCGAGGCGATCAGGCACCGGTCGGCGATGGTCGCGCCCTCGATGTGCACGTTGTGCCCGATCACGCACTCCGCGCCGATCAACGTCGGGTGGACCTCGGTGCAGTGCACGACCGTGCCGTCCTGGATCGACGTCCGCGCGCCGACCTCGATGCGCCCGTAGTCGCCGCGCAGCACGGCCTGCGGCCACACCGAGGCGTGCGCGCCGATCCGCACGTCGCCGATCACCGTCGCGTCGGGGTGCACGTAGGCGTCCGGGTGGATCACCGGCTCGTAGTCACCCAACGCGTAGATCGCCATGCGGTCCTCCCGGCCTCAGAGATCCTTCGCAAAGCAAAGGCTTTCCGGATGATGCCGGTAGACGCCGAAGTTGTCGATGCGCGCGTATCCATTGGCCCGGTAGAGCCCGATGGCCTCCGGCTGGCGCAACCCGGTCTCCAGCACCATCCGGGTGCGCCCGGCCGACCGGGCCGCCGTCTCCAGCGACGCCAGCACGACCCGGGCCAGCCCGCGCCCGCGCAGCCCGTCCACCACGTACATGCGCTTGATCTCGGCGTCGCCGGGGCGCAACGAGTCCTTGGCCACGTCGTGCGCGCGCCACCCGCCGCACGCCACCGGCACGCCGTCGAGGTAGCCGACCACGAAGTGCCCCAGCGGCGCGGCGAACTCGGCCGGGTCGACGGGCGTGACGTCGCCCTCGCCGTAGCGGTCCACGTAGACCTGCTGGAGGTCGGAGATCAACTTCACCGAGTCTGGATGGTCATACGCCAGCGTGCATAGTTCCACAAACGTGAGGCTACCTACCGCCAGTGCTCCCAGCCAGGGGGTTTCTCGTACGCGCGGCCGTCGACGGTCACGCCGCTGCCGTGCCGGACCGTGCCGATGGTGCGCCACCCCTCGGGCACCGCCCCCGGCTCGGGGAACGTCGCCGCCAGCGCGTGATCCTCGCCACCGGTCAACGCCCAGTGCCGGGCGTCCGCGCCGAGCGCCGCCGCGACGTCGATCAGCCGCGGGTGCACCTCCAGCAGCTCGGTGCGGATGTCGATGCCGATGCCCGACTCGTCCGCGATGTGCCCCAGGTCGGCCAGCAGGCCGTCCGACACGTCGATCATCGCCGTCGCGCCCGCCGCGGCCGCCTGGGGCCCGGCCTCGTAAGGGGGTTCGGGGTTCCGCTGCGCGCCGACGACCGCCACCGGCGACCGGAACCCGCGCTGCAGCACGGCCAAGCCGCCCGCCGCCCAGCCGAGCCGTCCGCACACCGCGACGACATCACCCACTTGCGCCCCCGAACGGGTGACGGGCTCCAGACCGTTCATGTCGCCCATCGCGGTAACGGAGATCACCAGTGTCGCGGACGACACCATGTCGCCACCCACCACGCCCGCGCCCGCGACGGTCGCCTCCTGCCACAGCCCGGCGGTGATCCCCTCCACCACGGAGGACGGCGTGTCGGCCGGGCACGCGAGGCCGATCAGCAGGGCCGTCGGAATCGCGCCCATGGCCACGACATCGGCCAGGTTCACGGCCGCCGCCTTGCGCCCCACCTGCTCGGGAGACGACCAGTCGAGTCTGAAGTGGACACCTTCGACCAGCACGTCGGTGGACACCACCACGCGGCCGTCGGGCGCCGCGACCACAGCCGCGTCGTCACCCGGCCCGAGCAGGGTGGTGGGCGGCTGCGTCCGACCTGCCGTCACCCGGCGGATGAGACCGAACTCACCCACCTCAGCGACCGTGTCCGCGTTGCGCGGCGGCTCCGGACGCAAGGTTGCCTCCCGTTCTGAGCATTCGGAACCCCAACTGGGGTACGTTGCTGTGCACGTTCCTACCCCGACCTAACCTGTCGCGACGAAGGGGCACGCCGTGGTGCACGCATACATCCTCATCCAGACCGAGGTCGGGAAGGCAGCCGCCGTTGCGGCGGAGATCTCCGGCATCCCCGGTGTGGCCACCGCGGAAGACGTCACCGGCCCGTACGACGTCATCGTCCGCGCCGAGGCCGACACCGTCGACCAGTTGGGGCAACTCGTGGTCGCCCGCATCCAGAACGTGGAGGGCATCACGCGAACGCTGACCTGCCCGGTGGTCCACCTGTAGGGCCGTGCTGTCATAGCCGGGTGGCCCAGGAACCGGAACCCGCCCCGCTGCTCCCCCGCCCGCTGCTCGTCCTCGCCCTCGGGCTGACGGCGCTGCTCGCGGTGGGCGTCGCGGCGGCGGGCCTCTTCCTCGACGACGGTGACGGCGCGGACCCGTCCGCCGTCCACACCGGGCCCTTGGCGCTCGTGCCGGTGCCCGCGCCGAAGGCCGGGTCGGCTGAGTGCCAGGCGCTGCTGGGCGTCCTGCCGGCGCAGCTCGTGTCCGGCGGCGACACGTTGCCCCGCCGTGAACTGGCCTCGCCCGCACCGGCCGGCGCGGTGGCGTGGGGTGACGCGCGGCACGAGCCCGTGGTGCTGCGGTGCGGGCTGGACCGTCCCGGTGACCTCACCCCGACCTCCCAGTTGCGGGTGATCTCGGACGTCCAGTGGCTGGAGGTGTCCGAGGGCGGTTCGGCCACCTGGTACGTGGTGGACCGGCCCGTGTACGTGGCGCTGACCGTGCCGTCGGACGCGGGCACGGGGCCCCTGCAGGACATCTCGACCACGATCCGGGACACCCTCGCCAAGGGCCCCGTGGACACCCGGGGCTAGCGCGGTCTAGCGCAAGCCCGTGCCGCGGGCGATCGCCGTCTCCACCAACGTGGTCAGCAGCGTCGGGTAGTCGACGCCCGTCTCGGCCCACATCCGCGGGTACATCGAGATCGGCGTGAAGCCGGGCATGGTGTTGACCTCGTTGACCACGAGCTCGTCGTAGTCGGTGACGAAGAAGTCGACCCGGGCCAGGCCCTGGCAGTCCAACGCGCGGAACGCGGCGACGGCCATCTCGCGCAGGTCGCGGGTGACGTGCTCGTCCAGCTTGGCGGGGATGTCGAACTCGCACACGTCGTCGAGGTACTTGGCGTCGAAGTCGTACCAGTCGACCTCGCCGCCGACGATGCGCAGCTCGGCGGGCAGCGACGCCTCGACGCGGCCGTCCGGGAACTCCAGCACGCCGCACTCGACCTCGCGGCCGGACACGGCGGCCTCGATGATCACCTTCGGGTCGGTCTTGCGCGCCAACGCGATCGCGCTGTCCAGGTGGGCCCAGTCGACGACCTTCGAGATGCCGACGGACGACCCGGCGCGCGCGGGCTTGACGAAGACGGGCAGCCCCAACCGTTCCCGGTCCTCGTCGGCCAGGGTCTCCTGCTCGCGGCGCAGCACGGCGAACTCGCCGACCGGCAGGCCCGCGCCCTTGAGCAGGCGCTTGGTGAACTCCTTGTCCATGGCGACCGCGCTGGCCAGCACACCCGGTCCCACGTACGGGATGTCGGCCAGTTCCAGCAGGCCCTGGATGGTGCCGTCCTCGCCCCACGCGCCGTGCAGGACGGGGAACACGACCTCCACGTCGTCGAGCACGTCGTTGGGCGCCACCGGCACCAGTTCGCTGCCGGACACGGGGACCAGCGCGTTGACGGTGGGCAACTGCCGGTCCCGCACTTCGAGCGCCTTGGTGTCGTCGGCGCCGATCACCCACGCGCCGGTTTCGGTGATGCCGACCGGCACGACGTCGAACCGCTCCCGGTCCAGGTGCGGCAGGACACTGCCGGCGGACAGGCAGGAGACCATGTGCTCGCTGCTGCGCCCGCCGAACACCACGGCGACCTTGGTCTTGCGCTGTGTCATGGCTCGGACCCTACCCGGATGGCGTAACCGGCCACCCGCTTCGCCCCGCGAGCGTTGAACTCACCTGTCCTGAACGTAGGACTCTCGCGCTCCGATGGACGTAGGACACGCGCGAGAGTCCTACGTTCGCGTCGCGTGTGTCGTACCTCCAGGTCGCGCGTGTCCTACGTTCGGAACGCGCGTGTCCTACGTTCGGGACGCGTGAGTTCAACGCTCAGGACGAGGGAGCGTGGGTGGCGAGGATGCGGATCAGGTCGGGGATCGCCGCCGTCAGCTGGTCGCGCGAGCAGGCGCTGTAGCCGATCGCGGCGCCGTGCACCTTCGGGCGGCCGGCGTGGTGGCGGCCGAGGCCGTCCAGCCGCAGGCCGCGGTCGTGCGCCTCGGCCAGCACGTCCCGCTCCGCCTGCGCCGACGGCAGCGGCACGACGATGTGCGCGCCGGCGTCGTCGCCCAGCACGGGGATCCCGGCGTCGGCGAACGCCGCCGACAGCAGCGCACGGCGTTCGGACAGCTCACGCCGGAGCTTGCGGAGGTGCCGCCCCAGGTCCCCGTTGCGCGCCAACTCGACCAGCACCCGCTGACCCGCCGCGGACGGGCTGGTGCCGGTCCGGTCGCGGTGCGCCAGCACCTCGGCGGCGATCGGCTCGGGCGCGACCATCCACCCCGCACCGAGGGTAGGCGTGAGGATCTTGCTCGTCGTGCCCAGGTGCACCACCACGTCGGGCGCCAACGCCGCCAGCAACGGCAACGGCGCCACGTCGTACCGCAGCTCGCCGTCGTAGTCGTCCTCGACGACCAGCCACCCCTCCGCCCGCGCCCGCTCCACCAACGCCACCCGCCGCGCCGCCGACATCCGCCCGCCCATCGGGTACTGGTGCGCGGGCGAGCAGTACACGCCGCGGACACCCGGCGGCACGGCCTCCACCAACAGCCCTTCGGCGTCCACGGGCGCCTGCACGACCTTCACCCCCGCCGAACGCAGCGCCCACACCGCCCGCTGGTACCCCGGTTCCTCCACCGCCACCGCGTCACCCGGCCGCAGCACGGCCGACCCCAGCTCCACCAACGCCGCCGTGGTCCCGCCGGTCGCCAGCACCAGCTCCTCCCGCAACCCGCCGCGCACTGCCAACCCCCGGTGCCGCAACAGGTGCTCCGCCACCACCGCCCGGTACTCCGGCAGCCCGCCCCGCGCCGGCCGGAACAACGGCTGCACGTCCGCCGCCGCACGCCAGGCCCGCCGCCACGCCGCCCGGTCCAGCCCCTCGGCCCACGGCGCGCCGGGCGCGAGGTCCACCACGTCCACCGGCACGGCGGGCGCCGCCGCACGCCGGGTCCGCGCCTTCAACGCGCCCGGCGGCGTGGTCGTCACGTAGGTGCCCGACCCGTGCCGTCCCGCGATCCAGCCCTCGGCGTGCAGCTGCTCGTATGCTGCCGCTGTCACGGTCCGGCTCACGCCGAGCCGTTCGGCCAGCGCCCGGGTCGAGGGCAGCCGGTCGCCGCTGCGCAGCCGCCCGTCGGCCGCCGCCGCGCGCAGGGCGTCCGCGAGCTGCACGGCCAGCGGTTCGGCCGAGTCGCGGTCCAGCACCACCGCCAACGCCGTCTCCGCCACAGTGGCCTCCTCAAAACGCCGAGAATTGGCTCTTGAAGAGGGCCACTTTACCGGACAGGCTCGTCCCATGACGTTGTCACCGACGGACCGCAGCACCATCAAGCGCGGGCGCAACCGCGCCGTCACCGAACGCGAGGCGCTGCACGCGGTCCTCGACGCCGCCCTCGTCTGCCACCTGGCCGTCGTCGTGGACGGCGCGCCGCTCGTGCTGCCCACCGGCTACGGCCGCGACGGCGACACCCTCTACCTGCACGGCTCGACCGGCGCGCGCAGCCTCCGCGAGGCCGCGACCGGCGTGCCCGTGTGCGTCGCCGTCACGATCCTGGACGGCGTCGTCTACGCCCGCTCGGTGTTCGACCACTCGATGAACTACCGCGCCGCCGTCGTGCACGGCACCGCCGTCCCCGTCACCGACCCGGACGCCAAGCGGCACGCCCTGCGCGTGCTCACCGAGCACATCGCGCCCGGCTCGTGGGACTACGCCCGCCCGCCGACGCCGAAGGAACTGGCCGCGACCGCCGTGCTGTCGCTGGACCTGGCCGAGGCGTCGGTGAAGATCCGCAGCGGCCCGCCCGGCGACGAGGACGAGGACGTCGCCGCCAACGCGAAGTGGGCGGGCGTGCTGCCGCTGCGCACCGCGTGGGGCGAGCCCGAGCCGGACCCGACACTGGTCGGCGAGTGGGACGTGCCGCCGCACGTCACCGCGCGGACGTAGTCCCGTCCAGCGGGTCGAACCGGACCGGCCGCACGGTGCGCCCGCCGTCGCGGTACACGTGGATCGTGACGGCGGGGTCGGCGCCGTCGTTGCGCACCTGGTGCACGTACGACGGGCCGAACACCCGCGACTGACCCGCCACGAGGTGGTGCAGCACCTGGGTGGGCCCCGGCGTGACGACCTCCGTCAGCGAGCCGCTGACCACGGTGAACGCACCGCTGGTCACGCCGTGGTCGTGCAGCTCGGCGCGCTGGCCGGGCAACCAGCTCATCAGCCACACCTCCTGCTCGGGCGTCTTGTCGACCAGCGCGGCGAAGCGGGTCTCGGGGTCGTAGCGGAGCAGGTGGGCCCAGCGCTCACGCCGTGCCGCCGTGTCGAGCGCGATCCGCACGGGGTGCAGCGCGGCGTGCGACTGGGGCAGGGCGATGGTGTTCTCCGGAACGGCGAACATGGTTCCTTCTCGGTGCTCGGTGAGTGTGCGAGCCTCACGGGCTCGCGGGACGCGAGGCGATCACCGGGAAGGACAGAGCGCGCTGGCGACCAAGCGGAGGTCGATGTGACCCCGCCCGTCGGTCATGGCGCGAAAAGACATGCTGACGAGGGTGGCAGCCGACCCGCCGGCACGCAACCCCTCTCACCCGCTGGACGCGTCACAACGACCGGAGCACGTCCTCGACGAGGTCGGCGGTGTCCTCGCAGCCCGCGGACAGCCGGACCAGGCCCTCGGGCACCGGGTCGCCCCACTGCGCCCGCCGGTCCAGGCTGGTGTGCAGGCCGCCGAAGCTCGTGCTCGCGAACACCAACTCCGACCGCTCCAGGAACGACGCCACCGCGCCCGCGTCCGCCAGCACGAACGTCAGCACCCCGCCGAACCGCCGCATCTGCTTCGCCGCGATCTCGTGCGCGGGGTCCTCGGGCGCGCCGGGCCACCGCAGACCGGTCACCGCGGGATGGTCCTTCAGCACGGCGTAGAGGGCCGCCGCGTTCGCCGCCTGCCTGCTCAGCCGCAGGTCCAGCGTGCCGAGACCCCGGTGCGCCAGCCACGCCTCGAACGGGCCCGGGATCGCGCCACCGGTCGTCCGCGCGGCACGCACCCGTTCCGCCAACGCCTGATCCGCCGTGGACACGTGGCCCAGCAGCACGTCGCTGTGCCCGGCGACGGCCTTCGTGTCGCTGCTCACCACCGCGTCCGCGCCCAGCAGCAGCGGCTGCTGCCCCAACGGGGTCGCGGTCGTGTTGTCCACCGCCACCAGCGCGCCCGCCGCGTGCGCGGCCTCCACCAGCGCGGCGATGTCGCAGACGTCCAGCCCGGGGTTGGACGGCGACTCCAGCAGCACCAGCCGCACACCCTCGAACGACGGGTACGGCCCGGCCGTCGGCGCCTCCACCACCTGCACCGGCATCTCCGCGACCAGCGTGCGCGTCAGGTAGTAGCCGTCGCTCGGCACCACCACCACGTCACCGGGCGCGAGCACGACCCGCAGGAACGTCGAGATCGCCGCCATCCCGGACGGGAACAGCACGGTCGTGCCGCCGTCCAGCTCGCCGAGCGCCGCCTCCAACGCCCGCCACGTCGGGTTGTGCGGCCGGCCGTACGTGTCCTCGCCGCCCAGGTGGTAGGCGGACGCGAACACGGGCCCGGCCAGGAACGGCTCACCCGGCACCGCCGGCGTCGAGTGCACGACCCGCGTGCCGTCACCCCAGGTCACTGGCGTTCCGCCTTCCGCTCGCGCCCGAGCAGTGCCGCCGTCAGCACGCGCGGGTCCAACCCCTCGTGGCACACCTGGTGCACGCCGTCGGTGATCGGCATGTCCACGCCGACCCGTGCGGCCAGCTCCCGGATCGACGAGCACGACTTCACGCCCTCGGCGACCTGGCCGTGCGCGGCTTCCTGCGCCTGCGCCAGCGAGTCGCCGAGCCCCAGCCGTTCCCCGAACGACCGGTTGCGCGACAGCGGCGACGCGCACGTGGCCACCAGGTCGCCCAGCCCGGCCAACCCGGCGAACGTCAACGGGTCCGCGCCCAGCGCCGCGCCCAACCGCGCCGTCTCGGCGAGACCGCGGGTGATGATCGAGGCCATCGTGTTGTCCCCGAACCCCATGCCCGCCGCCATGCCGCACGCCAGCGCGATCACGTTCTTGCACGCGCCACCGAGCTCGCAGCCCACCACGTCGACGTTCGTGTACGGCCGGAAGTAGGAGTTCGAGCACGCGTGCTGCAACTCCACCGCGCGATCGTGGTCGGTGCACGCGATGACGGTCGCGGTCGGCTGCTCGGCCGCGATCTCCTTGGCCAGGTTCGGCCCGGACACCACCGCCACCTGGTCCTCCGGCACGCCGGCGACCTCGCGGACCACCTCGCTCATCCGCTTCAGCGTGCCCAGCTCGACGCCCTTGGCGAGGCTGACCAGCGTCGCGCCCGCGGGCAGCCACGGCCGCCAGCCCGTCAGGTTCTCCCGCAACGTCTGGCTCGGCACCGCCAGCACCACGGCCTGCGCGCCGGCCAACGCCTTCCGCGCGTCCGACGTGGCGGCCAGGTTCGCCGGCAGCGCCACGCCCGGCAGGTAGTCGGCGTTGACCCGCCCCGTGGAGATGGCGTCGGCCACGTCGGCCCGCCGTGCCCACAGCACCACGTCCGTGCCGGAATCGGCGAGCACCTTGGCGAACGCGGTGCCCCACGACCCGGCGCCCAGCACCGCGACCCGGTCCACGTCAGGCCTTCTTGGTGTAGAAGCCGTCGGGCGCCTGCTCTTCGCGGATGTCCGCGAGCAGGTCCTTCACCTCGTTCATCAGCACGTCGGTGACCTCGCGCAGCAACGCCAGGTTCTGCGGCCGTGCGCGGTAGGCGTCCAGGTCGACCGGCGGACCGACCTTCGTCACCACGGTCTTGCGCGGCAACGGGCGGAACTTCTTCCGGTAGTGGTCGTAGACCTCGCGCGTGCCCCAGCGCGCCGCGGGCAGCACCGGCACGTCGTGCTCCAACGCGAGCCGCGCCACCCCGGTGCGGGAGGCCATCGGCCAGCCGTCCGGGTCGCGGGTGATCGTGCCCTCCGGGTAGATGATCACGACGAGGCCCTGCTCCAGGGCTTCGTGCGCGGCGCGCAGGCTCTGCTGGGCGTCCGCCGTGCCGCGGTAGACCGGGATCTGCCGGGCGCCCTTGACCACGGCGCCGAGCACCGGGACGTTCCACAGGCTGTGCTTGGCGAGGAAGTGCGGCACACGGCCTTGCTTGTGCGTGAAGACGGCGTCGTACACGGGGTCGAGGTGCGACACGTGGTTCATCACGATGAGCGCCCCGCCTGTCCTGGGCACCCGCTCCGCGCCTTCGTTGCGCCGCCGCGCCATCAGCGCGGTGGCGGGGTAGAAGACCGCCGCGGCGAGCCCGACCCAGAAGCCGCCCTTCTCCTTGGCCACGTGCACTCCCTCTTCGTCGTGGACCTGGAGTCTTCCTCACGACGCCGGGAGCGACAATCAAGCCCTCGCCCTGGCCAGGTCCAGCCGGCATCCGGGAGTATGGCGGGGTGGGAGCCGACGTGGACCTGGTGGTGCCGGTCAAGACCCTGGACCGGGCCAAGACGCGGTTGGTCGGCGCCCGGCTGGACCGCCCGGCGCTGGCCTTGGCGTTCGCGTTGGACACCATCTCCGCCGCGCTCCCGGCCGTCCGCCGTGTGCTGGCCGTCACGTCCGACCCGTCGGTGGTCGCGGAGTTGCGGGCGCTCGGCGTCGAGTCGATCCCCGGCCCGGAAGGCCTGAACGAGTCGCTGCGGTTCGGCTTCGACCTCCTCCGCTCCCGCGACCCGGCCTCCGTGGTCGGCGCCCTCCAAGCCGACCTGCCCGCCCTCCGCACCCCGGACCTCGTGGCCGCCCTGGCCACGGTGAGCGGCCGTTCGTTCTGCCCGGACCGCCAGGGCACGGGAACGACCCTGCTGCTGTCGGCACCCGGCGGCGACCTGGCACCGGCGTTCGGCGTCGGATCCGCGGGCGCCCACACGGCTTCCGGCGCCACGCCCCTGCTCGGCCCGTGGCCGTCGCTGCGCCACGACGTCGACACGGCCGAAGACCTGCGCCTGGCCGCGGACCTGGGCCTCGGCCCGCGCACCGCGGCCACCGTCACACCCGTGGGCTGCTGAGACTTCTCCCGGTAGCCGACCCGATTCGGAGCGTGGCAACACCTTTCGATCGACTAGCTTGGACGTGTGACCGAGCACGCAGCCGAACAGGCCACGGTGAGCGCACACCACCCGGACGGCTCAGCCACCGTGCTGCGCGACGACGGCGTGCTGGTGGACGTGTCCGCCGAAGCCGTTGCCGAAGGCGGCTGGCGCTCGCTGCGCGCCGGCCAGCGGGTCACCCTCGTGCGGGATGCCGCCGGTGACGTGCGGGGCGTGCTCCGGCCGGTGTGACGCGGAGTTCACTTCCTGGTCGGCTCCGCTCAGCGCGCAGCCGCCCGTATTGGGGAACAATGCTGATCGTGAGCACGGACAACACTCCCGACCAGCCCGCGCCCAAGCGACGGACGAGGACGCCGCGGACCACGCCGGCCGCGAGCACCCCCCGCCGCCGACCGCGACCGGCCACCCGCCGCGGCGGCGCCGGCACGCGTGCGGGCACGACGGCGGCGCAGCAGCCCGCCGACGGCGCGTCCCGGTCGTTCCCGAGCTCACCACCGGCGGTCACGGCCACCGAGGCGCAGGTCGACCTGCCCGACGACCGGTACTTCAACCGGGAGCTGTCGTGGTTGGACTTCAACGCCAGGGTCCTCGCGCTGGCCGAGGACGCCTCCCAGCCGTTGCTGGAGCGGGCGAAGTTCCTGGCCATCTTCGCCTCGAACCTGGACGAGTTCTACATGGTCCGGGTCGCGGGCCTGAAGCGCCGCGACGAGACGGGGCTGTCGGTGCGCAGCGCGGACGGGCTCACCCCGCGCGAGCAGCTGGCGAACATGTCCAAGCGCGCCCAAGGACTGGTCGAGCAGCACGCCAGGGCGTTCCTCGACCACATCCAGCCGGAGCTGGAGAAGCACGCCATCAGCATCGTCAACTGGGCGCAGCTCAGTGACTTCGAGCAGCTGCGGCTGTCCAACTACTTCACCGACCAGGTGTTCCCGGTGCTCACACCGCTGGCCGTGGACGCTGCGCACCCGTTCCCCTACATCTCCGGCCTGTCGCTGAACCTCGCCGTGACGGTGCGCGACCCGGAAGGCGGCGCGGAGCGGTTCGCCCGCATCAAGGTGCCGGACAACGTGCCGCGCCTGGTGCGCGTGGAGAGCGACCGGACCAGCCCGACGGCGACGTTCCTGCCGTTGGAGGAGCTGATCACGGCGCACATGGGCGAGCTGTTCGCGGGCATGCAGGTCATCGAGTGCCACGCGTTCCGGGTGACCCGCAACGCCGACCTGGAGGTCGAGGAGGACCAGGACGAGGACCTGCTGCAGGCGCTGGAGCGGGAGCTGGCGCGTCGCCGGTTCGGGCCGCCCGTGCGGCTGGAGGTCGCCGACGACATGACGGAGAACATGCTGGAGCGGCTGCTGCGGGAGATGGAGGTCGACCCGCACGACGTCGTCCAGGTGCCGGGTCTGCTGGACCTGTCGTGCCTGTGGCAGCTCTACAGCGTGGACCGCAAGCAGCTCAAGGACGCGCCCTTCGTGCCCGCCACGCACTCGGCGTTCGGCGAACGCGAGACGCCCAAGAGCATCTTCGCCACCCTCCGCGAGGGCGACGTGCTGGTGCACCACCCGTACGACTCGTTCTCCACGTCCGTCCAGCGGTTCATCGAGCAGGCGGCGGCCGACCCGCGCGTGCTGGCCATCAAGCAGACGCTGTACCGCACGTCGGGCGACTCGCCGATCGTGGACGCGCTGATCGACGCGGCCGAGGCGGGCAAGCAGGTCGTGGCGCTGGTGGAGATCAAGGCGCGGTTCGACGAGCAGGCGAACATCAAGTGGGCGCGTGCGCTGGAGAAGGCGGGCGTGCACGTCGTCTACGGCCTGATGGGGCTCAAGACGCACTGCAAGACGTCGTTGGTGGTGCGGCAGGAGGGCTCGCGGATCCAGCGGTACTGCCACATCGGCACCGGCAACTACAACCCGAAGACGGCCCGGATGTACGAGGACATCGGCATCCTCACCGCCGAGCCGACCATCGGCGCGGACCTCACCGACCTGTTCAACGTGCTCACCGGGTACGCCCGGCAGGACCACTACCGCAGCCTCCTCGTCGCGCCTTACGGCGTGCGGCGCGGGATCGTGGAGCGCATCGAGCGTGAGATCGAGCACGCACGGGCGGGCGCGCCGGCCGGGGTGCGCATCAAGGTGAACTCGCTGGTGGACGAGCAGGTCATCGACTCGCTGTACCGGGCGTCGCAGGCGGGCGTGCGGGTCGACGTGGTCGTGCGCGGCGTGTGCGCGTTGAAGCCGGGCATCAAGGGGCTGTCGGAGAACATCCACGTCCGGTCCATCCTGGGCCGGTTCCTGGAGCACTCGCGGGTGTTCCACTTCGTCGGCTCGGCGGAGCACTGGATCGGCAGCGCCGACATGATGCACCGCAACCTGGACCGGCGGGTCGAGGTGCAGCTGCGGGTCACCGACCCGAAGCTCACCGCGCAGCTCGACGCGATGATGGACTCGGCGCTGGAACCGACCACGCGGTGCTGGGTGCTGCAGTCGGACGGCGAGTGGGAGGCGTCGCCGGCGGACGGCACCAGAGTGCGCGACCACCAGACCGAGATGTTGCGCAACCACCGCGCGATCGGCTGAGCCGTTGATCCGGGCTGCCGGCGCCGTGCTGTGGCGCGATGGTTCCGTGGCGGTCGTGCACCGGCCGCGCTATGACGACTGGTCCCTGCCCAAGGGCAAGCTGGACCCCGGCGAGACGGTGCCCGCGGCGGCGGTGCGGGAGGTGCTGGAGGAGACCGGCTTCCACGCCGTGCTGGGTCGGTACCTGTGCCAGGTGACGTACCGGGCTTTCGGCAAGCCGAAGGTCGTGGACTACTTCAGCGCGCAGGTCGCGTCGGGCGCGTTCGCGCCGAACGACGAGGTGGACGAGCTGCGGTGGGTGCCGTTCGCCGAGGCGGCTTCGCTGGTGACGTCGGACACGGATCGTTCGGTGCTGGCGGCGTTCACGGCGGAGCCGGCGGATTTGGCGACGGTGTTGCTGGTGCGGCACGCGAAGGCGGGCAAGCGGGACAACTGGCCGGGTGACGACAACCTGCGGCCGTTGAGCTCGGCGGGGTGGCGGCAGGCTGGTGGGCTGCGGTCGATGCTGCCGCTGTGGGGGCCGGTGCGGGTGCACTCCGCGCCTCGGGTGCGGTGCGTGGAGACCGTTCAGGGGGTGGCGGAGGACTTGGGCGTCGGCGTGCTGCTGGAGCCGCGGTTGTCCGAGGAGGGGTACTGGCCGGACCGCGAGGCCGGGCTGGTGCGGCTGCTGGAGATCGTGGACGGCGTCGGGACGCCCGTCGTGTGCAGCCAGGGCGGTGTGATCCCGGACATCGTCTCCACCCTCGCCGACCTGGGCGGTCTGTCGTTGGGCGGCACGCCGTGCAAGAAGGGCAGCGCGTGGCTGCTGGCGTTCCGCCGGCCGGAGCCGGGGTGGTCCACTTCGGACTCGCACACGTCCTGGCCGCGTCTGGTCTCGGCCCACTACTTCCCGACCGCGCTGCCGACCCCGACCACCTGACCCGCCGGCTCGAAGGCGGCCTGACCTGGGTGAACACGGCGCTGTCGTTGACGTTGCCACCGGTCGACACCACCGCTCGGCCGTCGTGGGCGAGGCTTTGAAACGGCATTCCGTTGCCACCCGACGTCGTCCACTCGACCTGCGGATCACGGCTCAACCAGCCGCACCCACTTCGAGGACAGCCCTTAGGCCGGTCGGGTCACGCCGGGAGTCCGTTCGAGCACGGTGAGTTCTCCACAGGCGCCCAGAACGCCACCGGAATTGTCAGACCGGGCCGGCAGCATGAAAACCGGGGATCCCCCCGGCGGGGACCCCTGCGAAGCATCTTCACCATCACCGGGACGCCGTATCGGCACCGACGCAACGGCGGCCCGATTCGCGCTGACCGAACGGCCGGACCAAGCGCGCCCGGCGCGATCAGAGCGCCGATCGCTCACGCCCCGAACTCACCCCGCGCGTTCCGAGCACCCATCCGCGCGCGTTCCGAGCGTTGAACTCGGGGGTCCTGAACGTAGGACACGCGCGTTCTGAACGTAGGACACGCGCGACGCGAAGGTACGACTCACGCGGTGGTGGGGGAGGTTCGGGGTTCCGAGGTGAAGGGCGAGGCGGGCAAGCGTGGAAACGGGGGCTGAGAACGCCTCTGCCGGGTCGGAACGGGGTTGCGGGGGTAGCAAGCGCTCAGGGCCCGGTGCGCGTCCGCATCGGGCCCTGAGCGTGTGTTGCGTACCTGGCCGGTGATCACCCGGCCCGGTTTCACTTCTTCTTGGCCGGGGCCTTCTTCGCCGCGGGCTTGGCGGCTGCGGCCGTGGTGGCCTTCGCCGGCGTCGCCTTCGCCGTGGTGGCCTTCTTCGCCGCCGCGGGCTTCGCCGCGGTCGCCTTCGCCGCCGTCGTCGTCTTCGCGGCGGTGGCCTTGGTCGCGGTGCTCTTGGCAGGCGCGGCCTTGGTGGCGGTGGCGGCGGGCTTCGCAGCCGCGGCGGTCCGGCGGGTCGCCGGCGCCTTCGTGGCTGCCGCAGCCGCACGCGTGGCCGTACCGGTGCTGCGCGTCGCGCGCGCAGTGGTGGTACGGGCGGTGGTGCTGCGGGTCGCCGGAGCCTTCGTCGCGGCGGCCGGCTTGGCCGCCGCGGCGGCAGCGGGCTTGGCGGCCGTGACGCGCGGCAGCTTCTTCGTGCCGCTGATGACGTCCTTGAACGTCGAACCCGCGCGGAACGCGGGAACGTTGGTCTTCTTGACCTTCACGGTCTCACCGGTGCGCGGGTTGCGAGCGGTGCGGGCCGCACGGGCACGCTTCTCGAAGACACCGAAGCCGGTGATGTTGACCTTCTCGCCCTTGTGGACGCTGCGGACGATGACGTCGACGATGCCGTCGACAGCGGCAGCGGCGTTCTTCTTGTCGCCAAGGCGCTCGGCGAGCGCCTCGATGAGCTGGGCCTTGTTCACCTTCAGTCCCTCCCAGGACGCTCACGGCCCTAGTCGGGCCGACTGATTGCCCACGGTAAGCCCATATGCAAGGAAATACCAATCGCCACGCCAGATTTCTTGTTGTGGCGTGGGCAATTACGACCTGTCGAGGGACACCCGGGCGGCCGGCGGAGGGATCGAAGGGGCCGGATTCCCGCTGTTCGGAGGGAATCCGACCCCTTCGCCGGTCACCCCGCGGGCAGCGGATCGGTAGTCGGCAACCAAGCCTGCCTGCGCTGCTCGAACTCCGTGATGTCGTCGGCGTGCCGCAGGGTCAGGGCGATGTCGTCCAATCCCTCCAGCAGCCGCCAGCGGGTGTACTCGTCGACCGTGAACGGCGCGGTGAAGTCCTTCGCCACAACCGTGTTCGCGGTCAGGTCGACGGTCACCTCGGTGCCGGGCTCGTTCTCGAGCAGCTTCCACAGCAATTCGACATCGGACTGCTCGCACTGGGCCGCCACGAGGCCCTGCTTGCCGGCGTTGCCCCGGAAGATGTCGGCGAACCGGGACGAGATGACCACCCGGAAGCCGTAATCCATGAGCGCCCAGACGGCGTGCTCCCGGGACGACCCGGTGCCGAAATCGGGCCCGGCGACGAGCACGCTGCCGGCCCGGAACGGTTCCTGGTTGAGCACGAACTGCTCGTCGCCGCGCCAGGCGGCGAACAGGCCGTCCTCGAAGCCCGTGCGGGTCACGCGCTTGAGGTAGACGGCCGGGATGATCTGGTCGGTGTCCACGTTGGACCTGCGCAGCGGAACGCCGACCCCGGTGTGCCTGGTGAACGCATCCATGTTCTCGAAACTCCCTCAGACCAGGTCGGCGGGCGACGACAGCGTGCCGCGCACGGCGGTGGCGGCGGCCACGAGTGGCGAAACCAGGTGGGTGCGGCCACCCTTGCCCTGCCTGCCCTCGAAGTTGCGGTTGGAGGTCGACGCGCTGCGCTCGCCGGGCTTGAGCTGGTCCGGGTTCATGCCCAGGCACATCGAGCAGCCGGCCTGGCGCCACTCGGCGCCCGCCGCCAAGAACACTTCGTGCAGCCCTTCGGACTCGGCCTGCGCGCGCACCCGCATGGAGCCGGGCACGACGAGCATCCGCACGCCGTCGGCCACCTGGTGGCCGCGCAGGACGTCCGCCGCCGCGCGCAGGTCCTCGATGCGGCCGTTGGTGCACGAGCCGAGGAACACGGTGTCGACGTGGATGTCGCGCAGCGGGGTGCCCGCCTCCAGCCCCATGTAGGTCAGGGCCTTCTCGGCGGCCACGCGCTCGTTCTCGTCGACGATGGTCTCGGGGTCGGGCACGCTGGCGCTCAGCGGCAGGCCCTGGCCCGGGTTGGTGCCCCAGGTGACGAACGGCGTCAGCTCGGCGGCGTCGAGGCGGACCTCGGCGTCGAACTCGGCGTCGTCGTCGGTGCGCAGGGTCCGCCAGTACTCGACGGCCGCGTCCCAGTCCGCGCCGGACGGCGCGTGCGGACGGCCCTTGATGTAGTCGAACGTGGTCTGGTCCGGCGCGATCATGCCCGCGCGGGCGCCCGCCTCGATCGACATGTTGCACACGGTCATGCGCGCTTCCATGGACAGCGCCTCGATCGCGCTGCCCCGGTACTCCAGGACGTAGCCCTGGCCGCCGCCGGTGCCGATCTTCGCGATCACCGCGAGGATGACGTCCTTCGCCGTGACACCGGGCTGGAGCTCGCCGTCGACCGTGATGGCCATGGTCTTGAACGGCCGCAGCGGCAGGGTCTGGGTGGCCATCACGTGCTCCACCTCGGACGTGCCGATGCCGAACGCCAGCGCGCCGAACGCGCCGTGCGTCGACGTGTGGCTGTCACCGCAGACGACGGTCATGCCCGGCTGGGTCAGGCCCAGCTGCGGCCCGACGACGTGCACGATGCCCTGCTCGGCGTCGCCCATCGGGTGCAGGCGCACGCCGAACTCCGCGCAGTTCTTGCGCAGCGTCTCGACCTGCGTGCGCGAGACCGGGTCGGCGATGGGCAGCTCGATGTCGATCGTCGGGACGTTGTGGTCCTCGGTGGCGATCGTGAGGTCCGGGCGGCGGAGCCCTCGCCCCGCCAGCCGCAGGCCGTCGAACGCCTGCGGGCTGGTCACTTCGTGCAGCAGGTGGAGGTCGATGTAGAGCAGGTCCGGCTCCGCGCCACTGCCGTGGCGCACGACGTGTGCTTCCCACACCTTCTCCGCAAGCGTGCGGCTCATCGCAACTCTCCCAAGATCTGGACAGTCGATAGATCTGGACTTCCCAGACAGTGGGAAGTTAGTATCGGCTTGTGGGACAGCATAGCGGGATCGGCGTGCTCGACAAGGCAGTGGCCGTCTTGAACGCCGTCGCAAAGGATCCGTGTGGGCTCGCCGAGTTGTGCAACCGGACGGGCTTGCCGAGGGCTACCGCGCACAGGTTGGCGGTCGGGCTCGAGGTGCACCGGTTGCTGCGACGGGGTTCCGACGGCCGCTGGCGCCCGGGCGCGGCACTGGCGGAGTTGGCGGGCGGGGCCACCGACCCGCTGCTCGACGCGGCGTCCTCGGTGTTGCCGAGGTTGCGCGACATCACGGGCGAGAGCGTCCAGTTGTACCGGCGGGACGGGATGCAGCGGATCTGCGTGTCGTCCGCGGAACCACCGAGTGGTTTGCGCGACACCGTGCCGATCGGCGCGCGATTGCCGATGACGGCGGGTTCGGGCGCGAAGGTATTGGCGGCGTGGGCGGATCCGGGCACCCAACGCTCCGTTCTCGCCGACGCCGTTTACGGCGAGCGCACATTGTTGGAAGTGCGCCGCCGCGGCTGGGCGCAATCGGTGGCAGAACGCGAACCGGGCGTAGCTTCCGTTTCCGCCCCGGTCCGCGACAGCACGGGCTCGGTCGTCGCCGCGGTCTCCGTTTCGGGCCCCATCGACCGCATGGGCCGCCGCCCGGGCGCCCGCTGGGCCGCCGACCTCCTGGCCGCCGCCGAAGCCCTCCAATCCCGCCTCTAGCCCGCGACGCCGCCACAACCGGCCTACCGGCCTACCGGCCCAATCACCCGCCACCGACCGCTCTACCGGCCCGATTCGCCCCCGCCACGCTGGATCCGGCGGGGGCGCTGCCAACTCACCACGGTGCCAGCCGGCCCGGGGGTGCAGGGGGCGAAGCCCTCCTGCGCGGGGTCCGGGGGCCGCGCCCCCGGTGTAAATGCGAAAGATCCCCGTTTCGCGTCAGCGAAACAGGGATCTCCCTGATCTGTAGCCCCGATGGGATTCGAACCCACGCTACCGCCTTGAGAGGGCGGCGTCCTAGGCCGCTAGACGACGGGGCCAGGAACTTTCGGTATTCACTTTATCATCTTGCTGTCCTGCGTTGCGAGTAGCTTACCACACTCGATTTGCCACTTCGCAGCTGGGGTACCAGGACTCGAACCTAGACTAACTGAACCAGAATCAGTCGTGCTGCCAATTACACCATACCCCATTGGTTTCCCGGCCCGACTCCCTGTTGGTCTTGCTCAGGGGGCCTCTCCGTTCCGCCGGGAGGAATACTAGACCACGTACCCGGCGGAACGGAAATCGGGGTCACGCCGAGGCGGCCGAGAGCTCGCAGACCAGGAGTTCGGGCAGCTCAGCGAGGCTGCTGATGGCGGAGATGCCGGCGGGCAGCGCGCCTTCGCGGGGGCCCTGGCGGTTCAGCCACACGCCCCTCATGCCCGCGTCGCGCGCGCCGATCGCGTCGGCGTGCAGGCGGTCGCCGATGTGCACCGTGTCACCCAGGTCGACGCCCAGGTCCGCGCACGCGGTGTCGAAGATCACCCGGTCCGGTTTCGCCGCGCCGACCTCGCCGGCGATGAGGACGGTGTCGAAGTACTGCGCGAGCCCCAGCGAGGCGATTTTCACCCGCTGGTGACGCCCTGAGGCGTTGCTCACGGCCGCCATGGGCAGACCGGTGGCCCGCAGCCACTCCAGGCACGGCACGACGTCCGGGAACAGCCGCCAGCCGGACGCGAGGACTTCCTGCCGGCGCAGTTCCCGGCGGGTCGCCTCCTCCTGGTCCAACTCCTCGCCGAGGGCCGCGAAGAAGGCGCGGGTGCGGATGTTGCGCATCGTCTCGTACTCGAGCTCGCCGGCGAGGAGTCGTTCGCAGTGCTCGTCCGTGATGCGCTGCCACAGCGGCCAGGCGTCGGCGTTGCCGACCATCGCGGCCAGGGCGGCCCGGGACGACGTGCTGTAGTCGACGAGGGTGTCGTCGACGTCGAGGCACACGGCCCGGATCTCGCCGGTTCTCCGAGGGGTGAAAGTCGGGGCTGCGGTTGTCACCCCGTGAGGCTAGGTGCGGTCACCCCTCGTCCGACTCGACCAGAGAGGTGATATCTAGGGGTTCTTGCACGGTCAAGCACCCCTGAACCGCCCGAACGAACCAGTCAGATTGCCCCGAGCGCGCGGCGCAATCGCCCGATCGAGCGACTCTGACCCAGTAGTTCCATGGATTCGTACAGTGGCGGCGAGACGGTACGGCCCGTCACGGCGACCCGCACGGGGGCGTAGGCCTTGCGCGGTTTGAGGCCCAATCCGTCCACAAGCGACACCTTCAGCGCCTCCTCGACGGCGGCGGTCGTCCACTCCGGAAGCGATTCCAGGGCGCCGATGGCCGCCTCGAGCACGGGCCGCGCGTCCTGGCCGAGCGCCTTCGCCGCGGAGTCCTCCTCGGGCGTGAAGTCCTCTTCCGCGACGAACAGGAACCGCACCATCCCGGACGCCTCGGAGAGCACCACGAGCCGTTCCTGCACGAGCGGCGCGACGCCCGACAGCAGGGCGACCTGCTCCGGCGTGGGCTCGGCGGGCAGCACGCCGTCCTTGATCAGGTGGGGCAGCACGCGGCTGACGAAGTCCTCGACGGGCAGCGCGCGCAGGTGCGTGGCGTTGATCGCCTCGGCCTTCTTCAGGTCGAAGCGGGCCGGGTTGGCGCTGACCTTGTCCAGGTCGAACGCCTCGACCAGCTCGGCCACGGTGAAGATGTCGCGGTCCTCGGCGATGGACCAGCCGAGCAGCGCCAGGTAGTTCAGCAGGCCCTCAGGCAGGAAACCGCGGTCGCGGTAGAGGAACAGGTTCGACTGCGGGTCGCGCTTGGAGAGCTTCTTGTTGCCCTCGCCCATCACGTACGGCAGGTGCCCGAACTGCGGCGTGAACGTGGTGACGCCGATCCGGGTCAACGCCTGGTACAGCGCGATCTGGCGAGGGGTCGACGGGAGCAGGTCCTCGCCGCGCAGCACGTGCGTGATGCCCATCAGGGCGTCGTCGACCGGGTTCACGAAGGGGTACAGCGGATCGCCGTTGGCGCGCACCAGCACCGGGTCGGGCGTGTTGCCCGCCTTGAACGTGATCTCACCGCGCACCAGGTCGACCCACGTGATGTCCTCGTCGGGCATCTTCAGGCGCAGCACCGGCTCGCGGCCCTCGGCGCGGAACGCGGCCCGCTGCTCCTCGGTCAGGCCGCGGTCGTGGCCGTCGTAGCCCAGCTTCGGGTCCTGGCCGGCGGCCTTGCGCCGGGCCTCGATCTCCTCGGCCGTGGAGAACGACTCGTACAGCTCGCCCGCCTCGAACAAGCGCTTGGCGATGTCGTCGTAGAGGTCGCGGCGCTGGCTCTGCCGGTACGGCGCGTGCGGGCCGCCGACCTCGGGACCCTCGTCCCAGTCCAGGCCGAGCCAGCGCATGGCTTCCAGCAGCGAGAGGTACGACTCCTCGGAGTCGCGGGCCGCGTCGGTGTCCTCGATCCGGAACACCACGGCGCCACCGGTGTGGCGGGCGTACGCCCAGTTGAACAGGGCGGTGCGGATGAGCCCCACGTGGGGCGTGCCGGTCGGCGACGGGCTGAAGCGGACGCGGACCTCTGGGGATGCTGCTGATGCGCTCATGACTCGATCAGCGTATCGGGCTTGACCGGGAGGCCGCGCAGGAGCATCCTGAACTTATTCAACCGGCGTTGAAAAGAGGAGGGGTGGATCGTGGAGAGGACTGGTGTCGCGGTCGTCGGGGGCGGCCCGGCGGGCATGGTGGCCGGGTTGTTGCTGGCCAGGGCCGGTGTCGAGGTGACGGTGCTGGAGAAGCACGGCGACTTCCTGCGTGACTTCCGCGGCGACACGGTGCACGCGTCGACGCTGACGCTGCTGGACGAGCTGGGCCTCGGGCCGTCGTTCGCCGAGGTGCCGCACCAGCTCGTGGACCGGATGCAGGTGCTGCTCGACGCGGGCCCGCAGACGATGGCCGACCTGCGCAGGCTGCCCGGGGCGCACAAGCACATCGCGTTCGTGCCGCAGTGGGACTTCCTCGACCTGCTGGCCGACGCGGGCAAGCGCGAGCCGTCGTTCACCCTGCGGATGAACACCGAGTTCACCGGGCTCGTCAAGGACGGCGGCAAGGTGACGGGTGTGCGCTACCGCACGGCGGGCGGCGAGACCGGCGAGCTGGCGGCGGACCTGGTCATCGCGGCCGACGGTCGCAGTTCGCGGGTGCGCGAGCAGCTGGAGCTGCCGGTGCACGCGTTCGGCGCGCCGATGGACGTGTGGTGGTTCCGGCTGCCGCGCGAGGAGGGCGAGCTGAGCGGCGCCACCGGCAGGTTCGGTCAGAGCGACGGGCTGGTGCTGATCAACCGCGGCGAGTACTTCCAGTGCGCGTACCTGATCCGCAAGGGCACCGACGAGCTGCTGCGGTCTGAGGGGGTGGCCGCGTTCCGGCGGCGGATGGCGAAGCTCGTGCCGTGGCTGGAGGAGCGCATGGAGACCGTCGAGTCGCTGGACGACGTGAAGCTGCTCGACGTGAAGCTCGACCGGTTGCGGCGCTGGCACGCCGACGGCGCGCTGTGCATCGGTGACGCGGCGCACGCCATGTCGCCCATCGGCGGCGTCGGCATCAACCTGGCCGTGCAGGACGCGGTGGCCGCCGCGACGCTCGTGGCCGCGCCGCTGCGCCGGGGCGAGCTGGACGAGAAGGTGCTGGCCAAGGTGCGCCGCCGGAGGTGGCTGCCGACCGCGGTGACGCAGGCGATCCAGCGGCGGATCCAGGACTCGTTCCTCAAGCCGACCCTGGCGGGCACGTCGAGCGCGGCGCGGGGCGGGGTGCCGCTGCCGATCCGGCTGATGCAGCGGTTCCCGCGGCTGCAGGTCGTGCCCGCCTACCTGGTGGCGATCGGGCTGCGGCCCGAGCACGCGCCGGAGTTCGCGCGGCGCGCGCCCGAGCGCATCGAGCGGAGCTGACGGCTCAGCGGTTGGTGACGGTGTTCGTCAGCGTGCCGAGACCTTCGACGGTCACCGAAACGGTCTGCCCGGCGGTCAGCGGGCCGACGCCGGCGGGGGTGCCGGTGAGGATCACGTCCAGCGGCCGCAGGGTCATCACCGACGAGATGTACTCGATCAGCGCCGGGATGTCGTGCAGCAGCAGCGAGGTGCGGGAGTCCTGCTTGACCACGCCGTCCACCTCGGTGCGGAGGGCCACGTCGGACGGGTCGAACTCGGTCTCGACCCACGGCCCCAGCGGGCAGAACGTGTCGAAGCCCTTGGCCCGCGTCCACTGGCCGTCGGTCTTCTGCAGGTCGCGCGCGGTGACGTCGTTGGCGATCGTGTAGCCGAGGATCGACTGGCGGGCGCGTGAGGCGGAGATGTCCCGGCCGCCGACGCCGACGACCACCGCCAGCTCGCCCTCGAAGTCGACCCGTTCGGACACGGCGGGCAGCTTGATGTCCGCGTTCGGGCCGATCACCGCGGTGTTGGGCTTGAGGAACATCAACGGCTCCGCCGGCACCTCGTTGCCCAGCTCGGCGGCGTGCTCGGCGTAGTTCCGGCCGATGGCCACGATCTTGGGCGGCAGGAACGGCGCCAGCAGGCGGACGTCGGCCAGCGGCCAGCGTCGACCGGTGAACGTCGGGTTGGCGAAGGGGTCGTCGGCGATCTCGACGGCGGTGAGGTCGTCGCCGTCGCCTTCGATCGCGGCGAAGGCCAGGCCGTCGGGTTGGGCGATACGGGCAATGCGCACGGAGATCACCCTAACCGGCGGCTGGAAACCCCACCGCGCGTGCCTAGCGTCGGGGGGATGCGAACCCTGCTGCTCGTACTGACCCTGCTCGCCGCCGTGGCCACCCCCGCCACGGCCGCCCCCGCCGCGCTGCCGACCCCGTTGGAAGCCGGCACGCCCCTCTACCCGGCGAACGGCCTGCGCTGCGCCAACGGCTTCAACGCCCGCGGCTTCCTGATCGTGTCGCCGTCGTGCGGAATCGTCGGCACCGTCGTCCGCGGTCCCGGCCTGGTGGACATAGGCCCGATCGTGGCGGTCCGGCAGACCTACGCGATCGTCCGGATCACCAACACCGCCGCCTGGGTCCAGCGGCCCACCATCGCCGGGTACGCCGGCACGACGATCCGCGGCTCGGCGGAGACGCCCGTCGGCGGCCAGGTGTGCGCGGCGGGCCGCACCACCGGGCTGCGGTGCGGCGCCGTGCAGGCCAAGAACGTGACCGTGAACTACCCCGGCGGAACCGTCTACGGCCTGACGCGGACGAGCGTGTGCACCGAGCCCGGCGACCAGTGGGCCCCGCTCTTCACCGGCGCCCAGGCGCAGGGGCACTCGCTCGGCGGCAGCGGCAACTGCTCCACCGGCGGCGCGTCCTACTTCGAGCCGCTCAACCGCGTCCTCGCCGCCGAGCGGCTCACGCTCGTGACGGGCTGACCCGCAGCGCCTTGTGCACGAGCGCGTCGCACAGGGCGAGCCAACTGGCCTCGACGATGTTGCCGTGCACGCCGACGGTGGTCCACTCGCGCTCGCCGTCGGTGGACTCCACCAGCACGCGGGTGACGGCGTCGGTGCCGTGCTGATCGGTCAGGATGCGCACCTTGTAGTCGTTCAGCTCCACCGCGTCCAACCACGACAGGTGGGGCAGGAGCGCCTTGCGCAGCGCGGCGTCCAGCGCGTGCACCGGGCCGTTGCCCTCGGCGGTGGCGATGACGCGTTCGCCCGCCACGTGCACCTTGACCGTGGCCTCGGACACGATCGCGCCGTCCTGGTGGTGGTCGAGCACGACGCGGTACGACTCGAGCACGAACGGTGGCGCGTCCAGATCGGACATCTCCGCCTTGAGGAGCAGCTCCAGGGACGCGTCGGCGGCCTCGAACGACCAGCCGCCCGCCTCCAGCTCCTTGACCTTGCGCACCACGTTGGTGAGCGCGTCCGGCCGGCGGGTCAGGTCGATCCCGAACTCACGTCCCTTGAGCTCGAGACTGGCCCGACCCGCCATCTCGGTGACCAGCACCCGCATGTCGTTGCCGACGGTGTCCGGATCGATGTGGTTGTACAGCTCCGGATCAACCTTGATCGCGCTCGCGTGCAGCCCCGCCTTGTGGGCGAAGGCCGACGACCCGACGTAGGCCTGGTGGGTGTCGGGTGCGATGTTCGCGATCTCGGCCAGCGCATGGGAGACCCGGGTGAGCTCGGCCAGCGACTCGTGCGGTAGCACCTGCAGGCCGAGCTTGGTCACGAGGTTCCCGACGACGGCGAACAGGTCCGCGTTGCCCGCCCGCTCGCCGTAGCCGTTCGCGGTGCACTGGACGTGGGTCGCCCCCGCCTGCACCGCGGCGATGGTGTTGGCCACCGCGCAGGACGTGTCGTCCTGGCAGTGGATGCCGACCCGGAAGCCCGTGCGGGCGACCACGTCGGCGACGGTCTCGGCCAGCCCGAGGGGCAACTGGCCGCCGTTGGTGTCGCACAGCACGACGACGTCCGCGCCACCCTCCACTGCGGACTCCAGCACGCGCAGCGCGGTGTCGGGGTCGTAGGCGAAGCCGTCGAAGAAGTGCTCGGCGTCGAGGAAGACCCGGCGGCCCTCGTTCACCAGGAAGGAGACGGTGTCGCGGACCATCGCGCAGTTCTCCGCCACGTCGGTGCGCAGGGCCCGTTCGATGTGCCTGCGGTCGGACTTGGCGACCAGCGTCACCACCGGCGTCCGCGCCTCCAGCAGAGCCCTGACCTGCGCGTCCTCCTCGACCTTGACGCCCGCCTTGCGGGTCGAGCCGAACGCGACGAGCTGCGCGTGCTTGAGCGTGAGCTCCCCCGCCGCCGCCCTGGCGAAGAACTCCGTGTCCTTCGGCATGGCGCCCGGCCAGCCACCCTCGATGAAGCCGACGCCGAGCGAGTCGAGCAGGCGGGCCACGGCCAGCTTGTCGTTGACCGAGTAGGAGATGCCCTCGCGCTGGGCACCGTCCCGCAAGGTCGTGTCGAAGACGTGGAAGGAATCGCCGAGGGGGGTCACGAGAGGGCTCCTGTGAGAGGTGGGGGCAAACAAAAAGACCCCCCGCAGGATGCGAGAGGTCGGCGCGCCGGGTGCTTCGAGGAGCACTACCCGACGCGCTGGGCAATAATGATCACGCTGTGGAGAGCCACGTTCCCGATGGTGCCACACCCCGTCCGCCCAGACCATGCCACGGACGGGTTGTCCCACACTGTGAGTTCAGCTAGCGGCCAGGAACCTGGCGAACGCCTCGATCGCGGCCGGGTTGCGCGGGCTCTCCACCAGTGCCGCGTAGGGCAGCACGAAGAAGCGCTTGGCCTTGATGGCGGGCACGTCGGCGAGCGGCGCGTAGGACTCCAGGAACGCCCGCTTCTCGTCCGGTGTGGTCGCCTCGCCGTCCGCGTAGTCGTTGATCAGCACGACGTCCGGCGCGCGGTCCACGACGGCCTCCCAGCCGACGGTGGTCCAGCTGTCGTCGAGGTCGCCGAAGATGTTGTCGCCGCCCGCCTTGCCGATGATGTCGTGCGGCGCGGCGTTGCGGCCCGAGGTGAACGGCTGGTCGAGGCCGCTGTCGTAGAGGAACACCTTCGGCCGGTTCCCCTTGACCAACTGCTCGGCGTCCGCGACCTGCTTGCGGTAGCCCGCGATCAGCTCCTCGGCCTTCTCCTCCACGCCGAACACGCGACCGAGGTTGCGCAGGTCGGTGTAGAGGGCGTCCAACGGCGGCATGATGCCGCGCTGCTTGCCCACGCCGTTCCGGCACGCCTCGGTGAGCTGGTAGGTGGCGATGCCGAGGTCGGCGAGGGCGTCCGGGGTGAAGCCGGTCGCCTCGGAGAAGCCGTAGTTCCAGCCCGCGAACACGAAGTCCGCCTTGGCGCCCTGGACGAGTTCCTTGGTGATCTGCTCGCCGAGGTTCGGCACGCGGTCGAAGTCCGCTTTCCACGGTGACGAGGCGACGTCCCGGGCCTGGCCACCGCCGATCACGTACCCGGCCATCCGGTCGCCGAGGCCGAGCGCGAACATCAGCTCGGCGATGCCGGTGTCGTTGGTGACCACTCGGGACGGTGTCGCGTACGTGACCTCCTGACCGCAGTTGGTGACCGTGACCTCGGCGGAGGCGGCGGACGGTGCGATTTGGGCGCCGCAGCCGGTCGTGAGGACGAGGGCGAGGGCGACGAGCTTCTTCACGACTTGGGCTCCGTGTGTTCGAACAGCAGTTGGGGAACACCGCTGGTGGGGTGGCGGACGACATGCGCGCGGACGTGGAAGACGTCGTGCAGCACCTCGGGGGTGAGCACTTCGTCCGGCGTGCCGCTGCGCACCACCCGGCCGCGGTCCAGCACGTGCAGCCGGTCGCAGTAGGCGGCGGCGAGGTTGAGGTCGTGCAGGACCGCGAGGACCGTCACGTCCAGGCTCCGGACCAGCGCGAGGACCGCGAGCTGGTGGCTGATGTCGAGGTGGTTGGTCGGCTCGTCCAGGACGAGCACCTTCGGCCGCTGGGCGAGGGCGCGGGCGATGAGGACGCGCTGGCGCTCGCCGCCGGACAGGCTGAGGAAACCGCGGTGGGCGAGGTGTGAGGCGTCCACCCGGGACAGTGCGTCGGCCACGACCTCGTCGTCGTGCCGGGGGGTGCTCCGGTGCGGGAGGCGTCCCATCGCGACGACTTCGGTGACGGTGAAGTCGAACTCGACGTGGCTGTCCTGGGTGAGCGCGGCGAGGTGCTCGGCGGTGTCGCGGACCTTCGTGCCGGCGACGTCCCGGCCGCCGAGGCGGACCACTCCCCCGGACGGCGCGAGCGCCCGGTACACGCAGCGCAGCGTGGTGGACTTGCCGCTGCCGTTGGGGCCGACGATGCCGTGCACCTCGTGCTCCGCGGCGTGCAGGTCGACGCCGTGGAGGATGTCGGTCACGGTGAGGTCTTCCAGCCGGACGTCCATCAGCGACCGCCGAACACGTAGCCGCGGCGGCGCATCAGCAGGACGAAGCACGGCACGCCCAGCGCGGCCGTGATGACGCCCAGCGGCAGCTCCTCGGGTGCGGCGAGCAGGCGTGCGGCGACGTCGACCCAGATGAGGAAGCACGCGCCCGCGAGCGGCGCCACGGCGAGCACCTTGCGGTGGTCCGCGCCGACCGTGAGGCGGACCAGGTGCGGCAGCATGAGGCCGACGAACCCGACCGCGCCGCTGACCGCGACCAGCACGCCGGTCATGGCGGCCGTGACGCCGAACAGCGCCTTGCGGGTGCGGGAGACGTCGATGCCGAGGGTGGTGGCGGTCTCGTCGCCCATGGAGAGGGCGTTGAGGTGCTTGGCGCGGGTCCGGAGGTAGACGATGCCCGCCAGCACGACCACGGCGGCGATGGGCAGTGACGCCCACGTGACGCCGCCGAGGCTGCCCAGCAGCCAGAACATCGCGGCCCGTGCCGCCTCGCCGCGTGGCGACTGGAACACCAGCAGCATGGCCACGGCGGAGAAGCCGTAGGCCAGGGCGGTGCCGGTGAGTACCAGGCGCAGCGGCGTGAGGTCGCGGCCCGCGACCACGTAGACCAGGGCCATCGCGGCGAGCGCGGCGAGGAACGCGGCCGTGGACAGGGCGTAGATGCCGAGCGAGGCGAACAGGCCCGTGGTGACGACGGCGGTGGCGCCGACGCTCGCGCCGGAGGAGATGCCCAGCACGTACGGGTCGGCCAGGGCGTTGCGGACCATGGCCTGGATGGCGACACCGACCGTGGACAGGCCCGCGCCGACGACGGCGGCCAGCAGGACGCGGGGCAGGCGGATGTCCCACACGATCCGGTAGGGGCCCGCTTCGGCGGCGTCGATCGTGCCGCCGGTGAGCGCGGCGGCGAGGAAGCGGAGGACGTCGCCGAACGGGATGCGCACCGGTCCGAGCGCGACGCCGGCGACCACCGAGGCGGCGAGGACGACGGTGAGGGCCACGCACAGACCCGCCGTGGGCGGCCGACGCGGCCCCGGCGGCGGTGTTTGGCTCGGCACCGGTGCCTGACTCGGTGTCGGAGCGGGTGTCGGCGGCGGGGTGCGGTCGGTCGTGCCCCGGCTGCTGGGTGAGGTCACCGGTCGCCTTTCGGACAGGTGGCCCAGACCGGCCACCCGCCCGCTCGCGGCAGGCCGGCGCACCCGTCCCGCAGACCACGGCAGGAGTTGGAGCTTCTTCCCACCGCCCACGGGTGATCGGGCTCGCCGAGCGTCGTGCAGCGTGACGTTCGGCCTACCGTTGCGGGTCAGCGCCGGAATTCGACCGGACTTCCCCCACGGGCGGCAGGGGCGACCCTACGGCCCGTGACGCGGTCAGGGCCACCACGACATCGCCGTGGTGGCCCTGATCACTTGTTCTCCAACGCGAGAGTCCTACGTTCGCGCCCCGAGAGTCCTACGTTCAGCCGACCTGAATTCAACACTCGGAGCAGGTCGCCCCGGTCCTGAGCGTTGAACTCAGGTGTTCTGAACGTAGGACTCTCGCGTTCCGAACGTAGGACTCTCGCGTTCCGAACGTAGGACTCTCGCGTTCTGAACGTAGGACTCTCGCGGGTTGGAGGTAGGACTCTCGAGGTCAGGCCGTCCTCACGTTCGAGGAGACCAGGGCGGCCAGGCGGTCGCCCACCGCGTAGGTGGCGCCCGGCGACGAGTGGTCACGAGTCGCCAGATCAAAGGCCACCGACGCCTCGATCCGCCGCGCGGCCTCCGACTCGCCCAGGTGGTCGAGCATCAGCGCCACCGACAGCACCGCGGCCGTCGGGTCGGCGATGCCCTGCCCGGCGATGTCCGGCGCGCTGCCGTGCACCGGCTCGAACATGCTCGGGTTGCGCCTGGTCACGTCGAGGTTGCCCGACGCCGCCAGCCCGATGCCGCCGGTCACGGCCGCCGCCAGGTCGGTCAGGATGTCGCCGAACAGGTTGTCCGTCACGATCACGTCGTACCGGCCCGGGTCGGTGACCAGGTGGATCGTCGCCGCGTCCACGTGCTGGTAAGCCACCGTCACGTCGGGGTGCTGCAACGACACCTCCTCCACCACGCGCGACCACAACGACCCGGCGTGCGTGAGCACGTTGGTCTTGTGCACGAGCGTGAGGTGCTTGCGCGGCCGGTTCGCGGCACGGCCGAACGCGTCGCGCACCACCCGCTCCACGCCGAACGACGTGTTGATCGACACCTCGGTCGCGATCTCGTGCGGCGTGTCCTTGCGCAGGAGGCCGCCGTTGCCGGCGTACAGCCCCTCCGTGCCCTCGCGCACCACCACCATGTCGATCTCGGGCGGGTCGGCGATCGGGCTGCGCACACCGGGGTAGAGCCGGGCCGGGCGCAGGTTCACGTGGTGGTCGAGCTCGAACCGGAGCCGCAGCAACAGGCCGCGTTCCAGGATTCCGCTCGGCACCGACGGGTCGCCCACGGCGCCGAGCAGGATCGCGTCGTGCTGGCGGAGTTCCCCGAGCACGGACTCCGGCAGCAACTCACCTGTGGCGTGCCAGCGCGCCGCGCCGAGGTCGTAGCGGGTGATCTCAGCCGCTGGAACGACCTCACCGAGCACCTTCAGGGCCTCGGCGACGACCTCGGGCCCGATCCCGTCTCCTGGGATCACTGCGAGCCGCATCCACACACCTCCCAGGTATCAGTCCCATTGCGCGGGACTAGTTTCCATTGCGAAAGGCTACCGGTCCGAGGCCGTGAAACCGCACTCGGAACACCCCTCCGTGGCCATATCTCCCGGACTGCGGGACACCCGAACGGTTCAGTGCACCCGTTCGGTCGTCACCCGATGCGCGTAAACGGCTCTGGCCGGCCGGGGCAACCCCGACCGGCCAGAGCGGTGCACGTCGATCAGCCCACTGCGCGGACGGCACCGCCGACCGTCGCCTGGGCGCGCACCCTCACCACGTCCGCCTTGTCACCCGAGGCGTTGTGGTGGTGCAGGACCAGCAGGCTGTCCGCACCGTCGGCCGCGGCGGCCGCGGCGTCGTGGTTGACCACCAGCGCGGTGGCCGGGCGCGCCCGGTAGGACAGCGCGGGGTCGCCACCGCCCTGCACCCACAGGCCCGGCTTGAGCGGGTCGAACGACAGCGCGTTCGGGATCGCGTCGACCAGGCCGTTGGACGCGCCCGGAGCCACGTAGAACCCGGCCACGCCGACCCGGTAGCTGATCCGCGACGTGTCCGCCGACGCGTCGATGCCCAGCGCCGACAGCAGCACGGGCAGGACCACCACGTTCGTGTCGAACACGTTCGTGTCGACGTCGCCGAACTGCCCGTTGACGCCCTGCAGGTCGACCGTGGAGCCCGTGCTCAGGTCCACCGTGGCCGCGACCAGCAGGTCGGTGTCGGTCAGCTTGGTCGCGTAGACCTCGTAGTCGAACGTGCCGTCACCATTGGTGTCGATGTCGATGAACGGGATGGTGTTGCTGCCCAGGTTGTACCAGTTGCCCCAGGTCGCGACACCGAACGCGAGCATCGCGTCCTCCGGCCTGCCCTGCGCCTTGGCGAGCGGCGCGGTCGACGCGGCGCCCACGTACCGCAGGTCACCGCCCTTCGCCGTGTCGTTCAGCACGCAGTTGTCGGTGACGTTGCGGCGGCACTCCGGCAGCTGCGGCGAGGACGCCTGCAGCTCCAGCACGCTCACCAGGGACTGGTAGGCACCCTGGTCGACACCCCGGCCGGTCAGGTTCAGCACGCCCTGGCCCTTGCCGTTGACCCGGACGTTGTTGGCCACGGAGATGTCGGCCGCCGGCTTCGGCGCCGAGTACACGGGCACCCGCAGCGCGACCGAGGAGCCGGACTTCGGCGTGAGCACGACCCGGCCCGACGCGTCGGCCAGGTACTGGCGCGGCACGTCCAGGTGGTTCGCCTCGATCGTCGGGTCGACGGTCTTGCGCAGCGCCGCCGGGTCGTCGATCTTCAGCGTGACGGTGATCCGGGCGATGCCGCGCGGGCTGAGCCGCACGGTGTTCGCGGACAGCTCGTAGCGCACGCCCGGGATCTGGGTCAGCGCCTCGTAGCCCACGGTGTAGTCCACCCACTTGGTGGACTTGTTGACCACCTTGATGGTCTTGGTGAGGCTGACCGGCGCGGCCACCTCGACCGTGCCGAACGACGCCGACACCGAGCCCGGGTTGTCCTGCACGTAGGCGAGGACCTGGTTCTCGACGGCGGCCTTGCCGTCGACGCGGCCGGCGCCGACGCGGTTGGGCGCGTAGGTCTCGCCGTCGGCCTTCACGTCGTGGCCCGCGGTGTTCATGACCGCGGCCTTGACCTCTTCCGGCGTCCAGTCCGGGTGGACCTGGCGCACGAGCGCCGCGACACCGGTGATGTGCGGCGCGGCCATCGAGGTGCCCGAGTTGACCATCGTCTTGTTGCCCGAGCCGACCAGCGCGGAGGCGATGGAGTCACCGGGCGCGGCCACGTCCGGCTTCACGACCGGGCCGCGCACGCCGCGCGAGGTGAACGAGCTCGGGGTGTCGCTGATGGCCGGGTCGTACGTGGGCAGCGAGGTGCGCAGGTCGCCCGCCTGGCGGACGGCCAGCGTGCCCGCGGCCAGCGCCGGGCGCAGCGCCGCGGTCGCCGAACCGGTCAGCTGGAACACCGGGATCGCCGCGTTGCCGGAGATGCCCGCGTTGAAGTGCTCCAGGTTCGAGGTGAACAGCGCGCCGATCGCGCCCGCGGCGGTGGCGTTGTTGCTCCGGCCGACCGAGCCGCAGCGACGCGTGGCGTCGTTGTCGTCCCACTCGAGCCACACCATCTTGCCCGCGACGGCGGCCTTGTCCGCGGCCGAGAACGGCAGGCAGCCGTCCTTGTTGGCCGCGTCGCTCATCGCCACGACGGCGCCGCTGACGTTCGCGCCCTCGTAGTTGTAGGCCACGCTGTACTGGCCGGGCTTGGACCCGGCGGAGCCGGCGGGCGCGGTGACCTCGACCGCGTCGCGCAGCACGTACGCGTCACGGGTGCTGGCCACGGTCAGCGCCTCGGGGGTGCTGCCCGGCGAGCCGCCGATGTCGTACAGGTCGCCGCCGTTGCCCGCGGAGAACACGGTCAGCACGCCGGAGGCGTTGAGCTTGCGCACGAACAGGCTGTCCGGGTCGTCCGGCGCGCCGTAGTCGGAGCCGAGCGACAGGTTGACCACGTCGAGGTGGTCGGAGAAGTCGCCGTCGCCGTCGGGGTCGAGCGCCCAGTCCAGGGCCTGAGCGGTGACGTTGGTCGAGCCGTCGCAGCCGAACACCTTCAGCGCGAACAGCAGGGCCTTCGGCGCGGTGCCGGGGCCGATGCGCATCGCGTCCAGCGCCTCGGGGGTGAGCTTGGTGTAGTCACCCTTGAAGGTGGTGCCGTCGGCGTTGACGCCGAAGCCCGCCGCGGTGCCGGCGACATGCGAGCCGTGGCCGTTGCAGTCGAGCGGGTTCGGGTCCGGCTTCGGGGTGTTCAGCTCCGGGTCGTCGCTGGCGCCGTCGTAGGCGTTGCCGACGAAGTCGTAGCCGCCGACCACCTTGGCCGTCGGGAAGTACGAGGCGTCGACCTTGGTCTCGTCGATCGCCTGGAACGCCTCGATGGTGCCGGGGCCCGCGAAGTCGCTGTGGGTGTAGTCGATGCCCGTGTCGATGATGCCGACGCGGGTGTCGTCACCGAGCTTGCCGTACTCCTGCCACGCCTTGAGCGTGTTCGTCAGCTGCACGGCGCTGGAGTTCTGGCGGGTCTTCGGCACCACCGTGCGCACGGACTTCACGTCCGCGCGCTGGGCCAGCTCGCGCACCTTGGCGGCGTCGGCCTGGACGACCACGCCGGGCACGCCGTTGGCGGTGCGGAACAGCTCCTTGGTGGCGGAGTCCTTGCCCCTCAAGGCGTTCACGACGACGTCGGTGATCCGGCCGGCGTCGCTCTTGGTCGCCTTGGCGGCGTCCTTCGCCTGCTGCTTCGTGGCGCCCTGGCTGGTCTGCTCGGCGAACGTGTCGACGGCCGGCTTGGCCTCCAACTCCACGAACGCGGTGACCCTGCCCTTGGCGGCCGTCAGCCGGTCGGACACCTTCAACTGCAACTTGCCCGCGTCCAGCCCGCGCGCGTTCGCGACGGACGGCGCGAGTGGATCTTCCGCGGCCAGCGCGGTACCGGCGGTGGACCCGGCGACGAGCATCGCGGCCAACACCACCGGTACGGCTGATCTGGCGCCAACGCGAGATCGGCTCACAACGTGCCCCAAGCGAGGTCGGATTCGACCGGGCAGGCAGCGTCTTCTCCAGTGGGGGCACTGCCCGCGTGGTGCCGTGCCCTCTACGGCACCGGGTCAACCTCGTGCGAGGAACCTAATCGCTCGGTAGAGCTGATCAGTTAGCCCATACGAGTGATGGCAACCACAGTTTTGACAACTAACGGTTAACTGTGACACCGCCGAGACCTGCGACGATATACATCGACAGGCCTCGGCGGCGTTACTCCGTTTCGGGGACTACCCGATCACTCGAAGTTGACCGAGCGCACCGTGCGGGCGCCAACGGCCGCGCCGATCGGGTCGAGCACCGCGGTGTCCACCGGGCGGTCGACGCGCAGCAGCATGAACGCGTCCGCGCCGTCCTTGGTCTGGCTGATCTGGGCGGCCTCGACGTTCACGCCCGCCTCGCCGAGCAGCGTGCCGACGGCGCCCATGACGCCCGGCCGGTCCGGGTACTCCAGCAGCAGCACGTTGCCCTCGGCGCGCAGGTCGAAGCCGCGACCGTTGATGCCGACCAGCTTCTCGACCTGGTCCAGGCCCGTGAGCGTGCCCGACACCGTGATGACCGCGCCGTCCGCCTGCACCGCGCGCACCGTGACCAGGCTGCGGTGGTTGGCGCTCTCCGGCTCCTTGACCAGGTCGACGCTCACGCCGAGGGAGGTGGCCAGCGCCGGCGCGTTGACGAAGGTCACCTGCTCCTCGACCACGCTGGAGAACACGCCGCGCAGGGCGGCCAGCGGCAGCACCGCCACGTCCTCGTTGGACAGCTCGCCGCGCACCTCGACGGTGACGCTGGTCGGCGCCTTCGCGCTCAGCGCCGCGACCACCGTGCCCAGCTTCTGCACCAGCGGCAGGTACGGGCGGACCTCCTCGCCGACCACGCCGCCGCCCTGCACGTTCACCGCGTCCGGCACGAAGTCGCCGGCCAGCGCGAGCAGCACCGACTTGGCCACGTCCGTGCCCGCCCGGTCCTGCGCCTCCGTGGTGGACGCGCCCAGGTGCGGCGTGACGACGACGTTCGGCAGGCCGAACAGCGGGCTCTCGGTGGTGGGCTCGGTGGAGAACACGTCGATGCCCGCGCCGCCGACCTGGCCCTCCTTCACGGCCTCGGCCAGCGCGTCCTCGTCGACCAGACCGCCGCGGGCGGCGTTGACGATGATCACGCCGCGCTTGGCCTTGGCGAGCTGCGCGGCGCCGATCAGGCCCTTGGTCTCCGGGGTCTTCGGCAGGTGGATGGAGATGAAGTCGGCCCGCTCCAGCAGTTCCTCCAGCGTCACCAGCTCGATGCCGAGCTGCGCGGCGCGGGCGGCGCTGACGTACGGGTCGTAGGCGATCAGCTCGGTGCCGAAGGCGGCGATGCGCGCCGCGAACAGCTGGCCGATCTTGCCCAGGCCCACCACGCCGACGGTCTTGCCCTGGACCTCGACGCCGTTGAACTTGCTGCGCTTCCACTCGTGGTTCTGCAGCGTGGCGTGCGCGGCCGGGATCTGGCGGGCGGTGGCGAGCAGCAGGGCGACGGCGTGCTCGGCGGCGCTGACGATGTTCGAGGTGGGCGCGTTGACCACCATGACACCGCGCTCGGTGGCGGCGGGCACCTCGACGTTGTCGAGCCCGACGCCGGCGCGGGCGACGACCTTGAGCTTGGTGGTGGCCTGGAAGACCTCGGCGTTCACCTTGGTGGCGGAGCGGACCAGGAGTGCGTCGGCGTCGGCGACGGCTTCGAGCAGCGCGGGACGGTCGGTGCCGTCGACGTGGCGCACCTCGATGCCATCACCGAAGACGTCGAGAACGGACGGTGCGAGCTTCTCGGCGATGAGGACAACGGGCTTGGTCACGGACGTCGCTCCCGGAGGTGTGAACGGGTGGGGAGCGCGGGGCCGTCGAGCAGGTCGTCACCCGCGCCGGCCGGCCACGGCAATGTGTCCGGGTTGTTAACGAGCATAGTCAGCGCCCGCCCGGCGGTTGACACCCGGGTGCCCCGTTTCACCTGCTGGAACACGGTACGCGCGTCCTACATGGACCACCGCGCCGACCCGGGCGTCGAACTCGGGGTCCCTGAGGGTTCGACACGCGCGGTCTGAAGGTTCGACACGCGACACGCGCGGTCTGAAGGTTCGACACGCGCGGTCTGAAGGTTCGACACGCGCGGTCTGAAGGTTCGACACGCGCGGTCTGAAGGTTCGACACGCGCGGTTTGAAGGTTCGACACGCGGTGTGGCGGGCGTGCGGGCCGGTCACCAGGGTTCGTCGAACTCGCCGTCCTTGACGCCGAGGATGAAGGCCTCCCACTCGGCGGGCGTGAACACCAGCACCGGGCCGTCGGGGTGGGCGGAGTTGCGCATCGCCGTGTACGTCACGCCGTCGGTGTGCTCGACGAACGCGATCTCGACGTGCTCCTCCTCGTCCTCCGCGCCCTCGTCGCTGCGGATCCACTCGGCGCCGCCGAGGTCGAGGTTGCCCCGGACGTGGGCCTTGTCGTCGTAGATGGGCGCGCTGTCGTTCATGGGGCCTAGGTATACCGGGGCCCGCGGTCGAAACCGCGGGCCCCGGCGAAAAAACCGCTGATCTTACGCCGTTTCAGTGATGGGGCGGTCGACCCAGGACATCAGGCCGCGCAGCTTCTTGCCGACCTCCTCGATCGGGTGCTGCTCGCCCTCCTGCTGCAACTTCTTGTAGTTGCCGCGGCCGGCGTCGTCCTCGTTCACCCACTCGGTGGCGAAGGTGCCGTCCTGGATCTCGCCCAGGATCTTGCGCATCTCCTCCTTGACCGCGGGGGTGACCACGCGCGGGCCCCGGGTCAGGTCGCCGTACTCGGCGGTGTCGGAGATCGAGTACCGCATGCGGGCGATGCCGCCCTCGTACATGAGGTCCACGATGAGCTTGAGCTCGTGCAGGCACTCGAAGTAGGCGACCTCGGGCGCGTAACCGGCCTCGGTCAGCACCTCGAAACCGGCCTGCACCAGCGCGGACGCGCCACCGCACAGCACGGCCTGCTCACCGAACAGGTCGGTCTCGGTCTCCTCCTTGAACGTCGTCTTGATGACGCCCGCGCGCGTGCCGCCGATGCCCTTGGCGTACGACAGCGCCAACGCCTGCGCGCCGCCGGTCGCGTCCTGCTCGACCGCGATCAGCGCGGGCACGCCCTTGCCGTCGACGAACTGGCGGCGCACCAGGTGGCCGGGGCCCTTCGGCGCGACCATGGCGACATCCACATTGGACGGCACGGTGATCAGGCCGTAGCGGATGTTGAAGCCGTGGCCGAAGAAGACCGCGTCGCCGTCCTTCAGGTTCGGCGCGATGTCGTTGGCGTAGATGTGCCGCTGCGCGGTGTCCGGCGCCAGGATCATGATCAGGTCCGCCTCGGCGGAGACCTCGGCGGGCGTGCCGACGGGCAGGCCCTCCTCCTCGGCCTTGGCGCGGGACTTGGAGCCCTCGGGGAGGCCGATCCGGACGTCGACGCCCGAGTCGCGCAGGCTCAGCGCGTGCGCGTGGCCCTGGCTGCCGTAGCCGATGACCGCGACCTTGCGCCCCTGGATGATGCTCAGGTCGGCATCGTCGTCGTAGAAGATCTCGACGCTCACTGGTGGTACTTCCTTCCTCGGAACTGGAAAATCAGCGCACCGCGGTCGCGGTGATGGAGCGCGCGCCACGGCCGATGGCGACCATGCCGGACTGGACGATCTCGCGGAGCCCGTAGGGCTCCAGCATCCGCAGCAGCGCGTCGAGCTTCTCAGACGTGCCGGTGGCCTCGACGGTGACCGCCTCCGGCGAGACGTCGACGACCTTCGCGCGGAACAGCTGCACCGTCTCGAGGACCTGGCTGCGCACCGTGGCGTCGGCGCGCACCTTGACGAGCAGGAGCTGCCGCTGGACCGACGCGGCGGGCTCCAGCTCCACGATCTTGATGACGTTGATGAGCTTGTTGAGCTGCTTGGTGACCTGCTCCAGCGGCAGCTCGTCGACCGACACCACGATCGTCATCCGGGAGATGTCGGGGTGCTCGGTGCGGCCGACGGCCAGCGACTCGATGTTGAAGCCGCGGCGCGAGAACAGGCCCGCCACGCGGGCGAGGACACCGGGCTTGTCCTCGACCAGAACGCTCAGGGTGTGCCTAGTCATCACGGGGTCACTCGTCCTCGTCGTTGCGATCAACGCCCGCTCGGGCACTGTCCACGGTCATCATTCGTCCTCGTCGTTGCGATCCCCGCCGGACGGGCGCTGTCATTCGTCCTCGTCGAACAGCGGGCGGATGCCGCGCGCGGCCATGATCTCGCTGTTGCCGGTGCCCGCCGCCACCATGGGCCACACCTGGGCGTCCTTGCCGACCACGAAGTCGATGACGACCGGCCGGTCGTTGATCTCCATGGCCTGCTGGATGACCCCGTCGACCTGGTCACGGGACTCGGCGCGCAGGCCGGCGCAGCCGTAGGCCTCGGCGAGCAGCTTGAAGTCGGGGATGCGGTGCTTGTGCGTGCCCAGGTCGGTGCTGGAGTAGCGCTCGCCGTAGAACAGGGTCTGCCACTGGCGGACCATGCCCAGGTTGCCGTTGTTGATGACGGCGACCTTGATCGGCAGGCCCTCGATGGCGCAGGTGGCCAGCTCCTGGTTGGTCATCTGGAAGCAGCCGTCGCCGTCGATCGCCCACACCTGGACGTCCGGCACGCCCGCCTTCGCGCCCATCGCGGCGGGCACCGCGTAGCCCATCGTGCCGAGGCCGCCGGAGTTGATCCACGTGCGCGGGCGCTCGTACTTCACGAACTGCGCGGCCCACATCTGGTGCTGGCCGACGCCCGCGGTGAACAGGGTGTCCGGCGGGGTCAGCAGGCCGATCCGCTCGATCACGAACTGCGGCGACAGCGTGCCGTCCTCGGGCCAGTCGTAGCCCAGCGGGAACGTCTCGCGCAGCGCGTTGAGCTGGTCCCACCACGGCGTCAGGTCGACCGTGCGGGCCGCGTTCTCCTTCTCCGCCCGCACCGCGTCGACCAGGTCGCGGATGATCTCCTTGCAGTCGCCCACGATCGGCACGTCCGCGCGGCGGTTCTTCGAGATCTCGGCCGGGTCGATGTCGGCGTGCACGACCTGCGCGTCCGGCGCGAACGTGGCCAGCTGGCCGGTGACCCGGTCGTCGAACCGCGCGCCGAGGGCGATCAGCAGGTCCGACTTCTGCATCGCGGCGACCGCGCCGACCGTGCCGTGCATGCCGGGCATGCCCATGTGCTGCGGGTGCGAGTCGGGGAACGCGCCGCGCGCCATCAGCGTGGTCACCACCGGGATGCCGGTGGACTCGGCCAGCTCCAGCAGCTCGGCCGACGCCTCGGCCTTGATCACGCCGCCGCCGACGTACAGGACGGGGCGACGGGCCGCGGCGATCAGCTTCGCGGCCTCGCGCACCTGCTTGCCGTGCGGCCGGGTCGTCGGCCGGTAACCGGGCAGGCGCAGTTCCGGCGGCCAGGAGAACGAGGTCATCTCCTGCAGCACGTCCTTGGGGATGTCCACCAGGACGGGGCCGGGTCGGCCGGTGGAGGCCAGGTGGAACGCCTCGGCGATGGCGCGCGGGATGTCCGCGGCGTCGGTGACGAGGAAGTTGTGCTTGGTGATCGGCATCGTGATGCCGCAGATGTCGGCTTCCTGGAACGCGTCGGTGCCGATCAGGGGCCGGGACTGCTGGCCGGTGATGGCGACCACCGGGACGGAGTCCATGTTGGCGTCGGCCAGCGGCGTGACGAGGTTCGTCGCGCCCGGCCCGGACGTCGCCATGCAGACGCCGACCTGGCCGGTGGCCTGGGCGTACCCGGTGGCGGCGTGGCCCGCGCCCTGTTCGTGGCGGACCAGGATGTGCCGCACCTTGGTCGAGTCGAGGAGCGGGTCGTAGGCAGGCAGGATCGTGCCGCCGGGAATGCCGAAGACCACTTCGCAGCCCACTGCCTCCAGCGAGCGGACGAGGGACTGGGCACCGGTCACGCGGATGGGAGCGCCGCTCGGCGGGGCCGGTTTCGGCCGCGGTCCAGGGCGGGGCGACGACGACTCTCCGGGAGCCGGTCGCGAGGTTGCGCTGGTCATCTGTCTGCCTCGTGGGTAAGGAGAATGCACGGTCCGGGCACGAAAAAACCCTCGCCAACCCGAACGGGTCGCACGAGGGTCGCGCGTCGACGCAAGCTCGAATGCCTAGGCGTCGACGCGCCTGGGAAGTACGAGAACGAGGTTGCGCTGCATGGGCCTGACGTTAACCGTCAAGGAGGTGGAGCGTCAACTGTGCGGGACGGCACTCCCGGATGGTGGAAGCCCCACGTGCGTGGACGTGGGCCGGAGTCACCCGCTCGGAGGAGAAGTGACAGCATCTCGGACCGTGCCGAAAGTCGTGTTCCGCATCCCCACGCCCGCCCTCCTGGCCGCCGGTTCCGCGGCGATCTGCGCGACGCCCGTCGCGTGGGGCGTGCCCGGCCTCCAGGCCCTCTACCTGCTCCCGGCGGCGTTCGCCTGGTGGGTGGTGCGCAACCGGACGACCGTGGACGGCGAGCGGATCGTGGCGCGGAGCACGTTCGGGAAGCGGGAGGTGCCGTGGTCGGACGTGAAGGCGATCAAGGTCGTCCCGAAGGGGTGGTTGTCGGCGGTGCTCGGTGACGACTCGCTCGTCCGGCTGCCCGCCGTCCGCGCCGCCCACCTGCCGATGTTGTCGCAGGTCAGCGGCGGTCGGGTGGCCGATCCGACGGCCGTGTCCGCGGCCGGCGAGGCCGAAGAGGAGTCCGCCGAGGCTGACGGGGACGCAACGCCGCCGCCCGTAAAGTCCGAGGAGTGAGTTCGAACACGCGGACCCTCGGGTGGGTGCCCGTCGTCAGCCTGGTGCTGTCGCTGGCGGGCCTGGCCGTCTCGACCTACCTCACCGTCGCCCACTTCACCGCGGGCGCGCTGCTGTGCGCCGAGGGCGAGGTCATCGACTGCGGCACGGTCACCACCAGCGAGCAGTCGGAGCTGTTCGGCATACCGGTCGCCGTGCTGGGGCTCGCGTTCTTCGCGTTCCTGACCGTCGCGTGCCTGCCGTTCGCCTGGCGCAACGAGGCGCTGCACTGGGCGCGGCTGGTGTCCGCCGGCGTCGGCGTGCTGTTCGTCGTGTACCTGGTGGCCGCCGAGTTCCTGCTGATCGGGAAGGTCTGCCTGTGGTGCACGGCTGTGCACGTCATCACGCTCGCGCTCGCCGCCGTGCTGGTCACCGGCGCGCTGCGGCGGAGTAATCTCTGAGGCACCGCTCCCACCTTTCGCGCCCCACACCCCGCGCGCGTCGTTCGCGAGTTTCTTGGCAAAGACTTCTGGAGGAGCCGTGCCACCGCTCCGTTCCCGCACCACCACCCACGGCCGCAACGCCGCGGGCGCACGCGCGCTCTGGCGCGCGACCGGCATGACCGACAGCGATTTCGGCAAGCCGATCGTGGCCATCGCCAACTCCTACACGCAGTTCGTGCCGGGGCACGTGCACCTGCGCGACCTCGGCGACATCGTGGCCGAGGCGATCCGCGAGGCGGGCGGGGTGCCGCGCGAGTTCCACACCATCGCGGTGGACGACGGCATCGCGATGGGGCACAGCGGGATGCTCTACTCCCTGCCGTCGCGGGAGATCATCGCCGACTCGGTCGAGTACATGGTCAACGCGCACCAGGCCGACGCGATCGTGTGCATCTCCAACTGCGACAAGATCACGCCGGGCATGCTCAACGCGGCGATGCGGCTCAACGTCCCGGTCGTGTTCGTCTCCGGCGGGCCGATGGAGGCGGGCAAGGCGGTCGTGGTGGACGGCGTGGCCGTCGCGCCGACCGACCTGATCACCGCGATCTCCGCGTCGGCCTCGCCGGACGTGGACGAGGCCGGGTTGGCCGAGGTCGAGCGGTCGGCGTGCCCGACCTGCGGCTCGTGCTCGGGCATGTTCACCGCGAACTCGATGAACTGCCTCACCGAGGCACTGGGCCTGGCGCTGCCGGGCAACGGCTCCACGCTGGCCACGCACGCCGCGCGCCGCGAGCTGTTCGCCGAGGCCGGCCGCACGGTCGTGGAGCTGTGCCGGCGGTACTACGAGCAGGACGACGAGTCGGTGCTGCCGCGCTCGATCGCGAACCGCGAGGCGTTCGAGAACGCCATGGCGCTGGACATGGCGATGGGCGGCTCCACGAACACCGTGCTGCACATCCTCGCCGCCGCGCAGGAGGGCGAGATCGACTTCTCGCTGGCCGACATCGACGCGCTCAGCCGTCGCGTGCCGTGCCTGGCGAAGGTGTCGCCGAACTCGGACTACCACATGGAGGACGTCCACCGGGCGGGCGGCATCCCGGCCCTGCTCGGCGAGCTGTGGCGGGCCGGCCTGCTCAACGAGGACGTGCGCACCGTGCACAGCCCGGACATCGCGTCGTGGCTCGGCGAGTGGGACGTGCGTGCCTCGGCGCCCTCCGAGCGGGCGGTCGAGCTGTTCCACGCGGCGCCGGGCGGTGTGCGCACGACGGAGGCGTTCTCCACGTCCAACCGGTGGTCGAAGCTGGACACGGACGCGGCGGGCGGCTGCATCCGCGACGTCGCGCACGCGTACACGAAGGACGGCGGCCTGGCCGTGCTGCACGGCAACCTGGCCGAGCGCGGCGCGATCATCAAGGCGGCGGGCATCGACGAGGAGCTGTGGCACTTCGAGGGCCCGGCGCGGGTGGTCGAGTCCCAGGAGGAGGCCGTCTCGGCGATCCTGAAGAAGGAGATCCAGCCGGGTGACGTGCTCGTGGTCCGCTACGAGGGCCCCGCGGGCGGGCCGGGCATGCAGGAGATGCTGCACCCGACCGCGTTCCTGAAGGGCGCGGGCCTGGGCCGCAAGTGCGCGTTGATCACCGACGGCCGGTTCTCCGGCGGCACGTCGGGCCTGTCCATCGGCCACGTCTCGCCGGAGGCGGCGGGCGGCGGCGTGATCGGGCTGGTCCAGGACGGCGACCGGATCGTCATCGACATCCACGAGCGGCGGCTGGAGCTGCTGGTGGACGAGACGGTGCTGGCCGAGCGGCGGGCCAAGATGGAGGCGTCGGAACGGCCGTGGCAGCCGGTGGACCGGGTCCGCCCGGTGACGGCGGCGCTGCGCGCGTACGCCCGGATGGCGACCGACGCGTCCACGGGCGCGGTGCGGGACGTGAACAAGTAGGTCTGCGGGAAACCCGGTCGGCGGTCGTCCACCGGCCGGGTTTTCGCTGTTCAGGGGCGGTGCAGCAGACAGACCAAGGCCAAGGTGGCGAGGAAGACCGCCCACCCGGCCAACGGCCCGGTGACGGGTCTTCGCGCCCTGGTCGCGAGCAGGCCGCCGACGACGAGCCCGGCGAGCAGCCCGACGGGCGGCAGCAGCGAACGCGCGGTGAGGCCGATCGGGAACGCGATCAGGTAGACCACCGGCACCCCGACCACCACCAGCGCGAGCTGAGCGCCCGCCGCGGCCACCCGCTCGTTCACGAGCGAGGTCGCGGCGGGCGCGCGGGGGCCGTGCTACCGGAAGACATAGAGGGTCGCCGCGGTCGCGCCGGCCGCGATCACGAGGCAGATGAAACCGGACAGCAGCGGGTGGCGGAACCAGCTCCGGTTGTTGTCCAGGGCGGCCCGGCCGGGACCGGCGAACAGCACCGCGAACGCCATCGCCGCGTACACGGCCTCCAGCTCGACGCCGTTCGGCGCGAAGAAGCCGCCCTTGTACTTCAGCGCGATGACGTTCGCCATCACGCCGAGCACACCGGCCGCCGCGAGCGGCGTGAACAGGCCGAAGATCAGCAGCGCGCCGCCGCCGAGCTCGGTCACGCCGGTGACCCAGGCCAGGATCCGCGGCTCGCGGAACCCGGTGGTCTGCAGGTACTGGGTGAACCCGTCGATGCCCGGCCCGCCGAACAGGCCGAACACCTTCTGCAGGCCGTGCATGACGAACGCGCCGCCCAACGCGAGCCGCAGCACCAGCAGGCCGATGTCGGCACTGGCGGTCCAGCCGAACGGTTTGCGCTCGTCCTCGTCCTCGAAGGCGTCGTAGTGGGCGGGCTTGTCCAGGTCTGCCACCGGGGTGTAACCGGAGGCGTCGAAGCCCTTCGTGTCCTTGCCGAACGCGTCGCCGTCGATCGTCCGCGTGCCGTCGTCGAAGTGGTGAACTCCTCCGCCCGCGCCGCTCGTCGAGTAGAACCCGTCGTCGGAGTAGCCGCCCGATGTCCTCGAGCGGTCGTCGTGAGTAGCCACGCACCCGCACGTTAGGAGGTTCGGACGACGTCCGCGAGCGTCCGTTCAGTGGCGCTCATTCACCCGAATGGGCTAATAATCGCCGTTGACCAGGTTGCGGGGCCGCTCGCCGCGGGCGAACCGGGCGACCTCGGCGGCCACCACGGCGTACGCGCGCTCGGCGTGCCCCGTGCAGCTGCCGGCCACGTGCGGCGTGAGGAACAGGTTCGGCGCCGTCCACAGTGGATGGTCCGACGGCAGCGGCTCGGGCTCGGTCACGTCCAGCGCCGCGCGCAGCCGCCCCGAGGCCAGCTCCGCCACCAGCGCGTCGGTGTCGACCACCGCGCCGCGCGCCGCGTTGACCAGGATCGCGCCGTCCTTCATCCGGGAGAGGAACTTCGCGTCCACCATCCCGGTGGTCTCCTCGGTCAGCGGCACCACGACCAGCACCGCGTCGAACCCGCCGAGCAGGTCGGGCAGCTCGTCGACGCCGTGCACGCCGGGCCGCGCCGTGCGGCCGACCATCGTCGCGGTCGCGTCGAACGGCTCCAGCCTGCGGCGGAACTGCTCGCCGAGGTCGCCCGCGCCGACCACGAGCACCTTCTTGTCCTGCAACGTGTCCGTGAGGTGGTAGTCCCAGCGGCGTTCCTGCCTGGCCCGCTCGAACACCGGGAAGTCGCGGTAGATCGCGAGCAGCGCGCCGATCGCCCACTCGGCCGTGCTGCCGCCGTGCGCGCCGCGACACGTCGACAGCATCACACCATCGGGTACGACGCCGATGAACCGCTCGGCGCCCGCCGACAGCAGTTGCACCAGCTTCAGCGACGGCAGCCGGTCGAACACGTCACGCGGGTCCGTGCCCAGCAGGAACTTCGGCACCAGGACTTCCGCGCCGGCGGCGTCGGCGGGCAGCGGCTGCCCCGGCTCGTAGCGGACGGCCCGCACACCCTCCACGTCGGACAGCACGCGGACACCCAGCTCGTCGGGGACCAGAACGGTGAGGCTCACGGCACCGCACGTTACGGCACACTTGCCGCCATGCGGGAGCACGACGTCTTCTCCGCGGACGGCACGCGGATCAGGTTGTGGCGCACCGACGCGGAGGGACCGGACGTGCTGCTCAGCCCGGGCCTCGGCGCGGTGCCTGCGGTGTGGCCGGAGCTGCCGTCGGCGCGCGTGCACACCTGGCACCACCGCGGCACCCTCGACTCGGACCGGCCCGCCGACCCGTCCCGCGTCGAGGTGGCCGACCACGTCGCCGACGCGCTGGCCGTGCTGGACGACGGCGGCGTCGAGCGGTGCGTGGTGATGGGCTGGTCGATGGGCGTGACGGTGGCCGCGGAGATGGCGCTGCGGCACCCGGACCGGGTGACCGGCCTGATGCTGGTCACCGGCGCGCCGGGGGACGCGTTCGCGCACGTGCTCGGCCTGCCCGGGGTGCCGGCGGCCGTGCGCAGGCTGCTCGGCGTGGGCGGGGTGACGGCGTTGAAGGCCGCCGCGCCGCTGCTGGACGCCGTGCTGCACCGCGTGCCGGTGCCGGACGTCGGCGGGCCGCTGGTCGGGTCGCTGCGCCGCTACCTCCGGCACGACTGGGGCTGGTACTTCACCCTCGCGCTGGCCCTCGGCCGCACGCCCCGGCTGGACCTGACCGGCGTGACGTGCCCCACAACGGTGCTGGCTGGCCGCTACGACTTCCTGGCCTCCTCCGACGGCGTGCTCGGCCCGGTCGCCGCCCTGCCGCAGGCCAGGGTGCGGGTGCTGCCGAACACGCACTTCCTGCCGCTGGAGGACCCGCAGGTGGTGGTGGACGAGCTGGAGCTGCTGCTGGACCGGGCCGACGCCGTGCGGCGGGCCGTGCACGAGGACGTCGAAGGGCCGCTCACCTCGCGTTCACGGCCGCGCGCTTAACCTGGGACCCGTGTCACGACTGCGTGGAGTGCTGATCGGTTCGGCCCTCGGCCTGCTGGCCGCGGGCTGCGCGAGCTTCCCCGAGCAGCCGGGACCGGCGGGGTGGAGTGCGGCCCAGCAGCTGACGCCGCAGGCCGGGCCGGTGCCCGAGCTGCCCGGCGAGCTACCGAAGGGCCCCGCCCAGGGCCAGCAGCCCGGCCAGCAGCCGACGCCCGTGCCACCGCCGCAGGGCTGCAAGGACTTCAACCCCGCCGTGGTCGGCACGTGCCTGAACCCGATCTCCGGCGTGGCGCTGACCGACGTCAACCAGACCACCGGCGCGGTGACGGCGCTGGCCGCCGAGCGCGCCACCGGGCGGCTGCTCAGGGTGACCAAGGACGTCGACCCGGTCGAGGTGGCGAAGCTCGACGTGGACGCGGCAACCGACGGCGGGCTCACCGGGCTGACGCTGTCGCCGACGTACGGCGAGGACCAGCTGGTCTTCGTGTACGTGACCACCGCGACCGACAACCGGGTGCTGCGGCTCGCGCCGGACGACGTGCCGAAGCCCGTGCTGACCGGCATCCCGAAGGGCCCGACCGGCAACCGGGGCGTGCTCGCCTACGACCGCACCGGCGCGTTGCTGGTGGCGACCGGCGACGCGGGCAACCCGGCCGCGGCGGCCGACCCGAACTCGCTGGCCGGGAAGGTGCTGCGGATCGACGCCACGGGGCAGCCCGCGCGCGGCAACCCGACGGCGGGCTCGCGGGTGCTGGCGAGCGGGCTGAAGTCGCCGGGTGGGCTGTGCGTGTCCGGCGACGGCACGAAGACGTGGGTGACCGACGCGGGCGCGACCGCCGACCTGCTGTACCGGGTCGAGCCGGGCCGGGCGCTGGGCGACCCGGCGTGGTCGTGGCCCGAGCGCCCGGGCGTCGCCGGCTGCGCGGCGTTCTCGAACGCGGTGATGGTGACCGCGAGCGCCACCCCGGGCGTGCTCAGCCTGCCGATGAACCCGGACGGCAGCTTCACCGGCAAGCCCGAGCCGAGCATGACCGGCGACGACGGCTTCGGCCGCCTGGGACCGCTGCTGATGCTGGACGACACGACCGCGCTGTCCGGCACGGTGAACAAGAACGCGGGCGGCGCGCCGGTCTCCAGCGACGACCGCGTGGTGATCATCGTGCGCCCGGGCGGCCCCGTTCCCGGCAAGGACTGACGCGGCCCCGGCCGCCGTGGTGGCGGCCGGGGACGAGTGCGGTGGTGCCTTGGGCGGGGCAGTGCGGCAGCGGTCTCCTCAGGGCGACAGTGGTCAGGGCTCGGGTCAGGGTGCCGTGGTGCGGTAGATGGCGTCCGCCACCTGCCAGTACAGGCCCTTCGGGTGGTCGCGGAACAGCGGTTCGGTGCCGAACAGCACCGCCCGCGCGCCCCGCGGCGACGTGCCCGCCACCACCGCCGCCTGACCGGCCGCCGCCGCGCTGCCACCGGAGCCGTCCGGGCGGGTCGCCCAGTGCCCGGCCACCAGGCCCTGGTACCGCTGCCGCGCGCCGACGCCCGGCCCGAGGTCGGTGAACCAGTACGGCGCGTAGACGAACGAGTGGCCGACCGCGCCCGCCTCGTCGACGACCGACACGACGCCGTTCGCGTCCTCCCGGCCCGCGACCGCGCGCACCGGCAGCACCCCGGCGTCGGCGTTGAACCGCACGCCCGTCGCGCCGCGCGTCACCACGCCACCGCGCGCCAGGAACCCGTCCACCGCAGCCTTGGCCGGCGCGCCGAGCTGGTCGTACCGCAACCCCGACGACACGAGCAGCACGTCGACCCCGGACAGGTCGAACCCGTTGTCCAGCACCGCCGTCGACACCGGCCGCACGTCGAAACCCATGTCCCGCAAGGCCTTCAGCTCGTCGGCGGCCACCGCGCCCGCCACCACGGGACGCCGCAGCGGCGCGCCGCCCGGCACCGCCGGGGTGAACCGCGCGCCGTACCGGTCCGACACCTCCTCGGCCGCCGACCGCGCCGACGCGGGCACCACGATCGTGCCGTCGTCCTGCCGGAGCAGCCCGATCCCCCGCGCGAGCAGGTCGTTCACCGCCGACACGTCCTTGCCGTCGGCCAACGCGAGCGCCAGGTCACGGCCGGCGGGCACGTCCACCGAACCCGTGGGTGACGCCGCCGCCACCTCGCGCCCGCGCACGGTCAGCGGCCCGTCCCGTACGACGTCCACCGACGCGCCCCACAGCAGCCGGTGGCTCCAGCCGCTGATGTCGTACATGACCGGCACCTGGTCGGAGATGTCCCGACCGGACTCCAGCATCACGTTCGCCAGCGCCCGCTTCGGCTGGTGCAGGTCCACCACGTACGACCCGGCCGGGTACGAGCGGCCGGCCAGCGTGAACGGCCGGTCGGCCCGCTTCACCCGCACGTCGTGCGCCACCAGGTGGTCGACCAGCCGTGCGGCGGCCTGCCCGGACCGCTGCCCGTCACCCACGGGGATGACGTACGCACGCGGGAACTCCGTGGTGTACCGGTCCTCGGGGCCGAAACCGGGCACGAAACCGTCCGGCACGGCCCGCTGCGGCTCCCCCGCCAGGCCGCGGCGGAACATCTCGATCTGGTTGTCCACCATGGCGGACCGGTGTTCGCCCACGTACGCGAGCGCGCTGCGGATCGTCGCCTCGACCACGTCCGTGTTGATCGCCGAACGCCGCCGCAGCTCGGTCACCGGCTGTGTCGTGTAGTCGGTCCGGTTCACGCGCATGGGGATCTCGATCGTGTAGGACACCGCGCCGTGGTACATCGAGTACTGGGCGGTGTAGATCGGCGCCCAGCCGTCCCACACGCCCGGCTCGTAGTCGCGGAACGGGATCTCCGGCGTGGCCGCCTCGGGGTGGCCGAGCGCCCGCACGGCGTCCTCCATGCGCAGGCCGCCCGCGTAGCCGTGCCGGATGTAGAGGTCGAAGTCGTAGTTCTGGCCGTGCGGCGGCGTGGTCGGCTCGATCAGCGTGTTGGCCACGTACCCGTGCTCGTCGAGCACCAGCAGCGGCTGGATGCGCTGAATGACGTCCCGCATCGCCCGCGACTCCGGCTGCGACGACGTGACGAAGTCGCGGTTGAGGTCGAAGCCGTGCCCGTTGGCGCGCGTGCCGGCCACTCGCCCGTCCGGGTTCGCGGTCAGGTTCACGTAGACCCGGTGGCGGCGCAGGAAGTCCCGCGCGGCCGGGTCGAAGGCGAGGTCTTCGAGCACGCGCAGCGCGCCGTCGGTGCCCTCCCACTCGTCGCCGTGGATGTTGGCGTTGATCCACACCGGCGCCTTGTAGCCGGTGCGGAGGAAGATGTCGCGGGCGGCGGCGGTCGGGTCGTTCTCGATCTTGTCGCGCCACGCGTCCTGCCTGCGGGTCTCCGCGGGGCTCTCCGGCGCGGTGAGCGTGACCAGGTAGAGGTCGCGGCCCGCCGTCGACCGGCCGACGACCTCGACGGACACCCGGTCGCTGCGCCGTTGCAGGTCGTTGAGCCGCGGCGCGAGCGCGTGGTACGGCGCGAGGCCGAGCTTGATCGCCCGGTCGGCCGGGTCCTCCGGGTAGCCGCGCAGCAGCGTGCGGCGCGGGTAGCCGGGGTTGGCGTCGGGCCAGTTGTCGCCGCGCGCGGTGGCGTGCAGCGGCGGGTCGACGGCGGCGACCTGGTTGCGCTCGGGACCGTTGCCCGGCTCGTGCGCCCGGCCGACCGCGGGCGCGGCGGTCGCGGGGGTGGTCATCGTGGCCAGCAACAGCACCGTGAGCGTCAACCAGCGCACCGGGCCCCCTTGGGGTGATCGCCGAAGAACTCCTCCACCCTGACTAGTGGGTGCGGGTGATCCCGGTCAACCGGTCGAACGGCTGGTCAATTCCACTAGCCCGAACCCAGGCACACGAACGGGCGGCGCAGCGGGTCGACGGCGACCGCCTCGGCGAGCGCCACCGCGGGCGACGCGCCGCCCGCGAGGTTGCGGTGGAAGTCGGCCATCGCCGCCGCCGACGGCTGGTCGCCGACCCGGCTGGACGCGGCGATCACCGTCCGCGCGCCGCCGGCCAGCAACGCGCCCGCGAACCCGAGCGGCTCGTCGCCCGGCCGCACCCGGTTCAGCGCCAGCTCGCACGCGGCCAGCACGACCTGGTGCGGCGGGCGGCGCACCCGGCCGATCTCGTGCGCGAACATCGCGCCGTCCACCAGCTCCAGCCGGGAGAACAGCGCGTTCTCCGGCTCGTGCTCGCCGTGCGCGGCGATGTGCGCCAGCTCGACCCCGTCCAACGCCTCCAGCACCGCGCCGACCTTGGCCTCCTCGACACCGAGCAGCTTCGCGTCGCCGTGGTAGCCCGCGAGCCGGTCGATCTCGCCCTGCGCGGCCTGCAACCCCGGTCCGCGCACCAGCAGCACCCCGTCGACCTCGGCGCGTTCCTCGCGGATCGCCGACACCCACGCGGTGGCCGACGGCACCGCGGTCGTCGGCCGGTTCGCGCACGTCGGCAGCACACCCCACGGCACCACGTACAGCGCGCCGGTCGGCACCACGACGAGCGCCCGGTCGCCGATCATCGGCGCCAGCGGGCGCAGCAGCAGCCGGTCCAGCTTCTCCGCCTCCCGGCGCGCGGACGCCGAGATGACCTCCACCAGCGGCGACGGCAGGTGGTCGGGCGCGAGCGCGTTGAGGTCGGCGTGCAGGCGGCGCGCGCCCTCGGTGGCGTCGGCGGCCGACCCCAGGCGCACCATGCGCACGCGTGCGCCGGCGAACACCACGGCGATCAGCTCGTCGCCGGACACCGCGAAGCTCACCATCGCCCGCCCGCCGAGCCGGGACAGCACCTCGTCCGGCGTGACGACCGGGCGCGGCGTGCCCCACGGGCTGGCGCTCCAGCCCATCCGGGTGGCGGCGCGCTGGCTCGCCTTGAGCCGCGACTCCAGCTCCGCCGTCGGCAGGCCGTCGAGGCGGGCCCGCAGCAGCGCCCGGCTCAGCGTGCGCACCTCGGCGATCCGCTCGCCCAGCTCGGAATCCACAGTGGACGCGGCCGGGTCGTACCGGTACAGCTGGGCCCTGGTGCGCTCCAGCCAGGTGAACAGGCGCTTGGCGTTGGCCGCCGAGTCCCGGCCGCCCAGCACCAGCCGCACGGCGAGTTCGCCCAGCTCACGGCCGTGCACGGCGGTGCCGGACACCAGTTCCAGCCCGCCGAGCCGGTCCCGCATCCGGCCCAGCTCGGCCAGGCCCGCCTTGGCCTGCGCCAACGCCACCCGCTGGTTGCCGCGGGCCAGCGCCAGCTCCGCCCGGCACAGCCGCAGCAGCATCCGGTGGTCGATCGGCGTGATCCGGCGCGTCTTGGGCACGCTGCGCAGCAGGTCGGCGCCCCGGTCCGGGTCGCCGCGGCCGATCTCCAACCGGGCGGCCAGCACCAGCGCGAACGCCGCCTGGTCGTGCAGCTTCAGCCCGGCCAGCTCCGCGGACAGCTCGACCGCCCGCCGCACCACCCCGGCGACCGGGCGCCGCGAGCCGAGCGTGCGGACCACGTCCACCCGCAACGCGATCAGCCCCGCCACCGCCGCCCACGCCGGGCTGCCGCGCCCCACCAGCTTGCGCTGCGCCGAGGTCGCCATCCGCCGGGCCAGCACGAGGTCACCGTCCTGCAACGCCGCCGCCGCGCGGAACAGCTCGGCCTCGGCGACGTCCTGCCCGATGCGCTGGCGGCGCAGCTCCGGCAGCACCTCGTCCAGCAGCCGGCCCGCCTCGTCGGCCAGGCCGACGCTGATCATCGCCTCGGCCTGGTCGATCCGCAGGCGCAGCAGCAGGCCCGGCTCGAGTTCCTGGAACGCCCGGTTGGCCTCGTGGTAGTGGCGCAGGGCGGCCGGGATGTCGCCCGCGCGCTGCACCGCGTTGCCCAACGCGTGCTTGGCGATCGCGGCGCGCAGCGGCAGGCCGTGCGCGTCGGCGAGCTCGACCGCGCGGTCGAGGTCCCGCGCGGCCTTGTCGTAGCGGTGCACCTCGCCGTGCGCGTTGCCCCGGTTGGACAGGGCCAGCGCGAGCAGGTCGACGGCCTCGGGGTCGGCGTGCGCGGGCAGGCGGCGCGCGCTGCGCTCGATCTCCCGGTCGAGCTGGGCGATGCCCTCGTCGATGCGGCCGACCCGGCACAGCAGGGCCGCGCGGTTGAGGTTGACCAGCGTGGACAGGTGCGCGCGCAGCTCCTCGTCCCGCAGCCCGGCGAGCTCGGCGTCGACGCCCGCGAGCTGGGTGAGGCCGTCGTCGACCTTGCCCGTCTCGGCGAGGCAGAACGCGAGCGTGTTCCGCAGCCGCGTGCGGACTTCGAGCCGTTCCTGGGGGTCGATCCCGGGGGTCTCCAGCAGCGCCAGGCCCCGGCGCATCTGCCGGATGGCGGACGGGTGGCGGTCGGCGGTGGCCGCGTCCAACGCGCTGCGGTGCAACTGCCGGGCCCGGGTGACGGCGTGATCCGGTCCGGAGGGGCCACGCGATTCGCCAGGCACGGTCATATGAGATCACAAGCGGCAGAGGAATGCCGCCGGCCGGTGGCCGACGGCATTCAGTGTGACGTCACCGTGATTGTCGGTGACCGGTATTACTTCGTCTGGGTGACAGCCGCCGGCTCGTCGGTCGTGGGCTTGTACGGGCCACCGTTGGTCTCCGGGTCGCCGGTCGGCTTGTACGGGCCGCCCATCGGCTTCAGGATCCGCTCGACCTCGGGGTCGTCGGTGGTCGGCTTGTACGGGCCGCCCGTCGGCTCCAGCCCGCCGACGTCGACCAGGTCGGTGGTGGTCTGCTCGGTGTCGGCGACCTCGTCGACGATCTTGTCCTCGATGACGTCGATCTCGGCGACGAGCTTCCGGTCAGTTCGGGTCATGGCGTTGCCTCCCCTACAACGGAACCCCTGATCGGGGCATCCTCGGCGGCTGATTCAGGTCGTTTCGGTGGCCCCCCGGCCCTGCCGAACGGCCCAAGCCTGACACAGATGGACGCACCTGGGGAGGTGGAAATATACCGAGAGCTACCAACAAGTCGATCTTGAGCTTCGCTGACCAGCACGGGAGCGTCCGTTCGGAAAGTGTTACCACTCGAACGGACGAACGTGTTAACAGAGTGCAGGCACTCAGGGCCCGCAATAAGGCGAGTCCACGTGGTCCGGCCCACGTGGAATCACACTCCGGTCATTTCCGGTTCGGACACGGGCCGTCCCGAAATGGTGACCAACGGTGTCCGAGTAGGACGAATCGCGAATGGACCGGTCGCGAGTGGACGCACCGTTTCACGGACATAAAACGGCGGTGGGGCGGCACCGCGACCGCGGCACCGCCCCACCGCCGAACAGACACCTACGAACAGCGGGCGATGATCAGCTCGCGCACGCGCTTCGCGTCCGCCTGACCCTTCGTCGCCTTCATCACCGCGCCGACGATCGCGCCGGCCGCCGCCACCTTGCCGTCGCGGATCTTCGCCGCCACGTCCGGCTGCGCCGCCAGCGCCTCGTCCACCGCCTTCTCCAACGCGGAGTCGTCCGAGACGACCTTCAGGCCACGCGCCTCGATGACCGCCTCGGGCTCGCCCTCGCCCTCCAGCACGCCGGTGACGACCTCGCGGGCGAGCTTGTTGGTCAGCTCACCGGCGTTCACCAGCCCGACGACCCGCGCGATCTGCGCCGGCGTGATGCCGAGCTCGGCCAGCTCCACACCGCGGGCGTTGGCCTCCTTCGTCAGGTACGCCACCCACCACGACCTGGCCTCGGCCGGCGTCGCGCCCGCCTCCACCGTGGCCGCCACCAGGTCCACCGCACCCGCGTTGACCAGGTCCCGCAGCTCGGCGTCGGTCAGCGACCACTCCTCCTGCACCCGCTTGCGGCGCTCCCACGGCAGCTCCGGCAGCGTGCCGCGCAGCTCCTCCACCCACTCGCGCGACGGCGCGATGGGCACCAGGTCCGGCTCCGGGAAGTACCGGTAGTCCTCCGCGGTCTCCTTCTTGCGCCCCGGCGAGGTGGACCCCGTCGACTCGTCGAAGTGCCGGGTCTCCTGGGTGACCGAACCGCCGTTCGCGAGCACCGCCGCCTGGCGGGTCATCTCGAACCGCACGGCCCGCTCGACGCTGCGCAGCGAGTTCACGTTCTTCGTCTCGGTGCGCGTGCCCAGCTCACCCGTGGTCTTCGGCGACAGCGACACGTTCGCGTCGCAGCGCAGCGAGCCCTGGTCCATCCGCACGTCGGACACGTCGAGCGCCTTGAGCAGGTCCCGCAGCGCCGTCACGTACGCGCGCGCCACCTCGGGCGCCCGCTCACCGGTGCCCGGGATCATCTTGGTGACGATCTCGATCAGCGGCACGCCGGCGCGGTTGTAGTCCAGCAGCGAGTGCTCCGCGCCGTGGATGCGGCCGTCCGAGCCGCCGACGTGCAGCGACTTGCCGGTGTCCTCCTCCATGTGCGCGCGCTCGATCTCGACCCGGAACAGCGAGCCGTCGTCCAGCGTCACGTCCAGGAAGCCGTTGAACGCGATCGGCTCGTCGTACTGCGAGGTCTGGAAGTTCTTCGGCATGTCCGGGTAGAAGTAGTTCTTCCGGGCGAACCGGCACCACTCGGCGATCTCGCAGTTGAGCGCCAACCCGATCCGGATCGCCGACTCCACCGCCGTGCCGTTGACCGCGGGCAGCGCGCCCGGCATGCCCAGGCACACCGGGCAGACCTGCGTGTTCGGCTCGCCGCCGAACACGTTCGCGCAGCCGCAGAACATCTTCGTGTTGGTGTGCAGCTCGACGTGCACCTCCAACCCCAGCACCGGGTCGAAGCGCTCGATGACCTCGGCGTAGTCCATCAGCTCGTGCACCGACGTCATGCCTTCCCGTCCTTCCGCAGACCCCGCACGGCCAGCGCCGCGCCCGTGATCGCCACCAGGATGCTCGCCACCGCGTTGGCCAGGGCGAGCTTGTCGTTCTTGCCGCGAGCCGACTTCAACGTGGAGAACGCGCTGGTGGCCGCACCCGCGGCGCCCACGAGCGCGAGGACCGTCCGCGCCCGCTTCACCGCGCACCCGCCAACTGCGGCACGCCGCTGATCACCGTCGCGCCCAGGGCCGCGTCACGCGCCACCTCGTACGCCGCCGCCACCCGGTACATCCGGTGGTCCTGCAGCGCGGGCGCCATGATCTGCAGCCCCACCGGCAGGCCGTCCTCGTCCGACAGTCCACTCGGGACGCTCATGGCGGCGTTGCCGGCCAGGTTCGCCGGGATCGTGCACAGGTCGGCCTTGTACATCGCCATCGGGTCGCCGGTGCGCTCGCCGATCGGGAACGCGGTGGTCGGCGTGGTCGGCGAGACCAGCACGTCCACGGTGGCGAACGCGGCGTCGAAGTCGCGGCTGATCAGCGTGCGCACCTTCTGCGCCGAGCCGTAGTACGCGTCGTAGTAGCCCGACGACAGCGCGTACGTGCCGATCATGATCCGCCGCTTCACCTCGGGGCCGAAACCGGCCTCGCGGGTCAGCGACATGACCTCCTCGGCGCTGCGCGTGCCGTCGTCGCCGACGCGGATGCCGTAGCGCATCGCGTCGAAGCGGGCCAGGTTGGACGACGCCTCGCTCGGCGCGATCAGGTAGTACGCGGGCAGCGCGTAGTCGAAGCTCGGGCACGAGACCTCGACGATCTCCGCGCCGAGCTGCTTGAGCTGCGCCACGGCCGCCTCGAAGCTGCGCAGCACGCCCGCCTGGTAGCCCTCGCCGCTGAACTGCGTGACCACGCCGACGCGCACACCGGACAGGTCGCCGTTCGCGCCCTCGCGCGCCGCCGCCACCACGGGCGGGACGGGCGCGTTGATCGAGGTCGAGTCCATCGGGTCGTAACCGGCGATGACCTCGTGCAGCAGGGCCGCGTCCAGCACCGTCCGGGCGCACGGCCCGGCCTGGTCCAGCGACGACGAGAACGCCACCAGCCCGTACCGGGACACACCGCCGTAGGTGGGCTTCACGCCGACCGTGCCGGTGACCGCGCCGGGCTGGCGGATCGAGCCGCCGGTGTCCGTGCCGATCGACAGGGGCGCCTCGAACGCGGCCAGCGCCGCCGCCGAGCCACCGCCCGAGCCGCCCGGGATGCGGTCCAGGTCCCACGGGTTGCGGGTCGGGCCGTACGCCGAGTTCTCCGTGGACGAGCCCATCGCGAACTCGTCCATGTTGGTCTTGCCGAGGACCACCACGCCGGCTTCCTTCAGCCTGCGCGTGACCGTGGCGTCGTAGGGCGGGATCCAGCCCTCGAGGATCTTCGAGCCGACCGTGGTCGGCACGCCCTCGGTGGTGAGCACGTCCTTGAGCGCGATCGGCACGCCGGCCAGCGGACCGACGTGCGCCCCGGCGGCGATGTCGTCGTCGACCTTCCGCGCGGCCTTGAGCGCGCCCTCGGTGTCGACGTGCAGGAACGCGTTGACCGCGCCGTCGACCTCGGCGATCCGGTCGAGGTGCGCCTGGGCGACCTCCACCGCGGAGACCTCGCGGCTCGCGATCTTGGCGGCCAGCTCGGCGGCCGTGCTGCGGATCAGGTCGGTCATGCTTCCTCCCCCAGGATGCGGGGCACGCGGAAGCGGCCGTCCTCGGCGGCGGGGGCGCCCGCGAGCGCCTGCTGCTGACCGAGGCTGGGACGCACCACGTCCTCGCGGAACACGTTGGTCAGCGGAACGGCGTGCGAAGTGGGCGGGATGTCCGCGGTGGCGATGTCGCCCACCGTGGCCACCGACTGCAGGATCACGTCCAACTGGCCGGCGAACAGGTCCAGCTCGTCGTCGGTGACGGCGAGCCTCGCCAAGCGGGCCAGGTGCGCGACCTCGTCGCGGGAGATGCTGGGCACCTCGTCAACCCCCGTGGGTCGGTTTTTCGGATTTGGGACCTGCCGAGTCTATTGGCTGGTCAGGCCGACCTCCGACCGGGTTGCCCGCGCTCGCGCGCGGGGGTGCGCGATTTTACCCGTGCGCAACGCCCCTGGTGGGTCGGAAAGCGAAGCTGCGTCTGCGAGAATCATCGACCGGCGAGTTTCCACCTCGATGCTCCACCACAGCCTTGGAGGCGTGCACCGTGTCCTTCCTGATCCGGGTCCAGCTCCCGGACCGTCCCGGCACCCTGGGCGCGGTCGCCTCCGCGCTCGGCGCGATCGGGGCCGACATCCTCAGCGTGGACGTGGTGGAGCGCGGGGCGGGCCTGGCCATCGACGACCTGGTGGTCGAGCTGCCCTCCGGGCGGCTGCCCGACGTGCTGATCACGGCCGCGGAGTCCATCGAAGGCGTCGAGGTGGACGCGGTCCGGCCGTACGCCGGCGTGCTGGACACCCACCGTGAGCTGGAGCTGGTGGAGGAGGTCGCCGAGGACCCGCGCAACGGGCTCGCGGTGTTCACCGAGGGCGTGCCGAAGATCATCCGTGCGGGGTGGGCGGTGGTGGTGTCGTGGGACGGCAGCACCGTGCGCCGCCTGACCTCGTCGTCGGCCGCTCCCGAGACCAAGCTGGCCACCCCGCCGTGGCTGCCGCTGGCCCGTGCCACCGTCCTGGACGGCGAGGACTCGTGGGTCCCCGAGACGTGGCAGGAACTGGGCACCGAACTGGCCGCCACCCCTCTCGGCAAGCCGGACCGCGTCCTGCTGGTGGGCCGCCCTGGCGGCCCGATGTTCCGCGCCGCCGAGGTCGCCCGCCTGGCCCACCTGGCCGGCATCGTCTCCGTCGTCCTCCCCTACCCCGAGTTCAACGCTCAGAACAGTCGATCTTGTTCTGAGCGTTCAACACGGGTGTTCTGAACGTAGGACACGCGCGACGCGAACGTAGGACACGCGGAGCTGGGGGTTAGGGCTGGCGGCCCGTGGTGGCGATGGTGACGCCCAGGCCGATCATGGTCAGGCCGCCGGCGCCGCCCACCGCGGCCAGGCGGCGGGGTGAGCGGGCGAACCAGGTGCGCGCGGTGGCGGCGGCCAGGCCCCAGACGCTGTCGGACGCCACGGCGATGATGTTGAACACCAGGCCGAGCAGGAGCATCTGGGCCGCCACGCCGCCTTGCGCGCGGTCCACGAACTGCGGCAGCACGGCGGCGAAGAACACGATCGTCTTGGGGTTCGCCACGCCGACCGCGAAGCCCTCCCACAACGTCCGCAGCCCGCCGTGCGCCGGACCGCCCGCCGTGAACGTCGCGTGCAGCGACCCGCGCTGCCGCACCGCCTTCACCCCGAGGTACACCAGGTACGCGGCGCCGACCAGCTTCAACGTCGTGAACACGACCGCCGACCGCTCCACGACCGCCCCGACGCCGAACGCGACGGCCACGACCAGGGCGTAAGCGCCGAGCGTGTTCCCCAGGACCGTGATCAACGCGGCCCGACGACCCTGCGCCAACGCCCGCCCGACCACGAACAGGACGCTCGGCCCCGGGATCACGATCAGCAGGAACGACATGGCCGCGAAGGCGAGGAGCCGGTCAGTGGACACCATAAACGCAACGAAACCACGGCACGCGACCGTGCTACCAGTGCTTTTAGCGCGCGGCTAGAGCGCCAGCCGCACCAGGTGCGCGTTGTCCGCCGCCGGCGTGCCGTCACGGGAGGTGAGCGTGTCCTCGAGCCCGATGCGGGTGTCCAGACCGAGCGACAACGCGTAGTCCAGCACCGGCCACGCGCTGTCGTCCTCACCGTGCAGCAGGACCGGCACCCCGAGCGGCCTGAGCAGGTCGAGCAGCCGTGCCGCGTGGTCCGCCGTCTCCCCCGGCCGCACCTCCGCCAACACGCGGACCGTCCCCGGAGGCACACCGACGTCCAGCAACGCCCGCGCCGCCTCGACGTGGAACACGCCCAGCTCGATGCCGATCCCGGCGTCGTGCACCGCGTCGGCGACGGCGAGCCAACCGTCCTCGTGCACGTTGACCGACGCGAAGTCGGGACGGCCCGCGGCCAGCCCCGCCCACCCGCGCACCAGCTCAGCCCGCCGCACGGTGTCCGGCACGATCCACGCGCCGGTCGTCACGCCGATCTCCGCGTGCGGCACCACGGATCGCACCACGGACACCGAAGTCGCGACCTCCGGACCCGCGAGCACCTCCAGGCCCACCACGTCACGCGGGTGCAGGTGGAACGACGTCACCCCCAGCTCGGCGCACTCCGCGGCGTCGGCCGCCAGCTGCTGCGGCGTGATCGGCACACTAGGGTGGCTGCCCGGCTCCCGGGCGCCGTTCAGACAAGCCTGGAGCACGAAACCCACCGAACCACAAGGTGTTGGATACCGCCATGCCGACGCTGACCTCAGCCCTGCTGCGCCACCACGCGGGCGCCAAGTCGTACTGGCGCGGGCTGACCTACCGGGACGCCGTGGTCGAGCTGGCCGTCCGCTCGCGGCACGTGGAAGGTGTCGTGGTCGGCGCGGCCGAGTACCGGGTGACGCTCCAGTGGGACGACACCCGCCTCGACGGGGCGTGCACGTGCCCGTACGGGTCGCAGGGCTTCTTCTGCAAGCACTGCGTCGCGGTCGGGCTGGTGCTGCTGGAGCGTGGCCTGACCGTGCCGCCGCAGGACGCGGCGGACGAGGAGCTGCGCGTCCGCCTCGCCGAACTCGACCACGCGACGCTGGTGGAACTGCTCTACGACCGGGCCGCGCGGGACCGTGCGCTGCGCGACGAGATCATGCGAGTTCGAGGCTGAAGCCGAGCGCGGTCACGTCGACGCCGGGCACCGGCCGCCAGTCGCGATCGGGCCGCCGCTGGAACCCGAGCCGCTGGTAGAGCCGGTGGGCCGTGGTCATGTGCTGGGAACTGCTCATCACCAACCGCCGCGCGCCGAGCTCACGTGCCCGCACGATCACCGCGCGCACCAACGCCTCGCCGACCCCGCGCCCGCGTGCCGCCGGGCTCACCGCCAGCATCCGGAACTCCACTTCGCCGTCCCGGCTGACCTCGGCGTACGGGGTGCCGGGGCGGACCACCGTGACGGTGCCGAGCACGGTGTTCCCGACGTCCACCGCGACCAGCAGCTCCGCCTCGCGGGCCCGGGTGCGCGTGTCGACCAGCGTGTCGGCGTACCCGCCGGTGTGGCTGTCGATGTGGCGGTCGGCCTGGTACGCGGCCACGGTGATCGCCCCCGCCGCCGCCCACTCGTCTTCCCTGGCGGGCCTCACCACGATGTCGGCCATCTGCGTTCCCCTCCACCTCACTGGACCACCGATTGTCGTCCAGCCAACTGCGCTCGCAGGGCTCGATCAAGGCGCGGAACGCGGGGGTGCGGCGGTGAAGTCCGCCGACGAGAGCTTGCCAGAGCCGCAGCGTGACCGATTGACTGCGGAACGCTACTTCGCAGATGGCTGTCGACGAGGGGGCTCGTTGTAGTGGAAGCGACGAACGGCGCGTGTGCCGACACGGATGGCAGACCCGGCAGACCGGACGGCGTCGGGGCGCCGGGCGGGACGCCGTTCAGCGTCGAGCTCGAACGGCTGCGCGTCGCGCGTGGCGTGTCGTGGCGGCAGTTGTCGAAGTTGGTCGGGTACAGCCCGAGTTGGTTGAGCAAGGTCAAGAACGGGGTGTCGCCGTCGCCGAGCCTGGCCCGGCGTTGTGACGAGGTGCTGGGTGCCGGCGGAGGCTTGCTGGCGTTGGCGGACAACGGACCTGACCGGTTGCCGCCGGCGCAGCTGCCGGCGGCGACCTCCGGTTTCGTGGGCAGGCAGGCCGAACTCGCCCGCATGGACGAGGTCCTGGCCGGGTTGGGCGTGCCCGGCACGCCGGGGGTCGTGCTCGTGGAGGGACCGCCCGGTGTCGGGAAGACGGCGTTGGCCCTGAGGTGGTCGCACGACGTCGCGGATCGCTTCACCGGCGGGCGGTTGCACGCCGACTTGCGGGGCTACGCCGACGGGCCGGCGGTCGAACCGGCGGACGTGCTGGACGACTTCCTCGTCGCGCTCGGCGTTCCGGCACACCGCATCCCGGCGGAACCAGACCGCAAGGCGACGCTCTACCGGTCCGTGGTGGCGTCGCGTGGAGTGCTGATCGTGCTGGACAACGCGGCTCGCGCGGAACAGGTCGAACCGCTGCTCCCCGGTGCGGCGGGATGCGCGGTCGTGATCACCAGCCGCAACCGCATGTTCGGCTTGGCGGTGCGGACGCACGCCGTGCGGATCAGCCTGGGAGCCCTCGACCCGGCCGAGTCGGCGGCGTTGCTCCGCACGACCGTCGGCGCCGCCGCCGGTTCGGAGCGGTCGATCGACGCGCTGGCACGCCTGTGCGCCAACGTGCCGCTGGCCCTGCGCATCGCGGCCGAACTCGTCGCCACCCACGCCTACCTGTCGGTCGAGGAGGCCGTCGCCCTGCTGTCGGAAGAGTCCCGCCGGCTAGACATGCTGTCGCAGGATCCCTCGCTCGCGCTGCGGTCGGTTCTCCGGTGGTCCTGTCGCGATCTCGGCGCCGACGCCACCCGAATGCTGGAACTGCTCGCACGACACCCCGAACCCGAGGTCGACGTGGCGACCGCCGCGACGCTCGGGCACGTCTCCGCCGCGGAGGCGCGCGGGCTGCTCGACGGGCTGACCGGGGAGAACATCCTCCAGCGGACGGCGCGCGACCGGTACGCCGTGGACGACCTCATGCGGCTTTTCGCGCTGGAGCACGCTCGACACCGGACCTGAAACACCACTGCGGGTCTGCCGAATGGACCAGTCGCGCCTCGGCGGCATTCGTGGCGCACCGGTGTGCACTCGAAGAATCAACACATCAACACTCGTCATGACCCAGGCGGGCCCTTACGGTTGATCGTCGTGCGATCACCACGAGAAGTCGATCGCGCGGCATTCACCGGAAGCACCGAATCCGATGTCGAGCGACTCCGCCGACATTCCGCCGAATCCGACACCGGCTCACTTCCGTGGGCCGGGAATGGCGGACGCACAGCCCGGGGAGCAGATGTGTTGACGACGCGCCACCGCCATGTCCAGGTGAATCGACCAGTCGGACGACGTCGTGGATGACGCCGGGGAGCGCCGAAGATCCCGGACCGACGACGGCGGCGCGGCTCGGGAGAACGCCGCCGAGACGCGCCACCTGATGAAGATCGACGAGCTGGCGCGGATGGTGCGCGTCACCACCCGCACCATCCGCACCTACCAGAACCGCGGCCTGCTGCCGGAACCACGGCGTCACGGGCGAACCCCCTACTACGACGCCCGGCACGTCGCGCGGCTCGGCCTGATCACCCGTCTCCAGCGGGCCGGGCAGTCGCTGGACGCGGTCCGCGCGCTGCTCGACCCGGACAGCGTGGTCGGGGAGGTGCTGCTCCCGGCCGATCGGCTCCGCGGCCTGCTGCGCGCGCGGCCGTCGTTGTCGCGATCGCTCGAGCAGGGCGGCGTGTTGGGCCACCGGGTCGGCGAGCTGGTCGTCAGAGCCCCGCGTGCCGTGTTCGCGGCCATGGGGTTGCGCCGGTCGGGTGTGCCGGACGCCACCGCGCTCGAAGTTCTCGCCGAGTTGACGAAACGCGAGTCGCGCCGTGCCTCGCGGACGTTGGACGAACTCCGCGCGGCCCTGGCGGCCTGGCCGGACCTGCCGCACGAGGAGTTGGTCACGATCGCGGTCGAGGCGTACCGGGCTTCGCTGCTGTCCATCGCGACCGCTGTGCCCGCTCCGCGGGCGCCCCTCGGTAAACCGCATAAAGGAGGCATAAGCGAATTCGCTGACGCCGACGAGATCGCCACAACGCTACAAATGACCAATCGCACCGAACAGTGAGGGGGCCGTCATGGCACATCGAGTCGCGATGGTGCTGACCGTTCTGGGGTTCGCGCTGATCACGGCTTGCGGCACGGACGCACCGGGCCGTGAGGTCGCGTCCCTCGACCAGCCGGGGCAGACGTCGGGGAACGACAACGGCACAGCGGCGGACCAGGAGAAGTTCGCCCAGTGCATGAAGGACAACGGCGGCACCCTGCCGTCCTTCAACTCCGGGGACGGCGAGAACGGCTCGGTGCGCATCACCCCGCAGGCCGAGCCGCAGCGGCGCAAGAACGAGGAGGCGTACGGGAAGTGCAAGCAGTACGCCCCCGGAGGCGGGCAACCCGAGCCGGTGGACCCGGAGCGGATCGCGCAGCAGTTGGCGCTGGCCGAGTGCCTGCGGGGCGAAGGGGTGGAGGTGCCGGATCCCAAGCCCGAGGACGGCGGCGTGCTCTCCCTGCCCGGCAACGCCCAGGACGACCCGCGGATCAAGCAGGCGCTCGACAAGTGCGACGAGCAGGTGCGCCGCGGCGCCGAGGTGACGACCACCTCATGACCGGGCACGACAGCCCGGCGACCGCTCGCCGCCGCGGACGACGGGTGTTCCTCGTCCTCGCGGCCGCGGCCACCGTGGTCCTGACGGGTGCGGTGGTGTGGCTCGCCCAGCGGGACGCGGGGTCGGGCGTGGCGGAAGCCTCGGCGCCGGCCCCCGCGCCGAAGACCGCCGAGATCCGCAGGACCGACCTGGTGACCAGGGAACGGGTGGACGCGACGATCACGCCGGTCGGCGAGGCGGTGCTGACCGGCCGGCGCGCGGGCACCGTCACGGCCCTGCCCGCGCCGGGAGCCGTGATCGACCGCGGGCAACCGGTGTACTCCGTCGACGCCGTCGGGGTGCCGTTGTTCTTCGGGACCGTGCCCATGTACCGCGAGCTGCACGAGGGCGTGCCCGAAGGGCCCGATGTCCGCGTGCTGCAGGAGAACCTCGCCGCGCTGGGCCACCGGCCGGGGCCGGTGGACGGGATCTTCGGCAAGCCGACCGAGGCCGCGGTGCGCCGCTGGCAGCGGGAGCGGGAGGTGGAGCAGACGGGGCGCGTCGCCGTCGGCGAGGTCGTGGTCGCGCCGCAGGCACAGCAGGTCCAGTCGGTCACCGCGGCGCTGGGCGACCCGGCGACCGGCGAGCTGATGACGCTGAGCGGCGTCGGGAGGCAGGTCGCCATGAGGCTTCCGCTGGAGCTGCGCGGGCTCGTCTCCGTCGGCATGAAGGTGCAGATCGAGCTTCTCGGCGGGCGGACCACGCCCGGCACGGTGAGCGCGATCCACCCCCCGACGGCGACCGGGCGCGGTGGCGCCCAACAGGATCCCGACGCCGCCGGCGAGCAGGCCGTGCCCGTCACCTTCGGCATCGACGATCCGGCGGCGGTCGGCCCGGCCGACCCGACCGCCGTCACCATCGCGTTCGAGACGGCGCGGCGCGACGGGGTGCTGGCGGTCCCGGTGCAGGCGCTGCTCGCCCTCCGCGAGGGCAGCTACGGCCTCGAGGTGATCCGGGACGGCGTCCGCGACCTCGTCGCGGTCGAGGTCGGTGTCTTCGCGGACGGCCTGGTCGAGGTGACCGGGCCGGAGATCGCCGAAGGCATGGCGGTGGTGACGGCGTCGTGACACCCGCGCTGGAGTTGATCGACGTGAGCAAGACCTACCCGGGCGGAGTACGCGCCGTGCGCGGGGTGTCGCTCCGGGTGGGGAGCGGCGAGACCGTAGCGATCGTCGGGCCGTCCGGCTCCGGCAAGTCCAGCCTGCTGCAACTGCTGGGCGCGCTGGACCACCCGACGAGCGGCCGCGTCGAGGTCAACGGGCACGACGTGGCCGCGCTGTCGGATCGGCGGCTGGCGGCGTTGCGGTCGCGGTGGATCGGCTTCGTGTTCCAGCAGTTCCACCTCACCGAGGGCATGACGGCGGCGGAGAACGTGTCCACGGCCTCGACGTACGCCGGAGTGCCCAGCCGGCAGCGGCGTGCCGCGGCGCTGGAGTCGTTGCGCCGCGTCGGGCTCGGTCACCGCGTGGACCACCTGCCCGGCGAGCTGTCCGGCGGCGAACGCCAGCGCGTCGCGATCGCCCGTGCGCTGGCGAACCGGCCGCCGATCCTGCTGGCCGACGAACCCACCGGGAACCTCGACACCCGCTCCGGCGCCGGTGTGCTCGACCTGCTGGTGGACCTGAACGCGGCCGAGGGGACGACGCTGGTGATCATCACGCACGACATGTCGGTCGCCGACCGGGCACGTCGCCGCATCGACATGGTGGACGGTTCGGTGCGCGCCGACACCGCGGAGGTGGGCGCATGACCGGGTCTCCGCCCCGGGCAAGACCTCCGCTGCCACGACCTCAACGACTGCGCCCGGCTGACGTGCTGAGGCTCGGCCTCGTGGGCGTGCACACGCGGCCGTTGCGCACGGTCCTCGCGAGCGTCGGCGTCGCGATCGGCATCGCCGCGCTCGTCGCCGTCATCGGGGTGCCCGCGTCCAACCAGAGCGCGCTGCGCGCCAGGTTCGAGGCGCTCGGCCCCAACCTGTTGCAGGCGGAAGCCGGCAGCGCGGGTTTCGGTGGTGATCGACCGGCGAAGCTCCCGGACGACGCCGCGGACCGGGCCGCGCGCATCGCACCGGTGCAGGCGGCGAGCGCCACGGGAAACACCGATGCCGCGATCCGGCGCAACGACCGGCTGCCACCGGAGCGGACCGGCGGTCTCGCGGTGCGGGCGACGAGGCTCGACCTGTTGGCCGTGCTGCGCGGCTCGGTGCGCGAAGGGGTCTTCCTGAACGAAGCCACCGAGCGGTTCCCCACCACGGTCCTCGGCGCGGGCGCCGCGGCCAGGCTCGGCATCGCCCTGACCGACGAGACGCCGAACCCGGTGGTGCGGGTCGACGACCACTGGTTCACCGTCGTCGGTGTGCTGGCCCCGTTGCCGCTGCACCCCTTGCTGGACACGTCGGCGTTGGTGGGCTGGACGGCGGCCCGGACCTACCTCGGTTTCGACGGCCACCCGAGCACCGTGTACGTCCGGTCGGACGACGACGCCGTCGGCCAGGTCCGCCAAGTGCTCGGCCGCAGCATCAACCCGGAGTCGCCCGGCGAGGTGCTGGTCACCAAGCCGTCCGACGCGCTCGCCGCGCAGCAGCTCACCGAGCAGGCCTACTCGGCGCTCTACCTGGGCCTCGCCGGGGTCGCCCTGCTGGTGGGCGGGGTCGGGGTCGCCAACACGATGATCGTGTCGGTGATGGAACGCCGCCGCGAGATCGGGCTCCGCCGTGCGCTCGGGGCGACGCGGCGGCAGATCAGGGGCCAGTTCCTGGCCGAGTCGGTGGTGCTGGCCGGGCTCGGCGGCGGACTGGGTGTGCTGCTCGGTTCGGGCATCACCACGTGGTACGCCACCAGCCAGGGCTGGCCCGCGGTGCTGCCGTGGTACGCCGTCGTCGGTGGACCGTTGAGCGCTCTGGTCCTCGGGTCGCTCGCCGGGGCGTACCCGGCGATCCGGGCGTCGCGCCTCACCCCGACCGAGGCGCTGACCGCCGGCTGAGAGCGCTCGTCCGGAGTGGTCGGTTCATCGGGAAGCGATCGCTTCCATTGCTTTCGAGGAGACCGGATCGCTGGCAGTGTTCCCAGTGCGAGACAAAGGCTCGACAAAGGGCCGAGTCCAATCCCGCAAGCGAACACGTGCTTACTGCTGCGCCTTTCCCATTCGACATCGGCGCACCACAACCCAGCGGTCGTAAAGGAGTTCCTCCATGCCCAAGAACGGGATCACCGGCATCCTCACCAAGATCGGAGTGACGGTCGCCGCCCTGGCGGGCCTGCTGTTGCTCACCCTGGCGCCCGCCTCGGCGGCGGGCGCCGACCAGGCGTTCTCCGGCGTGCAGTCCGCGCCGGTGTCCTCGACCGAGGCCAGCTGGGACTGCGTCATCACCGCGGACTACGGCTGGCGCTGGGAAGGCAGCTGCCAGGGCTACTCCGGGGAACTGCGCACCATCACCTACTGCGCGAACGGCACTTCCACGGTCGGCGCCTGGATCCAGGCGCGCCCGGCGCCGTGGTTCGTGTACGGCAACTGCTCCGGCTCCAGCTGGACCGGCATCGATTTCCAGACGCGCGGCTGACGTTCGTCCCACCATTGATCGACCGACCTACCGCAGGGTCGACGCGAACACGCGTCGACCCTGCGGCTCATGCATTTCCCGTGCGCATTTTCATCCGTATGATGAAATCGGTGGTGCTGAACTGGTCCGTGACGGAGGGACGACCGGTGCGGGTGCTGGTGGTCGAAGACGAAGTGATGATGGCCGACGCGATCGCCGAAGGTCTGAGACGGCAGTCGATGGCGGTGGACATCAGCCTGGACGGAGCGCACGCGTTGCACATGCTCGCCGAACACCCCTACGACGTCGTGGTGCTGGACCGGGACCTGCCGAAGGTCCACGGTGACGACGTGTGCCGGGCAGTGGCGTCCACGCACAGTGCGCGGATCCTCATGCTGACGGCGGCGCGCGAGATCACCGAGCGCGTGCGGGGCCTCGGCCTCGGCGCCGACGACTACCTGACCAAGCCCTTCGCCTTCGCCGAGCTGGTCGCCAGGGTGCAGGCCCTGGCCCGCCGAGCGGGTCCGGCGCTGCCGCCGGTCCTGCGCGCGGCGGACGTCGAACTCGACGTCGGCCGGCACCAGGTCACCAGGGACGGCAGCTTCATCGCGTTGTCGCGCAAGGAGTTCGCGGTGCTGGAGGTGCTGCTGCGGGCACAGGGCTCGGTCGTCAGCGCGGAGGAGTTGCTGGAGAAGGCGTGGGACTCGCACATCGATCCGTTCACCAACGCGGTGCGGGTGACGATGGGGACGCTGCGCCGCAAGCTCGGCACGCCGCCGTTGATCGAGACGATCCAGGGCGTCGGCTACCGGATCGGGCCGTGACGGGGTGCGCGGAGCGAGTGACTGGTCGGTCAAGACGAGGCTGAGCGTGCTCGTCGGCGCGCTGTTCCTGCTGAGCGGCGCCATCCTGTTGGCCGCCAACTACCTGCTCGTGCAGGCCAACCTGCCCACGCCGATCTCCTTCGCGGGCGAGCGGACGAGCGCGGACGGGTCGGTCCGCGTGACGGTCCTCCAGCCGTTGCAGGACTACCGGGACGCGACGCTGACCACGCTGCTCGTGCAGTCGTCCGCCGCACTGGCCCTGGCGGCCGCGCTGGCGGTGCTGCTCGGCCGGGTGGTGGCCGGTCGGGTGTTGCGCCCGGTCAAGCAGATCACGGCGGCGGCGCGCCGGCTGAGCATCGACAACCTCGAACGGCACCGGTTGGCGATGTCCGGCAAGCGCGACGAGCTGACCGAACTGGCGGACACCTTCGACGACATGCTCGACCGCCTGTCCGACGCGTTCGACAGCCAGCGGCGCTTCGTCGCGAACGCCTCGCACGAGCTGCGCACCCCTCTCGCCATCCAGCACACGATGATCGAGGTCGCCCTCACGCGGCCGGGGATGAGCGCCGAGTTCACCGACCTCGGGCAGCGGCTGCTGGCCATGAACGCCCGCAGCGAACGGCTCATCGAAGGGCTGCTGGTACTCGCGATGAGCGACCGCGGCCTGTCGGCGGAGCGACCGGTGCGGCTGGACGACGTCGTCCGACAGGTGGTCCAGGCACACCGGGCGGACGCCGACCACGCCGGCGTGGCGCTCCACGCCGACCTCGAACCCGCCGTCGTGTCGGGAGACGTCCTGCTGCTGGAGCAGATGGTCGCCAACCTCGTGCAGAACGCCATCAGGCACAACCACCGCGGCGGTGAGGTCTGGTTGCGGGTCGACGCGACGTCGTCCCTCACGGTCGAGAACACCGGCGCCGTCGTGCCGGAGGAGGCACTGGCTTCGCTGACCGAGCCGTTCCGCCGGGTCGCGGTCGACCGCACGGCGTCGGACCAGGGCGTCGGCCTCGGCCTGTCCATCGTGGCGTCTGTCGTCGCGGCACACGGTGGGGCGTTGGAGACTCACGCCCGTCCCGGCGGCGGCCTCACCGTGGTGACCCGTCTGGGGTAACCCACCTTGGCGAACTGGGGCGGCGTGATGACACTTCCCGGATGCGTCGAACTGCCCGACATCGCCTTCGCCAGCCGTCCGGGTTGCGGAACCCCACGCCCGAGAGGGCACCTGGCTACAGCCTGTACCTGCCTGCACCTGGCTGGACCTGGGTTCCGAGCGGATGCGACGCAAGCACGGACTCGACTGACCACACGAACGGGTGAGGTAGCCGGACTTCCGGCTACCCCGGTCGGCGGAGCACGCCGCGAGGTTGTTTCGGGACCTGCATGCGCGGGTCGTGGCGGGTGAACAGGCCGAGGTGGCATGCGGCGGCGGTGTCGGGCGGACCGATGTCAGACGCGGCGGACCGGCGTCACGTGCGCGGGGTGCCTGGCACGACGATGGCCAACGGAGGGCGCTGGGCGGCGTGAGCTGACGCCACGCCAGAGCGACGCAGGCCCGGCGTGGCGCTCGGGGTTTGCGGGTCACGGCGCAGGGCTGCGGGGCAGGGCTGCGGGGCGGGGCGGCGGGGCAGGGCTGCGGGCGGCGGGCGGCTGCGGAGGGCGGCTGCGGAGGGCGAGGCACGGCCCGGTGCGCGTGCCACGCGTGGCGTCGCGGGGCCCACGGCTGGCGGAGCGGGGTGCCGCTCAGCGACGTGGGTGGCGGCTTGATGGCGGGCCGGGGCGCTGGGCGGTGTGTGGGTCGGTGGGCAGAGGAGCGGTCTGGGGCCGGGGTGGGTTGGGGGTGGGGTTGGTTGGCGGCCTCGTTGTTTCAACCGACGTTTCAGGTTGGGGATAACGGTGTTTTCGGTTGGTACTCCTATCGTGATCACTCGGTCGTGGGTGGGGTGACTGGGGAAAGGGCTGGTCAGTGGGTTGTGGGGGTGGTTAGGAGGCTGGGGATGAGGGCTCCTCGGTGGGGGTTGGGGGGTCGGTGATGGTGGCGACCTCGGTGGCGGCTTCGGGGCCTTCGGTCAGCAGGATGCGGAAGCCTGCTTCGTCCAGGATCGGGACCTTCAGCTGTTCCGCCTTCTCCGCCTTGGAGCCCGGAGACTCGCCCACCACGACGAAAGCCGTCTTCTTCGACACCGAGCCCGCCGCCTTGCCGCCGCGCGACAGGATTGCCTCCTTGGCCTCGTCGCGGGAGAACGTCTCCAGCGAACCCGTCACCACGATCGACAGCCCCTCCAGGTTGCGAGGGATCGACGTGTCCCGCTCCTCCGCCGTGCGAACGCCCGCGGCCTGCCACTTCGACACGATCGTCTGCCGCCACGGCGTCTCGACCCACTCGCGCACGGCCGTGGCGATGGTCGGGCCCACGCCCTCGGCCGACGCCAGTTCCTCCTCCGTCGCGGTGACGATGCGGTCCAGGGAGCCGAACTCCTGGGCCAACGCACGGGCCGCCGTAGGACCGACGTGGCGGATGGACAGCGCCACCAGGACTCTCCACAGTGGACGTTGCTTCACCGTCTCCAGGTTGTCCAGCAGCTTCACCGCGTTCGCGGTCAGCTCACCGTCCTTGGTCCGGAACAGGTCGACCCGCGCCAGCTTGTCCGCGTCCAGGTCGAACAGGTCGCCCTCGTCCCCGTACACCGGGGAGTCGACCAGGGCCGCCGCCGCCTCGAAGCCCAGCACCTCGATGTCCAACGCCGACCGCGACGCCAGGTACGCCAGGCGCTCGCGCAGCTGACCCGGGCACCCCGCCGCGTTGGGGCACCGGATGTCGACGTCGGCCTCCTTCATCGGGCGCAACGCGTGGCCGCACTCGGGGCACGTCAGGGGCATCTCGAACGCGTAAGCGTCAGCGGGCCGGGCGTCGATCACCGGCCCCAGCACCTCGGGGATCACGTCGCCCGCCTTGCGGATCACGATGCGGTCGCCGATCAGCACGCCCTTGCGCTTGACCTCGCTCGCGTTGTGCAGGGTGGCGCGGGCGACCGTCGAGCCCGCCACCTTCACCGGCTCCATCACGGCGAACGGCGTGACGCGGCCCGTGCGCCCGACCTGCACCTTGATGTCCAGCAGGGTGGTCGTGGCCTCCTCCGGCGGGTACTTGAACGCGATCGCCCACCGCGGCGCGCGGGACGTGCTGCCGAGCCGCCGCTGCAACGACACCTCGTCGACCTTGATGACGACGCCGTCGATCTCGTGCACGGCGTCGTGCCGGTGCTCGCCCCAGTGCGCGACGTGCGCGCCGATCTCCTCGAACGTGCTCAGCACGACGGTGTGGGACGACACGGGCAGCCCCCACGCCCGCAGCGCCTCGTACGCCTCGGACTGCCTGGTCAGCTCGAACCCCTCGCGCTTGCCCAGCCCGTGGCAGATCATCCGCAGCCGGCGCGACGCGGTGACCTTCGGGTCCTTCTGCCGCAACGACCCGGCGGCGGTGTTGCGCGGGTTCGCGAACGGCGGTTTGCCGGCTTCCACGAGCCGGGCGTTGAGGTCCAGGAAGTCCTCCACGGCGAAGAACACCTCGCCGCGCACCTCGACCAGCGCGGGCACGGGGTAGGCGTCGGTGCCGGTCAGCGTCTCCGGCACGTTCTCCAGCGTGCGCACGTTGAGCGTGACGTCCTCGCCGGTCCGCCCGTCGCCGCGGGTCAGGGCTCTCACCAGGCGCCCGTGCTCGTAGAGCAGGTTGATGGCCAGCCCGTCGATCTTCAGCTCGCACAGGAAGTGGGCGTCGGCCCCGACCTCCTTGCGCACCCGCTCGTACCAGCCGTGCAGCTCGTCGGCGGAGAACACGTTGTCGAGGCTGAGCATCCGCTCCAGGTGGTCGACGGCCTTGAACTCGGTCGAGAACGTGCCGCCGACGAGCTGAGTGGGCGAGTCGGGGGTGGCGAGCCCGGGGTGCGCCCGCTCCAGCGCCTCCAGCTCGCGCAGCAACGCGTCGAACTCGCCGTCACTGACCGTCGGCGAGTCGAGGACGTAGTAGCGGAACTGGTGGCCGCGCACCACCTCGGCCAGGGCGGCGTGCTCCTCGCGCACGGCGGCGGGCACGTCCTCGACGCCCTCGGCGGGGGCCTGGGCCGGGTTCAACGAGTCGTCGCTGGTCACGGCATGAGGGTAACCAGGGGGTCTGACAATTTCAGGAGGGATCCCCGACCATCGAGCGGACCAGGTCGCGGAATTCCAGGAGGCCGATCGTGCCCTCCGGTTCGACGGACGCGGTTTCCACGCGGCCGAGCCGTTCGCCCGCCAGCCGCTCACCGAGCGTGACGTCCAGTGGCAGGAACGTCATGGTCTGCCTGGCCTTGTCGTCGAGGGCGGCGAACTCGGGGTGGTAGACGGCGACGTCGACCAGGCCGTCCGAGACCTGCGCGACGACCCGCACGTCGGCGAGGCGCATGCGGCGCGGCCCGAGGTTGATGGTGACGAGGGTCGGGTCGGGCACGGCGGGCACCGAGTCGTGGTACTCCCAGATCATGTCCTCGGACGGCGCGGCCTCGATCCACGCGTCGGTGTAGGGCCGCAGCTTCGGGTCTTCCCGGCTGGTGATCACCAGGGCGTAGATGGCGCGGTGCCCGCGTTCGAGGGAGAACTCCAGGTCGGGGTGCATGGCGGCGACCATCGCGCCCAGGTCGCCCTCCACCCGGTACGGCTCGCCGTCGCCCAGGGCCGCGCTCACGGTCGGCAGCAGCTCGAACCACTCCCGCCAGAACGCGACCGCTGCCTCGGCCGGGTTGGGCAGGTGGACGGGCTCGGGCTCGGGTTCGGTGCGTCGGCGGAACCAGCTCATGCGTTCATTGAACTACGACCGGACCGCGGCCGTTGCGGATTGTGGCTGTGCCGGACCACGACGTGCGGCCACCGCGAGGAGTTCCGCGGCGGGTCCCACCAGCCGTCGCCCGCCGGGCCACACGGCGCGCAGCACGCGGCGCAGGTCGAGGTCGACGGGCACTTCGACCAGCCTGCCTTCGGCGAGGTCGACGGCCACCGCGAGCACGCTCAGGGCGGCGGGCGCGACGCCGGCGACCACCGCGCCGCGCACGGCCGTGGTGGAGCCGAGTTCCAACGCGGGCGGGCACGCGTCGGGCAACGCCCGGTCGAGGGTGTCGCGGGTGCCGGAGCCGCGTTCGCGCATCACGAGGGGCGTCGCGGCCAGTTCCGGCGGGGTGAGGGGCCGGCGCCGGCGGGACCACGGGTGGCCGGGCGCGACGACCACGGCGAGCCGGTCCACGGCCACCTTCCGCGACGAAAGCCCTGGTAGCGGGCCTGGCGCTTCGACGAAGCCCAGGTCGACCACGCCGTCGCGGACGAGAGCGCCGACCGTCTCCGAGTTCGTCACCCGCAGGCCGACGCGCAGGTCGGGTCGGGCGCGGCGGAGTTCGCCGATCCAGCTCGGCGCGAGGTGTTCGGCCACGGTCATGCTCGCGGCGACGCGCAACTCGGCCTCCTGTGCCGACCGCAGTGCCCGCGCGCCTTCCACCAGGCCGGCGACCTCGTCCAGCACGCGCCGTGCCCGTTCGGTCACCACGACGCCGGCGGGCGTGAGCACGGAGCCGCGCCGTCCCCGGTCGACCAGCACGAGGCCGAGTCGTCGTTCCAGTGTGGACAGCCGCTTGCTCGCCGACGGCTGCGCGATGCCCAGTTGCTCGGCGGCCCGCCCGAGGCTGCCCAGCTCCCCGACGAGCACCAGCAGGCGCAGCGATTCGAGGTCCGGGGTCATAGCCACAGGGTATGACCCCAGAGTCGACGGCCGCCTACCGGGAACGCGCGCGTGGACGGAGGCTGGGTGGTGTGCTGATCGCCGCGTTGGTCCTGGGTGTGCTGGTGGGTGGACGCCTGCCTGAGCTGACGGGCGTGACGCGCAAGCTGCTGCGCACCGGGGTGGTGCTGCTCGGTCTGCAACTGTCCGTTGTGCAACTTCTCGATCTGGGACCGGGCGTTCTGGTGGCGATCGTCGCCACGGTCTCGGTGACGTTCTTCGGCACCGTGGCGCTCGGCCGCTGGCTGCGTCTGCCGCGCGGCCTGTACCTCCTCGTGGCCAGCGGTTTCTCGATCTGCGGCGCGTCGGCCATCGCCGCCGTCGAGGGCCGGGTGGAGCGGGAGGACGAGCACGTGGCGACCAGCGTCGCGCTCGTCACGCTCTACGGCACGCTGGCGATGGTCGCGCTGCCGCTGCTGAACGCCTCACCGCAGTGGATCGGGCTGAGCGTGCACGAGGTGGCGCAGGTGGCCGCCGCCGCGCCCGCCGGGGGTCTGGCGACGGCCATGGCGGTGAAGTTGGGTCGGGTGGCGCTGCTGGCGCCGATCGTGGCCGGTGTCGGCGGGCGGGGCGCGCCGCTGGTGCCGGGTTTCCTGCTCGGTTTCCTGGCGTTGATGCTGGTCAGCCCGCTGGTGCCGCGGGCCGTGCTGGACGTGGCCGGCACCGTGACGACGGTCGTGCTGGCCGCCGCGCTGTTCGGCTTGGGCACGTCGGTGCGCCTCAAGAGCCTCGTGCGGACCAGCCCCAGGGCGCTCCTCCTGGGGCTGCTCTCGACGCTCCTGGTGTGCGGGACGGGTTACCTGTCGCTGCGGGTGGTGTGAGCGCGCAGCAGGTCGGCGTTCAGCCGGGCGATGGTGGTCAGCGGGATGCCCTTGGGGCACGCCGACGTGCACTCGCCGGTGTTCGTGCAGCCGCCGAAACCGGACGCGTCGTGCTCGGCGACCATGTCCCGCGCCCGCGAGTACCGCTCCGGCTGCCCTTGCGGCAGCACGCCGAGGTGCGTGGCCTTGGCGGCGGTGAACAGCATCGCGGAACCGTTGGGGCACGCCGCCACGCACGCGCCGCAGCCGATGCACGCCGCCGCTTCGAACGCCGTGTCGGCGTCGGGCTTGGGCACGGGGGTGGCGTGCGCGTCCGGCGCGGACCCGGTCGGCACGCTGATGTACCCACCGGCCGCCACGATCCGGTCGAACGCCGACCGGTCCACCACCAGGTCGCGCACCACCGGGAACGGCTCGGCGCGCCACGGCTCCACGGTCACCACGTCGCCGTCGCGGAAGTGCCGCAGGTGCAACTGACACGCCGTGGTGGCCTTCTCCGGCCCGTGCGCCATCCCGTTGATCATCATCCCGCACATGCCGCAGATGCCCTCGCGGCAGTCGTGATCGAACGCCACGGGCTCCTGCCCGGACGTGATCAACCGCTCGTTGAGCACGTCCAGCGCTTCCAGGAACGACATGTCCGGCGACAGGTCGTCCATCGGGTACTCCACCAGCCGCCCGGTGGCGCCGCTCTGCCGCCAGATCCGCAGGGTCAGCTTCATGAGTAGCTCCGCGTGCTCGGGGTTACGTGCTCGAAGACCAGCTCTTCCTTGTGCAGCACGGGCGGCCGGCCCACGCCCGTGTACTCCCACGCGGCCACGTACGAGAAGTTGGCGTCGTCCCGCAGCGCCTCGCCGTCCGGTGTCTGGCTCTCCGACCGGAAGTGGCCGCCGCACGACTCGGCGCGGTGCAGGGCGTCGACGCACATCAGTTCGGCCAGCTCGAAGAAGTCCGCGACCCGGCCGGCCTTCTCCAGCTCCTGGTTGAGCGCCTCGCCCGTGCCGGGCACCTTCACCCGCTGCCAGAACTCGTCGCGCAGCTCCGGGATGCGCTCCAACGCCTTGCGCAGCCCGGCTTCGTCGCGCTCCATGCCGCACTCGTCCCACATCAGGCGACCCAGCTCGCGGTGGAACGACTCGACCGTGCGGTCGCCGTTCACGGCCAGCAGCGTCTTCACCCGGCCGCGCACCTCGGACATCGTGTCGGCGACCACCGGGTGGCTGTCGTCGACCGCGTCGAACGGCGCGTCGGCCAGGTAGTCGCCGATCACGCCGGGCAGCACGAAGTAGCCGTCCGCCAGGCCCTGCATCAGCGCCGACGCGCCCAGCCGGTTCGCGCCGTGATCGGAGAAGTTCGCCTCGCCGATCACGTACAGGCCGGGGATCGTGGAACGCAGGTCGTAGTCCACCCACAGTCCACCCATCGTGTAGTGCACGGCCGGGTAGATGCGCATCGGCGTCTTGTAGGGGTCGTCGCCGGTGATGCGCTGGTACATCTCGAACAGGTTCCCGTAGCGCTGTTCGACGGCGAGCGCGCCGAGGCGTGCGATGGCGTCGGCGAAGTCCAGGTACACGCCGCGCTTCTCGTCGGAGATGTTCTTCGCCGCCCGTGACGCGATGTCGCGCGGCACGAGGTTGCCGAACGCGGGGTACATGCGCTCCAGGAAGTAGTCCCGGTCGGCCTCGGGGATGTCGTTCGGCGCACGGGTGTCGTGCGGGTCGCGCGGCACCCACACGCGGCCGTCGTTGCGCAGGGATTCACTCATCAGGGTGAGCTTCGACTGGTGGTCGCCGCTGATCGGGATGCACGTCGGGTGGATCTGGGTGAAGCACGGGTTCGCGAACAGCGCGCCGCGCCGGTGCGCCCGCCAGATCGCGGTGGTGTTGCAGCCCTTGGCGTTGGTGGAGAGGTGGAACACGTTGCCGTAGCCGCCGGTCGCGAGCACCACGGCGTCCGCGAAGTGGGTGGACACCGCGCCGCTGACGAGGTCGCGCACGACGATCCCGCGCGCCCGGCCGTCCACCACGATCAGGTCCAGCATCTCGGTGCGCGGGTGCATCTCGACGCGTCCGGCGGCGATCTGGCGCTCCAACGCCTGGTAGGCGCCGAGCAGGAGCTGCTGCCCGGTCTGACCGCGGGCGTAGAACGTGCGGGAGACCTGCGCGCCGCCGAACGACCGGGTGTCCAGCAGGCCGCCGTACTCGCGGGCGAACGGCACGCCCTGCGCCACGCACTGGTCGATGATCTCGACGCTGATCTGCGCCAACCGGTGCACGTTCGACTCGCGGGAGCGGAAGTCGCCGCCCTTGACCGTGTCGTAGAACAGCCGGTGCACGCTGTCGCCGTCGTTGCGGTAGTTCTTGGCCGCGTTGATGCCGCCCTGCGCGGCGATGCTGTGCGCGCGGCGCGGGCTGTCCTGGTAGCAGAACGACTTGACCTGGTAGCCCAGCTCGGCCAGCGTCGCCGCGGCCGAGCCGCCCGCGAGGCCGGTGCCGACCACGATCACGCTGCGGTTGCGCCGGTTCGCGGGGTTGACCAGCCGGGCGGAGAAGCGGCGGCGGTCCCAGCGGGTCTCGATCGGACCGGCCGGCACGCGCTGGTCGGCGATCGGGGCGCCTTCGGTGTAGGGCATGTCAGCTCACCAATCCGGTGAAGACGGCGAAGGGAACGGAGAGGAACCCGGCGCAGATGGTCACGGCGACGCCGAGGCCGATCACGCGCGAGGTGGTGACGCCGAGGGTCTGGGTGGCGCTCCACACGCCGTGGCGGATGTGGAAGCCCAGGGCCAGCACGGCGACGGTGTACGCCAGCACCACGTACCAGTGCCGGAAGTCGGCGACCACGTTCGCGTGGATCTCGCCGGGCACGCCGTTGGGGTTGAGCCACCCGACGGTGAGGTCGAGCAGGTGGTAGACGACGAACAGGGCGATGATCACGCCGCCCCAGCGCATGGTGCGGGCCGCGTAGCTGCCCTGGACGCGTCGGCGGTGCTCGTACCGGCCTCTCGCCCTGCGCGCCTTCGCGGTCAGTTGGTAGGCGGCGACGAAGTGCAGCGCCACGCAGGCGAGCAGCGCCACCCGCGTCGGCCAGACCACGCCGATGTCGCGCAGCCAGTGGCCGTAGCCGTTGATCGCGTCGGGGCCGGAGAAGACGGTCAGGTTGCCGAGCATGTGCACGACGACGTACAGCAGCATTCCGGCGCCGGTGACCGCCATGACGACTTTCTTGCCGACGGTGGTGCGGTAGAGCCCGATCGTGTCCACGTCGCTGACGCTAGGAACCGGTGTGACGAGTCGTCCAATACATCGTGAGCTGCCTGAAGATAGCCTGGGACTATGACGCTCCAGCAGCTCGTGTACTTCCTGGCAGTGGCCCGGACACGGCACTTCACGCGGGCGGCGGCGGAGGCGCGTGTGGCGCAGCCCTCACTGTCCAAGCAGATCCACGCGTTGGAGAAGGAGCTGGGCGCGGAGCTGTTCAGCCGGGCGCGCGGGAACGTCACGCTGACGCCGGCGGGTGAGGCGCTGCTGCCGGTGGCTGCCCGGATCCTGTCCGATGTGGACACGGCGCGGCTGGAGGTGGCCGAGCTGGTGGGGCTGCGGCGGGGCCGGGTGCGGGTGGGCGCGACGCCGAGCCTGTGCGGCAGCCTGTTCGCGGACGTGATCAAGCGGTACCACGACGAGTACCCCGGCATCCAGGTGTCGGTGACGGAGGGCGGGTCGCGCGACCTCGTGGCGGCGTTGGAGGCGGGGCAGCTCGACCTGGCGCTGGTGATCGTGTCGCCGGCGGACGCGGACCGGGCGTTGACGGTGGTGCCGGTGCTGCGGGAGGAGCTGGTGGTGGCGTCCGCGGCGCCGTTGGGGGTGACCCGGCTGCGCTTGACGGACCTGCGCGAGCACCCGCTGGTGATGTTCCGGCCGGGGTACGACCTGCGGGAGACGACGTTGGCGGCGTGCCGTCAGGCGGGGTTCGAGCCGCGGTTCGCGGTGGAGGGCGGCGAGATGGACGCCGTGCTGCGGTTCGTGGAGGTGGGGTTGGGGGTGGCGATCGTGCCGAGCACGGTGCTGGCCACGCGGTCGTTGCACGGGACGCCGTTGGCGCCCAGCACCACTCGGACGGTGGCGTTGGCGCACCGGACGGACGTGGCGCCGACGTCGGCCGGGCGGGCGTTCCAGAGCGTGCTGCTGGCGTTCCTGCGCGGGGCGGAAATGTCCTCGGGGGTTCACCTGGTGGGGTCGTAGGGTGCTGTGTCGTGCTGATCCGACGCGAGACCGCCGCCGACATCCGGGCCATCCACGACGTGACGGAGGCCGCGTTCGCGGCCCGACCGGGCGGTGAGGCGGGGCTGGTCGACGCGCTCCGGGCGGATCCGGGGTGGATCCCGGCCCTGTCGCTGGTCGCCGAGGTGGACGGCGTCGTCGTCGGGCACGTCGTGTGCACGCGTGGCTCCGTCGGCGACGCCCCCGCTCTCGGCCTGGGCCCGCTCAGCGTGCTGCCCGCCCACCAACGCTCCGGCGTCGGCAAGGCCCTGATGCACACCGTGCTGGGCGCTGCCGACGCCCTCGGTGAGCCCCTGGTGATCCTCCTCGGCGACCCGGCCTACTACTCGCGCTTCGGCTTCCGGCCCGCGTCGACCCGCGGCATCACGCCACCCGACCCGGACTGGACGCCGTACTTCCAGGTCCGCACCCTCACCGCCTACACGCCCGACCTCACCGGCCCCTTCGCCTACGCCGCGCCGTTCGGCGACCTGTAGCCGGGGTCACCAGTTCTCGGGCGGTTCCACGAACGCCTTGCCCACGTCGCGCGTCAACGCCAACGCCCGCCGCACCCACTTCTCGCTCGCGCCCGCCATGCCGCACGTCGGCGTCGGCACCGCGTGCGTGCCGAGGATCGACCGCGGGAAGCCGAGCCGGTCCACCAGGTCCAACGCGGGCTGGGCCAGCGACTTCAGCGTCTGCGGCGTGGTCGGGTCCGTGCTCGGGGCGAGGCCCAGGAACAGCTGGGTCTTCTCCTCCCACGCCTCGCCGATCTCGTCCCACATCGTGTCGTCCAGGACCGTGACGTCGAACGAGACGGCCCGCGCGCCCGCCTGGCGGATCAGCGTGATCGGCGGCTTCGAGGCGCAGCAGTGCACGATCACGTCCGCGTCGACGCCGTCGATCACGGTCTCAAGCAGCGCCCGCGCGTCCGGCTCGGGGACGGCGGCGACCGTGCCGAGCTTGGACGGCGTGGGCAGCAGGCCCTTGAGCACGGCGGGCAGCGCCGGTTCGTCCAGCTGCACGACGACCTTCGCGCCGGTGCGCTTGGCGACCTCGGCGACGTGCCGGTTGAGCCCTTCGACCAGGGACTGGGTGTACTCGCGCAGCGCGCCCTTGTCGGTCAGCACGCGGTGGCCGCGGAGCAGCTCGACGCTCGCGGTGAGCGTCCACGGCCCGGCGGACTGCACCTTGACGACCCGCGGCGGAGCGGGCTCGGCGGCCTCTTCGAACGCGTCCAGGTCGCGGCGCAGCAGGTCGACCGCGCGCCGGTGGTCCTTGCCGGGGTGCGCGGTGGTCCGCCAGCCGGACGGGACCACCTCGACCGGCAGGTCGACCAGGAGCGCGGCGGTGCGGCCGATCATGTCCCCGCCGACTCCCCGAGCGGGGAGTTCGGGCAGGTGAGGGAGGTCGGGGAGTTCGCCGAGGACGATCCTGGCGGCCTCCAGCGGGTCGGTTCCGGGTAGCGAGCCGATGCCGGTTGCGGCGCCGGCGGACCAAGGGAGGGCATCCACGCGGACAGTCTCCCACCACGGGCGCCCGGCCGTTCAGGCGCGAAAAGGTCTAGACCCATTGACGCCATGGTCCAGACCACCTACCGTCACCTTGTCGGTGCCGACAGTGGTCGAGGGCACCGCCACGACGTGGTGTGGGGGCGTGCCGCGCCCCGCGCTCCCGCACCACTTCCCTCCGCACGGGAGGTACCGATGTCGTTCAAGCGCACGAGCCTGGCCGCACTGGCGGCAGGCGTCACGGCTGTCCTGACCGCCGGTCTGCTGCTGGCCGCCCCCGCGGGCGCCGCGCCGACCCCGACGGCGGTCTTCAGCCAGGACTCGACGTGGAGTTCGGGCTACCAGGGCAGGTTCACCGTCACCGCCGGGTCCGGCGCGGTGTCCGGGTGGAAGGTCGAGTTCGACCTGCCGGCGGGCAGCACGCCCGGCTCGTACTGGGACGCCACGCTGACCAGCAGCGGCTCGCACCACGCGTTCACCAACCGTGAGTACAACGGCAGCCTCGCGGCGGGCGCGTCCACGTCGTTCGGGTTCCTGGTGAACGGCACGGGCCTGCCCGCCAACTGCAAGCTCAACGGCCAACCCTGCACCGGCGGCACGACGACCACCACTACCACTACGACTTCGGACCAGCCGCCTCTGCCGGGCAGCCTGAAGTCCGCGCCGTACGTGGACATCACCATGCCGACGCCGTCACTGGAGTCGGTCGCCCGCGCCACCGGCCAGCAGGTGTTCACGCTCGCCTTCGCGCTCGCCGACAGCACCGGCTGCAACCCGTCGTGGGGCGGCACGATCCCGTTGCACGACAGCCGGATCATCAACGACGTGCGCGCGCTGAAGGCGTTGGGCGGCGACGTGATCGTGGCGACCGGCGGCGCCGCCGGGCCGTACCTGGAGCACACGTGCTCCACCGCGGACGCGTTGCTGGCGGCGTACAAAAAGGTGCTCGACGCCGTCGGCAGCAACCACTTGGACGTGGACGTCGAGGCGGCCATCCCGCACGACATGGTGAACACGGCGTTGAAGCGCCTGCAGACCGAACGCGGCACGTCGATCAGCTACACGATGCGCGTCCAGGGCGACGACTACGGCATGGACCCGTACTCGGTGCAGGTCCTGCAGAACGCCGCCGCCAAGGACCTGACCGTCCTGGTGAACCCCATGACCATGGAGTTCGGCTCCTCCCGCCCCGACTGGGGCGACGCCGTCATCGCGGCGGCCGAGAGCAGCCTGCGGCAGCTGAGGACGATCTGGCCCGCCAAGTCGGACGCGGAGCTGAAGCGGCTGCTCGGCGTGACACCGATGATCGGCCGCAACTTCAACGGCAAGGTCTTCACCCAGGCGCACGCGCGCAAACTCGTGGCGTGGGCCAACACGAACCGCATCGGCCTGCTGGGCTTCTGGTCGGTGGGCCGGGACAACGGCAACTGCCCGGGCGGCGGCATCTCGCCGACGTGCAGCAGCATCAGCCAGACCCAGTACGAGTTCACGAACATCTTCAAAGCCTTCACCGCCTGACGCCGTCACCCGCGGCGGGAAATGGAGCGACAGGCCGCACAGGCGGGATTAGCGTGCGGTCGCATGCGCGCAGACACGGCCTCGCTCACGTGGCGGCCACTGGTGGTCGAGGACGCCAAGGCGTCGGCCGAGCTCCTCAACGCCATCGAGGCCGTGGACGGGATCGGGGAGTACTACACCGAGCAGGACACGCTTGAGGAGTTGATCGACCCCTACGCGGACCTGGAGCGGGCGAGTTCGGCGGTGTTCGACGGTGACTTGATGGTCGGCTTCATGAAGATCCGCTTCAAGCCGGGCGTGGAGGGGGTGCACCGGGTCTTCCTGGACGGTGGGGTCCACCCCGGCTACCGCCGTCGGGGTCTCGGCGCCGTGCTCGTCGAGGCCGGTGTGGCGGCGGCAAAGGTGGTGCACGGGCTGCGTCACCCGACGAGGAAGCTCGTGGTCGACGTGCAGAAGGGTGAGCACATCGCCGGGCTGGCCGAGCTCCTGGGCGGCCGTGGTTTCGCGCCGGTCCGCTACTTCCAGCACCTGAAGCACCCGCTCGGCGACGCGATCCCCGACGCCGCCGTCCCCGCCGGGCTGCGGGTCGAGCCGTGGTCGGAGCGCAACGACGAGGACTTCCGGCTGGTCCGGAACGAGGCGTTCGAGGACCACTGGGGCTCGGCGCCGATGCCCGCGGACTCGTGGCGGAACAAGATCACGAACCACACGTTCCGGCCCGAGGTCAGCTTCCTGCTCCGGGACGCCGCGAACGGGGCTCCCGCGGGCATGCTGACGACCTCGTGCTGGGACGCCGACACCGAGGCCACCGGCGTCCGCGACGCCGTCTTCACGCTCGTCGGGACGCTGCGGAACCACCGGAGGCGGGGTGCCGCCGGCGCTTTGATCGGGCACGCGCTGCGGGCCGCCGCCGACCAGGGCTACGACCGCGCCAGCGTCACCGTGGACTCCGCGAACCCGTCCGGGGCCTTCGGGATCTTCGAGAACGCCGGATTCACTCGGCAGATCCGGTTCGCGCGCTGGGCGCTCGAAGCCTGACGCCGCCACCACCGGCTCAGTACAGCGGCGTGAAGTGGAGTTCGAACCCGTAGTCCGCCCGTTCCCCGCTGGTGGCCGCGATCCAGTACTCCCCCGGCCGCACGATGGCGCCCGCGAACGAGTTGGACTCACCGCCGCCGTGCGCGATGCCGACCACGGTCGTGGGCGGGTTCTCCGCGCCGACGGTCAGCTTGACGGTCGCGATGTAGCCCGTGACGAAGTAGACCGCCACGTAACCGAGCACGTCGGCTCGGTAGAGGGTGTCGAGCTTCGGCCTGGTCCGCGGCCCTCCCACACCCAACGGGGTGGCGCGCGCCTCCAGCGAGCGCACGGCCGCCTCCGCTTGGCGGGCCAGCGATTCGACCCTTGTCGCGTCGTCCAGCAACGGCCCGGTGGCGGCCAGTCGACCGGTCAGGACGGCCACCTGGCGTTCCAGGTCGGCCACCCTCGCCCGCAGTTCCTCGGCTTCCCGCTTCGACCCGAACATCCAGCCCCCTGCCACCGCCGCGCGGATGATGTCCCGCACCCGTGAACCTTAAGGTGCAGGGATGAACGGACCCGCGGAGATGCTCGCCAACGACGCCGCGTCGACCGCGCTCGGGATCCGGGCGCTCGACCTCGGCGAGGGCACGGCCCGGCTGGCCATGACGGTCACCGACCGGATGGTCAACGGGCACGGCATCGCGCACGGCGGCTACGTGTTCCTGCTCGCCGACACCGCCTTCGCCTGCGCGTGCAACCGCCACGGCTCGGTGACCGTGGCGGCGCAGGCGGAGATCGACTTCATCGCCCCCGTGCACGCGGGGGACGAGCTGGTGGCCGAGGCGGTGGAACGGGCGCGGTTCGGGCGCAGCGGGATCTACGACATCACCGTGCGCCGTGGCGACCAGGTGGTGGCCGAGTTCCGCGGCCGGAGCCGGACCCTCAGGCCGAACGGCGCAGACCCAGCACCTGAAGGGTGATGAAACCCATCACGCCGACGGCTTGGGCGACGATCAGGAAAACACCGAGCCCGGTCACCGGGAACCACCCGGCGAACGCGGTGAGGAAGCTGTCCAGCACCCACACCGAATTGCCGATGATCACCACCGCGACCAGTGCGCGAACCGGTCGGAGACCGAGCGCGAAAACACCGACGCCATAAGCGAGGAGGAACACGCCGAGCCCGATCACCAGACCACGCGGCAATCCCGTCGGCAGGTCGAAGAGGAGGGCCAGCAGGCCCAGTCCGCCCGAGCCGACGCCGTCGAGCTTGAGGGCGAAGCGGAGCAAGCCGTCGTTGCGAACCTGAGTTGTCGTCATGGCTCGAAAGTTAGGGCCGGCCGTACTGCCGGCGGTACACCGAACACTGCCAACGCCTGCCAGTCACTCCGACGCGACCTGCGAGAACAAGTCCTCGGCCACCAGTCGTGCCCCCGCGTTCTGCCAGTTGTGCAGCGTCCGCTCCGGCACCTGGTTGACGAACCACGCCAGCGCCCGCCGTGCCTCCGGGTCGAGGTCCTCGCGCTTCGTCCGCCTGCTGTACGGCCGGATGCCGACCACGTAGTAGAAGTACAGCGCGTTGTAGTGCCGCCATTCGTCGCTGGTGCCGAAATCGCCGTCCCGCGGTTTGAGCCGGCAGATGCTCTCCAACAACAACGACTTCAACTCGGCGGCACGTTCCAGCGGTTGGTCCGAAGCGCCCCGGCCGGCCAGTCGGGCGTCGATCACCGGCAATTCCGTCAACGGGCTGGCGACCAACTTCCCGAGGTCGCCGTAATTGCTCAACGCGCGCCGGGTCAGCTTCACGAATTCGGTCGGGTCCAGCGGCGCCCGGCGCGGCAACGCCTCGGCCGCGTCACGCAGCTCGGCCCGTTCGGAGGCCACGCCCGGCACCGCGACCCGGTCGACGAGCAGCGCCAGCGGGTTCGCCAGCACCTGCACGGCGATCGCGGCGGCGACCGTGCCGTACAGCAGCGGCACCAGCCGGTCGTCCAGGAACAACGCCACCTGCCCGCCGAACACCGCCGCCAACCCGGCCGACGTGAGCAGCGAGCGCACCATGTCCGCCCGGATCGCCTCGCCCTCGTCGAACGCGTCCGCCACCGCCACGATCACGCCGAACACCAGCAGGTCGAACCCGGCCGACGCGATCACCAGCGGCGCGGGCAGCACGTCCACCAGCAGCAACGCGCAGCTCAGCCCGAACAGGATCGTCGCCGCGCCCAACAAGGCCCGCCGCACCCGCAGGCACAGCACCAGGGCCGCCGCCAACGGGATCAGCACCACGACGGGCGCGAAGTAGGCCGCCACCAGCAACGGCAGCGCGCTGTACCGCCACCAGCGGTCGTAGCGCACCGGCAGCCAGCACACGACAACCCCGGTCCACGCCACCGCGGGCACCGCCATCGCCATCGTCGGCAACGGGAGGACGATCACCAGCGCGTAGGCGAGCAACCCGATCGAGGCACGCTGGAGCAGGTGTTTGCGGGGATCGCGCACGAGCAGGTAGAGCCCGAGCCACCAGGCGAGGCCGAACGTCACCACCGACACCGCGATCACCCGGAGATCCTACGGTTGCGTGGGCTGGGACGATGTGGCCCATGCCGCTCGAGCTGACGCTCCGCAAGGCCGCCGAAGAGGTCGAACGCGGCGACTTGGCCAGTGTCCTGCGGGCGCGACAACGGCTGGTCGGCCTGGTCACCAGCTACCCCGACCGGCTGGACCTGCGCGAGCGCCTCGCCGACGTGTACCGGCTGCTCGGCGACGCGGCGCAGGCCGGGCGGTGGAGCTACCTGTCCGAGGTGCGCGACGAGGCGGAGGTGGCCGCGTTCGAACGCGCCTACCGCACGCCGCTGGCCAGGCTGGAGGCGATGAACTGGACCAGCGGCGAGACGGGCACCCCGACCGCGACCGCCCGGGACCGCCTGGTGGCCCTCCAGAACGCGGCCAACGACCAGCTGCGCGCCGAGTTGTCGGTGGCCGACGACCGGGATTCGTCGTGGCGCACGAACGTGTTGGTGCTGGTAGGGCTCGTGATCGTGCTGCTGTGCTTCGTGGTCGGCGCGGTGACGCTGGTCATGTGGGCCTACAGGTGGTTCGCCGGATGAGCGCATATTGGAGTCATGACCCCCGACGTCGCCGCCGCCGCTGACCGCATCCGCCCACACGCCCGCCGCACCCCGTTGTGGCGCACCGAGGTCGACGGCAGGCCGATCGTGTTCAAGCTCGAACACCTCCAGCTCACCGGCTCGTTCAAGCTGCGCGGCGCGCTCAACACCCTCATCGCCTCCGGTTCACCGGATCGTGTGGTCACGGCCTCGGGCGGCAACCACGGCCTCGGCGTGACGAAGGCCGCGCAACTGCTCGGCCTGCACGCCACCGTCTTCGTGCCGGTGAGCGCGCCGGAGGGCAAGGTGCGCCGAATCGAGGCCGCCGGCGCCAAGCTGATCCGGCACGGCGACACGTACGCCGAGGCCGTCTTGGCGGCCCGCGAGACCCCGGGCTTCTACGTCGAGGCCTACAACGACCCGACCGTCGTCGCGGGCCAGGGCACCGTGGCCGCCGAGGTGGTCGAGGACGCGCCGGACGTGGACGCGATCGCGGTCGCCGTCGGCGGCGGCGGGCTGGCCGCCGGCACCGCACTGGCCTCCTCGGGCCGCCTCACGGTCGCCGTGGAACCGGACCGGTGCTGCGCCCTCCACCACGCGCTGGCCGCGGGCAAACCGGTGGACTCCGAGGTGGTCTCGGTCGCCTCCTCGGCACTGGGCGCCACGAGGGTCGGCGAGGTCCCGTTCGAGATCCTGAGCACCCACCCGGTCGCCTCGGTGCTGGTGCCGGACCCCGAGACCCTGTCCGCACGCGACCGGCTGTGGGAGGAGTTCCGGCTGGCCGTGGAACCTGCCGCCGCCGTGCCGTTCGCCGCGTGGCTGGCCGGGCAGGTGCCAGGTGAACTGGCCTGCGTCGTGCTGTGCGGCGCGAACACCGACTGGACGCCCTGACACCACCGCCCACACAGCCACCGAACCCGCCGCACACCGCACCCGCCGCCGGGGCCGGCCGTTTTATCCGGCTAACGTGAGTAATGCGATTCGGGTTGTCCCAGGTTGCACTCTTCGCCCAGCCGTGTGACGCCCAACCGGATACCGCCCCTCAACGGACCGGCCACCGACCAAGCACGGCCACCGGCCCCACCGCCGCACAACGCCGGATCCGCAACCACTCCACCGGGCCCTCGCCAAACGGCCTCACAACGGCCCAACGAACCCGCCCGCTGAGGCACCCAACGGCCGCACAACGGACCCGAAACCGGCGCACCGAGGTCACCCGCCCCAGCCGCCGCACATCGGACCCGCCACACCCCCGCAGAGGCCCGATTTGACATGGGTTCGGGTGCCTTAGGCTGGTCGAAGCCGGGCAGGCTTGGCGGACGCCTTGGCGGACGCTCTTCCCGCCAGGCCTGCCCGGCTTTGGCCTGCCTGGGGTACCCGTAAGGGCCCCATGTCAAATCGAGCCGGACTCAACCACCGACCCGCACCGGACCCCAACCGGCAACCACCGAGTCAGCGCCTACAACCCCCAGCCCAACCACTCAACGGCACTCGGTCACCCGCTCCACCGACCCGACGTCCGCCGCAACACGCCCCTGCCCCACGCCCCCCTGCGAAACACCGGCCTGCGGCGGCACCTCGACCTCCACCGAGAGCGCCGGGTCGAGCCGTTCCACCCGCTCCACCATGCCCTCCACCTCGGCGATCAGGTCGGCCCACTCAGGCCGGTGCAGGCGCTCCCGGACCACCCAGCGCAGCGTACGCACTTCCGCGCGCAGCCGTTCGTACTGCTCCGCGTCGAGACGTTGCGCGGACGGGTGATCGAGCTTGCTCGAGAGCACCCTCACCCGGATCCCGATGTCCACCAGCGACCTCCGGCGTCGTGCGTTGTCATACGGCACGCACGCAGTGTCGCAGGCGACACCGACAAAACAACAAGCCGCACCTCAACGCGTCGAACTGATGGTGGCGCTGGCGAGCACCAAGTCGCCCGCCGCCGCGTCTTCCCGGTACACCGCGACCGCCTGACCTGGGGCGACGCCGCTCAACGGCTCGCGCAGCCGCACCAGCAACTCTCCGTCGACAACTTCGGCCACCGCAGGGGCGAGACCGCCGTGCGCCCGCACCTGCGCCACGCACTCCACCGGACCGTCGAACGTGATCCGCGTCACGGGCCGCCGCGCGGTGATCTCGGTGACCTGGAGCTTCTCGGCCGCGCCGACCCGCACGGTGCCGGTCACGGGCTCCAGGGACAGCACGTACCGGGGCCGCCCGTCGGGCGCGGGCGCGTCGATCCCGAGGCCCTTCCGCTGGCCGACGGTGAACTCGTGCACGCCCACGTGCCGCCCGAGCACCGCGCCGGTCTCGTCGTCCACCAGGACGCCGGGCTGCTCGCCCAATCGCCGGGTCAGGAACGCCTGCGTGTCGCCGTCGGGGATGAAGCAGATGTCGTGGCTGTCGGGCTTGTCGGCGACCTGGAGCCCGCGTTCGGCGGCTTCGACGCGCACCTGCGCCTTGGTCGAGTCGCCGAGCGGGAACATCGCGTGGGCCAACTGCTCGTGCGTCAACGACGCCAGCACGTACGACTGGTCCTTGCCGTCGTCGGCCGAACGGCGCAGTTCCAGCACACCATCCACAGTGGCCAGTCGGGCGTAGTGCCCGGTGGCGACGGCGTCGAAGCCGAGCGCGATGGCCTTGTCCAGCAACGCCTCGAACTTGATCTTCTCGTTGCACCGCAGGCACGGGTTGGGCGTGCGGCCGGCCGCGTACTCGGCCACGAACTCGTCGACGACTTCCTCGGTGAACCGCTCCGCGAAGTCCCAGACGTAGAACGGGATGCCGAGCACGTCCGCCGCGCGCCGCGCGTCCCGGGCGTCCTCGATGGTGCAGCAGCCGCGCGCGCCGGTGCGCAGCGTGCCGGGCTTCGCCGACAACGCCAGGTGCACGCCGGTCACCTCGTGTCCCGCCGCCACCGCCCGCGCCGCAGCCACGGCGGAATCCACCCCGCCGCTCATCGCCGCCAGCACCCGCATGCCCGTCACACCTCCGCCGTCGCCTTGCCCGCAAGCCTCTTCAACCCCGCGATGCCCGCCGTGCGGGCGCGTTCGACCACCGGGCCGATCACCTCGGCCAGTTCGCGCACGTCGGCCGCCGTGGACGTGTGGCCGAGCGAGAACCGCAGCGAGCCGCGGGCCAGCACCGGGTCGACGCCCATGGCCAGCAGCACGTGGCTGGGTTGCGCCACTCCGGCCGTGCAGGCGGAGCCGGTGGAGCACTCGATGCCCTTGGCGTCCAGCAGCATGAGCAGGCTGTCGCCCTCGCAGCCGGGGAACGTCAGGTGGGCGTTGCCGGGCAGCCGGTGCACCGGGTCGCCGTTCACGCCGACATCGGGGACCACGCGCCGCACCGACGCCACCAGCTCGTCGCGCAGGGCGGCGAGCTCGGCGGCGGTCTCGGCCTGGTGGGACACCGCGTGCCGCACCGCCGCGGCGAGGGCCACGATCGACGGCACGTCCAGTGTGCCGGACCGGACTTCCCGCTCCTGCCCGCCGCCGTGCAGCACGGGCGTCGTCGCCACGTCACGTCCCAGCAGCAGCACGCCGACGCCGTACGGGCCGCCGAGCTTGTGCCCGGTGAGGGTCAGCGCGGAGGCGCCCGAGTCGGTGAAGTCGACGGGCACCGCGCCGACGGCCTGCACGGCGTCGGTGTGGAACGGCACCGCGCGTTCGGCGGCCAGGGCGGCCAGTTCGCGCACCGGGTTGATCGTGCCGACCTCGTTGTTCGCCCACATCGCGGTGACGAGGGCGACGTCGTCGTCCAACGCGTCGCGCAGCGCCTCGGGCCTGATCCGGCCGAGGCCGTCGGGCTCCAGCCAGGTGACCTCGGCGCCTTCGTGCTCGACCAGCCACTGCACGGCGTCCAGCACGGCGTGGTGCTCGACCGACGTCGCGACCACGCGACGGCGGCGGGACGTGCGGCGGGACCAGTAGACGCCCTTGACCGCGAGGTTGTCGCTCTCCGTGCCGCCGCTGGTGAAGATCACCTCGGAGGGCCGCGCGCCCAGGGCGTCCGCGATGTCCTCCCGCGCTTCCTCGACCAGCCGTCGCGCCCGCCGTCCCGAGGTGTGCAACGACGAGGCGTTGCCCGTCGTGGACAACGCCCGAGTCATCGCCTCGATCGCCTCGGGGAGCATGGGGGTCGTGGCGGCGTGGTCGAAGTAGGCCATCAGCTTTCCAGGGTAGCCCGGCCCAGACGGCCCGCGAGCACCGCACCGAGCACGGCCACGCCCACCATCAGCAGGTCGAACGGCACCACGGCGGCCGTCGGCGCGGCGGCCGAGGCGAAGGTGGTGACGAGCACACCGCCGAGGCCGACCAGCAGCGCCGAGCCGAGCATGTCGCTGATCTGCAGGGCCGAGGAGTTGAACCCCCGGTCGACCTCGGACGACGCGCCCAGCGTGAGCACGCTCAGGCTCGACATGGCCAACCCCATCCCCGCTCCGGCGATCGCCCACAGCACCGGGGTGGCCCACGCCGGGCCCCACGTCGGTGCGATGAGCGTCACTCCCGAGATACCCGTCGCATTGAGCACGAATCCCCAACGCACGAGCTTCTCGCGCGGGATGTCGGGCTTGCGGGACTGCCACCAGGCGGCGCTGGACCAGCCCAGGGCACTCAGCGTGAGCGGGATGCCGGCGGCGATGGCCGAGTAGCCGTGCACGGCGGTGAGCGTCAGCGGGATGAACGCCTCGGCGGCGAAGAACGAGCCCGCCAGGAGCGCGCGGGCCAGGATCGTCACCGGCAGGCCGCGACGCGCGGTGAGCGTGCCCTTGGGCAGCAGCACGCGCAGCGCGGGCGCCAGCACGGCCAGCCCGGCCAGGCCGATCACCAGGTTGAGACCGGTCGGGTGCTGGGCGGCCCAGCTCAGCGCCGCGACGCCGAAACCGGCGCCGAGCGCGGCCAGGGGAAGCCCGCGGCGGGTGTTCTGGTCGGGGGTGTGCGGGGGCAGGTTCCGCAGCACGGGCACCAGCAGCAGCACGCCGAGCAGCACGAACGGCGCCAGCCCGAGGAACACCCACCGCCAGCTCAGCGTCTCGGTCAGCCACCCGGACAGGGCCGGTCCGACCAGCGACGGCACGACCCACGCCGACGCGAGCATCCCGAACACGGCGGGCCGGTCCCGTTCCGGGTAGACCAGGCCGATCAGCACGTAGACCGCGACCACCTGCGCGCCGCCGCCGATGCCCTGCAGCACGCGGCCGAGGAGCAGCACCGGCATGTCCTGGGCGAGTCCGGCGACGATCAGGCCGACGAGGAACAGCGCGGGGCCGATCAGCAGCGACGGCCGCGGTCCGCGCAGGTCGCTGAGCCGCCCGGACAGGACGGTGGCGACGACGCTCGCGGCGAGGAACGCCAGGAACGGCCACGCGTACAGGTCGTTGCCGTCGAGGTCGGCGACCATGCGCGGCATCGCCGTGCTGACGCCCATGTTCTCGAACGCGAGCAGGGTGACGAGCAGGATGATCCCGAGCGTCGGGCCCCGCCGTTCAGGTGTCCACAGGTTGCTCTTGGCGGGGGTGTCGGTCGTCGTCGTCACGGGTCAATGGTTCAACCTCTACCGGGGTGGAGGTCAAGGCAATATGACGCAGTTCAGGCGCGTTGCGGGCGCAGCGCGGGCGCCCGGGTCGAACGGGCCCTGCCCGAACCGGTCCGCGGCGGATCAGGGCCGGTTTGTGGTGCGAACGACCGGCAGCGTGGTCGGCGGTGTGGTGTTGGCTGCACGTGATCCATTCGTGCCCGAAGGAGAACCCGTGCGTCAGCGCTTGACCGTCCTGCTCGCTTCCCTCGGCCTGGCCCTCGGCGGACTCGCCGTCACGGCCGGTCCGGCGTCGGCCGCCAGCTACGGCTACATCAACTGGACCAACAACTGCTCCGGCCCCAAGCTCTACTCGATCATCTACGCCAGCGGGACGAAGTCGGGCACCCTGGTCGTGCAGCAGAGCAACGTCGCGGCCGGGGCGAAGCGCAGCCAGCGGGTCCAGTCGGGCTACAAGTACAACGTGACCGCGAACGGCGGCTGGGACACCGTGACCATCTACAACATCTCCGGCCGGGTGCACAGCGTCGCGGTCAAGGCCTGCTGACACCGGTCGGCGGGCCGCACCCCTCGACGGCGGCCCGACCCCGCGGCGCGGTCTCGGCGGCTACCGGCCCACGGTCCGGCGTGCCGGTCCGCCCGCGCTGCGGGGCACGACGGGAACCAGGCCGATCGTGGTGAACACGGCCACCACGCCGTTCTCGATCCGCTGTCCCGTGGACGGCGCGTAGGCGGGACCGGTGCAGAGACCGTCCTGGCACACCGTCGGCGGAGGGCTGGAGCACCCGGTGGCCACCAAGGCGATAACGACGGCCAGTCGCCACCGGGAGACCTTCCCGGTCACCCCACCCGCACCGTGCCGAACCGCATCCACGTCCACGTCTCCCCCTCCGCTGTCGCCCTCATCCTCGCGACGGCGCACGCCGAACGGAGCGGCTTGGCCGGTTGCGGCCGGCGCGGGTCGGCGAGGCCGCTGCCGCCTTACGTTGCCGTCGTCGGGATGGGCGGTGGCAGGGGGATGTGCGGTGGACGTGCGGCTGAAGAGCGGGCTCCGGATCGCCCGGGCGGTCATGTTCGCGCAGGCGGTGGCCTCGCTCGGGATCTGGGTCGTGCAGGTGCTCACGATCGCCGGCCGGCTCGACCACAACCAGGTCGTGCCGGGGTCGGTGTGGCTGGTGGCGGTCGTCAACCCGGTGATCGCCGTGCTCGCCGCCGTCGCCGCGGCGTTCCTGCTCACCCGCCCGTGGGCGCGGACGCTGGGCGTGGCCGTGGAGGTGGCGGGCTGCGTGGGGTCGCTGATCAGCGTGCTCACCGGCTTCCCCCAGGCCGCGGTCGCGATCGCGGTGGCCGTCGCGGTGATCGTGCTGATCCGCCGGGGCTGACCGCCCCTCAGGCCGCCCGAGCGATCGTCGCGGGGGCGTGCACCCGCTGCGCGGGCACCTCCACCGACCCGTGCGCGACCCGTTCGGCTTCCTGCTGCACGAGCGCCGCCAGCTCACGCCGCGTCGCCGCACGGCCGGGCGCGACCTCGTCCAGCACGTGCACCTCCACGACCAGCCCGCGCGACCGCAGCACCCGCCGCATCGAGTCGACCAACGTGTCGGAGCCGACGAACGCGGCCTGGGTGGACGTCGCCGAGTCCTGCGAGTACCGCAGCACCACCGGCCGCACGGGCACACCGGCGTCCAGCGCGGCCTGGAACAGCGCCGGCCGGTAACGACCGGACGCCACGCCGCACCACGTCGTGCCCTCCGCGTGGATGCCGACCGCCGCGCCGTCCCTCAGCGCCGCCGCCAGCTCGGCCACCGTCCCCGGCAGCAGCGACAGCCGCTCCCGGTCCAGGTACACGGTGCGCGCGGCGGTGATCAGCCTGCCGAGCACCGGCCAGTCCCGGATGTCCCGCTTGGCCACCATCCGGATGGGCTGCACGGCGTCGATCGCCAGCTCGTCCAGCCACGACACGTGGTTCGACACGACCAGCACGCCACGGCCCGGGTTGTCCTGGAACACCGGCCCGATCACCCGCAGCCGCACGCCGAACGCGCCGAGCAGGGCCCGGAACCAGCGCCGCAGCAACGCCGAACGCGCCTGCCCGCGCACGCACAGGACGGCGAGGACCACGAGCACCCCGGACAGCATCACGGCCGACGCCGCCGCCACCCGCCACGCCACCCGCACCCGGCCGACGGAGGCCGTCGAGTGGTCGACGCACCCGTCGCCGCACGGCGACACGGGCATCCACGCGTGCTTGTTCACGCCGTCTCCCCGAGGAAGAACTTCAGGTAGCGCTGGTCCACCCGGTCCATGCCGAGCAGCACGGGCAGGTCGACCACGCCGAAGTCGGCGTCCAGCGCGGGCCGCCCGCACACCCACGCGCCCAGCCGCAGGTACCCCTTCAGCAACGGCGGCAGCACGGTCTTGTCCGGCCGCGCCACCGAGTCGACGTCCCACGGCGTCAGCGGCTCGACCCGGTACTCCTCGGGCGCGTGGTGCTTCGCCCGCACGATGTCCCACACGCCCGCCGCGAACGAGCCGCCGTCGTGCAGCGGCACGGACGCGCAGCCGATCAGCCACGAGTGCCCGGACAGCAGCATGTAGCGGGCGATGCCGGCCCACACCAGCGACACCACGGCGCCGTTGCGGTGGTCGGGGTGCACGCACGAGCGGCCGGTCTCCACCAGCGACGGCCGCAGGGCGTCGAGGGCGGACAGGTCGAACTCGCCGTCGGAGTACAGCCGGCCCGCCTCGGCGGCGCGCTCGGGCGGCAGCATCCGGTAGGTGCCGACGATGTCGCCGGTCCGGTCGTCGCGCACCACGAGGTGGTCGCAGTACTGGTCGAAGTAGTCGACGTCGTGCCCCGGCACAGAGCTGTGCAGCACGGCGCCCATCTCGGTGGCGAACACCTGGTGCCGCAGCCGCTGCGCGGCGACGACCTCGTCGCTGTCGCGCGCGACCAACAGGGAGTAGCGCGGCGCGTCGGAAGCGGCGTCACCGGTGCTGACAAGCAGTTGCGGCTGCGTCATGGGTCTGGTCTACCGACCGGTTGGCGACCGGGAGCAGGTCGTTCCGATGACGCCTCAGTGGCAGGTCGGTTAAGGCACGGTGAGGCTCGGAACGGCACCAGGGCCGCCCCGCGTGCGGCGGGACGGCCCTGGTGGACGAACGGGCAGGTCAGCCCTTGCGCTTGCCGACCTCGTCGGTCAGCTGCGGTGCGACCGCGAACAGGTCGCCGACCACGCCGAAGTCGGCGATCTCGAAGATCGGCGCCTCCGGGTCCTTGTTGACCGCGACGATCGTCTTGGACGTCTGCATGCCCGCCCGGTGCTGGATCGCGCCGGAGATGCCCAGCGCGATGTACAGCTGCGGCGAGACCGTCTTGCCGGTCTGGCCCACCTGGAACTGGTGCGGGTAGTAGCCGGAGTCCACCGCGGCCCGGGACGCGCCGACCGCCGCGCCGAGGCTGTCGGCCAGCTTCTCCACGACCGCGAAGCTCTCCGCGCTGCCCACGCCACGTCCACCGGACACGACGACCGACGCCTCGGTCAGCTCGGGCCGGTCACCGCCGGCGACGGGCTCGCGCCCGGTCACCCTGGTGACCAGCGCCGGGTTCGCGGCGGGCGCCTCGACGGCCTGCTCGACCGCGTCGGCGGGCGACTCGGACGCCTCGACGCCGCCGGGGCGCACCGCGATGACCGGCACGCCCTTGGTGACCTTGGACTTCACCACGTACGCGCCACCGAAGATCGACTGCGTGGCGACGCCCTCGCCGTCGAGGTCGACGGCGTCGTAGAGCAGGCCGGAGTCGAGGCGCACGGCCAGCCGGCCCGCGACCTCCTTGCCCTCCAGCGTCGCCGACACCAGCACGGCGGCGGGCGACGCGGTGGCCGCGATCGCGGCGAGCGCGTCCACCTTCGGCGTGACCAGGTGGTTCGCGGCGTCGTCGGACTCCACCGCGTACACCTTCACCGCGCCGTAGCGGCCCAGCGACTCCCTCACCTTGCCCGCGGTCCCGGGCGATCCGACCACCACCGCGGCCGGCTCGCCGAGACGGCGCGCGGCGGATAGAAGCTCATAGGTGACCTTCTTGACCTCGCCGTCGACGTGGTCGACGAGGACGAGTACCTCAGACATTGGATTCCTCGCCTTCAGATGAGCTTCTGGTCGACCAGGTACGCGGCGATCTTCGCGCCGCCGTCACCCGAGTCCTCGACACGCTGACCGGCGCCGCGCGGCGGCTTCGGGGCCGACTCCAGCACCTGCGACCAGGCGGCGCCGAGGCCCACCTCGCCCGCGTCCAGCCCCAGGTCGGCGACCGTGAGCGTGCTGACCGGCTTCTTCTTCGCCGCCATGATGCCCTTGAACGACGGGTACCGCGGCTCGTTGATCTTCTCGTTCACGCTGACCACGGCGGGCAGGCTCGCTTCGAGGTGCGCGACGCCCTCGTCGGTCTCCCGCTCGGCCTTGACCGTGCCGCCTTCGACGGTGAGCTTGCGCACCTGCGTGACCTGCGGCACGCCCAGCAGCTCCGCCAGCATCGCGGGCACCGCGCCCGCGCGGCCGTCGGTGGCCTCGTTGCCCGCGATGACCAGGTCGAAGCCCTCGATCGTGCCGATGGCCTTGGCCAGCACCTTGGCGGTGGTGAGCGCGTCGGAACCGTGCAGGGCCTCGTCGGAGACGTGCACGGCCTTGTCCGCGCCCATGGAGAGCGCCTTGCGGATCGCGTCGGTCGCGCGGTCGGGACCCATCGCGACGACGGTCACCTCGCCGCCGTGCGCCTCCTGGAGCAGCAGCGCCTCTTCCACGGCGCGCTCGTTGATCTCGTCGAGCACAGCGTCCGCGGACTCGCGGTCGAGGGTGTGGTCGGCGTCGGCGAGCTTGCGCTCGGACCAGGTGTCGGGCACCTGCTTGACCAGGACGACAATGTTCATGGGTCCTCTTCGACCTCCTGCGGACGGGCGGCGACGTGGGTCGGCGACGGTAGTTGCCTGCGGCCGCCGGGAATGTTCGTGACCCTGCCATGTCAACGCCGCATTGGCATGGTGGTGTCGGCCACCTGGATGTTACCCACCGGTAGCAGAGGTGCAAACGGCAGCAAGCACCCACGGCGGGTGATGATGCTCACTGGCCCGTTCCGGGCCATTCGGACAATGTCGTCACTCCGCACGACGGCGTTACAGACCCTCCCCCTACTCGGCTAGGTTCGAACGCATGTCCCGGCGAGTAGCGATAGTCACCGACTCCACCGCCTGCCTGCCGCCTCAGTTGACCGAGAAGCTCGGCGTGACCGTCGCGCAGATCCAGGTGCGCATCGGGGACTGGGTGGACGACGAGGCCCGCGTCCCCGTGCCGAAGCTCGTGGACGCCCTGCGCGGTCAGCTCGACGTGGCCACCTCGCCACCCGACCCCGGCGCGTTCTTCTGGTCCTACGCCGACGCGGCGGCCTCCGGCGCCGAGGCGATCGTGTCGCTGCACGTGTCGACCGGCCTCTCGCGGACCGTCGAGGCGGCCCGGCAGGCCGCCGCGCAGGTGCAGGTGCCGGTGCACGTCGTGGACACGCAGACGTGCGGCATGAGCCTCGGGTACGCGGTGGTGGCCGCCGCCACCGTGGCCGCCGCGGGCGGTGACGCGAACCGCGTGCTGTCCGCCGCCCAGCACAGCGTCCGGCGGAGCACCGAGCTGATCTACGTCGACACGCTGGAGTACCTGCAACGGGGTGGGCGGATCGGCAAGGCCGCCGCCCTGCTCGGCTCGGCGCTGTCGATGAAGCCCCTGCTGACCGTGATCGACGGGCAGATCGCACCGCTGGACAAGGTGCTCGGCGCTGAGCGGGCGCTGCGCAAGCTGATCGACATCGCGGTCAAGCGGGCGGGCAAGGAAGCCGTCGACATCGCGGTCGAGCACTTCGACGCGGCCGACCGCGCCAAGACCGTGCTCGACCAGCTGCGCGCGAAGCTGCCGAACGTGCGGCGGTTCCTGGTGACCCAGGTCAGCTCGGCGATCGGCGCGCACGTCGGGCCGGGCGCGGTGGGCGTGACCGTTTCGCCGGTTTAGGAACTCCCTGCGGGGTTTGAGCGTTGTACGGGCAGGGAAGGAGGTGGACATGGCATCTCTGTTCAGCAAACTCGCCGCGTTCGCCCGCAGTCCGCAGGGCCGCCGGGTCACCGAGCAGGTCAAGCACGTGGCGCGCGACCCCCGCAACAAGGCCAAGGCACAGCAACTGCTGCGCAAGCTCCGCAAGCGCTGACCGCGCGCTGACGTTCGAGCGGCCCGCTACCGGTTGGACTCGCGGCGGGCCGCTTCGAACGCGCGCCGGACGGGCTCGGGCTGCGCCACCACCTGGATGACCGCGGCCTCGACACCAGCCTCGGCGGCCTCGCCCGTGTCGCCGGACCCGGCGGCCGGTCCGGACGCTTCCGCGCTCTCGGCGACCGGCGCGACCGGCTCGGTTTCCGCCCCGGACTTGGGCTTGGGCTCGGCTTCCGACTCGGGCTCGGACATGGGCTCAGCTTCCGACTCCGGCTTGAGCTCAACTTCCAACTTGGGCTCGGGCTTCGGCGCGGCTCCCGACACGGGCGCGGCTTCCGACTCTCGCTCGGGTTCAGCTTCAGGCTTGGACTCGGGCTCGGTGTCCGGCTCGGTCCGGACCACGTGCATCCGGCGCACCTCGTCCTGCCGCGCGGGTTTCTCCGTGCCGGGCACGGGATCCGGCACGACGACCAGGTTCGGCCGCGGGTTCGGGCGGTCCGGCGCGGGCAGCGCGGTCGGGATGCCCATCACCGGGTTGCGGTGGATCGGCCTGGTCGCGTAGTCACCCGGCGGGAACCGCGGTTCGAACACGGGCACCGGCGCGGCGGGCACGGGTTCCGGGACCGGTTCGGGTGGTTGTTCCCGGCGCAGCATGACCGCCGTCAGCACGCAGCCCGCCGCGAACGACAAGGCGCACAACCCGAACACGAACGCCACCCCGGACATCACGCATCCTCACTCGACCGACGGGCCGCCGGTCGCACCGCCATCAAGCACCGACCCGCTGGTCGTCGGTGTCCGCCTGTCCGTCGCCCGCCTGGCCGGCGCTGATCGGCCCCGCCTTCGTCGCCCCCGCCATCGTCGGTCCCGCCTTGACCGGTCCGACACCGACCGGCTCCGCGTCGACAGCTCCCGCGTCGACAGGTCCGGCGCTGATGGGCTCGGCGTTCGCCTCCTCGGCACTCGCCTGCTCGACGGTCGTCTGCTCCGGGATCAGGTTGGGCACGCGGTCGGACGCCTCGTCCAGCGCGACGCGCGCCGCCGCCAGCTGCGCGGCCACCGTGTGGCGCAGTTCGCGGAGGTCGTCCGCCTGCCGCTGGATCTCGTCGATCCGCCGGTGCGCCTCCCGCGCCGCGAGCTTGATCAGGAACGCGGCCCGCGCCTTCGCCAGCTCCTCCTGCTCGGCGAAGTGCTGCTCGGCCTCCTTGCGCCGCCGGTTCACGGTCAGCTCGAAGAAGTTCTGCGCCTTGGCGCGCTTGGCGTCCGACTCGGCCTCCAGCTGCGCGCACCGCTCGGCGGCCTCGCGCAGCAACTGGTCGCCGTCCTGCTCGGCCTTGGCCATCGCGGCGGCGCACTCGGCTTCCACCTGCTCGGCACGGGCCCTGAGGTGCGCCTCGACCTCGGCCTGACGGCGTTCCAGGTCGACCTCGCGCTGGTCCAACTCGGCGGCGCGCTGGTTGGCCGCCTCACGCTGGTCGCGCGCGTGCGCGTCGGCCTCGGCCCGTTGCGCGGCCAACTCCTCCTCGACCTGGCGCCGCCGCTCGGCCACCTCGGCCTCGGTGCGCTCGCGCAGCGCCGCGACGTCGTGCTCGGCGCGCACCCGCAGGTCGTTCGCCTCGTCCTCGGCGAGCGTCAACATCCGGTGCAGGCGCTCGGACGCGCCGGAGGTCGTGTTCGGCGACATCTCCAGCCGTTCGATGCGGGCGCGGGCCGCGTCCAGGTCGCTCCGGGTCATTTCGAGCAGCTTGCGCAGATCGGCCGCCTGCGCCAAGGCCTCGGCCCGGTCCAGGGTCGTGTACTTGAGCTGTTCGTCCAGGTTCTCGAGGTGCTCGATCACCTGACGGCGGTGGAAACCCCGGTAGACCACGTCGAAACCCGCGTGCAGCGGAACAATGTCCGGCTCTTTCGCACCCATGGCGGCCCCGCTCGTTCGAAGATTGGCCGAGGGTACCGAGCGTAAGGCACCCAACCGGCACATGACCACCCACGACTACCCTGGTACGACGCGATCGAAGCACCCCGCTTGCAGGCGAAACACCATCAGGGAAGATCGCCGCAAATCAGGCATAGGTCACCCGATAGAGTCATTCCACTGGAATCAAACGGTGCATTGACAATGCGCACAGCAACAAATTGCCCGCGAACGAGTGCCGGGAAGTTCACACGAAAAAGTGACGCTCTAACGGACGGGCGATGCCTACCCGCGAGTAACGAGCAACTACGCTGGCCGGGTGACCGTCGAGCCGCTGCCCCTCACCGGTGAGCGCACCGTGCCCGGGATCGCCGAGGAGAACTACTGGTTCTCCGCCAGGTAGGCGCTGTAAGGCGGGTCGTTCGCGCACGTCGCTGCCGAACGTTGTGCCCGTAGTTCTCGTGGCAGATGAAGGCAGCCCCGTCCACTGTGGACGCAGTGAACGGGGCCTGTGACCTCTCACCTGCCAGGAGGCATGAGGCCGTGATCACGGATTCTCGCACCATCAGCGCACCCGCTGTCGGGTGGCGTGCACATCACGCGGCGGTGACGCCGTGAGCATCGAGTCCGTCTCGTGGGTGCTCAACCACGCGCCGATCCCTCGCGACCGCCGCGACGCGTCCTCCCTGACCGTCGTGCTGCTCGGTCTCGCGAACCACGCCGATCCGTTCGGGCGCAACGCCTTCCCCGCCGTCTCCACGCTGGTCAGGTACACCCGCCTGTCCGAGCGCTCCGTCCAGTACGCGCTGCGGGCGCTGGAGGAGTTGGCGCTGATCGGCCCGTCCGACCCGACGATCGTCGCCGCCTACGTGAAGCGCTCCGACCGCCGGCCGCGCGGCTGGGATCTCGCGGTGCACCGCTCCGAGGAGGCTGTGGACAACTCGGCGGATGGGGTGCAGAGTTTGCGCCCCGCTGACCGGCACGGGGTGCAAACAAGGCCCCACGGGGTGCAAGCAGCGACGCGACGGGGTGCAGAGCTTGCACCCGAACCGTCCTTTAACCATCCAAAGAACCGTCCCGCGCCGAGCGCGCCCGACGGGCGCTCGGCGGGGACGCCGGTCTGCGGGCACTGCGACGCCCGCGACTCCGACCCGGTCTCCGCTCGGCTGGTGTGGCTGGACGAGGACCGCACCCGGTCGACGCCGTGTCCGCGTTGTGCCCCGGCCCGGAGCGGGGTTGCTCGGTGAACGCGGACGCACAGCGCCTGGAGCGCACAGGTCGCGTCATCGCCGGGGCCACGTGGGTGATCGCGGGTGTGGTGATGGTCTACGGCGTGTTGACGGTGACGCCGTGGCTGATCGCGCAGGGCATCCCGGCGTTTTCCGCCTGGATGCTGCCTCCGGCCGTGGACGCCGCCCTGGTGCTGGCACTGGTCGGTGACCGGGTGCTCGCCCAGCACGGCCGCGCCACCGGGTGGGGCGTCACGCTGCGTGCCGTCACCGGCCTGGTGACCCTGGGCCTGAACGTCGCGCCCAGCGCCTTGAAGGGCGACGGCGTGGGCATCGCGCTGCACGCGGTCGGCCCGGTGCTGCTGTGGGTCGCCACCGAGGCGGCCGGCGCGTACCAGCGGGCGTTCGCCGGGCTGGCGGCGGACCTGGCGCGCCATGCCGGAGAGGAGGCTGGCGCACCTGGTGAGGCACCCGCCGACCTGGCGACGCCGGCCCCGATCCACCCGGCGGGCGACCCGGTTCACCAGCTGGAGCACCCGGCGCACCAGGCCGCCGAGAACCTGGTGGGCACGCCGCACCAGTCACCCGGTGAGACCGCCCACCAGGCTGGTGACCAGCCCGAACCGGCCCACCTGGTGGAGCCCGGCGACGACGCCCACCAGGTCCACCAGGAGCCCGTTCATCAGGCCCACCAGGTGAGCGCCGAGCCGGTTCGCCAGGTTGGCGAGCACCCGGTGAGCGTGCCGCGCCAGGCCACGCGCCGGCCGGCGGAGGTCGACCCGGCGGACCTGGTGGAGCGCGCCCGCGCCGTGCTGGCGACCGCCCGCCAGGAGGGCCGCCAGGTCGGCCGCACCCGGTTGGCGAAGGAGTTGGGGATCACCGAGCACCAGGCCCGCCGGGTGCTCGCCGACGCCACCAGGCCGCGCCTGGCGGCCGTCGCCGGGGAGGTGGCGAGCCGTGGCTGAACGTGCACACAAGCAGCGGGAGGAGCTGGACGAGATGGGCGAGCTGGTCGTGTTCCCCGGCGCGGCTGCCGCGCCCGCCGACGAGCCGGGGCCGGTCACGCCGCCCCCGGCCGCCGGGCCGGTGCAGCCCGCGCCGGAGGTGTTGACCGGGGAGCTGATCACCGACGCCGAGTACCAGCGGAGCAAGGCGCGGAAGCTCGCGGAGCAGGCCGTCTCCAAGCTCCCGGCGAAGTGGCAGAGCGCCGAGAGCGCGAAGCAGGCCGGAGCGGCGCTGGCGGGCCGCGCCGCCGCATTGCCGTTCCGCTACCCGGCCGCCGTCGGGCGCGGCGCGGTCGTGTCGGCCCGCGCCTGGTGGTCGTGGGTGCGGGTCGCGGACTTCTACGACGCGGCGAAGTCGAGCGACAGCCTGGCCTCGCGGTGGCAGGAGATCGCCGTGGTGCGCCGCCGCCGGGGCGTGGTCACGGTGGCGGGCGCAGGCACCACCGGGTTGGCCGGGCTGGTCACCGAGCTGACCGTCGGGTCCGTGCCGCTGCTGGTCGCCGGGGGCGCGGTGTCCCTGGTGCTGGCCGCCGCCGGTCGCCGCAAGGACGGCTCCCCGGGCCGTCAGGCGGTGCTGGGCGGCTCCCGGTCGCTGGCGATGCTGCTGGACGGCGACAACTTGATCGAGGCGTTCCGGGCGGCCGGCGCGATCGGCAAGGGTGACCCGCTGTACTTCGTGGAGCGGCCCCGACAGGACAGCACCGGCTGGTCGATGGTGCTGGACCTGCCGCCCAGCCGCCGCGCCTCCGACGTGATCGCCAAGCGCGAGGCGCTGGCCTCCGCGCTGGCGGTGGACGAGGTCCGGCTGATCTTGGAACGCGTCCGGGGCGACAGGGGCCACGCGGGCAGGGTGGCGCTGTGGATCGGCCACTCCGACCCGTACGCCGCAGACCCGGTGCCCAGCCCGCTGGCGTCGGCCGCGTCGTGGGACCTGTGGCGGCCGGTGCCGTTCGGCGCCACCGCACGGGGCGCGGACGTGAGCCTGCCCGTGGTGTGGACGTCGCTGCTGATCGGCGCGATCCCGCGCCAGGGAAAGACGTTCGTCGCCAGGCTCCCGCTGACGGCCGCCGCCCTGGACCCGCACGTGCGGCTGATCATCGCCGACGGCAAGGGCGGCAAGGACTTCCGCCCGTTCGAACAGGTGGCGCACCGGTCCATCCGGGGATCGCGCGAGGCCGACGCGCGCCGCCTGATCCGCGTGCTGGAGGAGTGCGCGGCGGACGTCGCCGACCGGTTCGACCGGCTGTCGGAGATGGACGACGAGCTGTGCCCCGAGTCGAAGGTGACGCCGGAGATCACCCGCGACCCGGCCCACGGGATGCCGCTGACCGTGATCGGCATCGACGAGGTGCAGAACTTCCTCGGGATGGACGTGCCGTTGGACGAGGACAACCCGAAGGGCAAGAAGGTCGGGCAGCGGATCTGTGAGCTGCTGACGTTCATCGCCAAGACCGGCCCGGCGGCCGGGTACTCGCTGGTCCTGGCCACGCAGAAGCCGGACGCCCAGGTCATCCCCGACGGGTTGCGCGGGCAGCTCGGCACCCGGTTCGCGCTCAAGGTCATGACCTACCAGGCGTCGGAGACCATCCTCGGCGCGGGCACGTACCGGGCCGGGATGGACGCGAGCAAGCTGCTCACCTCCCACAAGGGCGTGGGCTTGCTGCTCGGCGCGGACGGCGAGACCGAGCTGTCCGCCGGGGACGCGGTCACGGTGCGCACGCACCTGCTGCACATCGCCGCGATCCGCGCGGCGTGCGAGCGCGGCCGGGTGCTGCGTGAGCAGGCCGGGACGCTCACCGGGGACGCGGCCGGACAGAACGACCTGGCCGACCTGGACCCGACCGTGGCCGCGCGCCTGGCCGGCGAGGTCACCGCTACCGCGACCGGGCCGGAGCCGGTGGACGCCGAGCTGCTGCCGGAGGTCCTGGAGCTGCTGGCCGACGTCCTCGGCGACGACGAGCACGGCCTGGTGCCCGTCGCCGAGCTGGCGGCGCGCATCGAGTGGACGCCGAAGCGGCTCGGCGAGGAGCTGCGCGCGGCCGGGGTGCCGTCGGCGGGCAAGCGCCGCGTGGAAGGCCACCCCAACCCGGTCGCGGTGGTCGACGTGGACGCGATCCGGGCCGCGCTTGGCGGCTGAGAGGGCCGGAACGAGAGTCGGAACGGGTCGGCACACCCGTTCCGACCACCGACGCCACTGTTCCGACCCCGCACAACCACCCCACAGGCCCGTGAGCTGCACGGACGGTCCTGTTCCGAGGTCACCGCAGGCTCACCGCGGATCGCCCTCACAGACGCTCACAGGCCCGATTCCGGGCCTTGTTCCGACCGGGTCGGCACGGCCGCCGGGTCGGCATACCGAAGGTCGCTACACCCGCACCGTCGCCTAGCCCGTTCGCGTGACACGTCACCGAACGGGGTAACGCCACTGATCAACGAACCGATGAGGCTGTGACCAGGGCATTGTTCTGCCATGCTGACGGCGTGAGCGTGGCGAACACGGGAAGGGAGGTGGACGTTGTTCCCCGTTGACGTTGCGTCGGTGCTCAGTGGCGCTTCCGTGCGGCAGTTGGATCACTGGCGCAGGACCGAACTGTTGGTCCCCGAGTATTCGACGCATCCGGTGCGCTACTCCTTCCGCGACCTCGTGGCGTTGCGGATCGTGATGAAACTTCGCACGGATCTCAGTCTCCAGAAGGTTCGCAAGGCGTTCGGCAACCTCCCCGCATATAACTTCACCCACCACCCAGGCGAGTACCGGTTCGGCACCGACGGCGACACCATCGCTGTGATGGACCTGGACGACCGGCAGTGGACCGACCTGGTGCGGCAACCTGGGCAACCGCACCTGTTCACCCTCGCGGAAGTCTTCGCTCCGTTCACCACACAGAGTGGCCGGAAGGTCGTCGACTTCATGCGCCCTCGCAAGCGCCTACAGGTCGACAGTGAGCGCATGGGCGGTTGGCCGACGATCGAGGGCACACGGGTCGGCTTCGACACGGTCGCCAACTTGATGGAGGATGGCTCGCTGACCGCCGACGACGTGCACTACTACTACCCGTCCGTGGCAGTGGAGGCGGTGGCCGACGCCGTCAGCTTCGCCGAGGACGTGGTACTCGCCAGGAGCGCCGCCGCGTGAAGTTCTTCATCGACGAGAACCTCCCCCCGCGCCTGACGGACCCCTTGGACGTGATCTTCCGGGGCCACGAGTTCCGGTCGTGCCTCCATGAGGGCCTGAGTGGCACGCTCGACATCCCCTTGTTCGAAATCCTGCGCACCCGAGAGTTCGGGGCGATCATCACGAAAGACACCGGACAGGTGGGGCGCAACGACGACGAGCGCCGCGCCTTGCACGAACGCGGTATCCACTGGATCGGCGTGAAAGAGCCCTCCGCGCGCGGCCTCCAACTCGTGACGGCTTGGGTCGCGAGCATCACCGCCGCGATGCCGCACATCCTGGAGAAGGTTGAGCAAGCCGACTGCCAACCTTCGTGGTTCGGCGTGAAGGGCATCACCCATCAGTCGGCGCAGCGCATGGACTCCGGCGAACTGTGGCGGCCCCGCTGGGGGGCTCGTCCGGCCGCATGACGGAACTGTCGTGCCTGCGCTGCCTCGTACCCGCGTGGCGTGATGTCAACGGTGCCTCGCGACTGCCTGTCTGGCACAGTCTGCGCACCGACTAGAGATTCCCCGAGCAACACCGGTAAAACTGCGCAAATTCCGAATACCCCCAAAGGAGCGAATAGAGTTGCCCCTGCTCGAATTCCTCCCGACACTAATAGGCGTACTTGCCAGCGCCGGCTCATTGATTTTGGCGCAAATCGGAGCCAGAATCACTCGACGCGGACCCAAAAAGGGTACACCCTTCTTCACCGATGCGCAAGGCAGAGTCCGTCCCATAAACTCCCGAAAGGGAGGAGCGGCGGACTCAACCGAAGAAAAACCCAGCACGACAAGCCGCCCCGCCAACCATCTACCGCTTGAGGAACGTATCAAGATTTTGAGCGAGAACCTGCAAGAATCTCGTTCTCTGATGGATGAAATCTCGATCGAACTTACTGCACAGGCAGCAAAGATAGCGGAAGCAAGGGCCGAAGCCGAGCACCACAAAAGTCTCGCAGCAGCCCATGAAGAAGCTGCCGAAGCAATGGACAAGCTCGTGGAGACGACGGTTCGCAGAGTTCAAGGGGAGATTACCGAAAGACAGGAATTAGCCAGTCGCTTGAACGCAAAAAGAAACCGGTGGCAGCAGTGGCTATTCTTCCTAGCCGGACTCCTCGCCAGTATCCCACTTGGACTACTAGTCAATTTCGTCTATGACTTGATCAAGTAGCGGCTCATGGTCCCCACGGGTAGCCCTGCACATCCTCGTCGAACGCAGCGTTCAGCTCCGCGTCGTCGATTCCGTCGTCGGTGCGCAGCGAGCTGTCCGCCCCCATTCCGGCTGCGTTCAGCAGCGCCCAGATTCCGCACGCAACGGCCGCGTACTCACGGGTGGTGACGTCGTCGGGTAGCAGTACTTCCAGTCGTCGAGCAGGCACGCACACAGCGTGCCCCGCGAACCGACGACCGCGCGAGCCCTTGTCGGACGGCGATTATCCCGGTAGCCCGTTGATCACGCGGGGCGCGGGACAGGGTGGAGCGGCTCCGGCCTGGGGTGGTCGCGACGCGCCGACGTCTACGGCTGCCCCGCGCCCCGTCCCGGCGGGGCAGAAGTGCAGTCGGAACACCACCCGGTCGGGCGAACCGGTCGCGCCGGGACCGGGACGCGGACCACCGCGCACATCGCGCCGCGTGCAGCCGCGCGCTCCGGAAGTCGAGCGTGCGGGCGTCGGCATCGACGGATGCGCGAGTCGACGGAACGCCCCACCGCGCGGGCGGACGGACCCGCCACCGCTGTGACCATCACCGCTGTGCCGGGCCGTGGCCCTTCGCCAAGCGCGGCGCGAGCCGGGAACTGGGGTGCGGCAGCAACAGCAGCTCCTGCACGACCTCGGCGAGCGAGCCCGTGTACTCCCACGTGATCGCGTGGTCACGGTCAAGGCGCAGGCCCAACGCGTCGCCCGCGTCGCGGAACCGGATGCCGTCGCGCCACCCGCCCTGCCACATGCGGAACCCGTCGATCTCGTCCCGGCCCGGCTGGAGGGGCAGGAAGCGCCACCCGCCGTCCACCAGGTCGAGCAGGTGGCGCAGCGGCGGGTACAGCGCGACGATCGCCGCCTCGGCCGCACCGGGGATGATCAGGCCCGTCATCACGCCCCCGTACCGTGCGCGGTCGGGCCGACCGTGACGGCCGGGCCGGGGCCACCGGCCGCCACGGTCGGAGTCGGGTAGCGCGGCAGCTTGTCCGCGCCGCAGCGCTCGCGCAGCTCGGCCACGGTCGTGCGGGCTTCGAGGGTGGCGCGCATGCGGGCGACCTGGCGGCGGCGCAGGACTTCACGGCGGACGTGGAGGGCGAGCCACCACACGACCCCGACCGCTACGGCTCCCACCACGGCGAGCACCCACACCATGACCGACTCCCTGCCGTTCACCCGACCAGCACTGGTGGTCCGGAACGGTAGGAGTGATCAACAGCTAGCGGTTAACTGCCTGTTAACGGGCCGCGAGGTTCACCCGGTCGGCGCGACGCCCATGCGCCACGCGAGGCCGCGCAGCTCCCGGTCGGCCGCGTCGCGCTGCGCGCGGCGCAGCAGGTCGGCGACGGCCTCACGGACGAACACGTTGTTGCGGACGCGTTGCGGCGCGATGGATTCCGCGGTGACCAACGCCTGGACGCCCTTGTCGACGGTGGCGCGTTCGGTGAGCAGCGACCGCCCCAGGTCGGTCCAGTACATCGCGCGCCGGGCCTTCGCCGGAAGCTCGGCGGGGTCGACGTGGCGGGCCAGCTCGACGACCTTCCCTCCCTCGCCCAGCTCGGTCGCCAGGGACACCCGCCACACACCGACGTTGGGCCGGCCGAAGTGCAGGAAGGCGAAGTTCTCCCGCTCGTCCGGCAGACGCTCCGCGAGGGCGGCGGCCTCGTCCAGGTGCGTGCGGGCGGTGTCGCCGTCGCGCATCGACGCGGCGGCCAGGGCGGCGTTGAGGTGCAGCATCCCGCGCGCCTGGAGGACGTTCGGCCCGTCGGCGCCGGTCAGGCGGTCGATGCCACGAACGGACGCGGCGAGCTGGTGGGCGCGGCCCTGCGACCCGGCGGCGTGCCCGCGCAGCCACACGGCGAACGCCAGCCACTCCGCCTCGCCCAACTCCTCCGCGCACTGCTGCGCCAGGCGGGCCGCGACCACGGGCAGCCCACGCACCCCCAGGTTCTTCGTGAGCACAGCGGCGGCGTGGTAGGCGTGCAGCAGGCCGACCAGCACGTCACGGCGGTGCGAGGGGTGATGCACGTAGGCGGCGTGGAGTCCGAGCAGCAGGCCCGGCACCACACGTCCCTGCGCGGCGTAGTCGGCCTCCGGTCGCAGCACGGTGTTCAGGTGGATGACCCGGTCGCGCAGCTCCGGCCACGGTGCGGGCTTGACGCCCGGGTCCACGCCCAGGTCGACGGCGGACAGCACGGTCTCCACCTCGCGGATCGCGGCGTGCGCTTCCGCCCCGTTCGCGTCGGTCGGCGGGAACGGGGAGCCGGTCAGCTCGGTGGGTGCGACCTGGAGGGCGTTCGCGAGGGCTTCGAGCACGGCACGCTTGGTGACCGGCCGCAGACCCCGTTCGATCATGCTGAGGTAGGCCGGGGTGATCCCGGCGAGCCCGGCGACGGCGGTCAGCGGGAGACGCCGCCACGAGCGGACCTCCCGCAGGCGGCGGCCGATGTGGTTGTCGTCGACGTCCACGCGCACCTCCCCGGTCACCCACAAGGGTAGCCGGGTCAAGTCGGCGCATCAGTCGGGCGACGGGGCGGCTTACAGCTCGCCGAGAGTGGCCAGCCGTGCCGCCTTCAACTCGGAGGCATGGTGGTCAAGCGCCTCGACAAGGCGGCCCATCACGGCGGCGTGCCGGTCCAACGCGCCCGCGTACCTGTCGAGGGAGCCGGCGTGCCGGTTCAGCTTCTCCGTCAGGAGGTCCATCGCGGCGCGCTGCTCCTCGGACAGGCGCTCCTGCCGCCTACCGTTGAGGCTCACCTGCACCGCTGTGGCGAGGGCCGCGTGCATCGTCGCCGCCCCCTGCTCCACAATCCGCTCCGCCGCCTGCCCAACCTCCCGCTCCTCACGGATCAGCGTCTGGACGTGCAACCGCGCTTCCATCGCCTCGTCCAAGGCGTCGTTCACGTACTGCGCATCGTGCTGGTCGTCTTGGTCGTCGTACCGCGCCACATCGAGCATGTATCGACCGTGGCCCGGCCCACCGTTCGCGGACATCCCCTGATCCGGTGCGTCCGCCGCGCGATCGAGTGGCTTCCAGCCACCGCCCGCAGCTACAGGCCGATCCCAGCCGCCGCGTTGTCGCTCCACTGGTCCACGGTGCGCATGTACCTGAACAGCACCGCCGAGTTCGGCGCGTGCCCCGTATGGGCGCTGATCGTCTTCACGTCGTGCCCGGCCCGCCGTGCCTCGGTCGCCAACCCGGCACGCGCCGAGTGCCCGGTGAGGTGCGCCGCGACCCCGGCCCGCTCGCCAGCCTTCGTGATGATCGTGCCGACCGACTGCCCCGTGAGTCCGCCGAGCACGCGGCCGTGCCGGTCGATCCGCCGCAGCGCCGGGCCGCCGGTGATCCCGGACGCGGCCAGCCACGCGCGCCACGCCCGCACCGGGCACGTGCCCTCGTGGGAGCCGTAGGGGACGGCGACGGTCCGGCCGCCGGTCTTGCCTGTCCGCACGGTGACCACCAAGCCCTCCGGTGCCTCCACGATGTCGGACACCAACAGCGCGGCGACCTCCGAGCGGCGGCCCGCGATCGAGAACGCCAGCAGCATCACGGCCCGGTCGCGGACGCCGGACAGGGTGTCCGGGCAGGCGGCGGACATCGCGCGCAGGTCCTTGATCGTCATCGCGGCGGCCTCGCCCCGGCCACGCTTCTCCCCTGCCTCCGCGAGCCGACGCCGGTACCCGTTGAGCGCGGCGCGGGCGGCGGAGGTCACGGCCTTGGCCGGCTCCGCGCCGCGCTGCCGCAGCCCGACCACGGCCCCGGTGAGCCTGCGGTCGATGGTCGACGGGGCGGCGTCCTGCTTCTCCAGCCACACCACGAACCCGACAAGCGCGCCGGCGGTCGCAGAGTCCTCCGGGATACCCAAGTCGGTGACGTACCGGACCCACACCTTCCAGTCCGCCGCGTAGGCGCGCGTCGTGTTCGCCGGGCGCTGGTCGCGGACGTACTCCTCAGCCATCGCGTCGAGCACCTTCAACCGCACGGCGGGCACGGCGGGGAGGGTGGCGGAGGGAGTCGCCGGGGCCGGATTCTGAGTCACGATATGAGACCTTATCGTGAGTCAGGACGATATGGGGCACCCGCTGGAACACTGTCGGACCATCTTGCGATGCTGCCAATGTGACGGACGCCGAAGCCGTGAACGACATGAGCACCAAAGAGCGAATCCTTGCGCAGACGGCCTTGCTGTTGGAGTCCCGCGGCGACACCGAAGCGGTGCAACTCCTTGCCGACGTGCAGGACATCTCGTTCGAGTACACGGGCGAGAGCTACTACTACGAGTCCTGGCGTGTGGAGACTCGCGCCGCCGTTCTCGAAGTGGAAGACCACATGGTCGCTCGCTTCACCGACGAGATCCGGCAGCGGATCGCCACGACGTTGGAGTACGTCGCCGGACGTCACGGTGAACATGGTGTCGATGAGGTACGGGCCGAACCTGCTCTGCCTCAAGTCGGTCCCGATTGGCGCGCTCTTGTCAAGGGTAGAAGCGAGTCCGACCGGTCCTCCAACCATGCCCGCCGCGAACGCAATGCACCACAGCACCCGACCGAGGACGGCCTGACCTTCAGCAGCCGCGAGGAACTTGCGGTCTACCACGTGTTGAAGACGCTCCAGCAGGAGGCACAGGAGGACAACACGATCGCGATCATGCCGCTCCCCGCAGCCCGACTTCGGGCCGGGCACACCTGGTCACCCGACTGCGTGGTGATCGGCAACGGCCGTGCCCTGATCTTCGAGATCGACGGGCCGCACCACCGCGCCGGTCGGCGTTACGTGGACGACCGCAACCGGGACCTCCAGTGGTCGCGGTGCCGCGTGCAGGTGGTCCGCATCGCGGTCGAGGACGTGCGCGACGCGAACAAGCTGAAGGTGCGGCTCAAGGAGGAGATCCTGCGGCACCTCTGGCGGCGCTGATCCTCCGACGTCGGCGCACGCCGACCCGCTACAGGTACTCGCGCCAGCACACGCTGCACCGCCCCTTGCCGCGCTCCTTGGCCTGCCGGGCGGTCACCTGCTCCACCGGGTTGAGCTTGCGGCCGTACTTGATCGAGTTGCGCACACCCCGTTGGTAGCCGGAGCACCCCTCGTCACGGTGAAAGGTCCGGCCGCCGACGGTGACGATTCCGGGCGTGTCCGGTGGCGGCCACGGCTGGTCGAGTTGGTAGCCCCACCCCTGCGCGTCGTCCGTCGTCATGGGGAGACCCTGCCACGTCCGCGCGCATGGTCCAGGCCGCGCCGCAGTCCGCCGCCCGTCGTCATCGCGTTGGAGTCGGCGTCGGGTTCCGCTTCACGCTCAACCACCAGAAGCACGGCGCACCCGGCCCGTTGTCGCGTGCACGCGGATTCGTCAGGCAGGGGTCGGGCTCGTGGGGCGCGTTCGCCTCGGCCTCCGCTTCCCCCTCGGCGCGACCGTCCTCAAACCCTCGGTCGTACCCGATGTCGTAGGCCGCCCGGAGTTCGCTCTCACTGAACACGCGGGAGCTGGTCGTGCTCGTCGGAACCGGAGCCGACGCCCCTCCGACGGAGGCCGACTCCCCAGGGACAGAGCTGATCAACCAGCCCAACGCGCCGCCCGCGACCAACGCGGCCACGACCGCTACCACCACCGGGACGCGGTTACGCCAAGCCGACCGCTCAGGGCCGTCCTGCACGTTCCCCTCGTCCGCCGGCGCTACCCCGTCCGCCGCTTGCGCATCGTCCATAACCGCTCGTCGCAGGCCACACCGCCGCCGTTACGCGTCCACCGCAGCGTCCCTGCCGCCAGCTCCCCGCACGTCCCCGCTCACGTCGCCCGCCCCCACCCGTGCGCGCCGCAGTACATCGAGCCCCCGGCCCGGCCGCCGTCGCGCGCCAGCACCCGCCCGCCGCACACCGCGCACGCCGCCGGGCGCACGCGGCCGTTCGCTTCCATCACGTGCACCACGTCCCGCTCCAGCGCCTCGGCGAACACGTCCTCCACCGACTCGCGCAGCTCCCGCGCCTCCGCCAGCTCGGCGCGTGTGAGCCGGGCCCGCCCCGGCCGTGTTGACGGCACCATGGCCCGCAGGCCCACGACCTTGACCTCCAGCAGGCTCCGCGGGCCGCCCTTCACCGCGATCAAGCGCGCGTGGCGGTTCGCCGGGTGCAGCACCGGGCCGAACTCGAACAGGTCCACCTCGTCGATGTGCCGGGTGCCCCCGGCCTGCCGCGCCCGGCGGGCGTTGTAGCCGATCGACCACGTCGACTCCGACGGCCCGTAGAACTTCGCGTTGAGCAGCGCCGCCCGGCCGTCCGGAGTCTCGGTGTTGATCAGCGCCCGCGCCCACAACGCCCCGGCCTGCTTCGGCCACGGCCTGCCGTCGTAGGTCGTGGCGGGCAGCCGGGGGTCGCCGGGCAGCAGCTCCTTCACGTCGAGCACCCGCCCGATCGGCCGGTTCCAGTCGTGCCCCAACACCACCTTCGGCCGCCGCTCCCGCAACGTGCGCGCGAACGCGCCCGGCGTGATCACGTCGCCCATGTCGTCGCGGACGCCGGTCACCGCCGCCAACACCTCCACGACGCCGGTCGACGGCTCGGCCTCAGCACGGCGGGGCGAAGTGGCACAACGCGGTTCGGCCTGCTCCAGGGTCATGTGTCGATGATCGGCCGCGCCGGGGCCGCGGTTCGGCCGACGCGCCGCGCGAGTAGTAGCCGCAGACGCGGTCACCGAGGACAACCACACCGTGACTCACCTAGTAGTGTGTCGCTGCTTAGTTCTGGCATATTCGGGTGGGAGAGTGGCATCCGGCAGGTCCGTGCACCTGCCGGACGAGGATGGTTGTGGTGCCTTCGCAGAAGAAGCGTCCGGTCGTGCTGACCGAGGCGGATCGTGCCGGGTTGGTCCGGTTGACCAAGACGGGTGTGCACCCGGCTTCGATGATCATGCGTGCGCGGGTATTGCTGGCGTTGGACACCTCGGCGGGTGAGGTCGATGCGAAGGAGGTGATCGCGGCCCGACTGGGGGTCTCGGGCGAGACGCTGCGGCTGGTCGCCAAGCGGTTCGCCGACACCGGCGGCGATGTGCACGCCACGATCTCGCGTAAAAAGCGCGCACTGCCGCCGGTGCCGTCCCCGGTGACCGGTGAGGTCGAGGCCCGGTTGATCGCGCTGGCCTGCTCGGCCCCTCCGCCGGGATACGGGCGGTGGTCGTTGCGGCTGCTGGAAAAACACGTCGCGCTCATCGAGGACATCCCGGATCTGGACCACTCCACCATCGGGCGGGTGTTAAAAAAACGGAACTGCGTCCTCACCTGAGGAAGTGCTGGT
>NZ_LGED01000269.1 GCF_001280085.1 Saccharothrix sp. NRRL B-16348 | reverse complement strand
CCCCCAACCCGCCCCCACCAAGCCACCAGCCCGGTCGCCCACTCCGGCAGCCAGCCACCCGGCCCGGCCCGGTCACCCGACCAGTCGAGTCACCTGGCCCAGCCGGGCTGCCCCGCCTGCCTTCGGCCCCGCCCGCCCGGCCAGCCACCTGATCCCGGCGTTCAGCCGTCCGTTCTGGCACCCGGCAGCCAACCTCCGGCACCGAGCCGCCCACCCGGCACTTGGCAGCCACCACCCAGCACTCAGTAGCCAGCCGCCAGCGCCGCCGCCCGATCCCGGCACCGAGCCTCCCGACCCGTCGTCCCGGCGCGGGTGCCAAGCCAGTGCTCGCCGCCGTGGCAGGCCGGACGGGGTCGGACCGGGCGGCCTGCCCGCGGTCGGTGGGCGGTTACTGGGGTTGGCGGGACCTCTTGCGGGCCAGGGCGCCGACGCCGACGGCGGCCAGGCCGACCTGGAGGGCCAGTTCTATCCAGTCGATGCCGGAGGTGTTCGAGACGCCGATGATCGACGCCGCGAACGTGCCCACCAAGGCCGCCGCGATACCGACCACGAGCGTCATCACCATCGAGATCTTCTGCCTGCCCGGCACGACCAGCCGTCCCAGGCCACCGACGATCACGCCGATGACCAGCGCCGAGATGAGCCCGGTGATCTCCACGAGAGGTCCTTTCCTCGCCCTACGCGTCCACCACGAGCATCACTCGACGCCCTCCCCTCCCGAATCGGGTTTGCCCCTGACCCGCCCCTGATCCCGACCCTGAACCCGGAACACCTGCGCGCCCTCGTCGGACAACGTTCGGCCGGGCACGTCCGGGTCGCAGCCCACCTTGGCCAGCCGTGACCTGATCGAGGTGGGTGAGCGCTCCAGCCGCTTGGCGATCGACCGGATCAGGTCGGCGGTCGGGGTGTCGGTGGTGGCGGCCAGCCAGTCGGCGCGCAGGCCGTCGTCCAGCGCCTGCGTCCACGGTTGGTTGGCGTTGGCCGGGCGGTCGCGGGCCGCGAGCGTGGACGGCGTGCTCAGCCTCCCCAACGCCTCCAGCACCTGCGCCAGCAGCTTGCCGATCTTCGCGCCGGCGTCGGCGGGCAGGCGGATCGTGCCTTCGGCCACCAGGACGCCCGAGCCGTCCACGCCGGCCAGGTCGACGGACAGGTCAGGGTCGGCGGTGGCCACCACCTGGTAGGTCGTGGAGCCGATCCGGACCGCGTTCTCATACGTGGTTGTCGTCATGGTGATGACGTTAGCGGAGGGGTCCGACAATTCCGGGTCCGCGCGTCGGAGACCGGCCGGGTCAGGAGCAGAGTGGGCAGGTCGGCGCGGTCGGCTCGGCGCCCGTCAGGTACGGCTTGAGGTGTTCGGCGATGGCCCTGGCCAGCGACGGCGGCACGGCGTTGCCGATCTGCCTGGCCACCTCGATCTTCGACCCGCACCACTCGAACGTGTCCGGGAACGACTGGAGCCGGGCCGCCTCCAGGTGCGTGATCGGGCGGTCGACCCGGTGGCCGTCCTCGCCCGGTTCCCACTGCGGGTGCAGGTAGCGGCCCTTCTCCGGCTTGTAGAACTCCGTGCGGATGGTCACCGACGGCTCGTCCCACCGCAGCCGGCCCATCACGTCCGTCGTGCCGGTCTTCTTCTCCCGCCAGCACCGCGGCAACAGCTCCGTCGGCAGGTCGAACCGACCGCCGCCCGGCGGGATGTGCCGGTACCGCTCCAGCGACAACGGCGTGGGGTTGCGGCCGATGTGCAGGTCCGGGCTCTTGAACGGCCCGGGCAGCTCCCGACCGAAGAACTCCACCGCCGAGTTCGGCAACGCGGTCGTCGCCGGCCGCTCCGGCAGGCCGCGCAGCACGTCGCCCACCGTGTGCCAGTGCCCACGCGGGTGCGTCGCGACCGGCAGCGGGATCGGCCCGATCCGCGAGCCGATCACGATCGTCCGCCGACGCCGCTGTGGCACACCGAAATCCGCCGCCAGCAGGATGCCGAAGCTCAGCTCGTAGCCCTCGGTCTCGGCCTGAAGCAACGCGAACTCGGTCGACGCCAGGAACCGGTCGACGTTCTCGATCACGAACACCTTCGGCCGGGCCTTCCGCACGAACCGCAGGTACTCGCGCCACAGCGAGTTGCGCGGGTCGTCGACGTCCTTCGAGCCCAGGTTCGAGAACCCCTGGCACGGCGGACCGCCCACGATCACGTCGACCTCGGGGATCGCGCTGTCCGGCACGGCCGCGATGTCGGACCAGCGGATGTGGTCCTCGCCGAAGTTCGCCGCGTACGTCGCCGCCGCGTGCAGGTCCCACTCGACCGCCATGACCGGCCGGTAGCCGCCCGCCGCGGCGAACCCGGAGGTCATGCCGCCACAGCCGGCGAACAGGTCGATCATGGACAGCACGAGGCTCAGGCTAGCCGACCGCGCCGCCGCAGGACCGTGCTCCGCACCCGACTCGCCGCGTCGGCCGGGTCCTCGTGCTCCCACACGCGAACCGCGACCCACCCCGCCTCCGCCAGCACCTGGTCGGTGTTCGCGTCACGCGCCTGGTTCGTCTCGATCTTGGTCCGCCAGAACTCGCCGTTGCGCTTGGGCCACGTGCCGTGCTCCGGGCAGCCGTGCCAGAAGCAGCCGTCCACGAACACCGCCACCTTGGCCGGCCCGAACACCACGTCCGCCTCCCGCCGGACCGCCCGCACGGGCCGCTGGTGCACCCGGTAGCGCAGCCCCAGCCGGTGCAGCTCGCGGCGCAACGCCACCTCGATGCCCGTGTCACGGGACCGCTGCTTGCTCATCCGGGCGCGGACGTCGTCCGTCGTCTCCAGGTTCGGCACCCCGTCATGATGGCTCATGCGCATGGTTCGTTGACGCTCGCCACGGCGAGAGTCCAGGGCACAGCGTTGCCCGCAACCGTCCTCATTCCGGGTGCAGCACGTCCCGCAGCCTCCGCGCCGCACGGTCCAGCTGTCCGCGTGACGGCAGCAAGGCCGGGCCCACCTGCGTGAACTCCGTCACCCCCAAGTCCGTGAAGAAGAACGGCGGCATCGCGTGCACCAGCAAGTCCGCCGACCGCTGCCCACCGCCGCGCGGGTTCAGGATCAGCCGCTCCACCCACGCGTCCACCTTGAACACGGTGTCCGCCAACGGGTGCACGCGCACGTCCAGCCCGTGCCCGCGCAGCACCGCGAGCACGTACACGTCACGCAGGAACCCCAGGAAGTCGGACACCACGCGGTTGCGCAGCGCGGCACGCCCCTCCGGCCCCACCTCGGCGATCACCTCACGAGCAGGCGTCCACAACATCCCCCGCGCCTGCTCGTCGGCCTCGCAGAACTCCCGGAACTCCGGCCAGCCGGGTAATCGGCCCAGCGCCTCGACCACGTGGTGCGCCACGTGCGTGAACGCGAAGTCGGGCCGCCAGTCCCGGATCTCCGGCACGTCGGTCGGACCCGGCCGCGGCGCGCTCCGGCACGCGGCCTCGACCTCGTCGGCGGTGATCCGGTGGACGGCGACCGACTCGTGCGCCATCACGTGCGCCACGACGTGCTTGCGCCTGCTGTACCAGTGGTTGAAGTGGAACCGGGTCTCCTGCGTCACGTTGAACAGCCGGCGCACTTCCATCGCGGTGGTCATGACGCGGAGAGTACGGACGACCACCGACAGTTCCGAGGAAACCGCAGGTCAGGTGATCGACAGGTTGGCGCGGTCCGCCGCCGTCCGGCCCGCGTCCCAACCCGCGGCGCTGCGCACCGGCGTCGTCTTGGCGACGGTCCGGCTGAACATCGCGCCGAAGTACTCCTCCACCGCCTTCTTGCGCTCGGCCAGCACGGGCAGCAGCCGGTCGTCGTCGGCGGGCACCTCGTTCGCGGTCCGCAGCCGTTCCCCGATCCGGTGCGCGTAGGACAGCAGGAACGACTTGCGGAACGCCACCGAGCGCGCCTCGTCGCCCTTGCGCGCCTTGTCACCCGCCGCGATCATCGCCCGCGTCGCCTGGACCAGCAACGACGCCGACAGCAGCTCCACGATCTCGAGGTCCAGCTCCTCGCCGACCAACGCCACGAACCCCAGGTCGTACACCACGGCACGGCACCGGTTCGCCTCCGCGACCACGTGCACGACCTGCGCCTTGCCGTCGAAGTACCGCTTGTCCAGCCACAACCGGCGTGACGTCGTCGTCGGCGCCTCCAAGGGCATCCGCTCCAACGCGTACCGCGTCACCAGCTCCTGCGCCTTCGCCGACAGCGCCTCGGCCTCGTCCGGGAACGCGGTCGACTCCGCCTTGGCCAGCAGCCCGCGCACCCGGTTGAGGATCTTCGGGTCCACGTGGTGGTGGTCGATCGCGGCCAGCGGCGTGCCCGGCTTCGGCACGATCACCGGCAGACCCGGCAACGTGACCAGCACCGCCAGCACCGCCACCGCGGCGGCCACGGCGTCGTCGCGCAGCTCGATGTGCCTGCTCGCCCACTGGTCGACGTGCGGCTGGGACGTGTCCCACCACACCGTCGCCCCGATCTCCTCCAGCTGCTCCCGCCAGCGCGGGTGCAACGCCGGGTAGCGGGACGCCTCCAACGCCAGCGAGTCGACCAGGAACGACAGCACGCGTTCGTCCTCGTTGCGCCGCACGACCTCGTACACGTCGTAGGGCAGCCAGCCGTGCTCCCAGAGGTGCTCGAAGGCACGCCTCAGCACCGCCTGGACCGCGTCGTCCACTTCGGCCGGTGGGAGGGAGGAGGTGCGCGGCAGCCTGGCCCGGCGGTTCGCTGCGGCCCGCCACAACGCCTCGCGCAGGGAGTCCACGACTGCCGATTGTCCCCTTTCGGGTGTGGTGTCGCCGCAGCCGGTGCGCGTTGCGGCCTCCCACGTGCCCCGACGTGCCAGCCTCGCGCGGTGAGCCGGAAGACGCAGTACCCGAAGCGGCGGCCGATCGTGGTGGTGAACCGTCCACAGGGGACGCCACTGACCACGGCGCAACGACAGGTCGTCCACCGCTGCCGCGCCCTGCCGCAACTCCTCGACCCGCTGGACGCGGAGCTGACGGTCAGCAGCGCGGTCGCCGACCTCGGCCCGGACGAGGAGTTCTGGGCGGGCCTGATCGAACACGCCGTCTCGCTGCCCAGCCGGCGCAACCACGCCCTGCTGCGCGTCCTGGCCGCCGTGCTCACCGGCCGCCCGCGCGAGTGGGCGGCGAGCGCCGTCACCCCCGCGGGCCCCGCCCTGACGGTCGGCGGCGCCTGGATCTGCGACCGTTCGATCGACGCCGGCTACCTGGCCCTGATCTGCACGTACACGTTCGCCGAGGCCGAGCACGCCATGGTGTTCCTGATCGACGAGCTGACCGGCGGCGAAGTGCGCACGGCGTTCGTCACCAGGGACGTCACCACGGCCCGCACCCGCCTGGCCGACCAGGGCCCGCTGACCCCGATAGGAGCCGAGGCCGCCCACTGGCTGCTGGCCAAGTCGTACAACCGCCTCGACCGCAACGCGGACGCGGTGGTCGACCAGGACGTGCAGCGGACCCGGCTGCTGGCGCGCAGGCGCATCGCCCTCGCGTTCGGCTAGCGCCCGGCGGGGTTGACCACTGGTCGAGGGACTGGACGCGCTAGTGGATGATCGTGATCCAACCCACCAGGTCGGTCGCGACTGCGAAGAACGTCGGGAGAGGGGTGCTCACCAGGGCCGTCATGGCGAACCCGAGTGCTGCGAGAGCCAGAACGACTCGTGCGGTCATGCCGCCGAATTCTAGATCGCCTGGAAACCTCGGGACCGCCGGGGGTGGGCTGACCCCGTTGCGCCGCCGCAACCTGGGACTACTTGCTGTCGTACCAAGTCGACCCGACCGGGTGGCGAGCCACCCGGTGTGATGAACCTAGCGTGTCCCGTCGCGGGTCGTCATGCGGCAAGTCGTCCGGAACCGCTCGTCGTGGGCGCGTGGATCGGGAATGGCTCCCTTCAACGCGCGCAGGTCCCGCAGGTGGTCCAGCACGGTGACGGCCTCGGTGCTCCCGGCGTCGCAGAGCTCCGCGGCCCGGGTCCACCGCCGGTGCGCGCCTTCGTGGTCTCCGATGGCCACGTGCGCGTGGCCGGCGGCGTGGAGGGCTCTCGCCAGCTCGCGGGACGCGCCGGCGGCGGGCAGTTCCTCCGCGCGTTCGGCCGCGGCGATCACCGCGTCGAAGTCGTTCAACGCCAGGTGTGCCTCGGCCGCGGTCGCCAGCGCCTCGACCATGCGTGGCCGGTCGCCGCTGTCCTGGTTCGCTTCGAAAGCGGCGTCGAAGAGCTCCAGCGCCTGCGCGTGCTTGCCCTGGGCGTGCAGGCAGGCCTGCATCTTCACGAGCACGGTGGCCCGGCCGTGCCGGCTGTTGACGGCGTTCCAGACCGCGAGCGCGGCCTCGTAGTGCGCGAAGGCCTCGACCTCACGTTCGACGCGGTGCCGGGCGAAGCCCAACTGCTCCAACGTCGCCGCCTCCAGGCTCGCCAGCCCGAGATCCCGGGCCAGCGCCAGCGCCTCGTCGAAGAGCGCCGTCGCGCGACCGATGTCCCCGCGCTCCAAGTGCATGTTCCCCAGGTTGTGGACGGTGATCGCCTCCAGTTCCGGTTGCCCGACCTCGCGGATCACCGCCAGCGCCTCCTCGCTGAGCCGGATCGCCGTGTCGTACTGGCGGAGTCTGAAGTGGACGGTCGCGGTGTTGCTCAGGGTGCCGCCGAGGGCGGCCCGGTCGCGGAGGGTGCGCACGGCCTCGACCGCCGCGTGCTGCGAGCGCAGGAGGTCCTCGTGGTACCCGAGCCGGTCGAACACCTCGTGCAGGTTGGCCGACAGGCGCCAGGTGTGCTCCGGGAAGCCGTGCCGGCCGGCGTCGAGGACTGCGGCGACCAGGTTCGCCCGCTCGCGCACGAACCAGTCCAGGGCGTCGCGGTCGTGGTCGAACCGCTCGGTCACCGGCACGTCATCGAGCGCGGGGACGGGGGAGCGGTCGGGATTGAGCCGCCGACAGGCGGCGATCGTCGCGCCGAGGTAGTGGTTGAGCAGCCCGGTCCTGGCCCGTGCCCGTTGCGCCGCCGACTCCTCCCGCTGCACGAGGTCGTAGGCGTGCTCGTGCAGGAGGTCGTGCAGGCGGAACCGGTGCGCCGTGCCGTGCTGGAGGAGGTTGACCTTGGTCAGCGTGCGCAGGTGCCGGTCGGCGGTGGTCTCGGGCTCGCCGAGCAGGGCGCTGGTGGCCTCGGCGCTGAACTCGGTGGTCGGGTGCAGGCCGAGCAGGCGGAAGACGCGCGCGGTCTCCACGGGGAGGCTGCGGTAGGACCAGGAGAACGCCGCCAGGAGGCTGCCGTGCTCGTCGTCGCTGTCCTCGGACGAGCCGAGCACCCCGAGACCTTCGTCGCGCCGGAACTCCTCGACGAGGTCGGCGAGCGCGGTCTCCGGCCGGTGGTCCACGTGCTGGGCGATGATCCGCAACGCCAGGGGCAGACCGGCGGAGCGGCGGACCAACTCCCGGACGGCGCGCGGGTCCTCGGCTGCCCGGGACGACCCGATCACCGCCCGCAGCACGGCGGTCGCCTCCGCGGGCGAGAGCGGCGGCACGAGGATCACGTGCGCGTCGTCGTGCACCGGCAGGCCGAACGGCCGGGTGCGGCTGGTGATGAGCACGAAGCACGACGGCATGGCGTCGAGGATCGGTCGGACGTGCCCGCTGTCGCCTGCGTTGTCCAGCAGCACGAGCAGGCGGCGGCCGTCGACGGCGTGCTGGAGCCGGGCCCGGCGTTCCGCGCCGGACGCGGGCACCGGACCCTCGCCCAACTTGGTCAGCAGGATGCCCGCCGCGTCGTCGGCGGCCAGCGGCGCGCCGGGACCGATCCCCTGGAGGTCCAGGGCGAACGCGCCGTCCGGGAAGCGGTCGACGCGCCGGTGCGCCCACTCGGTCGCGAGTCGCGTCTTGCCGACGCCGGGCATGCCGTGCAGCGCCACGACCTGACCGCCGTCGCTGCCGTCGAGGATGGCGTCGAGCCGGTCCAGCAGGTCGGCACGGCCCGCGAAGCTCTTGAGCGCGCGGAACAGGTGCCTGCGCGGCGACTTGCGCGGGTCCGGCTCCGCGTCGCCGGTGTGCGCCTGCTTGCGCAGGATGGCCCGGTAGACGACGCGCAGTTCGGGGCCCGGCTCGACGCCGTTGCTGTCCATGAGGTGGTCGCTGAACCGCTCGTGGAACTCGAGCGCGTGCGAGTACTTGCCCAACCCGTACAGGGATTGCAGGTAGAGCCTCGCGCAAGTCTCGTCCGTGTCGTGCGCTTCGGTCAGCCTGAGCGCCGTGCCGACCACTTCCGCGTACTCGCCGAGTTGCAGCCGGCTGTCCAGCAGCGCCTGCTGCGCGATCAACCGGTCGAACAGCTCCAACTGGTCGCGGATGTGGTCGGCCCACGGTCCGGCCAAGTCCTGCAACGGCTCGCCGCGCCACAGTTCGAGCGCTTCGCCCAACAATGCCTTGGCCAACCTGTGGTCGTCCTGCGCCGCCGCGGCCCGCCCTTTCTCCGCCAATTTGCGGAACCGGTGGTAATCGACCAGCCGTGGGTCGACGTCGATTCGGTACGCGTTGCCGTCCCGGTGGATCGCGCCGTCGAACCCGGCGTCCTTGAGTATCTTGCGCAGCTTGCTGAGCTGCGGCTGGAGTTTCGTCGGCAGGTCCGGTGACGCGACGTCGCGCCACAGCGTCCGGCCGATGAGGTCGGTCGACACCGGTTTCCGGGCGTAGAACAACAACAATGCGAGGAGACCTCGCTGCTTCGCCGATTCGAACTTGACGTCATTCTCGCCGATGTGTAATCGCGTCCTGCCGAGGATCTTGAACTCCACCGACGCCGCCTCTCGCTGGCACGGTATGTCCGGAAAATACAGTGTGAAGCGGCGCCGATCATTCCGCAGCAGCCTCATAAAGGTTGCTCCGACTTGGTGAGCAGAGCAGTGCGATCGGCGCTGCAAGCGAACTGCAAGTCCACCGGCAAACCGGCCCGCCACGCTCGCTCCAGGGAGAGAGCGTGAGGGGGAAGCGCATGACGAACACCGAATGGCTGCGGGTGCCGGTCGGGATCGACGCGCCCAGGTGGGTCACCAGGGGCAGGTGCCGACAGGTGCTCGCCGTGGTGCACACGGTGACCAGCGGACAACGCCTGCTGGAAGCCGTGGAGCTCGTGGAGTCCGATCCGCGGGTGCAGGTCACGTTCAGCCAGGCGCCGGACACCTTCAGCGCGGGCGTGGCCGACTTCCTGAGGTCGACGCGCGGCGTCGTGCTGTCGTGGGAGCAGGCCACCAGGGAGCGGTTCGACCTGGCGTTGGCGGCTTCGTACGGCAGCCTGCACCTGCTGCACGCGCCGTTGCTGCTCATGCCGCACGGCGCCGGGTACGGCAAGTCCGTCTCCGTCGGCGACGAGCCGATGGTCTACGGGCTCGACTCGCAGCGGCTGATGCACAACGGCGTGGTGCTGCCCGCGGCCGTCGTGCTGTCGCACGAAGACCAGCGGGAGGTGCTGCGCCGCCAGTGCCCACAGGCGTTGGACGTCGCGGTGGTGGCGGGTGATCCCTGCTACGACCGCATGGTGGCCAGCCTGCCCCGGCGTGACGCCTATCGCGAGGCGTTGGGCGTGACGCCGGGGCAACGCCTGCTCGTCGTCACGTCCACGTGGGGACTGGACTCGTTGTTCGCGCGGTTCGAGGACTTCCTGCCACGCCTGCTCGAAGAGCTGGCCGCGCACGACTTCAGGGTGGCGGCGATGCTGCACCCGGCCGGCTGGTTCGCGCACGGCGTGCGCCAGGTCCAGGCGTGGCTGGCGGAGTGCCGCGACGCCGGCCTGATCGTGGTGCCGCCGGAAGTGGACTGGCGGGCCGCGGTCGTGGCCGCCGACCAGGTGGTGGCAGACCACGGCTCGACCGGTGTCTACGCCGCGTCGATCGGCACGCCGGTGGTGCTCGCCGAACCGCCGGTCAGCGCGGTGCTGAGCGACGGTTCGGCGCAGGAGCTGCTCCAGCGGGTCGCGCCGCGCCTCACCTTCGACCGGCCGCTGCTCGCGCAGTTCGACGACGCCGCACGGGGCGCGCCGGGGCTCGGCGAGCTGATGCGCGAGCGGCTCACGTCCAGGCCGGGCGGGTCGGCGGCGGAGTTGCGTGGTGCCATGTACCGGTTGCTGGACCTCGAGGAACCGGGACGGCACCGTGCGCCGACACCGGTTCCCGCGCCCACCGGAGGAGGCCGGGATGACCGCTGAGACCGGAGGGCTGCGCGCCGTCGTCTCGTCCGGTGGGCAGATCGTCGCGCTGATGGGCGACGAGGTGCTCGAGTTCGTGCTGGCGCATCGCACGTCCTGCTTGTCGGACGCGGACGCGTGGTGCTCGGCCGTCGAGTCGCTGCGCGCCTGGTCCGAGGCGGGACTCGACCTGCGGATCCTGCGTCGGCACGGGCTGCCGGTCTGGTGCCCGCCGCACCGCGCCGAGCGCTCACCCGAGCCGTGTGGGCGGCTCGACGTCCGCCAACCTCGCTGACACCAGCGCCACCCGGGTCGAGCCGAGTTTCGTCAGCAGCCGCAGCGCGTGGCCCCAGTGCTCGGCGGCGCGCACCGCGTCGGCCCGTTCGGCGGCCGACTCGGCGAGGAGTTCGTGGGCTTCGGCCGCGCCGCGGTCGGAGTCCAGCTCGCGCATCGCCGCCAACGCGACCTCACCGAGGCGGTCGGCGGCGGTGGCGTCACCGCCGTGGTGGTGGACCTTCGCCATCGCCAGGGTCACGCGTGCCCGGTTGTACGGGTCCGGCTCCGCCAAGCCGTCGAACAGGCGCACGGCCTCGTCCAGTGCCTCCAGCCCGGCCGCCGGCTGCCCGGTGCGGGCCAACGTCGTGCCGAGGTGGATCAGGACCAGCCCGAGGCTGCGGTCCGCCGCGAGCTCCCGGTTGACCCGCACGAGGTCGCGCAGTTCGGCCAGCGCCTTGGCGGGCTCGTCCTGGTCGAGGTGCAACAACGCCACCATCTCCCGCGCGTCGGCCGCGCCGCGCCGGTCACCGGCGGCGGTGGCCCGGTCCGCCGACGCGGCCAGGTGCTCCTCGGCTTCGGCGAACCGGCTGAGGGTCGTGAGCGCGAGTCCTTGTCGCTTCAGCATGTCCGCCTCGGCGACGAGGTCGCCGAGGCGGCGTGCCGCGGTGATCCCGCACTCGTTGATCGCCAACCGGTCGCGGTAGTGCTTGTGGTGCAGCAGCAGCGGCCACATCACGTCCGACAGCTGCCAGGCGAGGTCGGGCCACCCGTGGTCCAACGCCGCGCGTCCACCGGCGATCAGGTTCGCCCGCTCGGCCTCCAACCAGGACAGCGCCGCCTCCCGGTCGGCGAGCCGCGGCAGACCCGGTGGCGTGGAGCGGAACTCGTACGCCAACCGCCTGCGGTGCGGGGTGATCACCAGGTCCGCGACCCGTGCGGCGGCGAGGTACCACTCCAGCACCCGGCGCAGGGCCTCCGCCTTCTCCTCCGGGCCCGCCTGGTCCCTGGCGTGGAGCAGGAGCAGGTCGTGGAAGCGGTAGCGGTCCTCGACGATCTCCTCGACCAGGCTGTCCTGCACGAGTTCGTCCAACAGGTCGAGGGCCCGCTCCGGCGGGTCGTCCAGCACCGAGTGCGCCACCTCCGGTCCGAAATCGGGCCCGGGGTGCTGCGCGAGCCGGCGGTACAGCGCGGCGGCGGCCGGTCTCAGCGCCCGGTACGAGAGGTCGAACGTGGTGCGCACCGACAGCTCCGATCCGGGTGACAACGCCGAGAGCCGGTCGCGTTCGTCGGTCAGCTCCGCCACGACGCGCCGCACCGACCACCTCGGTCTGGCGGCGAGCCGTGCCGCCGCCACGCGCAGCGCGATGGGCAGCCCGCCGCACATCCCGACCAGCTCGCGTGCCGGCGCCTGCTCCCGGGTGATCCGGGTGCCGCCCACGGCGTGGCTCAACAGCCGCACCGCCGACGATTCGCCGAGGGGCCCGACCTCGACCAGCCGGGCGCCCTCGGCGACGAGCCCGGCGAGCCTGCTGCGGCTCGTGACGAGGACGGCGCTCTCCGACGAGGCGGGCAGCAACGGCAGCACCTGGCCGACCGACACGGCGTTGTCCAGCAGCACCAGCAGTTCGCGGTCGGCGGTGAGCGAGCGGTAGAGCGAGGCTTGCTCGGCCGGCTCGGCGGGCACCTGACCCGGCGGCGTGCCCAGACCGCGCAGGAACAGCCCGAGCGCGTCGGCGGGCCGCATCGGGTCACCCCCGCTGAACCCGGCCAGGTCGACGTAGAGCTGGCCGTCGCGGAACCGGTCACCCCTCCGGTGCGCCCAGTGCAGCGCGAGCGCCGTTTTCCCGACGCCGCCCGGCCCGTGCAGCAGCGCCAGCGTGCGACCGCCCTGGGCGGCGATGGAGTCGAGTTCGGCCAATTCCTCGGCCCGATCCGTGAAATGCGCGGGCGCGCCGAGCAACTGACGCGGCACGGTTCGCGGTGCGGGAATGCCGTGGAAGTGGACGCCGCCGTGCACCGCGCCGGCTTGGACCACACCGCCGAGCACCGAGCCGGACAACTCGTTCTTCCGGTCGTCCATCGTCGTGCGTCACCTCCCCCGGGCAACGGATCGACCGTACGGGAGGCTTGCGGGCGTGGACGGGTTCGCGGGCCGGAACCACCCGGGTTGGGCAAGCGGGACCGCCGGGGGGTGGCCGCCGGCTGGGGCGATCGGCGCAGGCGCCGTTGGTGGCATCGGCGCAAATGGAAAAACAACAATGGGGGCCACCGAAAGGGTGGCCCCCATTGTTGGGTTGTGCGCCGCCAGGGACTCGAACCCCGAACCCGCTGATTAAGAGTCAGCTGCTCTGCCAGTTGAGCTAGCGGCGCTCGGACTCTCTTGCTCTGTCCGACGCGGAGAACATTAGCACAGCGTCCGACCGGGCTCCCAATCGCCTGGTCAGGGTGGGTGTGCCGCCCTGGTGCAGGGGGAACTTCACCTCGGTAACGATCCAGCATCTCGGGCAACATCGTCAACCCTCCAGGCGTCACCTTGTCAGGGGACGCCGACAGACTCCTGTTGCGGACTGTCATGGCGTTCTGGGGATGAAGCGGAGGACGGGGATGTACCGCAAGCGGGGGGCGCGCAGAGCGCTGGGGATCGTCGCGATGGGGCTCGTTGCGACGTTGATCACAAGTTGTTCGTCCGGTTCGGCCGCGACCGGGGACGCCGGCGACGAGGCCTCGACCACCACCACTTCGTCCACACCGCCGCCCAAGCCCGTGTCGCTCAGCACCGGTCCCGCGGACGCGGCGGTCGACGTGCAGCCCGGCGTGCCGGTCGTCGCCACGGCCACCGACGGCAAGATCACCTCGGTCGCGCTGACCAACCCCGAGGGCAAGGCCGTGGCCGGCCAGGTGAGCCCCGACGGTCTGCAGTGGACGAACACCGAGCCGCTCGGCTACCAGAAGACCTACACGCTGGCCGTGACGGGCGAGGGCGCGGACGGCAAGCCCGTCACCAAGACCTCGACCTTCACCACCGTCAAGCCGCGCACGCTGACCTACCTCTCGGTCAACCCGCAGGACGGCACGACGGTCGGCGTCGGCCAGCCGCTCGCGTTCTACTTCGACGAGCCGATCGCCGACAAGGCCGCCGCCGAGGCGATGATCTCGATCACCACGACGCCGCGCGTCGAGGGCGCCTTCTACTGGTTCGACGAGAAGACCGTGCACTGGCGCCCGCAGGCCTACTGGACGCCCGGCACCAAGATCACGATCAACGCCAAGATCTACGGCAAGCACGTGGGCAACGGCGTGTACGGCGAAGAGGACCGCGTGATCAACACCACGATCGGCGACGCCGTCGTGCACGAGGCGGACGGCCAGACGCACCAGGTCGTCACCAAGGTCAACGGCCAGGTCGTGCGCACCATGCCGACGTCCATGGGCGACGCGCAGAACCCGACCCCCACGGGCACGTACGTGCTCATGGAGAAGCACGCCCACATGGTGATGGACTCCCGCACCTACGGCCTCTCCCTGGAGGCGGGCGGCTACGTCACGCCGGTCGACTGGGCCTACCGGATGTCCAACTCCGGCATCTTCTTCCACAGCGCGCCGTGGTCCATCGGCGACCAGGGCCACCGCAACGTCAGCCACGGCTGCCTGAACCTCTCGCCCGAGAACGCCAAGTGGGTGTTCGACAACTCCAAGCAGGGCGACATCGTGGTGGTCACCAACTCCGGCGGCCCGGTGCTGGAGTCGTGGGACGGCTTCGGCGACTGGCAGATCCCGTGGGAGCAGTGGATCAAGGGCAACCGCTAGGCCTCAGAGGTCGGTGACGCGACCCGCCGCCACCACCAGGCGGCGGGTCGTGCGCACCGCGTCCAGCACTACTTCAACCGGCGACGTACTCGGGCGGCGAAACGGGGCACGCCAGTCGGGTGGCTCAGGCGATCGAGCAGTTCATCGGCAGTCAGACGGGATCTCGTCAGGTCGGCCACTTGGTTGCGGACCACTCGAACGAGATCCTCGGGGAACGCCCCGAACTGCTCGCACATGAACTGATCCGCTGTGGTCACACGCAGGCCGCGCCGACCCAGCGCCGCTTTGGGGAAGCCTTTGGTGTCACGGGTGAGCAGGATGTCGGCCTTGCCCGCGAGGGCGGCGGCGGAATGCGCCCAGTCGTCGGGATCGCTTCCCGGCATGGAGGCGATGAGGTGCTCGTAGTCGCGCCGGGGCACCTCGTCGTCAGGGAAGACCTCCCGGATCGCCGCGCACAGCCCTGCTACGGCCTGCCTGCTCTTGCGCCCTGACCGGGGCACCACTTCGACGAGTTCCGCCAGCAGGTCCTCCGACCACAGCACCCGGAACAGGTCTTCTTCGGCGCAGTGCAACAGCAGGTCGCAAACGTAGAACGGGTACAAGGTGTTGGTGTCGGCGAAGACGCGGGTGATGGTCACCGAAGATCGGTCAGTCCTGTCGATCGTAAAGGCCTGCTTCGGCGATCTCGTTGATCGCCGCGGACAGTCGGGCACGTCGGTCGACCTTGCGGTCGAGGTAGGACTCCAGTGCGGCGACCGAGACGCGTCGATGACGACTTCCCGGCAGGTTCCGCGCCGGGATGGTCCCGTCATCGAGCAACTTGACCAAGAGCGGTCGGGAGATGCCCAAGTACTTCGCGGCCTGGTTCGGCGTCAGCTCCTCGTCCGCGTCGGGCGCCACCACGCGGACCCGGCGCCCGGCGGCCTGCTGGTGCACGGCGTGTAGCAGGACTTGTACCAGCGCCTTCGGGACTTCGACCTCTTGGCCGTCGACCACGAGCACGGCACGGGCGAAGCGCGCGCCCGTCATCGCATGTTCGAGTCGCGAGGATGCCTGTCGGGTCACCTCGTCGGGGCGTTCAAGTTCGAAGAGCGGTTCGACCGCGGACATCGCTACCCCCTCTGCGAATCGAAGGTAACGCGTATCTGCAGTATCTGCAACCGCCAGCTACAAGTCGGTGACGCGACCCGCCGCCACCACCAGGCGGCGGGTCGTGCGCACCGCGTCCAGCATCCGGCGGTCGTGGGTGACCAGCAGCAGCGTGCCCGAGTAGGACTCCAGGGCCGACTCCAGCTGTTCGATCGCGGGCAGGTCGAGGTGGTTCGTCGGCTCGTCCAGCACGAGCAGGTTCACGCCGCGGGCCTGGAGCAGGGCCAGCGCGGCACGCGTGCGCTCACCGGGGGAGAGCGACGCCGCCGTCCGCAGCACGTGCGCCGCCTTCAGCCCGAACTTCGCCAGCAACGTGCGCACCTCGGCGGGCGGCACGTCGGGCACGGCGGCGCCGAACGCGTCCAGCAGCGGCTCGTCGCCCAGGAACAGGCCCCGCGCCTGGTCGATCTCGCCGACCACCACGCCCGAGCCGAGGGACGCCGAACCCGAGGTCAGCGGGACGCGACCGAGCAGCGCCGCCAGCAACGTCGACTTGCCCGAGCCGTTCGCCCCGGTGATGGCGATCCGGTCCGCCCAGTCCACCTGCAGGTCCACCGGCCCCAGCGTGAACGACCCCCGCGTCACCACCGCCGCCCGCAGCACCGACACCACCGACCCGGACCGGGGCGCGGCGGCGATCTCCATCCGCAGCTCCCACTCCTTGCGCGGCTCCTCGACCGTGTCCAGCCGCTCGATCAGGCGCTCGGTCTGCCGTGCCTTCGACGCCTGCTTCTCGGTCGCCTCGGTGCGGAACTTGCGCCCCACCTTGTCGTTGTCGGGCGCCTTGCGGCGGGCGTTCTTCACGCCCTTCTCCATCCACGCCCGTTGCGCCCGAGCGCGCTCCTCCAGCGACGCCCGCGTGGACGCGTACTCCTCGTAGTCCTCACGCGCGTGCCTGCGGGCGATCTCCCGTTCCTCCAGGTACGCCTCGTAGCCGCCGCCGTAGGACCGCACCTGCTGCTGCGCCAGGTCCAGCTCCACGACCCGCGTGACCGTGCGGGCGAGGAACTCGCGGTCGTGCGACACGACCACGACGCCCGCCCGCAGCCCCGTCACGAACCGCTCCAGCCGGGCCAGGCCGTCCAGGTCGAGGTCGTTGGTCGGCTCGTCGAGCAGGAACACGTCGTACCTGCTCAGCAGCAACGACGCCATGCTCGCGCGGGCCGCCTGGCCGCCTGAGAGGGCCGTCATCGGCAGGTCGAGCGAGACGTCGAGCCCCAGGTCGGCCGCCACCTCCCGGGACCGTTCGTCCAGGTCCGCGCCGCCCAGCGCGAGCCACCGCTCCAACGCGTCGGAGTAGCCGTCGTCACCCGAACCGGACGACAACGCCTCGGTCGCCCGGTCCAGCTCGACCTGAGCCGCCGCCACGCCCGTGCGGCGGGCCAGGAACTCGCCCACGGTCTCGCCCGGACGGCGGTCCGGCTCCTGCGGCAGGTGGCCGACGGTCGCGGTCACGGGAGAGAGGCGGATCACACCCCGCTCGGCGGGCAGCAGGCCCGCGAGCGTCCTGAGCAACGTCGACTTGCCCGCGCCGTTGGCGCCGACCAGCCCGATCACGTCACCGGGTGCGACGACCAGGTCCAGACCTTCGAACAGCACGCGGTCGCCGTGCCCGGCGGCCAGGTCCTTCGCGACGAGTGTGGCGCTCATGACAACTCCACGGCAAAAGAAGACGCCCCTCGACAGGGCGTCGAGGGGCGTTCCGCTTGGGGTGAGTGACGGGACTTGAACCCGCGACACCTGGGATCACAACCCAGTGCTCTGCCAGCTGAGCTACACCCACCAAGACCGGCTGACCCGGCGCGTGAAGCATACAGTGCCCCACCGCCGGGTCTGAAATCGACCCTATTTCAGGCCGTCGGCGGCCAGCAGTTCGGCGGCTACGGCCTGCGCCTGCTCCGACGACGGCCCCGGCTGCGGCACGAACGCCGTCCGCCGGTAGTACGCCAGCTCGCGGATCGACTCCTTGATGTCGGCCAGCGCGCGGTGGGCCAGGCCCTTGCCCGGCTGCGCGTAGTAGATGCGCGGGTACCAGCGCCGGCACAGCTCCTTGATCGACGACACGTCGACCATGCGGTAGTGCAGGTGGGCGTCGAGCTCGGGCATGTCACGGGCGATGAACCCGCGGTCGGTGGCGATCGAGTTGCCCGCCAGGGGAGCGGTGCGCGGGTCCGGCACCCACTCCTTGATGTACGCCAGCACCTGGGCCTCGGCGTCGGCGAGCGTCACGGTCGACCGCCGCACCTCCTCGGTGAGCCCCGACTTGGCGTGCATCTGCATGACGACGTCCGGCATCGAGTCGAGCGCGGTGTCGTCGGCGTGGATCACCACGTCGACACCTTCGCCGAGCACGTTCAGCTCCGCGTCGGTCACCAGCGCCGCGATCTCGATCAAGGCGTCCTTGCCCAGGTCGAGGCCTGTCATCTCGCAGTCGATCCACACCAAGCGATCCATCACCCGCGCGAGCCTAGTCGCCCCGTGCCGCCGGTCCCGCGTCGCTTCGGGTGGCGGCCCCTACCAATCTCATTACGCTCAGGGCAATGACGGCCCAGAGCGACATCGCCGCCGGCTACGCCACGGCCGGTGCTGCCATCGAACTCGGCTCGGTGCTCGTGGACGGCGCGGTGGAGGCCACCGCGCACGTGCGGCTGCCGCTGGCCACCCTGAACCGGCACGGCCTGGTCGCGGGCGCCACCGGCACCGGCAAGACGAAGACGTTGCAGCTGATGGCCGAGCAGCTGTCGGCGGCGGGCGTGCCGGTGGTGATGGCGGACGTGAAGGGCGACCTGTCCGGTTTGTCACGACCGGGTGAGGGCGGCGAGCGGGTCACCGCACGGGCCGCCGAGACGGGTGACGACTGGCAGCCGCAGGCGTGTCCGGTGCAGTTCCTGTCGCTGGGCACGGGTGGCGCCGCCGTGCCCGTGCGGGCGACCGTGACGAGCTTCGGGCCGATCCTGCTGTCGAAGGTGCTCGGGCTCAACGACACGCAGGAGTCCACGCTCGGGCTGATCTTCCACTGGGCCGACTCGCGCGGCCTGCCGCTGCTGGACGTCAAGGACCTGCGGTCGGTGATCACGCACCTCACGTCCGACGAGGGCAAGGCGGACCTGAAGGGCCTGGGCGGTGTGTCGTCGGCCACGGCGGGGGTGATCCTGCGGTCGCTGGTGAACCTGGAGGCGCAGGGCGGCGACACGTTCTTCGGCGAGCCGGAGCTGGACCCGCGCGACCTGATGCGGGTGGTCGACGGTCGCGGCGTGGTGTCGCTGCTGGAGCTGGCGGAGTTGCAGGCCAGGCCGGCGTTGTTCTCGACGTTCCTGATGTGGCTGCTGGCGGAGCTGTTCGAGGTGCTGCCCGAGGAGGGCGACCTGGACCAGCCGAAGCTGGTGTTCTTCTTCGACGAGGCGCACCTGCTGTTCGCCGACGCGTCCAAGGCGTTCCTGGAGCGGATCACCCAGACGGTGAAGCTGATCCGGTCCAAGGGCGTGGGCGTGTTCTTCTGCACGCAGCTCCCGACCGACGTGCCGAACGCCGTGCTGTCGCAGTTGGGCGCACGGGTGCAGCACGCGTTGCGGGCGTTCACGCCGGAGGACCAGGCGGCGTTGGCGAAGGCGGTGAAGACGTACCCGACGACGCCGCACTACGAGCTGGACGAGGCGTTGACGTCGTTGGGGATCGGCGAGGCGGTCGTCACCGTGCTGAGCGAGAAGGGCGCGCCGACGCCGGTCGCGTGGACGAGGCTGCGCGCGCCGCGGTCGTTGATGGACACGATCGGGGCGGCGGCGATCTTGCAGGCTGCGGAGGCGTCCGAGCTGCACGGCAAGTACGCCGAGACGGTGGACCGCGAGTCGGCGTACGAGAAGCTGACGGCCAAGGTGGCGCCCCCGGAGCCCGCCGCGTCCGCGGAACGGGTGGAGGCGCCACCGGCTGAGCCCGAACGCCGTGCCGAGCGCGAGGAGCCGGGCGTGGTGTCGCAGGTGCTCGGCAACTCGGCGGTGAAGTCGTTCCTCCGGTCAGCCGCGAGCACGCTGGGTCGCGAGATCACCCGTGGGCTCTTCGGCACCTCCCGCAAGCGCCGGTGAGCGCTTGACCTTCATCGACAGGAACGCGGCGCCGATGCTGAGCGCGCCCGCGACGTACCAGGCAGGCGCGTAGTCGCCGAAGTGGTCGCGGGTGAGGCCGGCGGCCGTGGCGGCGATCGCGGCGCCGACCTGGTGCGAGGCGAAGATCCAGCCGAAGACCACCGGGGCGGACAGGCCGAACACCTGGCGGCACAGCGCCACGGTCGGCGGGACGGTGGCGACCCAGTCCAGGCCGTAGAAGATGATGAACACGAGCATCGACGGGTGCACCGAGTCGTGGAACAGCTGCGGCAGGACGAGCAGCGACGCGCCGCGCAGCACGTAGTACACGGCGAGCAGGATCCGCGGGTCGACGCGGTCGGTGAGCCAGCCCGACAGGACCGTGCCGACGATGTCGAAGATCCCCACCAGGGCGAGCAGGCCCGCGGCCGTCGTGGTCGGCATGCCGTGGTCGTGCGCGGCCGGGATGAAGTGGGTGCCGACCAGGCCGTTCGTGGTCGCGCCGCAGATCGCGAAGCCCGCCGCCAGGAACCAGAACGGTCCGGTGCGCGCGGCGCTCGTCAGGGCGCCGATGGCACGGCGGGCCGCACCGCCCGTCGACGGCGGCACGGGCACGACCTCGTCGCCGCCGTAGGGCGGGATGCCCAGGTCGGCGGGGTGGTCGCGGATGAACAGCAGCACCAGCGGCACCACCGCGAGGGCCGCCACCGACACCACGATCGACGCGCTGCGCCACCCGGACGACTCCGCCAGCGCCGCCACCACCGGCAGGAACACCAGCTGCCCCGTCGCACCGCCCGCGGCCAGGATGCCGGTGACCAGACCGCGGTGCTTGACGAACCAGCGGCCGGTGATGGTCGCCACGAACGCCAGCGCCATCGAACCGGTGCCGAGGCCCACCAGCACGCCCCAGAACAGCACCAGCTGCCAGGCCGCGGTCATGAAGACGGTCAACCCGCTGCCCACCGCGACCAGCGTCAACGCCGAGGCCACGACCTTGCGCACGCCGAGGCGTTCCATCAGGGCGGCGGCGAACGGCGCGGTCAGCCCGAACAGCATCAGGTTCACCGACACGGCGAAGCCGATCGTGGTGGTGGACCAGCCGAACTCGCGTTGCAGCGGTCCGATCAACGCACCCGGGGTGGCCCGGAACGCCGCGGCGCCGACGAGCGCGATGAAAGCGACGCCGGCGACCACCCATGCCCAGTTCTGCCTGCTGCGGATCACTTCGCAAGCCTCATCGATTCCACCCGGTTCCGAGAAGTGGCTCGATGGCCATCATGTGCAAGAATCGGGCCATGGACAGCCGTCACCTGGTCGCCGTGCTCGCGCTGGACGAAGTGGTGACGTTCGACCTGGGCACGCCGACGCAGGTCTTCAACGCCGCCCGCGACGAGCACGACCGGCGGTACTACCGGGTGCGGATCTGCACGCCCGGCGGCCGTCCGGTGCGCAGCGCGGCCGGGTTCACCATCACCCCCGACCACGGCTTGGAGCTGCTGGCGGAGGCGGACACGGTGATCGTGGCCGGCGTGAGCTACGGCGCGCGGGTGCTGGCGGACGGCACGCTGGACGAGCCGGTGCGCGACGCGCTGCTCGCGGCGGCGGAGCGGGGCGCGCGGGTGATGTCGATCTGCACCGGCGCGTTCGTGCTGGCCGCGGCCGGTCTGCTGGACGGGCGCAAGGCGACCACGCACTGGGCGCACGCGGACAACTTCCGCCGCCTGTTCCCGGACGTCGACCTCGACCCGGACGTGCTGTTCGTGGACGAGGGCGACGTGCTGACCTCGGCGGGCGTCGCCGCGGGCGTCGACCTGTGCCTGCACCTCGTGCGGCACGACCACGGCAGCGGGGTGGCGAACATGGCCGCACGCCGGTGCGTCGTGCCGCCGTGGCGTCCGGGCGGGCAGTCCCAGTTCATCGTCCGCCCGATCCCGGACCGGACCGACACGTCCACCGCGCCTGCCCGCGCGTGGGCCGCGGAACACCTGCACGAGCCGCTGGACCTGCGGGCGCTGGCCGCGCACGTCCGGATGAGCGTCCGCACGTTCACCCGGCGGTTCCGCGAGGAGACCGGGGTGAGCCCGGGCAAGTGGATCACGCAGCAGCGCGTCGAACGGGCGCGGCACCTGCTGGAGACCACGGACCTGGCCATCGACCAGGTGGCCCGGCACGCGGGCTTCGGCACGGGCGCGGCGCTGCGGCAGCAGATGAGCGCGACGCTCGGCGTGGCGCCCAGCGTGTACCGGACCACGTTCCGCTCAGTCGGGTAGCTCCAGGAACGGCCGCAGCAGGTCCGGCACCGCCGCGTCGGCCAGCGCCAGGCCGTCGGCCTCGGCCACGTCGATCACGTGGTACGCGCCGTTGCCCGCCGCGGTGGTGGCGGTGATCGTGACCAGGCCCGCGCGGCGTTGGAAGAACGAGCGGGAGATGCGCCAGCCGATGATGCCGGTGCGTTGCAGCGCAACGGTTTCACGGACCGCCGAACCCGCCCGCGCGAGCAGGTGGCGGTCGGTCAGCGCGTGGCCGAGCGAGCGGTAGCGGTCCCAGCCGAGGGCGGCGGAGAACGGCACCAGCGCCAGCACGACCTGCCACGTCCAGCTGGGCGCGAACCACGCCAGGCCCGCCGCGAGCACCAGCAGCGGCACGACGGCGCGCACCATCCGGCGGCGCAGCGCGGCCACCGGGTGCCGCCGCAACGGCGTCCGCGTCGGCGACTCCACGACCTGATCGGCTCCACCGTCGGCCGTCCGGTCGCCCACGCTACCGGGGGTTGCCCAGTCGTCGGCGGTTGTCCGGTCGACGGCGACCCGATCGACGACGTCCGGCTGCCGCAGCACTTCCGCGGACACCCGGTGCGCCTCCGCGACCGGGGCGGGCGGCAGCAGCAGGTTGCTCTCGCCCTTGCGGCCCAGGCCGGTCGTCACGGTCTTGGCGTGCGCGCCCCGCCCGGCGCGCAGCAGCAGCGGTTCGACCAGCTCGACGCCTCGAAGTCGTTGCTCGGCAACGGAAACCGAACGCGTGGTGAGCAGGCCGCGGCGCACGCGGACCGTGTCGTCCGGCTCACGCGTCAGCCGATAACCCCAGAACTGCACCACGTACACCAGCACCGAGCCGAGCGTCGCCACCAGCAGCACGACGCCCGCGAACACCGCGACGGTCAGCCCGAGCGGCTGTGCCACGACCCAGCGCGCGGCCTCGCTCATCGGCTCGAACACCTCGATGTCCAGCTCCCGCGCGAAGTTCATCACGAACCCGAACAACGCGCCCGCGGCCACCAGCCCGGACAGCGTCAACGGCGCGTACCGCAGCCACCGGTTGTCCCATTCGGACAACACGACGCCCGCCCGACCCTCGTCGGCCACCGCGGGGGCTTCCGCCTTGGCGATGGTGAGCAGCAGCACGCGCAGCCGTTCCGCCTCCGCCGACGACACCGCGTCCAACGTCAGGCCGTCCTCGCCGGGCTGGTCGCGCTGCCCGGTGCCGACCCGGATCGCGGACAGCCCGAACAGCCGGTGCCCGAGCTTCGCGGTCAGGTCGACCGTGCGGATCCGGTCACGCGGCACCGCCAGGCGCTTGCGCACGAGCAGACCGGTGTGCATCTCGACCTGCTCGGTGGTGATCCGGTACCGGGTGGTGATCCAGCGCAGCAGGCCGAACAGCACGATCGCCGCGATCACGCCCGCGCTGACCAGGATCCGCCACGTCTCGCCCCGGCCCAGCACGAGCAGGCCGACGAACAGCGGCACCAGGCCGATCAGCTCGTTCAGCGGGCGGACGATGAGCATCCGCACGTCCAGCCGGTGCCAGTCCACCACCGGCTCGGCGTACTCGGGCGCGGCGGGCAGGTCCGTGGTCACGTGGCATCACCCGGCGTGGCCTGGGTGGTGGTGGTCAGCTCGTCGGCCAGCCGCACCGCGTCGTCGTGGTCGAGGCCCTCGATGAGCACGGGGCCGGCCGCCGAGGCGGTGGTCACGGTCACCGTGGACAGCCCGAGGAGCTGTTGCAGGGGGCCGCGCTTGGTGTCCACGGTCTGGATGCGCGAGACCGGCGCGATGCGCCACTCCTGGTTGAGCCAGCCGGCCAGCGTGTACACCGCGTCCGGGGTGGCCTCCCAGCGGTGCACCCGGTACCGCCAGCGCGGCATGACCAGCGTGTGCGCGGTGCCGAGCACGAGGGTCGCGATCGCGGCGGTCACCTGCCACGGCGACGCGGAGAAGATCAGCACGACCAGTTGCGGCGCCAGCAGCACCGCCCAGCCGATCAGCGCGTGCAGGGTCCAGAGGGTGATCGACTTGCGGCTCACCTGGTGCCGCGGCGCACGCAGGCGCAACACTTCGTTGCTCACGCCGTCCACTGTGCCTCAAGGCCGAGCTCACGTGCGCGCGAACCCGGCCTCGGGGCCGATCGGTTACGGCTGCGGTGCGTAGGGCGCCTGGAACACCCTGGCCGTGGCGCTCTCGCCCTGGACGGCCACGGCGGCGGGCACACCGACGACGACCGCGAGACCGGCGCAGATGGCGAGCGCAGCCATGATCTTGTGCAGGGAGTGCACAACCATCGTCGAACTCCGTTCGTTCGTAGCGGCTTTGTCGGCAGGGGGGAGCCGGACCAGATCCGCGGGTAACGCCCGGAAGCGTCCAAGCGGAGCATGGCACAGAGGGGTCGGCACGGTCATCACCCACTTCTGTCCCTGCCCGCTAGGCAATACCCCCGGAGCGGTGGCCCCGATCGTCGGGGACATCCCACCATTACGGGTAACGAGCCGGAAACCCGGAAGTGACTCAGTCCAGCACAGGTCGTGCCCGGGCCTCCTCGTCCAGGTCCACCCACCAGACCGCCGCGCCCGCACGGTCGCGCACGCCGATCGTCCGGTAGATGCGCTGGAGGTGGTTCTGCACGGTCTTCGGCGACAACGACAGCTCGGCCGCGATGTCCGCGGTGCTCTCACCGGCCGCGACGCGCCGCAGCACCTCGATGCCGCGCTTGGTCAACCCGGACCGCAGCGCCCGCGCGATCCGCCGGTTGTCCTGCTCCGCGGTGGCCGAGCTGCGCAGCGGGTCCGGCGCGGCCCGGTTCTCCCGGCGCAGCCCGAACGTCCGCTCGGCCAGCTGGTCGACCAGCCGGGCGGACAGGTCGTGCTCCCGCATCCGCAGCAGGTCGCGGCCTTCCTGCAGCTCCCAGAGCCGGTACTGCTCCAATTGAGACCGGGCGTGTCGCAACGCCGAGTCCAGCTTCCCGGCCCGCTCGTGGGCCACGCTCAGCGCGCCGTGCGCCCGCACCGCGACTTCCCGCGCCAGCACGCCCATCGCCAGCTCCGCGGCACGCGTGAGCAGCCGCACCTGGTCGTCGTGGCGCTCACGCGCGCCGCTGATCCGGGCCCGCGCCATCAGCAGCTCGGCCCGCAGCACGGGCCGGTCCTGCCCGGCCAGCAGCCGGTCGGCCCGCTGGCACGAGCGCAGCGCCCGTTCCACGTCGCCGAGGTCCAGCCGCACGTGCGTGAGCAGCAGGTTCAGCCGGGCCATCCGCAACGGCTGGTCGAGGTGCTTCCAGCGGTCCCGGGCCTGCGCGCACAGCGCCTCCGCGCGCCGCAGCTTGCGCGTGCACGGCTCACCGTCGGGGCTGCACCGGCTCGCCGCCGTGCGCACCATGCAGTGCTCGTGGTACTGCGTGCGCAGCACGTTGGCCTGCTCGAACAGGATCGAGCCGATCAGCTCGACGTCCTTGGTCAGCTCGGCCAGGCCGAGGGCGCGGGCCAACGAGTGCAGCGACCGCTCCCGCGAGTCGAGCCGCAGCTCGACCACGGCCTGCGAGAAGGTGCACCACGCCTGGAGCCCGACGTGCCGGTTGGCGACCGCGATCGCCTGCACCCGGTCGATGGTGTCCAGCGCGCCGGGCAGCAGCCCGCGCTTGCCGAGCGCCACGGACTGGGCCAGCACGCTGTGCGCCACGCCTTCGGCGTCGTCCAGCCACGAGAACGCGGCGACCGCCTTCTCGGCGGACTCCAGCGCGTCACCGGGGCGGCCCTCGTCCAACGCCATCCGCGCCTCGCGCAGGTTGGACACCGCGGCCTCGCGCGGATCCGCCGCTCGCTGGACGGGAATCGTCATGTGTGCCCCCGCCGGAGAGCGTACTCACCCCAACTCGCGCTTGAGCACCTTTCCCGTCTCGTTGCGCGGCAGGGCGTCGAGGAACACCACGTCCCTCGGCACGGAGAACCTGGCCAGGTTGCCGCGCACGTGCTCGCGGACCGCGTCCTCGTCCAGCGCGTCCGGCTCCTCGCGCACGACGTACGCGGCGAGCCGTTGGCCGTACTGCTCGTCCGGCACGCCGACCACGGCCACCTCGCGCACGCCGGCCAGCCCGGCCAGCAGGTCCTCGACCTCGCGCGGGTACACGTTCTCGCCGCCGGAGACGATCATCTCGTCGTCGCGGCCCGCCACGAACAGCAGGCCGTCGTGGTCGCGGTAGCCGACGTCGCCCGTCGACATGAGCCCGTCCCGGACCTCTTTGCCGGAGCCGTTGGTGTAGCCGTCGAACAGCATCTCGTTGGCCACGAAGATCCGGCCGGTCGCGCCGGCGGGGACCCGGTTCCCGGCGTCGTCCAGGATCTCCAGCCGGGTGCCGTGCGGCGGCAGGCCCGCGGTGTCCGGGTGCCGGGTCAGCTCGTCGGGCCGGGCGATGGTCACCCAGGACACCTCGGTGGAGCCGTAGAGGTTGTAGAGCACCGGGCCGAAGTCCTCCAGGCACCGCCGCGCCACCGGCGGCGGCAGCGCCGAGCCGCTGGACGCGATCACCCGCAGCTTCGGCAGGTGCGGACGCCCGGTCAGCTCCAGGATGCGTTGCAGCATCACGGGAACCGCGAACAACGCGTCGCTGCCGTGCTCGCGCGCGTCGGCGAGGACGAGCGCCGGGTCGAACCTGCGGCGCAGCACGAACGTCGCGCCGAGCACGAGCCCGATCTGGAACGCGGCCAGGCCCCAGGTGTGGAACAGCGGCGCGGGCACGGAGAACCGGTCGCCCGCCTTGAGCGGGATGCGGGACAGCAGCGCGGCGGCGGGCGCGAGGCTCGCCGGCTCCGGCCGCTTGGCCCCCTTCGGCGCACCCGTGGTGCCGGACGTCAGCACGATCATCCGGCCGCGCGGAGGGCGTCGCGGCAGGGTCGTGGCGGGGGAGTCGGCGATCAGCTGCTCCAGGGTCTTGCTCTTGGTGACGCCCTCGACCCACGCCATCACCCGGCGCACCTTGCGCGGCGCGTTGGCCAGCAGGCCGCGGAACTCGGTGTCGGCGACGACCACGGACACGTCCTGCTCGCGCAGCACCACCGCGATCTGGCCCGCGCTCAACCCGGTGTTGAGCAGCACGGTGTGCGCGCCGAGCTTCACGCACGCGGCCACGGTCTCCACGAAGCCGCGGTGGTTGCGGCACAGCACCCCGACCTTCGAGCCTGCCCGCACGCCCAGGTCGTGCAGGCCGTGCGCGAGCCGGGTGGTGCGCTCGTCGACCTCGGCGTAGGTGAGCGTGCCCGCGTCGTCGACGATCGCCGGCCGGTCGGGGTGGCGTGCCGCGCCGTGGGCGAAGCCGAACGCGACCGTGACGTCCCACTGGAGGTAGGCGTCGACGACGCCGAGCAGCCTGCCGGGGCCCATCGGCCGCACGACGCCGGCGCGCACCAGCGTCGCCAACGCGCGCAGCGCTCCCAGGACCCGGTTCACCGCGTCGCCCGCAGGACGAGGCGGGTGACGCCCGCGGCGACGGCGGCCGGCGGTGACGTGCGCGGTGCGCCCCGCTCCGGCATCGCCCGGTACGCCAGGTGCAGCAGCGACCGCACCTGCTTCGGCGCGGCCTTGCGGGCCAGCTCGGCCAGCACCCCGAACGGGTGGTTGACCTCCTCGGGACGGCGTTCCAGCGCGCGGACGACCCACCGCGCCGCGCGTTCGGGCGTCGCCGCCGGGAACGCGTCGTAGACCTTCGTGGGACCGATCATGGGTGTTCGCACCAGTGGCATCCGCACGGAGGTGAACGTGACACCGTCGGCGACGGTTTCGCCGGCCGCCACCCGGCTGAACGCGTCCAGCGCGCTCTTCGAGGCCAGGTAGGCGGAGAAGCGCGGGGTGTTGAGCTGCACGCCCATGCTGGAGATGTTCACGATGTGCCCGAACCGCCGTTCCCGCATGTGCGGCAGCAGGCCGAGGACCAGCCGCAGCGGTGCGAAGTAGTTCAACGCCATGGTGCGTTCGTAGTCGTGCAGCCGGTCCACGGACAGGTGCACGCTGCGCCGGATCGACCGGCCCGCGTTGTTGACCAGCATGTCGACGCCCTCGTGCTCGGCGAGGACCTGCTCGATCAGCGCGCCGACCGCTTCCGGGTCGGTCAGGTCGCACGGGTAGGTGTGCGCGGTGCCGCCTTCGGCGCGGATCCGCTCGGCGACCGCCTCCAACTCGTCGGCGCGGCGGGCGACCAGCAGCGGCACGGCCTTCTTCCGCGCCACGGCGAGCGCGGTGGCCGCGCCGATGCCCGACGACGCGCCCGTGATCAGCACGGTCCGCCCGGCCAGGCCGTGACCGCGTGCGGCGCGCAGCGGGTCGAGGTGGTCGGCCCAGTACCGCCACAGGGTGTGCGCGTACGTGGTGAAGTCGGGTGGTTCCAGGCCGGTGACCGCGCGGGTGGCGGTCGAGTCGAACTCGGCGTGCAGCGCGATGTGCGGCACGATCCGCGGCGGGATGCCCAACTCGGTGAGCACGCCGGTGACGATCGCGCTCGTCGGCGCGGCGGGCAGCGGCATCGGCAGGGTGAGCCGGACCTTGGGCGCGCCGGCGGCGTCGGCGAGCGCGTTGTAGACCTCGTCCAGCGACCGCGAGCGGGACGCGGTGAGGTGGAACGTGCTGCCGGACGGCACGTCGGCGTGGATCAACCGGTCCAGCGCCGCCACCACGTAGTCGACCGGGACCAGGTTCGCGGCGCCGAAGTGCGGCGCGACCAGCGGCAGCAGGCGCGGCAGGCGGGCGAGCGCGGCCAGCGCCGGGAAGAAGTGGTACGGGCCGTCGACCTTGTCGACCTCGCCGGTGCGCGAGTCGCCGACCACCGCGCCCGGCCGGTAGACCCGCCACGGCGTCCCCTGTTCCCGGACGATCCGCTCGGCGGCGTGCTTGGTCGCGTGGTACGGCGAGGGCAGGTGTTGGCCCAGGTCGAAGTCGTCCTCGGTGAACGTGCCCCGGTGGTCGCCCGCGACGGCGATCGACGACACGTGGTGCAGCAGCCCGCACCCGGTGCGCTCGGCGTACTCCACCACCCGTCGGGTGCCTTCGACGTTGACGGCGCGGTGCGCGTCGGCGGACGCGGTGAAGTCGTAGACGGCGGCCAGGTGCACCACGTGGTCGACCCGGTCGGCGTCGATGGGTGACGTGAGGTCGCCCAGCACCGGGGTCAGCTTGTCGTGCCGGTCCAGCGTGTCCGCCGACTGGGGTCTGACCAGCGCGAACACCCGTTCGCAGGTCGGCCGTCGGAGGAGCTCGGCGACCAGGCGCCTGCCGATGAAACCCGTCGCGCCGGTGACGAAGTAGGTGCTCACGGCCCCGATACTGACACTACCTACCCGTGAGTAGGAAGAGTGCGGGCCGAAATCGGAACGTGGGTGATCAGTTCTCCGGCGTGCCGGACGCGTTCACCACCGCGTCGCGCAAGGCCGCGCGCAGGCGGCCCACCTCCAGCGGCGTCAGCACGGCCGCCTCACCCGGCGGCACGGTCACCACGACGTGGCCCTGGCTGACGAAGACGGTCATGTCGCGGCGACGTGACGCGATGTCGCGGCAGGAGATCTGCCACTCCTTGCCTGTACTCACGGCCCCCAACCTCCAGGTGTCTCGACACGGGGTGCTCGGACCAATCCGGGCGCTCGTGGGAGGAGACGCACGCGGCTTGGTGCCATGACGGGACGTTCCGTCGGGCGACCGCGCCGAGCAGTCGCTAGCGTCGCATGAGGCTGTCGTTGCAGTCACCCGAAGGGGTTAGAAAATGGCTGAACCGCAACGGATCGTGATAATTGGATCAGGTCTGGCCGGCGCCGCGGCGGCAGGAGCGTTGCGTGAACGCGGTTACACCGGTGATCTCGTCGTCTTCGGCCGTGAAGAGCACCAGCCGTACGAGCTTCCGGCGCTGTCCAAGCAGATGCTGCTCGGCGACGCCGACGAGCCGAACCGCGTGCACGAGCCCGAGTTCTACGAAACCCGCCAGGTCGAGCTGCGGCTCGGCGTCGAGGTCGTCCGCGTCGACGTCGCGGGACGGGTGGTCGAGGACTCGACCGGCGCAACGCGTTCGTACGATCGGCTGATCCTCGCGACGGGCTCGACGCCGCGCCGGCTGCCGGTGCCGGGCGGAGACCTCCCAGGTCTGCGGACGTTGCGCACGGTGGAGGACTCGCTGGCGTTGCGGCGCGAGCTGACCGACGGCGTCGAGGTCGTCATCGTCGGCGCGGGGTGGATCGGCTGCGAGGTCGCCGCCGCGGCCCGGCGGCACGGCGCGTCGGTGACCGTGGTCGACCCGGTCGACCTGCCGCTGCGGCGCGTGCTCGGGCCGCGGATGGGCGAGGTGTTCCGCGACCTGCACGCCGCGCACGACGTGACGTGGCGGCTCGGCATCGGGGTCGACGGCTTCACCGAGCACGGCGTCCGGCTCGCCGACGGCGGTGCGCTGACCGGTGACGTGGTGGTGGTCGCGGTGGGCGCCGCGCCCAACCTGGGACTGGCGCGGGACGCCGGGCTGGCGCTGGCCGACGGCGGGGTGGCGGTGGATGCCGCGCTGCGCACGTCCGCGCCGCACGTCTTCGCCGTCGGCGACATCGCCGCGCACGACCACCCCCGCCACGGGCGCCGGGTCCGGGTCGAGCACTGGGCGAACGCCAAGGGGCAGGGCGAGCACGTGGCGGGCACGGTCCTCGGGCAGGACGAGCCGTACGAGGCGTCGCCGTACTTCTTCACCGACCAGTACGACCTGGGCATGGAGTACCGGGGTCTCGCCGACGCCGAGCGCGACGAGCTGGTGGTGCGCGGCGACGTGGACGCGCGCGAGTTCACCGCGTTCTGGCTGCGCGACGGGCGGGTGCAGGCGGCGATGAACGTCAACCAGTGGGACGACGGCGAGGCGTTGCAGCTGCTGGTCGACGCGCGGGCCGAGGTGGCGCCGGAGCGGCTGTGCGGCGGCGACCTGGGCTAGGGCAGCCCTAGGCCGTCACAGGCAGGAGCCGCTGTCGGGTCCGTGGCCGGTCGCGATCAGACGCTCCAGCAGCTCGCGCAGGGCGCGGGCTTCCTCCGGCGCGAGTTCGGCGGTGAACTCCTGCTCCACCTGCACGTGCAGCTTCTCGACCTCGCACTGGACGGCGCGGCCCCGCTCGGTGATCACCGGCACGCGCACGCGCCGGTCGTTCGGGTCCGGCTTGCGCATGATCAGGCCCGCGCGCTCCAGCCGGTCCAGCTCGGCGGTCAGGGTGGTCTTGTCCACGCCGAGCGCGTGGCCGAGCGCGAGCTGGGTGCGCTGGAACTCCTCGCTCGCCAGCGCGGTCAGCACGATCTGCCCCCGCGTGGTGATGCCGTGGCGCACCGCCGCTTCCTGCGCGACCGTGCCCAGCTTCTGCGCCGCGCGGTGCAGCAGCCAGTTCAGGCCCGCACGGCTGGTGCAGCCGAGGTCAGGGGCGAGATCCATGCCGCCGATCCTACGCCAGGTGTGAGATATTCTTGGATAAGAACATCTTGACTCGGAACGCATCCGCCCATATGTTCCGAGTCAAGAACTTCTGAGAGGGAACCATGGCGCACTTGTTGCACATCGACACCAGCCTGCGGTTCGAGGGTTCGGTGTCGCGCGAGGTCAGCGCGGCTTTCGCGGAGGAGTGGCGCGCCGCGCGCCCGGACGGCGAGTACACCTACCGCGACCTGGCCGCCGACCCGTTGCCGCACGTCGACCCGGCGTCGCTGGCCACGCGGCAGGCCGAGGGCGACGTTCCGCTGGAACGGCAGCTGATCGCGGAGGTCAAGGCTGCGGACACGGTGCTGCTCGGCGTGCCGATGTACAACTACGGCGTGCCGTCGAGCCTCAAGGCGTGGCTGGACTGGATCCTGGTGCCGGAGCTGTTCGCCGACCAGGAGACCGGTGAGGGCGTGCTGACCGGCACCCGGGTCGTGGTCGTGACCGCGCGGGGCGGTTCGTACGCGCCCGGCACGCCACGGCACTCGTTCGACTTCCAGGAGCCGTACCTGCGCGCGGTGTTCGGCGCGGTGGGCCTGGACCGGGACTTGGAGTTCGTGCACGCCGAGCTGACGCTGGCCGGCGTCGTGCCGCACATGGCCCAGTTCCGCGAACTCGCGGTCGCCTCGCTGGAGGACGCGCACCGGGTGGTGCGCAAGTTGGCGGTCGCCTGAGGGGAGAGATCGGGTGACGGGCCGAGGTCGAGGGGGCGGCCCGTCACCCGATAGTGCAAGCGTCGGCGGCCTGCGACCATGTGGACCATGTCCGAGTCGATCGCCGCGGTCGTGGTGCGCGCCGCCGAGCTGACCGCTCGCGGGTTGCCGCACAAGGCGATCGAACTGCTCCAGCCCGCCCTCGTGGTCAACCCCCTGCACGGCGAGGCGTGGTGCCGGCTGGCCGCCGCCTACCTCGACGCGGGCGAACCTGACCCGGCCCTGACCGCCGCCAAGCGCGCCCTCGTGCTCGACGGCGACCCGGCGTGGGCGCAGCGGCTGACCGCGCTGGCGTTGAGCGAACTCGGCAGGCACACCGAGGCGGTGGTCGCGGCACGGGAGTGCGTGCGCCGCAAGCCCGGCGACTGGCGCTGCCAGGTCGTGCTGGCCGAAGTGCTGGCGAACAGCCCCGCAGGCCAACGCGAAGCGGTCGAGGTGGCCCGCGAGGCCGCGCACCTCGCGCCGACGGAAGCCCGCGCGTTCCAGGTGCTCGGCGACTCCGCGTTGCGCGTGCGCGACTGGGGCACCGCCGAACGCGCGTACCGCACCGCGTTGCGCCTCGACCCCGGCGACGACGACGTGCGCGCGAACCTGGCCACCGTCCGGCGCAAGCGCGGCGGCGCGCCCATGCCGCCGCCGTCCGGTGAAGCGCTGCACGCCGCGCACGTCCTGGCCTGGCCCGCGCTGTCCCGGCTCGCCGCGCTGCTCGTCGCCGGCGGCCTGGTCCTGCTGCTGGCGGGCATGCCGAGGCCGACGCCGCTGCTCGGCTGGTTCGCCGGCCTGCTCGTGCTCGGCTGCCTCGTGATCGTGGGGCTGGCCGTGCTGAAGGCGGGGCGCGGTGTGCGGCGGGCGTTGCTCCGCCTGCCGCTGCACCGGCCCAAGGTCGCCGTCGTCGCGACGATGTTCGGGCTGGCCGCGGTGATCCTCGCCGGCTGGGCGGTCGCGCTCCTCCTCGGCGCGACCACGATGCAGCCGCTCGTGATCGCCTGGCTGTGCGCCCTGATCGGCGGAGCCGTCGTCGTCCTCGCCGGCGGTCGCTAACCTGGACGTCGGGAAGGAGGCCGATGACCCGACGCGCGCTGCTCGCGATCCTGGCGTTGATCGCGGGTTTCGTCGTGTCCGGACCCGGCCCGAGCACGCCCGTCGACGTGGTCGCCGTCTCGTCCACCGTGGACGCCGCCCACCTGGCCGGCGCGGCCACCCGCGGCACGAACGCCGCGCACCCCGTGCAGGTGCACCTCGGCCAGCCGCTGGACGGCGTCCAGCCCGCCGTGCACGTCACGCCCGCGCCGCCGATGCGGGTGGACGTCGTCGACCCGACCCACCGCGCGCCCGAGCGCGCCGGCCAGACCCCGCTCGGCGAACGCGCCCCGCCCCCGACCTCCGGTAGCTGAACCCACCCCGTTCACCTCATCCGGAGGTCTCTTCACCATGCCGCGCCCCAGCGCGCGGCGAGCGCTACTCGTCCGTGGGCTGCTTGCCCTCGGCGTGCTCGCCGCGTCTGCGTTCACCCTGCTCACCGTCCAACCGCGCCTCGGCCTCGACCTGCGCGGCGGCACCCAGATCGTGCTCGAAACCCCGTCCGAGGCCACCTCAGACGCCACCGACCGGGCGATGGAGGTGCTGCGCCGCCGGGTCGACGAGCTCGGCGTGGCCGAACCCGTGCTGGCCCGGTCCGGCGATCACCGCATCGTGGTGGAGTTGCCCGGCGTGCAGGACCCGACCGAGGCCATCGAAGTGCTCGGCCGCACGGCCCAGCTGCGCGTGCAGCCGGTCACCGGGCCCGGCGACGTGCCTACGCCAGAGGGCGACGCGGTGGGTCTTGGCGAGGTCGTGATGACGGGCGAGGGCATCGAGGACGCCCGCGCCACCCCCAACTCGCAGGGCGTCGGCTACCTGGTCGGCGTCGACTTCCAGGGCGACGCGCCGCAGGCGTGGCAGCGGGTGACCGCCGAGGCCGCGTGCTCACCGCCGGGCGACCCGAAGCGGCGGGTGGCGTTCGTGCTGGACGGCGAGGTGGTGTCCGCGCCGCAGGTGGACGTGTCGACGGTGTGCGGCACGGGCATGATCGGCGGCAGCACGTCGATCACCGGGCAGTTCAGCCAGGCGGAGGCCGAGGAGCTGGCGCTGGTGATCCGGTCCGGCGCGCTGCCCGTGCCGGTGGAGGTGGTGGAGCAGCGGACCGTCGGGCCCACGCTCGGCGCGGAGGCGATCGAGGCCAGCGCCCGTGCGGCGATCATCGGCGTGGCGCTGACCGGGCTGTTCCTGGTGTTCGTGTACCGGCTGGCGGGGCTCGTCGCCGTGCTGGCGCTGGGTGGTTACGCGGCCTTGGCGTACGCCGCGATGCTCGCGATCGGCGCCACGCTCACGTTGCCGGGGCTGGCCGGGTTCGTGCTGGCCATCGGCATGGCGGTGGACGCGAACGTGCTGGTGTTCGAGCGGTCGCGGGAGGAGTTCGCGCGGCGCAAGCGCCTGCCGCGGTCGGTGGACCAGGGTTTCCGCGGCGCGTTGAGCGCGGTCGCGGACTCGAACGTGACCACGCTGCTGGCCGCCGGCCTGCTGTTCTGGCTGGCCACGGGTCCGGTCAAGGGTTTCGGCGTCACGCTGTCGATCGGTGTGCTGGCGTCGCTGTTCAGCGCCCTGGTGCTGAGCCGGGTGCTGTTGCAGCTGGTCATGCCGCTGCTGGAACGGCGGCCTCGGTGGAGCGGGCTGCACACGTTGGGGCGGGTGCGCACGTGGCTCACCGCACGCGGGATCACCCTGTTCCGGCGGCCCCGGCGTTGGCTGCTCGCCGCCGGGCTCGTGCTGCTGGCGGCCGTCGGCGGGTTGCTGCTGCGCGGGCTGGAGCTGGGCGTGGAGTTCACCGGCGGTCGGATGCTGGAGTTCACCGCGTCGTCGGTGGACACCGGTCGGGTGCGGGCGGAGCTGGCGTCCGCCGGGTTCGGTGACGCCGTCGTGGTGACGTCGGGCTCGGACGGCCTCTCCGTGCGCACCGGCCCGATCGACTCGGCCGCCGCCGTGCGGCTGGGTGAGGCCGTCGACCGCGCCACCGGTGGGGCGGAGCAGGTCAGCAACGAGCTGATCGGCCCCAGCCTCGGCTCGGAGCTGCGGCGCAACGCGCTGATCGCGCTGGCCATCGCGGTGGCCGCGCAGCTGGTCTACCTGGCCGTGCGGTTCGACTGGCGGCTCGGCGTGGCGACCGTGGTCGCGCTGGTCACGGACGTGGTCGTGCTCGTCGGCGCGTTCGCGTGGCTGGGCAAGACGGCCGACGGCGTGTTCCTGGCCGCGCTGCTCACCGTGATCGGGTACTCGGTGAACGACTCGGTGGTGGTGTTCGACCGGGTGCGCGAACTGCGGCGGACGAAGGCGCCGTTCCCCGACGTGATGAGTTCGGCGGTGCTGCAAACCCTGCCGCGGACCGTGAACACGGGTATCGGCGTGCTGTTCGTGCTGGCCGCGCTGCTGGTGCTCGGTGACGGCTCGCTCGCCGACTTCTCCACCGCGCTGCTGATCGGGCTGGTCGCCGGCACGGTCTCGACCGTGCTGACCGCGGCGCCGGTGGCGATCGTGCTGGACGACCGGTGAGCGCGGGCCACGCGCTGCTCGCGGTCGGCGGAGCGTTCCTCGCCGCCGGTGTCATCGCGCGGGCGGGAGTCCGGATCGGACTGCCGACGATCCCGCTGTTCATGGTGGCGGGCATCCTCTTTGGGCCTCACACACCCGGTCTGTCGCTTGTGGACGACCCCGGCGAGCTGGCCGTGCTGTCCAGCCTCGGCCTGGTGTTCCTGCTGTTCTACCTCGGCCTCGAGTTCTCCGTGGACGACCTCGTGTCGGGCGGGCGGCGGTTGGCCCTGGCCGGCGTCGGCTACCTGGCGCTGAACATCGGCGGCGGGCTGGCGTTCGGGTTCGCGCTCGGGTGGGGCACGCGGGAGGCGTTGGTGATCGCCGGCGCGATCGGCATCTCGTCGTCCGCGATCGTGACGAAACTGCTGGTCGAGGCACATCGGTTGCGCAACCCGGAGTCACGGCTGGTGATGGGCATCATCGTGATCGAGGACGTGTTCCTCGCGCTGTACCTGGCCGTGCTGCAACCCGTGCTCAGCGGCACGTCCGGGGTGTCCGCGCTGGTGGACTTCGGCAAGGCGTTCGCGTTCCTGCTGGTGCTGGCCGCCATCGCGCGCTGGGGCGGCCGGGTGGTGACCGGGCTGTTCCGCTCGGCGGACGACGAGCTGCTGGTCGTGTGCTTCGTCGGCGTGGCCGTGACGGGCGCCGCGGTCGCGCACGAACTCGGGGTGTCCGACGCGATCGGCGCGTTCATGGTGGGCGCGGTGCTGGGCGGTTCCGGCGTCGCGCCCCGCGTGCACAAGCTGGTGCTGCCGCTGCGGGACGCGTTCGGGGCGCTGTTCTTCTTCATCTTCGGCCTGAGCATCGACCCCGGCGCCGTGGGCACGGTGGCCCTGCCGATCCTGGCGGCGGTCGCGGTGACCATCGTGCTGAACCTCGGCGCCGGCCTGTTCGCCGCGAAGCTGCACTCGTTCGACCGGCAACAGGCCGTGGGCATCGGCCTGACCGTCCTGACGCGCGGTGAGTTCTCCCTGGTCCTCGCCGCGATGGCGGTGGCGGCGGGCCTGGACTCCCGCATCGCACCGTTCGTGGCGGGTTACGTCCTGCTGCTGGCCGTCGTCGGTCCGCTGGCCGTGCTGCGCTCGGCCCGGCTGACCTGGCTGCTGCCGAAACGCCTGTTCGTGTAGCAAGGTGTCCTCATGACCGGATTCGCCTCGTACCAGAACGAGATCTACCTCCAAGGCCTGGCGGGCAACGTGCCGCCGTTCACCACGGACCCCGAGGCGTTGGAGGAGTCCGCCCGGGTGCGGCTCGGGCCCGGGCCGTTCTGGTACGTGGCGGGCGCGGCCGGTGGGGGGCACACGGCTCGGGCGAACCGGGAGGCGTTCGACGACTGGCGGATCGTGCCCCGGATGCTCACCAACGCCACCGAGCGGCACCTCGGGACGTCGTTGCTCGGCACCGACCTGCCCGCGCCCGTGTTGCTGGCGCCGCTCGGCGTGCAGTCGATCCTGCACCCGGACGGCGAACTGGCGACCGCGCGTGCGGCGGCGGAACTGGGTGTGCCGTTCGTGCTGTCCACGGCGTCCTCGCACACGATCGAGGAGGTCGCCGAGGCCGCCGGTGACGCCGCCCGCTGGTTCCAGCTCTACTGGCCCAACGACCCGGACGTGGCCGCGAGCATCCTGGACCGGGCGCGCCGGGCCGGGTACCGGGTCCTGGTCGTCACCCTCGACACGTGGACGCTCGCGTGGCGCCCGCACGACCTCGACCAGTCCTACCTGCCGTTCCTGCGCGGTGTCGGCACGGCGATCCCGTTCTCCGACCCGGCGTTCCGGGCGGGGCTCGCCGCGTCACCCGAGGACGACCTGCCGATGGCGATCCTGCGGTGGGTGCAGCTGTTCACCGGCACCGACAAGTCGTGGGACCAGCTGTCGTTCCTGCGCGAGCACTGGGACGGGCCGATCGTGCTCAAGGGCATCCAGCACGTCGATGACGCGCGCAAGGCCGTGGACGCGGGCGTGGACGGCATCGTGGTGTCCAACCACGGCGGACGGCAGGTGGACGGCGCGGTCGGGTCGCTGGAGGTCCTGCCGGACATCGCGGACGCCGTCGGCGAGCAGGTCGAGGTGCTGTTCGACTCCGGCATCCGCAGCGGCGCGGACATCGTGAAGGCGCTCGCGTTGGGCGCGAAGGCCGTGCTCGTCGGCCGTCCGTTCGCCTACGGCCTGGCGCACGGCGGTCAGGTCGGCGTGCGGCACGTGCTGCGCAGCCTGCTGGCCGACTTCGACCTGACCCTCGGCCTGTCCGGGCACCGCAGCCCGGCCGAGCTCAACCGCGAGGTGCTGCGTCGGCGCTGAGCTGCCGCAACCGGTTCTGCAACGTGGTGAAGTCGGCCGGCTGCACGGTGATCCACGGCGTGCCGTCGCCGCCGGCCGCCTTCGCCGACAGGTAGCGGCCGGTGATCGTGTCGAAGTACGTCAACGGCGCCGCGCACCGCTGCTTGCGCCCGAACCGGTCACGCCGCGCGGCGTACAGCTGGCCGCCGCCGGTGCGCTCCTCGGCGAGCAGCTTGCGCACCTGCTGCACCTCGGCCACGTGCGCCCCGGTCGGCCTGCTGGCCTGGAGGAACGACCCGCCGTCCTCGTCCGGCCGGGGCTGGCGCGGCTTGTCGCTCAACGCGTCGGCGGGCAGCGAGATCACGCCACCGCGTCCCGGCTTCGCCTCCGGCAGCGCGGACACCAGGGACTGCACCACGTCCTCGACCCGCACGGGCTCCAGCACGAAGTGCTTGTCCGCCCGCAGCACCACGCGCAGCGCGTCGTCACCCGACTGCACCACCAGGGCGGTGCGCGTCTCCTCGTCGCCCTGGTTGAAGAACGCGTAGTACTCGGCGCTCGCGTCCGCGATCAGGCGCAGCGACCGGCCGAGGTCGGCGTGCACCTGCCTGCCGCGGGCCAGGCCGAGCCGTTCCAGCTCGGCCCACCCGCGACGGGCTAGGTCGGCCAGCACCGTGACGTCACCCTCGGCGAGCTGGTCGTCGTCGAAGTCGACCTGGGCCAGCAGCGCGTTGTGCAGCGTCGGCAGACCTTCGGCCTGCCAGGCGTTGTAGAGCGCGACGACCGGGATGGCCACCCTGGTGCGCAGCACTTTCCCCCCTGTTCCCGCTATTCACCGATGACCGGTGGGGCCACCATCGTGCCGTCGCCGAAGATGTCCTCGGTCTCCTGCAGGTACGACGCGGCCTTGTGTTCCTTGTCCTCGTCACCCTGACCGCCGGCACCGGCGCCCATACCGCCCATGGCACCGGCGCCCGCACCACCGCGCCCACCGGCCGCGCCCGACCCACCGGGCCCGAACCCGCCCGCACCGCCGGGCCCGAAGCCACCGCGACCCTCGCCGTGCCCCATGACGCCTGCCGAGCCGCCGGGCCCGAACCCGCCGCCCATGCCGCCTGGTCCGCCCATGCCGGGTATCCGGCCGGCGCCCATCCCGCCACCGCCACCGCCGCCACCGCCGCCCCCACCACGACCGCCGCCGGACTGGCCGGGGCCACCGGGCCCGCCGCCGGGACCGGGCACGCGCGGCACACCGGGTGGCGTGGTCGGCGGCCGGTTGCGCGGGTTGTTGGGGTTGCGCGGGTCGTTCGGGTTGCGGGGGTCGTACGGCAACCGCGGGTCATAGGGCAACCGCGGGTCGTACGGCTGCCGCGGATCCGTCGGCAGCCCCGGCGGCCGGTACCCGATGTCGGGCTTGGGCTGGGTGGGATCGGGCTGGACCCACGACGGCTTGGTCGTGTTGTCACCGGTCGTGCCGGGCGGCGGGATGGTCGGCTCCGTCCACGACGGGTTGGTCGTGCCCGTGCCGTTGCGGTCACCGGTGCTGTTGCTGACGTTGGTGTTGTTGTTCTCGCCGATGTAGTTGTTCTCGCCCTTGCCGGGCTTGGGCGGCGGGATCTCGATCTTCTCTTTTTCGACGTTCGCCCCGATCTCGTCGGGAGACTGGAACGTCGGCATGCTGGCGCTGGCGGTGTTCACGGTCGTGCCGTACGTGCTCAGCACCTGCATGTTGTGCGAGTTGACCTGCTGGCTTTCCTCGACCGCGTCGTCGTAGTCGGTGTCCCAGGGGAGCGCGTCGTTGTACCAGGGCTTGTCCGGCACGTCGACCGGCTTCTGGACTTCGCTCTCCGCGACCCGGAACGCACGGCTGATGTCCGCGGTGTTCTGCCCGGCGGTGTTGGCGCTGGAACTCGCGGTGTCCGACCAACTGGCCAGCGGCGAGGTCGAGGCGCGGGCCTGGTCGCCCGCCGCACCCTCCCAAGCGGTGCCCGAGTCGCGCACCGCCCTGTTGATCATCTCGCTGACTTCGTCCTGACCGGTGGCGATACTGCTCCAGGTCATGTCGCCCACGTCGGTCGTCTGGGACGCGCCCTTGCCCTCGCGGAACCAGGTGTAGATCTTGTCGGCGCCCAAGCCCATCTGGAGGAGCGCGAAACCACCCAGGTCCATGTCCACGTCGCCGGCCATGGTCCCTACCCTCCCAAATTCCCGATCACGGCTTCCGCGATCGCACTGGACACCGAGCACGGGTTGCCGTATTCGGGGAGCGACTTGTTGTTCACGTTGATCTGGACGATGAAGCCGTCGCTCTCGGCCACGCCGACAGCGGTCGAGCAGGAGCCGCTCTTCGTGTCGACGGCGTCACCGTTCACCGCCGGGTATCCGGCCACCTCGGTCGGCTCGAACACCTTGAAATTGGCGCGATTCTCGTAGAAGCCGTCCAGGCCTTTGGACTCCGTCAGGAACGAGATGCTGAAGCTGGTGCCGCGAGCGCGGTCGTCCGGGCGCCATTCGCAGCTCCGTCCGGTCGGCGCGGCCCGCTCGTCGCCGGCCTTGGTGACGCCGCGGTCCGACAGCTGGGCGGACGTCAGGAGGTCGCACGGTCCGCTGACCTTCGACAGGTCCAGTTCGGGGCCGGTGATCGGGGGCGCGTCGCCCGACGCCGCGGACGTGCGCGTGGACTCGGCGGACGTGCTCGTCGTGGTTGTGGTGGTCGCCGCGGTCGGCGAACCGCCGACCGACGTGCAGCTCGCCAGCAACACCAGGGACGCCGCGGAAACAACTGCCGGCACTGCTCGCCTCATCGACTACTTCCCCTCGCCTTTGAAGGCGTCCGCAGTTGCCTCGTCCTGGGCCTTGTAGGAGTCCAACGAGGTCTGAATGTTGTTGATCGTGTTGTTCAGCGCCTCGTAGGCCATCTTATTCGCCCAGCCGTAACCGCCCTCGTCCGTGCCGGCCGCCCGTTGGATGGCCAAGGCGGCCATTCCGCTGTAGACGTCCTTGCCGGGTGACCCGATGGACTGGAGGGCGAAGGCGTCACGGTTCAGCTGCTGCAGCTTGTCGCGCGCCTCGACCAAGCCGTCGATCAGCTTCTGCGCCTGCTCCGGGTCGACGCTGAAGCTCGTCTGGCTCGCCACCAACCCCGAACCCGCTGGTCCGGAGGACACCGTGTCGGCCACGAACTTGATCTGCTTGGCGCCCCCGCCGCCTCCGGCGTCCAACATCGTTCGTGCTCCCCTCGCGCTGAACTGCCCGAAGTGATGATGGCACAGGGGCTCCGCCACGTTGGGACTATCGCGACGGTTACTCCTGGTGGGGGATGGACGTCCGATCCGTTCAAGACGACGCCCCGTTCCCGGCCTACCGTCGGACGCATGATTGCAGCAGCACGTTCCTTCATCTGGCTCAACGCACGCGTCCTCGAACAACGGCGGTTCCTGCACCTCTTCGACGACGGGCCCGGGGAGGCCGTCGTGGCGGCCGTGCTGGCGTACCGCAACGACGACGGAGGTTTCGGGCACGCGTTGGAGCCCGACGGGCGAGGGCCGGAGAGCCAGCCGTTGCACACCTACACGGCGTTGTCCCTGCTGGAAGAGGTGGGCAACACCGAGTACGCGAAGTCGGCGTGCGACTTCCTGACCACGATCACCAACGCGGACGGCGGGGTGGCGAACTGCCTGGACACCGGCCGCGACGACCTGCGGGCGCCCTGGTGGCAGCCGTCCGGCGACAGCGACCTGCTGGTCACGGGCCTGCTGGCGAGCGTCCTGCACAAGATGGGCGCCGAGCACGCGTGGCTCGACCGTGCCACGGAGTTCTGCTGGCAGCGCCTCCAGGGCCTCACCAAGACCCACCCTTACGAGGCCGCCGCCTGTGCACGCTTCCTCGACCACGTGCCCGACCGGCCGAGGGCGGAACGGGAAGCGGAGCGGCTCGGGGAACTCGTGCGCGAGCAGGGGCTGGTGGACGTCGGCGACGGCAAGGCGCACGAGGGTTACGCGGAGGGGGAGACGCACAAGCCGCACGACTACGCGCCGACGCCGGACAGCCTGGCCCGCAGGTGGTTCACCGACGACGAGGTGGACGCCGACCTCGACGCGCTGGCGGCACAGCAGCAGGACGACGGCGGGTGGACGTTCCCGTGGGCCGCGTGGACGCCCGTGACGACCTACGAGTGGCGACCGATCGTGACCATCACGGCGTTGCTGACGCTGCGCGCCTACGACCGGATCAGCTGACCCAGCGGCACGCCCGCCAGCTCGCGCACCTCGCGCGACAGGTGCGCCTGGTCGGCGTACCCGGTGCGGTGGGCGACGTCGGCGAACGGCACGCCGTCCCACGCCAGCTTGACCGCGCGGTCGAACCGCAGCACGCGGTGCAGCACCTTGGGCCCGTAGCCGAACGCGGCCAGGCTGCGCCGGTGCAGCTGCCGGGTGCTGAGGCCGAGCGTCCACGCCAGGTCGCCGACGTTGCCCGAGAACGACGCGATGGCGTCCACCGCTGGGTCCGGCGGCGTCTCCCGCAGCCGTGCCAGGGCGGCCGACGCCAGCACCGAGCACGGGTCCGACGCTGTACCCAGGGCCTCCTCCAGCCGCGCGGACGGCCCCCACAGCTCGGACAGCGCAACGCGCTGGTCGCGCAGCTCCACCGCGGGCACGCCGAACGCCGAAGGCCCCACGCCGGGACCGAACCGGACGCCGAACAACGTGCCCGGCCTGGTCCGCGTCACGTGCCCGACGGTGTCCGGCCCGGCCACGAACACCTCGCCGGTGCCGGCCGCGTAGATGATGTCGGTGCACCCGTCCGGCACGACCAGGCCGGGGACGGCCGACGTCGTGGTCCGGCGCCACACGCACGCCAGACCGGGGAACGGACGTTCCGCGTACACGTGCGGAGATGGTAGTGGCGGGCCGCCCAGGAGGAGGCACGGGCGGCCCGCCACAAGCCCTCACGTGCCGAAACGGATCCAGTTCACGCTCACGTACGGCGCGGGCTGGCCGCTGGTGAACGTGATGTAGACGTCGTGCGTGCCGGTGACCCCGGAGATGTTCGCGGGCACCGTCCGCCAGCTCTGCCACCCGCCGGTGTTGGCGATGGCGAAACTCCCGATCGGCGCCGCGGTCGGGCTGTCCAACCGCACTTCGACCAGGCCGCTCACCCCACCGGACGCGCCGGACGCGGCCCGTGCGACGAACTGCGTCGCGGTGCGCGAGCCGAACCGGACGCCGGAGAACCGCAGCGAGTTGCCGTTGGCGAGTTGCGCCACCGCCTGACCTCCGTCGCCCGACACGATCGAGCCGCCGGACCGCGACGTGGCCTGCTCGGCCTGGATGTCGCCGAACGCGTCCCAGCCGCTGCCGCCGGGCGGGGTGGTGGTGGTCGTGGTCGTCGGCTGCGTGCCGCCGCCCGCCGACCACACCGCCACGTAGTCGACCACCATCGAGTGGCCGGACTGGGTTGCCGCGGTCGGCGTGCCGAAGCCCGCCACGCCGTTGGGGAACGCGCCGCCCATGGCCAGGTTCAGCAGCAGGAAGTAGCCCGCGTGGCCGGTCATGTTGTTCCACGTGGTGGCGTCGAACTGGTTCTGCGTGACGCTGTGGAACTGCTGGCCGTCCACGTACCAGCGCAGCGCCTTGGGCGAGGAGCTCTCGTCCCACTCGAACCGGTAGGTGTGGAACGCCGACTGGCACGTCGAGCCGGGGCACGCGCGGCTGGCGCCGAGGCCGTTGGTCTCGTTGCACGGCCCGCCGGGGTTCACGCCGCAGTGCAGCACGCCCCACACGGAGTTGATGCCGTTGACGTTCTCCATGATGTCGAACTCGCCGATGGCGGGCCAGTTCCAGTAGTTGCCGCGGTAGGGCGAGCCGAGCGCCCAGAACGCGGGCCAGTAGCCGAGCGCGGCCTGGCCGGTGACGTTGGGCATCTGGATGCGGCCCTCGATGGCGAGCTTGCCGCCGGCGGGCGGTTTGAAGTTGGCGCGCTGGGTCTCGACGCGGGCGGACGTCCAGTTGCCCGAGCCGTCGCGCAGGGCGGTGATGCGCAGGTTGCCCGAGCCGTCGAGCTTGATGTTGTTCGTGCTGTTGGTGTAGTTCTGGATCTCGCCGGTGCCCCAGTTGCCCGGACCGCCGGGGTAGCCGTGGCCGAGGTCGAAGATCCAGTTCGAGGACGACGGCAGGGTGTTCGCGGCGCCGTTGAAGTCATCGCTCCACTGCAGCGACCAGCCCGGCGGGGTGGCGGGCACCGACGCGTCGGCCGACATCGTGGCGACGACCGCGAGCGGCACGGCGGTGATCAGGGCGGCAGCGGTCGCGAGGACGCGTCGTCGTCTGCTCCGGCTGAACTCCATGAGCGGTGACCTCCTTGTCACTGTTCTCTAGCGTTCGGCACGACAACAAATTGCCTTCCGACTCATGAGAGCGCTCTCACGATGATCGTTCAAGGGGCCGAACGGCGCAAAAGCCCCTATTTCGCGTCGGCGTAGGAGTCGACGGGCACGGCTTTGAGCGGGAACCGGACCGGCGTCGCGCCGAACACCAGCCGGGACGCCTCCTCGCCCGCCGCCGTCACCTCCGCGCACACCACCTCGGCCTGCTCCTCCGGGCAGTGCACCAGCACCTCGTCGTGCTGGAAGAACACCAGGTGCGCGCCCCGTGCCGACTGGTGCAGCCGCCGCCTCAGCACGCCGAGCAGCGCCGCCGTCCAGTCCGCCGCGCTGGCCTGCACGACGAAGTTGCGGGTGAACCGGCCCCAGTCCCGCGCCGCCCGCCGCGACTGGCGCAGGGCGTCGTCGCCGACGTCGGTGTTGCCGGTCGCGGCGTGCCAGGCCTCCGACGGCGGCGGGCTCGTGCGGCCGAGCCGCGAGCGGACCACCCGGCCCTGCTCACCGGCCAGCGCGGCGGCCTCCACGTACCCGACGGCTTCGGGGAAGCGGCGGCGCAGCACCGCCATCGCGGGGCCGGCGCCGCCGCCCGTGCCGCCGTACATCGCGGACAGCATGGCGAGCTTCGCCTTGCCCCGGTCGCCGTCGAACGCCTCCGCGGCCAACGTCGTGTAGAGGTCGTCGTCCGAGGACACCTCGGTGAACTTGTGGTCGTTCGACAACGCCGCCAGCACCCGCGGCTCCAACTGCGCCGCGTCCGCCGCCACCAGCTTCCACCCCGGATCGGCCCGCACCGCCGTGCGCAGCGTGCGCGGGATCTGCAACGCCGCGCCGCCCCGCGTCGCCCACCTGCCGGACACCACGCCGCCGACCACGTAGTCCGGCCGGAACCGCCCGTCCGCCACCCAGGCGTCCAGCCACGTCCAGCCGTGCGCCACCCACAGCCGGGCCAGTTCCTTGTACTCCAGCAACGGCTCCACGGCCGGGTGGTCGACGTCCTTGAGCACCCACGCGCGGGCCGACGGCACGTCGATGCCCTCCCGGGCGAACGCGCGCACGATGCCCGGCGGGTGGTCGGGGTTGACCTGCTTGCCCCCGAACGCCGCCGTGATCCGGTCGGCCAGCTCGGCGAGCCTGGCCGGGCGCGCGCCGTTGGCCGGCCGCGGCCCCAACGTGTCCACCAGCAGCTTCTCGTGCACGTCCACCCGCCAGGGCAGGCCGAAGTGCGTCATCTCGGCGGCGGCCAGCGCGGAGGCCGACTCGGCCGCGAACAGCAGCCGCAGCCGGTCGGCGTGCGGGAGCGCGGCGACCAGCCGCTGCTGCTCGACGTGCACCGCGATGATCGCGTCGAGCGGGTCGGCGTCGCCGGGCAGCCGCTGCTGCTCGGGTTCGAACAGGGTCGGCTGGGTGTCGCGCTTGCGCGGCCCGTGGTCGTCCGGCACGGGCAGCCCGCGCAGCCGGGCGATCGCCGCGCCCAGGCCACGCGGCTCGCCGTGCCGACCCTGGTAGGCCAGCAGCAGGTACTCGACGTGCGCCAGGTCCTGGCACCGCTCGACCCGCACGCCGCGTGCCAGCAGGTCGGGGTAGACCTCCGCCGTCTCCGCCCACAGCCACCGGGGTCTGTGCCGGACCTCCAGGTCGGACACCGCCGCCGCGAGGTCCGCCGTCGCCACCACCGGTCCCTCGGGCACCCCGGAGTCGGAGAGGACGCGGAACCGGCCCGCGTTCTCGCCGTCCGACCACAGGGCGATGAGCATGGCCCTGATTGTGTACGACGGCACCGACAATTCCGCTGGTCACCCGATCGTGGCGGAGGGTGGGGAGCAGGATGTGCCGGTGGACTGCACCCTGTCGCCCGGCGAACTGCTGGACCCCCGGTACGAGGTGGTGCCGTTCCACGGGCGCGTGGACGAGCTGGCCGAGCTGGCGCGGTGGCTGGAGGGCGACGAGGAGCGTTCCGTCCTGCTCCTGCACGGCCCGGCGGGCGTCGGCAAGACCCGGCTGGCGCGGCACTTCGCGGCAGGCGCGGACCTCCGGCTCGTGGACGACGCCGACCTCGCGCACCACCTGGACCTGCGACAACCCCGCGTGCTGCTGGTCGCCCGGACCACCGGCTGGTGGTGGTCCTCGCTGCGCCAACGCGCCGCCGACCTCGGCTACCGCACCGCGGACCTCGCCGTCACCGCCCGCCCGGACGAGCACGAGACGTCGTTCGCCACCGCCTGCGCCCACTTCGCGTACGCCCTGGGCCTCCCGATCCCGACCACGACCCCGCCGGACGCGCCGACCCTGCACGACCTGCACCTCGCCGCCCTCGTCGCGGTGCACGGCTCGCCCGTCGAGCCGGTGCCGCCCCACGGCCGGCTCGCGGAGGACGCGCTGGCCGTCACGCTGCTGGACGAGCGGATCACGCCCGACCGCACACCGGAAGCCCTGGAGCTCCTGCTCCGCGCCGCCGCACGCCTGCCGCACGCCCGCCGCCGGGCCGAGGAGCTGTTCACCGCCCACCCGGAACTCGCCGACACCGCCACCGGCGCCACGTTGCGGATCCTCGCCGAGTGGCCCGGACCGGCCAGGGCCGTCGCGCGCCGCGTCTTCGACGACCCCCGCTTCCACGGCGACCCGCTGCCCGCGATCCTCACCCGCACTCTCGCGCGGGAGGCCCGGAGCACGCTCGAACGGGCCGAGCTGCACGGCCTGCTGGCCGCCCGCGCCGCCCTCGCGTCACTGCACGAGGAAGCCCTCGAAGCGGCACAGCGGGAGGTCGCCCTGTACGGCGAGCTGGCCGAGGAAGACCCGGCCGAGCACCGCTCCGCGCTGGCGGACGCGTTGGCGGACCTGAGCCTGCGCCACGTCGCCGTGCAGCGGCCCGAGGACGCCCTGGCCGCGGCCGAGGAGGCCGTGGCGCTGTGCCGGGTCGTCGCCGCCGAGGACCGGGACTGCGCGCCGCAGCTCGCCGGCGCCCTCGACCGGCTGAGCAGGCGTTACGCCGCGCTCGGCCGCCGTGACGAGGCGTTGGCCGCGATCGACGAGGCCACCGACCTGTACCGCGGCCTCGCCGAGGCCCACCCGAAGCTGTTCCGGGTGGACCTGGCGAAGGTCACCGACCAGCGGGCCGTGCTAGCCGGTGGTGACCAGTGAGCGGAGGAAGAACGCCACGTTCGCCGGACGTTCCGCCAGCCGCCGCATGAAGTAGCCGTACCACTGGTCGCCGTAGGGCACGTAGACCCGCATGCGGTTGCCCGCGGCGGCGATGCGGCGCTGCTCGTCGGGCCGGATGCCGTACAGCATCTGGTACTCGTAGGTCTCCGGCGACCGGTCCTTGGCCAGCTCGCGCGCGATCGCGATCAGCCGCGGGTCGTGCGAGGCGACCATCGGGTAGCCCTCGCCCGCCATCAACGCCTTCAGGCACCGCACGTACGACCGGTCGACGTCCGCCTTGTCCTGGAACGCCACCGAAGCGGGCTCCCGGTACGCGCCCTTGCACAGCCGCACGCGCGACCCGGCGTGCGCCAGGTCCCGGCAGTCCTGCTCGGTCCGCTTCAGGTACGCCTGGAGCGCCACCCCGACCCACGGGAAGTCCACCCGCAGGTCGCGCAGGATGCCCAACGTCGAGTCGGTCGTGCTGTGGTCCTCCATGTCGAGGGTGACCGTGGTGCCGACCGCGCCCGCCGCCGAGCAGATGCGGCGGGCGTTCTCCAACGCGATCTTCTCGCCGTCCACGGGCAGGAACTGGCCCACCGCGGACAGCTTCACCGACACCTCGGCCCGCTCGGTGTGCCCGGCGAGCTCCAGCCTGCGCAGCAGGTCCAGGTACGCCTCGACGGTGGCCGAGGCCTGCGCCGCGTCCCGGGTGTCCTCGCCGAGGTGGTCCAGCGTGACGAACCGGCCGTCGGCCAGCACCTCGCCGGTGGTGGCGACGGCCGCGGCCACGTCGTCGCCGGAGACGAAGCGCTTGACGACCGGCCGGGTCAGCGGCGTGCGTTCGACCAGCTCGCGGACGGCGCCGGAGCGCGAGGCGGCGAGCAGCGCGGAGCGGAGCATGATCACCCCTGGTGCGGGTAGCGGTAGGAGGTGGGAGCCGCGAACGTCTCCTTGATCGAACGCGGGCTCACCCAGCGCAGCAGGTTGTGCACCGAGCCCGCCTTGTCGTTCGTGCCCGACGCCCGACCGCCGCCGAACGGCTGCTGGCCGACGACCGCGCCGGTCGGCTTGTCGTTGACGTAGAAGTTGCCCGCGGCGAACCGCAGCTCGTGCTGGGCGTGCGCGATGGCGGCCCGGTCCTGGGCGATGATCGCGCCGGTCAGCGCGTACGGCGCGGCGCTCTCCATCTGCTTGAGCACGGTGTCGTAGTCCGAGTCCTCGTACACGTGCACCGCCAGCACCGGCCCGAAGTATTCGGTGGTGAACACCTCGTGCGCCGGGTTGGTGCCCAGCAGCACGGTCGGCCGCACGAAGAAGCCCTCGGAGTCGTCCGCCGTGCCGCCCGCGACGACTTCCAGCTGGTCGTCGGCGTGCGCCGCGCGGAGCACCCCGGACAGCTTGTCGAACGAACGCCGGTCGATGACCGCGCCCATGAAGTTCGACAGGTCCGTGACGTCGCCCGTGGTCAGCGACTCGACGTCGGCCAGGAAGTCGTCCTTCATCCGGTTCCACACCGAGCGCGGGACGTACGCGCGGGACGCGGCCGAGCACTTCTGGCCCTGGTACTCGAACGCGCCGCGGACCAGCGCGGTGCGCAGCACGTCCACGTCGGCCGACGGGTGCGCGAGCACGAAGTCCTTGCCGCCGGTCTCGCCGACGATCCGCGGGTACGACCGGTAGTTCGCGATGTTCGCGCCCACCTGGCCCCACAGGTGCTGGAACGTGCGGGTGGACCCGGTGAAGTGGATGCCCGCGAGGTCCGGGTCGGCCAACGCCACCTCGGACACGGCCAGGCCGTCACCGGGCAGCAGGTTGATCACGCCCGGCGGCATCCCGGCCTCTTCGAGCAGCCGCATGGTCAGGTGCGCGGCGAAGCTCTGCGTCGGCGACGGCTTCCACAGCACCACGTTGCCCATCAGGGCGGGCGCGGTGGGCAGGTTGCCCGCGATGGCGGTGAAGTTGAACGGCGTGATCGCGTAGACGAAGCCCTCCAGCGGGCGGTGGTCCGTGCGGTTCCACACGCCGGTGGACGACTGGGGCTGCTCGGCGAGCAGTTGGCGGCCGAACGAGACGTTGAAGCGCCAGAAGTCGATCAGCTCGCACGCGGCGTCGATCTCGGCCTGGATCGCGGTCTTCGACTGGCCGAGCATGGTGGCCGCGTTGAGCGTGGCCCGCCACTTCGTCGCGAGCAGGTCGGCGGCGCGGAGCAGGATCGCGGCGCGGTCGTCGTAGGACATCGCGCGCCACGCGGGCGCGGCCTGCTTGGCGGCGGCGATGGCGTCCCGGGTGTCCTGCTGCGTGGCGCCGTGCAGCGTGCCGAGGACGGCGCGGTGGTTGTGCGGCTGCACGACGTCGAAGCGCTCGCCGCCGCCGACCCGCTGCTCGCCGCCGATGGTGAGGGTCAGCTCGGTGGGCTCCTTGGCCAGCTCGGCCAACTTCGCCTGCAGCTGCGCGCGCTCCGGGGTGCCGGGGGCGTAGCCGAGGACGGGCTCGTTCACCGGTGCGGGGACCGTGGTCACGGCATCCACAAGCAGCTCCTTCGCCACAGGGTTTGGTGTTCCAACGGTAGGACTTCCGACCAAGCGCGCCGTTGTCCGCGCGTCTAGGCTTGGCCACCCCTCGTTGTGGAACTGGACAAAGATGAGCTTGCGGCAGGTCCTGATCGCGCTCGGCGATCCGCTGGTCGAGGTGCAGGTGGCGCCGCACGGGCTGGAGGCCGACGTCCTCGACGTGGTCATCCTCGACCCGGACGACACGCCCGACGTGCGGCCCGGCGACCTCGCGCTGATCATCGGCGCGCGTGGCCGGGCGGCGGCGCCGCTGGTCAGGGCCGCCGGAGCCGGGGGAGCGGTGGCGGTCGCGGTCAAGGTCGACGCGCCGTCGACCGTGCTGCGGCAGGCGGCGGCGGACGCGGGCGTGGCGTTGCTGGCCGTGCGGCCCGAGGTCCGCTGGGAGCACCTCGAAGCGCTCGCCCGCGGCGTCGTGCACAACGCCCGCGTGACGGCCGACGCGGGCGCGGGCGAGGTGCTCGGCGACCTGTTCGGCCTCGCCCAGACCATCGCCTCGCTGACCGGTGGCATCGTCAGCATCGAGGACACCGCCAGCCGCGTGCTGGCCTACTCCCGCTCCACCGACGAGGTGGACGAGCTGCGGCGGCTGTCCATCCTGGGCCGACAAGGGCCGGAGCCGTACCTCAAGATGCTCCGCGAGTGGGGCGTCTACCAGCGCCTCCGCTCCGGCGAGGAGGTCGTCCGCATCGACGAACGCCCCGAGCTGGGCATCCGCCGCCGCATCGCCGTCGGCATCCACGCGGGCACGCAGCCGCTCGGCACGATCTGGGTGCAGGAAGGCGGCACGCCGCTGACCGAGCAGGCCGAACGCGCGCTCCTCGGCGCGGCCCGCGTCACCGCCCTGCACCTGGTGCAGCAGCGCGAGCCCGCCGCCGCGTTCCGGGAGAACCTGCTCGCGTCCCTGCTCGACGGCCGGATGGACGCCGGGGCGATCGCCGAGCAGATCGGCGCCGACCCGGACAAGCCCGCCGCGGTCGTCGTCTTCGCGCTGCGCGGGCAGGAGCACACCGACCGCACCCAGCACGAGCTGCGCCGTGCCGAGATGACCAGCCTGATCTCCGTGCACGCCGCCGCGTACCGGCGCAGCGCGCTCGTCAGCCAGCAGAGCGGTCGCACGTACGCGCTGCTCACCGACCTGCCGCCGAAGGCGCCGCTGCTGACGTTGACCAAGGAGATCGTGGCCGCCGCGCGCAAGCACATGGGCCTGCGGGTGCAGGGCGCGATCGGCTCCACCGTGCCGACGGTGGACGAGGTGATGATCTCCCGGGACGAGGCCGACCGCGTGCTCGACGCGATGTCGCGCGACCTGGACGCCGACGTGGCGACGCTCGAAGACGTCCGGTCCCGCGTGTTGATCAGTGAAACGCTCGCCCTGCTGGCCGAACACCCGCGCATCCGGGATCCGCGACTCGCGAAGCTCGATGGGGAACTGGCTCGTTCACTTTTGGCCTACTTGGACGAATTCGGTGATGTGAAAAGCGCAGCCGCCCAACTGCACGTTCACCCGAACACCCTCCGATACCGGCTCCGACGTGCGGCGGAGGTCGGCGGATTCGATCTGGACGACCCGCTGCTCCGGTTGTTCGCCCAGTTGCAACTCAGGCTGGGCTGAACCCCGGCGCCGGCGCGCCGTACCCTCCGGGAGTGAGCACCCAAGCCCGCGGCAGCGACTTCGCTGAATTGTCCAGGTTGGTCAAGCAGCAAGGTCTGCTCGACCGGCGCATCGGTTTCTACGTCACGTTCCTGGTCGGCCTGATCGCCGCCCTAGGGCTCACCGTGGCCGGCATGGTGCTGGTAGGCGACTCGTGGTGGCAGCTTCTGCTCGCCGTCGTACTCGCCGTCGTCTTCACCCAGCTCGCGTTCCTCGGTCACGACGCCGGCCACCGACAGATGTTCACCAGCGGCAAGGCCAACTACACGACCGGCCTGCTGCTGGGCAACCTCGGTGTCGGCGTCGGCATCGGCTGGTGGATGGGCAAGCACAGCCGTCACCACGCCAACCCCAACCACGAGGACGACGACCCGGACGTCGACATCTCCGTGCTCGCGTTCAGCGCCGAACAGGCGCAGCGCAAGCGCGGCTTCTTCCGGCTCGTCGTCAAGCACCAGGCGTTCCTGTTCTTCCCGCTCCTCCTGCTCGAAGGCCTCAGCCTGCACATCATCAGCACGTCGGCCGCGGTGCGCCGCGAGGTCAAGGGCTGGAAGCTGGAGCTGGTCCTCCTGTCCGTCCACATCGTCGGCTACCTGAGCCTCGTCTTCCTGGTGATGTCCCCGGTGAAGGCACTCGTGTTCATCGCGGTGCACCAGGGCCTGTTCGGCCTCTACATGGGCATCTCGTTCGCGCCCAACCACAAGGGCATGCCGGTGCTCCAGGCCGGCCACCAGCTCGACTTCCTCCGCAAGCAGGTGCTGACCTCCCGCAACGTCAAGGGCGGCGTGTTCACCGACTTCCTGCTCGGCGGCCTGAACTACCAGATCGAGCACCACCTGTTCCCGAGCATGCCGCGACCGAACCTGCGCCACTCGCAGGCCCTGATCCGCGACTTCTGCCAGCGGCAGTCGGTGTCCTACGCCGAGTGCGGCCTGTTCAGGTCGTACGGGTACGTGCTCCAGTACCTGCACGAGGCGGGAGCTGAACTACGCGGTACAGGAAAGCTCGCTCCAGCAGGGTCCAGGTAGTCGTCGTCACCAGGTAGACGCCGGCCGCCAGCGGCAGCACGGCGGCGATCAGCACGGTGCCGAACGGCAGGAGCCGCAGCAGCCTCGCGAACGGCGGCTGCGGCCCACCGTTCTTCAGCGCCACCGCCGCCTGCCACCGCGACGTCGCGAAGGCGACACCGGTGAGCACGGCGAACAGCGCCAGGAACACCGGCGTGTGCGCCCAGACGCCGAACCAGTGCGCGCCCAGCGGCACGCCGAGCAGCGTGCCGTCCAGCAGCGGGTTGGGCGTGGTGACCAGCCGGTACATCACCATGAAGAACGGCGCCTGTACCAACGCGGGCAGGCAGCCGGCCAGCATCGACGTGCCGTTGGACCGGTAGAGCTCCAGTGTCTTCTCCTGGAGCTTGACCTTGTCCTTGCCGTACTTCTCGGACAGCTTGCGGACCTCGGGCGCCAACGCGGCGCGGGCTTTCTCGCCGCGCACGGCGGCACGGCTGAGCGGGTGCACGAGCAGCCGCACGACGGCGGTGAAGGCGACGATGGCCAGGGCGGGCGTGGCGAACGCGGCCAGGGCTGAGCCCAGGGCGTGGAACAAGGGGGAACTCCGTCCTCAGAGCAAGGGAACTGCGGGCCTCAGGAGCTGAGGCCGAGTCCGGGTGCTCGAGGACGGGGACGGCCCGCCGCGTCGGGGTCGCGCAGCCGCAGGAACGCGGCGCGCAGCGACTTCTCTCGGATCGACAGCGACCGCACCCACGCGGGCGCCGCCTGCACCACCGGCGTGGCGGTGAGCAGCAGCACGACCAGGGCCACGGCCGTCACGGCGGCCAGCACCTCGGTGGGCGTGCTGAGCAGGGTGAGGGCGTACAGGGCCGGCAGGTACAGCGCCAACAGCAGCCGCAAGCTGGCCATGCCCTCACCTCCCCCTGGTCTCAGTCCACTCTACCCACGAGAGCGGGCCGCGAGGGGTGGTCGTAGCGCACCGTCACATCGGCGTGCGGCTCGTAGGAGGCGTACGCGTCCAGCGTCCACCGCCACTCGTCGGGCAGCTGCCGTTCGAGCGCTCCCGACGACAGCCACAGGTGCACGGTCAGCTCCGCGGGCAACCACTTGTCCAGCAGCACCGTGCCGTCCAGCAGCAGCACGCCACCGGCGCCGAGCGTCACGTACCCGGCCCGGTGCGCCCGGTCCGTCGCCGCGTTCCACAACGCCGGCAGCACCCGTCCCGACCCGCCGGGGTCGAGCGGTTCCAGCACCTCGCGCACCAGGCCGCCCACGTCCAGCCACGCGTCGCGGAACGAGTCGGGATCCTCGTGGCCGTACTCGAGCCGCACGGACGCGGGCCGCAGGAAGTCCCACGCCGACACCCGCAGCACCGGACGTCCCAGCGCGCGCAGCGGTTCGACCAGGGTGTCCGCCAGTTCACCGGGCTTGGTCGGCAACGCGCCGTCGATCAACACCCGCGCCCACGTGTCGCGCGGCAACGCGTCGATCCGCGCGACCAACTCGTCCACGAGGGTCTGCGGCGAGAGGGGGACGACCTTCACGGCAGCGGGTAGGCGTCCCAGCCGGCGGGCAGCACGGGCACCGGCCAGCCCGGGTCCGGCTCCCACGACCCCCACGCCGGGTCCCACCACGTCGTGCCGTCGGTCAGCATCGCCTCGACCTCCTTGGCGGTGCGCCGGATCCGCTCGGCCTCGGCGGCGTCGTACTTGCCGTCGGCGACCATCTCCTCGAACTCGTCGCGGTCCAGCTCACGCCAGTCGCCGTCGACCGGCACCCAGAAGTCCAGCGCGTGGTCGAGCGTGTCGAAGCCGAGGGCGGTGCGGCGGAACGGGGCCTGGAGGTTGAGGTAGAAGCCCGCGAACCGGCGTTGCTCGCCCTGCCAGTAAAGGTCGACGGAGTAGGCGTCGCCGGGGCGGTGCAGCTGGAGCTTGCCGATGCCGGTCCAGCGCGTGCGGCCGAGTTCCCGCCAGTGGTGGGTCCGCGGGTGCGGGTAGAAGCCGAACTCGGTGTCCGGCGCGGTGAACACGACGAGCAGGTCCGGCCCGTCCTCGACGACCCGGGTCGGCGTCACCACCCACGGCTTGCCGTGCAGCACCTCGCGGCGCAACGCCACGTCCCCCGGCTGGAAGTACCCCATGTTGGATCAGGCTAATGCCCGTCTCAGTCGGGTCGCGGCCACCTCGCGGCGCGGGTCGGTGCGGGGCAGCAGGCGGACCAGGCGCTCCAGCACGGTCACGTCCTCCGCCACCAGGCCGAACGCCCACAGCGACTCGACGTCGCCCCGTTCCAGCACACCGCGGCGCAGCCCCGCCGCCAGGTCTTCCCGCTCCTCGCGCACCACCGGCGCCTCGGACCGGGGGAGCAACTCACCCCGGTACGCCGCCGCGGCCGTGCCCACGTCGCCGGCACGCAGCGCGTCGCGCACCGCCAGGAAGTCACCGCGCACGTCCGCCGACAGCCGGTACGGCCTGGTCAGCAGCACCCCGCCCAACTGGGCGCGCAGCCGGTGCAGCTCGGCCCGCACGGTCGTCGGGTTGCCGCGCTCGCCGTACAGGTGCAGCGCCAGCCGTTCGGCCGTCAGCCCGCGCGGGTGCAGCGCCAGCGCCGTCAGCAGTTCCGCGTGCCGCAACGACAGCGGCAACGCCCGCCCGTCCAGCGACCCCGTCGGGTCACCCAGGAACCGCAGCGACAGCACGGGTCTTCGCGTGCCCTGTCGTGGCACCCGGAGCAGATACCCCTCGTCCAACGGCTCCAGGAGCGCTTCCCGTCCATCGGCCAGCCGCACGGTCTCGCCGGTCACGTCCACCCGCGAAGTCAGCAGGCCGTGCGGTTCGGCGGCCAGCACCCGACCGCTCGGGCTCAGCAACGCGCCGGGCTCGCCGCGCAAGCCGATCAGGTGCCGCATGTTCACCGACCGCAGCCGCTCGTCCCGGGTGGCCCGCCGCACCTGCAACTGGCTCTCCGCCAACCGGGCGGCGGCCGACACCAGCGCGACCATCGCCGGGTGCGTGCTGCTCAACGGCCCGCTGACGTCCACGACGCCGATCGTGCGGCCGGTGTCCGGGTCGCGCACGGGGCTCGCCGCGCACGTCCAGCCGTGGTAGGTCCGCACCAGGTGCTCGGCGGAGTGCACGGTCACCGGCTTGCCCACCGCCAGCGCCGTGCCCATCGCGTTCGTGCCGATCGCGTCCTCGGCCCAGCACGCGCCCTCGGTCAACCGCACCCGTTCGGCCAGGCCGCGCACGGAGTTCGCGCCCTCGCACCACAGGATGTTGCCGTCCGCGTCGGTGATGATCATGACGTGCTGCGCCTCGTCGGCGATGCCCAGCAACGTCTCCCGCAGCACCGCCAGCGCCGCCGCGATCGGGTGCGCGCCGCGCCGGTCGACCACCTCCGCCGGGTCGAGCACCACGGGCGGCTCGTGCCGGTCCGGGTCGACCCGCGCGGCCAGCGACCGCCGCCACGACGCCACGATCAGCTCACGCGCGCCGTGCGCCCGGCCTCCGCCCAGCACCGCCTCGCGCGCGTGCGCGAGCCGTCGCGGGTCCGGTTGCATGGGCGCCTCCCCGACCAGGATGACCCGACCGCGCCGGTCGCGGCAAGCGAATCGCTGATCCGTTCGGGTGCAACGCGACTGCAACGTTGTGCGTCCCACGCTGCTTCCCACGACGGACGCGGGAGGCGGGACATGGCGAGGTACGCGGAGCCGGGCGCACGGGGCAGCGTGGTGACGTACCGGGACCGGTACGACCACTTCATCGGCGGTGAGCACGTGCCGCCTGCCGAGGGCGGCTACTTCGCCGACCGCACCCCCGTCACCGGCGAGGTGTTCACCGAGGTCGCCAGGGGCACCGCCGAGGACGTCGACCGCGCGTTGGACGCGGCGCACGGCGCGGCCCGCCGCTGGGGCCGCACGTCCACCGCCGAACGCGCGCACGTGCTCAACGAGATCGCCGACCGCGTGGAGGACCACGTCGACGCCCTGGCCGTCGCCGAGACGTGGGACACCGGCGCACCGGTCCGGGAGTCGCTGGCCGACGTGCCGCGGGCGGTGGACTGCTTCCGCCACTTCGCCGCGCTGATCCGCGTGCAGGAGGGCGGCGTGTCGACGCTCGGCGACGACCTGGTGGCCCACCACTTCCGGGAACCGCTCGGCGTGGTCGACCGGCTCGTCCCGTGGCGCTCCCCGCTGCTCACGGCCGCCGCGAACCTCGCGCCCGCGTTGGCGGCGGGCAACACCGCGGTGCTCAGGCCTGCGGAGCGGGCGCCCGCGGCGGTCCACGTGCTGGTGGGTCTGATCGCCGACCTGCTGCCGCCGGGCGTGGTGAACGTCGTAAACGGCGTCGGCGGGGACGAGCCGCCGGTCGGCCGGGGCACGGATGTCTTCTTCGCCGACGTGGCCGCGCGCCGTGACGCGTTCTACGACCGGGCGCTGGAGGGCTTCGCCACGTTCGCCCTCGACCGGGCCCTCGTGCAGAGCCCCATCCACGACCGGTTCCTGTCCGACGCCACCGAGCGCGCGCGGGCGGCCGAGCAGGGCCACCCGCTGGACACCCGGACCGCGGTCGGAGCCCTGGCCGGCCGCGACCAGCTCGACCGGACCATGTCGCTGATCGAGGTCGCCGAGCGGGACGGCGCCCGGGTCCTCTGCGGCGGCAGGCCCGCGGACCTCGGCGGCGAGCTGTCCGGCGGGCACTACCTGGAGCCGACGGTCGTCGTGGGCGAGTCGCGGGTGTCCCGGTCCGACCTCGTCGGCCCGGTCGTGTGGGTGACCGCGTTCGACCACTTCGACGACGCGGTGAAGGAGTTGGCCGGCGCCGCGGACGGGGTCGGCTTGTGGTCCAGGGAGGCGGGCGTCGGCTTCCGGGCGGGCCGGCGGGTCGCCGCGCGCCGGGTGCGGGTGAACACGTTCCGGTCCGGCTCCGGGCACGAGGACCACCGCGCCCTGCTCGACCAGTACCAGCGGACGAAGACGATCCTGGTCGAACAGGGCGGCTGAACGCGGTTACCAGGGCACCTGCGGCGAGGCGTAGTAGTTCACGCCCATCACGTCCCACCGGTCGGCCTGCGCCGCCAGCCGGACCTTGAACTTCTCCCAGTCGTGCGTCGACCAGGGCGACCAGCCCAGCTCCGCGATCGCGGGCAGGCGCGGGAACGCCAGGTACTCCAGGTCGGCGGTGTTCGTGATGGTCTCGCTCCACAGCGGCGCCTCGACGCCGCGCACCGCGTCGGACGGCAGGCCCTCGATGTACGCGCCGGGGTTCCAGTCGTACGCGTCCTGCACGTCGGTGTACCCGGCCCAGCTCAAGCCGAGCTTGGTGTTCGCGTCGTACTTCATGTCCAGGTACGCCTTGGTCGCGGGCGACAGCACGATCTCGCTGCCGCGCGCGGCGGCCTCGACCATGTCCGGCGCCACCGTCTTCGTGCCCCAGAACTGCGGCACCGCCGACGCGGGCGGACCAGCCTTCACGAACTCGTGCCAGCCGGTCGCGGTCTTGCCGTGCTTGGCCACCAGCGGCAGCACCTTGTCCATGAACAGGTCGAAGTCCGGGTCGGTGGTGGCGTGCGCCTCGTCGCCGCCGATGTGGATGTACTCGCCCGGCGTCAACGCGGCCAGCTCGCGCAGCACGTCGTCCACGAACCTGTAGGTGATGTCCTTGTCGATGCACAGGGAGCTGAAGCCGACCTCGATGCCGGTGTAGAGCGGCGGGGCGACGCCGTCGCAGTTCAGCTCCGGGTACGACGACAGCGCGGCGTTGGTGTGGCCCGGCATGTCGATCTCCGGGATCACCGTGATGTGCCGTGCGGCGGCGTAGGCCACCAGGTCCCGGTACTGCTCCTGGGTGTAGAAGCCGCCGGTGCCGCCGCCCACCTCCGTGCTGCCGCCGTGCGCGGTGAGGTTGGGCCAACTCTTGATCTCCAGCCGCCAGCCCTGGTCGTCGGTCAGGTGCAGGTGCAGCCGGTTGACCTTGTAGAGCGCGATCTGGTCGATGTACCTCTTGACCTCGTCGACGGAGAAGAAGTGCCGGGCCACGTCGAGCATCGCGCCGCGGTGGGCGTAGCGCGGGTAGTCCAGCACCCGGCCACCGGGCGCGGTCCACGGCCCGCGCTGCCTGGTCTTCGCCTCCACCTTCGCGGGCAGGAGCTGCCGGAACGTCTGCACGCCCGCGAACAGGCCCGCCGCCGTCCGAGCCCGGATCAGCACGCCCCGCTTCGTCACGTCGAGCTGGTAGCCCTCCGCGCCGACGCGGGCGTCCGCGCCGACGAGCAGCAGCGAGATGTGCCGACCGGACGCGCCGGGCACGACGGGCAGGCGGTAGCCCGTCGACGGGCGCAGCACGCCCGCCAGGTACTCGCCGACTTCCTTCGCCCCGACCGAGCCGGGGTGGGTGTAGATCCTGGTGTCCGCGCTGAGCGTGAACGTCACGCCCGGTCGCGGGGTGACCATGACGGGAGCGGGCACGATGTGCTGCAACGGCGTCTCCGGAGCTGCGTGGGCGGGAACCGCCGCGCCGACCGCGCCGAGGAACAGCAGCGCGACGAGCACTCGACCGAACCCGCGCCGTCCGGCGCCTTCTCTGAGAAGCACTGACGTCCTCCTGGTCAGCGTGGATCACCGAGCGGCGGCTCACGCCACCGTTTCAGCCGCACCAGGAGGTGTCAAGGTCCAGACCAATTAACGCAGCTTCGGCTTGCCGAGACCACGCCACGCGGCGGGGAACCGATCCTCCGCCCGCTGTGCCGCGGCCGTCTCCAGACCGTGCAGCAGGCCGAACGTGAAGCCGTTCTCCCCGTCGAGCTGTGCCTTCGCGCCGAGCTCGCGCAGCACCGGCCGCGCCAGCACGCCGTCCTGGTGCTCGCCGAGCAGCTCCTGCACCGCCTTGACCTCCTTGCGGTACTTCTTGGCCCGCTTGCCGAACCGCGGTTCGGACACCTCCACGGCGTACCGCAGCCGCTTGGCCGCCTTGCGCGCCTCGTGCAGCGACTCGTCGTCGTGCGCGTTCTCGGCCCGTTTCGCCAGCCTGCGGTAGGTCTTGTCGACCAGGTCGGGCAGCGCCTTCTCGGCCTTGACGCGCGCCACCGGCGTGAACGGCGGTCGGGCGATCAACGCGTCGACCGCGTCCAGCAGGGCGAAGTACCGCTCGCTGTCCAACGCCGCCACCGCCGCCTTGTGCGCGGCTGCCTCCAACGGCGCGAAGTGCCGGGTGAGCTGGGCGTGCACCGGGCCGAGCACCAGCTCCTCGTCGAGTTCGGCGACGCGATCGGCGAACCGCGTCCGCAGCACTTCGAGGTCGCGGGCCTCGCCGAGCACGCCCGCGAGCCACTTCAGCTCGTCGGTCAGCTCACGCGTGGCGTCACGTTCGACGATCGTGCCGAACGCCTGGAGCGCGCTGCGCATCCGACGGGTCGCCACCCGCATCTGGTGCACCGCGTCGTCCTCGCCCCGGCGCACCCGCGGGTCCTGGTGCTTCAACGCGTCGGCCTGCTCGCGCAGGTACGCCAGCACCACGTCACCGGCGGACTTGCCCGACGTGGTCGGCGGCGTGGTGGCGGCCATCCGGTCGGCCAGCAGGCGGCTCAGCTTCGCCGACGACGAGGACCGGGTGATGCCCACGTCCGCCAGCCGTGCCTCGACCCGGTCCAGCAGCGCGATGTCGCCGCGTTCGCCCAGCTCCACCTCGATCTCGCGCCACGAGTCGACCGGCGAGTCGTCCGCCAGCGCCTGCCCGGAGACCAGGTCCTCGACCACCTCGGTGAGCAGGCGACCCTTGTCGTCGACGAGCTGCCAGCGCTGCCGCGTGGTCTGGATGCGCGCCACCGGCGCCAACTCGCGGCCGCGGGCGTGCACCTGGACCAGCGAGCCGAGCTGCTTGGGCGGGTGCTTGGCCGCGCGGCCGGGCGGCAGCCGCACCTCTTCCCGCGTGTCCACGCCCGCCGGCAGCTTCAGGTGCCAGCCCGCGTCGTCACCGCCGGTGCGGCGGCGCAACGTCAACCCGGCCCGTGCGAGCCTCAGGTCCGCGGTGTCGTAGTAGACCGCCTCCAGGCGTTGTTCCTCCGGTCCCGCCACGGCGGCCACACCGGGTAGATCGGCGAGGTCGGGCAGCGAGGTGCCGCCGGGGGCCTCGTACTTGCGTTCCGTCTCGTGCACCGACCTCGACATGTACCAGACATACACCGTTTGATCCGGATTCAAGCTGGCGTCACGGTGTGTGACCGAACGTTAACCTTGCCGGGGGTTTGTGTCGGCCCGTACGCGTGGTTTTCCGGTTTCGTCCCTGGACGCGCCCGCTTGGTGCGGTTGGCTGGTTCGCGTGCCCACTGAGAAGGAGCGGCTCGACGAGGTCGAGCCGACCGTCGCTGATCTCGTCGCCACCACCCAGGCGCTGACGGCCGAGCTCGGTCGGGTGAGCGCACGCCTGCACGTGCTCGAACGCAGGCTGTCCGGCGCCGGGTCGGGCCCGGACGAGGACTTGGACTCGACCGAGGGCATCGCCGAGACCGTGGACGCGCTGCGCGCCGCGTGGGACGCCGAGCAGGAGCTGCTGGCCGACTCCGTCCGCGCCGACCTGCGGGCCGAGGTCGCCGAGTACGAGTCGCTGGCGCAGCAGCGGGACGCCGGGCTGGCCAAGCTCTCGGCCGGCCGGATGCCGCGCTTCGAGCGCGACGCGCTGCAGCACGAGGTGCAGAACCTGGAGTGGCGGGTCAACGCGCAGGAGGCGGGCGCGACGGCCGCCGCCCACCGGCTGGCCGCCGACCAGCTCGCCGCCGAGGAGCCGTGGCGCGCGGACGCCGTCGTGGCGGGGGAGAAGGCGCGCGAGGAGATCCTGGACATCGCCCGCCGCCGCCTGGACCGCGCCCTGGCCGCCGACACCCGCCTGCCGCTGTGGTTCCGCGTCGGCCTGGGCGAGATCACCACCCCCGACCCGTCCCGCTGGGTCGAGGCCGCCGTGGCCCTGGTCGCCTACCGCCTCGAGTACGGCGTGGCGGACCCGATCTCACCGCTGGGCGAGATCCCCTCGGCCACCTCCGGCTTCGCCGCGTGGGTCCGCCGGGCAGAGGCCTACACCGACATCGTCGACCAGCTCGAATCCCTGCGCCCCTGAACCCCGCACTCCTCGCGCCCCTGAAACTCCTGCGCTCCTTGCGAGTTGTCCACAGCCGCCCTGTGACGCCGCGATTTTGTCGGTCCGTGGTGGCAGGATCAAAACCGGGGATCCCCCGGGCGGGGACCCCTGCGAAGCGTCGAAGGGTTGACGCGGACTCAGCAGGTCTTGAGCATCGCGGCCAAGGCGTCGCGCTCCGCCTCGTCCACGGTCAGCGAGTACAGCGTCTTCACCGACACCACGGCCCGCGCGTACGTGCACCAGTACGCCTCCACCGGCGGCTTCCACTTGGCCGCGTCCTGGTCGCCCTTGGACCGGTTGCTGCTCGCCGTCACCGCGATCAGCTGCAACCCGCCGAGGTCGTTGGCGAACTTCTCCCGCTGCTCGTCGGTCCACTTGTCCGCGCCCGAACGCCACGCCTCGGCCAACGCCACCGTGTGGTCGATGTCGAGCTCGCCCGCGTCCTTCACGACCTTGCCGTCGTACACACTGGTCCACGTCCCCGACGTGACCTTGCAGCTGTCACCGACCTGCACGTCCGCGCCCTGCCGCTGCAACACCACCTCGCGCGTGTCGCACCCGTCGCCCTGGCCGCTCCAGTGCGGGAACCGGTCACGGCTGTAGCCCGTCATCTTCCCCTCGGGCGCCACGGGCAACGCCGCCAGTTGCGCCGCCGGGTCGTCACCGGGCGCGGCCGGACCGGTCGGCACGGGGGCGGTGGCCGAGCTGTTCGGCACGAGGATGTCGCTGCCGCAACCGGCGACGATCATGAGGAGCACCAGGACACCGCTGACCACCGCTGTCGACCGCTTGCCGCTCATGCACCCCATGATCAGCGATGATCGCCCCGATCGGAACACCGGGGCCGAAATAGTCCGGAATAATCCCGAACCGTGCGCCGCATTCGACAGTCGTTCGACGTGTTCGTGCCTGCCACGGTCGCGGTGCTCGTCGCGTTCATGGTCGTCGGGACGTCCACGTTCACCCCGGCGATCACGGCGCCCGCCGCGCTGATCGCGTTGGCGTCCGGCGCCGCGCTGTGGTGGCGACGCCGCAAACCCGTGCTGGTCATGGGCATCGCGCTGGCCGGCGGCGTGGTCGTGCAACTCGTCGCGCCGATGACGGTGTTCCCGCTCGCCGCGCTCGTCGCCATCGGCTCGCTGGCCGCCGCGCGCTCGCCGAGGTTCTCGTTGCCCGCTTTGGTCTTGCTGCTCGGCGTGATCTCGCTGAACTTCCGCACCACGACGCCCGAGGACACCCAGTTCGTGATGGCCGTCGCCGTGGTCGTCGGTGCGTTGGGCGAAGCGGTGCGCAATCGGCGGGTCGCGTTGGCGCAAGCGGCGCAACGCGCGGTCGGTGAGGAGCAGGCCCGCATCGCCCGCGAACTGCACGACGTGATCGCGCACGGCGTCTCGGTGATCGTGGTGCAGGCCGCGGCGGCGGACGACGTGTTCGACCAACGCCCCGATCGCGCCAGGGAGGCGTTGCGCTCGATCGACGCGACGGGCCGTGCCACGCTCGAAGAGCTGCGCAAACTGCTCGGCGCCGTGCGGCCGGAGGAACGCCCCGGCCTGGACCGGCTGGCCGATCTCGTGGAACCGCTGCGTGCCGCCGGTCTGCACGTCGACGTGCGCCGGGAACCCGTGCCGCTGCCAGCCGGCGTCGACCTCTCGGCCTACCGGATCGTGCAGGAAGCCCTCACGAACACCCTCCGCCACGCCCGCGCGAGCCGTGCGGAAGTCCTGGTGCGCAACGACTCCGGCGTGCTCGAACTCGAAGTACGCGACGACGGCCGAGGCGGCGTGGCGGCGTTCGGCCGCGGCATCACGGGCATGCGGGAACGCGCCGCGCTCCTCGGCGGGACGGTCGACGCGGGCCCGTTGCCCGACGGCGGTTTCCGCGTGCACGCACGACTCCCGCTGGCGGTGACCGCGTGATCCGCGTCCTCATCGCCGACGACCAGGCGTTGGTGCGCGGCGGTTTCCGCATGATCCTGGAATCACGCGACGACCTGGACGTCGTCGGCGAGGCGGCCGACGGCGCGGAAGCGGTCACCCTCACCGCGTCCCTGAACCCGGACGTCGTCCTGATGGACGTGCGGATGCCCGGAGTCGACGGACTGGAAGCGACCCGCCGCATCGTCGCCTCCGGCAGCCCCGCCCGCATCCTCGTCCTCACCACCTACGACGTGGACGACTCCGTCTACGCGGCCCTGCGCGCGGGCGCCAGCGGCTTCCTGCTCAAGGACGTCCGCCCGCCCGAACTCGTCGAGGCCGTCCGCGTGATCGCCCGCGGCGACGCCCTCCTCGCACCTTCGGTGACCCGCCGCCTGCTGGACCGCTTCCTCGACACCCTCCCGGCCCCGTCCCCACGTGCGCTGGACGCGTTGACGAGCCGTGAGGTCGAAGTGCTCCGCCTGGTCTCGCTGGCCCTCTCTAACGCCGAGATCGCCGAACACCTCGTCCTCACCGAGGCCACGATCAAGACGCACGTCTCCGCGATCCTGCGCAAGCTCGGCCTCCGCGACCGCGTCCAAGCCGTCGTGCTGGCCTACGAAGTAGGACTCGTCCGGCCGCGCTCAGTCTGAAGACGGAGGCAGGACACCGTTCCCAAGCCCGATGTGCCGAGCCGGGGCCGCTCCTAGCGTTCCGACCCATGTCCCGCAACCTCCGCGCCGCCTTGATCCTGTTCCTCTTGGCGCCGTTGATCGGCGAGTACGTCCTGGGCAACATCCCGTTGTCCGAGATCGGCGCGCTCATCGTCCTCGCGCCGCTGTACGGCGGGGGAGCGCTGCTGATCCGCGAGGTCGTCCGGCGCACGGGCCGGGGCTGGCCGACCATCCTCACGCTCGGCCTGGCCTACGGCGTCCTGGAAGCGGGCCTGTTGGACCAGTCGCTCTTCAACCCGGCGTTCGAGGAGCACCACTTCCAGGCCGTCACACCGATCCCCGCCCTGGGCATCAGCGCGCTGAACGGCTACTCGTTCGTCGTCGGCCACGCCGTCTGGAGCATCGGCGTGCCGATCGCGCTCGTCGAGTCGCTGGCGTGGCGGCGGCGCACCACACCGTGGCTCGGCCGAACCGGCTTGATCGTCTTGTCGGTGGTCTTCATCGCCGGTTCGGCCCTGGTCTTCCGGATCCTCCTCCGCCAGGAGGACTTCATGGCCACCCCGGCTCAACGCATCGGCGCGGCCACCGTCGTGCTGGCGCTGATCGCCATCGCGTTCCTGTTCCGACCGCGCACCACCGCGGACCGACGCGTGCCCGGCCCGGGTCCGCTCGGCATCGGCGCGTTCCTGGTGTCCTCGATCTTCGTCGCCGTGCCCGAGAACTGGACCGGCTTCGGCCTCAAGATCGCCCTCACGATCGTCGCCGCCACCGCCTTGACCTGGTGGGGCCGCGGCACGACCTGGGGCGCCGCCCACCGGTTCGCGGTGGCGGCCGGCGCCCTGGTCACCTACACGTGGCTGGGGTGGATCCTCGTGGAGAAGTCGCCGGGACCCCTCATCGCCCACGCCGTCCTGGTCCTCGTCACGTGGGCGTTCCTCTTCGTCGTGCGCCAGCCGTCGATCAGGGGCGACTCGTGAGGTACCCGCCCATGTGCGTGAAGTACTCCGTCGCGCCCAACTCGACGCCGTCCTCCGTCCGCACCCGCTTGACCAGCAGGGCGTGGTTGCGGCCACGGCGCGCCTCCGCGCCCGCGACGATCGCGACGCCGTCACCCTCGCGGTAGAAGATCCGGCCGGGCGTGCCGCCGTACCGCTCCTGGGACACCTCGGCCTCCACGATCTCCAGCCGCTTGCCCTTGTGGAACGCGAACGCGCTCGGGTACGGCGGGCACTGGGCGCGCACCAGCCGGTCCAGTTCCTCCGCCTCCCACGTCCAGTCGATGCGCAGGTCCTCCTCCGCGCGCTTGTGGAAGAAGCTGGCCTTCGACCGGTCCTGCTTGGTGAAGTCCGTGCGGCCCTTGGCGATCTCGGCCAGGCCGTCCACCGTGATGGGCCCGAACAGCTCCAGCGTCTTGTGGAACAGGTCCGCCGTCGTGTCGCGCGGGCCGACCGGGACGGCGCGCTGGAGCACGATGTCGCCGGCGTCCAGCGTGTCGTCCATCATGTGCGCGGTGACGCCGACCTCCTTCTCGTCGTTGATCAGGGCCCAGATCAACGGCGAGAAGCCCGCGTAGGCGGGGAGCAGCGAGTCGTGCACGTTCAGCGTGCCGTGCTTGGGGAGCGTGAAGATGTGCGGCGGGATCCACGTGCGCCAGTTCGTGGCGACGATGACGTCCGGCTCGGCTTCCTTGAGCCGCTGGAACAACTCGTCGTCGTCCGGCCGGTTGCGGATGATCGTCTCGACACCGTGCTCGGCGGCCAGGTCCGCGACCGAGTCGCTCCAGATGCGCTCGTAGGCGTGGTCGCTCTTGGGGTGCGTGACGACCAGCACCACCTCGTGCTCGGAGTCCAGCAGCGCCTGGAGCGTGCGATGACCCCAGGTCTGGTAGCCGAACATGACGACCCGCATAGGAGCTCCTCCTTGGATAGGCTCGCCTAAGTTATCCAACCCTAACCTAAGTGCTGTGGGCTAGCCTTTGCGGGTGATCCTTGACCTCAAGGTGGTTGGCGGGCAGGTCGTGACCATGGACCCGGCCCGGCCGGTGGCGTCGGTGATCGGGGTGTGGGCCGGGAGGATCGTCGGCTTGGACGACGACGTCGCCGACCTGCCCGCGCGGCGCGTGGTCGACCTCGACGGCGCGGTCGTGCTGCCAGGTTTCGTCGACGCCCACAACCACCTCGCGTGGGCCGGCCGTGCGGCGAGGACCCCGGACCTCTCGTCCTGCAAGACCGTCGCCCAGGCCCTGGAAATCCTCCGCGACGCACCGCGCGCCTCCGGCTGGGTCGAAGCTTCCGGCTACGACCACCGCGCCCTGGACCGCCCGCTGACTTCCCGTGACCTGGACCTGATCGGGCCGCGGATCTACGTGCAGGACCTGTCCGGGCACGCCTGCGTCGTCAGCAGCGACGTGCTCGCCGTACTGCCCGCCTCGGCCTTGCGCGAGGCCCAACGTGACGCGACCGGCACCCCGACGGGCTTCCTCGCCGAAGCCGCCCAGACCGCGGTCCGCGCACTCCGCCTGCCCTACTCGCTGGACGACATCGCCGCGGACGTCGAATCAGGCGCACACCAGTGCCTCACCGAAGGCATCGTGCTCGCCGCCGAAGCCGGCGTGGGCGGCGGCCTGATCGGCAGCAGCCCGTTGGAAGTCGAGGCCTACCAACGCGCCACCCTCCCCATCCGCGTCCAACTGATGGTCTCCGCCGACCGCCTGGAACCGGTGGCCGCCCACGCCACCGACGGAATCCGCCGCGCCGTGCCCCTGGGCCTGCGCACAGGCCTGGGCGACGACCGCCTCTCCATCGGCCCCCTCAAGCTCTGGACCGACGGCGGCATGATGGCCCGCACGGCCGCGCTGACCTGGCCGTACGAAGGCATGGACACGTCCGGCCAACTGCAGGACGACCCGGACCTCATGCTCGCCGCGATCATCGACGGCCACGCCGCCGGCTGGCAACTGGCCGTCCACGCCATCGGCGACCGCGCCGTCGACTTCGCCCTCGACGCCCTCTCCGAAGCCCAGCACACCGTCCCCCGCCTGGACACCAGGCACCGGATCGAGCACTGCGGCCTGGTCCGACCGGAGCAACTGGCCCGCATCGCCGAACTGAACGTCATCCCGGTGGTCCAACCGACCTTCCTGTGGGCCTACGGCGACGACTACACCAAGATCATGGGCCCACAACGCTCACCCTGGATGTACCGGGGCAAGTCCTTCCTCGACCGGGGAATCGTCCTGGCCGGCAGCTCCGACCGCCCAGTGGCCGACGGCAAACCGTTGCGCGCCATCCAGTTCATGGCCGAACGAAAGTCGAAGGAAGGCCACCCCATCGGCCCGGACGAGGCCATCACAGTCCACGAGGCACTCGCCGCCTACACCATCGGCTCCGCCTACGCCTGCCGCCAAGAAACCGCCCTGGGCACCATCACCCCGGGCAAACTGGCCGACTTCGCCATCCTCGAAACCAACCCCCTCACCACCGACATCTCCAAGATCGGCGACATCCCCATCGCCGCCACCGTCATCGCCGGCCACTTCACCCACAACCCCGCCACCTTTCCCGCCTAACCCCAACCACCATCCGCCGCCAGCCCACCACGGCCACCTCACCAACCGGCCGCACATCGGACCCGCAATCCCACCGCAGAGGCCCGATTTGACATGGGTTCGGGTGCTTTAGGCTGGTCGGGCCTGGCGGGACGCTTTACCCCGCCGGGCCTGCCGGCTTTGGCCTGCCTGGAGTGCCCGTAAGGGCCCCATGTCAAATCGAGCCGAACAGCACCACCGCGCCGAGGCTGGACCTACTACGCACTCATCCTCCAATGCACCACATACCCCGCCGCCTCCGCCGCGATCAACGCGTCCAACTTCGCCAGGTTCGTCCGCCGAGACATCCGGAACGCCCGCCCCCGCCGCGCGTCCAACACCAACGGCACCACCTCCGGCGTCGCCCCCGGCAACGTCTCGGGCATCGTCTGCTGCAGGATCCGCAACCCGATGTTGGCCGCCTCCTGCGTCATCGGCGCTTCCTTGACGTACACCAGCACCGCCGCCCGCGACCCGTCCGGCATCCTCAACCCCAGGTGCGGCCGCACCCGCAACGCCAGGTCACCCGTCCGCCACTTGGCCGCCACCGTGGGCACACCGGTCGCTCTGGTCGACCGCAACCACGGCAGGAACCCCTCCCTCAACTCCTCGTACGCCCGAGGCTGCCCGGCCCGGGGCTGCCGATGCGCCGCCTCCACCACCTTGTCCAACTCCGCGGCCGGGTCGGGCGAGTTCGCCGCCCGCCGCATGGCGTCCCGCATCGGGTTGTAGAACCCGGCCACCCACTGCTCGGACGACAGGTAGATGCGCCGCTGCTCGGACACGATGCTGATCCGGCCCCGCTGACCGCTCATGACGTACTCGGTGAAGGACAGGGCGGTGACGCTGATCGGCTCCACGACAAGCTCCCCTCGCACGCGATCGAACTCGTGTTCGATTCTACCGACGGGGTCCGACAATCCGGGGCCCGCGAACGGGGTATCCGCAGGTAGCACGCGATCGGCCTAGTCTCGAACTCGAGCACCCCCACACCGCCGCCACACCCACACCGCCACGCCACCGCCACACCTACGCCGCCACACCCACACCACGCCGCCGCCCACACCACGCCGACGCTTAAGCTGCCGAGCCTGGGGGAAGGAGCAAGTCGTGGGTGAACGACCGGACATCGACCTGACCAGGCCGAGCGCCGCCCGGGTGTACGACTACTACCTCGGCGGCGCGCACAACTTCGCCGTCGACCGGGAGATGGCCGAGCAGGCGATCTCGATGTGGCCGGACCTGCCGCTGATCATGCAGGCCAACCGGGCGTTCCTGCGCCGGGCCGTCCAGTTCTGCGTGCGCCGGGGCGTGACCCAGTTCCTCGACCTCGGCTCCGGCATCCCGACTGTGGGCAACGTCCACGAGGTGGCTCGCGAAGCCGATCCCGACGCACGCGTGGTCTACGTCGACAACGACCCGATCGCGGTGACGTACAGCCGCACGATCCTCGGCGACGACCTGCGGACCACCGTCGTCCAGGAGGACCTGCGCCACCCGGGCGAGGTGCTGGCCGCCCCTGAGGTCGCGAACCTCCTCGACTTCGACCGGCCGATCGCGGTGATGATGGTCGCGGTGCTGCACTTCGTCCAGGACGACCCGGCGAAGATCATCGCCGCCTACCGCGACGCCGTGCCGCCCGGCAGCTACCTCGTCATCTCGCACGCCACCCACGACGGCCAGGACAACCAGGCCGACGACCACACCGACCTGTACCGACGACGCACCGCGACCCCGATGACGATGCGTTCCAAGACCGAGGTCGAGGCGCTGTTCGAGGGTTACGAGCTGGTCGAGCCGGGCGTCGTGCACCTGCCGTTGTGGCGCCCCGCGTCCCCGGAAGACGTCGACGAGCACCCGGAGCGGTTCGCCGGCCTGGCCGCCGTGGGCCGCAAGCTCTGACTCCACCGCCCACCGCCCACTCACCGAACACCACCACCACACCCGCAAACCGACGAGTTCGCACGTTCGAGTGATCGAGCCCCACCGGCCATCACCGCTGTTGTAGTTTTGTGACCTGGCGGGTGCGGCTGCCACCGAGGCTCCTCCTGACCCGGATGGAGTGGGTGCCTCCAAAGCGCGTTCGAGCGAACGTGTCCCGTATGTCCGCCTCTCCCCCCCGGGGTTCGGTGCTCGCGCGTTCGTACCTTTCGTGCGTTCGCACGTCCGCGAACCCGGTGGCGCCGACCGGGTGGCGTCCGCGGAGGTTCCTCGTGTCCACAAGCTCTCTGGTCAAGCGCTACTGGTGCACCGGCGAGACGCCGAACATGGTGCGCAGGCAACGCGGCGGCACCCACCCCGCTCCCTCCGACCCCGACCCCTCCGACCCCTCAAACCCGGATTCCCTCGTCCCCAGCGCCCGCCTGCCGGCCCAACGCAAGTTCGAGGCGTCACTCCTCGCCGCCGCCAACCGCGCCATGGCCGGCATGCGCCGCCGCGGCCACTCCCTGCGGCCGACGTCCCTGGTGAGCCGCGTGCGACCGGACGCGAAGGTGCTCGGCCTGCGGGTCCACGACGCCGGGCTGGACCAACTCCTGACCGAAGCGCTGCCGGTGGTCACCGGCGACCGGGTCAGGGGCGTGCCGGGCCTGCGCGTCCACCCGCGGCGCGACCACCTCGACCTGCGTTCACCGGACGGCGAGGTGCGCCTCCTCGGCGTGACGCGGGAACGCTGGCGACAAGCCGTCGCCACGGGCCTGCCGGTCGACCTGGCCATGACCGACGACCTCGACCCCCTCGAATCCGCACCCGAGTCCGCACCACCGCCGGACCTCCCCGCCGACCTGATGAGCGGCGTCCTCCGCCGGCTGCCGCTGTGGCGCGGCGCCGCGTGGCTGGACGGCATCGTCGTGGGCGACGCCTTGGAGCTGTACTGGCGAGGCGGTCCGCCAAGCGAATCCGTCGCCGCGATCCTGGCCGGTTCCACGTGCGGCATCCCCGCGTCGTCGGCCGTCCCGTACCGCTTCCGCAACGCCGTGCACGGCGTTGCCCTGTCCGCCGCCGACCCGCACGCCGTGACGAGGCCTGCCGAACCGGAGTGGGCGTGGGCCGAGTGGACCGCCACCACCGCGCCCGGTCCCGCCGTGGCCGAACGCGCGGTCCAACCCGTCCTCCGGGCCCGACCCGATCTGCCCGACGTGTGGGAGCAGCACGAGATGCGCGCCGCGCTGGCGTTGCGCGACATCACCACCGTCTACCGGATCTTGACGCACCACGGCGTGCCGCGAGGCCGGATCGCCGCGTTGACCGGCCAACCGGACCACGACGTCGACCGGATCCTCTCGGGTGCCGACGTCGAGTCCTACGACGTCCTGACCGACATCGCCAACGGCCTCGGCATCCCACCGGGCTACATGGGCCTGGCCCACGACGAACAACCGGCCCCGGACTCCCCGTGCGACTGCGCGACCCTGGACGAGCGCACCAAACGCGACCGCTTCCTCGCCCACGCCGCCCTCGTCACCGTGGGAACGACCACCACGTGGGGCTGCGAAGCCCCGAGCTGCCACTCCGCCCGCCCCGTCCGGTGATCCCCACCCGCGGACCACCGACCACGACCGACATGTCATGTGCGTCTGACGTGGGCCGATCTTGACCGGAGACCGGCCCCGACGTCATCACCTGCACTGCTGCGCCCCCGGCAGGATTCGAACCTGCGACCTCGGGATTAGAAGTCCCTCGCTCTCTCCACTGAGCTACGGAGGCTGGAGGGGCTGTTGACCACGCGCTGTAGCAGCGTAGCCGCCCCACCGGACACATCGTCCGGAAGACTCGTCGCGTTTCCGTCCAGGCACCGGAAGGGGGATCAAGATGGCCAAAAAGTGATGTGGATCACTTTGGAGGGGCCGTCGAGTCGCGCGTGACGAGGGAAACCGGCAGTCTTGTCGGCTCGCCTGGTCTGCCGCCGTCGAGCAGTCGCAGGGCCAGTTCGCCCGCGTGCCGCCCCTTCTCGGCCAGAGGTTGACGGACCGTAGTCAACGGTGGGTCTGAGTGTTCGGCGGCGGGCACGTCGTCGAAACCGACGACCGACACGTCGGCCGGCACGCGCAGGCCCAAGTCGCGTACGGCCTGGAGCGCGCCGAACGCCAGCTCGTCCGAAGCGCACAGCAACGCCGTCGGCCGCGGTGATGTGGAGAGCAGTGCTCGGGCGCCCGCACGGCCCAGTTCGCGGTTGCTCCGGGTGCACTCCCACACGGGGGTGTCCGCACCCGTCACGTCGAGGTACCCGTGCAGCCGGTCCCGGGTCACCCGGAACGACGTGGAAGCCAGCCGGGCGGGCGTCACGAGGCCGTCGTGCCCGTCCGGGTGCAACGCGAACGTCACGACACCGAACCGCCGGTGCCCCATTCCCCACAGCGACGACGCCGCGAGCCGCGCCCCGCCGAAGTCGTCCACCTCGACCCGCGCGGTGTCCGGCAGCACGGGCTGGTCGATCACGACCAGCGGCAGCCCGCGCGCCCGCACCGCCGCCAACGCCGGCGCGTCGTCCGGCAATGAGTACGCCACCACGACATCGGCCTGGGCCCGCGTCACGGTCTCCGGTCGCGGCCCGCCCTTGTCCCGCCCGGGCATCAACACCAGGCAGTGGTCGTGGCCGTCCACGGTCGACGCCAGGCCGTCCAGCACGATCGACAGCGCCGCGTCGGCGAACGACGCCGACAACCCCTGCCCGAGCATGAACCCGACGGCCGCGCTGTGCCGGGTCGCCAGGCTGCGTGCCACCGGGTCCGGCCCCGCGTACCCGATGGACGCCGCCGTCTCCAGGATCCGCTCGCGCAACGCGGCGGACAGCTGGTCCGGCCGGTTGTAGGCGTTGGACACCGTGGCGCGCGACACGCCGACCACGCCGGCCACCGTGTCGAGCGTCGGCTTCCGAGGGCGGTCCACGTGATGAGCGTAACCAGGTAATCGGTTGGACGTTCTGAAGCGCTCTAGTTCACACTCGAAAGCATGCCCACGCCACGCGTCGCCGTCTTCGCGGTGTTCCTGTTCAACGGCGCGCTGTTCCTGTCCTGGGCCGCGCGCATGCCCGTGGTGGCGGCCCAGGTCGGCGCGACCGAGGCCACGCTCGGCCTCGCCTTGTTCGGCGCGAGCGTCGGCCTGGCGTCGACGGCGCCGTTCGCGGCCAGGATCTGCGCGCGGGTGGGCGCCCGGAAGCTGATCCTCGGCGGCGCGGTGGTCACCGTGCTGGGCGTGCCCGCCCTCACGCTCGCCGAGACGCCCTTCCAGCTGGGCCTGATCCTCTTCGTGCTCGGCTCGTGCGGCGCGTCGCTGGACGTCGGCATGAACGTCGCCGCGGTGGCCGTCACGCGGAGCCTGAACCGGCCGCTGATGCCGCAGTTCCACGCGGGCTTCAGCGTCGGTGGCCTGGTGGGCTCGCTCGGCGCGGCCGCCGCGGCGGGCGTGGGCTGGAACCTGACCCGCCACCTGGTCTTCGTCGCGGTGATCGGCGCGGTCGTGATGGCGTGGGTGATCAGGTCCGTGCCGAACACCACAGCGGATTCGACCGGTGAGAACGCCGATCGGGCCAAGGACGACCGCCCGGTCCTCAAGCGACCGCTGCTGTGGCTGCTCGCGATGATCACGCTGTTCTCCGCGATCGCCGAGGGCGCGGCGGCCGACTGGTCGGCGCTGTTCTTCGTCAACGAACGGGGTGTGAGCGAGGCAGGCGCCGCGGCCGCGTACGCGGGGTTCTCCATCGCGATGGCCGCCGCCCGCCTGGTCGGCGAGCCCGCGCAACGCCGGGTCGGCCCGTACCGGCTGCTCGCGGCGGGCGCCGTGGTCGCCGCGGCGGGGTTGGCGCTGGCCGTGCTGGTGGTGTCGCCCGCGGCCGGTTACGTCGGGTTCGCCCTCGTGGGCCTCGGCCTGGCGTTCGCGTTCCCGGTGATCATGGATCTGGCCGGTGACGCAGGCAGGCGCGCCGACGGCACGGGTGGCGAACGCGAGATCGGCCTGGTCACGACGGTCGCCTACACCGGCTTCCTGCTCGGACCGCCCCTCGTCGGCGGTATCGCGCACGCCGCCAACCTGTCGATCTCGCTGGGCTTCGTGGCGGTCGTGATCGCGCTGATGGTGCCCGCCGTGCTGCTGGCGCGCCGGTCACGCGCCCGTGAGCTCAGGCGACCGGAAGCCGGTTCAACGCGGCCTTGAGCAGCGGCTGCATCTCGGCCAGCATCTGCTCGGGCACGCCACCCGCCTGCGCCATCGCCACCAGGACGCTGCGGTTGGCGTTCACCGCCAGGGTCGCGGTGCACGCCATCTCGCCGCCGCTCAGCTCGCACAGCGTCCACGTCGAGTGCCCCTCCACGACCACCTCACGGCCCTTGGACTGCCGCGTCCGCACCTGCTCGTACTTCTGGTAGAGCGCGACGACCACGGTCCGCCCGGGCTGCGAGCCGTCGTCCAGCACGTACTGGCACGACTCCTGGATCACGTCGTCCTTGCGCGCGGGGTCTTTCTTGTACGGCCCGATGGGCTTCAGGTCGGCCGCGGTGAGCAGGGAGCACGGTTCGACGCCGACGACCGTGCGCGCCTTGGCGATCTTCGGCGCGCCGGTGGGCTCGGCGGGAGCCGTCGTCTCGGGTGTGACCCCGGCCTGGGGCAACGCGTCCCCGTTGATGGAGTAGCTGCACCCCGCCGAGAAGAGCAGGGCGAGGGCCATCAGGAGCGCCGTGCGAGAACTGGTCACGTCCGGCAACGGTAGTGGGTGTGATCTGCGCACGTCCGGCGGTTGGTGGCGGTGTGGTCAGGCCGCCTACGCTCGTCATGTGCCCACTGACGCGCCTTCTCGCACCCGGCGGACCGGTCTCATCCCCTTGTTGATCGTCGGCACGACGATAGCCGCCGTGGTCGCGGCGGCACTGCTCGTCGTCACCGGTGGCGATGCGTCCGGGCTGATCGTCGTGCGCGTGCTGACCGAGGCGGCGGCGGTGGTGACGGTCGGGTCGCTGCTGCTGGCGGCATTCCTGGTGCCGCCGCAGGGGAGCGGCACGCTGGCCGCGGACGGTTACGCGGCCGTGCGCACGGCGGGCTGGGCGGCGTTGGTGTGGACGTTGGGCGCGGTGCTGTCGGTGCCGTTCACGGTGGCCGACGCGCTGGGGCAGCCGGTGACGGCGCTGCTGGAGCCGTCCGTGCTGTTCCAGGTGGCCGGGCTGGTGGAGCAGTCGAAGGCGTGGATGTTCACGGCGGTGATCGTGGCGCTGCTGGCGCTGGGCTGCCGGTTGGTGCTGTCGTGGGGCTGGACCGTGCCGCTGTTCTTCCTGTCGGTGTTCGCGCTGATGCCGGTGGCGGTGACGGGGCACTCGTCCGGCGGCGGTTCGCACGACGTGGCCACGAACAGCCTGCTGTACCACCTGATCGGCGCGGCGTTGTGGGTCGGCGGCCTGATCGCGCTGCTGGCCCACGGTCGACGGGGTGGCGACCACCTGGGGCTGGCGACGTCGCGGTTCTCCAGGCTGGCGCTGGTCTGCTGGCTCGTGATGGCGGTGTCCGGCGTGATCAACGCGTGGGTGCGGTTGCCGTTGAGCCAGCTGTTCGGCAGCGAGTACGGCCTGCTGGTGCTCGGCAAGACGCTCGCGCTGGTCGTCCTGGGTGTCGTGGGGTACTTCCAGCGCGAGAAGAGCGTGAAGGAAGTCGTGGCCACCGGCTCCGGGCGTGCGCTGGTGAGGCTCGCGGGCGTCGAAGTGCTGTTGATGTTCCTCACGCTCGGCCTGGCCGCCGCGTTGAGCCGAACGCCCCCGCCGATGGAGGGCCGCGTGCTGCCCAGCACGGTGGAGCTGCGCATCGGCTACGACCTGGCCGGCGCGCCGACGTTGTCGCGGCTGCTGTTCGACTGGCGGTTCGACCTGATCTTCGGCGCGATCTTCATCGCCCTCGGCGTGCTGTACCTGCTCGGGGTACGGCGGCTGCGCAAGCGCGGTGACGCGTGGCCGGTCGGCCGCACGGTCGCGTGGGTCGCGGGCTGCCTGACCGTGGTGTTCGCCACGTCGTCCGGCGTGGGTCGGTACGCGCCCGCGATGTTCAGCATCCACATGGAAGCGCACATGCTGCTGTCCATGCTGGCGCCGATCCTGCTGGTGCTCGGCGGTCCGGTGACGTTGGCGATGCGGGCGCTGCCGACGGCGGGCAGGGGCAACCCGCCGGGGCCGCGGGAGTGGCTGCTGGCGTTCGTGCACTCGCCGGTGGCGAAGGTGCTGACCAACCCGTTCGTGGCGTTGGCGCTGTTCGTCGGCTCGTTCTACGGCCTGTACTTCTCCGGCTTGTTCGACGGCGCGCTGGACTACCACTGGGCGCACCTGGCGATGAACGCGCACTTCATCCTGGTCGGCTACGTCTTCTACTGGCCGGTGATCGGCATCGACCCGGCGCCGAACCGGCTGCCGCCGCTGGGCCGGCTGGGCCTGCTGTTCGCCTCGATCCCGTTCCACGCGTTCTTCGGCATCGTGCTGATGAGCTCGCAGACCGTGATCGGCGACAACTTCTACCGCTCGCTCGGCCTGCCGTGGGTGACGTCGCAGCTGGAGGACCAGCGGCTCGGCGGCGGTATCGCGTGGGCGGCGGGCGAGCTGCCGCTGATCGTGGTGATGGTGGCGTTGCTGGTGCAGTGGGCCAGGTCGGACAGCCGTGACGCCCGCCGGGCGGACCGGCGGGCGGACGCGGACGGTGACGCGGACCTGGCCGCGTACAACGCGATGCTGCGCAAGATGTCGGGCAAGGACTCTTAGAGCGGCCTGCGGAAGCCCTTCACGGCGACGATCCAGCCCGCGGCGGCCAGGACGGCACTGGTCACCAGCGCCCCGACCACCCCCGTCACGGGCTGGGCCAGCGCCAACGACCGCGCCGCGTCCACCGCGAAGGTCAACGGGTTGACGTTCGCGACCGCCTGGAGCCAGCTCGGCAGGCCGCTGATCGGCACGTACGCGCTCGACGCGAACATCAGCGGGAACATGGCCAGGAAGCCCACGGTCTGCATCAGCTCGGCGTTGCGCAGCCACGCCGCGATCGCCAGGAAGATCCAGCCCAACCCCCAGCCGACCGCCAGTGCCAGCGCGAGCGCCGCGACGGTGCCCGTCACGCCGCCGGCTGGGGAGTAGCCGAAGACCACGACCGCGAACACCAGCATCAGCAGCAGCTGCGCGGCCGTGCGGACGAGGTCGGACAGGCTGCGTGCGACGAGCACCGAGCCCGACCGGATGGGCAGCGAGCGGAACCGGGCCAGCACGCCGTTCTTCATGTCCGTGACCAGGCCGACGCCCGCCTGCAACGCGGACTGCATGGCGGTGTTGACCAGGATCGCGGGCATCAGGAAGTCGATGTAGGCCACGCCCTGCGGAAAGCCGGGGGTGTTGGCGATGCTGGCGAAGATCTGGCTGAACAGCGTGAGCATGATCAGCGGTTGGAGGATGCTGAACACGATCATGCGCGGGTCGCTGACCAGCGTGCGCAGGGACCGCTGGGTCAGCACGAGCACCTGGGTGCCGAAGTCCGTGCCACGCCAGCGCGGCGCGGCGGTGAGGGTGGTCATCCGATGGCTCCTGTTCAGGCCGCGTGCTGCGCGAGGGTGAGGTAGACGTCGTCCAGGGTCGGCTCGCCGAGGGCCAGCTCGGTGGCCTCCAGGCCGACCTCGTCCAGCGCGCGGACCACCGTGGCGATCTCGCGGGACGACGTGACGGGCGCGGTCAGCGTGTTCTCCGCCGCCACGGGCTGCATGCCCGCCCGTTCCAGGGCTCCGGTGGCCTTGGGGACGTCCGAGGCGTCCGCCAGGGTCACGGTGACCGTGCGTTGGCCGACTTGGGCCTTCAGCTCGGCGCTGGTGCCCGCGGCGACGACCTTGCCCTTCGAGAGGACCGTGATCGAGTCGGCCAGGCGGTCGGCCTCGTCGAGGTACTGGGTGGTGAGCAGGACCGTGGTGCCGTCGGTGACCAGGCCTTCCACGATCTCCCACAGGCCGAGCCTGCTGGCCGGGTCCAGGCCCGTGGTCGGCTCGTCGAGGAAGATCACTTCCGGGTGGCCGACGAGGCTCGCGGCCAGGTCGAGGCGTCGCCGCATGCCTCCGGAGTAGGTACGAGACGGCCGTTTCGCCGCGTCCGCCAGCCCGAACAGCTCCAGCAGTTCGTTGCCCCTGGCCCTCGCCTCACGCGGGGTCGCGCCGAGCAGGCGGGCGATCAGGATCAGGTTGTCCAGGCCGGACAGCTGCTCGTCCACGGCGGCGAACTGGCCGGTCAGCCCGATCCGGCTGCGCACCTGGTGCGCCTGCGCGACCACGTCGAACCCGGCCACCTTCGCGTGGCCGGAGTCCGGCGGGAGCATCGTGGTGAGCACGTTGACCAGCGTCGTCTTGCCCGCGCCGTTGTGGCCGAGGAGTCCGAGCACGGTGCCCTTGGGCACGGCGACGCTCACCCCGTCCAGGGCTTTCTGCGCGCCGAACGCCTTGCCGACGTCGACTGCTTCGATCATCAGGTCCTTCACTGCTTCCCCCTCAGTACGCCGTGCAGGAACAGTTCGACGAGCTGGTCGGCGTCGGCGGTGGAGTCGCCGAAGCCCTCGCCCTGCATGCGGTTGGTGAACACGAGCCCGAGCAGCAGCCGTGCGGCGAGGGACGGGTCGACGCGCAGGTCGTCGTCCGGGCCGAACAGCGAGGCGACGTGCTCGGTGATGCGCTGCATCTCGACCGGCGGTCCCTTGTGCTCGCGCTGCTTGTCGTGCCCGTCGTGCCCGTCGTGCGGGTCGTAGCCGGAGTCGCGGAGCACGCTGATCAGCTTCCACATCCGGTCCAGGTAGCCGGAGACGGCGCTGATGGCCCAGGAGAGGCGTTCGGCGAGGGTGTTCGCCTGCCTCGCCTGCTCGATCAGCTCCAGCTCGGAGTTGACCGCCAGGACGCTCTGCACGCACGTGCGGATGAGCTCCGGCTTGTCCTTGAACGCCCGGAAGACGGTGCCCTCGGCGATGCCGGCCGCCTTGGCGATCTGGCTGGTCGTCACGTTGGCGCCGTGCGTGAAGAGCAGCGGGACGGTGGCGGCGACGATCGCCTCGCGGCGGTCCTCGGGGCTCATCGCGGGCGCGCGCCGACGGCGTTGGGTGGTCTCCTCGGGCATGGGACCAGCGTATGAGTGAGTCCTCACTCATGTCAACGAGTGAGCGCTCACTCATTGCAGTTATGCATGCTCCAGCCAGTTGTCCACAGATCCGAAACCGCCCCTCGCCACCCACCGCGCACCCCGGCAACCTGGTCCCAAGCACTCATCCCGAGGGGGCGGACATGGCGTACAACGAGACCAAGGTCACCATCTGCGGCAACGTCGCGAGCCCGGTCACCCACACCAAGGTCGGCACCGGCTTCAGCCGGGCGAAGTTCCGGCTGTTCACCGCGGAACGGGTCTGGGACCAGGAGCAGCGCACCTGGGAGGACGGCGCGCGGATGTTCCTGTCGGTGTCGTGCTGGCGGATGCTCGCGGACAACGCGCAGGCGTCGCTGAACAAGGGCGACCCGGTGGTGGTCACCGGCCGGTTGACGATCAGGGAGGTGGAGTACGAGGGCAAGACCCGGCCGGTCGTGGAGATCGAGGCCACCGCGATCGGCCCCAACCTGGCCCTGTGCACGGCCACGCCGACGCGCACCAGGGTCGCGGCGGACGCCGTCGAGGCGCGGGCAGCGCCCGAGATCGCCGCGCCCCGCAAACCGGAGGACTCGGCCCACAAACGGGAGGACTCGGCCCTCAAACCGGAGGATTCGGCCCGCAAAGATGACAGCGGGGCCCGCAAACCGGACAGCGCGCACCGCAAACCGGACGGCGGGGCTCGCAAACCGGACGAGTTGCCGCTGGTCCTCACGGGCGAGGCGGAGCGTCCGAAGGAGGTGGCCGAAGTGCCGTTCTGAGCCAAACGAGCTACAAGGGCTTCCGCAGGGCGTCGTGGGGCGGAGAATGCGCGGGCAGTCGTCGCCGTTGCGAGCGTGGAGGAGGGAGGTCGTCGGGCCGGCGCCAGGGCCGGATCCGCACGCAGGCACCGGGGGTTGACAGCGCACCGAGTTCGCGCATCGGGTCGGAGTCGCTGGTCGCAGGGTCGCGCCAGGCAGGCCCGGCGGTCGTGTTACGACTGTGGGTGACCCACGTTCGCGTTAACTCTGCGTTGTGCCCACGTCCGTTGCCGGCGTCCGAGGTTCGGGCCCGATCGGCACCGCTCTACGATCGCGGGCATGGCCGAGTACGTCTACACCATGAAGAAGGTGCGCAAGGCGCACGGGGACAAAGTCATCCTGGATGACGTCACCATCATGTTCCTCCCCGGTGCGAAGATCGGCGTCGTCGGTCCGAACGGGGCCGGCAAGTCGAGCGTGCTGAAGATCATGGCCGGCCTGGACACACCGGGCAACGGCGAGGCCTTCCTCGCGCCGGGCTACACGGTCGGCATCCTCCAGCAGGAGCCGCCTCTCAACGAGGAGAAGACCGTCCTGGGCAACGTCCAGGAGGGTCTCGGCGAGATCAAGGTGAAGCTCGACCGCTTCAACGAGATCGCCGAGAAGATGGCCGTCGACTACTCCGACGAGCTGATGGAGGAGATGGGTCAACTCCAGGAAGACCTGGACCACGCGAACGCGTGGGACCTCGACTCCCAGCTGGAGCAGGCGATGGACGCCCTCCGCTGCCCGCCGCCCGACGCCGACGTCAAGACCCTCTCCGGTGGCGAGCGCCGCCGGGTCGCCCTGTGCAAGCTGCTGCTGAGCAAGCCGGACCTGCTGCTGCTCGACGAGCCCACCAACCACCTGGACGCGGAGAGCGTGCTGTGGCTGGAGCAGCACCTGGCGCAGTACGCGGGTGCCGTCCTGGCGGTCACCCACGACCGGTACTTCCTGGACAACCTCGCCGAGTGGATCCTGGAGCTCGACCGCGGTCGGGCCCACCCGTACGAGGGCAACTACTCCACATACCTGGAGAAGAAGGCCGAGCGGTTGGCGGTCACGGGCAAGAAGGACCAGAAGCTGCAGAAGCGGCTGAAGGACGAGCTGGAGTGGGTCCGGTCGGGCGCCAAGGCCCGGCAGGCCAAGTCCAAGGCCCGCCTCGGCCGCTACGAGGAGATGGCCGCGGAGGCGGAGAAGACCCGCAAGCTCGACTTCGAGGAGATCCAGATCCCGCCGGGCCCGCGTCTGGGCAGCGTCGTGGTCGAGGTCGACAAGCTGAAGAAGGGCTTCGGCGACCGGGTGCTGATCGACGGCCTGTCGTTCAGCCTGCCGCGCAACGGCATCGTCGGCGTCATCGGTCCGAACGGCGTCGGCAAGACGACGCTGTTCAAGACCATCGTGGGGCTGGAGGAGCCCGACTCGGGCACCGTCCGGATCGGCGAGACTGTCAAGCTGTCCTACGTCGACCAGAACCGCGGCGGCATCGACCCGAAGAAGAACGTGTGGGAGGTCGTCTCCGACGGCCTGGACTACATCCACGTCGGCAACGTCGAGATGCCGTCGCGGGCGTACGTCAGCGCGTTCGGCTTCAAGGGCCCGGACCAGCAGAAGCCGGCGGGCGTGCTCTCCGGTGGTGAGCGCAACCGGCTCAACCTGGCGCTGACCCTCAAGGAGGGCGGCAACCTGATCCTGCTGGACGAGCCGACGAACGACCTGGACGTCGAGACACTGGGCTCGCTGGAGAACGCTCTGGAGCAGTTCCCCGGCTGCGCCGTGGTCATCTCGCACGACCGGTGGTTCCTCGACCGCGTCGCCACGCACATCCTGGCGTGGGAGGGCACGGACGAGAACCCGTCGCAGTGGTACTGGTTCGAGGGCAACTTCGAGGGCTACGAGAAGAACAAGATCGAGCGTCTCGGTGCGGAGGCGGCGAGGCCGCACCGCGTCACCTACCGCAAGCTCACACGGGACTGAGAGCCGGGTACCTACATCGTGGCGGCGAGGGGCGAGGCGCAGCAGGCGGACGTCGAGGTGAGCACGCTGGTCGTGCCCGCCTGGCGGCTGCGTTGGCGGGCACCGGAGCTTGCTCTGGTGCTGGGCGAACGCGCCGTCGCGCTCGCCTCCACCCGCCGTGACGAGGTCGACCGGTTGCGCGCGGAGGCCCTGGTGGTCTTCGCGAGCAACCGGATGGGCCGGGGCGTCCGCATCGCGGACCGGGCGTTGGACGCCCTCAAGGCGGCCGAGGCCGCGTCCGAGCGGGAAACGGCCTGGCGGCTGCGGGTCGAGTTGGCCGACAGCGCCAGGTCGGTCGGCGCGCCCCTCACGGGGTTCGCCGCCGTCCGCCCGGTCCTGGAAGCCGACGACGTTCCGCCGGGTCTGCGGGCCACGGCCCTCGTCCAGGCCAGCGAGTGCCTGGTCTCGGTGGGCCGCGGCGCGGCACTGGCCCAGGCGTTGGACGAAGCGGACCGCCTCTACCAGGCGGATCCGCTGCTGGACCACGACACGACGCTGCTGCACCGCGGTCTGCTCCGCGCGTCCGCCGCGGGCCAGCACCGCCGGTGGGGCGACCTGCCTGCGGCGGTCGCGGCGGCACGCGACGGCCTGGCCGTGCTGGACCGGCTCAAGGAGGCCGAGTCCGACAACGGCCAGGTCCGGGGCCGGCTCACGGTCGAGCTGGTGTGCGCCCTGATGGACCTGAACAAGCCGGGCGAGGCCTCCGAGATCGGCACCCCGCTCCTGGAACGCCCGGTGCGCGCGCCGTCCGCTTCCACCACCGGCTGGCTCCGGCTGGCGCTGGCCACCAGGGTCCACCTGCCCGCCGGCCGCGTGGACCAGGCCCGCGACCTGCTCCGCGACGCCGCCGACAGCGCCGAGCGACACCAGTTGGACACCCTGCTGGCGGAAAGCCTCCTGGCGCTGGCACACGTCCACGAGGTCGCCGGCGACCTGGCCGAGGCACTGGCCAACCTCCGCTCCGCGCACGCCGCCGAACGCCGGCGTGCCAGAGCGGTCTACGCCGTGCGCGCCAGACTCGCCGCCGAGTTCTCCGGCGTCCACCGCAAGCCGGCAGGCGGCCTGCACGACGAACTGGCCGCCCTGCTCCGCACCGGAACGCCGGCCGCGATGCCACCCACCGACCCCGACCTCGCCACCGAGGCCAAGCAACAACTGCGCCAGTGGCGTCCGGTCCAGATGCACCGCAACGAGGGCGTCCGGGTCAAGCGCTCCCGCCGTGCTGCCGAAGACATGACGGTGGAAGGCATCTCAGCCGCAAGGGCCCACGCCGCCGACCGCTGGCGCCTGGTCCAACCGTTCGGTGAGGCGGAAGGCGACGACCCCCAACCGGGAGGCCGCCGCCGTGCGCCGGAACCGGAAACCCAACCACCTCCCACCCAGGGCCGCCCGGAACACGCGAGAAGCGGCCAAGCCAAGCCGACCCACACCCCTCCCACGGGCATCCCGACCCCGACCCTCCCCCCAAGCCATCCGGCCGGCGCACCCCTCTCACCCACCGCACCGCCCGGTGCCTCCGCAGGCAACGCAGGTGGGACGGGTCGTGCGGGCCTCGGCGACGCCTCGGTCAGCACACCGACCAGCACCGGCACGGCGGGAACCGGCTGGCCTGTGTCCAGCGGTGCCGGACAGGGCAGCACCTCGGGCAGTGCACCGGCGGGAACTCATGCGGGCGGTGCACGCGCGAGTGACGCCGTGCGCACCGGCGGGAGTGGCGACGCACCGGCGGGCAGCCATGCGTACGGCACGGGGACCGGTGAACCGAGGGGCGCCAGCGCCGCGCACGGCACCACGCCCGCTGCCGCGTCGGCCGCAAGCCACGCGGGCGGCATGGGGACTGGCCAGGCGATGTCCGGTGGTGCCGGGTTTGGTGGCGCCTCGGCCGCGAGCCGTGTGGGTGGCATGGGGTCTGGGCAGGCGATGTCCGGCGGCGTCGGAGTTGGCGGCGCGTCGGCGGGAAGTCACGCAAGTGGTGTTGGCGCGGGTGCGGCCGCGGCTGCGGGTGCTGAGGCGGCGGGCATTCATGCGCGCGGTGCAGGGGTCGGCGAGGCGAGGACAGGCGATGCCGCGGCTTCGGCCGGTAGCGGGGTTGGTGGTGCTGGGGTTGCTGGTGCTGGGGTTGGTGGCGCGTCGGATGGTTCTGGCGAAGGCCGTGTTGGCGGTGCGGGTGTCGCAGGGCTCCCCGGTCGGTCGGGTGGGGTTGGGGCATCGGCGGGAAGTGGTGTGGCCGGGGCGCGGCAGGGTGTTGGTGAGACCGGTGTTCGGCGGCCGGTCGGTGGTGCTGGGCTCGGTGGGGGTGGGTTCGGCATCGTGCAGCCCGAAGTTGGTGACGGCGGTAGTGCCGCGGCTGCGGTCGGCGATAGCAGTGGTGCTGGGGCTGCGGTTGGTGAGAGCGGTAGCGCCGGGGCTGTAGTCGGTGAGAGCAGTGGTGCCAGGGCGGTGGTTGGTGAGGGCGGTAGTGCCGAGGCTTCCTCTGGCGCTGGGCACGAGGGTGGCGAGCGGAGTGTGTCGGCGGCTGGGTTGATCGCCGCCGCGGGCGCGGTGCGCAGTGGTCGGCGGCGGGCTGCTCGTGAGGCCGCTGAGGAAGAGGGGGAGCGGGCTTCTGGTGACGCCGACCCGAGTGTGTTGGACACGCTGAAGGCCGCCGGGTTGCTCGACCCGCAGCGTGCCGGTGGTCGGCGGCGTGCTCCCGACGCTGACGAGGAGGCCACCGTGTCCGAGCCCGAGCCCACGCGACAGGCCGAACCCGAGCAGGTGCAGTGGCGGGTCGAACCGCCGCCGCGGCTGCGTGGTGAAGCACCGCCGCCGCCCGTGGACATGTTCGACTCACCGACGATGGTGCAGCCGGCCGTGCGCGACGACGTGCCGCCGGTCGGGCTCGGCGCGGCCTTCGTGAAGGGGCCGCTCATCCCCACCGCCCGGGTGCCCGACCCGCCCGACTACCCGCTGCCGCCCGTGCCCGACTTCGCGATGTCGGCGTCGCCCTCGGTGCCGGAGCAGGTCGTGAAGGCGGAGGAGCCGACGGTCGACGAGCTGAAGGCGGAGGAGTCGAAGGCGGACAAGTCGGAGGCGGAGGGGGCGAAGGTCGAGGTGCGGCCGGTCTTTCCGCCGATGGACGTGGTTTCGGTCGCGGAGGACTTGGCGACGCCGGTGTCGCGGCCCGAGCCGTGGCCCGTGTCGCAGCCTGGGGCGACGCCTGTGCGTCAGCAGCCTGAGTCGTTGCGCGCGCCCCAGCCCGAACCGACGCAACCGCCCGCCCAACCGCCCGCCCAACCGCCCGCGGCGCAGCCCGAGGCGACCCGACTGCCCGCGCCGCAGCCTGAGGTGACCCGGCTGCCCGTGCGAGAGCCCGAGCCGACGCCGGTGCCGCAGGTCGCGCCGCAACCTGCGCCGCGACCCGAACCGACGCCTGCACAGCAGCACGCGCCGCAGCCCGAGCCGGACCAGGTGCCCGGTGTGCCCGAACCAGACCAGGTGCCGCCGGCCCCGGTTCCCGAGCCGGTGCCGTCCGACCCGTTCCCCGACACGACGCCGCCGCCGGCGCAGTTCAGCCCGAGCGGGTTCCTCGGCGCGGCCGACGTCGAGCACGACGACACGCCCGCGACCAGCGAGAACCACGAGACAGTCGGCAAGACAGGCGACGCAACCGGCGTCGGAACAGGCGGGGAAGAGACCAAGGAGCCCTTCGTCACGGCCGTCGTGGTCGGCGGCAGGACGATCGACCTCCCGGCGATCGTCGTCGAACCGACGCCGCCCGCCCCCGACTCGCCCAGCGCCACCCGCGCCTCACGCCGCCACAAGAGCGACCTGAGCCTGGCCGAACTCCTCGCCGAGGCCCTCGTCGCGTACGAGGACGCCCGGCGCGAGGACGAAGCCGCCGGTCGCGTCGAGGTCGACGAGGACACCGTGCCGATCTCACCTGTCGGGACGCCGCCGCCCGAATCCGAGAACGAGACCACCGCTCCGATCCAGCGCGTCGACCCGCCGCGCCGCTTCGACACGTGGACGCTTCCCGAATCGTGAAATGATTTGAGCTTCTAATAAGGTTTCCCGCCGGTAACAAAGCGGGAAATAGGCCACGTCACAAGTGAATTCCCGGCTTTCCGGCAAGTTGTTCGATTCAGTGCGAGGGTTGCGGCGAACGGGTTCGCGCTCGTCTGGTTAAGTGGTGCGCACACCCGGTACACAGAGGTACCGGATACCTGGAGCCGCCTGAACATGACCTCGACTGGAGCCCCGTCCCGATCCGAGCACACCGCGCGCGACGTCGGCGCGGCTCGCCCGGCCAGTCCCGAACAGGCCCGTGACGAAGTGATCGAACGTGCCGCGGCCAACGCCCCCGAGCTGGCCGACCTGATCCGCCTCTACTACCGCCACGTCCCGGCCGAGGAAGTCAACGACGACGACCCGGTCGACCTGGTCGGCGCGGTGCGCTCGAACTACCAGCTCGCCGAGACCCGCGTGCCCGGCCGCCCGGTGGTGCGGATCCTCAACCCGACCCGCGCGCACGACGGCTGGACGTGTCCGGCCACGGTGGTGCAGGTGGTCACCGACGACATGCCGTACCTGGTCGACTCGGTGGCCTCCGAGCTGACCCGCGGCGGCGTGCAGGTGCAACGGGTGGTGCACCCGATCGTCGTGGTGCGCCGGGACCTGGTGACGGGCGCGCTCCAGGAGGTCCTGCCGACCGCGGACCCGGCCAACCCGCCGGGTGACGCGCTGGCCGAGTCGTGGATGTACGTCGAGGTGGACCTGCTCACCGACCCGGACCGGGCGCGTGAGCTGGAGACCAAGCTGCACACCGTGCTCAACGACGTCCGCGAGGTCGTCGAGGACACCGACAAGATGGCCGGCATGGCGGGGCACCTGGCCGAGCTGCTGGAGTCCGAACCGCCGCCGCTGCCCAGCCACGAGGTGCAGGACGGCGCGAACCTGCTGCGCTGGCTGGCCGACGACCACTTCACGTTCCTCGGCTACCGCCAGTACGAGCTGGTCCACGACGACCCGGCCACGGACGGCGAACCCGCGCTCAGGGCCGTGCTGGCGAGTGGTCTGGGTGTGCTCAGACAGGACAGCCTCGCGGCGCGCAGCCTGACCGCGGGCCCGGACGCGGGCGCCCAGGCACTGTCACCCGAACTGCTGGTCCTGACGCAGGCCAGCGCGCAGTCGAGCGTGCACCGGTCGGTGTACCCCTATTACGTCGGCGTGAAGACCTTCGACGCCGAGGGGAACGTGTCCGGCGAGCACCGGTTCCTGGGTGTCTTCTCGACCACGGCGCTGCACGAGGACGTGCTGGACATCCCGGCCATCGAGCGCCGGGTCCGCGACGTCATCCACCGCGCCGGTTTCCCGCTGCACTCGTACTCGGGCCAGCGGATGCTCGAAGTGATCCAGAACTACCCGCGCACCGAGCTGTTCTCGGTCGACACGGACACGCTCTACCAGACCGTGACGGGCGTGATCGCGCTCGCCGAACGCCGCCGGCTGCGCCTGTTCCTGCGCCGCGACCCGTACGGCCGCTTCTACTCCTGCCTGGTCTACCTGCCGCGCGACCGCTACACGACGACGTCGCGGCTGGCCATGCAGGAGGTGCTGATCGACCAGCTCGGCGGCGTGAACCTGGAGTACAGCGCCCGCGTCGGCGAGTCGGCGCTGGCCCGCGTGCACTTCACCGTGCACACCGACCCGAGCCGCCACGTCGAGCCGGACACGGGCTACATCCAGCAGTTGCTGGCCGAGGCCGTGCGCTCCTGGGACGACCGGATGGTCGAGGCGGTCCTGGAGGACCGCGGCACGACCCTGGGCACGGAGTCGTCGTCCGAGCAGGGCCAGCGGTTCGCGGCGGCGTTCCCCGAGGCCTACAAGGAGGACTTCACCGCGGCCGAGGGCCTCGCGGACTTCCGGCGCATCGAGGCGCTCCGACGCGGCGACCTGGACCTGGTGTTCTACACGCCGCGTGACGCGGAGCCGGGTGAACGGCGGTTCAAGCTGTTCCTGGTCGGCGCCCGGCTGACGCTGTCCGACGTGCTGCCGATGTTGCAGCGCATGGGCGTGGTCGTGGTGGACGAGCGGCCGTACGAGCTGTCCCGCGACGACGGCGTGGAGTGCTGGATCTACGACTTCGGCCTGCGCATCGACCAGGTCACGCTGGACAAGCTGTCCGGCGAGGACATCGAGTCGGTCCGCACCCGCTTCCAGGACGCGTTCGCCGCCGCCTGGCGCGGTGAGGCCGAGGTGGACGGCTTCAACACGCTCGTGCTCAAGGCGGGCGTCACGTGGCAGCAGGCCGCGATGCTGCGCGCCTACGCCAAGTACCTGCGCCAGGCGGGCACGCCGTACAGCCAGGACTACATCGAGGACGCCGTCCTGGCGCACACCGAGGTCGCCACGGCCCTGGTGGGGCTGTTCGAGGCGCGGTTCGACCCGGCCCTGTCCGACGAGCAGCGCGCCGGCCGCACCGAGCACCTGGTCGACGAGATCACCGCGATGATCGACGACGTGACCAGCCTGGACGCGGACCGCATCCTGCGCAGCCTGCTCACGCTGGTGCAGGCGACGCTGCGCACGAACTACTTCGTCCGCGACGTCGACGGCAACCCGCGCCCGTACCTGGCGGTCAAGCTGAACCCGCGCGCGATCCCGGACCTGCCGCAGCCGCGGCCGCGGTTCGAGATCTTCGTGTACTCGCCGCGGCTGGAGGGCGTGCACCTGCGGTTCGGCCCGGTGGCCCGCGGCGGGTTGCGCTGGTCCGACCGGCGTGAGGACTTCCGCACCGAGATCCTGGGCCTGGTGAAGGCGCAGGCGGTGAAGAACGCGGTGATCGTGCCGGTCGGCGCGAAGGGCGGCTTCGTGCTGAAGCGCCCGCCCGCGCCGACGGGCGACCCCGGTCACGACCGCGAGTCGCTGCTGGCCGAGGGCATCGCCTGCTACCGGCAGTTCATCTCCGGCCTGCTCGACCTGACCGACAACCTCAACTCCGGCACGGTGCTGCCCGCGCCGCAGGTCGTCCGGCACGACGGCGACGACTCGTACCTGGTGGTCGCGGCAGACAAGGGCACGGCGTCGTTCTCCGACATCGCCAACGAGGTGTCGAAGTCCTACGGCTTCTGGCTGGGTGACGCGTTCGCGTCCGGCGGTTCCGTCGGCTACGACCACAAGGCCATGGGCATCACGGCCAAGGGCGCGTGGGAGAGCGTGAAGCGGCACTTCCGCGAGCTGGGCACGGACACGCAGTCCGAGGAGTTCTCGGTCGTCGGCGTCGGCGACATGTCCGGTGACGTGTTCGGCAACGGCATGCTGCTGTCGGAGCACATCCGGCTGGTGGCCGCGTTCGACCACCGGCACATCTTCATCGACCCGGACCCGACCGCCGCGGCGAGCTTCGCCGAGCGCAAGCGGCTGTTCGAGCTGCCCCGCTCGTCGTGGGACGACTACGACCGCTCGCTGATCAGCGAGGGCGGCGGCGTGTGGCCGCGCACGGCCAAGTCGATCCCGGTCAGCGCGCAGGCACGGGAAGCCCTGGGGCTGCCCGAAGGCGTGGTGAAGCTGTCGCCGCAGGAGCTGATGAAGGCGATCCTGCTGGCGCCGGTCGACCTGCTGTGGAACGGCGGCATCGGCACGTACGTCAAGGCGGGCGCCGAGTCGCACGCCGAGGTCGGCGACAAGGCCAACGACGCGATCCGGGTCAACGGCGCGGACCTGCGGGTGAAGGTCGTCGGCGAGGGCGGCAACCTGGGCCTGACCCAGCGCGGCCGGATCGAGTTCGCCCGCAACGGCGGCAAGGTCAACACCGACGCGCTGGACAACTCGGCCGGTGTGGACTGCTCCGACCACGAGGTCAACATCAAGATCCTGCTGGACGAGCTGGTCCGCGACGGCAAGCTCGACCAGGGGCAGCGCAACGAGCTGCTGGGCCAGATGACCGACGAGGTCGGCGAGCTGGTGCTGGCCGACAACTACTCGCAGAACGCCGTCCTCGGCGTCTCCCGCGCCCACGCCGCGCCGATGCTGTCGGTGCACGCGCGCCTGGTCGCCGACCTCGAACAGCGCGGCGTGCTCGACCGCTCGCTCGAGGCACTGCCGAGCACGGCGGAGTTCAAGGCGCTGGAGAAGGCGGGCGACGGCCTCACCTCGCCGGAGCTGGCCACGCTGCTCGCGCACGTGAAGCTGGCGCTGAAGGAGGAGGTGCTGGCCAGCGACCTGCCGACGATCGACGTGCTGGCCCGCCGGCTGCCCGACTACTTCCCGAGCGAGCTGCGGGAACGGTTCGCCGACGCCATCGGCAGCCACCCGCTGTCCCGCGAGATCATCACGACCGTGCTGGTCAACGAGGTCGTGGACGGCGGCGGCGTGTCGTACGCGTTCCGGCTGGCCGAGGAGATCAGCGCGTCGGCGACGGACGCGGTGCGCGCGTACACCGTGGTGACCGCGATCTACGACCTGCCGTCGGTGTGGCGGGAGATCCGGGCGCTGGACAACGTCGTGCCGACCGACGTGCAGGACGACATGGTGCTGGAGACGCGCCGCCTGCTGGACCGCGCGTCGCGCTGGCTGCTCACCAACCGGCCGCAGCCGTTGGCGGTCGGGTCCACGATCAGCCGGTTCGCCCCCGTGGTCGCCGCGCTGGCGCCGCGCGCGCTCGACCTGCTCCAGGGCCACGAGAAGGAGTCCGTGATCGAGCACGTCGAGCGGCTGGTCGGCCACGGCGTGCCGGTCGGGTTGGCGCGGCGGATCGCCGGGCTGCTGTTCACCTACGGGCTGCTGGACGTCACCGAGGTCGCCGAACTCGCCGAGCGCGAGGAGGGCGAGGGCGCGACCGGCCAGGAGCGCACGCACGAGGAGACGGCGGAGGTGTACTTCGCGCTGTCGGAGCACTTGGACGTCGACCGGATGCTCAGCTCGGTGTCGAGCCTGGAACGCCTGAACCGCTGGCACTCGCTGGCGCGCCTGGCGTTGCGCGACGACTTCTACTCGTCGTTGCGGTCGATCACGATCGACGTGCTGCGGTCGGCGGACCCGGGCGACACCCCGGAGGAGAAGATCGAGAAGTGGGAGCAGGCCAACTCCTCGCGCCTGGGCAGGGCGCGGGCCGCGTTGGCGGAGATCAACCGGGTCAGCAAGCTGGATCTGGCCACGCTGTCCGTGGCCGCCCGCCAGGTGCGCAGCATGATCCGCTGACGTTCCGCCGCACAGGGCGCCGCAATCCCCGCGGCGCCCTTGCGGCGGTTCGCGTTCAGCCCAGGAGCCACGGCCCGGTGTAGTCCAGGTCGTACGGGGTGTCGACGGGCGCGCCCGCGGCGTTGAAGCAGCGGACGTTGATCCCGCTGCTCGGGTTCCAGTGGGCGACCTTGCAGAACTCGGCGGTCCACCCGGCGGCCACCACGTGCACGCTGCCCGTGCCGAGGTCGGCGTGGGCGAACCGCAGCGAGTAGTTGCCCGTGCCGGCGCGGGTCGCGGTCGCGCCGCCCGTCGGGACTTCGTGCTGGTACGAAGCGCTCGGCGAGTACGACGCGGCTGTGGGGTCGTTGGCCAGCGCGTAGCCGGACTGGTGGCCGTTCGGGTTGCAGCAGCCGTCGAGGCCGAGCGTGTTGGTGCGGTCGGTGAACGTCAGCACGAACCGGGAGTCGGCCCGTGTGCCCGCGGCCGTGAAGCACCGGACGTTGACCTTGATCGTCGTGGACGGCGACGTCCAGCCGAAGTTGACCACCTTGCACCGCTCGGCGGCCGAGCCGTAGGCGGTCACCAGGGCGTGCCCGCCGGTCACCGCGTGCCCGATGGCGGGCAGGAACGCGGAGTAGGCGCCGACGCCGACGCGGGAGACGGTGTTGACGCCGCCCATCGAGTTGTACTGGTAGTACGACGAGGGCGTGGAGTTCGGGCTGGTCGGGTCGCCGTGGTACAGGTAGGCGCCGGGGTACGTGCGGCCGTACTCCCAGCCGTTCCAGTACTTGTTGCTGGTGAAGCTCGCGGTGAACCGGGTGTCGACCGGCGCGCCGGCGAGGGTGTGGCAGCGGACGACGACGTTCTGGTCGTCGCCGGACGGCGACCAGCCCTCGATCTTGCACTGGTGGGTGTCGGCGCCGTACGCGGTGGCGTGGGCGACGCCGCCGCGGACACCGAGCCGCGTGAAGCGCACCGAGTACCGCCCGGTGGCCAGCCTGGTGATCGTGTTCCTCGTCGTGATGCCGACGCTGTTCATCTGGTAGGCGGGCGCCGGTGTGTACGACGCGGCGGTCGGGTTGTCCGCCCACACGTAGCCCGCGCCGCGCACCGGCCCGGTGTCGGCGCTCGCGGAGCCCGGCGTCACGACGCCCGCCGCCACCACTGCGATCACTAACGAGGTCCAGAGTCTTCGCACGTCGTCTCCCTTGCCCGGTGTTGCTGAACGGGACCTGAGAGTGCGGGCGGGCCGGGTCGGTGGCGAGTCGGCGGTCCGGCCGTCACCGGGTGTCCGCCGTTCGACCGGCACCTCGTCGGCAACCGTGGGCGTTCCCGCGCGTCGAACAGGGTGACAGCGACGGTATTGGGGGCGAGCATGCCGGACGGCTTCGTGCCGATCGAGGTGGGGCTGGTCGACGACCACTCCATGTACCGCGACGGTGCGGCGCTCTGGCTGGAGCACCAGCCGGGCAGGCGCATCAGCGTCGTCGCGGCGGTGCGGTCGGTGGCGGACCTGCCGGCCCCACCGCCCGCGGTGGTCCTGCTCGACCCGGCGCCCACCTCGGCGGCGGAGGACATCGCCGGCCTCCGCGCCGCCGGTGTCCGCGTCATCGTGCACAGCGCCGACGAGTCGCCGGACGTCGTGCGGGCCGCCTTGGAGGCGGGCGCGAAGGGCTACGTGTCCAAGCGCGCTCCGCTCTCCGACCTGGTGGAAGGCGTCGTGTCGGTGGCCGCCGGCGAGCACTACCTCACCCGGCGCCTGGCCCAGGACACCCTGCTCGCGGTTCCCGCCCGGCGACCGCTCCTGTCGCACCGCGAGGTCGAGGTGCTGCTCGGCATCGCGAAGGGTCGGACCCGGCGCGCGGTCGCCCGGTCGCCCGGTCGCTCGGCCTGTCGGAGGGCACGGTGAAGACCTACCTCGAACGCATCCGCGGCAAGTACCGGGCGGCGGGACGTGCCGCGGGGTCGGCGGTGGAGCTGTACCAACGCGCGCTGGAGGACGGCCTGGTCGGCACGCCCCTACCAGCGCAGGTCGCCGGTTTCGTCCTGGAACGTGCCCGTCGGACCGTCCGCGTCGAGAGTCGCCAGGCGCACGACGGTCCTCGCGCTCTCCTCGGGTGACCTCCCGCCGTCGAACGCCGCGGTCATGTCGGTGGCGGTGAAGCCGGGCTCGAGCGCGTTGAACTTGATGCCCGGCTCGGACTTGGCGTACTGGACCGTCAGCATGGTGGCCGCCGCCTTGGACGCCGAGTAGAGCGCGGCCCTCAGGTGGAACTCCGGCCGGTCGGGGTTGTTCACCGCCCAGAACGACCCGGCGCTGCTCGACACGGTGACCACCCTGGGGTTCGGGGAGTTGCGCAGCAGCGGGATCGCGGCCTCCGTGACGCGCACGATCCCCACCGCGTTGGTGTCGAAGACCCGCAGGGCCGTGGGACCGTCGACCACTCCGGTGTCGAGGATGCCCGCGTTGTGCACCAGGACGTCGAGCTTGCCCTCGTCCGAACCGATCGTCGCCAACGCGCTCTTCACCGATTCGTCGTCGGTGACGTCGAGTTGCACGAATCGTGCGCCCAACGCCGCCGCGGCCTTACCGCCCCGCTCGACGTCACGGGCGCCGATGTAGACGACGTGCCCCAGTTCCACCAGCTGTCGGGCCGTTTCGAAACCGATGCCCTTGTTGGCGCCGGTGACCAGTGCGACAGTCACGTTCGTCTCCCTCGAAATACCTGGTCCGAGTTGACCGTTGACCACGCTATGCACGGCTGCGAGCGTCACCCAGAGCCCTCTCGAGCCGGGGGTGTGACAGGACCCCCTCTGTCCGCCTCACCGAGTCCCGGGCCGGTCTCGTGAGCGGGACGAACGCCCTCGGCGCGTACCTGCGTGCTCGGCGGGAGCTCGTGACGCCCAAGCAGGCGGGCATCCCCGAGGTCGGCGTCCGGCGGGTGCCGGGGCTGCGGCGCGAGGAAGTCGCGCTGCTCGCCGGCATCAGCGCCGACTACTACCTGCGGTTGGAGCGGGGCCGCGACCGCAACCCGTCCGTGCAGGTGCTCGAGTCGATCGCGCGCGTGCTCCACCTGGACGACGACCACGTGGCCCACCTGATGACGTTGGTGTCGGAGGCGCCGCGGCAGCGCAGGCGCCGACGCGAGGAGGTCCCGCCGCCCGGCGCGCTCAAGCTGTTGGACTCCCTGGTCCAGCCCGCTTTCATCGAAGGCAGGTATTTCGACGTCCTGGCCTCGAACTCGCTCGCCCGAGCGCTTTCCCCCGGTCTCGTGGTGGGCGGGAATCAGCTGAGGGACATGTTCCTGGACCCGGCCGAGCAGGCGTTGTACCCGGATTGGGAAGCCGTCACGGAATGCTTCGTCGCGAACCTGCGGCAGTCCGTGGGAAACGACGTCGACGATCCCCGCTTCGTCGAGCTGACCGGGGAACTGTCCCGGGCGAGCCCCCGGTTCCGCCGGCTCTGGGCCCGCCACGAAGTGCGCGGGCAGCGCGGCACGCCGATCCGGATCAACCACCCGCAGGTCGGGGAGTTGACCCTCAACCGGGAACGGCTGGGCATCGGCGGCACGGAGGGCCTGATGCTCGTGGTGTACCACCCGGACGCCGGGTCCGGCGACGCGGACAAGTTGGCCCTGCTGGCTTCCGCCGACCTGCCGACCAAGCGCCCCGCCGAACAGCGCCGCATCCGGGTGAACTGATCGGGTCGGGCGGGGACGCCCATGCGGCACGCCCCCGCTCCGGCCGACCGTCGACCTAGTTGCGCCAGGTGTCCGAGAGCGTCACCGGTGACGTGGCGGACCGGTTGGTCCCGCTCTCCCACGTCACCGCGCCGTTGGACTCCTTGCGGATGTACTTGTACTGGAACGACGTCCCCGAGGGCAGCGTCACCGAGCCCCGCCACGTCGGGTAGGTGGCCGACGACAGCGCGATCGCCGAGGCCGGGTTCCACGCGCCGAGCGACGGGTGGTCGCCGACCACGAAGATGTTCTGCCCCAACGACGTCGTGGCGTTCACCGCGAACGACGCCGTCCCGGCCGGCGGGTTGCCGATCCCGGTCGCGCCGACGTGCAGCGCCAACGCCTCGCCCGCGCCCAACGTCGCGGTGAACTGGCCGTTCGACCCCACGGCGACCGCCACGCACCCGTCCTGCTGCACGTTGCAGTACGACCCGGCGGGCAGCGACGTCTGGAACGTCCGCGTCAGCGACGACGACTCGCGGTTGATCGCGACGAAGCCCTTGTTGCCCCGCCCGAACGCGATGGCGTCGCCGCCGTTGTCCCACCAGTTCACGACCGCCGTCCCGGCCACGGCGTTCCGGAACTGGACCATCGACGCGATCTGCGTCCACCGGTGCTGGCACTTCCACCCGGACGTGTAGCACTCCGAGCCGGACGGCGGCCCGGCGTCGTGGTTCGAGAACTCGTAGCCCGAGTACACGTTCGGCGAACCGTAGGGCCACGCCAGCATGAACACGTTCGCCAACGTGTAGGTAGACCCGTCCTTGTACGTCAGCGTCGACCCGTTGCGCTCGGTGTCCCAGTTGTCCACGAACGACCGCGCCTGGCCGCTCGGCAGGTAGCCCCACGACTGCCCGAACGTGCTCAGGTACGCCAGGTTCTCGTTGGTGAAGATCCGCTTGATGTCGTAGGCGTACCGGAACTCGTCGACGTCGCCCGACCCGGTGTACTCGCCGGGCTGCACGGCCTCACCGGCGCCGTAGATCACCTCGTGCACCCAGAACACGTTCGGGTTGCTCAACCGCGACTTGATCGCCGACAGGTCGGCCGCCGGCATGTGCTTGGCCGCGTCGATCCGGAACCCGTCGACACCCATCGCGATCAGCGAGTTCAGGTACGACGCGATCCGCCCGCGCACGTAGTCGCTGCCGGTGTTCAGGTCCGACAGCCCGACGAGTTCGCAGTTCTGCACGTTGTCGCGGTTGCGGTAGTCGCTGATGTGCGACCGGCACGAGTGGAAGTCCGGGTCGCTGTAGATGCCGGGGTAGTCGTACTTCGAGTACGACGAACCGCCGGTGCCCGTGCCCGACCCGGCGCTCATGTGGTTGATCACCGCGTCCGCGATGACCTTGACGCCCGCCGCGTGGCAGGTGTTCACCATGTTCCGGAACGCGGCCTCGTCACCGAGGCGTCCGGCGATGCGGTAGCTGACCGGCTGGTACGAGGTCCACCACTGGCCGCCCTGGATGTGCTCGGTGGCCGGTGACACCTCGACGAACCCGTAGCCGCGAGGCCCGAGCACGCTCGTGCACTCGGCGGCGACCCGCGCGAACGGCCACTGGAACAGGGTCGCGGTCACGTCCTTCGCGGACGGCGGCGCCGCAAAACTTTGCGGAACCGCCAAAAGGCTGAACAGGAGTACGACTATCGCGCCCAAGGCGCGTCGACTTGCGGAAACCACGTTGTCTCCTAGCTGGCAGGGATGTGCTCTAGGTCATACCAGCTGCCAGACTTGCTGAAAACACTTGCAAAGTATTTCATTGCCCTCCGGCGGAACCGATCCGGAAGGACACCCCATGACGCAGGACTGGTGGCGCGAGGCCGTCATCTACCAGGTCTACGTGCGCAGCTTCGCCGACTCGGACGGCGACGGCGTCGGTGACCTGCCCGGCATCCGCTCCCGGCTGCCCTACCTGGCCGACCTCGGGGTGGACGCGGTGTGGATCACGCCGTTCTACCGGTCGCCGATGGCCGACGGCGGCTACGACGTCGCCGACTACCGGACCGTCGACCCGCTGTTCGGCACGAACGACGACGCCGCGGCGCTCGTCCGGGACGCGCACGAGTTGGGCATCCGGGTGATCGTGGACCTGGTCCCGAACCACACCAGCGACCAGCACGCGTGGTTCCGGCAGGCACTGGAGTCCGCGCCGGGCTCCCCGGAACGCGCCCGCTACCACTTCCGCGACGGCCGCGACAGCGAGGACGGCCGCGGCGACCTGCCGCCCAACGACTGGGAGTCCGTCTTCGGCGGCCCCGCGTGGACCCGGGTCCCCGACGGCCAGTGGTACCTGCACCTGTTCGCGCCCGAGCAGCCGGACCTGAACTGGGACCAGCCGGAGGTGCGCGACGAGTTCCTCGACGTGCTGCGCTTCTGGCTCGACCTCGGCGTGGACGGCTTCCGCATCGACGTCGCGCACGGCATGGTCAAGGCCGACGGCCTGCCCGACGTCGGCACGCCCGGCCACCTCAAGCTGCTGGGCACGGAGGCGCTGCCGTTCTTCGACCAGGACGGCGTGCACGAGATCTACCGCGACTGGCGCAAGGTGCTCGACTCCTACCCGGGCAGCCGGATCGGCGTGGCCGAGGCGTGGACGCCGAGCCCCGAGCGCACCGCCCGCTACCTGCGCGCCGACGAGCTGCACCAGGCGTTCAACTTCCACTACCTGACCGCCGAGTGGACCGCGGCCGACGTCAAGCAGGTCATCGACGACTCGCTGGCCGCGATGAGGCCGGTCGACGCGCCGACGACGTGGGTGCTGTCCAACCACGACGTGCAGCGGCACGTGACGCGGTACGGCGGCGTGGCGCGGGCGCGTGCCGCCGCGCTGCTGATGCTGGCGCTGCCCGGCAGCGCGTACGTCTACCAGGGCGAGGAGCTGGGCCTGCCGGAGGTGCTGGACCTGCCCGAGGACGTGCTCCAGGACCCCGTGTGGGAGCGGTCGGGCCACACCGACCGCGGCCGTGACGGCTGCCGCGTGCCGATCCCGTGGACGGCGGACGGCCCGTCGTTCGGCTTCGGCGACGGCGGCTCGTGGCTGCCGCAGCCCTCCGACTGGGGCGGGCTCAGCGTGGCGAGCCAGCTCGGTGACCCGAACTCGGTGCTGGAGCTGTACCGCGGCGCGCTGCGCGTGCGACGGGAGCACCCGGACCTCGGCGCGGGCTCCGACGTGGAGTGGCTGGACGTGCCGGAAGGCGTGTTGTCGTTCCGCCGCGGCGGGTTCACGTGCGTGGTGAACTTCGGCCCGGACGTGGCACGGCTGCCCGCCGACGGCGAGGTGCTGCTCGCCTCCGGTGGCTGCGCGACCGAAGACGCGGACGTCCTCGTGCCGCCGGACACGACCGTGTGGCTCTCGCGCCCGTAGAGTCACCCGGTGTGACAGCGCGGCTCAGTGACATCGCGACCCAGGCAGGCGTGAGCGAGGCGACGGTCAGCCGAGTGGTCAACGGCAAGCCAGGCGTCTCGGCCGCGACCCGCCAGGCCGTGGTCGCCGCGATGGACGTGCTCGGCTACGAGCGCCCGCCCAGGCTCCGCCAGCGCAGCGCCGGGTTGATCGGGTTGATCACCCCCGAGTTGAACAACCCGATCTTCCCGGCGTTCGCACAGGTCATAGAGCAGGTGCTGACCCGCGACGGCTACACGCCGGTGCTGTGCACGCAGACGCCGGGCGGCTCCACCGAGGACCAGCTGACCGAGATGCTGGTCGACCGGGGCGTCACCGGGATCGTGTTCGTCTCCGGCCTGCACGCCGACACGACCGCCGACAAGGACCGGTACGTGAAGCTGGCCGGGCGCGGCGTGCCGTTCGTGATGATCAACGGCTACACCGACCAGGTGTCCGCGCCGTTCGTCTCGGTGGACAACCGGGCGGCCGTCCGGCTGGCGGTCACCCACCTGGTCGAACTCGGGCACGAGCTGATCGGCCTGGCCGTTGGCCCGCCGCGGTTCGTGCCCGCGCAGCGGATGGTGGAGGGCTTCACGCTCGTCCGCCCGCAGGCCTCCGACCTGGTCGAGCACTCCCTGTTCACGGTCGAGGGCGGCCAGGCGGCGGCGAACGCCCTGCTGGACCGCGGCTGCACGGCGATCGTGTGCGGCAGCGACCTGATGGCGTTCGGCGCGATCCGCGCGGCCCGCCAGCGGGGCCTGCACGTGCCGCGGGACGTCTCCGTCGTCGGCTTCGACGACTCGCCGCTCATCGTGTTCGCCGACCCGCCGTTGACGACGATCCGCCAGCCGGTCGAGGCGATGGGGCAGGCCGCCGTGCACGCGTTGCTGGAGGAGATCGGCGGCACGCCCGCGCCGCACGCGGAGTTCGTGTTCCAGCCGGAGTTGGTGGTGCGCGGCTCGACGGGCGCCCGTCCCAGATGACCGTGCTCGCCCAACGGATGCGAGCCCAGCGGCTCTCGCACCCGGCCGCCGACGTGGCCGACCTGTTCGCCTCCGTCTTCGCGTTGCAAGCCCAGGACGTCCCCGCGGCACGGCTCGCAGCGCGCGCCCGGGGCGTGAGGTCCCTCGACGGCCCTCTGGTGCGCACGTGGGCCATGCGCGGCACCCTCCACCTGCTCCACCGGGACGACCTGTGGGTCGTGCCCCTCCTCGGCCCGACGTTCATCGCCGCCGGACGACGTCGCCGCGCACAACTCGGCCTCACCGACGAACTGTGCGCGCGCACGCTCCCGGCGCTCCGCGAAGTCCTGACCGAGCCGCTGGAACGCGCCGAGCTGGTGCGCCGCCTGGCCGACGTCGGCATCGTCCTCGACCCGAAGTCCCAGGCGCCCGCGCACCTGCTGGCGTTCGCCGCGAACTCCGGCGTGCTGTGCCGGGGCATGGACGACACCTACCGGCTCTTGCGGATCGAGGCCGAACCCCGTGGCGTCGACGAGCTGTGGCGGCGCTACCGGCGTGCCTACGGACCGGCCACGCCCGACGACTTCGCGGCCTGGAGCGGCCTGCCCAAGCGGCAGCTCAAGGACCTGCCCGAGGTGACCGACGAACCGGCCGAGCCGACCGGCGCGGTCCGCCTGCTCGGCCACTTCGACCCGTACCTGCTCGGCTACCGCGACCGCTCCTTGGCGTTGGACCCCGACTACGCGCCGCTCGTGCAGACCGGCGGCGGTTTCCTCACCCCGCACGTCGTCGTGGACGGCCGGGTCGTCGCGGTCTGGCGGCGGGACGGCGGGCTGGTCACCGTGCGGCCGTTCGACGACTCGGCGGAGCGCCCGGACGTCGCGGCGGAGGTCGCCGACCTGGGGCGATTCCTCGACGTGGACGTGCGCTTAACCTGGGGATAGCACGTGGATAAGGTCACTGCCACGCATCGACCGCGGGAGGCGCGTTCAACTTGGGTGTGTTCGTCACGGGTGTGCGCCCGCGCTGGTCGGACATGGACGCGTTCGGCCACGTCAACCACGCCAACACGGTGACCCTGCTGGAAGAGGCGCGCATCGACCTGCTGTTCACCGAGGCCGCCAGGCACGGTGTGCCGGAGATGTCGCACGGCATGGTCGTCGCCCGGCTGGTGGTGGACTACCTCGCGCCGGTGGTGTTCACCGGTGGCGAGATCGTGGTGGAGCTGTCCGTGCGGGAACTGAAGTCCGCGTCGTTCACGTTGGACTACACGGTCCGCGGCGGTCGCCAGGAGGGCAGCGCCGTCGTCACGACGGCGGAAACCCTCATGGTGCCGTACAACCTGACGGCCGGACGCCCGCGCCGTCTTCTCGAAGCCGAGCGCGATTTCCTCGCGGGCTGGCGTGCCGGAGGTAATGGTGCCTGAGTTGGTCCTCGCCGACCCCGCCGAGCGGGACGACCTCGGCGCGTTCGTCGCGCGCGCCGTCCGGTTGGACGGCCAAGCCGTGGTGCGGCTGCGCAACCGCCCGTCCGGCGGCCTGGTCGACGCGTGGGTGGCGACCCCGTTCGACACGCTGGCCACCCGGACCGTGGCCGGGCAGATCGCGCCGGGCGACGTGACGGTGTCCGGCACCGACCTGCTCACCGGTCTGGCCGTGGTGCGCAGCGAGACCGTCGACCCCGGTCCGGCGCGGGACATGATGTGGCGCTCGGCGCTGCCGCCGGTGGCGGGCTGGCTGCCGGTGGACCGGCTGCCCGGCAGCGTGGTGTCGGAGCTGGCGGAGAAGGGCGTGGAGGTGGCGCGGGAGAACGCGGGCCCGCGCGGCACGCCGCCCGCCTCGCTGCTGGACCAGACCGTGATCACGGTGAGCGGTTCCGGGCTGGACGTGAAGGTGCCGATGCGGTGCCTGTTCGCGTTGTCCGGCATGGGTTTCCTGGGCGGTGACGACGTGCGCATCACGGCCACGGACTCGTGGCTGCGCATCGACGCACGGTTCGGCGCGGTGGTCCGCCGCCGCCACTCCATGCTGCCGCTGCTCGTCTGAGGCGGGGCCCGGCCCGTTCGGGCTGAACGAGGTCCGGTGTCGGACCCGCCGGCTACCCTGGTCGGGGGAGCAGGGGGTCCGGCGATGGAGTTCAGGGTGCTGGGGCCGGTGCGGGTCCGCGCCGGGGGCGGTCCGGTGGAGGTCGGGGGGCCGAAGCCGAGGACGCTGCTGGCGTTGCTCGCGGTCAACGCCGGCCGCGTGGTGTCCCTGGAGAAGCTGGTCGACGCGCTGTGGGGCGAGCGGCCACCCGGCGACTCCCGTTCGGCGATCTACACCTACGTCTCGACGCTGCGCCGCGCGTTGGGCGACGTGCTGGTCCGGTCCGGTGGCGGCTACCTGCTGTCGGTCCGGCCCGACCAGGTCGACCTGCACGTGTTCACCGCGGAGGTGGGCGAGGGCCGCCGCGCGCTGGCCGAGGGCGACCTCGAAGCCGCCGCCGCGTGGTTCGCCGCCGCTCTGGGCCACTGGCACGGCACCCCGTTGGGCGGCGCGCAGGGCTCGTGGGCGGAAGGTGAGCGGTCCCGGCTCGAGGAGCTGCGCGTCGGCGCGCTGGAGGACCGCTTCGACGCCGACCTGGCGCTGGGCCGGGGCGAGTCGCTGATCGCCGAGCTGAGCGTGGCCGTGGCGGAGAACCCGCTCCGGGAACGGTTGCGCAGCCAGCTCATGCTCGCGCTGGGCCAGGCGGGTCGGCGTGCCGAGGCGTTGGCCTGCTACCAGCAGGGCAGGCGCATCCTGCTGGACGAACTCGGCCTCGAACCGGGCTTGGCCCTGCGCGCGACGCACGAACGCGTCCTGCGCGGCGAGCCGGACCCACCGACCACCGCCGACCAACCACCGCGCCCGTCCGCCCCACCGCCCACTGCAGACCGACCGCCACACAGCTCCGGCCGACCACCCACATCCGGTCCGCCGACGCCGAGCCAGCTGCCGTGCGACATCGCCGACTTCACCGGCCGCGTGGCCGAGCAGGACCGCCTGGTGGCCTACCTGACCGGGCCGACGGGCGCGGTGCGGGTGTGCGCGATCTCCGGCCAGCCGGGCGCGGGCAAGTCGACGCTCGCCGCCCACGTGGCGCACGCCGTGCGCGACCACTTCACCGACGGCCAGCTGTACGCGACCCTGCGCGGCGACGGCGCCGTGCCCGCCGAGCCGGCCGAGGTGCTGGCCGGGTTCCTGCGCGCGCTCGGCACACCGGAGGAAGCCATCCCGGCCGATCCGGCCGAACGCGCCCAGCTCTACCGCACCCTGCTGGCCGACCGACGGGTGCTGATCGTGCTGGACGACGCCCGCGACGAGCGCCAGGTCCGGCCGCTGCTGCCCGGTGGCGCGACGTGCGCCGTGCTCACCACCAGCCGCGAACGGCTCGGCGCGCTCGGCGGCGCGGCCCAGCTCGACCTGAGCGTGCTGCCCGACCCCGAGGCGCTGGAACTGCTCGACCGCGTGGTCGGCGACGGCCGGGTGGCGGCCGAACCGGAGGCCGCCGAGGCCATCGTCCGGCTCTGCGGCCGGTTGCCGCTGGCCCTGCGCATCGCGGGCGCACGCCTGGCCGCCCGTCCGCAGTGGCGGCTCGCCCGCCTCGCCGAACGCCTCGGCGTGCAGCGGCGCGTGCTCCGCGAACTCACCCTCGGCGACCTGGAGGTGCGCGGCAGCCTCGCGTTGAGCTACGACGGCCTGGCCGAACGCGAACGCGCCGCGCTGCGAAGACTCGGGCTGCTCGGCGTCACGACGTTCGGCGGCTGGCTCGTCGCGCCGCTGCTCGACTGCGACCCCCGTGAGGCCGAGGAAGTGGTGGAACGCCTGGTCGACTCACGGCTGCTCGACCTCGCCACCACCGACGGCGGCACCGCCCTCCGCTACCGGATGCACGACCTGACCAGGGCGTTCGCCCACGAACGCGGTGAGGCCGAAGAACCGGAGGCCACCGTCAAGGCCGCGTGCGCACGTGCCGCCCGAGCCTGGCTGGCCCTGGTCGACCTCGCCGGCAGCCACATGCCGCACACGGCGTTCGACCGGGAGCGCACCGCGCCCGACCCGAGGTACCTGGACCGGGACACGGCGGCCGAGGTCGCCGCCGACCCCGAGGCGTGGTTCGACGCCGAGCAGGCGGGCCTGGTCGAGGTGGTGGAACGGGTCAGCGAACTCGACCTGACCGACGTGGCGACCAGGCTCGCCGCAGCCCTGTGCTCCTCGCGGTTCTCCGTCCGGAACCTGTTCGGCCAGTGGTGGCGCACGCACTCTGCGGCGTTGGACGCGGCCCGACGAGCACACGACCGGGCGGGCGAGGCGCGGCTGTTGTCGGGCCTCGGCTGGCTGCGGTACGAGCAGGACCGGTTCGAGGAGGCCGCGTCGTACTACGGGCAGGCGCTGGACGCCTACCGGCAGGGCGGCGACGCCAAGGGCGAGGCGTCGACCCGGCTGGCGCTGAGCACGGTGCTGCGCGAGCACGGCGAGCTGGCCCGGGCGCGGGAACTGCTCGACCTGGCCCTGCCCGTGCTGCGGGAGCTGGACGAGGAGCACCTGGTCGCGCAGGCGTCACACGGGCTGGGCCGGGTGCTCACCGAGCAGGGCGACCTGGACCTCGCGCTGGAGGTGTGCGAGCAGACCGTCCGGGCCTACCGCGCCGCCGGTGACCGCCGGGGTGAGGCGATCGCGCTGCGGTCGGTGAGCATGGTGCACCGCGCCGCCGGCCGCTGGGACGTGGCGGCCGAGCACGCCGCCCGTGCCGTCGAGCTGCTGCGGCCCCTCGGCGACCGGTTGATGTCCGCCTACGCGACCCAGGCGCTGGCCAAGGTCCGCCTCCGCCAGGGTCGCGGCGACGCCGTGCGCAGCGACCTGCTCGAATGCCTCGGCACGTGCAACGAGATGCAGGACGGCTTCGGCCAGGCCCTCGTGCTGCGCACGCTCGGCGAACTGGAGCTGGCCTGCCTGCGCCCCGAGGTGGCGCGCCGCTACCTGGAACGTTCACTGCACTGGTGGGAGGCGTTGTCCCTGCCGGTGTGGCGGGCCAGGACCCTGCGGGACCTGGCCGCCGCGCTGTCCGCGTCGGGCGATCCGGCCGCCGCCGAAGCGGCCCGCCGCGAAGCCGAGTCGATCTTCCGCGCCCACGGCTGCCGTGAAGCGGGCGAGCCGTCCCGGCCCCTGCCCCCGAACTCGCACGCCATCGCCTGACCGGCACTTTTGGTTTTCTTTGAGGCCCGGCCCCGAGGATGCCGCCCACGCGACAGCGGTGGTCGGAGGCGCGGTCGAGGGGTCCGCGCCTCCCCACATCAGCCGGGGATCAGACCAGCCAGACGGCCGTGTCGGGCGGCAGCTGGTTGCCGTCCATCGGACCGCTGGCGAGCAGGATCTCGCCGGGCGGCAGCGGCACCGGGCCGCCGGACGTGTTCAGCGCGCAGATCAGCCCGCCGCCCTTGCGCCGGAACGCGAAGCACCCGGGCGGGGCGCCGTACCACTCCAGCTCGTCGCCGTTGAACGCCGGCTGCGACTTCCGCAGTTCGAGCGCGTGCCGGTAGAACGACAGCATCGACTCGGGGTCTTCCAGCTGCGACTCGGCGGTCAGGCCGGCCCACTCGTTCGGCTGCGGCAGCCACGTGGTGACGCCCTGGGTGAAGCCGAACGGCGGGGTGTCGCCCTCCCACGGCACGGGCACCCGGCACCCGTCGCGACCGCGCAGGGTGTGCCCGGACCGCAGCCAGATCGGGTCCTGCAACGCCCACTCCGGCAGCTCCACGTCCGGCAGGCCCAGCTCTTCGCCGTTGTAGAGGTAGACCACACCCGGCAGGGCCAGCTCGACCAGCGTCATCGCCCGCGCCCGCCGCGCACCGAGGTCGCCGCCGCCGTACCGGGTCACGTGCCGCGGCACGTCGTGGTTGGACAGCGTCCAGGTCGCGGGCGCGCCCACGCTCCGGACGGCGCCCAACCCGTGCTCGACGGCCGAGCGGACGGCGTCCGCGTCGAACGGCGCCTGCAGCAGCCCGAAGCTGAAGCCGAGGTGCAGCTCGTCGGGCCGCAGGTACCGGGCGTACCGCTCGTCGTCCTTGACCCAGATCTCGCCGACGGCCATCCGGCCCGGGTACTCGTCGATGACCTTGCGGATCATCCGGTGGATCTCGTGCACCCCGTCGTTGTCGAACCGCGGGTCCAGCGCGTTGTCGTGCAGGATGCCCGAGCCCAGCTCGACCCGCGGATCGATGTTCGGCAACCCGTAGGGCTTGGCCATGCCGTGCGCCACGTCGATGCGGAACCCGTCGACCCCGCGGTCGAGCCAGAACCGCAGCGTGCGCGCCAGGTCGGCGGCGACCTCCGGGTTGTCCCAGTTCAGGTCGGGCTGCTCGGGCGCGAACAGGTGCAGGTACCACTGCCCGTCGGCCACCCGGGTCCACGCCGGCCCGCCGAACTGGCTCGACCAGTTGTTCGGCGGCACGGACCCGTCGAACCCGCCGCCGTCGCGGAAGACGAACCGGTCCCGCTCGACCGAGCCCGGCCCGGCCCGCAGCGCGGCCTGGAACCAGGCGTGCCGGTCGCTGGTGTGGTTCGGGACCAGGTCGATCGTGATCTTCAGGTTGTGCGCGTGCGCCTCGGTGACCAGCCGGTCGAACGCGGCCAGGTCGCCGAACAGCGGGTCGACGTCACGGGGGTCGGCCACGTCGTAGCCGTGGTCGGCCATGGGCGAGGTGAAGAACGGCGTGAGCCAGAGGGCGTCCACGCCGAGCAGTTCGAGGTAGCCGAGCCGGGAGCGGATACCGTCGAGGTCGCCCACGCCGTCACCGTTCGCGTCGGCGAAGGATCGGACGTAGACCTGGTAGAAGACGGCGTCACGCCACCAGGCGGACTCGTCGGCGATCTCTGGTTGTAGATCGGAGGATCGTCGCACGAGGAGTCATCCTGCCATTCGCGACCGACACCACGACCCCGTTCGAGTGATCAAGAATCACACCCAGGCGTTCATCATGCTGTTGGCGGCCATCTCCAGGTACGCCCAGAGCTGCTTGCGGTGTTCGGGGGAGAGGTCGACCGAGTCGACGCCGACCTTGATGCAGCGCAACCACGCGTCCCGCTCAACGGGACCGATCACGAACGGAGCGTGACGCATCCGCAACCGAGGATGACCCCGGTTGTCCGAATACGTGTGCGGACCGCCCCAGTACTGCATCAGGAACAGCCGGAACCGCTCTTCGGCGGGACCGAGGTCTTCTTCGGGGTACAGCGGACGCAGGACGGGATCGTCGGCCACTTCCTCGTAGAAGCGCGCGACGATCTTGTGGAACGTCTCGTACCCGCCCACTGCTTCGTAGAAGTTCTCCGGAGGAGTGGTCACCCCTCCATCCTGCCTCAGCCACCCGGGTGCGGCCGACGCCGACCCCGCCCAGCGCGGCGGCCGGCCGGGTTGGCGAACAGCTGGCGCATCGCGGCGGTTCGTGGTCACCGCGTCACGCGGCACCGCATCCTGGGCCCGACATCTCCTGTCACGAGGGAGAACACGACATGGGCGACGCCAACGAGGCGCTCTTGCACTGGTTCCGGCAGGGAGGGTGGACGCAGCTCGAACTGGCGCGGGCCGTCGGGCGGCTGGGCCGGGCACGTGGCTACAACGTCGCGCCGGACAGCTCGCGGGTGCGGCGGTGGCTGGAGGGCGAGCGGCCGCGGCACCCGGTCCCGGACCTGCTGGCGGCGCTGTTCGCCGAACGGACGGGTCGGCCGTGCACGCCGGCGGACCTCGGGCTGGCCACGGCGTCGCCGACCCGCGATGAGGTGTCGTGGGACCACCGGGCGCTGGTCGCCACGTTGCAGGACTTCACCAGGAGCGATCTGATGATCAAACGCAGGGATGTGCTCGGCGCGACCGCCGCCCTGGCCACGGGCGCGGTCCTGGAGGGCAGGCTGGCCGGGTGGCTCGACCCGGACGGCGACGCGCCACCGTCACCGGCCTTGGGACCGGGCCGCATCGGCACCGCGGAGATCGCCGAGATCGAGGCCGCGACCAGGACGTTCTGGGCCTGGGACGCCAAGCGCGGCGGCGGCCTCTACCGCGAGGCCGTGGTGGGGCAGCTCAAGGCGATGACCGACCTGCTCGACCACACCTACCCCGACGCGATCTCCCGCCGCCTGTTCCGCTCGACCGCGGACCTCGCCAGGCTGGCCGGCTGGATGTCGCACGACGTGGGCCTCCAGGCGACCGCGCAGCAGTACTTCACCCTGGCGCTGCACTGCGCCAAACGCGCCCGGGACACCGGGCTGGGCGTCGAGGTGCTGTCCCGGATGGCACGGCAGATGGTGCACGTCGGCAAGCCCCGCGAGGCGTTGTCCCTGGTCGCGCTGGCCAGGCGTGGCTCGGGGAGCAGGCTGGGGCCGATGGCGTCGGCCATGCTCGCGACCTGCGAGTCGTGGGCGCACGCGACCCTGGGCGACGTCCTGGCGGTGGACCGGGCGGTCGGCACGGCGGAGGCGCACTTCGCGCGCGCCGACCCGGACGAGACGCCCCCGTGGCTGTCCTACTTCGACCGGGCCGGGTTGGAGGGCATGGCGGCGCTGGCGTACCGGACCGCGGCCGACCACCGGCCCGGCGTCGAGCGGAAGGCGGAACCGCACCTCGCCGAGGCGCTGCGCCTGCGCCGTGACTCCTACCGGCGGTCGAACCTGTTCGACGTGATCTCCCTGGTGGGCGTCCGCGTGCTGCAGGGCGAGCACGCGGAAGCGAACCGCCTGGCGGCCGACCTGCTGAGCCCGGCCGGGCGCATCAGCTCGACCAGGACGTTCGACCGCATCAAGGTCGTCCGCGACCGGGCCGTGGCGGACTCCGCCAAGGCGAAGGAAGCGCGGCTGCTGGCCGACACGCTCACCACGGTGATCGCGGCCTGAGCGGCTGCCTGGTGGCCGGGCAGGAGCACCACAGGCCCCTGCCCGGTCGCCGTCAGGAGGACTTCAGCGAGATGCCGGCGTCGTCCAGCGCGGGCATCAGCTTGGCTCTCAGAGCGCGCTGGACGGCCCACTGGCGGCCCGGCCGGACCTTCACCGTCACCCGCATGGTGATGCCCTCCGGCGTGACCTTCTCCACGCCGAGCACCTGCGGCTTGTCGATGACGTCCTTGGCGAGCAGCTCCTCGCCCGTGGCGTCCTCCACGGCCTTGGTCAGCACCTCGCTGGCCGACGCCAGGTTCGCGCCGTACCCGAGCGGCAGGTCGACGACGGCCACCGCGAAGCCCTGCGAGGAGTTGCCGACCCGAAGGATCTCGCCGTTGCGGACGTACCAGACGGTGCCGTTGGTGTCGCGGATCGTGGTGATCCGCAACGCCACCGACTCGACCGTGCCGGTCGCGGGACCGAGGTCCACCACGTCGCCGACGCCGTACTGGTCCTCCAGCATCATGAACATGCCGGACAGGAAGTCCTTGACCAGGTTCTGCGCGCCGAAGCCGATGGCCACGCCGAGGATGCCCGCCGAAGTCAGGATCGGCGCGGGGTTCATGCCCAGCTCGGTGAGCACCTGGATGAACGCCACCCCGAACACGATGATCGTGACGAACGACTTGAGCACCGAGCCGATGGTCTTGGCCCGCTGCTCGCGCCGTTCGGAGACCAACGCGCCCAACGCTTGGGGGGCGCGCTCCCGCAGCGGCTTGAGCAACTTGGGCTTCCGGCCGCCGTTGCCCCGGGTCATCCGGTCGATCAGCCGGCGGAGCAGGAACCGGACGATGATGGCGATGATCAGCGTCAACGCGATGCGCAGCGCGCCCTCGGCGATCTTGGGCCCGTTGGTCACCCACCACTCGACGGCGAGGGTCGATTCCACGTTGAACAACGGTGATGGCGTCGGCTCCACGTCCTGCACCTGCTCAGCCCTCCACTCTCACAACTCCAGGCCGGTCGCCCAGGCCACAAAGGTCAACTGGTCCACGGCCAGGCCGACCGATCGGCTCACCGAACGGCCCGCGTGCCCCACCTCGGTCTCACGGCGGAGCAGCACCGGGTGCTTGGTCGGATCACTCGACGTCGCGTGCTGCAGTGCCGCGCACATCTTCCGGGCGTGGTTGGGGTCCACGCGGCTGTCCGACTCGAAGACCGTGAACAGGACCGAAGGGTACTCAACACCCGGCCGCACCCGGTGGTACGGGGAGTAGGCCAGCAGCCAGGCCAGCTCTTCGGGCACGGCCGCGGAGCCGTACTCCTCCGCCCAGAGCCGTCCCAGCAGGAAGTTCTCGTACCGCACCATGTCCAGCAGTGGCGCTGAGCACACCACCGCCGCGTACAGCTCCGGCCGCTGCGTCAACGCCGCGCCGACGAGCAGCCCGCCGTTCGACCCACCCATGATCGACAACTGCTGCGGCGTGGTCCACCCGTCGCGGATCAACCGCTCGGCCGCCGCGTGGAAGTCGTCGAACACGTTCTGCTTGCGCTCGCGCATCCCCGCCCGGTGCCATTCCTCCCCCTCCTCGTCGCCGCCGCGCAACGACGCGTGCGCCCACACGCCGCCCGCCTCGACCCACGCCAACGTGGTCGCGCTGTACCCCGGCCCGCGGCCCACCGCGAACCCGCCGTACCCGGTGAGCAACGTCGGCCGGGGCAGGTCCGGGTGCTGCTTGCCGGACACCACGAACATTCGCACGACCGTGCCGTCGGACGACGTGTACGAGACCTGTTGTGTGGACAACTCCGGCAGCGTCACCGTTCCGGGCGCCGCCGCGTCCAGCTCGGTCCGCCCGCCCGACAGCGAGTACCGGTACACCGACAAGGGCGTGGTGAAGTCCGACCAGCCGAACCACAGCACGTCCCGGTCCGCAAGGGTCAGGTCGTCGACTGTGGACAACCCGTGCAGCGAGCCCGTCCCGGGCAGCGGGATCTCCCGCAGGTGCTCGCCGGTCGCGGGGGAGTGCAGGTGCAGCTCCGACACCGCGTGCCTGGTCCGCAGCAGCACCAGCGACCCGTCCAGCCACGTCAGCGCGTCCAGCACCGAGTCGGGCTGCTCGCCGACCAGCTCGGTCCACTCGGTCGGCGCCGCCGGGTCGGCCACGCACACCCGGAACCGGGGCGCGTCCAGGCTGGTCCGCAGGTAGAGCCGCCCGTCCGGGGCGACCCACGCCGAGCACTGCACCCCGTCGGAGTCCCGCACGACCGGCGTCAGCTCGCCGGAGCCGTGCAGGTCGGCGATCCACACCGAGTCCCGCCGCACGGTGCCGGGCGCGCCGTTCACCACCAGCCACCGACCGTCCTCCGACAGCGACAGCCCGTAGTAGTACGTGTGGTCGAGCCCGTCGCCGTGCACGTTCACGTCGTCGGACGCGGGCGTGCCCACCCGGTGCCGCCACACCCGCCGGTGGAACTGCCGCTCGTCCTCGGGCACCAGCTCGGGGTCGATCCGCCGCACGTAGAAGAACTCCTCGCCACCGGGCAGCCAGCCGACCGGCGAGTACCGGCACCGGTCGATCGGCCCGTCCAGCAACTCGCCCGTGTCGACGTCCACGACGTGCAGCAACGAGTGCTCGTCACCGCCCACGGACACCTGGTAGGCCAGCCGCGTGCCCTCGCGGGACGGCGACCAGCGGTCGAGCGTGGTCCGCCCGGACGGGTCGAGCGCGGACACGTCCAGCAGCACCCGCTCCACGCCGTCCACCCGCACGTACAGCACCGGGTGGTCCTCATCCGGCCCGCGGCGGGTGTAGAACGCCCGCCCGGCCCGCCACACCGGCGTGCCGACGGACCCGGTCCGCATCAGCTCACCCAATCGGGCGGCGAGCGCGTCACGACCGGGCATGGCGTCGAGCCACGACCGCGCCACGCCGTCCTGCTCGGCGGACCACTCGGCGGTTCGGGGGTCCGCAGGGTCTTCGAGCCAGCGGTACGGGTCGGGGACCGCGTGTCCGTGCAGGTCGTCGACCAGGTCGAGCCGCGGCGCGGCGGGGTAGGTGATCGTCGCAGGCAGCGCTGCGCGGGAGGCATCGGTCACCTACCCGAGCGTAGCGCGGGTGATGAAAACCATCTCCGATAGGGGTCGATTCACCCAAGTTTCGCTCACGGCTTCGTGACACGTCACATATCACAGGTGATTTTTGGGGTCGATCTGTGGTCTGCTAGGGCTGAACCGGTGGAGGTGGTCGCGTGCCAGACCGACAACCCACCCCGATCGGCGCCCTGGTGAACGCCGGGATCGCGTCGTCGGTCCCGTCCGGCCAAAAGCAGCTCGCGCTGAACACCGTGCACGCTGTCGCCGACGGGCAGGGGGCCGGTCAGGCGCCCGTGGTGTTGCCTTGGGGAAGACGCAAGGTCCTGCTGCTCAACGCCACGTTCGAACCGCTCACCGCGCTGCCCCTGCGGCGCGCGGTGGTCCTCGTGGTGTGCGGCAAGGCCGAGGTCGTGCACGGTGACCCCGCGGGGGCCGTCGTCCACTCCTCGACGTCCGAGGTGGTCGTCCCGTCGGTGATCCGGCTGGCGAACTACGTGCGGGTGCCTTACCGCGGCCGTGTCCCGCTCACGCGGGCCGGGTTGATGCACCGGGACCGGTACCGCTGCGCGTACTGCGGCGGACGCGCCGAGACGATCGACCACGTGGTGCCGCGCAGCCGCGGCGGCCCCCACTCGTGGACCAACTGCGTCGCCTGTTGCGCGAAGTGCAACCACCGCAAGGCCGACAAGCTCCTCTCGGAGCTCGGCTGGCGCCTGCGCGTGGTGCCCAACGCGCCCCGCGGGCCGCACTGGCGGCTGCTGGCCGGCGTCACCGAGGCCGACCCGCTGTGGCTGCCCTACCTCGGCGAGCCCGCGGCTTAGCGACCGCTCCTCCTCACGCCGCCAGGACGTAGTCCTCGCGGTCGTCCGTGATGCGCACGGAATCCGACGTGATCCGGACCGAGCCGGCCATCGTGATGCGCACCGAATCCGCCGTGATGCGCACGGAGTCGGTGTCCGCTCCGGTGATCCGGACGGAGTCGGTGTCCGCACCGGTGATGCGAACGGAGTCGGACTCCGACGCGGTGATGCGAACGGAGTCGTCGGAGGTGATCCGGACGGAGTCCTCGGAGGTGATGCGCACCGACTCGGCGAGCACTGTCTGAGGCTGAACAGTGGTAACGCTCTGCTCCGATTGGGTGTACGACGAAAGAGTGAGGGCGGCGACCAGAACAAGGTTCATGGTGTACATGTCGTGTCCTCCGAGACTCATCGGGCGGGAATTGGTCTCCGGAATCGGATGCGCAAGACCCGTACAGGTGAAAAGCTAGAAGCCGAGTGGGCCCAGGACAAGACGCCAAACCGGCCGCCATTCGCCTCCGTCCGGGGGAAGGCCATCCGGGTGTACGCACTGCGACGATCGAGCACGAGAGCTAGTGCATCCGGCACCGATGGATACCCAGGGTGACGTCGTCGCAGGTAGGACGTCGGGTAGATCACAAGGGCCTATGCCAAGTGCCGGGGCCCATCCCGGTGACGACCACGTGCCCGCGGCCCGGTCCCGCGTCCCACGACGTGGTCACCGCCGTACGCGTGATCGCGGACGCCGCCGACGGGGCCGCGTTCACAGTTGGACGGGCCGCCGGACGGCCCCGCGCGCACCGCCGAACCCCCATCAGTGCGGAACAGGTGCCCTCACCCCGAGGTGACCAGGACGATCGGTTACCGTAACCGCCGTGACCATCGTGGAGACCGTGCTCGTCTTCGCGCTGATCCCGCTGGCCATCTACGGCGTGATCACGCTACTGACGCTGAGGCCGAAGGCCACCCGCATTCAGCGGTACCGCCCGGGCCAGGAGTGGAACTACGCCCCCGTCTGGTGGACGGCGAACCCCGCGGGCCTGCCCGGCGGCGCGCACCGGGCCGTCACGACGCCGGCCGAGGGCCGTACCGCCAAGGGAGGTGCCCGTGGCAACTGGTGAGCTGCTGAAGGCGGAGGTCGACCCGTCGACGCTGGAGGTCGGCGCGGTCGTGACCAACAGCGGCCGGGTGTCCGCCGCGAAGATGTACGAGCCGCACGCGCCGAGCCTGCCGTTCACGCCGGTGCAGCTGGCGAGCTTGGACGAGGCGTTGACGCTGGCCAGCCGCACCACCGGGCTGGACTTCAGCGTGTACCTCGGCGAGTTGGGCGCGGACGCGCGGGCGAAGGCCGAGGAGCTGCACGCCGCCACCACGCGCCCCACGCACGCCGTGCTGGTCGCGGTGTCGCCCGGTGAACGCCGGGTGGAGGTCGTGACGGGCGAGGAGTCCCACCGCCGCATCGCCGACCGCGGCGCGAAGCTCGCGGTGATGAGCATGGTCGCCTCCTTCAAGGAGGGCGACCTCTCCGGCGGCCTGGTGAGCGGTCTGCGGATGCTGACCGACCAGGCGGGCCCTGCCCCCAAGCACGTCTGACGACCCGCGACGAAGTGAAGGCCCCGGCATACCCCGCCGGGGCCTTCACGTTTCACCGGGACTTGAGCGCGTCCACGAACGCCCTCAGCCGGGCCGGGCTGACACCCAGCACGACGCCGGGGTTCTTGCTGTCCCGCACCGCGCCGAGGTGGTTCGCCACCTCGACGCATGAGCCGCTTTCGACGCTCTTGCTGGACTTCCTCCACCGCAGGGTCATGAGACTCCCGTCGTCCGCACCTCCTTCGCGATCAGCTCGAAGGATCGTTCCGGGCTCATCGCGACCTCCAGCAACCTTGGCACGGACGCCTCGAAGCCGGCTACCACCTCCGACTCCTGCACGAACACCGAGCTGATCGGGTTCTCCAGGTGTACGAACGAGGTCCCGTTGCACTTGAGCAGGTGGAAAGCGCCGTCCATGCCGGGGTGCCAACCAGTGGTCGACGGCACGATCCGGAGTTCGACGTTCTCGTGTGCGCTCATCATCAGCAGATGGTCGAACTGCTCGGCCATGACCTCGCTGCCGCCGATCGTCTGTTTCAGCACCGCCTCGCCGATCAGGGCCGTGAAGCGGACCGGGTTGCGGCGGGTGAGGACGTCACGCCGCCCCATCCGCACCGCGACGCGGGTCGCGACCTCGCCCTCGGGGATCCTGGCCGACTCCATGATCGAGCGGGTGTACGAGCTGACCTGGAGCAGGCCGGGGATGAGCTGCGGCGACCAGCTCACCACCTCGTGGGCCATCTGCTCGACCTCCACCAAGGCGGCGAGTTGTGCCCGGCGTTCGGGGAGTTCGATCACCGCAAGGGGTGATCCGCTGGGATCTTCGGTCATCTTCAGGATTTCTTCGCGATCCCGATCGGTGATGTCGAGCGGCTCGAGGATGCGGATGACCTCTGCCCGGGTCGGGACGCGCTGGCCGCTTTCGTTGCGCGAGAGCAACGAATGCACGACGCCAATCTTCTTCGCGAGTGCGCGTTGACTGAGTTTGTTGGCCACGCGAACGTTGCGCAAACGCGCTCCCAATGCGATGGATTTCGAGGTGTTGCGGTTCATGGAAATGCATCCTAGGGCGGGACCGGTGGTCAAGTCTCTCGCTCGAAAAGGGGATTGACCAGGTGTTGCGGGCCGGACAAAGTGTTGTGCACCAGAGCTTCCGGCCAGCCCGCACACTGGTCGGACATGCGCGGCGGGTGGTGCAGCGCGCGACGGGACTTCGCAGCGCACACCACCCGCCGTGCCCTTTGCATATGTGCGCTATAGGGGGTGTCATGGAGTCCGAAGAAAGGCCGTCCACGAGGTTGAGCACGGCTCGCAGCCGCGAATTGGGCGAGGAATTGCGCCGTGTGCGTCACCGTGCCCGGATGTCGTCGGCATTCGTCGCCGAGGCGTTGGGCTGGTCGTTGGGCAAGCTGTCGAAACTCGAAACCGGCAGTCGCGGCACGAGCCCGTGGGAAATCGGGACGCTGCTCGGCCGCTGCGGCGCCGACAAGCCGACCAGGGACCGGATCCTGGCGATCGCCAGCGAGGTCGACGCGGGCAACTTCCTGCGCCGGCACGAACCGTGGTCGGACACGCTCACCGCGGTGTCCCTGCACGAGCACGCGGCCCGCACCGTGACGACCTACGAGCCGCTGGTGGTGCCGAGCCTGGCGCAGACCGAGGACTACGCGTACGCGTTGACCAACGACCGGGACCTGACGGAGGCGCGCATGACGCGGCAGGACACGATGCGCAGGCCGGGCGGCCCGGAGACGGTGATCTACATCCACGAGGCGGCGCTCAGGGTCGTCGTCGGCGACGCGAAGGTCATGCGCGACCAGATGCTGCGCCTGACGTTGATGTGCGGCTGGTCGCGGATCAGCCCGCGGATCATCCCGATGAGCGCGCCGTCGCACGCCCACCTGCGCCACTCCGCGACCCTGCTGACGTTCTCGTCGCCGGTCAAGCCGCTGGCCTACGCGGAAACCGAATCGGCCACCGTCTTCCACGACGACCCGGCCGCCATCAGCGCCTACGAGGCCAAGATGCGCCAACTGGAACGCGTGGTCCTGAGCCCGGCCCACTCACGTGACGTGTTCGCCCGCTGGGCCGACGCCTACGACCGCGACCACCGCTCCGCGCCGGAAGCGAAACGGGGCAGCGCCTGAGCACTGCCCCGTCCACCTCGAAGCCATGACGCCCGCAGCGCTCCGACTCTGCGGGCACTGCGTGCTTCCACCACGTCTCGGATCACAGGTCGAGCACGGTGCGAAGAGCGGTGTCCACCTCGTTCATCTCGTGCAGTGACAACCTTCCGACCAGGTCGCCCAGGCGTTGCGGGTCGACGGCCGTGGTCTGCTCCACGAGCACTCGCGTGGGCTGCCCGTTCAGCTCGATCTCGGGCCGGAACGACGCCGGTCGGGCCGACGTGGACGTCGGCGCGACGAGCCACGTGCTCAACGGAAGCGCGTTCGACTGGACGACGACCGCGTAGCGACTGCCTTGCTGATCGTGCCCGGTGGCATTGCGCGGAGCACGAAGGCGGTAGACCTCACCACGCACGCAGTGGCTCCAAGTCCGCGAGCACGGCCCGTGCTTCCGCCACGTCGTCGGGGTCGGCCGCCAGTGCCAGCGCTTCCTGGCGCAACGCCTCGGCTTGCTGCACCTTCGCGGCCAGGAGCAGTGCTTCGCGGATCGCGGCTGAAGCGCTGCGGCCATCGGCCGTCAACCTCTCCAGCGCTTGTTCCGTCTCCCGGTCCGGGCGAAAAGTTATGGTGCCCATGTGGCGAGTGTACTACAAACCGTAAGACGTGCGGTGACACGATCGGGGCCACCGCACGTCTCACGTCGAACTCAGGACCGGTCGAACTCCTGGGCCGCCAGGGCGCGCACGATGCCCGCGCGGCCTTCCGACACCAGTCGCCGCAGGGCGGGCGGGCGTTCCTCGGCCAGCCACTCGTCGGCCGCCGTGACCGTCTCCTTCGAGATCGACCACGACGGGAACAGGCCGACGACCATCGACTGCGCCCGCTCGCTCGACCGGCGGTCCCACACGTCGGCCACGTCGGCGAAGTACCGCGCCACGAACGGCTGGAGCAGCGCCTTCTGACCGGGGTGCTGGATGCCCGCGATGATCGCCTCCGACACCGCGTTCGGCAGCTCGTCGTCGTTCACCGCGCGGTCCCACGCCTCGGTCTTCGCGTCGACCGTCGGCCGCAGCGCGCGTGCCGACTCGGCCTTGCGGCGGCCGGTGGCGGTCGGGTCGCGCTCCTCCTCGGCCTGGATCTCGTCCAGCCCGGCGGCGTCGTGCGCGACCAGCGCGTGCAGCAGCCGCCACCGCAGGTCGGTGTCCACGTCGAGGCCTTCGAGCACGTCCGTGCCCTCGAACCAGCCGCGCACGACCGCGAGCGTCTCCTCGTCCAGCACCGAACCGGCCAGCGCGTTCACGAACGCGAGCTGGTGGTCCGAACCGGCCTCGGCGGCACGGGCCAGCTCCAACGTCCGCGAGGTGAACTTGCGCCAGCCCTCGTCACGCCACGACACGTCCGCGTACGAGGAGAGCGCGGTCTGCGCCTGCAGCAGCAGCCGCTGCACCACGCCGACCTCGGTCTCCGCGTGCAGCCCGCCGAGCACCAGGTTCACGAAGTCGCGCGCCTTCAGCTCGGCCTCACGCGTCATCTCCCATGCCGCCGACCAGCACAAAGTGCGTGGCAGCGGCTCGGCGATGTCGGCGATGTGGTCGATCAGCGACGCCAGCGAGTCGGCGTCGAGCCGCATCGTGCAGTAGGTGAGGTCGTCGTCGTTGACCAGCACCAGCTTGCCGCGCGGCACGCCGACCAGCTCCGGCACCTCGGTGCGCTCGCCGGACACGTCCAGCTCCACCCGGTGCGTGCGCACGAGCTTGCCGTCGGCGTCGGAGTCGTACACGCCGATCGCCAACCGGTGCGTGCGCAGCTCGCCCGCGCCCGGTCGCGCACCGCCCTGGAGCACGGCGAACTCGGTGAACCGGCCCTCGGCGTCGATCGAGTACTTGGGTCGCAGCAGGTTCAGGCCGGTGGTCTCCAGCCACTGCGCGCTCCACCACGACAGGTCGCGCCCGGACGCCTCTTCGAGCGCGTTGAGCAGGTCGGCCAGCGTCGCGTTGCCCCAGGCGTGCTTGCTGAAGTACACCCGCAGGCCGGACAGGAAGTTGTCCAGCCCGACGTAGGACACCAGCTGCTTGAGCACCGAGGCGCCCTTGGCGTAGGTGATGCCGTCGAAGTTGACCTCGACCGCCTGCAGGTCGGGGATGTCGGCGGCCACGGGGTGCGTGGACGGCAGCTGGTCCTGCCGGTACGCCCACGACTTCTCGATCTTGGCGAACGTCGTCCACGCCTGCCGGTACTCGGTCGCCTCGGCCTGCGCCAGCACCGACGCCCAGGTGGCGAACGACTCGTTCAGCCACAGGTCGTCCCACCAGCGCATGGTCACCAGGTCGCCGAACCACATGTGCGCCATCTCGTGCAGCACGGTCTCGGCACGGCGTTCGTACAGGTAGCGGGTGACGCGGCTGCGGAAGACGTAGTCCTCCAGGAACGTGACGCAGCCCGCGTTCTCCATCGCGCCCGCGTTGAACTCGGGCACGAAGCACTGGTCGTACTTGCCGAACGGGTACTTCACCCCGAACGCCTTGTGGTAAAAGCCGAAACCCTGCTTGGTCTCGGTGAACAGCCGCTCGTGGTCCATGTGCGGCGCGAGCGACGCGCGGCAGTAGATGCCCAGCGGGATCGTCGTGTCGCCGTCGGTGAACTCGTCGCGCCACTCCGCGTACGGGCCCGCGACCAGCGCGACCAGGTACGTCGACATGGGCTTGGTGGTGGCGAAGACGTGCTTGTCCGCGCCGCCGACACCGTCCACAGTGGACTCGATCGCCGAGTTGGAGACGACCTTCCAGTGGTGCGGCGCGGTCACCGTGAGGTCGTAGACCGACTTCAGGTCGGGCTGGTCGAAGCAGGCGAACATGCGCTTGGCGTCCGCCGTCTCGAACTGCGAGTACAGGTAGACCTCGCCGTCGACCGGGTCGACGAACCGGTGCAGGCCCTCGCCGGTGTTCATGTACCGGCAGTCGGCCTCGATGGTCAGCTCGTTGACCTCGGCCAGGTCGGGCAGGTGGACGCCGTCCTCCTCGCGGTACTCGGAGACGTCCAGCTCGTGTCCGTTGAGCACGGCGCGGTGGACACTGGCGGCCACGATGTCGACCCACGAGGACGCGCCGGGCGTCCGGCTGCGGAAGGCAACCGTCGTGGTCGAGCGGAACGTGTCCGAGCCGGGCTTGCCGCCACCGTCGGTCAGGTCCAGCTCGATCCGGTAGGAGTCGACCTCCAGCAGCGCAGCCCGCTGCTGCGCCTGGTCGCGGGTGAGGTTGGGTGCCGCCACTGGTCACCTCGTCTGCCGCCGCCACGGGACCTCGGCGTCGGCGTCGTCGGAACGGGAAAGGGGTGTCGAGTCGGTGAACACGACAGTCGCATCCAATCACGTGGGACCCCCGGAAGTGGACTGGCGTCCGAGGGAAGACTGCGTACGGTCGGCTGGTTGAGCACGATGGAAGCACCGGACCTGGTGCACCCGCTCACGAACAGCCACGGAGGGAACACCGCATGTCGACAGAGGGACGCACGAAGGTCGACTTCTACTTCGACCCGATCTGCCCGTTCGCGTGGATCTCGTCCCGGTGGATCCTCGAGGTGGAGAAGCAGCGCGACCTCGACCTGAACTTCCGCGTGATGAGCCTCTCCGTGCTGAACGAGGGCCGCGACCTGCCCGCCGACTACCGCGACATGATGGACCGCGGCTGGGGTCCGGTGCGGGTCGCGATCGCGGCGGCCGAGCTCAAGGGCGACGGCGTGCTGCGCGACCTGTACACCGCGCTCGGCACCCGGATCCACAACGAGGGCCTGGGCAGCACGCGTGACTACGACCAGGCCATCAAGCTGGCGTTGGAGGACGTGGACCTGCCCGCGGAGCTGGCCGAGGCCGCGCACACCGACGCGCGTGACGAGGAGCTGCGGGCCAGCCACCACCGCGGCATGGACCCGGTGGGCATGGACGTCGGCACGCCCACGATCCACATCGACGGCGTGGCGTTCTTCGGGCCCGTGCTCACCAAGATCCCGCGTGGCGAGGACGCGGTGAAGGTGTTCGACGGCGCGCGGGCGTTGGCGAGCTTCCCGTACTTCTTCGAGCTCAAGCGCACCCGGACCGGGGGTCTGGACTTCTCCTGACGCGTTCGATGTGACACTCTGGGGCCGGTTTCGTTCTGGAGTGTCACATCGTTCTCGGGAGCCCGCAGTGATCGAGGTCGTCAACCCGACCACCGAAGAGGTCGTCGGCACGGTCCGCGCAGGCACGCCGGGTGACGTGGACGCCGCCGTGACCAGGGCTGTCGCCGCGTTCCCGGCGTGGTCGGCGATGTCGCCGGACTCCCGCCTCGCTCTCGTGCGGGCGATCGCGGACGCCGTCGAGGCGCGGGCCGAGGAGTTCGCCGCGACCATGACGGCGGAGATGGGCACGCCGATCACGTTCGCGTCGCGCGTGCAGGTGCCGAACCCGGTGGGCATCGCGCGCGGCGTGGCGGACGCGCTGGCCGCCGGGTACTTCGACGGCGCGGAGATCGGGAACTCGCTCGTGCTGCGGGAGCCGGTCGGCGTGGTCGCGGCCATCACGCCGTGGAACTTCCCGTTGCAGCAGATGGTGGCCAAGGTCGTGCCCGCGTTTGCGGCGGGCAACGTGGTCGTGCTCAAGCCGAGCGAGCTGGCCCCGCTGACGGCGGACCTGCTCGCTTCGGTGCTCTACGACGTCGGCGTGCCCGAAGGCGTGTTCTCCCTGGTCCACGGCACGGGGCCGGTGGTGGGCGAGGCGTTGGTGAGCCACCCGATGGTCGACATGGTGTCGTTCACGGGGTCGACGCGGGCCGGCCGTCGGGTGTCCGCGCTGGCCGCCGAGACCGTGAAGCGGGTGGCGTTGGAGCTGGGCGGGAAGTCGGCGAACCTCGTGCTGGACGACGCCGACCTGACGCGTGCGGTGAAGATCGGCGTGGGCAACGCGTACATGAACAACGGTCAGGCGTGCAGCGCGTGGACCCGCTTGCTGGTGCCCGCCTCCCGGCACGACGAGGCGTTGGAGATCGCGGTCGCCGCCGCGTCGAAGTACGAGCCCGCCGACCCGGCCCTCCCGTCCACCCGGATGGGTCCGGCGGTGTCGGCCGCGCAACGCGACCGCGTCGTCGGCTACGTCGAGCGCGGCATCTCGGAGGGGGCGAAGCTGGCGCTGGGCGGCCCGTCACGTCCGCTGGACCGCGGTTTCTTCGTCGCGCCGACCGTGTTCGGCGACGTCCGGCCGGACATGGCGATCGCGCAGGAGGAGATCTTCGGCCCGGTCCTGTCCGTGATGCCTTACGCGGACGAGGACGACGCCGTGCGGATCGCGAACTCCACCATCTACGGCCTGGGCGGCGCGGTGTTCTCCGCCGACCCTTCGCGCGCGCTCGCCGTGGCAAAGCGCCTGCGCACCGGCCAGGTGGACATCAACGGCGCCGCCTTCAACACCAGCGCCCCGTTCGGCGGCTACCGCCAGTCGGGCAACGGCCGCGAGTTCGGCCCCCACGGCCTGTCCGAGTTCACCGAACTGAAGTCCATCCAACTCTGACCCCGCGCGTGTCGAACCTCCAGACCGCGCGTGTCCTACGTTCGCGTCGCGCGTGTCCTACGTTCAGAACACCCGAGTTGAACGCTCAGAACAGTCGATCTTGTTCTGAGCGTTGAACTCGGGGTACGGGAACGTAGGACACGCGCGTTCTGAACGTAGGACACGCGGGACCTGAAGGTTCGACACGCGCGGGGTCAGGCGCGGAGGAGGCCGTTGGTCAGGCGGGGGACGGCGGTGCTCACGTTGACCTGAGAGGCGAGGGCCACGTCGCCGGCGTGGCCCGCGGCGATCAGTTCGCGGCCCGAGACGCACCCCGCCACCACGTCCTCCACCGAAGCCCACGCGTACATCTCCGCCGCCAAAGCCGCTTCCACCGAAGCCGATCCGTAGCCCAACAGGGACGACATGATCGCCCCCGCGCCGAGCAGGTCCTCCACCGCCGGCCGCAACGGTCCAGCGTCCGCGTCGTCCACCATGTTCACGCCCCACCGCTCACCACCCGGCACGACGCCGATCGGCCCACCCGCCGCCAACGCCCGAGCCGCCACGGCGACCGCCCGCGCGTTCCGCAGGCACCCCGCCAGCACGATCGCCCCCGTGGCCTCCGCCAACGAGCACAACGTCGCGCCGTTCGCCGAAGCCAACTCCAGCTCCGTCCCCGCCGGCACCGACACCAACGACGACGGCCGCAACGTCCACGACGGGTCCGCCGGACGTGCCGCCGAACCGCGCTCCGCCCACCGCACCGGCCGCACGGCCCCACCACGCGCCACGACGACGTCCACCGCCGTGGAGAACGACAACACGTCCACGATCACGAGCACCGCGCACTGCTCCCCGAGCGCGGCCACCCCCTCCGGACCCCACTCCAACCGCAACCGGCAACCCTCTTGTCCGAACACGCGGCCAAGGATGGCAGACTTGCTGACGTGCGCGTTTACCTGGGATCGGACCACGCGGGCTTCGAGCTGAAGACCCACCTCGTCAAGCACCTGACCGACGCGGGCCACGACGTGATCGACGTCGGACCGGCCGTCTACGACGCGGAGGACGACTACCCGCCGTTCTGCATCGAGGCCGCCCGCCGCGTGGTCGCGGACGAGGGCAGCCTGGGCATCGTCATCGGCGGCTCCGGCAACGGCGAGCAGATCGCCGCGAACAAGGTGCCGGGCGCCCGTGCCGCGCTCGCCTACAGCGTGGAGACGGCGAAGCTCGCCCGCGAGCACAACGACGCCCAGCTGATCGGCGTCGGCGGCCGGATGCACACCACCGAGGAGGCGTTCGCGATCGTCGAGGCGTTCCTCGCCACCCCGTTCTCCGGGCAGGAACGGCACGCGCGCCGCATCGACATCCTCCGCGAGTACGAGCGCACCGGCGAGGCGCCGGCCCTGCCCTGATGCCCGAAGGTCACACGCTCCACCGCCTGGCGAAGCTGCACCAACGCCGGTACGCGGGCTCGACGGTCCGGGTGTCGAGCCCGCAGGGCAAGTTCTCCGCGTCCTCTGTGGACGGTCGGTTGCTCGAACGCGCCGAGGCGCACGGCAAGCACCTGTTCCACGTCTACGGGCCGGACGCGACCGTGCACGTCCACCTCGGCCTCTACGGCACGTTCACCGAGTCGCCGCACCCGGTCACCCAACCGGTCGGCCAGGTGCGGATGCGGCTGTCCGGCCCCACCCACTGGACGGACCTGCGCGGCCCGAACCGGTGCGAGATCCTGACCGACGACGAGGTGGCCGCGCTGCGCGCCCGCCTGGGCCCGGACCCGCTGCGCCGTGACGCGAAACCCGACCTGGCGTTCGCGCGCATAGCCCGGTCCCGCCAGTCCATCGCCGTGCTGCTGATGGACCAGGGCGTGCTCGCGGGCGTCGGCAACGTCTACCGGGCCGAGGTGCTGTTCCGGCACGGCGTGCACCCGCTCGTGCCCGGCAACCAGGTCGACCGGGCGTTGTGGGACGACCTGTGGTTCGACCTGACCGTGCTGATGCGCGCGGGCGTGAAGATCGGGCGCATCGACACCGTGCGGCCGGAGCACCTGCCCGAGGTCACCGGCCGGGCGCCGCGGCAGGACCGGCACGGCGGCGAGGTCTACGTCTACCGCCGCACCGGCCAACCGTGCCTGGTCTGCGGCACGCCCGTCGCCGCCGCCTCGCTGGCCGCCCGCAACCTTTACTGGTGCCCGACCTGCCAGCCCGCCTGACCTCAGGCCTCTGACCTCGTAACGCCGACCTCAGAACCCGCCGAAGTCGCCGCCGCCGAAGTCGCCGCCCCCGTAGTCACCGCCGTAGTCGCCACCGCTGTCACCGCCGCCGTCACCACCGTCGCCGCCGTCCTCGGCGCCGCCGGGGTCCTCCGACGCCACGGCCGCCGGCACGCCGACCATGCCCGTGAACATCGCGCTGAACAGCATCATCGAGGCGAAGCCCCACGCGCCGGCCACCAGCGCGGGCTTCCACCACGGCTCGGAGTACCAGCCCTCCGGCACCGGGCGACCCGCCACCACACCGCCGGGGTAGTAGTGCGGCGTCTGCGAACCCGGCCGCGGCGAGGCGACGTACCGGTGACCCTTCACCGTGACGTCGCGCTCCTCGGACACCTTGCCCGCCCGACTCTGGCCGGTCAGGTCCGGTAGCTCGGGACCGGGGTCGAGGTCCATCGCGACGCGCGCGGCCCGCACGTAGTACAGGCCTTCCATCGCGGTCTGCGTGACCAGGCGGCACTGCTCCACCGTGCGCGCCTGCTCCATCTGCGACCCGGCCGCGGTGAACCGCTCGGACGCGTCGGCCATCGCCTGCTGCGAGGCCACGTCCGTGCCGGACAGGTTCATCACCTGGCCGCCCAACCGTTCCACCCACCGGCGCGCCTCGGCCTGCGCGTCCTCCAGCTCCCGGCGGCGCTTCTCGGCGGCGGAGCGGACGCCGTACCAGACCGCACCCGCCAGGACCAGCAGCACGAGCAACACGATCGTGGTGGTCATCGACCCTCCCGGTGCTTGTTGTCCGGAAAACGCCCCACGCAGGGCGGAGGTTCCCGAAACGGTCAGAACACCTCCGGGCAGTGAGGCTCCCGATCACCCAACAGGGCGTGCGACAAGGCGTTCAGCGCACCCTCCGTGACCTCACTCACCCGCTGGGCCCGCGCCATGGACGTCAACCTCGTCCCACCGAGGTACGCCGCACCCAAAGCCTGCACGTCCAGCAGCACGTCCGGGTCGTCGTCCACGCGCTGCACGGTCGCCGTGCCGTCCTTCACGGTGAACCGCCGGCGGCCCTCGTTCCACGGGCAGAAGTCGTCCGACAGCTCCAGCACCACGTCCACGTCGGAGAGGTAGCGGCGGAGGGTGAGCGCGCGGTCGACGTCCACGAGCCGCACCCACAGCGAGTCGGTCCGGCGGCGCAGCGCGAGTCGTGAGTCCTCCAGCAGGTGGACGCACGGGTCGTCGGAGGCGGTGAAGAACTTCAGCTCGCCGACCATGTCGAGGTCCAGCAGGTACCGGTAGAGCGCCGCGTAGGCCTCGTCGGTGCGCGCCCCGATCTCGCGGACGTGCAGCTCGTTGCGCGGGCCGCGTTCCCGCCAGTCCGGCTTGACCCGGTAGACCGCGTAGCCCTGCGGGTGCAGCACGTAGCGGTACGCGGTCAGCCCGTCGCGGTCGCGTTCCGTGTCGGCGAACTGGTGGTCCCACGCGGCGTCCGTGCGGCTCAGCCACCCCGTCCGGCTCGGCCGCAGGTCTTCGTACACGGCCTTCATGGCCGGCATGGCCTCGTCCCGCGACACCTCGCGCACCCGTTCGTCGCCGGTCGACACGCCGGGGCGGAACCGCGCGCCGCGCGGCACTTCGAGCTGGGCGAACTCGGCCGCGAGCCCGTAGCCGTACCGGGGGTAGATCCCGGCTTCCGACGCCCACAGCGCGGCGATCGCCTCGGTGCCTTCCTCGTGCATGCCGTGCAGCTGGGCGCGCATCACGCGGGTGAGCACGCCGCGGCGGCGATGGCCCGGTTTCACGCCGACCGCCGTGACCGCCGCGACCGGTTTCGGACCGGCGCCGGGCAGGGTGATCTCGCGGCTCTGGATACCGCCGCCGCCGATCAGCTCGTCGCCGTCGAACACGGCGTGGTGCCGTTCGGGCTCGAAGAGGCCACGCCACCGTTCGAGCTGGTCCTCGACGCTGTCGAACAGGAATGCCGAGTTGACGACCCGCTGGAACTCCCGGAGGTCGTCCGCGGTGAGGGTGCGGAGTGTGAGCGCCATGGCACGTTCATACGCCGGTCGTCCGACGTGCGCGATCCAATTGAGGGGTCGCACTGGGGCTGCCCGGTCCGCGATGCTGCGCCGATGGACGCCCACTCGTTGGCCAGTGCGCTTCGCGTCGAAGCGGCGGCGTTGGCGGTCGCGGCCGATCTGGCACCACCCGGTCGTGACGTGCCGGCGTGTCCCGGCATGACCGTCGGTGACCTCCTCGTGCACGTCGGCTCGATCCACCGGATGGTCACGCGCTGGATCACCCGCGGCGCGCGTCCGGTGGCGTGGGAGTGCTCGCCGGGTGACGCCGACCTGGTCGACTGGTACCGGGTCGGCGCGGCGTCCCTGATCGCCGTGCTTGACCCGGCACGCGCGGCTTTACCTGCGGCGACGTGGTGTCCGTGGGACCGGACGGTGGGGTTCTGGGTGCGGCGGATGGCGCACGAGACGGCCGTGCACCGGGTCGACGCGCAGGCCGCGATCGGCTTGGCGGCGCCGTTGGAGCCGGGCTTGGCGGCAGACGGCATCGACGAGGTGCTGCACCTGTGGCTGGGCTGCCACCAACCACCCGGGGTACACACGTCCGGGCTCGCCGTGACGCTGCGCGTCCCCGGCCGCGAGTGGACCGTGGCGCTGCACGAGGGGGTCGTCGACTACTGCCCCCAGGCCGACCCGGCGGCCGTCGTCAGCGGCTCGCCGTCCGCGGTGGACTTGTGGCTGTGGGGGCGGGTGGGGGAGGAGCACGTGTCGGTGGAGGGGGACGTGGCGGTGGTGCGCGCTCTCCGTGCCGCCGTTGCCGCCGCTACGGGCTGAGTCGCGGCCGTTCGGCAGGCACACTGTGCGCGTGACGAAGCTGCGCGTGATCCTGAGATGCCTGGTGACCTTCGCCATCGGTGTCCTCATGGTGGTGCTGGCGATCCGCTTCGGCGAGGCCTTGTGGCGGGCGATCACGTCTTAGGCGTGAGCCTTGACGAAGCAGAACTCGTTGCCCGCCGGGTCCAGCAGCACCTGGAAACTGCCCTGCTCGTCGGTCTGCACCACACCCTGCGGCGTCGCTCCGAGCGCAACGGCCTTCTCCGTCGCCTCGGCGATGTCGTCGACGTCGACATCCAGGTGAAGCCGATTCTTCACCGCCTTCACCTCGGCCACGGGCTGAAACGAGATCCGCGGCCACCCGGGCGGCACGACGTGCGCCCACCCGTGCTCCCGCTCCACCGGCTCCCCACCGAGCAACCCCGCCCAGAACCGCACCAGGCGTGCGGGCTCAAGACAATCCACCACGATCTGGTCCAAACGCATGGCCCTCATCATGCGCCAACCCCGCAAAAGTGTGGGTTGTGGGAAGCCGCCCTAGCCAGTGACCGCTCCCCACAACCACACGACGAGCCCGCACGTGCCTGGGGTTTGACAACAACTCGTCACGAAGAGCGTAAAACCGAACCGAAGCCAACCGCCAAACCAAACCCCACCTCAACAGCGTGAACCTGGCCGGCCACCACCCCACCGGGACCAACCAAACCCCCAAACCCACTGAATCACCGCAGGCCACCACCCGCCCAACCACACCACTTACCGCCCCACCGGTCACATCCCCGCCCCGCTGGCCTGCGCCGAACGCAGCAGCGGCGCAGCGACCACGAGATCGCCTCGGTCAACGGCCGGGGGTGATCCACCACATCGACGTCCACATAGGACGATCAGCAAGGCGACTGCCTGCGAAGAGAGCTGGAGCGGGTGACGGGAATCGAACCCGCATGACCAGCTTGGAAGGTCTGGCAGTGATCAAGCTCCTGACCACCTAACCCTCTGACCAGCACCTTCGCTCGCCATCTGACCGCCCGTGCCCCTGATCGACCGCTGTTGACCCTGAGATGGGGCACGCGAGGGGCACGGGCGGCGATGGCATGTCGCAGTCTTCATCGGGCACCACTCCGACACGCGGCCAACGTCTCGGTTGCCACGAGGTGGTGCCCGTTCGCGTGCCGTACGCCTAGCCCTCGTCGCTGAGTCGCCTACACCGATGGCAAGACGGCGAAGCCGTCGCGGCAGCCGATCGCCGTGCCCAGCCCGCTCAAGCCGCATGACCGCGCGATCGTCCCGACTGTCGAGCCGGTGAATCCGCGGTGACCTGAGCCCCCCAGCTGTAGCGCGCCGCTACCCGGCCACGTGCACCGACTCCGCGCACGGCCGACGGGCGAAGCGAAGCGGGAGCCCGGCGTGCCGGGATGCGGGGAGTCGGTGCCAACGTGAGCCGGTCTCAGCCGCGCGCTGCCGCAGGCGGCGCGCCTTGATCCTGTAGAGCCAAGTTCGGCAGGTAACACATAGCGTGACTTAGGCTATAAGCCCAACACCTACAGGTGTCCCCCGTTCAGGTGAGGAAGCTCCGCTATGGCGTCCGAGGCACAAAGGCGCGAGAAGGCGTTTGAGCAGGAGGTTACGCGTGTCGCTCGCTGGTTGTATCCCGATACAGAGGGTGACGGGGCGGTCATGTTCAATGGCCAAGAGCGTGACGGGGTCTTCATCAACGACGATGTGGCTGTAGCCATCGAGTCCACAGTAAGTCAAGCTAGAGGTAAGGCTCTAAGTGACGCGCGTAAGCTCGACGAGCTAAGTTTGCATTTGAAGGCCAAGTATCCTGGCAAGGAAGTAACAGGCTATCTGGTTACCAAGGGCGAGCCAACAGCTGAGCAGCGAACCGCCGTTCAAAGTATCGGAAACCAGCTTGTAAGTATTATTTCTTTTGAGGTTTTCAGAAACCGTCTGCTGAATGTTTCCGACTATCTGAGCCACAGGCGAGAATCTTCATTTGGTAGCGCTCGCGATTTGGTGAACGGATCATATAGGGACATTGGTGAGTATTTTCCGATGGACTTTGTTGACGTTCGGGATAACGCTCAAACCGTCTCATATCGGCGAGTAGTTGCGCAGGTAAAAGCGACGCAGCGAGTAGTAATCGTGGGCGACTACGGAGCTGGGAAAAGCATGACTTTGCGTCAAGCTTTTTTTGACCTTGCTGACAAGTATGGCATAGATGGCGAAACTCATTTTCCGATTCATATCAGTCTGCGCGATCATCATGGGCAGACCGATCCTATCGAAGCTCTAGAAAGGCACGCTCGTTCCATAGGTTTTAGGCGTGCTGACCACTTGGTGCGCGCGTGGCGCGCTGGATATGCGCATATACTGTTGGACGGATTTGATGAGATTGCGCCAGCGAATATTGGTGGTGGTTATTTCGAAAATGAGCGAAGTGCGCGATACTCAAGTGTCGAGCTAGTTCGCAGATTTGTCAGAGATACGCCTAATGCGGTGGGTGTCTTGATTGCAGGGCGGAAAAACCTGTTTTATAAAACTTCAGACCTGGAAGAAGCCCTGGGGCTCAATGAAACAACCGTGATTCTCAGCGCAACGGATTTCACTGACCAACAGGTTTCCGACTATCTCTCGCGGCAAGGCTGGGTAGCCGATATTCCTGCATGGTTGCCGTCGCGCCCTTTGCTGCTCGGCTATCTTGCGACTCAAAACATCCTAGAAGAGTTTGTCAAGAGAAGTGCGCTGGATGCCCCTGAAGGGTGGGATTTGCTCCTAAAAAGAACCTTCGAACGAGAATCTAACATTGAAGGTGGCGTATCAGGAGATCAGCTCCGATCCGTTTTCGAGAGACTGGCTACTAAAGCACGTGCAACTGGAAGTGGTGTAGGTCCGGTCTTTCTGGAAGATATCCGGCAGTCTTTTCGAGAAGTTGTAGGGTACCCGCCAGATATTCGTCAAGATATTTTGCTGCGGCGGCTGCCATGGCTGGTCATTGAGGATCCAAAGACAGAATCTCGGAAAATTATGGATTCTGTCCTAGCTGATGTCGCCCGTGCGGGCGATGTCGTCAAATATGTATACGATCCGTACAGTACTAATCTTCCTTCTGAAGATTGGCGTCAACTCCTTGAGGAGGTCGGCATAAGCTCGGCCGCTCACCGACTGGGTGTCGAAGAATCCGGCGCTGGTCTAGTCAGTACTGCACTTAGGTATGCGGTCAGTAGTCATGGTGCAGCACCGCCGCTAGCTGCTGACTTGTTGGCCATCGCACTGGAACTCAAGTCTGACATAGCCGGCCCTATCTACCTTCGGGAGCTAACAATAGCCGATTTTATGGTCCCTGCTGGCGTAAATTTGGCATCAGTGCAGTTTCAAGACTGTTTATTCGGTCGGCTCGAAATAGGAGGTGACCATCAAGCGTTGCCTCAATTCTATGCCTGTGCTTTTCTGCAGGTTGAAGGTGTTCGTCAGCAGGAGGACTTGCCATCTGACAAGTTCGTTAACTGTGAATTCGACGATTTTCTGATTTCTAGTGCTACTACGGATTCACTGCTCGAATTGCCGTATTCTCCGTCTGTGCTTGCCGGTTTGGTCATCCTTAAAAAGTTGTATGTGCAAGCTGGTGCCGGAAGAAAAGACAGTGCTCTGCGTCGTGGCATGCCACCGCAGTACTACCAAGTGGTCAATAATGTGATGGATGTTCTAGTGGCGACCGGCCTTGTGGTAAGCACTCGTAGAAATACCAGTAAAATTTGGGTTCCGATCCGTTCGCAATCAGGAAGAGTGGCCAGTGTCCTGGATGCAGCTGTTACGGGTGACTGGCCTAGCGATGAAGACCTGATTGAACGGCTTGCTGCCCTCGACTAAGGTTTACGGGTTCGCCCGCAGGCCATGCAGGCAGCTCGCTGGAACGTCGCTGGCTCGGATAGATTCCAGACGTGCTCGCAGCTCTCAGAGTAGGTCTCGAAGAAGTTGCCTGTGGAGAGGTTGTGTAGGGCTATGGCGCGTGCACTCTAGGAGCAGCAGGGCAGGAGGCCGGCGGTAGTGGACTGTCGCGGTGAGGTCTGGCTGCCTAGGGTGGGGCTGTGGATCTCGTCGCATGGGCCTACTCGGTCGCTGAAGACCGGCTTGCCGACTCGTTGCCACGACGGTGGGTGCACGTGCAGGGTGTTGCGACGCGGGCCGGGGTGGCTCGGCGGCTGTTCGTCGGGCAAGACCATGAGCTACTGACGGCGGCGGCTGTGCTGCACGATGTGGGGTACGCGCCTGATCTGGCGTTGACTGGGTTCCACCCGCTCGACGGTGCTCGTTACCTCGAACAGCAGGGCTTTCCGGAACGGCTGTGTGCGCTTGTGGCGCATCACTCGTGCGCGTGCAGAGAGGCTGAGTTGAGGGGGCTGTCAGCGGAGCTGGCTTCGTGGGAAGACGAGCAGTCCGCGGTGCGTGATGCGCTCTGGTGGGCGGATATGACGACCAGTCCGGACGGTGAAACAATGACCGTGGGTGATCGGCTCGGTGAGATCCACAAGCGCTATGGGCCGAAAGACGTCGTGACGGTCTTCATCAAGCAGGCTGAGCCTGAACTGAGAGCCGCAGTTGAGAGGACTGAGGATCGCCTGCGGGAGTTCGGGCGCGGTCACGTGGCGAAGTAGGGCTTCAGCCGGTTCTCGAAGCCGTGTTCGATCCGTAGTCGGATCGACGGGTGGATGTTGAGGGAGCTCAAGTCGCCGCGCTGGACCCAGTGGACCTCGCTGGACTCGCTGCTGGTGCGCAGCTCGCCGCCGACCAGGCGAGCGCGAAAGCAGATCGAGAATTCCTGGCGAACCTCGCCATCGGTGTACGAGATGACGTGTGCCGGGTCCGAGTAGATGCCGATGACGTCGGTCGGTTCGACATCGAACCCGGTCTCTTCCTTGACTTCGCGGACGACAGTGTGGCCGATGGTCTCGCCTACGTCCTGGGCTCCGCCGGGTATGGAGTACAGGTCGTTGTCGGTGCGGCGGATCATGAGTAGGCGGCCTTGGTCGTCCTGTACGAATGCGGTCACGGCTACGACGATGTTGGTCGCTTCGGGGGCGTTCGGGTCGTTGTAGTGGTCGGTGCGCGCCATGTGTCCCTGCCTACCACTTGGGTTGCTTGGCGTCGTCCCAGACGCTCTGGAAGCTCTCGGCGTAGGTCTCGAAGAGGTCCCCTCCGGAGAGTCGGCGCAGGTGGAGGACCGGGGCGTGGGCTGCCATGAAGCCGTGGACGTGGGTGTTGACGAGCATCTCGTCATCGAAGCGGTAGATCGAGTTGTAGAGCGTGGTGCGGTGGCAGCGGATCTCGGCGTGGCCGCTGTCGGCCAGTGGCTTGAAGAACGCGAGGGCGTTGCGGACCTTGGCGGCGAGGGTGCCCTTGCCGATGCCCTCCTCCTCGCTGCGGCGGGCGACCTCGCGGCTGGCCGGGTCACCCAGGAGTAGGCGGATCTTGACGCCTGCCTCGGCCTTCTGCCGGAAGGTCCTGATCAGGTTCGGGTTGTCGGTGAGGAACATGCCCGAGTAGACCAGGATCGAGATGTTCAGGCGGGCCTGGTCGACCAGGTGGCTCCACTGCTCCTGGGGGACGGAGTGGCGGTGCGGGTAGACCTGCACGACCTCCGATTGAGTGATCTCCTTTTTGGCATCCGGGGCGAGTGCGTTGGGCCAGAGGTAGGTCTCGGCCTCGCGGACCATGGCCGCGATGGTGCGCCGGTGACGGGGGTACGGGGTCCGGTCGAGGTTGATCCAGCGTTCGACCGTCTTGGGGTCCACGCCGGTGGCCTTGGCTACCTGGTTGGTGTCAAAGCCGTTGCGTAGCAATGAGTCTCGTAGGCGTTGGTTCGGCATGGTTCCCCCTGTGGAACGAGTTGGGACGTCTTCAAGCTACCAAGGACGTCTGTAGTTGTCCCGCTGTGCGGTGCTGCCGTCCCGTATTTCTGCCGAAAGTGGTTGGTGTCAAGGTGCTGGACAGAGGGTCCAGCCGACATCGACGTCAGGAGAACGGCTGTGGCGATCTCGGGTGGGAGCAGGCTCCCCACGTCGCACGACTTCGTGTTCCCTCGTGGCGCGCTGGTGATGGGTGTGGAACCGGTGCTCAAGTTCCAGTCGGCTGAGGAGCGGGCGAAGGGGTTGCCGGTTCAGCAGGAGACGGACAAGGAGTCCGGGTTGTTGGTGTGGTCGGTCTTGGTGATCGACCAGGCGGCGGAGCGCAAGGCCGAGGCTGCGGTGACGGTGAAGATCGCGGCTCCTCATCAGCCGGTTCCGCCAGAGGCGATTCCGGGCACCGATGTGCGACCGGTGGTCTTCGAAGGGCTGACGGTGACGCCGTGGATTGACGACAAGGCGTGCCGGGGGAGTCACGGCGGTGAGCGGCACCGGTGTCGGGCGAAGCTCGGGTACAGCCTGCGGGCCTCGGGCATGAAGCCGGTTGTCGTCAAGACCGCGTCCAAGGCGGCGTGACCGGATGCGCGCAGACATGGTTCGGCTTCATGTGACCGATGACCTGCCCATTCGGGCGTACCCGTTGGCGTTCGCGGACCGGGTGGAGATCCGCTTCGGCAACGCGTTCCCGGCGGTTCTGGTGGTTGACAGGGAGTCGATCAACAGGCTGCGTTCGGCCTTGCAGGACGGCGGAGTTGCGCTGGGTGTCGTGGGGGATGAGTGGGAGTGAACCCGTCGGAGGAATTGTGGTCGGCGGTGCGATCGGCGACGACGCTTCGGCATGCCCACGACGCGTTGGCGAAGGTGTTGCCCTCCCTCGAAGCCACCCAGGTGCAGTGGCTCGACTTCCACCAGCGGTCTGCCGAGACGTATCGGCGGATCGCGGAGAGGGATCGAGGCCGGCGGAAGGAGTCGCTGTTCCTCGCTGACTTGCACAGGGAGAAGGCGGAGAAGCTCGCGCACGCTCTCGTGTCGAACACCACTGTTCGTGCCGAGAGCCGGCGGGTCGCCGTGCTGTCCGGTCGGCCGCATGAGATCCGGCTCCGCGATGACATGTTCGCCAAGGCCATGCGTTTGGCGGGGTTTCGCTCGGACTACGCGGTGGCCAAGGCGATGGGGCTGCACCGGTCGACGGTCAAGCGTGCGCGTGCCGGTGAGCTGCGGCCCGGTGCCCGGTTCATCAGTGGGGCGTTGACCGCCCTCGCGCCGTTCGACTTCGAGGATCTGTTCGAGGTCGAGACGCAGGAGTGACGGGCGACCGGGTTAGCCGGTTCCGATCGACTGAGTGATCAGAATTGCTGGTTGGTGGGGTCGCCGGGAACAGGTTCGAGTCTTGGCGGGCTGAAGCTGTTTCCCGGCGACACACCGACCGGAACTTTCGCTTGTATTCGTTACCTCACAAGGGATTCCTGTCATGTCGAGGCTATCGGTACGTGGGGTGCGCGCGTCAAGTCGGCGCGGTGCTCCGACAGTGTGGAAGTTGTCCAACGGTCGCCCCTGTGGGGCGTGCAAGCGGTTCGGTGTCTTTGCCCCGAACCAGCTCGTGTGTTGCGGCTGCCTGGGCTGGCTGCCGCTGATTTTCGCCCCCGTGGGGCGTGCGCGATGAACGGCGGAAAGTGGGTCGACCCGGCTCCGTTCGAGGGTGTCCGGCCTCGGGTGCCGTGGTGGGTGCTCGTTCCCGGCAAGGCCAAGTGGGCTGCTGCACTGGTGGCGTTGGTGTGGTTGGTGGTTGTCGGGGCTGTGCGCCTGGTGCTCGTTGTCGTTCGGTATCCGGTGGTCACGTTGGTGCCGGTGTCGGCGGCCTGGTGCTGGTGGCGGTTCGGGCTCTCGCCGTTGGTGCTGGCGGTGTTGTCGCTGGTCGCGGCTCTGAGCATCTGGGCGGGTCTGGATCGTCGGTCGTTCCTGCGCCATGGCTGGTACCGGCTGGTGACCGAGTGGCGGCGGGCGACGGTCTACGTGCCGAAGTGGCGATCGGTGATGCGGCTGGCTGAGCTGGCCAAGCGGGACCGTGGGCGCGAGTACCGGCCCAGGCTTCGGCGGGTGCGGTCCGAGGGATGGAGGGACCGGGTCCGGGTGCGCATGGTTCCGGCACAGTCGCCTGAGGCGTGGGAGCTACGGCGCGATGGGCTGGCGCACTCGTTCGGTGCTCGCTCGTGTCGGGTGCGGGTCCTGCGGCCGAGCGTGATCGAGCTGGACTTCGTCCACCGTGACCCGCTGCTGCGCCCCCTGATCGTTCCCGCGCTGACGGATGCCGAGGTGGATCTCAAGCGCGTGGTCGTCGGCCGGACCGAGACGGGCAAGCCGTGGCGGCTACGTCTGCTCGGGTCGCAGGTGCTCGTGGTCGGTGTGCCCGGTGCGGGCAAGGGGTCGGTGTTGTGGTCGTTGGTGTGGCAGCTCGCCCCTGCGGTTCGGGCGGGCCTGGTGCGGCTGGTGGGGATCGACCCGAAGGGCGGGATGGAACTCGGGCAATGTCCGGATGCCTTCGACCGGGTCGTGTACGACAACGGGCCAGAAGCCGTTGCGCTGCTTGAAGAAATCGCCGCTGAGGTCAAGGAGCGGGCGACGCGGTACAGGGGTGTGCGGCGGTTGTGGGCGCGGTCAACCGGGGAGCCGTTCACGGTCCTGGTGGTTGATGAGTTGGCCGACCTGATCGCTTACCAGCCGGACAAGCAGCTCCGGGAACGAGCGGCGCGGGCTATCCAGACGATCACCTCGCAGGGACGTGCGCCCGGCTACGCGGTCGTGGGCCTGGTGCAGGACCCGCGTAAGGAGGTCGTGTCGTTCCGGCACCTGTTCAGCACTCGTGTGGCTCTGCGCCTGGACGAGCCACAACAGGTCGACATGGTGCTCGGCGACGGTGTCAGGCAGCGGGGCGCGGCAGCTCACGAGATCAGTGAGAACACGCCCGGTATCGCCTGGGTGAAGCAGGACGGGCAGCGGGAGCCGGAGCGGGCTCGGGCCTTCCACGTCACCGATGCCGACTTGGTCGAGCTGAATGTCTTCCTGGCCGATGCAGACGTGCATGACTTCCCGACTCGGCCGGAGGGCAGTGGGGAGGTCGCGGCGTGAGCGAGTACCTGACCCGTGCGGATCGGATGAAGCAGCCGGCGGCGCTGGACGTAGCTCGGGCGGTTGCTGAGGAGCACGGGGTGTGTGTCCGGCCACTGGCCAAGGAGCGGGTCGACCTGGACACCGGGCGGGTGGACATCGTGCCCGTGCCGTGCGGCTCGACCGTGGCGAGCGTGTGCCCGACGTGCGCGGAGAAGAACCGGCGGTTGCGGATGGCGCAGTGCCGCGAGGGGTGGCACCTGATTGAGGAACCCGACTTCACCCCGAACCCGCCCACCGACGACCAGCGGGCGTTGGCGGCCTTCCGGGCCGACCTGGTCAAGGCGTACCGGGTGGCGGTCGAGGAGGGCGACGAGATCGGCGCGGAGGAGGTGCGGGAGGAGGTCGCCGGGGTTGATGAGGAGCTGCGGCAGCTCGGAGTCCGCGGGAAACTCCCGGCTCTGGAGGTCCGGCCTCGGGCGGTGCGGAAGCGGTCGACCAGGCGGCGGCAGGATGCACCGAACCTGCCTCGGCGGCCGGTCGTCAAGCGCACGGTCGGACGGGTGTTCGGCGGCAAGTACCAGCCCTCGACGTTCCTCACGTTGACGCTGGACAGCTACGGCAAGGTGCGCTCGGACGGCACCCCTGTTGACCCGGCCCGGTACGACTACCGGCGTGCTGCTCGGGACGCGGTGCACTTCGCGGCCCTGCTTGACCGGTTCGTGCAGAACCTCCGGCGGTGCGTCGGCTGGGACGTGCAGTACTTCTCGACCGTCGAGCCTCAGCGGCGGCTGGCGCCGCACTGGCACGCTGCGATCCGGGGTTCGATCTCGCGGGCGGAGCTGCGGGCGGTCGCTGAGGCCACCTACCACCAGGTGTGGTGGCCCAACCACGATGAGATCAAGTACAGCGGCGACAACCGGCCGGTGTGGGACTCGCGGGCGAAAGGGTTCGTTGACCCGATCACCCGTGAACCTCTGCCGACGTGGGAGGAAGCTCTCGACCAGGTGGAGCGTCCAGCGCACGTGGCGCGGTTCGGGGTGCAGGTGCACTCCAAGGGCATCCTCGGCGGCACGGAGGAGGCCGGGCGGCACATCGGCTACCTGACGAAGTACCTGACCAAGAGCATCGGAGAGTGCTTCGACGCCCGGACCAGCCGCCAGGAGGACCACGCCGAACGGCTCTGCGCGGAGCTGGCCGTTACCCCTTGCTCGCCGCAGTGCCCGGTCTGGCTGCTCTACGGCGTCCAGCCTCGTGGGGCTCGGCCGTCGATGGAGCCGGGCAAGTGCAAGGGCAAGGCACACAAGCGCTCAACCCTCGGCGTCGCCGGTCGGCGGGTGCTGGTGTCGCGGAAGTGGTCGGGCAAGTCGCTCGCCGACCACAAGCATGACCGGGTGAAGTTTGTTCGGCAGCTCTTGGCCGACGTCGGGATCAAGCAGGACGACCAGCCGACTCGGGTCGTGTGGAACAACGTCCAGCCCGGTGACCCGAACGTGCCGCCGAGACCTCACCTGCTGCTGCGGGCGGTCGCGGAGCGGCGGCGGTGGAAGGCGGAGTACACGGCGGCGCTGCTTGCGTCAGCCGGTGGGCAAGAGAGTTCGGCAACTGACCAAGCGGCCTGATCTGGGGGGATCACCGATGCACGAGAAAGAGCACTTCAGCGTGCCCGAAGCGGCCGAGTACATGAGCACGACGGAGCGGTTCGTCCGCCGGTTGATCGCGGAGCGGCGCATCCCGTTCCACCGGCTTGGACGGTTGATCAGGTTCAAGCGGGCTGACCTCGATGCCTTCATCGAGGCCGGTCGGGTGGAGGCGTTCGACCCGGCTGCCGTTCGGCAACACCTGCGGAGGGCGTCGTGAGCGACAAGCGGCGGAGGTTCGGGCGGGTTCGCCAACTGCCCTCGGGGCGGTGGCAGGCGCGGTACCAGGGGCCGGACGACAGGCAGCACACCGCGCCGATGACGTTCGAACGCGAGAAGGACGCCGACCGGTGGCTTGCCGCCGTGGAAACGGACATTTCGCGCGACGACTGGACGAACCCGGACGCGGGCAAGATCAAACTTCGGGTCTACGCAGAGGCGTGGATCAAGGAGCGGGACCTGGCGGTGCGGACGGTCGAGCTGTACGACGGCCTGCTCCGCAACCACGTCGGTCCGAGGATCGGTGACGTGATGCTCGCCGATCTCACTCCGTCGCGGGTGCGGCGGTGGCGGAAGGAGATGCAGGACGACGGCGTGGGTGAGGTGACCGTCGCCAAGGCGTACCGGTTCCTGCGGGCGGTGCTCAACACAGCGGCGGCACCCGAGGAACGGCTCCTCAAGCACAACCCGTGCACGATCAAGGGCGGCGGCCAGGAGCGGAGTCCGGAGCGGCCTACGGCAAGCCTCCAGCAAGTGTTCAAGGCTGCTGACGCCATCGAGGAGCGGTATCGCCTGATGGTGTTGCTGGCGACGTTCGGCAGCCTGCGGTTCGCCGAGATGGTGGGTCTCAAGCGGCGCGACTTCTCGGTCGTCCATGACGGTGATCGCACGTTCTGCGTGGTCCAGGTCGAGCGGCAGACCGTGCAACCGGACTCCGGGCCGCTGTTCGAGGACGACCCCAAGGCCAAGAGCAAGCGGCCGGTCACGCTGCCGCCGTTCCTCGGCGAGGAGATCGAGGCACACCTCAGTCAGTTCGTGGACGGCGACGGAGACGCCTGGGTGTTCGTCGGGCCGAAGGGCGGGCGGCCGAAGCGGAACAACTTCTGGCACATCTGGGACCGGGCGAGGAAGGCTGCGGGAATGCCGGACGTCCACCTGCACGACCTCCGGCACACGGGCAACACGCTGGCGGCGGAGACCGGGGCGACGCTCCGCGAACTCATGGATCGGATGGGCCACAGCTCCACCCGTGCCGCCCTGATCTACCTCCACGCGAGGGAGGAGCGGGGCCGGAGCATCGCGGCTGGGATCGACGCGATGGTGAGCGCGACCAAGGGCACGGGAGGAGGGAAGGGGCACGCGAGGGGCACGGAAGATCCGCAGAAAGCAAAAGACCGTCCACGTGGGACGGTCCGTAAGGGCTCTACCAGCGAGAAGAGGCTGGAGCGGGTGACGGGAATCGAACCCGCATGACCAGCTTGGAAGGCTGGGGCTCTACCATTGAGCTACACCCGCGTTGCGCCTACCGGGGTGGGCGCGTGGTCAGCTTAGCTGGTCGCGATAGGCTGGGGTGGACCGGGGCGTGGCGCAGTTTGGTAGCGCACCCGCTTTGGGAGCGGGGGGTCGCAGGTTCAAATCCTGTCGCCCCGACGGTTGCCCTGGCCGGCCTTCTGGTTGGTCAGGGCTCTTCCTTCGGATCACCGGCCCACGGGTCAGGCGCCCAGTTCGTTGACGGCGGTGGAGATCGTGGCCGCTTGGCGTTCCAGGGCGTCGTCCGGTGAAGTCTCGTCGACGCCCCGGGCCAGCAGTTCGGTTCTGGAGAGCAGCAGCAGGGCGCCGCGGAAGCGGTCGGTGTCCAGGTCGTCCACCGGGACGACGGCCAGTCGGCCCTCGACCAGGACCAGGGTGGGGTCCGGCAGGTCGGACGTCAGCAGCTCTCGCAGGTCACTCGCCTTGACGGTCATGTGTCCGTGCTACCCGGCACTCGTCCCGCGAAACGCGGGCCGTTCTTGAGCACACCGCGCCCAGTGCTCAAGAACGGCTCCCCAGTGTCATGCCGGAGTCGCCACCTGCTCGCTGACCACCTGCGCCGCCGCCGACACCAGCGCCGTCACCGACGGGTTGGTGGAGTTGTCCTGGCGCCACGCGAACTGGGTGTACACCCGGAACGGCGGGACCCAGGGCAGTCGGCGGAGCCTGCCGTCGGCCAACTCCGCGGCGACCGTCACCTCGGGGACAAGTGAGATCCCCAGACCCGAGGCGACCGCCCGCTTGGCGGCGTCGATCGAGTCGAGCGCCAGCACCGGCGACTTCGACTCGGCTTCCTGCAGGCCCAACGCCTGCTCGAACTGCTCGTAGTAACTGGCGCCGTTCTCGGCCCGGATGAGCGTGCTCCCGCGCAGCTCGTCCTCGGTGATCACCGAACGCCTGGTCAAGGCGTGGGTGGGACCGGCGACCATGACCAACGGCTCCGGGCACAGCACCGTCGTCTCCAACCCCTCGCGGGGCTCGACGGAGCCGATGAAGAAGGTGCAGTCGAGCCGCCCCTCACGCACCGAGGTCAGGTTGGCCTGGGTGTTCCGCGAGTGGAGTGAGATCTGGACGCTCGGGTAGCGCCAGCACATGTACTCGATCAGTGGTAACAGACGGTAGTCGGTCAGACTCTGTGCGCTGCCGATGACCAGCTTGCCGTGCGGCTCGCCGTTCATCGTGATCGCTTTTCTGGCTTTGTCGGTCAGGGTGATGATGTTCCGAGCGAACGGCAATAGCTCGACACCGGCAGAGGTCATCTGGATGCCGCGCGGAAGCCGTCGGAACAGCGGCACGCCGAGGGTCTCTTCGAGCGCCTTGATCCGAGTGGTTATAGTGGGTTGCGAGCAATTCAGCGTGGCGGCTGCCTTGGTGAAACTGCCCGTTTGAACCACAGTTGTGAACGCCAAAAGCTGACGCGTCTCCATGGAGCTCCCCAACGGTGCGTGTACGTGGTCCACGATGAGGCCGGTGCGGGACGGCATCGTGATCTCTTTGCGTAGCGGCAGTTGACCTGGCTGCGCTTCTGCGTGCGCGTGGCCTGAGGTCGATCAACATCGCCGCGCTACCGCGAGGGGTGGTACGCGGTGGCCGGAAGGCGACCCCGGGGTCCGTCGGACCCCGAAGTGACAGCCGGCGCCCAGCAGCGGGCGTGAGTTAGTGTTCGGCAGCGGCGGAATGGATCTCATCGGGTCATCGGCACCTTGTCTGATAGGTGGTTAAAGAGCTCGATGACATTGTCTCGCTCGTTCCTGTCGGTCCCGGTTGCCGGTTGCGTCCGCTGCTGACCCCCCAGAACGTCCGGCAACGTGAATTATTGCTGGTCCAACGTGCGGATCCGGGCGTCACGCTACCTGAAACCCACACTAATGGACTACGGCGGTTGGAGTCATCTCGACAAGTGAAAGTTTTCTGCCGAGCACTACTCCAAACGGCCTCAATTCACTCGTTCTGGCGAACCTCCCCTCGCAGGCGGTTGCCGACTGTTAGTCGGCCCTACGACATACGTGTTACACGACTCCGTGGTGGCCACGCTCGGTGCTGACGCGCTCAGCCGTGCTCACGGCTCCCAGTGCCACTCGAATGGCCTAACGGATCAGCCTGTCCATCGACCGATGGGCCGCATAGGTGCGGCCGATCCACCTCTGGCGAGACCGCGAAAATGCGGTCTCGCAGTCGTTGTCACGTCCGCACGGCGTGCCGGCGGGGGATCCGGCTGGGACGGTGGCGGGTCGGGCGCGGTCCGGCGCGCGCGAAGGTGGAGTTAAGAACCACCGTTGTGATTTTCACCGCGCCTGGCGGACGGTCCAGTCGGGCGTCGGGGACTGCCCGCACGACGGCACCGAGGGTCGTCCGAACGGGCGGAATTCCACCGATACCCACGAATTCCGAAGGCATCTCCGCAAAGGGATTGCCCGCTAGTAGGTATTGCCTCGACCAATGGCCCGGTGGCCCCGCCGCGGCCGGTCGCGGCCGGTTGCGGCGCCTCGACCCGGGGTGCTAGCGCCACCGGGTCGGCCGACCGCCTAGACTCAGGCGGAATCCCGGCGCGCCCAGACGCGTTCACCGGGGTGTTCCGCACGTCATGCCCGTTACGAGGAGACCACGTTGAAGAGCACCGTCGAGCACCTGAGCCCGACGCGGGTCCGGATCAACGTCGAGGTGCCGTTCGACGAGCTCAAGTCGGACTTCGACCGCGCGTACCGCAAGCTGGCCAAGCAGGTCCGCATCCCCGGCTTCCGCCCCGGCAAGGCCCCCGCCCGAGTCCTGGAGAGCCGCATCGGCCGCGCGCCCGTGCTGGACGAGGTCGTCCAGGAGGCCATCCCGGCCAAGTACCTGGAGGCCGTCAACTCCGGTGAGCTGCGCACCCTCGGCCGCCCCGACTTCGAGGTGACCAAGATCGAGGACGGCGAGTCCCTGGCGTTCACCGCCGAGGTCGACGTCCGCCCCGAGATCACCGTCCCGGCGTTCGGCGAGCTGACCGTCAGCGTCGACGACCAGGAGGTCACCGACGAGGACGTGGACACCCAGCTCGACGAGCTGCGCGCCCGCTTCGCGACCCTGACCGGCGTCAAGCGCCCGGCCCAGACCGGCGACTTCGTCGTGGTCGACCTGTCCGCGACCGTGGACGGCGAGGAGGTCGAGGAGGCCAAGACCGCCGGCCTGTCCTACGAGATCGGCTCCGGCCAGCTCGTGGAGGGCATCGACGACGCCCTGGTCGGCGCCTCCGAGGGCGAGTCCACGAACTTCACCACGACGCTGGTCGCCGGTGACCACGCCGGCCGCGACGCCGAGGTCACCGTGGTGCTGAACTCCGTCAAGGAGCGCCAGCTCCCCGAGCTGGACGACGAGTTCGCCCAGCTGGCCAGCGAGTTCGACACGCTGGAGGAGCTGAAGGCCGACCTGCGCACCCGCCTGGGCCGCGTCAAGAAGATGCAGCAGGGCGTCCAGGCCCGGGACAAGGTGCTGGAGGCGCTGCTGTCCAGCGTCGAGGTGCCGCTGCCCGAGGCCGTCGTCCAGGGCGAGGTCGAGGCGCGGGCGCACGACGCCATCCACGCCCTCGACCACGACGAGGCGCGCTTCGCCGACTGGCTGGCCGAGCAGGGCCAGACCAAGGAGCAGTTCGACGCCGAGGTCCTGGAGGCCTCCCAGCAGGCGGTCAAGACCCAGCTCGTGCTGGACGCCATCGCCGACGCCGAGCAGCTCAACGTCACCGACGCCGAGCTGACCGAGCGGATCATCTACCAGGCGCAGCGGTTCGGCATCAGCCCGGACGAGTACGTCAAGCGGGCCCAGCAGTCGGGCCAGCTGGGCGCGATCTTCGCCGACGTGCGCCGCGGCAAGGCGCTGGCCTCGGTCGTGCGCCAGGCCACCGTCACGGATTCCGCGGGCAACGCCCTCGACCTGGACGAGCTCTTCGGCGAGACCAGGTCCACTGAGGAGCCGGAAACCGCGAACGCGGAGTGAAGCCCTGAGCGAACGCGGGCGGTGTCGGGACGTCGACGCCGCCCGCCTTCGTTAAGGTCGTTGCTACGAGACTCTTTTCGGCACAGCTAGTAGGCAAAGTTAGGCAGGCAGACGTGACGCAGCATTCCTTCCCGACGCCCGAGATGCGAGCGGCCACGGGGATGAACCTCAACGACTCGGTCTACGAGCGCCTGCTCCGCGAGCGGATCATCGTGCTGGGGTCGCAGGTCGAAGAGGGCATCGCCAACCAGATCACCGCCCAGCTCCTCCTCCTCGCCGCGGAGGACCCGGAGAAGGACATCACGCTCTACATCAACTCGCCCGGTGGCTCGGTGACCGCGGGCATGGCGATCTTCGACACGATGCAGCTCATCGAGCCCGATGTGGCGACGTACGCGATGGGCCTGGCCGCCTCGATGGGGCAGTTCCTGCTCTCGGCGGGCACGCCCGGCAAGCGGCACGCCCTCCCGCACGCCCGCATCCTCATGCACCAGCCCTCGGCCGGTGTCGGCGGCACGGCGGCGGACATCGCGATCCAGGCGGACATGCTCACGAAGACCAAGCTCGAGATGGCGGAGCTCATCGCGGAGCACACCGGCCAGCCGGTCGAGCGCATCATCGCCGACTCGGACCGCGACCGCTGGTTCACCGCCAAGGAAGCCGTCGAGTACGGCTTCGTGGACAAGGTGATCACCCGCGCCAGCCAGGCCACGACCAACTGACCGCGACCAGAGCACCAGCCACCAGGAGACCTGAAGTGAGCCAGTTCCACGCGCCGCAGTCCCGGTACGTGCTCCCGTCGTTCGTCGAGCGGACGAGCTACGGCATCAAGGAGTCCAACCCGTACAACAAGCTGTTCGAGGAGCGCATCATCTTCCTCGGCGTGCAGGTGGACGACGCGTCGGCCAACGACGTGATGGCCCAGCTGCTCGTGCTCGAGTCGGAGGACCCCGACCGCGACATCCTGATGTACATCAACTCGCCGGGTGGCTCGTTCACCTCGCTGATGGCCATCTACGACACCATGCAGTTCGTCCGCCCGGACATCCAGACCTACTGCCTGGGCCAGGCGGCCTCGGCGGCGGCCGTGCTGCTCGCGGCGGGCACCCCCGGCAAGCGGCACGCGCTGCCGAACGCCCGGATCCTGATCCACCAGCCGGCCACCGAGGGCGTCTACGGGCAGGTCTCCGACCTGGAGATCCAGTCCAACGAGATCCAGCGGGTGCGCAGGCTGCTGGAGACCACGCTCGCGCGGCACGCCAACCGCTCGCCCGAGCAGGTGCGCGAGGACATCGAGCGCGACAAGATCCTCACCGCCGACGAGGCCAAGGAGTACGGCCTCATCGACAGCGTCCTGCCCTACCGGAAGCTCTCGGCGAAGTAGTCCCGGCGTGGCGCCCGACACGCCGAGCTGACCAGGGGTCCTGCTCAGCCAGGCGTGTCGGGGGCACGCTGGTCCTCCCGCACAGCGGGGTAGGACAGGTACCGTCGAGGGGAACGGGCGGACCCCGCACCCAGCGGGCACTCGCCACATCAGCAGTCAGGCGCACCTCACCAGGTCGTGCGCCGGAGGGGACAGAGGTCAGCGGTCATGGCACGTATCGGTGACGGCGGCGACCTGCTGAAGTGCTCTTTCTGCGGCAAGAGCCAGAAGCAGGTGAAAAAACTCATCGCCGGACCGGGTGTCTACATCTGCGATGAGTGCATCGACCTCTGCAACGAGATCATCGAGGAAGAACTCGCGGAGGCCGGTGACGTCAAGCTCGACGAGCTGCCCAAGCCCGCCGAGATCCACGAGTTCCTCGACCAGTACGTGATCGGCCAGAACGAGGCCAAGCGCACGCTCTCGGTGGCGGTCTACAACCACTACAAGCGCATCCAGGCCGGTGACCGCGGGCGTGAGGGCCGCGACGACGGCGTGGAACTCGCCAAGTCGAACATCCTCATGCTCGGGCCGACCGGGTGCGGCAAGACCTACCTGGCCCAGACCCTCGCGAAGATGCTGAACGTGCCGTTCGCCATCGCGGACGCCACGGCGTTGACCGAGGCCGGCTACGTGGGCGAGGACGTCGAGAACATCCTCCTCAAGCTCATCCAGGCGGCTGATTACGACGTCAAGCGCGCCGAGACCGGCATCATCTACATCGACGAGGTCGACAAGATCGCTCGAAAGAGTGAAAATCCGTCGATCACGCGGGATGTGTCCGGCGAAGGCGTGCAGCAGGCGCTGCTGAAAATACTGGAGGGGACGACGGCGTCGGTGCCACCGCAGGGCGGTCGCAAGCACCCGCACCAGGAGTTCATCCAGATCGACACGACGAACGTGCTGTTCATCGTGGCGGGCGCGTTCGCGGGCCTCGACAAGATCATCCAGGACCGGGTGGGCAAGCGCGGTCTCGGGTTCGGCGCCGAGGTGCGGACCAAGGCCGAGGTCGACGCGGCGGACTACTACGCCGAGTCGATGCCCGAGGACCTGATCAAGTTCGGGCTGATCCCCGAGTTCATCGGCCGGTTGCCGATGGTCGCGAGCGTCACGAACCTGGACAAGGAATCGCTGGTCCGGATCCTCACCGAGCCGAAGAACGCGCTGGTCAAGCAGTACCAGAAGCTGTTCGAGATGGACGGGGTCGAACTGGAGTTCACCCGGACGGCGATGGAGGCGGTCGCGGACCAGGCGATCCTCCGCGGCACGGGCGCGCGCGGCTTGCGGGCGATCATGGAGGAAGTCCTGCTGCCGGTGATGTACGACATCCCGAGCCGCACGGACGTCGCCAAGGTCGTCATCACGGAGCAGACCGTGAAGGAGAACGTCAACCCGACGATCGTGGCCCGGCAGCCCTCGCGCCGGGAGCGTCGCGAGAAGTCGGCTTGAGTTGTCCCTCCCGCACACGCTGATCCTGCACGGCCTGGGTGGTTCCGGGCCGGAGCACTGGCAGAACTGGCTGGCAGGTGAACTGGCCCACCACGGTGGGTCGGTCGACCTGCCCCGGTTCAGCTCCCCGGACGAGCCGGAGCTGGCGGCGTGGCTGGACGAGCTCCGGGCGCACCTCGCCGCCATGCCCGCGGCCGGTTCCGCCGAACGGGTGGTCGTCGCGCACTCGCTGGCGGTGCTGCTGTGGCTGCACCACGCGTCCGGGGAGTTCGACGAGTCGTTGCGGGTCGACCGGGTGCTGCTGGTCGCGCCGCCCGCGCCCGACTTCGCAGGCGAGCCGTTGATCTCCGATTTCCTGCACCCCGTGCTCGATCCGACGGTGGTGCGGCGGGCGGCGGTGTCGACCCGGTTGGTGGTGGGCGAGGGCGACTCCTACTGCACGGTGGCGCAGGCCAAGGAGATGGCCGAGGCGCTGCGGGTCGAGATCGACGTCATCGTGGGTGGCGCGCACCTCAACGTGGACGCCGGCTACGGCGAGTGGGGTGCGGTGCTGAAGTGGGTGCGCAGTGGGCGCACCCCTCTCACGCCGCGCTGACCGTCACCCGGAAGAGGGTGAACGCGGCCAGGAACGGGCCGGTCGCGAGGTCCGCCAGCCAGGTGTCGGCGGCTCGGCGGGTGAGGCGGCCTGCCTCGACGGCCCGGTGCGCGTTGCGGGTGAGGCCCAGCAGCTCGTCGGCCGTGGTGAAGTCGTGCAGCAGTTGCACGTCCGCCTCGATCGAGGTGACGGTCAGGCCGACGTCGGCGGCGATCCTGGCCAGCTGCCTGCCGATGACGGGGTTGGGCACGATCCGGTCGCACACGAAGCGGTTGAACGCGAGGTTCGTGGCCACCGAGCCCGGGTCGACGGCGAGGGTCTCCCAGTCGGGTTGAGCCAGCACGGCACGTCCGGTGGGCCGCAGCACGCGGCGCAGCTCGGCCAGGGCGGCGGTCGGGTCGGCGACCAGGTGGAGCACCCGGTCGATCCTGGCGCGGTCCACGCTGTGGTCCTCCAGCGGCAGGGCGTGCACGTCCCCTTGGCGCACGTCCACCCGAAGGTGGGTGGTGCGCCGTTTCGCTTCTCCGACCAGGTCGGTGGTTGAGTCCGGCTCGATTTGACATGGGCCAAAGCCGGGCAGGCCTGGCGGGAAGAGCGTCCGCCAAGCCTGCCCGGCTTCGACCAGCCTAAGGCACCCGAACCCATGTCAAATCGGGCCTCTGCGGTGCGGTGGCGGGTCCGTTGTGCGGCCATTGGGTTGAGCGGCCTGGGTGGGAGGTTGCGGGTCCGTTGTGCCACGGTGGGAATGGTGTCCGTGGAGGTCGTCGGGTGGTCAGCCGGGGACGCGTTTGCCCAGGAACCGGATCACGTCCGGGACGACCTTGCGGTAGAGGGCGTCGTTGTGGCCGCCCGGGACGATGGAGGCGACGGCGGGCTTGGCGTCGGCGATGAACCGGCGGGTGCCCGTGATGAAGGTGTCCCGGTCACCCGCCCAGACGCCGACGGGGGCGTCGCCGAGCTTGTCGATGTTCTTGAGCGGGTCGAGCGAGGCCCACTGGTCGGGGCCCGTGAACGCGTTGCGCTTGGCCATCTCCGCCCAGTCGGTGAGCAGCGCCGGTGCGATCACGGCGACGGCTTTGGCCTGCTCACGGCGTTCTTGCCGCCTGCGGGCGTAGAGGAGGGCGCCGAAGCCGCCCATCGACACGCCGGTGCACGCGAACGGCGCGCCGTAGCCCCGTTCGGCCAGCCAGCGGGGCACTTCTTCGAGCAGCATGGCCATGGGGTCGTCGCCGGGGACGTTCTCGTGCCAGTAGTGGTCGCCGCCGTCCACGGCCACGAAGCCGAACGGGGGCACCTGGCCTCGGCTCACGGCGGCCACCAGGACCTCCGCCATGCCGCCCGGCGCCGCGGTGCGGGCGGCGCCGTGGCGGCCGTGCAGGAGGATCGACATGGGCAGGTTCCCGGTGGGCACGCCCGCGGGCGCCATCGTGAGCAGGTCGACGTCGCGGCCCCGGTAGCGGGAGTGGACGCGTTCGACGGTGATCACGGCGCGCTTGACGGCGGGCACGGGGCCGGCGACGCCCAGCGCGTGCCGGAGTGCCTCGCCCAGTGGGGCGTTGCCGTGCCACGCGGCCGTGACGCCGACGGTCGCCAGGGCGGTGCCACCCAGTGCGGTGAGCACCGTTCGCCTGCTGACCATGTGTTCTCCCCCAAAGCCCGATCCCCTCACCACATCGTCGTGAACCGCGCTCGCGTTTCCTCAGATCGCCGACTGCGCCCGAAGTTCCGCGACCTGCTCCGCCGAGTAGCCGAGCCCGTGCAGCACGTGGTCGGTGTGCTCGCCGAGGGCGGGCACGGGTGCGGGCGTCCAGTGCCAGGCGGTGGAGTCGACCGGCGGCCGCAGCGCGGTGATCTCCCCGTCGGGGACGGGGATCGTGGTCTGCCGGTCGCGTGCCGTGACCTGGGGGTGGTGGGGCAGGTCGGCGACGCTGCGGGTCAAGGCGGCGGGGACGTCGGCGGCGTCGAGCGCGTCGAGCAGGTCCGCGGTGGTCCAGGAGGTGAAGTCGAGTTCGGCGTGCAGGGCCGGTCGGTTGGCCACGCGGGACGTCACCGTGGTGAAGCGGGGGTCGTCGGCCAGGTCCGGCCGGTCGAGGAGGGCGCAGAGGCGGCGCCACTGGGGGTCGTTCTGGACGGCCAGGTGGACGGTGCCGTCGGCGCACGGGAACGGGCCGTAGGGCGCGATGCTCGGGTGGTGCGCGCCGGTGCGGGGCGCGGCCCGGCCGGTGCCGGCGGCGTAGAGCATCGGCTGGTGCATCCACTCGGCCAAGGCGTCGAAGAGCGAGAGGCTCAGCGTCGCGCCCTCACCGGTCCGGGCGCGGTGGAGGAGGGCGGCCAGGACGGCGGAGTGCAGTTGCGCGCCCGCGGCGATGTCGGCCACCGAGATGCCCGCCCGCGCGGTGACGTCGTCCTGGCCGGTGAGGTCGATGAGGCCGGTCTCGGACTGGATCAGGGCGTCGAAGGCCTTGCGGCCCGCGTACGGGCCCGACTCGCCGTAGCCGGAGAGCTCGCCGATCACCAGGTCGGGTTTCACCTGGCGGAGTGAGGAAGCGTCCACGTCCAGTCGACGCGCGGCGGCCGGGGAGAGGTTGCACAGGACCACGTCGGCGGTCGTGACCAGGTCGTGCAGGACTTGGCGGGCGGCCGGGTGCTTGAGGTCGAGGGTGACGGACTCCTTGCCCACGTTCGTCCAGGCGAAGTACGACGACACGGAGCCGCACGTGGTGTCGTAGTGGCGGGCGAAATCGCCTCCGCCGGGGCGTTCGACCTTGATCACGCGGGCGCCGAGGTCGGCGAGGAGGCGCGTCGCGTACGGGACGGCCACCGCCTGTTCGAGGCTGACGACGGTGACGCCGTCCAGTGGTCTCATGCGGTGATCCGGTCGTGGCCCGTGTAGACGTTCAGCGAGTCGCCGCGCACGAAGCCGACCAGGGTCAGGCCCTGCTCCTCGGCCAGGTCGGCGGCCAGGGAGGACGGCGCGGAGACGGCCGAGAGGACGGGGATGCCCGCCATGGCGGCTTTCTGGACGAGCTCGAACGAGGCCCGGCCGGAGACCATGAGCACGGTTCCCGCCAGCGGGACCTTGTCGTTGAGCACGGCCCAGCCGAGGACCTTGTCGACCGCGTTGTGCCTGCCCACGTCCTCGCGGACGATCAGCGCCTCGCCTGCGGTGGTGAAGAGGCCCGCCGCGTGGAGGCCGCCGGTGGCGGCGAAGACCTTCTGGCGCTTGCGCAGCTCGTCCGGCAGGGCCGAGAGGACGTCCACGTCGACCGTGCAGTCGTCGGCGGCGGGGGAGTGGCTGGTCTTCAGCTTGACCGCGTCCAGGGCCGCCTTGCCGCAGACGCCGCAGGACGACGTCGTGTAGAAGTTGCGCTCCACGCCCGGGTCGGGCGGCGGCACGCCCTCGGCGAGGGTCAGGTCGAGCACGTTGTAGGTGTTGAGGCCGTCGGGTCCGGTGCCTTCGCAGAAGCGGGCGACCGAGATGTCCTCCAGGCCGCGGATGACGCCTTCGCTGAGCAGGAAACCGTGCGCCAGCTCCACGTCGTGCCCCGGTGTGCGCATCGTCACGGTCAGTGCCTTGCCGCCTACCCGCAGCTCCAACGGCTCCTCGGCGGCCAGCGCGTCGACCCGTTTCCGGGACGTTCGTCGCGCATACGTGACCACTGGGCGACGCACGGTGACTCGCCCCATCGTGCAACTCCTTCTCTTGGCTAAGTTTTTTCGCAAGCCACTCACCAGGTTACGGAGGTGTCGGGCAGTGGGTTTCCTGGACCGCTCTCGCACGATCGCCCCACCGGGCTGGAACCGCTGGTTGATCCCGCCCGCCGCGTTGTCGGTGCACCTGGCCATCGGCCAGGCCTACGCGTGGAGCGTGTTCAAGCCGCCGTTGGAGGGCGCGCTGGACCTCACGGGGACGCAGAGTGCGCTGCCGTTCCAGCTGGGGATCGTGATGTTGGGGCTGTCGGCGGCGTTCGGCGGCACGCTGGTCGAGCGCAACGGGCCGCGGTGGGCCATGTTCGTGTCCGCCACCTGCTTCTCGTCGGGGTTCCTGATCTCGGCGGTGGGCGCCTGGACGCAGCAGTACTGGCTGGTGGTGCTGGGGTACGGGTTCGTCGGCGGCATCGGGTTGGGCATCGGGTACATCTCGCCGGTGTCGACGCTGATCAAGTGGTTCCCGGACCGGCCGGGGATGGCGACCGGCATCGCGATCATGGGTTTCGGCGGTGGGGCGTTGATCGCGTCGCCGTGGTCGGCGCAGATGCTGGAGTCGTTCGGGCGCGACAGCGGCGGGATCGCGCAGACGTTCCTGGTGCACGGGGTCGTGTACGCGGTCTTCATGTCGGTGGGCGTGCTGCTCGTGCGGGTGCCCGCGGAGGTCGAGGAGCGGAAGGTGGTGCGTTCGGCGGTCAACGTGTCGGCGCGCAACGCGTTGCGGACGCCGCAGTTCTGGTGCCTGTGGGTGGTGTTGTGCTTCAACGTCACGGCGGGCATCGGGATCCTGGAGAAGGCGTCGCCGATGATCCGCGACTTCTTCGCCGAGACGTCCACGCCGGTGGCGGCGGGCGCGGCGGCGGGGTTCGTGGCGTTGCTGTCGCTGGCGAACATGGTCGGCCGGATCGTGTGGTCGTCCACGTCGGACCTCGTGGGGCGCAAGAACGTCTACCGGCTGTACCTGGGTGTCGGCGCGGTGACGTACCTGGTGCTGGCGTTGGCGGGCAACGCGTCGAAGCCGTTGTTCGTGGTGTGCGCGATGTTGATCCTGTCGTTCTACGGCGGCGGGTTCGCCACGATCCCGGCTTACCTCAAGGACTTGTTCGGCACGTACCAGGTGGGCGCGATCCACGGGCGGTTGCTGACGGCGTGGTCGTTGGCGGGCGTGCTGGGGCCGTTGATCGTGAACGCGATCGCGGACGGGCAGAAGGCGGCGGGCAAGGCGGGGCCGGACCTGTACACGGCGTCGCTGTTCATCATGATGGCGTTGCTGGTGGTCGGGTTCGTGGCGAACGAACTGGTCCGGCCGGTCGCCGCGAAGTACCACGAGCCGACAGTGGAGGTGGTCCGATGAGCAGGCGTGGATTGGTCGTGTTCGCCTGGCTGTGGGTGGGTCTGCCGTTGGCCTACGGGTTGGTCGAGCTGATCCGCAAGGTGACGGCGTTGTTCACTGGTTAGAGTCGGCCGCGTGGATACCTACGACGTGGTGGTGGTCGGCGGCGGGCACAACGCGCTGGTGGCGGCTGCCTACCTGGCACGGGCGGGCCGCACGGTGCTGGTGCTGGAGAAGCTCGACCACGTCGGCGGCGCGGCGGTGAGCGAAGAGGCGTTCCCGGGCGTCCCGGCGCGGCTGTCGCGGTACTCGTACCTGGTCAGCCTGCTGCCGGACAAGGTCGTGGCGGACCTGGGGCTGCGGGTGGCGTTGCGGTCCCGGTCGGCGTCGTCGTACACCCCGGCGGGCGACCTGCTGGTCGAGCGCGAGCCGGGTGAGGCGACCGCGGCGTCGTTCCGGGCGTTGACCGGGTCGGACGCCGAGTGGGCGCGGTGGCGCCGCTGGTACGACGACCTGGAGGTGCTGGCCGAGGCGTTGTCGCCGACGATGCTGGAGCCCTTGCTGTCGCGGGAGCACGCCCGGCTGCGGGTCGACTCGGTGGCGCGGATGCGGCTGTGGGACCAGGTCGTGGAGTCGCCGTTGGGCGAGACGCTGGAGGAGTTGTTCGCGGACGACGTGGTGCGCGGTGTCGTGGCCACGGACGGGCTGATCGGCACGCACACGTCGTTGCACGACCTGAAGGCGAACCGGTGCTTCCTCTACCACGTGATCGGCAACGGCACGGGCGAGTGGAAGGTGCCCGTCGGCGGGATGGGCGCGGTGACCGGCGAACTCCTGCGGGTGGCGCGGGAGGCGGGTGCGGAGATCGTGACCAGGGCCGAGGTGACGCGCGTGGACGCGGACGGCGTGCGGGCCGAGGTCGAGTACGACGGGCGCACGGTGGGCGCCAGGTTCGTGCTGTCCGGCGCTGCTCCGTCCACTTTGGACCGCCTGCGCGGTCGACCGGCCGCGGCGGTGGCCGAGGGCTGCCAGATGAAGGTGAACATGCTGCTGGAACGGCTGCCGCGGTTCCGCGGCGGCGTCGACCCGCGGGTGGCGTTCGCCGGGACGTTGCACGTGGACGAGTCGTACGGGCAGCTGGAGACGGCGTACCGGGAGAGCGCGGCCGGGCAGGTGCCGTCGGTGCTGCCGGCGGAGCTGTACTGCCACACGTTGACCGACCCGTCGATCCTCGCGCCGGAGCTGGTCGAACGGGGCTGGCACACGTTGACGTTGTTCGGGCTGCACACGCCGGCGGCGTTGTTCGAGCAGGACAACGACAAGCTGCGGGACGAGCTGGTCGGCCGGTACCTGGCCGGGCTGAACGCCCACCTCGAAGAACCGATCGAGTCGTGCCTGGCCGAGGACGCCGACGGCCGCCCGTGCCTGGAGGCCCGCACACCGCTGGACCTGGAAGCGGACCTGGGCCTGCCGCGCGGCAACATCTTCCACGACGCACTGGCCTGGCCGTTCGCCGAGACCGAGGCCGAGGTCGGCCGCTGGGGCGTCGAGACCGACGTGGCGAACCTGTTCGTCTGCGGCGCGGGCGCCCGGCGTGGCGGCGGGGTGAGCGGGATCGGCGGCCACAACGCGGCGATGGCGGTGCTGGAGCGGTGACGTCGTGAGCGAGGTCCACAACGAGATCAGCGGCACGGTGTTCGGCCCGGTGCTCCAGGTCGGGCGGGTGGACTCGCTGACCGTGGTGCAGCCGGCCGCGCCGGTGACGCCGGCGAGCCTGCCGGTGGACGAGGGTTTCGTGGGCCGTGCCGCCGAGCTGGGTGTGCTGCGGGACTTCCTGTCACCCGGCGGCGAGCGGACCGCGTTGGCCGTGGTGGGGTTGGCCGGGGTGGGGAAGTCGGCGCTGGTGGTGCGGGCGGCGCACCTGGCGGTCGGCGCGGGGTGGTTCCCCGGTGGCGTGCTGTTCGTGGACGCCCAGGGGTACAACGAGGAGCAGCGGTTGGGCGCGGACGACGCGCTGGCCTCGTTGCTGCGCGCGCTCGGCGTGCCCGGTGAGGCGATCCCGCCCGACCGGGGTGATCGGGAGGCCCTCTACCGGTCCCAGCTCGCGGCGCGTCCGCCGGTGCTGGTCGTCGTGGACAACGCGTCGTCGGCCGATCAGGTGTTGCCGCTGCGGCCTGCGGTGCCGGCGCACCGGTTGGTGCTGACGAGCAGGGACAACCTGCCCGTGCCGAGGGCGCGGCGGGTCGAGCTGGACGTGATGAGCGCGGCGGAGGCCGTGGAGGTGCTGGAGGACGCGGTCCGGTCGGTCGACCCGGACGACGACCGGATCGCCGCTGATCCGGTGGCGGCGGGTGCGTTGGCCGAGACGTGCGGTTTCCTGCCGTTGGCGTTGCGCATCGTCGCCGAGGTGGTGGCGGATCGGCGGGGTGAGGACCTGAGCCGGTTCGCCGAGTCCATCGCCGCGGCGCACGACCGGTTGGGCGAGCTGGCCTACGACGATTCGATCGACGTGCGCACGGCGTTCAACGCCTCGTACGCCCGGTTGCCCGCCGACCAGGCGCGGGTGTTCCGCCTGGCCGCGCTCCACCCGGGCCGCACGGTCACCGCGGCGACCGCGGCGGCGTTGGCCGGCGTCACGCCGGACGAGGCGCGGGCGCTGCTGGTCCGGTTGCGCCGCGCGCACCTGCTCCAGGGCGGTGTGGTGGCCGACGAGTACCGGTTCCACGACCTGCTGCGGATCTACGCCGCCGAACGGTGCGCCGCGGTGGACGACGCGGAGGCCCGGCTGGTGGCGGAGCGCGCGCTCGTGAAGCACTACGTGTCACACGTCAAGGGCGTGCACAGCCACCTGGACCCCGGTGCGACCCGGCGGCAGGTGTTCCCCGACCGACTCACGGCCCTCGCCTGGTTCGACGACGAGCTGCACAACCTGCTGCCGGTGCTGGAGCTCGCGGCCCGCAACGGGTGGCACGAGGACGTCCGGGACGCGGGTGAGGCGGCGTTCCGGTACTTCAACCTGCGCCGGTCGGTGGAGTGGGTGCCGGTCGACCTGCTGGCGCTGGCGTCGGCACGGGCACTCGGCGACCGGGCGGGTGAGGGGAAGGTCCTCAACGGCCTGGGCAGCGCTCACCACCGGATGCGGCGGTTCGACCAGGCGCTGCACCACTTCCAGGCCGCGTGGGACCTGTTCCGCGACCTGGACTCGCCGCGGGACCAGGCCCATTCGTTGAACAACATCGCGTCGACCTACGCGCTGACCGGTCGCATCCCCGAGGCGATCCGGCACATGGAGCGCAGCGCCGAGGCGTACCGCCGCGCGGGCGACCGGGACGGCGAGGCGCGGTGCCTGGCCAACCTGGGCAAGGTGCACAACGACAGCGCCGCCTACGACCAGGCGGCCGGGTTCTACCGGCGTGCCCTGGACCTGCGCAGGCAGGTGGGAGACCGGGACGGCGAGGGCGACTGCCTCAACGGCCTGGGCATCGCCTCCGACAGCCTCGGGCGGCTGGACGAGGCCGAGGGCCACTACCGGGCCGCGCTCGCGGTGTACCGGGAAACGGGGAACCGCGTCTCCGAGGGGCACGCGCTGGGCAACATCGGCGGGATGCTGCGCCGCTCCGGTCGCGTCGCCGAGTCGCTGGACTACTTCGAGCGGGACCTGGCGATCAGCCGCGAGATCGGGGACCCGCACGGCGAGGGGATCTCGCTGTACAACGTCGGGCTGACGTACTGGTCCCTCGGCAGGCGGGAAGAGGCCCTCGACCTTCTCAGGGACGCGGCCGAGCGGTTGGACGAGACGAACGACCCCGGCATCGCCGAGGCGGCCCGTGACTCGATCCGGCAGATCGAGGCCGAAGGGCCGGTGCGACGGTGGTTCAAAGGGCGGCGAACAGGGCGTCGATGAGCCGCTGGGCCCGGTCGGCGGTCGCGCCGGAGGTCACGGTGACCTCGACCGTGCCCGCGCGGGCGGTGACGGTGGTGCGGACGACCTCGCCCGTGACGGTGGTGGCGCGGTAAGCCTCGTCGTGGAAGCCGGGCAGGTCGGTGATCCGGGCGTGCTCCGTGCGGCCCTCGGCGAAGGAGGCGGCGTCCGCGCCGGTCTCGAAGCGGACCTCGGTCGTGCCGCCGTCGTAGGTGCAGCGGACGACGTTGTCGGTGATCGTCTGGCGCGGGTGGTTGAGCCTCAGCTCCAGCGCCGCGCCGACCACGTCCGCCGGCGCGTCCTCGCAGTTCACGCCCGCCGAGTCGGTCGCGGTCGGTGACGGGGGATGCTCGGTGGTCGGCGTGCTCGGCGGCGTGCTCGTGCACGCGGCGGCGAGCGCGGCCACGGCGAGGAGCACGGTTCCCTTCACGTGGGTTGGTTCGCCCGAATGGCCGCCGGCGTTACCGGAAGCGTTTGCGCGCCCGTCCCGGCCGCCTCAGGCGTCGACCTTCTCCAGCCGCACCACGATCGACTTCGACGTGGGCGTGCCCGACACGGTGGCCGTGGAGTCCAGGGGCACCAGCGAGTTCGCCTCCGGGAAGTACGCCGCCGCACAGCCCTTCGCCGTCGGGTAGGCCACCACGCGGAAGCGCTCGGCACGCCGTTCGGTCACGCCGGTCGGGTCGTCCGGCCACTCGCTGACCAGGTCGACGTGCTGCCCGTCGAGCAGGTCGAGCGCGTCGAGGTCCTCCGGGCTGACGAACACCACCCGCCGGCCGTCCTTCACGCCCCGGTAGCGGTCGTCGAGGCCGTAGATCGTGGTGTTGTACTGGTCGTGGCTGCGCATGGTCTGCAGCAGCAGCCGACCCGGCGGCACCCGCAGGACGGTCAGGTCGTTCGCCGAGAAGTGCGCCTTGCCCGACCGGGTGCCGGTGAACTCACGGGCGTCGCGCGGCGCGTGCGGCAGCACGAAACCGTCCGGCAGGCGCACCCGCGCGTTGTAGTCGCCGCACCCCGGCACGACCCGCGCGATCCGGTCCCGGATCAGGTCGTAGTCCTTCTCGAACTCCTCCCACGGCACCGGGTGGTCCGGCCCCAGCACGGCCCGCGCCAGCCGGCACACGATCGACACCTCCGACAGCAGCCGGTCGCTCGCGGGCGCCAGCCGGCCGCGCGAGCGGTGCACGACCGACATCGAGTCCTCGACCGTGACGAACTGCTCGCCGGTGTGCTGGAGGTCGCTCTCCGTGCGCCCCAACGTGGGCAGGATCAACGCCGTGCGGCCGTGCACCACGTGCGACCGGTTCAGCTTGGTCGACACGTGCACGGTCAGGTCCAGCTTCCGCACGGCCGCCTCGGTCACCGCCGTGTCCGGGGTGGCCGCGACGAAGTTCCCGCCGACGGCGAAGAACACCTTCGCCGCGCCGTCGCGCATGGCCCGGATCGACGCCACCGTGTCGAAACCGTGCCGGCGCGGCACGTCGATGCCGAACTCGGACTCCAACGCGGACAGGAATTTCTCCGGCATCTTCTCCCAGATGCCCATGGTCCGGTCGCCTTGCACGTTCGAGTGGCCGCGCACGGGGCACAGGCCCGCGCCGGGCTTGCCGATCATGCCGCGCAGCAGCGCCACGTTCGCGATCTCGCGGATCGTCGGCACCGCGTGCTTGTGCTGCGTCAACCCCATGGCCCAGCAGAAGATCGTGCGCTGCGAGTCGGCCAGCATCCGGGCGAACAGCTCGACCTGGGCGCGCGGCAGGCCGGTGGCCGCGTCCACCGAGTCCCAGTCCAGCCGCCGCACGTGCTCGGCGTACTCGGCGAAACCCTCCGTGAAGCCGTCCACGAACTCGGAGTCGACCGCGTCCCACGACAGCAGCAGGTTGCCCGCCGCCTGGAACAACGCCTGGTCGCCGCCCAGCCGGATCTGCAGGAACTCGTCGGCCAGCTTCGTGCCCGCGCCGACCAGCCCGCGCAGGTTCTGCGGGTTCTTGAACCGCAGCAGCCCGGCCTCCGGCAACGGGTTCACCGCCACGATCTTCGCCCCGCCGCGCTTGGCCTCCTCCAACGCCGACAGCATCCGCGGGTGGTTCGTGCCCGGGTTCTGCCCCACCACCACGATCAGGTCGGCCCGGTTGAAGTCCTCGATGCTCACCGAGCCCTTGCCGATGCCGGTCGTCTCCGACAACGCCGCGCCGGACGACTCGTGGCACATGTTCGAGCAGTCCGGCAGGTTGTTCGTGCCGAACGAGCGCACCAGCAGCTGGTACAGGAACGCGGCCTCGTTGCTGGTGCGGCCCGACGTGTAGAACACGGCCTCGTCCGGGCTCGCCAAGCCGTTGAGCTGCGAGGCGATCAGCGAGAACGCGTCGTGCCACTCGATCGGCTCGTAGTGCGTCGCGCCCTCCCGCAACACCACCGGCTCGGTGATCCGGCCCTGCTGGCCCAGCCAGTAGTCGGTCTTGCCGGCGAGCTCGGCGATGGGGTGCTCGGCGAAGAACGCGGGCCCGACGCGCCGCCTGGTCGCCTCCTCGGCCACCGCCTTCGCGCCGTTCTCGCAGAACTCGGCCAGCTTGCGGTGCCCTTGCGGCTCCGGCCACGCGCAGCCCGGGCAGTCGAAGCCCTCGCGCTGGTTGAGCAGCCGCAGCGTGGTCGCCGTGCGGGCCACGCCCATCTGCTCGACACCGCGTTGCAGCGACACCGCGACACCGGGGATGCCCGCCGCCCACCGCTTGGGCTCGCTCACGTCGAGCTGCGACTCGTCGATGTCCTGCCGGGGCGGGTTGCGGTCCATGCCCCCCATTGTGCTGCCGCCGTGCCGCCGCGCGAACGGACCGGTGGTGTGCCGCCGGCGCGCCCCGCGCGAGCGCGCCGGCGGTCTGTCCGATCGCCGGTCGCGCCAGGGACGACGCGGGACCGCTGTCACGGGCCCCAAGGGGTTGTGAACGGCCCGTGCCTCCGGCGTCCTCACCTGCGCGGATCCCCGGTGATCACCATCAATTGTGATCGGCGCCACTGTGCCGCGAATCGTCCGATCGGGTGACCTCAGTCGGGGCAGCCGTCGGCCGGTGACGACGGCGCGCCGAGGTCGAAGTCGAGGCCCGGCGGCAAGGACGGCTCGGTGAACGCGGGCGCCAGGTAACCGCGCTTGGCGCTCGAACAGCCGATCGAGTGCAGCGAGCCCAGCGACGCGTCCGCCCACAGCCCCTCCACCCCGGGGCCACCGCCCGTGCGCACCGAGTACCGGACCTGGAACCGCGACAACGCCACCACGTCCAACGGCCCCCGCACCGCCTCCGGCCGGTCCGGCTCGAACGCGTAGGCGAACGTGTAGTCCGTCCGCACCACCAACTCGCCCTCCGGCCCCACCTCGGCAACCATCTCGCCACGCGCCTTCGGCTCCACCTCCGCCAACCGCGCACCCTTGTCCACCCGCGTCACCACCAACGCCGCCTCACCGTCGTTGCGGCCGTCGAACAACACCCGCAGCGACTCCCGCAGGTCGGGCGCGAACAACCCGAAGAACCCCTCCAGGTCGTGATCGACCACCACCCGCCGGTCCAGCCGTGCCGCGACCACCGCCTCCCGCACCCGCTGGTAGGCCGCCGCCACCTGCTCCGCCGAGTACGAGCCCACCTGCGCCGCCTCCGGCGCCACCACCCCGGCCGCACCGTCCGCCCACGCCGCCGCCGACGTGCCCGCGAACGGTTCGTCCAGGTCGACCGGGCGCACACCCGGCGCCGTCGACGGGCTCGACTCCGAGGCGATCACCGCCCACGCCAGCAGCACCGCCGCCACCGCGATCGCCGCACCGACCCAGAACCGCCGCCGAGGCCGCCGCGGCAACGACCTCAGCCGCCGCACCCTGGCCTCGCGCTCGGCCCGCTTCACGGCCTCCCGCGCCCACCCGGCGTCCTGCAGGTCGGGGTGGTCCTCGATCCGGTACTCGTCCACGTCGCTCCCACGCTCGCCAAGCCCTACCCAAGGCGTTACCAGGTGTCGGGTGCGTTGTCGATACGGATCGTCACCTCAGGCACGGCACGCCGTACGGCGCGGAGGCCGGCGGCGCGATCCGGCTCCGGTCCGCGTCACCACACGAACCGGTGACGTACGTGCTGTGCGCCTCGTCCACGTACACCGCTTCACCGCCCACCACGACGTACCTGACCTGGTGGATCGCCTTCGCCACGGCGTCCGCCGGGTTGCGCAGCGGCCGGTCGGTGTCGAACGCGTAGGCGAACGTGAACGACGTGTGCACGACCACCGAACCGGGCTCGGTCGCCGAGACCCGCATCGAACCCGACACCTTCGGCGGCACGCCCAGCAGCCGCTCACCGTCCGCGACCCGCGTCAGCACCGAACCGCCGTCCGCCGACGCCAGCCGCGCCCGCAGGTCGGCCCGCTGCCCCGGCGCGAGCATCGCCAACACCGGCTCCACGTCGCCGTCCCGCAGCACCCGCGGGTCCAGCCGCGCCGCGACCACCACCCGCCGCACCGACTCCAACGCCGCCACCTGCTGCTCCACCGGCACGACCCGCCCCTGCCAGTCCTCCACCACCGGCGCCACGATCCCGGCCTCGCCGTCGGCCCACCCGTCCTCCGGCATCCCGGCGAACGGGCGCTCCCGGTTCAGCGGGACCGTGGCGCCCTCCACGTCCGGGGGCGCCCCGAACACCGACGCGGGCACCGTCACCGCGGGCACGTCGTCGAACAGGACGTCGTCCAACCGGCCCGTCCGCCACAGCGCCACCACCGGCCCCAGCACGACCAGCACCGCCAACGCCCCGACCAGCTTGCCGTGGCGCGCGAACCACCGCTCCACCCGCGTCCGGAACCACTTCTCGTCGTCCGGCCCCAGCCGGTCCTCCCACGTGTCCTCGCCCGGCCCCAGGCGCTCGTCGGACCCGTTCATCCCCCACCACCCAAGACTCGTCGCGCCCCCCACGCGAAGCATCACACGCCGACCCCGGCCGCTAGCAGGTATCTGGTTAGAAGTCGATACCCGCGCCTCCGTAGACTTCGACCGTGACTGAGACCCCCACCGCACCGCAGCGCTCCGAACTCCCACCGGCCTGGAACCCGGCCGAGGTAGAGGCCGGGCTGTACGAGCGGTGGGTCGAGCGCGGCTACTTCACGGCCGACGCGACCAGCGACAAGCCGCCGTTCTCCATCGTGCTCCCGCCGCCGAACGTCAACGGCAGCCTGCACATGGGCCACGCGCTGAACCACAGCATCATGGACGCGCTCAGCCGCCGCCGCCGCATGCAGGGCTACGAGGTGCTCTGGCTGCCCGGCACCGACCACGCGGGCATCGCCACCCAGACCGCCGTCGAACGCGCGCTCGCCGGCGAGGGCAAGTCCCGCCACGACGTCGGCCGCGAGAAGTTCATCGAACGCGTCTGGGAGTGGCGCGACGAGGTCGGCGGCAAGATCCTCGGCCAGATGCGCCGCCTCGGCGAGGGCGTCGACTGGAGCCGCACCCGCTTCACCATGGACGAGGGCCTGTCCCGCGCCGTCCAGACCATCTTCAAGAAGCTCTTCGACGACGGCCTGATCTACCGCGCCGAACGCATCATCAACTGGTGCCCGCGCTGCCAGACCGCGCTCTCCGACATCGAGGTCGACCACTCCGAGGACGACGGCGAGCTCGTCTCCATCCGCTACGGCTCGGGCGAGCACTCGATCGTGGTCGCCACCACGCGCGCCGAGACGATGCTCGGCGACACCGCCGTGGCCGTCCACCCCGACGACGAGCGGTACCAGCACCTCATCGGCACCGAGGTCGAAGTGCCGCTGACCGGCCGTTACGTGCCCGTCGTCGCCGACGAGCACGTCGACCCGGCGTTCGGCACCGGCGCGGTCAAGGTCACCCCCGCGCACGACCCGAACGACTTCGAGATCGGCCAGCGCCACGAGCTGCCCGCGCTCACCGTCATGGACGGCCGCGGCGTGATCACCGCGCACGGCCCGTTCCAGGACATGGACCGCTTCGAGGCACGCCCCGCCGTCGTCGCCGCCCTGCGCGAACAAGGCCGCATCGTGGCCGAGAAGCGCCCCTACAAGCACTCCGTCGGCCACTGCTCGCGCTGCGACACCGTGATCGAGCCGCGCCTGTCCATGCAGTGGTGGGTCAAGGTCGCCCCGCTCGCCGAAGCGGCCTCCGCCGCCGTGCGCGACGGCCGCACCACCATCCACCCGGCCGAGCTGAACAAGCGCTACTTCGACTGGGTCGACAACCTCAACGACTGGTGCATCTCGCGCCAGCTGTGGTGGGGCCACCGCATCCCCGTCTGGTACGGCCCCAACGACAAGGTCATGTGCGTCGGCCCGGACGACGAGCCGCCCGGCGAGGGCTGGGTGCAGGACGAGGACGTGCTCGACACGTGGTTCTCGTCCGGCCTGTGGCCGTTCTCCACGCTCGGCTGGCCCACCCGGACCAGCGACCTGGCCAAGTTCTACCCGACCAGCGTGCTGTCCACCGGCTACGACATCCTGTTCTTCTGGGTCGTCCGGATGATGATGTTCGGCCTGTACGCGATGGACGGCAAGCAGCCGTTCGACCACGTGTTCCTGCACGGCCTCATCCGCGACCAGTACGGCAAGAAGATGTCGAAGTCGCGCGGCAACGGCATCGACCCCATCGACTGGATGGACGCCTACGGCGCCGACGCCACCCGGTTCACCCTGCTGCGCAGCGCCAACCCCGGCTCGGACATGGCGCTCGCCGACGAGTGGGCCGCCGGCTCGCGCAACTTCACCACCAAGCTGTGGAACGCCACCCGGTTCGCGTTGAGCAACGGCGCCACCGTCGACCGCCCGCTCCCGCCGCGCGAGGAGCTCACCGACGCCGACCGGTGGATCCTCGACCTGCTCGACGGGCTCGTGACCGAGGTCGACGGCCAGTTCGAGGGCTTCCAGTTCGCCAAGCTCAGCGAAGCGCTCTACCACTTCACCTGGGACGAGTTCTGCGACTGGTACCTGGAGCTGGCCAAGGTCCAGCTCGCCGAGGGCGGCGCGCGGGCCGAGGCCACCCAGTCCGTGCTCGGGCACGTGCTCGACGTCGTGCTGCGGCTGCTGCACCCGTTGACGCCGTTCATCACCGAGACGCTGTGGACCACGCTGACCGGCGGCGAGTCGGTGGTGATCGCGGACTGGCCCAAGCCGACCGGTGTCGCGCGCGACGAGGTCGCCGCCACCCGGATCGAAGGCCTGAAGAAGCTGGTCACCGAGATCCGCCGGTTCCGCTCCGACCAGGGCCTCAAGCCCGCGCAGAAGGTCGCGGGCAAGGTGCGCGGCGCGTGCTGCGTCGACCTGCTCGACCAGGTGCCCGCGGTGCGGTCGCTGACCCGGATGACCGAGCCCGGCGACGACTTCTCGGTCAGCGTCTCGCTGGACGTCGGCCTGCCCAACGGCACCGTGAAGGTCGAGCTGGACCTGTCCGGCACGGTCGACGTGGTCGCCGAGCGCAAGCGGCTGGCCAAGGACCTCGGCGTGGCCGAGAAGGAACGCGCCCAGTGCGAGGGCAAGCTGGGCAACGCCGCGTTCCTCGACAAGGCGCCCGCCGAGGTCGTGGCCAAGATCCAGGCCAGGCTCGCGGCGGCCAACGCCGAGATCGACCGCATCCACGCCCGGCTCGAGACCCTGCCGCAGGACAACTCGTGACCGGCTTCGAGACGGGCGCGCTGGAGGAGCTGCGGCAGGTCGAGTCGGAGCTGAACACCCGCTGGCCCGAGACCAAGATCGAGCCGAGCCTCGACCGGATCCGGGCGCTGGCCGACATCCTCGGCGACCCGCAGGGCTCGTACCCCGTGGTGCACGTCGGCGGCACGAACGGCAAGACGTCCACGTCGCGGATGATCGACTCGCTGCTCACCCGGATCGGCCTGCGCACGGGCCGCTACACCAGCCCGCACCTGCAGCTGGCGACCGAGCGGATCAGCGTCGACGGCGCGCCCATCAGCCCCGAGCGGTACGTCGAGATCTACCGCGACGTCGAGCCGTACCTGTCGATCGTGGACGCGCGCGGCGACGTGCCGATGAGCAAGTTCGAGGTGCTCACCGGCATGGCGTTCGCGGCGTTCGCGGACGCGCCCGTCGACGCCGCCGTGATCGAGGTCGGCATGGGCGGGTCCTGGGACGCGACGAACATCGCCGACGGCCGGATCGCCGTGATCACGCCGATCGGGATCGACCACGTCGAGTACCTCGGCGGCGACCTGGCCGGGATCGCGGAGGAGAAGGCCGGGATCATCAAGCCCGGCGCGGTCGCGGTGATGGCCAAGCAGGACCCCGCCGTCGAGCAGGTGCTGCTCAGGCGGTGCGCCGAGGTGGACGCCACGGTCGCGCGGCTGGGCTCCGAGTTCGGCGTGATCCAGCGCGACATCGCCGTCGGCGGCCAGATGCTGCGATTGCAAGGTCTCGCCGGCGAGTACGACGAGGTGTTCCTGCCGCTGCACGGCGCCCACCAGGCGGCGAACGCGGCGCTGGCGCTGGCCGCCGTGGAGGCGTTCTTCGGCGCGGGCCCCGACCGGCAACTCGACATCGAGGCCGTGCGCGAGGCGTTCGCCACCGCCACCTCGCCGGGCCGCCTGGAACGCGTCCGCACCGCGCCGACCGTGCTGGTCGACGCGGCGCACAACCCGCAGGGCGCGGAGGCGCTGGCCAAGGCGCTGGACGAGGAGTTCGGCTTCCGCAAGCTGGTGGCCGTGGTCGGCGTGATGCAGGAGAAGGACGCCGTCGGCATCCTCAGCGCGCTCGAGCCGGTCGTCCACGAGGTCGTCCTGACCTCGAACTCCTCGCCGCGGGCCATGGACCCCGACCTGCTCGCGGGCATCGCGATCCCGATCTTCGGCGACGACCGGATGGTCGTCCAGCCGCACCTCGACGACGCGATCGAGGAGGCCGTGCGGCTGGCCGAGGAGAGCGACGACGGCGACATCGTGTCCGGCGGCGGCGTCGTGGTGACCGGCTCGGTCGTCACGGCGGGCGACGCGCGTGCGCTGTTCGGCAAGGAGCCTTCGTGACCTCGCCCGCACCGGCGCCCAAGGGTGTTCCCGCACCCAAGAAGGACCCGATGAAGTCCTTCCGCGGCATCATGGCGGGCACGCTGATCCTCGAGGTGATCGTCGTCGCCCTGGCACTGCCGGTGGTGGCGAAGCTGAGCGGCGGGGTCGGCACGGGGGTCGGGTACCTGGTGCTCGGGCTGATCGTCGCGCTGATCGGGACGTGCGCGCTGCTGAAGCGCCCGTGGGCCGTGTACGTGATCGCGGCGATCCACGTGGTGATGGTGGCGTCGTGGTTCGCCCTGACCGCGCTCGGCGGCATCGGCGTCGTGTTCAGCCTGGTCTGGGTGTACCTCCTCTGGCTGCGGCGTGACGTGGCCAAGCGCATGGCCGAGGGTCGGCTGCCCAGCCAGCAGCAGTAGCCCCGTCTGGCAGCAGCTCGGACGGGCGGCGACTCGTGCCCTTTCGGCTGCCCCCGCGTGCCTTCCGCGCGGCCACGTCGCGTGACCACGCTGGGCCGGTGGACCGAATGCGCGCCGAGCCACTGGCCCAGCAGTCGACCCCATCCCACCGGCCGCGCGTGGCGGTCCCGGCGGGCGCGCTCGTGGCGCTCCAGCCCGCCGCGGGCAACGCCGCCGTGCAGCGGCTGCTGGCGCAGCGGTACCTGGACGACAGGCGTTTCAAGCACGATGCTCCGCCGAACTTCTTCCAGTTCCGCCGGGAGTTGGACAAGACGCACAAGCCGGTGGACAGCCTCACCTACCTCGACTACCGGGTCGGCAACGCGGCCCAGGCGTTCATCGTGCGGATCGGCGGTGACCGGAAGATCGGCCGGCAGGAGCTCACGCCGTACATGAGCGGCAACCCGGTGTCGGTGGTGGACGGCAAGCCGAAGTACCCGCCGCTGGGGAAGAAGAGGTCCAAGGACCGGCCGGACAACCGGTCGGCCTGCGCCGAGCTGCGAGTGGTGAGCGAGGTCCGCAGGACGCTGGCCGCGATGCTGCCGGACCAGCGCCCGGTCGTCTACCTCTACACCGAGCACCTGCCGTGCAAGCACTGCATCTCGGACATCGTGCAGCTGGTCAACGGGCACACGTGGGTCGACTTCGTGGTGCGCTGGCGCGAGTCGTTCGTCCAGGACGAAGCCGGCGCCGAGGAGTGGCTGGCCAAGCGGCGCAACGCCGCCGGCTGGTGCACGATGACCTTCCCGCACACCACCGAACCGCCGCCGCTGGCCGCCACCCACCCGAGCCCCGACCGGGCGGGCACTCGGCCGTGGGTCGACAAGCCGGAGAAGAAGCACGAGGCCGCGGCCGGCCGGAAGGCGAGGAAGGCCGACCGCGAACCGTTGCCCGATCTGGTCGAAGTCGGTGGGCCGGAGGAAGCCGTGGCGTTGGTCGGGCAGGCGCGGGATCGAGTGGCGTCGCGCGGGCAGGCAGGGGAGCGGGCGCCCGCCCACCCGGCCGGGCATCGTGACCAGGCACGACGGCGTGAGCGGTTGGCGGCGGAACTCGTCGTCCGCCAAGGCGAGCGGCAGTGGGTGAGCGTGCCGCGCTTGGTGGGGTTCCTCGTCGCTGTCGCCGCCGCGGCGGTCGTGGTCGAGGTGCTGCTCAGGGCGCTCGGCTACCGGTGACTCGGCGACCGGTGAGAGGTGGCGTCGGGTGCCCGGAGCAGCGCGGTCCTGGTCGAGCACGCACAGCAGGCGCAACGGGAGCTTGAAGAGGTCCGCCGTGCGCTGGGCCTGTGAGCGACGGTTCCCGTTCACCCGGAATTAGGCTTCACCGGTTACAAACCCGCGCATGAGCGATGGTGTGGTGAACCGGCGGACGCTGCTGCGCGCCGGTGCGATCGGCACGGCGGCGGCGTTCGTGCCCGGGACCCTGGCCGGCGGTGTGGCGCTGGCGCGCGGCGGCGACCGGCCCGTGCTCACGCACGGCGTGCAGTCCGGTGACGTGACGTTCGACGGCGGCCTGGTGTGGACGCGGGCCGACCGGCCGTCGCGGATGCTCGTGCAGGTGTCGTCGGACCCGTCGTTCCGGCACGCGCGGACCGTGCGCGGGCCGTTGCTGACGCCGGAGACCGGTGGCACGGGCCGGGTGCGGCTGCGCGGCCTGCCGGGCGGGCGCGAGGTGCACTACCGCGTGGTCGCCGAGGACCTGGACGGCCGCACGCGCAGCGAAGCGGTGGCGGGCAGCTTCCGCACCGCTCCGCTGGGCCGTGACGACGTGCGGTTCGTCTGGTCCGGTGACGTGGCCGGCCAGGGCTGGGGCAGCAACCCGGACCTGGGCGGCATGCCGATCTTCGGCGCGATGGCCGCCCGCCGTCCCGACTTCTTCATCAACAGCGGCGACACGGTGTACGCGGACGGTCCGCTGATGGAGTCGGTGACGCTGCCCGACGGGCGCGTGTGGCGCAACGTCGTCACGCCGGAGAAGCTGAAGGTCGCCGAGACGCTGGACGAGTACCGCGGCCAGTTCGCCTACAACCTGCTCGACCCGCAGTACCGGTCGTTCGCCTCGCGCGTGCCGATGATCGTGCAGTGGGACGACCACGAGGTGACCAACAACTGGTACCCGGGGGAGGTCCTGACCTCGCCGGCGTACACCGAGAAGCGGGTGGACGTGCTGGCCGCGCGGGCGTTCCAGGCGTTCCACGAGTGGCAGCCGATCGACCCGCGGCAGGCGGTGGACGGCCGGGTGTACCGGAAGTTCCGCCACGGCGCGCACGTCGAGGTGTTCGTGCTGGACATGCGGTCGTACAAGGACGCGAACACCTCCCCGCGCGACGGCGAGGGCGTCGTGCTCGGCGACCGGCAGGCCCGCTGGCTGGTGGACTCGCTCGACCGCAGCCGGGCCACCTGGAAGATCATCGCGGCGGACCTGCCGATCGGGCTGACCGTGCCGGACGGCACGGACATCGAGGGCGTCGCCAACGGTCTGCCGGGCGCGCCGGGCGGCCGTGAGCACGAGCTGGCGTGGGTGCTGGGCGAGCTGAAGCGGCGGCGCGTGCGCAACACCGTGTGGCTGACGGCGGACGTGCACTACACGGCCGCGCACCACTACTCGCCGGAGCGCGCGTCGTTCCAGGACTTCGACCCGTTCTGGGAGTTCGTGTCGGGTCCGCTGAACGCGGGCGCGTTCGGCCCGAACACGCTGGACCCGACGTTCGGCCCGGAAGCGGTGTTCGTCAACGCCCCACCGGCCGCGAACACCACCCCGTTGGACGGTTTCCAGCACTTCGGCGAGGTCGAGGTGTCGCGGGACGGCGAGCTGACGGTGTGGCTGCGCGACATCAAGGGCGCGTCGCTGTGGAGCAAGACCCTCCAGCCCCGCCGTTGACTCTCGGGTGACCCGAGACCTCACAGTGGTGGTGTGAAGGACGAGCTGATGACCATCGGGCGGTTCGCGCACCTCAGCGGGCTGACCGTGCACGCGCTGCGGCATTACGACGACGTCGGGCTGCTCACGCCCGACGTCGTCGACCCGGCGTCGGGCTACCGGCGCTACCGGCGCGAGCAGGTGCGCCGCGCCCGGCTGATCCTGGCGCTGCGCTGCCTGGACCTGCCGATCGAGGAGATCCGGCGGGTGGTCGACGGCGGTGACGTGGACGAGGTGCTGACCGGCCACCGCAAGCGGCTGGAACGGCAGCGCGACGTGCTCACCGCCCGGCTCGGGGACGTCGACCGCTACGTGGAGGAGGGGATCACCGTGTCCACACCCGGCACGGGCGTGCGCCCGGTGCAGATCAAGATCGCGGTGGACGACGCGGCCGCGGCCGTCGAGTTCTACCGGGCCGCGTTCGACCTGCGGTACGAGGTGACCAGGCGGGCCGAGGACGACGACTACTCGTCGTTCGTGTTCGGCGAGTACGGCCAGGACGGGTTCTTCCTGGTGCACCTGCTGGAGGACCGCGCGGACACCGACCGGCTCGGGCCGAGCACGTTCGGGCTGCTCGTGCCCGACCTGGACGCTTACCACGCGCGTGCCGTCGCGGCGGGCGGCGTGGAGGTCGTCGCACCGCGGGGCTCGGTCGGCATGCCGCGCAACTCGGCGGTGAAGGACCCGTCGGGCAACTGGATCTGGCTCTACCAGGAGTGATGCAAGGGCTGCAAGGACTTGCAGCCGTCTGGGCCTTGTCCGGCCGTGATTGTCGTGGTTTTGTGCACCTCGCCCCGGCTCCACCGCCGGGGTGTGGTTGCAAATTCTTGCGACAAGGAGGTCGCGATGCGTCGGGCCGTCGCCGCGCTCATCGCCCTGGCCGTTGTGCCGTTCGTGCCACCACCCACCGGCGCCGCGCCCGAAGTCCGGAGGCTCGCCGTCGGAGCCGTCACCGATCTCGCGCCCGGCGTCCGGGACGGTGACCGGGCGTTGGCCAAGGACGCGCTCCGGGCCGACCTGACCGGCGAGCGGTTCTACTTCGTGATGCCCGACCGGTTCGCCAACGGCGACCCGCGCAACGACCGCGGCGGCACGGCGGAGACCGACCGCCTCAAGACCGGCCACGACCCCGCCGACAAGGGCTTCTACCACGGCGGCGACCTCAAGGGCCTGCGCGACAAGATCGACTACCTGGACGACATGGGCGTCACCGCGATCTGGATGACGCCCATGTTCGCCAACCGGTGGGTGCAGGGCTCCGGCAACGACATCTCGGCCGGCTACCACGGGTACTGGACCACCGACTTCACCAAGCTCGACCCGCACTTCGGCACGACCAACGACATGCGGCGGCTCATCCAGGACGCGCACCGCCGCGGCATCAAGGTCTTCTTCGACATCGTCGCCAACCACACCGCCGACCTCATCGACTACGCCGAGGGCAGGCACGACTACGTCAGCACGGGCGCGCAGCCCTACCTGGACGAGCAGGGCAACCCGGTCGACATCGCCGAGATCGCGGGCCGTGAGGACTTCCCGAAGCTCACCGCGCCGTACACGCCGGTGGTCAAGGGTGAGAAGACACCGGCCTGGCTCAACGACCCGCAGCTCTACCACAACCGCGGCGACTCGACGTTCAGCGGCGAGTCCAACGAGTACGGCGACTTCTTCGGCCTGGACGACCTGATGACCGAACACCCCGCGGTCGTCAAGGGCATGAAGCGGATCTTCACCAGCTGGATCGACACGCTGGGCATCGACGGCTACCGCGTCGACACGGTCAAGCACGTCAACATGGAGTTCTGGCAGGCCCTCGCGCCGCACGTGAAGCAGTACGCGGCGATGCGCGGCAAGAAGGACTTCTTCGTCTTCGGCGAGGTGTTCGACGCGAACCCGGCGCTCACCTCCCGCTACACCACGACCGGCAAGATGCAGGCCACGCTGGACTTCCCGTTCCAGAGCGGCGCGGCCAGGTTCCTGTCCGGACAGGGCGCGGCCCGGCTCGGCGAAGTGCTCGTCGAGGACGACCGGTACACCGACGCCGACTCCAACGCGTCGTCGCTGCCGACGTTCCTCGGCAACCACGACATGGGCCGCATCGCGTGGATGGTCCGGGAAGGCCGTCCGGGCATCTCCGAGGCCGAGCTGCTGGACCGGCTCGAACTCGGCAACGCGCTGATGTACCTGTGGCGCGGCAACCCGGTCGTCTACTACGGCGACGAGCAGGGCTTCGCGGGCACCGGCGGCGACAAGCTCGCCCGCCAGGACATGTTCGCCTCGCGGACCCCCGAGTACGCCGCCGAGGACCTGGTCGGCAGCGACCGCACCGGCGCGGTGGACAACTTCCGCACCGACCACCCGCTGTACCAGCAGCTCAAGGGCCTGGCGAAGTTCGTGGACGCCGACCCCGTGTGGCGTGACGGCAACCAGGCGCTCCGGCTCGCCCAGGGTGACGTGATCGCGTTCAGCCGCACGGGCCGCACCGAGCAGGTCGAGCACGTGGTCGTGGCCAACGCGGGCACCGCGCCCGCGACCGTCGAGGTCCCCGTGTCGGGCAAGGGCTACCGCCCGGTCTGGCCCGCCGCCGGCTCGCAGGTCAACGCCGCTGGTGGCAAGGTCACCGTGACCGTGCCCGCGCTGTCCGCCCTGGTGCTCAGGTCGACCGGCAAGATCCCGTCCGCCGCGCCGACGCCCACGTTGGCCGTGCCGACGACCGGCACCGTGCTGGACGACCGGGTCGAGCTGCGCGCCGACGGCGTCACCTCGCCGTACGCGCAGGCCACGTTCGCCGCACGGGTCGAGGGCGAGCGCGACTGGCAGGTGCTCGGCACGGACGACGCCGCGCCGTACCGGGTGTTCGCCGACCTGGCGGCGCTGCCGGGAGCGGCCGTGGGCAAGAACGTCGAGCTCCGCGTGGTCGCCAAGGACGCCAAGGGCACGTTGGGCGCGGACGGCGCGAAGATCGGGCTGGTGGCCGCGCCCGCGGTCGAGCCGCCGACCGCCGTGACGTCCGACTGGCTGGTGGTGCACTACAACCGCCCGGCGGGCGACTACGACGGGTGGGGCCTGCACGCGTGGGGCGACGTCGAGAACGCGCCGACGTGGGACGCGCCGCTGCCGTTCGCGGGTGAGACGCCGTACGGCCGGTTCGCGTGGGTCAAGCTGAAGCCGGGCGCGCGATCGGTCGGCGTCATCGCCCACCGCGGCGACGAGAAGGACACCGACGCCGACCGGTTCATCGACCCGAGCGCGACGCCGCAGGTGTGGCTGAAGCAGGGCCAGACCGCGGTGCACGCCAGCGAGGTCGCGGCGACCGGACAGGCCGTGATCACGCACACCGGTGACGCCACGGGGCTCGTGGTGCGCGCGGGAGGCGTCGACCACCCGTTCAGCGGGGGAGTGGCGACCGTCCCGGCGACCGCGCCCGCCGACTTCTCAGTGGTCCGCAACGGCGTGGTCGAGGCTTCCGGCCGCACGGCGGGACGCGCGTGGGTGAACGGCGACAAGGTGTATGCCGGCCTCGCCGCCGCCCAGAACCGCGCGGTCATCCACTACAACCGGCCGGACGGCGACTACACCGACTGGACCCTCTACCACTGGACGGGATCGCTGGAGCCGAGCCCGGGCTGGAACCAGTCCCGCGTGCCGGACGGCGCCGACGGGTTCGGCGTGTACTGGTCGGTCGCGCTGGAACCGGGCGCGGCCGGGCTGAACAACATCATCCACCGCGGTGACGCGAAGGACCCCGGGCCCGACCAGTTCCTCGACGTCACCGGCACCGGCTACGAGGTCTGGTACGTCTCCGGCTCCACCAAGGCGGACGGGTCCATCTCGTACGTGCTGCCGCCGTCGGGCGGCGAGGGCGTGGACGACGACCTGACCAAGGCCAAGGCGATCTGGGTGTCGAAGGACCTGGTCGTGTGGGACGTGCCGGTGGTGCCGTCCGACGGCTACCGGTTGGAGCACGACGGCAGGGTGCTGCGGCTGGAGCCGTCGTCGGACGCCGTGCCCGCGCAGTTCCCGCACCTGCGGGGCAAGCCGGTGTTCCGGGTCCGTGACGGCGAACGGCTGGACGAGGCGTTGCGCGGCAAGCTGTCCGCCGTGCACGTCGACTCCGGCGGCGGCCTGCGGCACCGCACGGGCGTGCAGATCGCGGGCGTGCTGGACGACCGGTTCGCCGCCGCCGCGTCCGCGTTGACCTACGGGCCGACGTTCGACGGCGACCGAGTGACCGCCCGGTTGTGGGCGCCCACGGCGTCTTCGGTGAAGCTCCTGGTGTCCGACCAGCCCGGCGGCACGGCGACCTCGGTGCCGCTGGCGCGGGACGACGCGTCCGGCTCGTGGTCGGCGTCGGGGGCGTGGCGGGACAAGTTCTACCTGTTCGAGGTGACCGTCGCCGGGCGCACGGTGACCGTGACCGACCCGTACTCGGTGGCGTTGGCGGTGAACTCGACGCACTCGCAGTTCGCCGATCTCGGTGACGCGCGCACCATGCCCGCCGACTGGGCCGGGCACGTCGCCCGCGGCCTGGCCGGCGACCCGACCGAGCACGGCATCACCGAGCTGCACGTCCGGGACTTCTCGATCGGCGACACGTCCGTCCCGGAGTCCGATCGCGGCACGTACCAGGCGTTCACGCACTCGTCCTCGGTCGGCATGACGCACCTGCGCGAGCTGGCCGCGGCGGGGCTGGACACCGTGCACCTGCTGCCGACGTTCGACATCGCCACCATCCCGGAGAAGCGTTCGGACCAGCAGCGGCCGGCGTGCGACCTCGCGTCGTTGCCCGCGGACTCGTCGGCGCAGCAGTCCTGCCTGGCCGACGTCGCGGCGAAGGACGGCTTCAACTGGGGCTACGACCCGTACCACTACGACGTGCCCGAGGGCTCGTACGCCACGGACGACGCGCAGACCGGGTGGGCGCGCTCGAAGCAGTACCGCGAGATGGTGAAGTCGTTGCACGACAACGGGAACCGCGTCGTGGTGGACGTCGTCTACAACCACACGGCCGCTTCCGGTGACGCGGCGACGTCCGTGCTGGACAAGGTCGTGCCGGGGTACTACCAGCGGCTCAACCTCGACGGCACCGTCGCCAACTCCACGTGCTGCGCCAACACCGCGACCGAGAACGCCATGATGGGCAAGCTCGTCGTGGACTCCGTGGTGCGGTGGGCCCGCCTGTACAAGGTGGACGGGTTCCGGTTCGACCTGATGGGGCACCACCCGAAGGCGAACATCCTGGCCGTGCGGGCGGCGTTGGACGCGCTGACCGTGGCCGAGGACGGTGTCGACGGGCGGGCGATCCGGATCTACGGCGAGGGCTGGGACTTCGGCGAGGTCGCCGGCAACGCCCGGTTCGAGCAGGCCACCCAGGCGAACATGGCGGGCACGGGCATCGGCACGTTCAGCGACCGGCTGCGGGACGCGGTGCGCGGCGGCGGCCCGTTCGACGCCGACCCGCGCGTGCAGGGGCTGGCGTCCGGGCTCGCGGGCGACCCGAACGGCTCCCCGGCCAACGGCGACATCGCCGCGCGCTTGGCCAACTACACCGACCTGGTGAAGCTGGGCATGGCGGGCAACATGGCGGCGTACCGGTTCCAGTCCACCGGTGGTGGGGTGATCTCGGGCCGTGACGTGTCGTACAACGGCTCGCCCGCCGGGTACACGGGCGCGCCCGCCGACGTGATCACGTACGTCGACGCGCACGACAACGAGACGTTGTTCGACTCGCAGACGTTCAAGCTGCCCGTGACCACCTCCATGGCGGACCGCGTGCGGATGCAGAAGCTGGCCCTCGCACCGGTCCTCCTGGGCCAGGGCCAACCGTTCCTGCACGCCGGCGCCGAGTTCCTGCGCTCGAAGTCGTTGGACCGCAACAGCTACGACTCGGGCGACTGGTTCAACCGCTACGACCCGTCCCTGACGGACAACGGCTTCGGGCGCGGCCTGCCCCCGGCGGCGGACAACGAGGACAAGTGGCCCTATGCCGCCCCCTTGCTGGCCAACACCGCTCTGAAGCCGTCTTCGGACGACATGCGCGCCGCTCTCGACAACACGCTGGAACTGCTCCGCATCCGAGCGTCCTCACCGCTGTTCACGCTCAACGACGCGGCACTCGTGCAGCAGAAGCTGTCCTTCCCCACCGCCGAGCCCGGCCTCGTCGCTGCCCTCCTGGACGACACCGTCGGCCCCGACACCGACCCGTCCCTGAACGGCATCCTGGTGATCGTCAACCCCTACCCGACCACCAAGTCGGTCACCGCCGCGGGCCCCTGGCAGAACCACACCCTGTCCACCGACAAGGCCACCATCACCACCGACTCGATCACCGTCCCCGCCCGCTCAGTCGTAGTCCTGACCCGCTAGTGACCGGCCAACTCGACCCGTGACCGGACGTCCTCGGCGCGCAGGATGCGGAACCCCCGCTCCTGCGCGCCGAGCACCGGTTCGAGCGGAGTATTGGACGGAACCGCCCACACGGGGTCGAAGAGGTGATTCGTCTACAGGCGCAGACAGTTCGTCTCTGGTTCAGTGCTCAGTCGCTCAGGCCAGTGAACGCAGAGCTTCGAGCACACTCTTCGCCGCCATCGCCCACGTCCGCTTCACCGACATCTCCTCGCGTAGCGTCTTCGCCGCCGCGAAGGCGGGTTTCGGGTTGTTCAGCACTGCTGCCAGCGCGTCGCCCCAGCGCAGCGAATCCACCATCTCGTCATCGGTCACCGGGATCACCCGGTTTGAGAGTTCCACCGACAGGTCCGCCCGCTCCTCATCGAGGAGCGCGCCGAGTCCGCTTCGCTTGCTGACCAGCGTCGGCACACCGGTCGTGATGGCTTCCAAGCCAACCAGGCCGAAGCCCTCCGCGCGGGAAGGCATGACCACGACACCAGCTTGGTGCAGGTCCTGGACGAGGGTCGCCGCGTTGGGTGAGTAGGGACGGGGAACGACCCGCAGCGATGGCTTGCGCGCCCATTCCCGCACCGCGTTCGCCAGGGCTTCGCCCTCCTTCGCCCCGACGCCTCGGAGGACCAGTTCCACTTCCGGATCGTTCGGACCGCGTTGCGTCAACGCGTGACCCAGAGCGCGGGCGATCAGGTCGACGCCTTTCACACGTGCCTCGCGGAGGCTGAGACGACCGACCAGCAGGACTCGCACGGTGTCGCTCGGCGGCGGGAGTTCCGCGTGGTGCCACCCGGAGTCGAAACCCGGGTCCATTCGGATCGGTTCCCTGCTCATGGAGCCGCGGAGCCGGTCGCGAAGGTAGTGGTGCAGCACAGGCCCGACACCTACCGCGAGGTTGGCGCGGGCCGCTATGGCGAACTCGTCTTGAAACCGCTGATCGGCTTCCGCTACCGGGTCGTCGTCGATGTCGTGACCCTTCACGAACTCGACGCGGTCAGAGATGACGTGGAAGAAGTGCAGCAGCTTCGCCTCGCGGAAGTGGTCTTCCACCAGCCACATGGCGGCCTCACCGGTCTTGCGGCCGTGGCCGACGACCACGTCCGGCACCACTCCCGGAGGCAGCCCTGGAGGACGGGACAGGGCACTCTCGGGCGGTCCCAGCGCCGGTGGGGGGTGGACTAGGTGGACACCGACGGCCTCGGCGTCACGGCGTTCCTCCTCCGTTGCATATGGCGTCGAGCAGTAGACCTCCACGTCCTGTGCGGCAAGTGCCTTGCACAACTCCCGGTTCAGCGTGCTCTGGCCACCGTTCCTCGAAGACCACTCGGTGTTCACGGCCAACAGGCGCAGTGGCCTCGGGGTCGACACCCGGACGGGCGACGATTGACCAGACCTCCGCTCTATCCGCTGTGACAAAACCTCTGCGGCGCGCTCAGCGCGCAATCGCTCCACGTCATCGATGGCACCGGCTTCCTCGAACAGGGCGATGGCCGCCGCGCGGTGGGCGTCTGCCTCGACCGTCCTGCCCGCAGCAGCCGCAGCCAGACTGGCACCTTCGAAGGCCACCGCCTCCTCCTTGGGCGCCTCTCCTGAACGGGCGCGGAGGACCGCTTCGTGGAAGCGGTCAGCGGCCTCCTCCACCTTGCCCAAGCGCAGTTCCGCTTCACCCAGGTGTGACAGGAGTTGGGCGATGTCGCCGTCTCGGAACTCCAGGTCGACGAAGTCCTCGAGCACCTGTCGAAAGTTCTTCTCGGCCTCTTCGAGCGAGCCGAGCCGCAACTGGCACCGGGCGATGAGGTCCAAGGCGATCGCGGCGTTGAACCTCAGTCCCCGGTCCCAGTAGAACTGCCAAGCCGTCCTACCCAGCTTGAGTGCAGCGTCGTAAGCCTCGCCGTCGTGAGCCAGCCAAGACTGGTTGGCCACGACATTGGCCTCGCCGAAGGGGTCGTCCGCTTTGACGAACTCCTCGCGCGCCTGGGAGTAGAGGCGCATCGCCTCGTCACGCTCGTCGAGCCGGCTGCGTGCCAAGCCGAGCCCGTTCAGCGTGACGCCCACCGCCCGGTGGTTGCCGGTGCGCGTGGCTGACTTCAGCGCCTGGGTGAAGCAGGCGATCATCAGCTCCCACTGCTTGGTGGCGTAGAAGTACTCGCGCAGGTAGTAGGCGAACTGCCAGCACTCGGTGTCGTGACCGGTGCCGGCCATCTCCTGCACCAAGAGCAGGAAGTTGTCGACTTCGGAGTCCATCCACCTCTTGCCGGCCCCGTCAGAGGAAAAGTCGGGGCTGGTCACGGCGGTCGACGGCGGTTGCAGCGGTATGCGGTAACGGTGCTCGTTCGCCCGCGTGTTCGCCACCGCAGCGGTGTGCAGGAAGTAGTCGAACAACCGGCGACGACCTGCGGCCGCCTCGGCTTCGGCGAGGATGCTGGTCTCCGGACGGCGCAAATGGTCGCGCAACAGGTCGTGCAGGCGATAGGCGTTGTGCGAGTGCTGTTCCAGCATCCCCGCCCGGATCAGTTCGTCCAAGAGGTCCTCGGCCGCCCCTGGTGAGATGCCCGCCAGGGCGGCGGCCGCGTACGCGTCCACGCGCGGTCCGGGGTGCAGCGCCACCAGCGCCAGCATGGCCTGTTGGGCATCGGACAACGTCGCGAACGATGCCGCGAACACCGCGGTCACGCTTCGCACCCCGTCGTCGAACTCGCGCGGGCGCATGGCTTGGTCAGCCAAGCGCGCCGCGACGTCCTCCAGTCTGCGGACCGGGTTGTCGCGGAACCTGGAAGCCACGATGCACAGCGCGAGCGGAAGTTCGTAACACATGCGGGTGATTTCGGTGATCATGGACGGATCGCCGCGGTCGTTGGAGCTCGGGGGCAGTTCGGCGACCTGACGAAACAGTTCCCCGGCATCCGCCGGAGCCAGCGCCCCGATGGGTCGGCTGAACACGCCGCCCAAGGCAGTCAGTGGCTGGCGGCTCGTCACGATGACCGCCGAAAGGCCATTCGGTGGCAGCAGGCAAACCACCTGCTGGGCACTTCGCACGCTGTCGAGGATCAGAAGGACGCGTCGGTTCACGAGTTTTTGGCGCAGGAGTGCCCCGCGGTCGTCGGTACTCCTCGGCACCAGTTCGCCCGGCACCCCCAGGCGACGCAGGACGCGATCCAGGGCTTCATCCTCCGTGACGGGGCGGATGTCCGGGTTGTACCCCTGCATGTCGAGGTAGAACCGACCGTCCGGGTATTCGTTCCGCAATGTTTCCGCGACCCATAACGCTATAGCGGTCTTCCCTACTCCTGGCATGCCGTGCAGAACGCACATCCGGGCGACTTGCCGGTCCCGCAGGTGTCTTACCAACGCTTCGGTTTCGGGTTCTCGGCCGATCAGCCTGCGCGGACCTGCCGGCAGGTCGAACTTGGGTTCGCCCGCCGTCCTCCGGGTGCTTACGGCCCGACTGGCGGCGGCACGGGCGAGTTCGTCCCCGGTGCCGAAGACGCGGTCACAGGCGGCGGCGAAAGTTGTCGTCGGCGGGGAAACTCCCTGCTCAACCCTGCTGACCTGTGCCTTGCTGTAGTGGATGAGATCGCCGAGGGCCTTGGTGGACAGGCCCGCGGCCGTCCGCAGTTCCAGGATCCTGACACCGAATGGCGTCCCGTCATCCACGGTTCCTCCTCCGCTCGTGCGCGCCTGCTCCGCCACGCCCGAGTGCGATGATCCAGCACCGACACCCAGAGTGACAGGCCGGCGGCACCGGCAGGCGTTACAAGTCTCAGAGGGAACGATGTAACGGTGCGGTGTGCGGCGGCCGGTCGATACTAGTGGCATCCTTGCTTGGAGGTTACTGGATGACGGCGTGCACGCAGGTCGTCAGTCCGAGAGGATCCGACGACTTGCTGGAACCGATGTACGACGTGTTCTTGTCGTTCTCGGGCGCGGACCGCGAATCCGGTCGCGCGCTCGCGGTCGAACTACGCGCACTGGGCTCACGCGTATTCCTCGACGAGGACAGCATCGAATGCTTCTCTGGTATTACGGACAGCATCCTTAATGGGCTGCGGGCATCCAAGATGCTCGTAGCTTACTACTCGGCGGACTACGCGGTGCGCGCCGCGTGCCAGCACGAACTCATGCTGGCATTCCTGGCCGGGCAGAGGGACGGTGACGCCTGTTCCAGGATCATGGTGGTCAACCCAGAAGCGGACACCGATCACGTGCGTCCGATCGAACTCGCCGACGCCAAGTTCGTGCTGCCGAGCACCGATGTCCACACTCTGGCGCAGCAACTGGCGAAGCACGCCGCAGCGGTGGACCGGTCGATCGGCGAAGTCCGGCCGGTCGAACGGCCGCGCTGGTCGGTGCGCCGGTCTGGTCACGTGCGGAAGTTCGTCGGCAGGTACCGCGAATTGTGGGACCTGCACAGCGCGCTGCACGCCATCGACTTCCCACTGGTCAACGAGGCCGCGTGCGGTCCAATCGCAGCAGTCTGCGGACTGCCGGGCGCAGGGAAGAGCGCCTTGGTGGCCGCCTACGCGTGGCGGTTCGCGGCGGCGTTTCCCGGCGGTGTCGACTGGGTGAGTCTGGCGGGCACAGCCCCTGAACCGAACGCGTTGCTTGAGCGGTACACGAGCGAACTCGACCGCATCGCAGCGAGAGGGAACGCCGGCCTCTACAGGGTTCCCGCGGAACAGTCCGCCGATTCGGCGAACCAGGCCGCCCCGAGAACCCGCCTGCTGGTCGTCGATGACATCCCCCCTGGCGTGGGGGCCGACGTCCTCGACGTGTTGCCGTTGCCCACCGACAGCGCGGTGCGGATCATCGTAATCAGCGAAGACGACGTCTTCCGCACCGTCCTCCCCGTCGTGCGGGTCGGACCACTGCCCGCGCATGACGCCGCTGAACTTCTTGACGCCTACCGGCGGCCCGATGACGAGACCGACCGCGTCGCACGCGACGACCTCGTGATCGGCTTGGGTGCCAACACGGGCGCGCTGGTTGCGGTGGGCGATCATCTGCGCGATCGACACGGCCTGTCGTCCTACCGGTCGTCCAACAACGAACTCGACCGGACAGAACACTTGGCGAACGCGGTCTTTTCCCGCGTTCGCCAAGTGCTGGATCGCATGACACCGACCGAGTTGGCGCTCCTGAAGTTCGCGGACGACTCGGGGAGCACGGTGCTCTCGACCTCGGTGCTGCGAGCGCTGCCCGATATCGACCTGGTCGAGGTGGGCACCGCTCTGAAGTCGCTTTTGCACCGCTCCGCAGCTACCCGCGTTGGCACGTCATGGCAGCTGGACCCGTACGTTGTGCGCGCTGCCCGTGATCAGCAGCGGTCGCGCGCCGCCACCGCTGCGCCTCAGGGCTGATGTGATCGGGTGGCGTGTCGGCGCAGTGGCCCGCCGGTGTTCCGGCTCGGCTGCTCCTGCTGCGGTGACTGCGCCCAGGGGTTCATGGCCCACGAGACCCGTCGTGCCGACGAATGCTGCGGTCATCGCCCGGCGTGAAGGCTTGGCGGTGGTCACGGCGGGCACTATCGCAGCTCCGGCTACCCTGGACCGAGTTGCACAATCCCGTACGAAGGAGTACTGACCGCCGTGAGCGAGCGCACCCTGGTCCTGGTCAAGCCCGACGGCGTCAGCCGAGGCCTGGTCGGCGAGGTCATCTCCCGCATCGAGCGCAAGGGCCTGAAGCTGGCCGCCCTGGAGCTGCGCGTCGTTGACCGCGCGACGGCCGAGCAGCACTACGCCGAGCACGACGGCAAGAGCTTCTACAACGACCTGGTCGACTTCATCACCGGCGGCCCGCTGGTCGCGCTGGTCGTGGAGGGCTCCCGCGCCATCTCCGCGTTCCGCCAGCTGGCCGGCGGCACCGACCCGGTCGAGAAGGCCACCCCCGGCACGATCCGCGGCGACTTCGGCCTGGAGGTCCAGTTCAACCTGGTCCACGGCTCGGACTCGCCGGAGTCGGCCGAGCGCGAGATCAAGCTCTGGTTCCCGAACCTCTGAACCGCTGAGCGGACGGCCCGGGCACCCCACGGTGTCCGGGCCGTCGACGTACCGGACGGTCAGGGCTGCGACGGCAGGTCGAACGGCACCTTCCAGTGCTGGATTCGCTGAGGCCGGCTGGTCGTGACCACGTCGATGAGCCACCAGGTGACTTGCGAAGCGCCGACCGTCACCGCCTGGTTCCTGTGCTGCACAGGGCGGATGACCACCACCGTGCTCGCCTTGCTGTCGGCCTCCTGGTCGTCGTTTGTGACCGGCTCGAGCACCCACCGCGCGGCATCGCTCTCACTGCACACGGCCAGCTTCACCCGGGTTCGATTCGGGAGCTGGTCGCGGTGCCAGCACAGGTTTTCGTCAGGCAGGTAGATCGAGTAGGTCTTGTCCTGCCGGTCGTACTCGAAAGCCCAGTTGACGGTTTTGTCGTGGTCCGTGTGCTGGCCGGCGGCGAGGAGGTTCACCTCCGCGTTCACCGCGCTGACGTTGGATATGGTCGCCAGTCGGCCGCCGTTGGCGACGCTGTAGATCAAGCCTTCCCTGGGAGGTGCCGCCACCGCTGACGTCGACGTCAACGTCGCCGTCAGGGCGACGCACGAGGCCAGTGCCACAAGGCGCGGGTGCTTTCGCATGATCGGGTCCTTCCGCGTGAACAGGACTGGCTCCGGAGTCCGGAAGACCCGGCGCGGAGCACAGGCATCGGGAGTAGTACCCCTGGTCTCCGCGTTGAGCGGCGGACCACCCTGCTGTGTTCGCGAACTCACCCGTACACGCGACAGGAAATGCCCTGGGCCGGTGGCCCGTCACACACCTGTCACCGAACGTGCGCACTTCACACGACGACCTCCCCACCACGGGCTCACCAGGGAATGTCGATCTCCGATCGCCTAACGGCCGACGGAAGAACGCGCGGGGGACGAGCCCAGACCGCCCGGGGCCGAGCCGTGCAGCACGACGCCCTCGCGGTGGCCCAACGGCAGGTACATGCGCACGTCGTCGAACCGGACGTCGCCCACCGCGATCACGTTCGGCAGGCGGCCCCACTCGCGGAAGCCCAGGGTTTCGTACAGCTGGATCGCGCCGTGGTTGTTGCCGCGCACGCCGAGCGTCAGCATCTCCAACCCGGCCGCACGGGAGTGCTCGATGACCGCGCGCACCAGTCGCGAACCCAGCCCGAGCCCGCGTGCCGCCGGGTGCGCCGTGACCCGACGCACCTCGGCCATGTGCTCGAACACCTCGCTCTCGGACCGCCGCCACGTCGCCGTGCCGCGCAGCACACCGTCCACACGCGCCACGACGAGCGCGCCGTCCGCGGGCGAAGCGAGCACGCTGTCCAGCCACGCGTCCGTCTCCGCACGCCCCGGCGGTTTCTGCCAGCCGATCGCGCCGCCGGCGGCCACGACGGCGTGCAGCACCTCGTGCACCTCGGCCCGAAGTCGTTCGTCGGCCACGGTCGGCCAACTCAGGTCGATCTCCACGGCGCCACCCTAAAACGGTTCCGAGAATGTCGGACCCCGCCGCTAACGTGACGAACGTGACCCCCACCCTCGTCCACGCCAAGGGCCTGACCAAGCACTTCGGCTCGTTCGAAGCCGTCCGGGGCATCGACGTCGAGGTGAGCAAGGGCGAGGCGTTCGGCTTCCTCGGCCCCAACGGCGCGGGCAAGTCCTCGACCATGCGGATGGTGTCGTGCGTGTCACCGCGCACCGGCGGCGAACTGCGGGTGCTGGGCATGGACCCGGAGACCGACGGCCCGAAGATCCGCGCCCGCATCGGCGTGGTGCCGCAGCAGGACAACCTCGACACCGAGCTGACCGTCCGGCAGAACCTGCAGGTCTACGGCCGCTACTTCGGCCTGTCCCGGTCGGCGGTGCGGGCCAAGGCCACGGAGCTGATGGAGTTCGCCCAGCTCACCGAACGCGCCGACGCCGAGGTGGAGCCGCTGTCGGGCGGCATGAAGCGGCGGCTCACCATCGCCCGCTCCCTGGTCAACGACCCCGACCTGCTGCTGCTCGACGAGCCGACCACGGGCCTCGACCCGCAGGCGCGCCACCTGCTGTGGGACCGGCTGTTCCGGCTCAAGCAGTCGGGCGTCACGCTGATCATCACCACGCACTACATGGACGAGGCCGAGCAGCTGTGCGACCGGCTGGTGGTGATGGACGGCGGTCGGATCGCGGCCGAGGGCTCGCCGTCGGAGCTGATCCGCCGCTACTCGACCAAGGAGGTGCTGGAGCTGCGCTTCCCGCCGGGCGAGCAGAGCGGCGACGAGGTGCGCGACCTGGCCGAACGCGTCGAGGTGCTGCCCGACCGGGTGTTGCTCTACACCGCGGACGGCGACGCGGCGCTGGCCGCGGTCCACGCGCGGGGCGTGCGGCCGGTGTCCAGCCTGGTGCGCCGCAGCACGTTGGAGGACGTGTTCCTGCGCCTGACCGGCCGGACGTTGGTGGACTGAGATGAGCACGCACGTCGTCGGCCCGTGGCGCGCCGCGCTGATCGCGGTGGAGAACCACTGGACCTGGTACCGCCGCAACTGGCGGGCCACGGTGATCTCGAACTTCCTGCAGCCCGTGCTGTTCCTGCTGGCCATGGGCGTCGGCTTCGGCTCGCAGGTGCGGGAGGGCGCGGCCACCGGCGGTCACCCGTACCTGGTGTACCTCGCGCCGGCGCTGCTGGTCATCACCGCCGTGCAGAACGCCGTGTTCGAGTCGACGTGGGTCGTGTTCTCGGCGTTCAAGTGGCAGCGCACGTACCTGGCGGTGGTGTCCACCCCGGTCACGCCCGCGCAGGTGCTCTACGGCCAGCTCCTGTGGATCGCGCTGCGCCTGGCGGCGGGCATCACCGTGTTCCTGGCCATCGCCTTCGCGCTGGGCGCGATCACCAGCCCGTGGGCGGTGCTGGCCGTGCCGTTCGCCACGCTGGCGGGCATGGCGTTCAGCGCGCCCGTGGTGGCCTTCGCCGCCACCAGGGAGAAGCCGGACGCGTTCAACGCGATCTTCCGGTTCCTGGTGATGCCGATGACCCTGTTCACCGGCGGTTTCTTCCCGCTGAGCCAGCTGCCGGGCTGGCTGCACCCGCTGGCCTGGCTCACCCCCGTCTGGCACGGCATCGAGCTGGCCCGCGGCGCGACGTTCGGCACGCTGGGCGTGCTGCCCGCGCTGGGCCACGTCGCCTACCTGTCCGCCCTGGTCGCGCTCGGCGTGGTCCTGGGCCGCCGCTACTTCCGCCGGAGGCTGGCCGTATGACCAACGAGACCTCCACCGACCTGCCGGCGCCCAGCCCGCCGGTCACACCGCGCCACGGCGCCGGCCTGCTGCTCCGGGTCGTCCCGCCGGGCCTGTACGCGGGCCGCGCGCACGTCCTGGTCGAACGGTCGTACCTGGTCAGCAGGCGTGGCTGGATGTCGGTGATCTCCGGGTTCTTCGAGCCGCTGTTCTTCCTGTTCTCCCTCGGCTACGGCCTCGGCCAACTGGTCACCACCGTCGAGGGCCCCGGCGGGCCGGTGCCGTACGCCGTGTTCGTCGCGCCCGCCCTGCTGGCCGCCTCGGCGATGAACGGAGCGGTGTTCGAGGCGACGTTCAACCTGTTCTTCAAGTTCAAGTACGCCAAGACCTACGACGCGGTGCTGGCCACCCCGCTCGGCCCGGTCGACATCGCCCTCGGCGAGGCCGCCTGGTGCCTGATCCGCGGCGGCCTGTACTCGGCCGGCTTCATCGCGGTCATGCTCGGGTTCGGGCTCATCAGCTCGCCGTGGGCGCTGCTGGCGCTGCCCGCGTGCCTGCTGGTCGCGCTGGCGTTCGCGGCGGTCGGCATGGCCGCGGCCACGTTCATGCGCTCGTGGCAGGACTTCGACCTGGTGCAGCTGGCCGTGATGCCGCTGTTCCTGTTCTCGACGACGTTCTACCCGCTGTCGGTGTACCCGGGCTGGTTGCAGGCCGTGGTCCAGTGGACGCCCCTCTACCACGCGATCGAGCTGATGAGGGCGCTGACCACGGGTTACGTCGGCTGGGGCGCGTTGACGCACGTCGCGTACTTCGCGGTGATGGTGGTCATCGGGGTGGTCGTCGCGGCGCGCAGGCTCGGCAAGTTGCTGTTGACCTGAGCTGGTTGAACACTGGACGAACCCCGAGCACCGGAGGTCGTCATGGACGTCATCGCACTCATCGGCCGGATCCTGTTCGTCTTCCTGTTCTTCGGCTCGGCGATGGGCCACCTCACGCAGACCGCGGCCATGGCCGGGTACGCCGAGTCGAAGGGCGTCCCGTCGGCGAAAGCCGCCACGTTCGGCAGCGGCGTGCTCATGGTCATCGGCGGGTTGATGCTGCTCCTGGGCGTGTGGGCGGATCTGGGCGCGCTGCTGCTGGTGCTGTTCCTGCTGCCGACGGCGTTCCTCATGCACAACTTTTGGAAGGAGACCGACGCGCAGGCCAAGCAGATGGAGATGATCCAGTTCAACAAGGACGTGGGCCTCGCGGGCGGCGCGCTGATGTTCTTCGGCCTGTACGCGGGCCCGGGTTCCGAACTCGGCCTGACCATCACGGGACCGTTGTTCTGACGCGTGCCGGCGCTGCCGTTACCCTGGTCGACGTGAGTGTCGAGTCGGTCTTCCCCGCCCTGGAACCCCTGCTGCCGAGGGTGTCCAAGCCGGTGCAGTACGTCGGCGGGGAACTCAACGCCACCGTCAAGGACTGGGACGCCGCCGCGGTGCGGTGGGCGCTGATGTACCCGGACGCCTACGAGGTCGGGCTGCCCAACCAGGGCGTCATGATCCTGTACGAGGTCCTCAACGAGCAGCCGGACGTGCTGGCCGAGCGGACCTACGCGGTGTGGCCCGACCTCGAGAAGCTGATGCGCGAGCACGGCGTGCCGCAGTTCACCGTGGACGGGCACCGGCCCGTCGGCGCGTTCGACCTGCTCGGGGTCAGCTTCGCGACCGAGCTGGGCTACACGAACCTGCTCAGCGCGCTCGACCTGGCCGGCATCCCGCTCCACGCCGCCGACCGCACCGAGGACCACCCCATCGTGGTGGCGGGCGGGCACGCGGCGTTCAACCCGGAGCCGATCTCGCCGTTCATCGACGCGGCCGTGCTCGGTGACGGCGAGGAAGCCGTCCTGGAGATCACCGACATCGTCCGCGCGTGGAAGGCCGAGGGCCGTCCCGGCGGTCGGGACGAGATCCTGACCAGGCTCGCCGAGACCGGCGGCGTGTACGTGCCCCGGTTCTACGACGTCGAGTACCTGCCCGACGGCCGCATCCAGCGCGTGGTGCCCAACCGCGAACGGGTGCCGTACCGGGTGTTCAAGCGGACCACGATGGATCTCGACGCGTGGCCGTACCCGAAGCAGCCGCTGGTGCCGCTCGCGGAGAGCGTGCACGAGCGGATGAGCGTGGAGATCTTCCGCGGCTGCACGCGCGGCTGCCGGTTCTGCCAGGCGGGCATGATCACCCGCCCGGTGCGCGAGCGGTCCATCGAGGGCATCGGCGCGATGGTGCAGCGCGGCCTGGAGGCGACCGGGTTCGAGGAGGTCGGCCTGCTGTCGCTGTCCAGCGCGGACCACTCGGAGATCGCCGAGATCACCAAGGGCCTCGCCGACCGCTACGAGGGCACGAACACCAGCCTGTCGCTGCCGTCGACCCGCGTCGACGCGTTCAACATCGACCTGGCCAACGAGCTGTCCCGCAACGGCCGCCGCTCAGGCCTCACGTTCGCCCCGGAGGGCGGCAGCGAGCGCCTCCGGCGCGTGATCAACAAGATGGTGTCGGAGGAAGACCTGATCCGCACGGTCAGCGCGGCGTTCGGCGCGGGCTGGCGGCAGGTGAAGCTGTACTTCATGTGCGGCCTGCCCACCGAGACCGACGACGACGTGGTCCAGATCGCCGAGATGGCCAAGAACGTCATCCGCGCGGGCCGCGAGGTGTCCGGCCGCAAGGACGTCCGCTGCACGATCTCCATCGGCGGGTTCGTGCCCAAGCCGCACACGCCGTTCCAGTGGGCCGCGCAGTGCGACCCGGAGACCGTGGACAACAGGCTTCGCCTGCTGCGCGAGGCGGTGAACTCCGACCGCTCGCTGGGCCGCAACATCGGCATGCGCTACCACGACGGCAAGCCGTCGCTGATCGAAGGCCTGCTCTCACGCGGCGACCGGCGCATCGGCCTGGTGATCGAACGGGTGTGGCGCGAGGGCGGCCGGTTCGACGGCTGGTCCGAGCACTTCTCCTACGACCGCTGGGTGCAGGCCGCCGAAGCCGAGCTGACGCCGTTGGGCGTGGACCTGGCCTGGTTCACCACGCGTGAGCGCGAGGAGCTGGAAGTCCTGCCCTGGGACCACCTGGACTCGGGCCTGGACAAGGAGTGGCTCTGGGCGGACTGGCAGGACGCGCTGGACGAGCGCGAGCAGGACGACTGCCGCTGGACGCCGTGCTTCGACTGCGGTGTGTGCCCGGCGATGGGCACCGACATCGAGGTCGGGCCGACCGGGCGGACGCTGCTGCCGATCTCGCCGGTGGGCAAGGGCTCGCCGGTGCGCAACCCGGGGCTGACGGTCCCGAGCTGACGCTTCAGGGCCGGCGTCCCGGCCTGACCGGGCCTCGCCAGCGGTGTGAAGGCCTGCGGTTTCACGGGTGGGCGTCGGCCGCGTCGACCCGGATCGCGCGCATCGGGCACACCCGTGCCGCCGCGCGCACCTGCGGCGCCTGGTCGGCGTCGGGGTTGCGCGCGTAGCGCAGCCGACCGTCGTCCAGCACCCGGAACACCCTGGGCGCCTGCGCCTGGCACAACGCGTAGTGCCGGCACCGCTCGTGGTCGACCGCGACCCGGACGCCGGTCGGCCCTTCCTGGACCGGCGGCGGTGGCGGCTCGGCCTCGATCACGCCCACCCGCACGAGCAGGTGCGGCGGCAGGAACCGCAGCACGGTCAGCGTGATCGCGGGCATCAGCACGGTGATGCCGCCCAGCCACACCACGGCGACGTGCCCGCTCGCGGAGGCGCCCAGCCACGCGTGCATCGCGCCGAGCCACACGCCCACGTACGCGAGCCGGTGCAGGCGCAGCCAGTCGCGGTAGAACGTGCGCTGCAACGCGGCCGTCACCGACGCGGCCAGCATGAGTTCGAGCCCGACCACGCTGAGCGCGTGCCGCACCTCCCCGCCGCCGACGAGCGGCAGCACGAGTTGGTAGGCGGCCAGGGAGCCGTTGTCCAGCAACAGGAACGACACCGCGTGCGCCACCGCCATGACCATGGCGAACGTCGCCAGCGCCTGGTGCGTGGCGCGCAACGCGGACCGGCCGGTGATCCGGCGGATCCAGCCGGTGGCGGTGAGCACGCCCCAGCACGCGGCGAGGCACATCGCCACGTACGCCAGCCGGCCGGACAGCGTGGCGACGTCCCACACCCCGACGTCGTGTTCCGAGACCGCGAGCACCACGTGCCACCCCCTGTTAATGGCGTGAGTCACCCTCTGAGAGGAACTACGAACGTCGGGTGCGACGGTTCGATGGAAGGTTCAATTAAGATGTGTGATCTACATCACATGATAAGCCGCAGGGAGTGTCGGCGGTGATCCCGAGTTGTAGTACGTTCGCGGAAGTGTCATTCGCCCCGCCGCGCGCGAACTCCGGGAGGTCGATTGCCCCATGAATTCAGCGGGCGGTGTCGGAATGAGTGGCGAGCGGTCCGGGGAAGAACTCGTCACCACGCTGTACGAGCAGTTCAAGGGCGGTTTGTACGCCCACGTGCTCGGCCTGACCAACCGCGATCGGCAGTGGGCCGAGGACGTGGTCCAGGAGACGTTGATCCGTGCGTGGCAGAACGCCGAGACGCTGGTCCGCGACCCGCGGATGCTGCGCGGCTGGCTGCTCACCGTGGCCAGGAGGATCGTCATCGACGGGTGGCGCACGAGGCGGGCCAGGCCTCACGAAGTAGAGCTGACCAGCCCGGACTCGGTCGAGGTCGAGGACGGGACCGAGCAGCGGCTGTCCATCATGGTGCTCAACGACGTCATCGGCAGGCTCGGCGAGGAGCACCGCGCCGCGATCTACGAGACCTACGTGCGCGGTCGCACGGTGCGTGAGGCGGCGATTGTGCTCGGCATCCCGGAGGGCACCGTGAAGTCGCGGGTCTACACCGCGATGAAGATCCTGCGCCGGGCGTTGCGGGAGTGGCACTGAAAAGGCCGCCGTCGGTCGACCGGAAAGTTATGCCCGGCCGGGCGCGCGCATTGTTCGCGAGGCCGGCGAATCGGCTCGCGGAAGTCGGTCCCGATTCTGGTCGAGGACCGGCGTCGCGTCTCTACGGTGGGCACCGAAGGAAATTCCGCGACCGCCATCGCGATCCTTCGGTACCGAAGGGACTGGACAGGTGTCCTACCGTGGTGGTCGGCGATCCACCGCCCCGGCTGCGCCGCAGCAGATCGGAGCTTTCCGGTGACGGCATCGAACCCGACATTGTCCGGCCGGGACCGCGAACTGCGCGCCGCCCGCTCGGTGCTGCACCGCGTGCTCGCGGCCCGGACCACGACCCTGCTGGTCACCGGTGAGATCGGCATCGGCAAGTCGGCCCTGCTGACCGCCGTCGCCGACCACGCCCGCGACCTCGGCTTCACGGTGGCGACCGCGACCGGGGCGCGGCTGGAGAGCGACCTGCGCGGCGGCGTGGTCACCAGGCTGGCGCAAGGCCTGCGCGACGGGCCGGCCGAGCCGCTGGACTGGTTCCACCGCGTGGTCCTCTCCGCGCTGGACCGCGGGCCCCTCCTGCTGGCCGTCGACGACGTCGACCTGGCCGACAGCTGGTCCCTGCGCAGCCTGGCCTACGTGCTGCGCCGGGTCGCCGACCGGCCGTTGGCGGTCGTGCTCGCCGCCACCACCGGTCAGTCGCCGGTCGGCGAGGTGACGTTGCCCGAACTGGTCGGCGCGCACCACGAGCACGTCGAGCTGACCGGCCTGGACGTGGACGCGGTGTCCGCCCTGGTGGGTGACGCGCCCGCGGCGGCCTGCCGTGACGTGACCAGGGGCAACCCCAAGTTGCTCGGCGCGCTGGCCGACCAGCTCCGCCCGGGCATGACCGCGGCCGACGTGCACGCGTTGGGCTCGGCGGACATCGGCGCGGCGTTACGGGTGCGGCTGCGCCGTGCCGAGGGCGCGGCGGAGGTGGTGCGCGCGGCGGCCGTGCTGGGCGAGGACGCGACCGCGGACCGGCTGGCCGCGTTGGCGGACGTCGAACCACGGCGCGCGCTGCGGCTCATCGACGGTCTGGTGCGGCTGCGTGTGTTCCGCGACGACTACCCCCTCGGCTTCGCCCACACGTACCTGCGCAACGCGGTGCTGGCCGATCTGCCGGTCGCCACCAGGGCCGCCGACCACGCGCGCGCCGCCGTGCTGCTGCGGGACGCGGGCGCGCCCGACGAACGGATCGCCGAACACCTGCGCGGAGCGCGCGCCGTGCCGCTCCCGTGGGGCGTGGAGATCCTGCGCCGCGCGGCGCGCAAGGCGACCCACGACGACCGCCTCGACGCCGCACAGGACTACCTGGAACGCGCGCTGGAGGAACGGCTGTCCTCCGACGAACGCCTCGCCGTCCAGCTCGAACTCGTGCACATCACGTTCCTCGTCGACCCCGCCGCGGGCATGGACCGGCTCCGGGACGCCCTGGCCCACGCCGACGACGCCCGCTCCGCCGCCGGACAGGCCGTCACCATGCTGCTGCGGCTGTGCAGCGGCCCGGAAGCGCGCCTGGCCGTGTCCATCGGTCTGCAACTGGTGTCCCGCCTCACGTCGCAGGAGCACGACGAGTCGTGGGAGCTGCGGGTCCTGTCGTACCTGGCGAGCGCGGGCAACAACGTCGGCCTCGCGTTGCGCGCCAGCATGTTCACCGACGAGCTGGAGTCGGAGGTGCCGCGCGCGCCGAGGCTGCGGCAGGTCCACTCCGCGTTGCTGTCCCTCGGGCACGCGTTGCGCGGCGAGTCGGCCGAGGACGCCGTCCGGTACGCCGCCGAGGCGTTGGAGGGCGAGCGGGTCGACGTGTTCGTCCAGCCGTTCGTGTTCACCGTCAGCACGTGCTTCATGGCCGACGCGCCCGACCTGGCCGAGCGGTTCCGCCGCATGATCGGCAGCGAGGCCGAGCCGCACGACTACCACCTGCGCAAGGGCACGGTCGTGTCGATGGCGCACGGCATGGACTTCCTCGCCCGCGGCGAACTGGTGCGCGCCAAGACGTTCCTCAAGTGGCAGCTGCGGCTGTTCGACGAGCTCGGCGCGGTCGCGGTGTGCCCCATGGCGATCCTGTGCGCGGCCAGGCTGGCGGAGGTGCTGGTCGACCTGGGCCGGTTCGAGGAGGCGCGCGACCTGCTGGCGCGCCACGGTTTCGCCGACGAGCTGCCGGAGCTGTTCCAGCACAACGTGACGCTGTTCGCGCGGGGCAGGCTCAAGCTCGCCACCGGCGACCCGGCGGGCGCGCTCGCGGACCTGCTCGAGTGCGGGCGAAGACTCACCGCGTCCAAAATAGACAGTCCGGCGGTGCTGCCCTGGCGGGCGTCGGCCGTCCGGGCGCACCTCGCGCTGGGCCGCCGCGAGGCCGCCGCCCAGCTGGCCGCCGAAGACCTGGCCCGCGCCAAGCGCTGGGGCACACCCCGCGCCATGGGCACCGCGCTGGTCTCCGTCGGCCTCACCACCGACGACGAAGCCGCGACCCGCGCGCTGCTCAAGGCGGTGGACTACCTGACCGGATCCGTCGCCCGCCTCCTGCACGCCGAGGCGTTGCTGGAACTGGGCGCCCAACTGCGCCGCCGCGGCCAGGCCGAACGCGCCATCCCGCACCTGCGGCAGGCCGTCGAGCTCAGCGCCCGGTGCGAGTCCAAGCCGCTGATCCGCCGCGCCGCGGAGGAACTGCGCGCGTGCGAGCCGGCCACCGCGCACGGCACCGTGCACGGGCTGACCAAGCAGGAGACCCGCGTCGCGGGCATGGCCGCGCGTGGCCTGACCAACCGGCAGATCGCCGAAGCCCTGTTCCTCACCCGCCGCACGGTCGAGCTGCACCTGTCCGGCGCCTACCGCAAGCTCGGCATCGCCGGCCGCGCGGACCTCGCGGGCGCGTTGCGCCGCCACCAGGACCAGTACTCCGCCTGACCTACTCCCGCACGGCGGCGAGCGCGTCGACCATGCCGTGGCCGTAGAAGCCGTTGTACTCGGAGTGGCCCGTGCAGAACGCGTCCTGCACACCCGTGCCGTTGAGGTCGTAGTCCGCCGGGCACGCCAGCGTCTCCGCCTGCGCGTTGAGCATCTTCGACAGGTCCAGCGCGCTGGCGCCGGGGTGCGTGGACGCCAGCAGCGCCGCCACCCCGGACACGTGCGGCGCGGCCATCGACGTGCCGCACGAGTAGTCGTAACCGGCGGACGGCACGGTCGACAGCACGCACCCGCCCCGCCCGTCGTCCGGCGCCTGCCTGCGGTCGCCGCCCGGCGCGGTCACGTCCACCGCGCCGAGGCCGTAGGAGCTGTACCCGGCCTTCACCCTGTCCGCGCCGATCGACGACACCGCCACCACGTTGCGCAGCTGCGCCGGCAGCACGAGGCACGTGGTGTCCACCGGCCGCGGCCGGACGTCCTCCGGCGCGGCGTTGGTCGGGCTCAGCGCGTCCCGGCCCGGCTTGGTCAGGTCGGCCGCCGCGTTGCCCGCCGCCGCCACCGTCAGCACGCCCCGCCCGGACGCGTGCTCGACCGCCCGCCGCACCGCCTCGTACACCACGGACTGGCCCTGCTCGTCCTGGCAGGTGAACACCCACGGGTCGATGAAGTAGCTGTTGTTGGTGATGGTCATGCCCCGTTCGGCGGCCCACATGAACCCGCACACCGCGTACTCGGGGTAGATGAACCCGGCGTCGTCCACGACCTTCACCGACGCGATCCGCACGCCCGGCGCGACCCCCGTCGTGCCGAGGCCGTCGTCGGCCGCCGCGATCGTGCCCGCGACGTGCGTGCCGTGCCCGGACGTCGTCGGCGCCCACGCGGCCGGGGACGGGTCCGCGACGCCGGTCGTGCAGCCGGCGGACAGCGCCGGGTCCAGCGCGCCGACCAGGTCGGGGTGCGTCGGGTCGATGCCCGAGTCGAGCACGCCCACCACCACGTCCCGGCTGCCCGTGCTCACCGCGTGCGCCTCGGCCGCCCGGATCAGGTCCATGTCCCACTGCTCGGCCGTGCGGTCCGCCGTGCCGCCCGCGGCGCGCGCACCGGTCGTCTCGTCGTCCTTCTTCTTCTGCCTGGCCGGCGCCCCGTTGCGCTTGGACAGGCCGTCGGCCTGCGCGCTGTACGCCCGGTCCGGGCCGATGTGCTGCCCGAAGCGCGGGTCCGGCGACACGGCGACGGCCACCGCGATCTGCGGGTAGTAGTGGGCGGTCGTGCCGCACGCCGCGGTGATCTGCGCGTCGGCCAGCGGCGCGCTGGTGCCGGGGGGGAACACGACCAGGTAGCGCAGCGTCGGACCGGGCTGCACGCAGTCCACCGCGGGCGCCGGCGCCTCGGGCTCGGCCGCGGACGCGGTCACCGAGAGGCAGCCGGTCGCGAGCAGCGCCGCGCTGACCGCGACCGCTTGGACGCGGCGGTGCAGAGGCACGGGGGACCTCCAGGGCTGGACCGGTGACGGGGGAGCCGTCGAGCCGACGTCAGGGGCGAACCGTCGATCGGACTGCTGCTGCCGGACCGTAGCCAGACGGGGCGGAGCAGACAAGCGCAACGGTGCCGAACAGGTCCAAGGTACCGTCCTCGTGGAGTAGGAGCGTGGACCGTTGGGGTGCTCACCCCGTCGCGGGCCACCCGGCACCCAAGGGGAGTAGCTCTGAGCCGCCAGCAGCAGCCCAACCCGTCGGCCGCACCTGTGCAGAAGCTGCGACTGCGCTACGCCAAGCGCGGTCGGCTGCGGTTCACGTCACATCGTGACATCGCGCGCACGTTCGAGCGCGCGTTGCGTCGGGCAGGCGTCCCCATGGCCTATTCCCAGGGCTTCAGCCCTCACCCGAAGGTGTCATGGGTGGGTGCGGCGCCCACGGGCGTGGCGAGCGAGGCCGAGTACGTCGAGGTGTCCGTCGTCGACCGGGTCGACCCGGAGGCGCTGCGGACCGCCCTGGACGCCGTGCTGCCGCCCGGGCTCGACGTGCTGGAGGTCGTCCAGTCGGCCGGCGGCACGCTGCCCGAGCGGATCGAGGCCAGCGCGTGGCGGGTGGAGTTGCCCGGCGTGTCGCCCGAAGAGCTGACCGAAGCCGTGGCGGCGCTGATGGGCGCCGGGTCCGTCGAGGTCGAGCGCCTGACCAAGGACGGGAAGAAGATCGTGGACGTCCGGCCGGCGATCGTGTCGGCCCAGGTGGAGGCACCGGCAGGGGTGCATTCGAGCGACGCCGGACACGATGCACGAGATTTGTCACAGCCGTGTGGGATACTCATGACGGTCGTACGGCAGACAACCCCTACCGTGAGGCCCGACGACGTGCTGAGTGCGCTCCGAGTCGTCGCCGACCTGGTTCCGCCGGTCCCCGCGAAGGCGACCCGGATGGCGCAGGGGCGGCTGGACGATGAAGGCGGCCTGGTCGACCCGCTTGCCCTGGACAGGGCGGCGGAGGTCTGACCGGGCGGTGATCGGAGCGGCGCTGACGGCGTCGTCGAAAGTGTTATAGGACCTGCTGTGCCGCGTGCCCCACGGGTGGGCGCCACAGCGCGAGGCAAGGATTCCCGCCGCCAGCCGCGGCGGTGAGTGGACAAGAGAGGCCCCTGCGCGGCCGCGTCGGTTGGGACGCGCCCGGGGGCGGAGGAGCTGCATTGTCGAACACGGAAAAGCCTGCCGGAGCCGCCGGCGGGGGTAACGCCACACCCGCACACCCGGATCTGGCGGACTTGCCCGCCAAGCTGCGGGTGCACGCGCTGGCCAAGCTGCTCGGCGCGAGCAGCAAGGACGTGGTGGCCGCCCTCGCCGACCTCGGTGAGACGGTGAAGGGCGCGCAGTCGAGCGTGAGCCGGGATCTCGCGCTCAAGGTCGCCGAGAGCCTCCTGGCCTGGGACGACATCGTCACCGGCGAGGTGGACGAGCAGACCGAGGAACCGGTGCGGGTGACCCGTGAGGTCGCGCCGCTGGTGCCGCTGTTCGCGCCGCCGTCCGCGGTGTTCCTGCCGCCGACCCCGGTGGTCAAGGAGGTCCCGGCGAGCCGGGACGACGACCTCGACGACACCGAGGACGACACCGACGAGCACGCGTCCGCCGACGACGCCGGTGACGAGGGCGAAGGCCGCCGCCGCCGTCGTCGTGGCCGGCGTGGCCGCGGTCGCGGCAAGGGCGTCGGCGACGAGAACGGCGACGACGAGAACGGCGAGGAGCAGGCCGAGGCCGCCGAAGCCGAGGCCGAGACCGCCGACGAGGCGTCGGCCGACGACGAGGGCCCGGGCAGCCGGCGCCGTCGGCGCCGCCGCCGCCGCAAGACCGGCGCCGAGGAAGAGGCCGCGCCGAGCGAGGACGACCCGCCGAACACGGTCGTCCACGTCCGCGAGCCCAGCCGCGACGCCCGCGACGACAAGGCCGACTCCGAGGCCGCGCAGAGCGAGGTGCGCAGCGTCCGCGGGTCGACCCGGCTGGAGGCCAAGCGCCAGCGCCGCCGTGACGGCCGCGAGGCCGGTCGCCGCCGTGCCCCGGTGCTGTCCGAGGCCGAGTTCCTGGCCCGCCGCGAGGCCGTGGAGCGCACGATGGTGGTGCGCGAGCGCGGCGACCGCACGCAGATCGGCGTGCTGGAGGACGGCGTCCTGGTGGAGCACTTCGTGACCTCGTCGGGCAGCGGTTCGCTGGTCGGCAACGTCTACCTCGGCCGGGTGCAGAACGTGCTGCCCTCGATGGAGGCGGCGTTCATCGACATCGGCCGCGGCCGCAACGCGGTGCTGTACGCGGGCGAGGTCGACTGGGACGCGGCCGGCCTGGAGGGCAAGGCCCGCAAGATCGAGCAGGCCCTGTCGACCGGCGACAGCGTGCTGGTGCAGGTCACCAAGGACCCGGTGGGCCACAAGGGCGCCCGGCTGACCACCCAGATCAGCCTGCCCGGCCGCTTCCTGGTCTACGTGCCCGGCGGCGGCGCGACCGGCATCAGCCGCAAGCTGCCCGACAACGAGCGCAAGCGCCTCAAGGACATCCTCAAGCGCGTCGTCCCCGAGGACGCGGGCGTCATCATCCGCACCGCCTCGGAGGGCATCGCCGAGGAGGAGCTGGCCCGCGACGTCACCCGCCTGCAGGCGCAGTGGCAGGTCATCAAGGACAAGGCCGACACGCCCAAGGCCCAGGCCCCGCAGCTGCTGTACGAAGAGCCGGACCTGCTGGTGAAGGTCGTGCGCGACCTGTTCACCGAGGACTTCGCCCAGCTCGTCGTCCAGGGCGCGGACGCGTGGGAGACCATCGACGGCTACGTCCGGCACGTCGCGCCCGACCTGCAGGAACGGCTGCGCAAGCACGTGGGCAACAGCGACGCGTTCACCGAGTACCGCATCGACGAGCAGCTGCTCAAGGCGCTGGACCGCAAGGTCTGGCTGCCGTCGGGCGGCTACCTGGTCATCGACCGCACCGAGGCGATGACGGTCATCGACGTCAACACCGGCAAGTTCACCGGATCGGGTGGAAACCTCGAGGAGACGGTGACCCGGAACAACCTGGAGGCGGCGGAGGAGATCGTCCGCCAGCTCAGGTTGCGCGACATCGGCGGCATCATCGTGATCGACTTCATCGACATGGTGCTGGAGTCGAACCGCGACCTGGTGCTGCGCCGGCTGACCGAGTGCCTCGGCCGTGACCGCACCCGCCACCAGGTGGCGGAGGTGACGTCGCTGGGTCTGGTGCAGATGACGCGCAAGCGGGTCGGCACCGGCCTGCTGGAGGCGTTCTCGACGACCTGCGAGCACTGCCGCGGGCGCGGCCTGGTCGTGACGACCGAGCCGATGCACGCGCACGGCAACGGCGGTGGCAACGGCGCCGCCCAGCAGCCCGCGCAGCAGCAACAGCAGCAGGGCGGTGGCCGCAAGTCGCGCCGGGCCAAGTACGCGGACACCCCGGAGCCCGTGGCCGAGCAGACCGTGGAGCCGACCGAGGAGCCCGAGGCGATCGCGGAGCAGCCGACGTCGGTCGAGCCCGTGTCCGCCCTGGTGGAGGAGGAGGCCGCGCCGGAGACCCCGAAGCGCGACCGCCGCCAACGCCGCCGGGCCCGCCGCGAAGCCGGTGCGGTCATCAAGCACGGCGACGAGGAGCCCGAGCTGTCGACGGCGCCCGAGCCGTCCGCGCCGGAACAGCCCGGGCCGCGGCAACCCGCCGCTGTCGAGCAGCCGGTCGCCGAGCCGGTTGCCGAGCAGCCGGTCGTGGAGCAGGCCGTCGCCGAGCAGCCCGCTCACGCGCTGGCCGCGGACACGGCGGAGCAGGCCGTCGAGGCACCCTCGACGCCCGTTGCCGAGCCCGTCAAGACCGGGCGGACCCGTCGGCGGGTGACCAAGCCCGCCATGGTGCCCGAGCCCGTCACCCCGCCCGTCGCGGTGACGCCGGTCGCGGTCACGCCGGTGGAGGTGCCGCCCGCCGCCCAGGCGAGCCCCCAGGCACCGGTCGCCGAGCAGTCGGTCAACGGCCACGTCGAGCCGAGCGCGCCCGCGGTGACCACGCGTCGCCGCACGGCTCGCCGGGCCGCCTCCCGGCCCGCCGGCCCCCCGCTGGACGGGGTCAAGGAGAGCTGATCCACCGCCACGCCGGAACCGCTGCCCAGCCCGTCTGAGCAGCGGTTCCGGCGTGTCAGGACCGGTTCGCCGACCCCGGTTTGACCACGCCGTCCACCGCCACGTAACCTGATGCACGGCCCGCCGTCCGGTGGGCCCTGTCGCGTGAAGCCCAGCTCGCTCGTTCTCAGTGCGGCCGAGGCGCGCGCGATCCCGTCCCGTCGAGTAGCAGGAGACTTCCGTCCCGATGTACGCGATCGTCAAGACCGGCGGCAAGCAGTACAAGGTGGCTGTCGGCGACGTCATCGAGGTCGAGAAGCTCGAAGGCGAGCCGGACACCGAGATCACCTTCGCGGCGCCGCTCCTCGTTGTGGACGGCGATGACGTCACCTCCGCGGCGGACGCCCTGGCGAAGTTCTCGGTGACCGGCAAGGTCGTCGAGCAGACCAAGGGCCCCAAGATCCGCATCCACAAGTTCAAGAACAAGACCGGCTACCACAAGCGCCAGGGTCACCGCCAGAAGTTGACCCGCGTCGAGGTCACCGGCATCACCGGTAAGTGAGGATCTGACTAGCCATGGCACACAAGAAGGGCGCCTCCAGCTCCCGCAACGGCCGTGACTCCAACGCCCAGTACCTCGGCGTCAAGCGGTTCGGCGGTCAGGTCGTCAAGGCCGGTGAGATCCTGATCCGCCAGCGCGGCACCAAGTTCCACCCCGGTGTCAACGTCGGTCGCGGCAAGGACGACACGCTGTTCGCGTTGACTCCCGGTGCGGTCGAGTTCGGCACCAAGCGCGGTCGCAAGACCGTGAACATCGTCCCGGTCGAGGCTGCTGCTTAAGCGCCTCGGGCGACGACGGAACGACCTCCGACGAGGGGCGGGACCGGTGCATTCCGGCTCCCGCCCCTCGTTGCTTCTTTAGGAAAGGAAGTCCCCGTGTCCCGCTTCGTCGACCGGGTCGTCATCCACGTCGCCGCAGGTGACGGGGGCAACGGGGTCGCGTCCGTGCACCGCGAGAAGTTCAAGCCGCTCGGTGGCCCCGACGGCGGCAACGGCGGCAAGGGCGGCGACGTCGTGCTGGTCGTGGACTCGCAGGTCCACACGCTGCTCGACTTCCACTTCCGCCCCAACGCCGCCGCCGGCAGCGGCAAGGGCGGCCAGGGCGGCAACCGCGACGGCGCGCACGGCGCGGACCTCGAACTGCGCGTGCCCGACGGCACGGTCGTCATGACGCCCGAGGGCGAGGTGGTCGCGGACCTCGTCGGCGAGGGCACCCGGCTGATCGCGGCCCAGGGCGGCCGCGGCGGCCTCGGCAACGCCTCGCTGGCGTCCAAGGCCCGCAAGGCCCCCGGTTTCGCCCTGCTGGGTGAACCGGGGGAGCAGCACGACCTCGTGCTGGAGCTGAAGTCCGTCGCGGACGTCGGCCTGCTCGGCTTCCCGTCGGCGGGCAAGTCGTCGCTGATCTCGGTGCTGTCCGCGGCCAAGCCGAAGATCGCCGACTACCCGTTCACCACGCTGGTGCCGAACCTGGGGGTGATCACCGGCGGCGAGACCATCTTCACCATGGCGGACGTGCCCGGCCTGATCCCCGGCGCGTCCGAGGGCAAGGGTCTCGGCCTGGACTTCCTGCGGCACATCGAGCGCTGCGCGGTGCTGGTGCACGTCGTGGACTGCGCGACGTACGAGCCGGACCGCGACCCGCTGTCGGACATCGACGCGCTGGAGGAGGAGCTGGCGAAGTACACCCCCTCCCTGGCCGACGACCTGGCCGAACGCCCGCGCGTCGTGGTCCTGAACAAGATCGACGTCCCCGAGGCGCGTGACCTGGCCGAGCTGGTGCGCCCGGACATCGAGGCACGCGGCCTGCCGGTGTTCGAGGTGTCCACCGCCAGCCGCGAGGGCCTGCGCGAGCTGACGTTCGCGTTGGCGCGCGTGGTGGAGGAGTACCGGGCGGCGAAGCCGAAGCAGGAGTCGACCCGGATCGTGCTGCGGCCCAAGGCCGTGGACGACCAGGGCTTCACCGTGGTGGAGGACCCGCTGAGCGAGGGCGGCTTCATCGTGCGCGGCGAGCGGCCCGAGCGGTGGATCCGGCAGACCGACTTCAACAACGACGAGGCCGTCGGCTACCTCGCCGACCGGCTCGCGCGCCTCGGTGTCGAGGACGCGCTGGTCAAGATGGGCGCCGAGCCGGGCTGCCAGGTCACCATCGGCGACCTGGTGTTCGACTGGGAGCCGACGACGCCCTCGGGCATCGCGATGACCATGAGCGGTCGCGGCACGGACGCGCGGCTGGAGGTTAGCAACCGCGTCGGCGCGTCCGACCGGTTGGCGGCGAAGAAGGCCCGTCGCATCCCCGGCGAGTACGACGAGTTCGAAGAGGACGACGACGAGTGATCGGTTCGGTGGCGGCGTCGCAGGCCCGACAGGCGGTGTCCGCGGCGTCCCGGGTCGTGGTGAAGGTCGGGTCGTCGTCGTTGACCACCGCCGCGGGCGGGCTGGACCGGTCGCGGCTGGACGGCCTGGTGGACGCGGTCGCGGCACGGTGTGCGGCGGGCAGCCAGGTGGTGCTGGTGTCGTCGGGCGCGATCGCGGCCGGTCTCGCGCCGCTGGGCGTGACGCGGCGGCCCCGTGACCTGGCCACGCAGCAGGCGGCGGCGAGCGTCGGCCAGTTGGCGTTGGCGCACGCGTACGCGAACTCGTTCGGGCGGTTCTCGCTGACCGTGGGGCAGGTGCTGCTGACCGCGGACGACGTCGTGCGGCGGTCGCACTACCGCAACGCGCAGCGCACGTTCTCGCGGCTGTTGGCGTTGGGCGCGGTGCCGGTGGTGAACGAGAACGACACGGTGGCCACCGAGGAGATCCGGTTCGGCGACAACGACCGGTTGGCCGCGCTGGTGGCGCACCTGGTCGGTGCGGACGCGTTGTTCCTGCTCTCCGACGTCGACGCGCTCTACGACGGCGATCCCCGGCAGCCGGGCGCGCAACGCGTCACCGAGGTGGCCGGCGCGTCCGATGTGGACGGTGTGCGGGCCGGTTCGGTCGGTGCGTCGGGGCTGGGCACGGGCGGCATGGCGTCGAAGCTGGCCGCGGCCAGGCTGGCGGCGTCGGCGGGCATCCCCGTGCTGCTGGCGGGCGCGGCGGACGCGTCGCGGGCGTTGAGCACGGCGGACGTCGGCACGGCGTTCGCGGTGACCGGCCCGAGGCTGTCCGCGCGTCGCTTCTGGCTCGGGCACGCGGCCGACGCGACCGGCAGGCTGGTGCTGGACGACGGCGCCGTGGCCGCGGTCGTCGGCCGCAGGCGTTCGCTGCTGGCGGCGGGCATCACCGGGGTGGAAGGCGCGTTCGAGGCCGGTGACGTGGTCGAGCTGGTCGACCTGTCCGGGCACGTGGTGGCCCGTGGCGTGGTCGGGTTCGACGCCGCCGAGCTGCCCGCCCTGATCGGCCGCAAGACCGGCGAGCTCCCGGCCGAGCAGCGCCGAGAGGTCGTGCACGCCGACGACCTGGTGCCGTTGCGCGCCTGAGTTTCAGGCTCGGTCGCGCAGCCACCGTTCCGCCGCGTGCCAGATGAGGTGCGGGTCGACATCCTCGGTGTGCCACGTGGTGGCGCGGGTCGTCCCGAGATCCCGGTACTTCCGCATGATCGCCACGTGCGCGGGCAGGCCGACGAAGCCGCGCAGGCCCGCGTGGTCGCGCCACATCGACACCGAGCCCAGCCGCTTGCGCAGCGGTTCGGCCCACAGCCACAAGCCGACCGCGCCGTTCAACCGCGGCCACTCGCGGCTGAGCGCGAAGCCCGCCCGGTAGGCGCCGGGTGTCCGCCGGAGACCGTCGAGGGTGAACTCCGTGACGCTGACCAGCACCGGTCCCGCGAAGTCCGCGTCCGGGCCGGTGATCCACTTGCTCCTGAGCACGTCCACTCCGCGGTGTCCGACAATTCGTCTCAACTCAAGATAGTTGGAAACTGAGACGATTTGCGGTGACTACCATCACGGGCATGGTCGAGGAGGAGCGGCAGGACCTCGCCGCGCTGCTGCACCGGCTGACCAAGGCGCTCGTCGCCGCGGAACTGCCGCTGCTGGAGCGGCACGGGCTGGGCATGTGGGCCTACGTGGTGCTCACCGAGCTGTCCCACGGCCCCGCACCGACCCAGTTGGCGCTGGCCAGGGCAGTCGACGTGGACAAGACCAAGATGGTCGGCATCATCGACGGCCTGGAGGCGGAAGGGCTGGTCTCCCGGCGACCCGACCCGGACGACCGGCGGGCACGGATCATCGAGCCGACCGCGGAGGGGCGCAAACGGTTGCGCGCCGCCCGTGCCGCGATCCGGCGCATGGAGGACGACTTCCTGGCCGAGCTGCCCGCGGCCCGGCGTGCCACGATGCTGGAGGCCTTGCGCGACCTGTCCGGCGAGCCGTTGACCCGGTTGACCGCGACCTCCTGAGCCGCGGCGTTATCGCAGGGTTTCGCCCTTCGTCTCGGGCATCGTGAGGATCACGACGAACGCGATGGCCGCGCCGGCCGCGACGTAGAAGAAGAACGTGCTGCCCGGCAGCCACTGGATGACCAGCGGCGCGGTGCCGCCGAACAACGCCACGGTCAGGTTGTACCAGGAGCCGATGCCCAGGGCGCGCAGCTCGGTCGGGAACAGCTCGCTCATCACGGCGGGCGCGATCGACGTCATGGCCGTGTAGAGGCCGAGGCCGACGCAGAACACCAGCAGCAGGTTGCCCACGCCCGGCCCGATCAACGTCGACAGCGGCACGACCAGCACCGCCGTCGCGGCCGACCACGCCAGCAGTTGCGGCTTGCGGCCGACGCGGTCCGACAGCGCGCCCATGGGGTACTGCAGGACGATGAACAGGGCCGTCGCGATCGACAGGGCGAGGAACACGTCCCCCGCGTCCGCGCCCCGCTTGGCCACCGCGAACGGCGTCAGCGCGCTGAAGAACGTGTAGTAGCACAGCGTCGACAGCATGGTGAAGCCCACGAGCCGCGCGACCGCCTTCGGGTGCTCGCGCAGCGTCATCAGCAGCGGGTGCTTGAGCTCCCGCGCCTTGGCCTTGTTGTGCTCGAACTGCTCGGTCTCCTCCAGGCTGCGCCGCAGCCACAGGCCCACCAGCCCCAGCACCCCGCCGACCAGGAACGGGATGCGCAAGCCGTACGACGCCAACTGGGCGGCGTCGAGCGAGCGGGACAGCGCGTACCCGAGCAGCGACGCCACCAGCACGGCGGTGCCGGTGGAGATGTAGAAGAACGCCGAGTACCGCCCCCTCCGGCGCGGCGGCGCGATCTCCGCCAGGTACGCCGAGGCGTTGGAGACCTCACCGCCCAGCGACAGCCCCTGCGCGACGCGGGCCAACAGCAACAGGACGGGCGCCAGCCACCCCACCTGGGCGTAGGTCGGCAGCAGGCCGATCGCGACCGAACCGCCGGCCATCAGGACGATGGTCAGCAGCATCGCCGTCCGCCGCCCGCGCAGGTCGGCGAACCGTCCGAGCAGATAGCCGCCCAACGGCCGGAAGAAGAACGCGATCGCGTACGCCGCGAGCGTGTTGATCAGCGCGAGCCGCGGGTTGTCCTTGGGGAAGATCTGAGTGGCGAAGTAGATCGAGAACGTCGCGTAGATCGTCCAGTCGTACCACTCGATGGCGTTTCCGATGCTCGCCGCGACGAGCTTGCGGATGGGCAGGCGGTGCTGGGGCTCGATCTCCAGGGCAGCCATGGGTTGGACACAACCACAAAGCCGCTGAAGTCGGTAGATCCTTCACCGAACCCCGTCGTGCTCACCCCCGCGAGTCGACCGCCGCGCGCCACTCGGTGGCCAGCAGGCCGAACAGCAGGTCGTCCGTCCACTCTCCTTTCGCCCACGTGGCCGACACCCGGTGCCCCTCCTGCCGGAACCCGAGCCTGGCCAGCAACCGCGCCGACCTCACGTTGCGGGCGTCGCACTCGGCTGCCACCCGGTGCAGCCCGCGCACCTCGAACAGGTACGCCAACACCCGTCCCACGGCCTCGGCCGCGTACCCGCGCCCCTGGTGGGCCGTCGCCAGCGTGTACCCGATGTCGGCCTGCATCCGGTTCTCGTGCAGACCCACCCCGACGTCCCCGACGAGCACCCCGCCCGCCTCGACCGCGAACTGGTACCAGCCCGGTGCGGTCGGGTCTGCCACGGCGACCTCCCGCACGAACTCCTCGGCCTGCGCCAAGGAGAACGGCGCCTCCCAACCCTGGTACCTGGCCACGTCCGGGTCCGACCGGTACTCGGCGAACGCCGGCGCGTCGGCGGCCGTGAAAGGCCGCAACACCAACCGTTCCGTCGTCAATCTCACTCCGTCTCCCTCACCCCCCTCGTCACGCCGTCACGGCCAACGCGAACGGCAGCACCGCCGTCGCACCCGCCCGGCGCAGCAGCCGCGCGGCGACCGTCATCGTCCACCCGGTGTCCACCTGGTCGTCCACCAGCAGGACCGGACCGTCCACACCGGACAGATCGGGCACGTCGGTTTCGCGCACCAGCCCCGCCAACCGCTGCGCGCTGTTGGCCCGGCGCGCCGCCTCGCCCAGCCACACCTGCCCGAGCAGCGGCAGCCGCCCGACCGCCGAGATCCGCTGCCCGAAGCTGCCCACGAGCGCGGGCCTGGTCCGCGACCCGACCGTCACCACGCCCACCGGCCGCTCCGCCCAGCTCCACGCGGACAACACCTTCACGCACGCGGCGAACACGTCCTCGGGGATCTCCTGGTCGGCCGCGGCGAACAGCGACCGCAACCGGTTGCCCCAGCCGATGTCGGTCAACCGCCCCAACGCCCGCCCCGTCGCCGCGATCTCGCCCGGCGGGATCTTCCCGGACAGCGACACCCCGGCCGCCGCCATCCCGGTGGGCCACATCTTGCGCGGCTCCACCTCGACGCCGGGCCGCAGCAGCCGTTCCCGCGCCGCCGACGCCGCCGCGTCCGACACCTCCGCCGACGGCCGCTGCCCCGTGCAGTTGTCGCACCGCCCGCACGGCGCCGCGTGCGGGTCGTCCAACTGCCGCAACAGGAACTCCATGCGGCAGCCGTCGGTGGCCAGGTAGTCCAGCACCGCCTGCCGCTCCACCTGCCGCGCCGCCTCGATCCGCTCGTACCGCTCGGCGTCGTAGGACCACGGCTGCCCCGTCGACACCCACCCGCCGCGCACCCGCCGCACGGCGCCGTCCACGTCGAGCACCTTCAACACCACTTCCAGCCGGGTGCGCGACAGCTCCACCATCGGCTCCAGCGCCGCCGTCGACATCGCCCGGTCCGCCGGCAGCACGTCGAGCACCTGCCGCACCACGTGTTCCGGCGGGAACGCCAGCGACGCGAAGTACGCCCAGATGTCCTTGTCCTCCGGGCCGGGCAGCAACAGCACCTCGGCCCGCTCCACCCCACGGCCCGCACGGCCGATCTGCTGGTAGTAGGCGATGGGGGAGGGCGGCGCGCCCAAGTGCACCACGAACCCCAGGTCCGGCTTGTCGAACCCCATGCCCAGCGCCGACGTCGCCACCAGCGCCTTGACCCGGTTCGCCAGCAGGTCCTCCTCGGCCCGTTGGCGCTCGCCCGGGTCGGTGCGGCCCGAGTATGCCGTCACCTCGTAGCCGCGTTCGCGCAGGAACGCCGCCACGTCGTCCGCCGCCGCCACCGTGAGCGTGTAGATGATCCCCGAGCCGGGCAGCTGCTCCAGCCGCTCGGCCAGCCACCCCAGCCTGGCCTCGGCGGTGGGCAGCCGAACCGCGGACAGCCGCAGGCTCTCCCGGTCCAACGGCCCGCGCAGCACCAACGTGTCCGTGCCCGAGCCCAGCCCCAACTGGTCGGCCACGTCCCGCACCACCCGGTCGTTGGCCGTGGCCGTGGTGGCGAGCACCGGCACGCCCGCCGGCAGTTCGGTCAGCAACGTGCGCAGCCGCCGGTAGTCCGGCCGGAAGTCGTGGCCCCAGTCGGAGATGCAGTGCGCCTCGTCCACCACCAGCAGCCCCGCCGACGCGGTCAGCGACGGCAGCACCGTGTCCCGGAAGTCGGGGTTGTTCAGCCGCTCCGGCGACACCAGCAGGACGTCCACCTCACCGGACGCCACCCGGTCCTGCACGTCCTGCCACTGGTCGGTGTTGGCCGAGTTGATCGTCGCCGCGTGCACGCCCGCCCGCGCGGCGGCGTCGACCTGGTTGCGCATCAGCGCCAGCAACGGCGACACGATCACCGTCGGCCCCTCGCCCAGGGACCGCAGCAACGCCGTGGCGATGAAGTACACGGCGGACTTGCCCCACCCCGTGCGCTGCACCACCAGCGCCCGCCGCCGTTCGGACACCAGCGCGTGGATCGCCGTCCACTGGTCGTCACGGAGGACCGCCTGAGGGCCCGCCAGAGCCCTCAGCCGTTCCTCGGCCAGTTCCCGCAATGCGCTGTCGTCCATGGCGCCCACAGTGGCAGACGCCCCCGACAGGACGGACACCTGTGCGACGGTCCGGACCCCAGCTTCACCTGATCGTGCACGCCCGTCCGATCCTCGGGAACCTCGGCGACAGCCACCACCGGGTGACCGTAGGCTTGACGACGTGACTGATGACCTGCGCGAACAGGTGCACGCCGCGGCCCGGCGCGCCCGTGTCGCCGCCAACGAGCTCGTCCTCGCCACCCGTGAGAGCAAGGACGCCACACTGCACGAGATGGCCGCCGCCCTGCGCACGCGCGCCGCCGAGGTGCTGGAGGCCAACGCCAAGGACCTCGAAGCCGGCCGCGCCGCGGGCCTCAACCAGGGCCTGCTGGACCGCCTCGCGCTCACCGAGGCACGCATCGACGGCGTGGCCCAGGGCCTGGAGACGGTGGCCGGCCTCGCGGACCCGATCGGCGAGGTGCTGCGCGGCTCGATCCTGCCGAACGGCCTGGAGCTCAAGCAGGTCCGCGTCCCGATGGGCGTGGTCGGCATGGTGTACGAAGCCCGCCCGAACGTCACCGTGGACGCGGCCGGCTTGGCGCTGAAGTCCGGCAACGCGGCCCTGCTGCGCGGCTCGTCCACCGCCGAGCACTCGAACACCGCGCTGGTCGCGATCCTGCGCGACGCGCTGGAGACCGCCGGCCTGCCCGCCGACGCCGTGCAGCTGCTGCCGTGCCACGACCGCGCCTCGGTCACCCACCTGATCACCGCGCGCGGCCTCGTCGACCTGGTGATCCCGCGCGGCGGCGCGGGACTGATCAACGCCGTCGTGCAGCAGGCCACCGTGCCCACCATCGAGACCGGCGTGGGCAACGTGCACGTGTACGTGGACGCGAGCGCCGACCTCGACATGGCGCTGCGCATCGTGCTCAACTCCAAGACCCGCCGCACGAGCGTGTGCAACGCGGCCGAGTCGCTGCTGGTGCACGCCTCGATCGCGGACGAGTTCGTGCCCCGCGTCACCGACGCCCTGACCGCGCAGAACGTCACCATCCACGGCGACGAGCGGTTCGCCCGCGACTCCAGGGTGCAGGCCGCCACCGACGAGGACTGGGACACCGAGTACCTGTCGCTGGACATCGCCGCCCGCGTGGTGGACTCGCTCGACGAGGCCATCGGGCACATCGCCGAGCACGGCTCCGGCCACACCGAGGCCATCGTGACCAGCGACCTCAACGCGGCCCGCCGGTTCACCACCCGGGTCGACGCGGCGGCGGTCATGGTCAACGCGTCCACCGCGTTCACCGACGGCGGCGAGTTCGGCATGGGCGCGGAGATCGGCATCTCCACCCAGAAGCTGCACGCCCGCGGCCCGATGGGGTTGACCGAGCTGACCTCGTCGAAGTGGGTGGTCTGGGGCGAGGGGCACGTCCGGCCGACGTCGTGAGCAGGCCCCGTGACGCCGCCGCGACCAAGGCGGCGTTGCTGGACGCCGCGACGAAGCTGTTCGGCGAGCGCGGGTTCGACCGCACCACGGTGCGTGACATCGCGAGCCTCGCGGGCGTGAACCAGGCGTTGCTGTTCCGCTACTACGGCAGCAAGGACGCCCTGTTCGCGACCGTGCTGGCCACGCAGAGCCGTGAGCTGCTGGAGGACTCGCCCGCCGAGCACCTGTTGCGCAACGTGCTGCTGAGGATGATGGAGGAGAAGCCGAGGCGCGAGGACCACCCGTTGTACGCGGTGCTGCGGTCCTCGCACCACGACTCGGCGGCGGAGGTCGTGCGGCGGCAGTTGGGCGAGGAGTACGCGCGCGCTCTGGCGTCACTCACGGACGCGGAGGACGCGGAGTTGCGCGCGGACCTCGTCCTGGCGTGGGTCGTGGGTATCGGTGTGCTGCGGACGGTGTTCGGCAAACAACCCCTCGCGAACGCGGACGCCGCGACCGTCGCGTCGCTGGTGACGCAAGCCGCCTCCGTCCTGTTGGAACACACCGAACCCGGTTGACGGTAGGTAACGACCTGCCTACTGTCGGATGTAAGCGAATGCTTACATGGGGGTAGACGATGGAGACCAGGTCCTATCCGTTCGCCGAGCTCGACCAGCTCGAGATCAATCCCACCTACTTCGAGCTGCAACGGGACGAGCCGGTGGCCAGGGTGCGGCTGCCCTACGGCGGCGAGGGCTGGCTGGCCACCCGCTACGAGGACGTCAAGACCGTGCTGGCGGACGCGAGGTTCAGCCGCGCGGCGGTGATGGAGCCGGGCGCCGACGTGCCGCGCACCCTGCCGACGATGCCGACCGACACCAACATCCTGAGCATGGACCCGCCGGACCACACGCGGCTGCGCAAGCTGGTCGCGAAGGCGTTCACGGCGCGGCGCACCGAGCAGCTGCGCGAGCGCGCCCAGGGGATCGTGGACGGCCTGCTGGACGCCATGGAGGAGCAGGGTCCGCCCGCGAACCTCGTCGAGGCGCTGGCCATGCCGCTGCCCATCACGATCATCTGCGAGATGCTCGGCGTGCCGATCGAGGACCGCGACCAGTTCCGCGCCTGGTCGGAGGGCGCGGTGGCGATCACCGCGTTCACCCCCGAGGAGATCATGGCGGCCGGTCAGGCGCTGCGGGGCTACATCGCCGGGCTGGTGGAGCGCAAGCGCGCCGAGCCCGCCGACGACATGCTCTCCGTGCTGATCGCCGCGCGCGACAACGAGGATCGGCTCAGCGAGCCGGAGCTGGTCTCGTTCGGGGTGACGCTGCTGGTGGCGGGGCACGAGACCACCGCGAACCAGATCGGCAACTTCGTGTTCCACCTGCTGCGCAGGCCGGACCGGCTCGCCGAGCTGAGGTCCGACCCGTCGCTGCTGCCCGCCGCGATCGAGGAGCTGCTGCGGTTCACCGCGCTGGGCGGCTCCGCGGGCTTCCCCCGGATCGCGACCGCGGAGGTCGAGCTGTCCGGCGTGACGATCAAGCCCGGTGAGGCGGTGTTCGTCAACAACGTCACGGCGAACCGCGACCCGTCGGTGTTCGCCAACCCGCACGAGCTGGACTTCCACCGCGAGCACAACCCGCACATCATGTTCGGCCACGGCGCCCACCACTGCATCGGCGCGCCCCTGGCCCGGATGGAGCTGCAGGTCGCGATCGGCACCCTGCTCAAGCGGTTCCCGCGGCTCAGCCTGGACGGCGACGTGACGTTCAAGAGGGGCCGGCTCATCCGCGGTCCGCAGGCGCTGCCGGTGAGGTGGTAGTCCGATGAGCGAGTGGACGATCGAAGTCGACCGGGGCGCGTGCCTCGGGACGGGCATGTGCACGTCGATCGCGCCCGACCACTTCCGGCTGGACGGTGGCACGTCCACGCCGGTGAAGTCGCCGGTCGACCCGGACGACGCGGTGGTGGACGCGGCGGAGTCGTGCCCGATGGAGGCCATCCTGGTGCGTTCGGCGGACGGCGCGGTGCTCGCGCCGCAGCCCTAGCGGACAGGGCTCCGCAGCGCCGCCGGTGAAAGCCGTAGCGGCGTCGCGGAGCACGTCCCGCGTGATCGGCGGGGTACCTACTGTCGGGGGCAAGTGATCACCGGCAGTGGGGGTTTTGCGATGGCGGCCAGGCCCTACCCGTTCCCCGAGCCGGACGACCTCGTCGTCCACGAGACGTACCTGGAGCTCCAGCGGGACGAGCCGGTGGCACGGGTGCGCCTGCCGTACGGCCGCGAAGCCTGGCTGGCCACCCGTTACGCCGACGCCAAGGTCGTGCTGGCCGACCCGAGGTTCCGCCGCGCGCCGGTGATGGACGCCGACTACGACCCGCCGCGGACCATGCCCGAGGTGCCGCACATCACCACGATCCTGAGCATGGACCCGCCCGAGCACACCAGGCTGCGCCGGATCCTGGCCAAGGCGTTCACCGCCCGTCGCACCGGGCAGTTGCGCGAACGCGCCCAGCAGATCGTGGACGGCCTGCTGGACGACATCGAGGCGCAGGGACCGCCCGCCGACCTGGTGGACGGCCTGGCCATGCCCGTGGCGATCACGCTCATCAGCGAGATGCTCGGCGTGCCGGCGCTGGACCGGGCCAAGTTCCGCGAGTGGTCGGACGCGGCGGTGGCGATCACCGCGTTCACCGTGCCCGAGATCGAGGCTGCGGCGGCGTCGCTGCGCGCGTACATCCGCGACCTGGTCGAGGACAAGCGCGAGCACCCCGCCGACGACATGCTCACCGTGCTGGTCCACGCGCACGACAACGACGACCGGCTCACCGAGGAGGAGCTGGTGTCGTTCGGCGTCACGCTGCTCATCGCGGGCCACGAGACGACCGGCAGCGAGATCGGCAACTTCGTCTACCAGCTGCTCACCCACCCCGAGCGGCTGGCCGAACTGCGCGCCGACCCGTCGCTGGTGCCCGCCGCCGTGGAGGAGCTGCTGCGGATCACGAAGCTGTCCGGCTCGCCCGGCTTCCCCCGGATCGCCACCGCCGACGTCGAGCTGTCGGGCGTGACGATCCGCGCGGGCGAGGCGGTGTTCGTGGACGGTCTCGTGGCCAACCGCGACCCCGCGGTCTTCCCCAACCCCCATGAGCTGGACTTCCACCGCGAGCACAACCCGCACTTCGCGTTCGGCCACGGCGTGCACCACTGCATCGGCGCGCCCTTGGCAAGGATGGAGTTGCAGGTCTCCATCTCGACCTTGCTCAATAGGTTCCCGCGCCTGGAACTGGCCGACGAGGTGAAGTTCAAGAAGGGCAGACTGGTGCGAGGACCCGAACGCCTACTGGTGAGGTGGTAGACCGATGAGCGAGTGGACGATCGAAGTCGACCGGGGCGCCTGCCTCGGCACGGGCATGTGCACGTCGATCGCGCCCGACCACTTCCGGCTCGAAGGCGGCACGTCCACGCCGGTGAAGGCGGGGGTCGACCCGGACGACGCGGTGGTCGACGCGGCGGAGTCGTGCCCGATGGAGGCCATCCTGGTGCGTTCGGCGGACGGCACGGTGCTCGCGCCGCAGCTCTAGAAAAAAGTTCGGCCGATCGCGTCATAGCCGCGTGACGTGCGCGTTCCTCCGTCGTGCGGCTCTGATTCGGGGTGGGCCGCGCGATCCGCGGATGCGGCCTACTCCCCCAGGGCCGCGACCGGGAGTCGAGTGCGCGGGCGGCCTTTCGGGGAGCGACCGGCCGCCCGCGCACCACCCGAACTAGGCTCACGTCCCATGTCGAACCGGCGGATCGGCGTCATGGGTGGCACCTTCGACCCGGTGCACCACGGCCACCTGGTCGCGGCCAGCGAGGTCCAGGCCCGCTTCGACCTCGACGAAGTCGTCTTCGTGCCGACGGGCCAGCCCTGGCAGAAGACGGAACGCGAGGTCAGCGCCGCCGAGGACCGGTACCTGATGACGGTCATCGCCACCGCGTCCAACCCCCGGTTCTCGGTCAGCCGGGTGGACATCGACCGGCCAGGGCCGACGTACACCGTCGACACCCTCACCGACCTCAAGGTCAGGTACCCGGACGGAGACCTGTTCTTCATCACCGGCGCGGACGCGCTGGAGCAGATCCTGTCCTGGCGGCGCGCGGACGACGTGTTCGACCTCGCCCACTTCATCGGGGTCACCCGACCGGGTTACGAACTGGTCGACACGCACCTGCCGCCGGGCGCGGTGTCGCTGGTGGAGGTGCCCGCGATGGCCATCTCCTCGACCGCCGTGCGCGCCCGGACGGCGTCCGGACTGCCCGTCTGGTACCTCGTGCCGGATGGTGTCGTTCAGTACATCTCCAAGCGCCGGCTTTACTCGATGCCGGACTGAGCCGGGACGCCGGTACCCTCATTGACTCGTGCGGGCGTATAGGCGTCCGCCGGTGTGATGAGGAGTGACGTGGCAGCCACCGACGAGGCACGACGGTTGGCGCTGGTCGCCGCGAGCGCGGCGTCCGACAAGAAAGCGCACGACGTGATCGTGCTCGACGTGTCCGACCAACTGGTGATCACGGACTGCTTCGTGATCGCCTCCGCTCCGAACGAGCGGCAGGTCGGCGCGATCGTGGACAGCGTTGAGGAGAAGTTGCGCGAGGCCGGCCGCAAGGCGGTCCGCCGTGAAGGCGCGCGCGAAGGTCGTTGGGTCCTGCTGGACTTCGTGGACGTGGTCGTGCACGTCCAGCACGTCGAGGAGCGCACCTTCTACGGCCTGGAGCGGCTGTGGAAGGACTGCCCGCGGATCGAGTTCGACGCCGGTCCACCGGCCGACGAGGTCGCCGAGGCATGACCCTGAACCGGCTCGTGCTGTGGCGGCACGGTGAGACCGACTACAACGCGACCGGCCGCATGCAGGGCCACCTGGACTCGTCGCTGACCGAGACCGGGTGGAACCAGGCGCGGTTCGCGGTGCCGGTGCTCGCCGGGTTCGAGCCCGAGCTGGTGGTCGCCTCCGACCTGCACCGCGCCAGGGACACCGCCACGGTGTTCACCGACGCGACCGGCGTCGCCCTGCGCGTGGACGAACGGCTGCGCGAGACGCACCTGGGCAAGTGGCAGGGGCTGACCTCGACGGAGATCGAGGCGGAGTGGCCGGGCGCGCTGGAGCTGTGGCGTGCCGACGGCACCCTGGCGCCGCCGGACGGCGAGACGCGCGTGGAGGTCGCCGAGCGCGCGCTCGCCGTGGTGGCGGAGGTGGACGCGGAGTTCTCCGGCACGGTGATGCTGTGCGCGCACGGAGGCCTGATCAGCGCGTTGACCGGGCGGTTGCTGGAGCTGCCGGTCGACCGGTGGGGGCTGCTGGGCGGCATCGGCAACTGCCACTGGACGGTGTTCAACCGCCGTCCGCACGGCGACGGCAGGTGGCGGCTGTCGTCGTACAACGCCGGAATCACCCGGTGAGACTGCTCGTCCTCGGCGATTCGCTCTCGTTCCACGGTCCGCAGGGCCCGTTGCCCGCCGATCACCCTCGCTTGTGGCCGAACGTCGCGGCGTCGGCGTTGGGCGGGCACGCGGAGCTGGCGGCGGGGTTCGGCTGGACGGCCCGGGACGCCTGGTGGTCGTTGACCGGCGATCCGCGGGTGTGGTCGTTGCTGCCGCGCACGGACGTGTTGGTGCTGGCAGTGGGGCACATGGACACGTTGCCGTCGCCGTTGCCGACCTACCTGCGGCAGGGCCTGCGCTACCTGCGGCCGGACGGGCTGCGGCGGCGGGCGCGGGCCGGGTACCGGACGTTGCAGCCGGTGCTGTCGCGGGCGTTCTGCGGGTACCCGGTGGCGCTGCCGCCTCGCCTGACCGTGCGGTACCTGGACGACTCGGTGTGCGCGGTGCGTGCTCTTCAGCCGGGTATCAGGGTGGTCGGGATGACACCCTCAGTGCACTGTTCGGCTGCTTACGCCGGTGTGCACAGTGGACGTGCGGCGGGGGAGCGCGCGCTGCGCGAGTGGGCGGACGGGGCGGGCGTGCCGCTGCTGGACGTGCCGCCGCTCGTGGGCGACCACGTTCGGTCACGGCTCGGCAACCCGGACGGCATGCACTGGGGCTGGGAAGGGCACGAGCTGGTCGGGCAGGCCATGGCGGAACTGATCAGGTCCGTGGCGGTCGGCCACTCGGGTGCGGCGGAGCCGTAGTCTCGGCACTCGTGTCCACCACGATCGTCACCGACTCCACGGCGTACCTGCCCGAGGGGTTCGCCGAGCGGCACGGCGTCCGGGTCGTGCCGCTGCACGTGACCGTGGACGGTCGCGGCAGGCTGGACGGGGTGGACTTCGGTCCGGCCGAGCTGGCCGCCGCGTTGGGGGAGCACCGCCGGGTGACCACGTCCCGGCCGACGCCGGGCGAGCTGGCCGACGTGTACCGGTCCGCGCTGGCCGAAGGTGCGGAGGCGATCGTGTCCGTGCACCTGTCCCGTGACCTTTCGGGCACGTGGGAGGCCGCGCGGTTGGCCGCGGAGGAGGTCGACCCGAGCCGGATCAGGGTGGTCGACTCGCGGGCCACGGGCATGGGGCTGGGGTTCGCCGCGCTGGCCGCGTGCGCCGCGGGTGGTGACGCGGAGTGCGCGGAGGAAGCCGCGGTGGCCGCCGCCGCCCGGGTCAAGATGTTCTTCTGCGTGGAGACGCTCGACCACCTGCGGCGGGGTGGGCGGATCGGCGCCGCGGCCGCGTTGGTGGGCACCGCGCTGGCGGTGAAGCCGCTGCTGCACGTGGACGACGGTCGGATCGTGCCGTTGGAGAAGGTGCGGACGATGGGGCGGGCGATCGCCAGGCTGGTCGACCTGGCCGCGTCGGCGTCGGGTTCCGGGCCGGTCGGCCTGGCTGTCCACCACCTGGCCGCGCCGGAACGCGCGGCGGAGCTGGCGACGTTGCTGGACGAACGCGTGCCCGGCTCGACCGGATGCCTGATTTCCGAGGTCGGAGCCGTGATCGGCGCGCACACGGGTCCCGGTGTGCTGGGTGTGGTGGTGTTGCCCGGAGGGGTGTCCTAGGCCGCGTTATCCATCATTCGGCCACTTATCCACAGATCCACAACACCCGCTCCACCCCCTGCTCCATCCGGCCTAACGTCGACCTCATGTTCGACAAGAACCCGGAAACCACGACCGCCCGGCTGAAGGCCCTCGTCTCCCAGGAGCGGGGCAGACACCGCGCGTCGGACGCCGAGACGCTGGTCTTCGTCTCGTCGGACGGCGGCCCGGACCCGCACACCCCTCTGCGTCGCCTGCTGCGCCGCTGGCTGCCCGAACCCGTCGTGCCGCACCGCCGCAGAATCCTGCTCGCGGGCGTGCTGGCCGGGGTGGCGCTGGTGGTCGCGCTGGCCCTGTGGTGGGAGCGTCCCGTGCCGGAGAGCCCACCTGACCTCCCGGTGGCCGAGGCCGCCGCGGTCACCCGTGTCGAGGAGCAACTCGTCGTCAACGTGGTGGGTCTGGTGCCCAGCCCCGGCCTGGTGACGGTCCCGAACGGCGCCAGGGTGGCCGACGCCCTGCAAGCCGCGGGCGGTGCCAACCCCGGTGCCGACCTGACCCCGTTGAACCTCGCCCGCAAGGTTGCCGACGGCGAGCAGATCGCCGTGGGCATCGCCGGCCCGCAATCGGCCGACACGACGACCGAGCCGCTGAACCTGAACACCGCGACCAAGGACCAACTGGACACCCTGCCGGGCGTGGGTCCGGTGACAGCGCAACGAATCGTCGACCGCCGGCAGAAGCGCGGCCCGTTCACGTCCCTGGACCAGTTGGGCGAGATCGAGGGCATCGGCGACGCGAAGCTGGCCAAACTCCGCGACCTGGTCCGCCTCTAGGCCCCGACACCACCCGGAGACCACCGTGCACCAACGCCCATCCATTCCCGCCTCACCCACTCCCAGCCCGCCCCGTCCTACCCCGCCCCGTCGCATCCACTCCGGCCATCCCCGCACGCGCCAACTGCTGAACCGCCTCCGCCGCGCCATCCGCACCCTCAACTCCCGCCTGACCACCCTGTCGAGGTCCCGCTGGGTGGGCTCATGAACCGCGCCCGGCCCGGCGCAGCGCCGAAGCGCGCCGTACCGCAAGATCGACGCCCCGTTCCGACGGCACACCAGATCCGTTCTCGGTGGCTCAGCATGAGCTTCGGGCACGGTCGCCTATCTCATCCACCTGATCCCGGCCGCACAAAGGGCCCGGGCTCCAAGCGCTCATCGATCCGTTCTTCGTGTCGTGGGAGGCGCGTGCGGTCGGTCTGACCGTCCTCGTCGTCGTTCTCAGTGGTCTACATCTGGGGTGAGGTCGTGAGTCCTCGTGCGTATCTGGTCCCTGCCGCGCTGGCGGTGTGGGCGACGGCCTTGGCCGGGCTGCTGTGGGCGTGGTGGGCCGCGCTCGTGGTCGGTCTGGTCGCGGCCGTGATCGGCGGCCTGGCCTTGCGCCCGTGGCGACCGGCAGCGGTGGCGGTGGCTGTTGCGGGTCCGGTGGCGGCGTGCTGGATCGGCGCGCAGGTGCACGGTGCGGCCCACCACCCGTTGCGGGAATCGGCGGAGCGGGGCACGCCCGCCACTGTCCACTTCGAACTCGACAACCGGCCGCACGGCTTGCGCACCAGTGGTTTCGGCTCGCGGGCGGGCGGGGTCGACCTGGTGCTCGTGCGCGGAACGCTGGACGACGGTGGTCGGATCGCCGTGCTGGCGCCGGCCGCGCGGTGGCGGGATCTCCTGCCCGGCCAACGGGTCACCGCGCGCGGCACCCTCGCCCTTCCTCGCGGAGGCGAGCTGACGGTCGCGGTGCTGCGGGTTCGCGGTCCTCCGCGGGACGTGACCGAAGCACCGGTGTGGCAGCGGGTCGCCGAAGACCTGCGTGCCGGACTGCGGGACGCGAGCACCGCGCTCGACCCCGAACCGGCCGGGCTGCTGCCCGCCCTCGTCGTCGGCGACACCTCCCGCCTCCCACCCAGAGTGGTGGAGGAGTTCCGCACGGCGGGTCTCGCCCACGTGCTCGCCGTCAGCGGTGCGAACTTGGCGATCGTCTGCGGCGCGGTCCTGTTGCTGCTGAGGCTGTTGCGGGTCGGTCCGCGTGGTTGCGCGGCGGGTGCGATGGCGGCGCTGGTCGGGTTCGTGGTGCTGGCCGGGCCGGAGCCGAGTGTATTGCGGGCCGCCGTGATGGGCGCGGTGGCGTTGCTCGCGCTGGTGCTGGGTCGGGAGCGGTCGGCGTTGCCGGCGCTCGCGGCCGCGGTGGTGGCCCTGGTGCTCTACGACCCGGAGCTGGCCACCGAGCCGGGGTTCGGGCTGTCGGTGGTGGCGACGGCGGCGTTGGTGCTGCTCGCGCCGAGGTGGGCCGCCGCCATGAAGGAGCGCGGCGTCCCGGTGGGCTTCGCCGAGGCGTTGGCGGTGCCGGTGGCCGCGAACCTGGCGACCGCGCCGCTGGTCGCCGGGCTCTCCGGCCACGTGAGCCTGGTCGCGGTGGTGGCGAACCTGCTGGTCGCGCCGGTCGTGGCGCCGGCCACCGTGCTCGGTGTGCTCGCCGCCGTGCTGGCGCAGGTGCACGAACCGACCGCCCGGCTGGTCGTCGAGGTGGCCGGTCCGGCGGTGAGCTGGCTGATCGCGGTCGGCAGGCACGCGGCGGCCGTGCCCGGCGCGGCGGTCGGGTGGCCCAGCGGCTGGGTCGGCGGGCTGCTGCTGGCCGGGGTGCTGGTGCTCGGCTACGCGATCACCAGGCTGCGCCGGGTGCGGACGCTGGTCGTGGCGGCCGTCGTCGGCGCGGTGGTGGTGGTCGTGCCGCTGAACGTGGTCTCGCCCGGTTGGCCGGTGCCCGGCTGGTCGGTCGTGGCCTGTGACGTGGGCCAGGGCGACGCGGTGGTTCTCGCCACCGCCGAGCGCGACCGGGCGGTGCTGGTCGACACGGGGCCGGATCCGGTGCCGGTGCTGTCGTGCCTGCGCCGGCTGGGAGTGCGGCGCATCCCGTTGGTGGTGCTCAGCCACCTGCACGCCGATCACGTCGGCGGGTTGGCCGCGGTGCTGGCCGAGCGGGGTGTGGGCGCGGTGGCGGTGGGGCCGTCGCGGCAGCCGGAGTGGGCGTGGGAGGAGGTGAGGGAACGGGCGCGGGCGGCCGGGGTCCGCGTGGTCGAGCTGGGTGCCGGACAGCGGCTGAGCTGGCCGGGCCTGCTGCTCGACGTGCTGGGCCCGCGCGCGGACCCGGTGAGCGGGACGGACACGAACACGGCGGTCAACGACGCGTCGCTGGTGCTGCGGGCCTCCACCGCGGCCGGACGGGTGCTGTTGACCGGCGACATCGAGCTGGCCGGGCAGGCGGACCTGCTCGGCGGGCACGTGGACCTGCGGGCCGACGTGCTCAAGGTGCCGCACCACGGGTCGCGGTACTCGTCACCGGCGTTCCTCGCGGCGGTCCGGCCGCGGATCGCGCTGGTGAGCGTCGGCGCGGGCAACCGCTACGGCCACCCCAGCGGCGTGCTGGTCGACGCGTTGACGAGCCGAGGCGCGCTGGTGCTGCGCACCGACCGGGACGGCGACACGGCCGTCCTGGCAAGCCCGGACGGGCCGCGGGTCGCCCGCAGGAGCGGCGGCCAACCCGACAACGGACAAGGGGAGAACGATGAGGAACGACGTCTGGATCCGATTGCACTCCGGCTGGTCGCCGCAAGGCGGCAACCGGGCCGTGGCGTGGGCGCTGTGGCAGCCCGGCTACACGGCCGAACCGTGGCCACGCGACGAGCTGCGGCCCGCGTTCACCTACTACGTGTGCGAGGACCTGCCCGGTGGCGATCGCGGCATCGTCGCCAGGGCCACCGCCACCGGCGTGATCCGCCTGGCGCAGGTCCCGTCGGCGGACACCGCCTATCGCCTGATCGCCGACGCCCTGTTCGACGCCGACCTCGCCATACCACCGGAGGACTGGCACGCCGAGCGCTACAACCAGGAGAAGGCGAAACGACCCTGGCCGCAGATGCTCACCGCTTGGCGCGTGGTCACCGAACCGGTCGGCCCGCACGTCCTGCCCGAGCTGACGGCCTTCCCGCGAACCGGCTGGCTCCGCTCTTCCAGGATTTCGCTGTGACGGCCACGGCAGCCGGCCGGCGATGTCGGGCACTACCGCCGGCGCGCGAGCCAGCCGCTCAGGAGCCGGCCGACCGCCGCCGAACTGAGGTTGGCCTGCTCGCGTGGGTCGGCCGAAGTCGTGGTCGGGCCGACCCACGCGGAGGCGGTCAGTCCTGGAGGGCCTTCAGGACGGCCTCGGCCGACGGCGGGACGTTGGCGCGAGGGCCGACGCGGTCGCCGAGGGCGTCCAGGGTCTTGAGTCCGTCGCCGGTGATCAGGAGCACGGTCTCGCCGTCGGGGTCCAGTTGGCCGCTCTCGATGAGCTTCTTCGCGGTCGCGACGGTGACGCCGCCGGCGGTCTCGGCGAAGATGCCTTCGGTCCGGGCCAGCAGGCGGATGCCCTCGACGACCTCGTCGTCGGTGACGTCCTCGATCGCGCCGTTGGTGCGGCGGACGGCGTCCAGCACGTAGGGGCCGTCGGCGGGGGCGCCGATCGCCAGCGACCTGGCGATGGTGTCCGGGCGGACCGGGGTGACCACGTCGTGGCCCGCCTTGTAAGCGGCCGAGACGGGGGAGCAGCCGGTGGCCTGCGCGCCGAACACGCGGTACGGGGTCTGCTCGACCAGGTCGAGGTCGCCCAGCTCGCGGAAGGCCTTGTCGACCTTGGTCAGCTGGGAGCCGGACGCGATGGGCACCACGATCTGGTCGGGCAGCCGCCAGCCGAGCTGTTCGGCGACCTCGTACCCGAGCGTCTTGGAGCCCTCGGCGTAGTAGGGGCGGACGTTGACGTTGACGAACGCCCAGTCCTCGTGCTCGGCGGCCAGTTCCTGCGCCAGCCGGTTCACGTCGTCGTAGTTGCCGTCGACGGTGATCAGGTTGCCGCCGTAGACGGCGGTCATGAGGATCTTCGCCCCCTCCAGGGAGGAGGGAACCAGCACCACCGACTGCCAACCCGCGCGGGCCGCGGCGGCGGCGACGGCGTTGGCCAGGTTGCCGGTGGACGGGCAGGCCAGGACCTTGAAGCCGAGCTCGCGGGCGGCGGCGAGGGCGACGCCGACCACGCGGTCCTTGAACGAGTGGGTCGGGTTGCCGGTGTCGTCCTTCACCCACACCTTGCGCACGCCTAGGGCCTTGGCGAGGCGGTCGGCCTCGACCAGGCGGGTGCCGCCGGGGTTGGTGTTGGGGTGCGACTCGACGGTGGTCGGCACGGGGAGCAGGCCGCGGTAGCGCCAGATCGACCGGGGGCCCGCCTCGATGTCCTCGCGACGGATCCGACCGAAGTCGTAGGCCACTTCCAGCGGCCCGAAACACTCGAGACAGGCGTATTCGGCGGCGAGCGGCGTCTCGTGGCCGCATTCGCGACACGACAGCGCGCGGGCAGGACCGAGGTCGAAGGAGGTGGTGGCCGAGGGCACACTGACAGCAGTCATCGCGAGGTATCTCCTCATCTTTCCCGCGCACCGCGGGTCGGAATTGGCACCGTGGTCGCCAGCGGACGCTGTGCGACGGGTTGCCGGGGCTTCTTCGGGCCGATCCCTCTGCCCCTCTGGATGAGCGGTATTCAGTTGTGGGTTTCAACTTACGTCACGATCCCGACCCTCAGCCAGAGACGTCCACCATCCGGACGTCTGCCGCCCGTGGGAGGATCGCGCCGTGAGTGCGCCCGCTGACACGCCCGACGCCGTGCACCTGATCCTCGGCGAGGAGGAGTTGCTGGTCGAGCGCGCGGTGCGCGGTGCGTTGGCGGCGGCGCGGAAAGCCGATCCGCAGGCCGACCTGACCCGCGTGCGCGTGACCGATCTCACCCCGCCTGAGCTGGCGGAACTGGTGAGTCCGTCGCTGTTCGCCGAGGGGCGGGTGGTCGCGCTGGAGGCCGCGCAGGAGTGCGGCAAGGAGATCGCCGACGCGGTCATCGGCTACGCCAAGGCCCCGGCGGACGGGGTGACGGTGGTGGTCGTCCACAGTGGCGGCGGGCGCAGCAAGGTGGCCAAGGACCTGCCCGCGGCGCTGCGCAAGGCCGGTGCCAGGGTGACCGAGTGCCCCAAGATCACCAAGGCGGCGGACCGGGAAGCGTTCGTGCGCAACGAGATCCGCGCGGCGGGCGGCGGCAAGGCCGACCCGGAGGCCGTGGCGGCGCTGATCGAGGCGGTGGGGTCGGACCTGCGCGAGTTGGCGGCGGCGGCCTCGCAGCTCGTCGCCGACACCGGCGGCAAGGTCGACGCCGAGGCGGTCCGCCGCTACCACCGCGGCCGGGCCGAGGTGACCGGGTTCGCGGTGGCGGAGAAGGCCGTGATGGGTGACCGGGCCGGCGCGCTGGAGGCGTTGCGGTGGGCGATCCAGCTCGGCGTGCCGCACGTGCTGGTCGCCGACGCGCTGGCCGACGCGGTGCGCACGATCGCGCGGGTGTCCGCGGTGGGCCGGGGCGACCCGTTCAAGCTGGCGGGCGAACTGGGCATGCCGCCGTGGAAGGTGAAGAAGGCCCAAGGCCAGTCGCGGGGCTGGGAGGACCGGGGGCTCGCGGCGGCGATGACGGTGGTCGCCGACCTGAACGCGGACGTCAAGGGCGTCGCCGCCGACTCGGGCTACGCCCTGGAACGCGCGGTCCTGAAAATCGTCGCCGCCCGCGCCCGCCGCTGAGCGCGAGGTCACCTGCCAAGCGACTGCCACCTGCCGGAGGCCGCTGACCGAGGCTGCTGACCGCGAGGCTGGCCGGCGGTGATGCCGCCGGCTGAGACTGCTGGCGGCGAGGCTGCTGGCGTGATGCCGCGAGCCGGGGCGGGAGCTGGGGGCTGAGGGCGAGGTTTGCCGGTCGAGGCGTTGGTGGCCCAAATGGCCGGGGAACGAAAAGCGCCGCCCACCCCGCGCAGGGGTGGGCGGCGCCTCAGCGTGAAGACCAGATCAGATCTGGTTGGCGCGCCGCGCCAGCGCCGACTTCTTGTTGGCGGCCTGGTTGGCGTGGATCACGCCCTTGGAGACGGCCTTGTCGAGCTTGCGGGACGCGTCCTGCGCCAGCACGACAGCCTTCTCCTTGTCACCGGCCTCGGCGGCCTCACGGAACTTGCGGATGGCGGTCTTGAGGGACGACTTGACGGCCTTGTTGCGCAGGCGCGCCTTCTCGTTCGTCTTGATCCGCTTCATCTGGGACTTGATGTTCGCCACGCGAAAGCCACCTTTTCCTCGGTCTCGGAGTCGCACCGCGCTTGTCACCGGCTCCGCCCCCGAAGGGGCGGTTTTCCTCCACAGCGGAATGCCGCGCGGGTACGGCCGAGAAGGATATCAGGGCAGCTCACCGCACCGTGAATCGAGCCCTCCCGTCGCCGACCACGACCTCGTAGGCGCCCCTGGCGACCTCCGGCTTGCCCGCGCCGTCCATGTCGCCCGCCGTCACGGCGAGCCGCCGCACGTCGAACGTCACCTCGACCGCCCGCTCCTCGCCGGCCTTCAACGCCACCCGGGTGAAGCCGACCAGGCGCTGCTGCGGCGTGAGCACCTTGCTCACGGGCTGGTGCACGTACACCGGCACCACGAGAGTGCCGTCACGCGAACCGGTGTTGGCCACGGTCACCGACACCTTGACCTGGTCGTCCCGCCGCACCTCCGCCGACTTCAGCGTCGGCGCGGACGTGGTGAACGTCGTGTACGACAGGCCGTGCCCGAACGCGAACGCCGGGTCGTACGCCGAGCTGGGCGAGGTGTTCGCGCCACGCACCTGGTCGTACGAGAACGGCTGGTCGCCGATCGTCTTCGGCCACGACACCGGCAGCTTGCCGCTCGGGTTCACCGCGCCGAACAGCACGTCGGCGATCGCGCCGCCGCCCTCGGAGCCCGGCAGCCAGCCCGCGACCAGCGCCGGGGCGTCCGCCACCGTGCCGAGCACCTGCGGACGGCCGGTCAGCAGCACCACCACGACCGGCTTGCCGGTCGCCCGCACCGCGTCGACCAGGCCCTGCTGCGCAGCGGTCAGCACGGGCTCCTCGGTGTCCGACTCGCCCTCCGCGCCCGGGTCCTCGCCGAGCACCACGACCACCGCGTCGGCGTCACCGGCCTGCGCCACCGCGTCGGCCTGCGTGGCCGCGTTGACGACGTTCGCGGACGGCACGGCGGCCTTGATGCCCTGCAACACCGTCACCGTCGGCGGCATCGGCGACGAGGCGGGCACGCCCTGCCAGCCGACCGTCCAGCCGCCGAGCTGCCGGGCCGCGGAGTCGGCCGCGTCACCGGTCACCACGAGCTTGCCCACGCCGGTGGACAGGGGCAGCACGCCTTCGTTGCGCAGCACCACGGTGCTCTCCGCCGCCGCCTGACGGGCCAGCGCCCGGTCCGCGCCGTTCACGATCGCGTCGGCCTTCGCCACGTCCACGAACGGCTTCTCGAACAGCCCCAGGTCGAACTTGAGCTTCAGGATCCGCCGCACGGCCTGGTCGATCCGCTTGCCGGGGATCGCGCCGCTCCGCACGCCCGCCAGCAGCCCGGCGGTGAACCCGGCCGCGTCCGACGGCTCCATCGCCATGTCGACGCCCGCGTTCACGGCCATCGCGATGGCCTCCTCGTAGTTCGCCGCCACGTGGTAGCGGTCCACCAGGAACCGGATGTCCTCCCAGTCGGTGATCGCCACGCCCCGGAAGCCCATCTGGTCGCGCAACTGCGTGGTCAGCAGGTACTTCGACGCGTGCGCGGGCACACCGTTCACCGCACCGGAATTGATCATCACGGTGCCGACGCCCGCGTCGAACTGCGGCTGGAACGCCGGCAGCACGGTGTCCTGCAGGTACCGGATCGGCAGCTGGGCGGGCGCGCGGTCGTGGCCGTTGAACGGCTCCGAGTAGCCCGCGAAGTGCTTGGCGGTCGCGGTGAGCCTCGCCGTGCCGTCGGTCGGGTCGGACTGCTGCCCGCGCACGTTCGCCGCCGCCAGCGCGCCGGCCAGCACCGGGTCCTCGCTGTAGGTCTCGTAGTACCGGCCCCAGCGGGTGTCGCGCGCGATGTCGGACACGGGCGCGAAGTTCCAGAACACGCCGGTGGCGCGCATGGCCCGGCCGGTGGACTTGCCGAGCTGCTCCTGCAGCTCCGGGTTCCACGTCGCGCCCAGGCCGATCTGGTGCGGGAACATGGTGGCGCTGAGCACGTTCGAGTGGCCGTGCACGCCGTCCGCGCCGTAGATCAGCGGGATCCGCAGCCTGCTGTGGTCCAGCGCGTACTTCTGGATGGCGTTGGTCATCTCCGCCCACGCGCGCGGCGTGTTCGGGTTCGGCGCGTCGCCGCCGCCGGAGAGGATCGAGCCGACCTTCGCGTCCTCCAGGACGGCCTTCATGCAGTCCTCGACGAGCGGGCCGGGGTTCCACTCGCAGTTCCCGCGCAGCTTGCCCAGCCTGATCTGGGTCATCTGGCCGACCTTCTCCTCCAGCGTCATGCGCCTGAGGAGGTTCTCGACGCGGCGGTCGACCGGCGCCCGCGCGTCCTGGTAGTCCTGTCCGGCAGGCTCGATGATGCCGCTGGCCTGCGCTCCGGTGACCAGCAAGGCCAAGGTGACCAGCGCGGCCACCGTGGTCCGCTTGCGGGATCTCAACACCGAGAAACCTCCTGCGTGGATCGATTGAACGTGCCAGGTCACCCTTTCCCGCGTGACCTGGCACACAACAGGGCTGAATGGCCTATTTGGGAGCGTTCCCACGCCGACGACCAGCGGTGGGAGCCGTGCCGGGAAAAAGCAGTACAAGCGTCCGATTAGGCTGGGCGGGTGACCGCCGCACTCGACTGGCCCGGTTTCGGGCACGTCTCGCTCGCCGCCCTGCTGTTCCTCTGCCTGGCCGCCGTCGTCGCCGGCGCGGTCGACGCGGTGGTGGGCGGTGGCGGGCTGATCCAGCTGCCCGCGCTGCTGCTGATCGCGCCCGGTGGCCAGCCGCTGTACGCGCTGGCCACCAACAAGATCGCGTCCGTGGTCGGCACGGCGGCCGCGGTGCGCACCTACTCCCGGCAGGCCGCGATCGACTGGTCGTCGGCGTTGCCGATGGCGGTGGCGGCGTTCGCGGGCGCGGTGGGCGGCGCGGCGTTCGCGGGCGCGTTGGCGCCGGGTGTCCTCAACGGCGTGGTGCTCGTCGCGCTGGTCGGCGTCGGCCTCTACACGTGGCGCAAGCCGGAGCTGGGTGTGGCCGAGACGTCGAGGTTCACGCGCTTCGCGCAGATCGCCGTGATGGCCGTCGGCGGCGCGGTGATCGGCTTCTACGACGGCCTGGCGGGGCCGGGCACGGGCGCTTTCCTGGTGTTCCTGCTCGTGGGCCTGGTGGGGTTCGCGTTCCTGCGCGCCTCGGCCACGGCCAAGGTCGTCAACGTGGCCACCAACCTGGGTGCCCTGCTGTACTTCATCCCGGCCGGGAAAGTGCTGTGGGGCTTGGGTTTGGTGCTCGCGCTGTGCAACCTGACCGGCGCGGTGTTCGGCGCGCGGCTGGCGGTGCGGCGCGGATCGGCGTTCGTGCGCCGGGTGTTCCTCACCGTCGTGGTGGCGCTGGTGGTCAGTCTGGGGTGGAAGGCGGCGGTTGGATGAGCCGGAACGTCGCGCCCATCGGGTCGCCGGCTGTGGTGAACCGGCCGAACCGCGACTCGACCACGTCGCCGACCGTGACGCCGCCCAGCTCCTCCACCCGGCGGGCCGCCGCGTCGGCGTCGGTCACCGCGAAGTAGGTCATCCAGTGCGGCGGGATCTCGGCGGGGATCTCGTTGGCCATCCCGAACACGCCCGCCACCGCACGGCCTTCGACCCGCAGCTGCGTGTACGGGAAGTCCGGCAACGGGTCGAGCCCCACGTCGAACACCTGCTGGTAGAACTCCGCCGCGCCGAACGGGTCGCGGGTGGCCAGCTCGTTCCACACCACCGAGCCGGGCTCGTTCACCACGTACGCGCCGATGTGCGTGCCCGCCTCCCACAGCCCGAACGCCGCGCCGTACGGGTCCACCGCGATGGCGCCGCGACCCGGCCCGCCGGTGTCGAACTCCGGCACGAGCACCTTGCCGCCGTTGGCGTTCAGCTTCTCCAGCGACTCGTCCAGGTCGTCGGTGGCCAGGTAGGTCGTCCACACGACGGGGAACATCACGTCCGACGGCATCTCGCCGAACCCCGCCACGGGCAGGCCGCGCACCAGCGCCATCGTGTAGTGCCCGGTCTCCGGGCCGCCGATCTCGAAGTCCCAACCGAACAGGCCACCGTAGAACTCCATGGTGGCGTCGCGGTCGGTGGTCATCATGTCCACCCACGCGGGTGTGCCCGGCGCGTACGGGGAGTTCAGCTCGCTCACCCCGCCAACAGTCGCACCGGCCACGTCACTCCGCGAGTCGATCACTCGAACGGCTGCGACGCGGAGGACGCCGGCGGGTGGTGCGCCGCCGACGTCCGTCCCGGATCTCGAACGGAGAGGACCGCTAGTCCTGCTCCCGTTCCGCGTCTTCCTTGTCCTGCTTGCGCGGCCGGCCGCGCCTGGGTTGGTCGGCCGTGCCGGTGGGCAGCCTGCCTGCTTCGGCGAGCGCGCGGCGCAGCAGGAACTCGATCTGCGCGTTCGTGCTGCGCAGCTCGTCGTTCGCCCACCTCGTCAGCGCGTCGTGCACCGCCGGGTCGAGGCGCAGCAGGACGCTCTTGCGCTCGGCCACGTCAGGTGTACAACGACCCGGCGTTGACCACTGGCTGGGTGGATCGGTCGCCGCAGAGCACGACCAGCAGGTTCGACACCATCGCGGCCTTGCGCTCCTCGTCCAGTTCCACCACGTCCTCCTCGGCGAGCCTGGCCAGCGCGAGCTGGACCATGCCGACCGCGCCCTCCACGATCCGCGACCGCGCCGCGACCACCGCGCCCGCCTGCTGGCGCTGCAGCATCGCCTGCGCGATCTCCGGAGCGTAGGCCAGGTGCGTGAGCCGGGATTCGATCACCTTCACGCCGGCCGCCTGCACCCGTGCCGCGATCTCCACCGACAGCGTCTCGGTGATCTCGTCCGCGTTCTCCCGCAGCGACAGCCCGGTCTCCTCGTGGTTGTCGTACGGGTAGCTGGTCGCGATGTGCCGCACCGCGGTCTCGGTCTGGATGCCGACGAACCGCACGAAGTCGTCCACCTCGAACTTCGCCCGCGCGGTGTCCTCGACCTGCCACACCACCACGGCGGCGATCTCGATCGGGTTGCCGTCGGCGTCGTTGACCTTCAGCGTCGCGGTCTCGTGGTTGCGGATCCGGGTCGACACCCGCACCTTCGTGGTGAACGGGTTCGCCCACCGCAGGCCGTCCTGGCGGACGGTGCCGGTGTAGCGGCCGGCGAACTGGAGCACGCGCGACTCGCCCGGCGCGACGGTGAACAACCCGGCGCCCGCGAGGCCGCTGCCCGCCATCATCAGCGCGCCGCCGACGATCGCCGGGACGCTCGGCCCGTCGTCGCCCGGGATCGAGCCGAGGACGAGCACCGCCGCGCCCAGCAGCAGCACGACCACCGCGCCGCCGAACACGCCCCACCCGGAGACCGCCCGCGCCTCCCGCTCCCGGACCACCGGAGTCGGCATCCGCACCGCCACGTCCGTCATCGCGTCCATGTTCCACCCCTCGTTCGCATATCGCGTGCCTAGCAAAGTGATATCACTTTTTCGAGACGCCGGGCAAGTCGAGGTCGATACGAGGACAGGAGTTGACCGCAATCGGATCTACCGTGGGCGCATGACCCCGGTACTGAGCCGTCGCGCCCTCGGGCGAGCCACCCTGGCCCGCCAGTTCCTGCTCGCCCGCACCGAGGCGACCGTGCCCGAGGTCGTCACGCACCTGGTCGGGTTGCAGGCCCAGACGCCGCACACCTGGTACACGGGCCTGTGGACGCGGATCGCCGACTTCACCCCCGACCGGGCCGCGGACCTGCTCGTGGACCGCGAACTGGTGCGCATCGCCGTGATGCGGTCGACGATCCACCTGGTCACCGCCGCGGACGCGCTCGCGCTGCGCCCGGTGGTCCAGCCCGTGCTCGACCGGGACCTGTTCCGCAACCACACCCACGGCCGGGACATGCGAGGGCTGGACGTCGACGCGGTGGTGGCCGCCGGCCGCGCGTTGCTCGCCGAGAAGCCGCGCACCAACAAGGAGCTGGGCACGCTGCTGCACGAGCAGTGGCCCGACCGCGCGCCCGCCTCGCTGGCCTACGCGATCCGCTGCCTGGTGCCGTTGGTGCAGGTGCCGCCGCGCGGGGTGTGGGGCCGCAGCGGCACGATCGCGCACACCAGCGCGGAGACGTGGCTCGGCGCTTCCGTGGCGGACAAGCCCTCGGTGGACGACGTGGTGCTGCGCTACCTGGCCGCGTTCGGGCCCGCGACGGTGAAGGACGTGCAGACGTGGTCCGGCCTCACCCGGCTGCGCGAGGTGGTCGAAGGGCTGCCCCTGCTGCGGCTGCGCGACGAGGACGGCCAGGAGCTGTTCGACCTGCCCGACGCGCCCCGGCCGGACGAGGACGTGCCCGCGCCGCCGAGGTTCCTGTACGACTTCGACAACGTCCTGCTCTCGCACGCCGACCGGCGTCGGGTGGTCACCGACGACGTGCGTGCCCAGAACTACGACCCGCACGGCCCCGTGCCGCAGTTCTTCCTGGTCGACGGTGTCACGGCGGGCGACTGGAAGCTGCACCGCACCAAGGAGGTCGCCACGCTGGAGCTGCGGCCGTTCCACCGCCTGCCCGCGGTGGAGGAGGTGGAGCGGGAAGGGGAGCGGCTGCTGGCGTTCCTCGCGCCGGACGTGCCGAAGCACGAGATCCGGACAACCTCGCCGGCGGCGGCACGTCCCTGAGTGCATGGGGACGATCACCGTGCGTTCACCGCGCGCCGACGACCTGGCGCCTCTCGTCGAGGTGTACATCGCGGCGCGGCGCAGCTACTACGACGGGCACCTGCCCGAGGCGGAACTGGCCGAGTGGGAGCGGTCGGCACGGGCCCTCGGTGACGACATCTTCGACAAACCGGGCCGGGTGTGGCTGTGCGCCGACCTCGACCACGAGTTCGCCGGGTTCGCGCAGGTCGGGCCGGACGGTGAGCTGGGGCTGCTGCACGTCGCCCCCGCGCGGTGGGGCAACGGCGTCGGCCACGCGTTGCACGACGCGGCTCTGGACGCGCTGCGTGACCTCGGCATCACCACCGCGCGCCTGGACGTGTTCGTGGAGAACCACCGGGCGCAGCGCTTCTACCTCGCCCACGGCTGGCGTGAGACCGGCCGCGACGAGACGCACGTGCGAATGGCGCTGGACCTGGACGTGTGATCGCCTGAGCGGCGTGGAGATCCTGAGCAGCCGCGTCCTCGTCCGCTCGTGCGAGCCGGAGCGCGCCCGGGCGTTCTACCGGGACGTGCTCGGCCTGGCCGTGCACCGGGAGTTCCCCGGCGGCACCGTGTTCTTCCTCGGCCAGGGGTTCCTGGAGGTCTCCGGCGCCTCGGCCGAGGACCCCACGGACGCCACGCAGCTGTGGCTCCAGGTGCGTGACCTGCGGCGGGCCGCCGAACAGCTCGCCGAGCACGTCGTCCGGCCCGCCCGGCGCGAACCGTGGGGCCTGGACGAGCTGTGGATCGCCGACCCGGACGGCAGGCGCATCGTGCTGGTCGAGGTGCCCGCCGACCACCCGCTACGCCGGGACCGCCGCCAGTAGCTGCACCGCGGGCCCGACCACGCCGCCGTACTGGTGCAGCGACGTGCGCACCCCGGTGAACCCCGCCGCCTCGGCCTCCTGGATCAGGTCGTACTCGGAGGTGTCCAACGCCCTCCGGTGCACCGAGACGACCAGCCTGCCGCCGGGCCGCAGCACCCGGAACAGCTCGTGGAACGCGGCCGGCCGGTTGCCCCACAGCTGGAGGTTGTTCACCGAGACCACCACGTCGACCGAGTCCTCGGGCTGGCCGGTCCGCGTCGCCGCGCCCTCGCGCAGCTCCACGCGACCCGCCACGATCAGCTCCGCGCACCGTTCGCGCGCCTCGTCCAGCATGACCTGCGACGGGTCGACGCCGATCGCCTTGAGCGCACGTTCACCGGCGAGCTTAAGCCCGACCCCCGGACCGGGGCCGAGCACCAGCACGACCTCCTCGGACGTCGGCGCGGCCACCTCGGTGACGTGCTCCTCGACCTTCGCGTTGAGCACGGCCATGACCCGGCCGCCCAGCTCGCCCACCTTGCCGCGGGGGTGCCCGAACGCCGCGTCCAACGCCTTCATCAGGTTGTTCGCCATGGCTCCAGCGTCGTCGCGGCGCGCTCGGACCGCATCGGGGACCGCCCCGAGACCGGCCCGGAGATGCCGCCGGGGATGTTTCCGGGGTGTTTCCATCCTGAACTTCCCGTGGTCGGGGTAGTGCTTTCCGGGCGTTCACGTAGTCAGGATGTGGACCATGACGCGAAGCCGAGCACGCACGTCAGGACTGCGCCGCACCCCGGCCCGCGCCGTCGCGCGCCTCGGAGAGCTGTTCGACGGCTACCTGGACCCCGCCCGCCCGCACGCCGACGCGTACGACGAGATGTTCGGCGAGGACTCCTCGGTCCGCAGCGCGTACCGGGCGCTGTACGACTCGATCGCGCCGTCGCAGGTCGCCGAGCTGACCGCGCGGTCCGAGGCGCTGGACCGGGCGTTCGTCGACCAGGGCATCACGTTCTCGCTGTCCGGCCAGGAACGGCCGTTCCCGCTGGACCTCATTCCCAGGGTGCTCACCGCGGCGGAGTGGTCGAAGCTGGAGCGCGGCATCGTGCAGCGGGTCCGGGCGCTGGAGCTGTTCCTGGCCGACATCTACGGCGACGCCCAGATCGTGCGCGACGGCGTGCTGCCGCGTCGGCTGATCACCTCGTGCGAGCACTTCCACCGGGAAGCCACGCTGCTCAAGCCGCCCAACGGCGTGCGCCTGCACGTCTCCGGCGTCGACCTGGTGCGTGACGAGTCGGGCACGTTCCGCGTCCTCGAGGACAACCTCCGCTGCCCGTCGGGCGTGTCGTACGTGATGGAGAACCGGCGCACGATGGCGCGGGTCTTCCCGGACCTGTTCGCCCGGCACCGGGTCCGGTCCGTCGGCGACTACGCCGTGCACCTGCTGCGCGCGCTGCGCAACGCCGCCGCGCCCAACGCCGCCGACCCGAACGTCGTCGTGCTCACGCCGGGCGTGGCGAACTCCGCCTACTTCGAGCACTCCCTGCTGGCCAGGCAGATGGGCGTGGAACTGGTCGAGGGCCGGGACCTGTTCTGCCGCGACAACGTCGTCTACCTGCGCACCACCGAGGGCGAGCGGCAGGTCGACGTCATCTACCGGCGCATCGACGACGACTTCCTCGACCCCGTGCACTTCCGCCCGGACTCCGTGCTCGGCGTGGCCGGGCTGCTCAACGCGGCCCGCGCGGGCAACGTCGTCATCGCCAACGCGGTCGGCAACGGCGTGGCCGACGACAAGCTCGTCTACACCTACCTGCCCGAGATCGTGCAGTACTACCTGGGCGAGAAGCCGCTGCTGCCCAACGTCGACACGTTCCGCTGCTGGCTGCCCGAGGAACGCGCGCACGTGCTCGACCACCTGGACGAGCTGGTGGTCAAGCCGGTGGAGGGCTCCGGCGGCTACGGCATCGTGTTCGGCCCGCAGGCGTCGACGCGCGAGCTGAACGCCCTGCGCCGGACGATCCGGGCCAACCCGAGGGGTTGGATCGCGCAGCCGGTGGTGCAGCTGTCCACCGTGCCGACCAAGGTCGGCGACCGGCTGGCTCCCCGGCACGTCGACCTGCGGCCGTTCGCGGTCAACGACGGCAACTCGATCTTCGTGCTGCCCGGCGGCCTGACCCGCGTCGCGCTGCCGGAGGGCAGCCTGATCGTGAACTCCTCGCAGGGCGGCGGGTCCAAGGACACGTGGGTGCTCGCCGCCCGCTCCTCCACCGTGGACCGTGAGCTGGCCGAACCGGGCCTGGCGACGTCGGCGGTGGAGTCGCCCGCCGCCGAGCAGGGACCGGAGCTGACCACGTCCCAACAGCAGCAACAACAGCAGCAGGAAAAGGGGGCGTGATGCTGGCTCGCAACGCGGAGTCCCTGTACTGGATCGGCCGGTACGTCGAACGCGCCGACGACACGGCGCGCATCCTCGACGTCTCGGTGCACCAACTGCTGGAGGACGCCACCGTCGACCCCGACGCCACCAGCCGCCAACTGCTCGCCGTGCTCGGCATCGACGCGCCGGGCGACGCCTCGTTCGACGTGTGGTCGCTCACCGAACTGGTGGCCTACTCGTCCGACCACGCGGGGTCGATCGTGGCGTCGATCAACAGCGCCCGGGAGAACACGCGTGGCGCGCGCGAGGTCGTCTCCACCGAGATGTGGGAGTGCCTCAACGCGATGTACAACGCGGTGCGGGAACGGCAGGCGTACGCGCGGGTGATGGGGCCGCACGCGTTCTTCGCGTTCGTGGAGGAGCGTGCGGCGATGTTCGCCGGGCTGGCCGACTCCACGATGAGCCGCGACGACGGCTGGCGGTTCCTGGTCCTCGGCCGGTCGGTCGAGCGGGTGGACATGATCGTGCGGCTGCTGCTGTCCCGCGTGGCCGACAAGGCGTCCTCGCCCGGCTGGGTGACGGTGCTGCGGTCGGCGGGGGCCCACGACACCTACCTGCGCACGTACCGGGGCGCGATGGACGCCTCACGGGTGGTGCAGTTCCTGCTGCTCGACCGGCTGTTCCCGCGTTCGGTGTTCCACGCGCTGAGGCAGGCCGAGGCGTGCCTGGAGCAGCTCGACCACCAGCCCACCGTGCGCGTCGGCGCGCGGGCCGAGGCGTTGCGGCTGCTCGGCCGGGCGCGCAGCGACCTGGAGTTCCTGCGCCCGCACGACCTGCTCGACGACCTGCCGCGCCGGCTCAAGGCGCTGCAGGCCACCGTGCGCGACGTCGGCGAGGCCGTGTCGAAGCAGTACTTCCACACCGCGCCCTGGGTCGCCTGGACGAACGCCGAGGTGGTCTGACATGTCGTGGCGGGTGCGGGTCGTGCACACCACCGGGTACCGGTACGCGCTGCCGGTGACGCAGTCGTACAACGAGGCGCGGATGACACCGCGGGCCGACCGGCGGCAGAACGTGGTGGTCAGCCGGGTGGAGACGACGCCCGCCACGCGTGCCTACCGGTACACCGACTACTGGGGCACCGAGGTCACGTCGTTCGACCTGCACGCGCCGCACGCGGAGCTGAAGGTCGTGGCGTCCTCGGTGGTGGAGACGGGCGCGGAGGAGGAGCCCGTGCGCACCGGCACGTGGGCCGACCTGCGGGCGGACGCGCTGGTCGACCGGTACACCGAGTTCCTGGACTGGACGGCGTACGTGCCGCGGGACCGCGAGCTGGCCGCCGTGGCGCGCGAGCTGAAGCGGGGTGCCGGTCTGAGCGACGCGGTGCTGGCCGCGTCGCACTGGGTGCACGAGCAGCTGACGTACCGGTCCGGCGCCACCGGCGTGCACAGCTCGGCCACCGACGCGTGGCAGGCCCGTGAGGGCGTCTGCCAGGACTTCGCGCACCTCACGCTCGTGCTGCTGCGCGCGATGGGCATCCCGGCCCGGTACGTGTCCGGCTACCTGCACACGAAGCCGGACGGCGAGATCCGCGAGACGGTGCGCGGCGAGAGCCACGCGTGGATCGAGGCGTGGACCGGCGGCTGGTGGGGCTACGACCCGACCAACGCCATCCCGGTCGGGCCACGCCACATCTGGGTCGCGCACGGCCGTGACTACGCCGACGTCGCGCCGCTCAAGGGCATCTACTCGGGCGGTGCGTCGTCGGCGCTGGAGGTCACGGTGGACGTCACCAGGCTGGCCTAGGGCACCTGCCTCAGCGCCAGCCCAGCCGGCGCAACGCGTCCACGACCAGCGAGAACCGCTCCGGCTCCAGCACCGAGCCCTCGCGGCGGATGTCGTCCTCGTCCAGCTCGAACACCCGGTCCAACCGCAGGTAGGAATGCCTGCCGTCGCGGTCCCAGCGGCCCGAGCCCAGGTCGAGGCAGTCGTCCAGCTCGTGCCGGTCGGGGGTCTTGCTGGTCAGCATCAGGCCGAGCAGCGCCCGGCGGTGGCGGCCCACGACCAGCAGCGGCCGGTCCTTGCCGCGGCTCGGGTCCTCCTCGAAGGGCACCCAGGCCCACACCACCTCGCCCGGATCGGCCAGACCGTCCAGGTCAGGGGTGTACTCCAGGGTCGCCGCCACCGCGGCCGTGTGGACCTCGCGCACCGCGCCCCTCGAAGGGCGGGCGTCTTCACCGTTCGCACGCACGGCGGGCAGCTTATGGCCTCGGTCACGCACGCGTGGAACGCCACGACGGCGTGACATGAGATGCTGTGCCTAAGTTGAAATGGGCAGATCCCGTCCTTCGTGTGCGAGGAACCTGAGTGACCACGTTCGCCGACCAGACGTTCACGCCTCCGGACCTGATCCGGAACTTCTGCATCATCGCGCACATCGACCACGGCAAGTCGACCCTGGCCGATCGCATGCTGCAGCTCACCGGCGTCGTCGACGCGCGGGCGATGCGCGCGCAGTACCTCGACCGGATGGACATCGAACGCGAACGCGGCATCACCATCAAGGCGCAGAACGTGCGGCTGCCGTGGCAGGTCGACGGCCAGGACCACGTGCTGCACATGATCGACACGCCGGGTCACGTCGACTTCACCTACGAGGTCTCCCGCGCCCTGGAGGCGTGCGAGGGGACCGTGCTGCTGGTCGACGCCGCGCAGGGCATCGAGGCGCAGACGCTGGCCAACCTGTACCTGGCGATGGAGAACGACCTCACCATCATCCCGGTGCTGAACAAGATCGACCTGCCCGCGGCGGACCCGGACAAGTACGCCAAGGAGCTCGCGCACATCGTCGGCTGCGAGCCCGAGGAGGTGCTGCGCGTCTCGGCCAAGACCGGCCTCGGCGTCGGCGCGCTGCTGGACGAGGTCGTCAAGCGCGTGCCCGCGCCGGTCGGCGACGCCGACGCGCCACCCCGCGCGATGATCTTCGACTCGGTGTACGACACCTACCGCGGCGTGGTCACCTACATCCGCGTGGTCGACGGCAAGATCACCCCGCGCCAGCGGATCCGGATGATGTCGACCAACGCGACCCACGAGCTGCTGGAAGTGGGCATCATCTCGCCCGAGCCGAAGCCGAGCGTCGGCCTGGGCGTCGGCGAGGTGGGCTACCTCATCACCGGCGTGAAGGACGTGCGCCAGTCGAAGGTCGGCGACACCGTCACGGCGGAGAAGAACGGCGCCACGCAGCCGCTGGCCGGCTACCGCGAGCCGCGCCCGATGGTCTACTCCGGCCTGTACCCGGTGGACGGCTCGGACTACCCGATCCTGCGCGAGGCGCTGGAGAAGCTGCAGCTCAACGACGCCGCGCTGACGTTCGAGCCGGAGACGTCGGCCGCCCTGGGCTTCGGCTTCCGGTGCGGCTTCCTCGGCCTGCTGCACCTGGAGATCACCCGCGACCGGCTGGAGCGCGAGTTCGGCCTCGACCTGATCTCCACCGCGCCCAACGTCGTCTACCGCGTCGTCATGGACGACGGCACCGAGCACGTGGTGACCAACCCGTCCGACTGGCCGGACGGCAAGCGCGCCGAGGTGTACGAGCCGGTCACCAGGTGCACGATCATCGCGCCGAGCGAGTACATCGGCGCGATCATGGAGCTGTGCCAGGCCAAGCGCGGCCAGCTGGGCGGCATGGACTACCTGTCCGAGGACCGCGTCGAGCTGCGCTACACCATGCCGCTCGGCGAGATCATCTTCGACTTCTTCGACGCCCTGAAGTCGCGCACGCGCGGTTACGCGTCGTTGGACTACGAGGAGTCGGGCGAGCAGGACGCCGAGCTGGTGAAGGTCGACATCCTGTTGCAGGGCGAGCCGGTGGACGCGTTCAGCGCGATCGTGCACAAGGACTACGCCTACGCCTACGGCACCAGGATGGCCTCGAAGCTGCGCGAGCTGATCCCGCGGCAGCAGTTCGAGGTGCCCATTCAGGCGGCCGTCGGCGCCCGGGTGATCGCCCGCGAAACGATCCGCGCCATCCGCAAGGACGTGCTCGCGAAGTGCTACGGCGGCGACATCACGCGTAAGCGCAAGCTGCTGGAGAAGCAGAAGGAAGGCAAGAAGCGGATGAAGATGGTGGGCCGCGTCGAGGTCCCCCAGGAAGCCTTCGTCGCCGCGCTGTCCACCGACGACTCCGGCGGCAAGGACAAGGGCAAGAAGTAGTACCACCGGCCAAATCCGCGCCGACCGGAACATCTTCGGGTGACTGGTCGGCGCGGATCGCTGTTTTCGGGGATCCCCTCCGCCATGGTTGGCGCACCAACCGGAAGGAGGGGACCATGACGGTCATGGCTCATGACCAAGGCGGACGTCCCTACACGGTCGAGGACCTTGGAGGGATGCCAGATGATGGCCGGCGTTATGAGCTCATCGACGGGATGCTGCTCGTGAGTCCAGCTCCCGGCGCTCGGCACCAGAAGGTCGTCTTGAGGCTCGGCATGTTCATGGAGCTGCGATGCCCGGACGACTTGCACGTGTTTTCCGCACCCTTCTCAGTGCGGACGTCCGAGTCGATTGAGCTGCAGCCCGACCTTCTCGTGGCCAGGGATGCGGATCTGACCGACAAGCTGCTGCCTGTCGCACCGCTACTTGCGGTGGAGGTGCTGTCGCCGAGTACCGCGCTGAACGACCTCAACACCAAGAAAGCGGCCTACGAGCGGATGGGGGTGCGCAGCTACTGGATCATCGATCCGCAGGACCCCAAGCTCACCGTGTTCGAACTCGACGCCGATGGTTGCTACGGACAGGTGGCCGATGTGAAAGGGGAGGACCCGTTCGACGCGACGCTGCCGTTCCCGGTGCGGATTGTGCCTGCGCAACTGCTCGGCACCCTGTACAACCGGCCCGTGGAATGACGGAAGGGCCTTCAGAACGTCCCTGTTCTGAAGGCCCTCGAAGGGGTGTGGCTGCTCAGCTGTGGTTGCGGAGCATGCCGCTGAGCGCGTGGCGGCGGAGGATCGCTTCGATCTCACGCGCCTCGTGGCTCGAGTGCCGGGCGAGGATGGCTTCCATGTCCATCCGGGCGCTCGGGGTGTCGTAGGCGGCCAGTTCGCGGGTCAGGTCCGCTTCGCGCTTGCGGAGCTGCCGCCGGGTGGCGAGGTACGTGCGAACGGTCTTCAGAGGGTTGGTCATGTCGCCTTTCGGTCGTCTCTCTGTATCGGTTCACCTACTATCTTGCCGCACGTCAGGGCCCTGCGCCGCCAAATCGGGCGTGATCTCCGCCGCAACTGTCACGGCCACGTCAACGCCCGCGTGAGCACCCCGCCGGAGACGTCGGCCGGGTAACGGCGCAGGCAACTCCACCTCACCGCCCGAGGATGTCGAGGGCCTTCGAGTACTTCGCCCGCAGCCGGTCCTGGGTGGCCGGGTCGAGCAGCGCGAGGCGGGGCGGTGACGTGTTGTCGGCGATGTCGGCCCGCTTCACCTCCACCGCGACCGGGTCGGCCAGCACCCGCGCCAGGTAGTCCTCCTGCGCCTCGCCGTCACGGTGGCTCAGCGCGAGCACGGTCGCGACCACCTCCGGCGGGCACCCGGCGGCCAGCAGGTCGTCGGCGGTGACGGCGGTGTCCTCGACGACGTCGTGCAGCACGGCCGCCATGCGCGCGTGCTCGCCGGACACCCGCCCCATCACCCGCAGCGGGTGGCTGATGTACGGCTGGCCGGACTTGTCGACCTGCCCCTCGTGGGCCGCTCGCGCGATGCGGATCGCGTCATCAACGGTGAACGTCATCGGATCATTGTTCACACCCTTGACAAGCACCAGTGGTCTAGTCCATTTTTCGAGTGGCCCACGTCACCTGTGCTGGGCTTTGGCCGCCGACGAGAACGTGGAGGTGGACGTGGTTTCGAGGACGAGACGCGCACTGGGCGCGGTGCTGGCGGGTGTGCTGGCCATCGCGGGCCTGACCCTGGTCGTGGTGGGCAGCGCGTCGGCCGCCAACCTGGTCGCCAACCCAGGTTTCGAGGGCGGCACGGGCGGGTGGACCTGCAGTGCCGCGGCGACGGCGGCGACCACGACCAAGCGCAGCGGCACGCACGCCATGGCGGGCGCCCCCGCGGGCCAGGACAACGCGCGCTGCTCGCAGACGATCTCCGTGCAGGCCAACACCGCCTACAAGCTGTCCGCGTGGGTGCAGGGCAGCTACGTGTACCTCGGCGTGACCGGCACCGGCAGCGGCGACAAGAGCACGTGGACGCCCGGCTCGGCGGGCTTCAGCCAGCTCTCGATCGACTTCACCACGGGCGCGAGCAGCAGCGTCACCATCTACCTGCACGGCTGGTACGGCCAGCCCACCTTCTACGCCGACGACGTGAGCCTCGACGGCCCGGGCACCCCGCCGACGAGCACGACGACCACCACCAGCACCACCACGACGAGCACCACCACGACCACGACGACGCCCGGCAACCCGGACCCGTCGCTGCCCAAGCACGCGCTCACCGGCTACTGGCACAACTTCGACAACGGCTCGCGCCTGCTCAAGCTCGCCGACGTGCCCACCACGTACGACATCGTGGCCATCGCGTTCGCCGACGCCACCACCACGCCGGGCGCGGTGGCGTTCAACCTCGACCCGACGTTGTCGAGCAAGCTCGGCGGCTACACCGACGCGCAGTTCAAGGCCGACGTCCGCACGCTGAAGGCGCGCGGCCAGAAGGTGATCATCTCCGTCGGTGGCGAGAAGGGCACGATCAGCGTCGGCAACTCCACCGCGGCGACCAACTTCGCCAACAGCGTCAAGACCCTGATCGCGAACTACGGGTTCGACGGCGTGGACATCGACCTGGAGAACGGCGTCAACGCCACCTACATGGCGCAGGCGTTGCGCGCGATCCACGCGGGCGGCGGCAAGGTCATCGCGATGGCGCCGCAGACCATCGACATGCAGTCCACCGGCGCGGAGTACTTCAAGCTGGCGCTGGCGGTGAAGGACATCCTCACCGTGGTCAACATGCAGTACTACAACTCCGGCACGATGCTCGGCTGCGACCAGAAGGTCTACGCCCAGGGCACCGTGGACTTCCTGGTCGCGCTGGCCTGCATCCAGCTGCAGAACGGCCTGCGCCCCGACCAGGTCGGCCTCGGCCTGCCCGCCTCGCCGTCCGGCGCGGGCGGCGGCTACCAGTCGCCCGCCAACGTGAACCGGGCGCTCGACTGCCTGGCCAAGGGCACGAACTGCGGTGCGTTCAAGCCGGCGCAGACCTGGCCGGGCATCCGCGGCGCGATGACGTGGTCGATCAACTGGGACGCCTCCAACAACTGGCAGTTCGCCAACGCGGTGGCGCCGCACCTGGACACGCTGCCGTAGCGCGGCGGACGCCGTCCCTCCCGTCGCGCCACGGGAGGGACGGCGCCGGCGCTACCCGACGCGTTGCGCGCCGGACGGCACGGTCACCGTCTTCGCCAGTGCGGCCGGGCTGTCGGAGCTGGTCCGGTCGGCCAGGAAGTACCAGTTCATCCGCACGTGCTCGCGCCGCACGTCCAGCACGGTGTAGCCGTGCGAGTCCAGCTCCACCCACTTCAGGTGCCGGTTAAGCCCGACCAGCGCGGCCTCGATCGCCAACGACGTGGTGCGCGGCGGCGAGCCGGTGAGCTCGTCGATGTTGTCCGAGGTGACCGACGGGACGACCAGCTCGGTGGCGACGGTCTTCGTCGGCGGGTACAGCGCCTCGTCCACCGGCACGTCGAACGCCCACGAGCTGTGCACGTCACCGGTGAGGAACACGGTGTCGCGCACGTCGTGCTCGGCCAGCAGCGCGATCACCGCGTCGCGGTCGTGCGGGTAGCCGTCCCACTGGTCGTTGTTGATCGTCGGCCCGACCAGCTGCGCCACGGCGCCCGCCTGCGGCACCGGCGGGATGAGCAGCGGCGAGAAGATCACCGGGTTGCCGATCAGCTTCCACTGGACGTCGGTGTGCAGCAGGCCGTCGCGCAGGAACGCCAGCTGGTCCGGACCGGTGAGCGTGCGGCCGGGGTCGTCCACCTGGCTCGGGTCGACCTGCCTGCTGCGGTAGCTGCGCAGGTCCAGCATGGTCAGCTCGGCGAGCGTGCCGAAGCGGAGCCGGCGGTAGACCCGGTCGCCGTCGAGCCGCACGGGCATCCACTCGTGGTAGGCGCGCATGGCCGCGGCACGGCGGCCCGCCCACGTGCCCTCGGTGGTCTCGTCGTGGTCGGGTGATCCGCCGGACCAGGCGTTCTCCGCCCACTCGTGGTCGTCCCACGTGATGATCCACGGGTAGGTGGCGTGCAGGTGCTGGAGGTCGGGGTCGGTCTTGTACTGGGCGTGGCGGACCCGGTAGTCGGTCAGCGACACCGCCTCGCCCGGCGGCTCGTGGGTGCGGGACCGCGTGCCGATGTAGTCCTCGTACAGGTAGTCGCCCAGGTGCACGACGGCGTCGAGGTCGCCGCGCTCGGCGAGGTGCCGGTAGGCGGCGAAGCGGCCCGCGACCCAGCTGGAGCAGGAGACGACGCCGAACCGCAGCTCGTCGACCTCGGCGTGGTGGGCGGGCGCGGTGCGGGTGCGGCCCACGGGGGAGTGGCCGCCGTCGAAGCTGAAGCGGTAGAAGTACCAGCAGCCGGGCCGCAGGCCGCCGACGTCCAGCTTGACCGTGTGGTCGCGGTCGGGGCCGGTGACGACCTCGCCGCGCCGGACGACTTGGCGGAACTGGGCGTCCTTGGCCACTTCGTAGCCGACAACCACGGTCGGACCCGCGCCGGAACCGGGCGTGCTGTCCGCGGTGGGCGTGACGCGGGTCCACAGGACGACCCGTTCCGGCAGCGGATCACCGGACGCGACGCCGTGCCGGAAGTGCGGGGTCGAGGCTTCGGCGGACGACGCGGGCAGCGCGGGCGCGAGCAGCGCGACGCCGGCGAACGCGCCGAGCCGCAACGCGTCCCGCCGCGGGTGGGTGTTGGGCATGTCCTTACGACGGTGTGGTGGCCGCGGAGGTTGCCGGTTGTCCCGCCCGGCGGGCACGGACATCGCCGTTTTGCGTGAGAACGTCGTCGACCTGCCGATACGTGACCACAGCGGTGGCGCGGGTTAGGGTCGGCGCCATGTTGGACCGACTCGAAGTGCCCGTCATCGCCGCACCGATGGCCGGTGGGGCGTCCACACCCGCGCTCGTGGCCGAGGTCGGCCGGGCGGGCGGCCTCGGGTTCCTGGCCGCCGGCTACCTGTCCGTCGAGGCGGTCGCCGAGCAGATCACCGCGACCACCGCGCTGACCGACCGGCCGTTCGGGGTGAACCTGTTCGTGCCCGGTCCCCGGTCCACCACCGACCTGTCCGGCTACCGCGACCGCGTCAAGGCGCAGTCGCCGACCGAGCCGGGCGAACCGCGGTGGGACGACGATTCCTACGCCGCCAAGCTCGAACTCGTGATGGCGCTGCGCGTTCCGGTGGTCTCGTTCACGTTCGGCTTGCCGAACCGCGAGGACGTGCACCGGCTGCACGCGGCCGGCTCCACGGTCGTCGTCACGGTCACCACACCGCACGAAGCCGCGCAGGCGGCGCAGATCGGCGCGGACGCGTTGTGCGTGCAGGGGAGTGAGGCGGGCGGCCACCGCGGCACGTTCGCCGACGACGGCGTCTCGCCCGGCGGCGGCGAGCTGTTCGGGGTGCTGGCCGCGCTGCGGCTGGTCCGCGCCAAGGTGGACCTGCCGCTGATCGCCGCCGGCGGCCTGGTGCACGGCGCGGACGTGGCCGCGGTGATCACCGCGGGCGCGGTCGCGGCGCAGCTCGGCACCGCGTTCCTGGCCACGCCGGAGGCGGGCACGTCCGCCGCACACCGCCAGGCCCTCGCCGAAGGCACCCGGCGCACCGCGTTGACCAGGGCGTTCAGCGGACGTCCGGCGCGGGGCCTGGTGAACAGGTTCCTGGTGGAGAACCAGGAGCAGGCGCCCGCCGCGTACCCGGAGGTGCACCACCTGACCCGGCCGGTGCGCGCGACCGGCGACCCGGAGCTGATGTCGTTGTGGGCCGGGCAGACCTACGCGCTGGTCCGACCGGCCCCGGCCGCCGACGTGGTGGCCAGGCTGGTCGCCGAGGCGCGCCAAGCCCTTTCCGTCGCGATCACGCGCATTTCACCGGTGTAGCACCACAGAATGGCGACGTGACCACCGCGCGCGAGCTCGCCGACGAGATGCTGACCCTGGTCCTGGACGCCGATCCCGTCATGGCGACGCTGCTCGGCATCCCGGGCTGGGACGACCGGCTGCCGGATCCGAGCACCGAGGGCGGACGCGTGCTGCGCGCTCGCGCCGAGGACGTGGCGCGGCGGGCGCGCGCGGTGGACGACGACCCGGTGACGCGTGCGGTGGTCGTGCAGCAGGCGTGGGGCCTGGTGCACCGGCTGGACGCGAACCTGGTCGAGCACACCCACGCCGAAGGGCTCACCGCGCCGTTGGCGGTCCTGCTCGGGGCGTTGCCGCTGGTCCGCCCGACGGACGACCGGGCACGGCAGGCGTACCTGACCCGGCTGTCGTCGCTGCCCGGCTACCTGGACGCGCTCACCCGAAGACAGCGCGACTCGACCCGACGTCCGCTGAGACACCTGGTGGAAGCCGCCATCGACCGCGTCGACCGCTACCTGGCCGATGGCGACGACCCGCTCGGCACGCCGTTGCACGACAGCCCGTACGCCGCGGTGTGCGCACGACTGCTGCACGAGACCGTGCGCCCCGCGGTCACCCGCTACCGCGACTTCCTGCGCGCCGAGGTGGTCGACCGCGGTCGCGGCGAGGACCGGCCCGGCCTGTGCTGGCTGCCCGACGGCGACCTGATCTACGCGGACCTGGTCCGCATGTACACCACGACCGGCCACACGCCCGAGGAGCTGCACCGGATCGGCCTGAACCTCATCGAGGAGCTCGACCGGGAGTACGAGGAGGTCGGCGGCCGGGTTTTCGGCCCGACCACGGCCGCCGGCGTGCGCGCCCGCCTGCTCGCCGACCCGGAGCTGCGGTGGAGCGGCGCCGAGGACATGGTGGCGTTGGCCTCGGCGTGTATCGCGCGTGCCGAGGAGGTCTCGGGCGACTGGTTCGGCACGGTGCCGCAGGCGCGGTGCGAGGTCGACGTGGTGCCGGAGGCGGAAGCCCCGAACGCGCCGCTGGCCTACTACATGGACCCGGCGATGGACGGCTCCCGGCCGGGCACCTACTTCGTCAACACCCACCAGTCCGAGCTGCGCGAGCGGTTCAGCGCCGAGTCGACCGCGTTCCACGAGGGCGTGCCGGGCCACCACTTCCAGATCGCGCTGGCCCAGCGGCTCGACGACCTGCCGCTGCTGCGCCGGTTCGCGTCCATCGAGGCGTACTTGGAGGGCTGGGCGCTCTACGCCGAACGGCTGGCCGACGAGATGGGCCTCTACAGCGACGACGTGGCGCGGCTCGGGATGCTGTCGGGCGACTCGCTGCGCGCCGCGCGCCTGGTGGTGGACACCGGTCTGCACGCGTTGCGCTGGACGCGGCAGCAGGCCGTGGACTACCTGCGCGCCAACGCCGTCATGCCGGACGTCGACATCTTCTCGGAGGTCGACCGGTACATCGAGAACCCCGCGCAGGCGCTGTCCTACATGGTGGGGCGGCTGGAGATCCAGCGCCTGCGCGGTGAGGCGGAGCGGAGGCTGGGCGACCGCTTCGACATCAAGGCGTTCCACGACCTCGTGCTGAGCGGCGGGCCGCTGCCGATGGCCGTGCTCGCCGACGTGGTCGACGAGTGGTGCGGCTCAGTCCTCGGTGTTCGAGGGGTTGTTGAGCACTGACCTGCGCCTGCTGTAGGCGAAGTACACGACCAGCCCGATGCCGAACCAGACGGCGAAGCGCAGCCAGGTCTCCGGCGCCAGGAACGTGATCAGCCACAGCGAGAACACCACGCCGATGATCGGCACGACCGGCATGCCCGGCGTCTTGAACGTGCGCGGCAGGTCGGGCTGCTTGTACCGCAGCACGATCACCGCGACGCAGACCACCACGAACGCCAGCAGGATGCCGATGTTGGTCAGCTCGGCGGCCTCGGCGATGGGCAGGAAGCCCGCGATGACGGCGGACGCGACACCGAGCACCCACGTCGTGCGCGTCGGCACGTGCTTGACCGGGTGCGTCTTGGCGAACCACTTCGGCAGCAGGCCGTCACGCGACATCGAGTAGCCGACCCGCGCCGCGCCCATGAGGAACGTGAACAGCACGGTCGTGATGCCCAGCACCGCGCCGACCGAGATGATGATGCCCAACGCCGGCAGGCCGATGTCGCTGAACGCCGAGGCGAACGCGCTCTCCGCGTCCACGTCCTTGAAGTTCACCATGCCGGTGAGCACGAGGCAGGCCAGCACGTACAGCACCATCGAGATGGCCAGCGAGTAGATGATCGCCTTCGGCATGTGCTTCTGGGAGTCCTTGGACTCCTCGGCGGCCGTGCTCATCGCGTCGTAGCCGAACACCGCGAAGAACACCGTGGCCGCGCCGGTGAGCGCGCCGGAGATGCCGAACGGGAAGAACGGGTTGTAGTTGCCGGTGTCGATGTGGAACGCGCCGACCACGATCACCAGCAGCACCACGGCGACCTTCAAGTACACCAGGGTCGTCTCGAAGCGGGCCGCGTTCTTCATGCCCATGTTGAGCACGAACGCGATCAGCAGGCACAGCAGCACGGCGAACAGGTTGACCTTGTAGCTGCCCGCCGCGACGTCACCGGTCTCGGTGCCGGGCGCGCCGAGCATCCACACCGGCAGGTCGATGCCGAGCAGGTTCAGCAACTCGTTGAAGTAGCCGCTGATGCCGATCGCCACCACGGCCACGATCGCGGTGTACTCCAGCAGGAGGTCCCAGCCGATGAACCAGCCGACGATCTCGCCGAGCACGGCGTAGCCGTAGGTGTAGGCGGAGCCCGCCTTGGGGATCAGCCCCGCGAACTCCGCGTAGGAGAACGCGGCGGCGGCGCTCGCGATGCCCGCCACCAGGAACGAGATCAGCACGGCGGGGCCCGCGGTCTTGTTCGCCACGGCGCCGGCCAGCGAGAAGATGCCCGCTCCGATGATGCCGCCGATGCCGATCGCGGTGAGTTGCCAGAGCCCCAATGTCCGGGTCAGCGCCGTTTTCTCGTCGCTGATCTGCTCGATCGGCTTGCGGCGGAACACGCCGCTGCCACGGCCGAATCCGTCCTGCACCGTCATTCGCCCAGCTCCCTCGGTGGATTGGTGTGCGGCGAACCTACGCCGGTCAACTGTCACCGGGTTTGTTCGATCACACCATTCGAGGCCGGATTTTTTGTCCGGATGGACGGTTGGGCTTCGGAGCTCAGCTTCGGGTGAAGACGATCTTGCCCGCGGTCTCGCCGTCGAGCATCGCGCGCAAACCCTCCTCGACCCGTTCGAACGGCAGCTGGGCGCCGATCTGCGGGCGCAGGCCCGTCAGGTCGCAGAACGCCAGCAGGTCGGCCAGCTCCGCGCGCGTGCCCATGGTCGAGCCGACCACCCGCAGCTGCAGGAAGAACAACCGCGGCAGCTCGGCCACCGACGCGTCACCGCTGGTCGCCCCCGAGATGACCACCGTGCCGCCCGGCTTCAGCGCCTTCATCGAGTGCGACCAAGTGGCCTTGCCGACGGTCTCGAACACCGCGTCCACGCGTTCCGGCAGCCGCGCGCCGGACTCGAACACCTGGTGCGCGCCCAGACTGGAGGCCAACGCGCGCTTCTCCTCGCTGCGGCCGGTCACCCAGACCCGGAAGCCCGCCGCACGGCCCAGCTGCACCAACGCCGTCGAGACACCGCCGGACGCGCCCTGCACCAGCATCGTCTGGCCCGGCCGCAGCCCCGAGTTCACGAACAGCATCCGGTACGCGGTCAGCCACGCCGTGCCCATGCACGCCGCCTCGGCGAAGCTCAGCCCCGACGGCTTCGGCAGCACGTTGCGCTTCGGGACGACGACGTGCTCCGCGAACGTGCCCTGGTGCTTCTCGGTGAGCAGCGTGCGGCGCGGGTCCAGCGTCTCGTCGCCGGACCAGTCCGGGTCGCCGATCACCGAGTGCAGCACGACCTCCGTGCCGTCCTCCAGCACGCCCGCGCCGTCGCAGCCCAGGATCATCGGGAACAGCTCCGGCTTGATCCCCACGCCGCGCAGCGTCCACAGGTCGTGCATGTTCAGGCTCGCCGCCCGGACGGCCACCTTCACCCAGCCCTCCGGCACCTCGGGTTCCGGCCGCTCGCCCACGCGCAGGGCGGCGATCGGGTCTGACGGGCTCGGCTCGGCTGCGTAGACGGCGAACATGCGGGCAACTTACCGAGTGGTAGAGATCCGTGTGCGGTGAAGCACGTCACGGGACTAGGCTCGCCGGTGTGGTTGACGCGTTCGAGCAGTGGTGGGACGGGGTCGAGCTGTGGCTGGCGCAGCTGGCGTTCCCGTTCCAGTTCGCGCTGCTCATGTGCGTGCTGCTGCCGTCGTGCCTGGGCTTGGCCCGGTTGATCGACCGCGTCGTGGACAACGCCTCGACCAGGTTCAACCCGGTGCCCAAGGTCGACCGGCCAGGTGACGCGGACGAGCCCCGGAAGGTGGACGCGGGCAAGCCTTCGTAGGCTCTGCGAGCGTGACTCCCGCCCGGCGGCTCTCCGTCGCACTGCTCGGCCTGATCGCGCTGGTCGTGGTCGGCTACTTCGTCAAGGACCTCACCGGCACGTCGTCGGACCCGGCCCCGCCGTCGGCCTCCGCCACGGTGCCCGGCGCGGACTCGGGGCTGCCGGTCGAGCCGCTGTCGAGCCTGCCCGCGCAGGTCAAGACCACGTGGGAGCTGATCGGCCGGGGCGGGCCGTTCCCGCACCCGCGCAACGACGGCGTGACGTTCCAGAACCGCGAGAAGCTGCTGCCCGCCAAACCCGCCGACTACTACCGGGAGTACACCGTGCCGACACCGGGCAGCGACGACCGCGGCGCGCGCCGGCTCGTGACCGGGTCGTCCGACGAGGTGTACTACACGGCTGACCACTACGAGTCGTTCGTCGTCGTGGACGTGACCGGATGACCTACCGGCACGTGGTGCGCCGGGGTGCGCGCTCGAAGAAGGCGGCCATCGGGGCCATCGCGGACGCGTTGAGCTTCCCCGACTGGTTCGGGCACAACCTGGACGCGCTGTACGACTGCCTGACCGACCTGTCGTGGCTGCCCGAGGGCGAGCACGTGCTGGAGTGGGAAGGCGGCGACGCCGACGTGCAGGCCGTGCTGGCCGACGCGGCAGCACGCACCGCCGAACTGGGCGACCGCGTGCTGACCGTCGTCTACACCGACTAGTCCTGTTCGGGAACCCACGACGGCTTGCGCTTGCCCACGAACGCGGCGATGCCCTCCTGGCCCTCGGGACCGCCGAAGTGCCGTGCGGACAGGGCCAGCATGTCGGCGAACACTTGGCCCAGGTCGCTGGAGCGAGGCTCCTGGAGCATCCGCTTGGTGGCCGCCAGGGCGTTCGGCGCGCCCAGCGCGAGCATGTCGGTGTAGCGGGTGACCTCGGCGTCGAGGTCGTCGGCGGGCACGGCCGAGTTGATCAGGCCGATGGCGACGGCCCTCGGCGCGGCGAACGTCTCGCCGGTCAGGAACAGCTCGTGCGCGGCACGGGGCAGCAGGCGGGGCAGCACGGTCACCGAGATGACGGCGGGCACCACGCCGATGCGGACCTCGCTGAACGCGAACGTGGCCGTGTCCACCGCGACCGCGATGTCGCACGCCGCGACCAGGCCGACGCCGCCCGCGCGTGCCGGGCCGGCCAGCCGGGCGACCACGGGCTTCGGGCTGGTCCACAGCTGTTCCAGGATCGCCGGGAACTCGTTGACCCCCTGCTGGTCGGCGCTCGCGCCGCCCGCCTCCTTGAGGTCCATGCCCGAGCAGAACACCGGTCCGGTGTGGCTCAGCACGATCACGCGCACGGCGTCGTCGGCCGTGGCGGTCCGGAGGTGCCCGGTCAGCTCGGCGCGCAGGCGCGCGGACAGGGCGTTGCGGTTGTGGGGTGAGTCCAGCGTGATCGTCGCGATGCCACGCCGCACCTCGTAGTGGACCAGCTCGTCTGCCATGGGTCGCACTCTACGATCCGCGTTGTTTGACAGTGTGCTGTCAAAATGACAGGATACTGTCATGACGACGAAGACGGTTCACCTCGCCCTCTACGACACGCTGGCCGACTGGGAGTTCGGGTACGCGACCGCGCAGATCAACACGCCGCAGTTCCAGAAGGTGCCCGGTCGGTACCGGGTGCGGACCGTCGGCGCGACGCTCGACCCGGTGACGTCCATCGGCGGCCTGCGGATCACGCCCGACCTGGCGCTCGCCGACGTCGACCCGGCGGACAGCGCGATGCTGATCCTGCCCGGCGCGGACACGTGGGAGAGCGGCGACAACGCGGTGTTCGCGGCGGCGGCGCGGCGTTGGCTGGACGCGGGCGTGCCGGTGGCGGCGATCTGCGGCGCGACGATCGGCCTGGCCGCCGAGGGCCTGCTGAACTCGCGTGCGCACGGCGGCAACGCGGTCGAGCAGCTCGCGTCCGTGCCGGGGTACACCGGTTCGGAGTTCTTCAGCTCCGAGCGCGCGGTGCGGGCCGACGGCCTGATCACGGCCGGTGCGGCGTCGGCGCTGGAGTTCGCGCGGGAGATCTTCGTGGAGCTGGACCTGTACGAGCCCGCCGTGCTGGACGCGTGGTACGGGCTGTACCGGACGGGCGACCCGGCGTGGTTCGGCAAGCTCGTCGCTGCGGTGTCGTGAGCGAGGTCGAGCCCCGCACGGAGGCGGGGGACGTCCTGACCGAGGTCATCATGCGCACGTTCCGCCTCTACGGCGGTTTCCTGGAGGCGGCGGAGGTGATGACGAAGCCGGTCGGCCTGACCGCCGCGTGGTGGCAGGTGCTGGGCGCCGTGCTGCGGCAGCCGTTGCCGGTGTCGGGCATCGCCCGGGAGATGAGCCTGACGAGGCAGAGCGTGCAGCGCATCGCCGACCTGCTGGTGGCGAAGGGGCTGGCCGAGTACCTGCCCAACCCGGCGCACAAGCGCGCCAAGCTGTTCCGCCCCACGGAGGCGGGCTACGCGGCCGTGTCCAGCCTGGCCCAGGCCCAGCACGCCTTCACCAACCGCATCTCGGCCCAGGTGGACCCGGACGACCTGCGCACCACGCTCAAGGTGATGGAACGCCTGGTCGAGGCGCTGGACGCGGACGAGTGGCCCACGGGCGACGCCTGACCGGACGTCACGCCGGCCTGCCCGCGCCGGTGCGACGCCCTACCGTGAGGACATGGATCTCGGCGAGACGTTCGAGTGGGAAGGGCGGCGCATCGCCTGGGGCCGTGCGGGCTCGGGACCCGCGGTGGTGTTCTGCCACGGGACGCCGTGGTCGTCGTGGCTGTGGCGGCCGTTCGCCGAGGCGTTGAGCGGCGACTTCACCGTGCACCTGTGGGACATGCCCGGCTACGGCCGTTCGTCGAAGGACGCCGGGCACGCCGTGGACTTCGGGGTCCAGGCGGAGGCGTTCACAGCGCTGCTCGCGCACTGGGAGCTGGACCGGCCGCACGTCGTCGCGCACGACTACGGCGGCGCGGTCTCGCTGCGCGCCCACCTGGTGCACGAGGTGCCGTTCGCGTCGCTCCTGCTGGCCGACGTCGTGGCGATCCCGCCGTCCGGCTCGCCGTTCTTCCGGCTCGTGCAGGAGCACCCGGACGTGCTCGCGCGCGTGCCGCCGTACATCCACGAGGCGTTGGTCAGGGCGTACATCGGCAACGCGAGCCACCGCGGGCTGCACGAGGACGACCTGGCCGACCTCACCGCGCCCTGGCTCGGCGAGGTCGGCCAGCCGGCGTTCTACCGCCAGATCGCCGCGTACGACGAGCGCTACCTCGTGGAGAACGAGGCACTGCTGGACCGCGTCGACATCCCGGTGACCGTCCTGTGGGGCGTCGAGGACACCTGGATCCCGTTGGCCACCGGGGAACGGCTCGCCGCCGGCATTCCCGGCGCCGCCCTCACCCGCGTCGACCGGGCGGGGCACCTGATCCAGCTCGACGCACCGGTGGCGGTGGCGTCGGAGCTGCGTTCCTGGCTGACCCGGGTCGCGGGCTGACGGCGGCTCACGACGTTCTGAGCGTTGAACTCGGGTGTCCTGAACGTAGGACACGCGCGTTCTGAACGTAGGACTCGCGCGACCTGAGCGTAGGACTCTCGCGGGGTCAGGCGGTTTGGGCCAGGGGCGAGGTGAGGGCCGAGTGGTAGCGGTGGAGGATCAGTTCGGCCACTTCAGGGTCCGGGCCCAGGGGTGGGGCGATGAGGGCGTCCGGGCCGGCCAGGCGGGTCACGCGGTCCGGGAGGAAGCCCGGGGCCAGGAACCACGACGCCACGGCGATGCGGCGGGCGCCCTGCGCGCGCAGGCGGGCCACCGCGGTGGGCACGTCGGGCGTGGCGGCGGAGGCGAAGGCGGCCTCGACGCCCGCCCAGCCGGACCCGGCGGCCCAGCGGGCGGCGATGGAGGACACCAGGGCGTTCGCCGGGGCGTGGGACGAGCCGGCGCCGGCCAGGATCACGCCGAGCGTGCGGTCGCGGGAGCGGACGCCGACCGAGGCCAGGCGACGCAGGGCCGCCGACTCCAGGCGGGGGTCCGGGCCGAGCACGTCGGCGATCGTCACGTCCAAGCCGGGCAGCCGGGCGTCCGCGACGGCGCTCGGCACGTCCACCCGCGCGTGGAAAGCCTTGCCCAGCAACAACGGCACCACCACGGCCGAACGGTGGCCGTCCGCGTACGCACCGCGCAGCACATCACCCAGCAGCGGCACGGAAAGGTCCAAAAAGGACCCGCGCACGTCCACCGACGGCGCCAACGCCCGCACCACGTCCAACAACTCGTGCACCACGGCCGCCGAACGCGGATCACGACTGCCGTGCGCCACGGCCACCAACGCGGTCACAGGGCGCCCGTCAATCCGCGCGCGCGCAACACCGCCCGCTCCAACGGCCGGAACACCAGCAGCTCGATGCCCACACCGACCAGCAGGATCAGGAAGATCGCCGCGATCACCATCGAGATGTCGTTCAACGCCGACCCGTTGTGCAGGTACTGCCCCAGCCCCTCGCCGAGCTGCGGCGACGTGGCGATGATCTCCGCCGCCATCAGCGACCGCCACGAGAACGCCCACCCCTGCTTCAACCCGGCCAGGTAACCCGGCAGCGCGGCGGGCAGCAGGATGTGCCGGGCCGCCGCCATCCGACCGGCGCCCAGCGCCTGGCCGACGCGCGGCAGCAGCGGCGGGATCTGGTCGACGCCCGACACCAGGCCGTTCGCGATCGACGGCACCGAACCCATCAGCACGACGAAGTAGATGGTCGCGGGCGTCGCGCCGAACCACAGGATGCCCGCGGGCACCCACGCCACCGACGGCAGCGACTGCAGACCGGTCAGCAACGACCCGATGGCCGCCCGCACCACCCGAACCTTGGCGATCAGCAGGCCCAGCGGCGTGGCGATCACCACGGCGGTGAGGAACCCGAGCACCGCGCGGCTGACCGAGGTCCACAGCACCTCGAACGCCCGACCGGTCTCGACCGCCTCGACCACCGCCGCCCACACCGAGCCGGGCGACGGCAGCTGGTACTCCGGCCAGAACGCCAGCGCCCACAACGCCTGCCACACGCCGAGCAGCAGGGCGAAGGCGATCAGCGGCGGCACGGCGGTGCGCACGAACCGCTTGCGCAACGACGGCCGCCGCTCCTCCGACGGCGCGTCGAGCGCGTCCAGCCCGGCGCCGACCGCCGCGAGGTCCGTGTCAAGCTGCGGCATGTCCGCTGATCACCTCTCGCAGGTGGGTCGTGATGTCCTCGATCACGGCGGGCTCGTCGCAGTCCACGGTGGACCACTCGCGCACCACCCGGCCGGGACGGGAGGACAGCAGCACGACCCGCTGGCCCAGCCGCACGGCCTCGCGCACGTCGTGCGTGACGAACAGGATCGCCGTCGACGTCTCCCGCCACACCCGCACCAGCTCCGCCTGGAGCACGTCGCGGGTGATGGCGTCCAGCGCGGCGAACGGCTCGTCCATCAGCAGCAGGCCGGGCGTGCCGTCCTCGGCGCTGCCCAGCGTGGACGCCAGGGCCCGCGCCAGGGCCACGCGCTGCCGCATGCCGCCGGACAGCTCGTGCGGGCGCTTGTGGCCCGCGCCGACCAGCCGCACCAGCGACAGCAGCTCGCTGGCCTTCTCCCGCCGCGGTCCCCGCTTCAGCCCCGCCAGCCGCAACGGCAGCTCGACGTTGCGCGCCGCGGTCAGCCACGGCATGAGCGCGGCCTCCTGGAACATCACGGCGGGCCGCGACGTGGTCAGCTCGATGTGGCCCGAGGTGGGCGCGTCCAGCCCGGCGACCAGGTTCAGCAAGGTCGACTTGCCGCAGCCGGACGCGCCGAGCAGGCACACGAACTCGCCCGGGGCGACCGACAGGTCGACGCCGTCGAGCGCGACGACGCCGGCCGGACCGTGGCCGAAGACCTTCCGCACCCCGGACAAGGTCACCGCGGCGTCCACGTCGGACACGGCCGCTGGGGTCTCAAGCGTGGCGGTCATGGTGTGCCTGCCTTCCTCGAGTTACTTCTTGTCCAGCCCGGCGGTGTCCACGGTCGGCTTGCCCGCCGCCGAGAGCACCTTGTTCAGCAGGGTGAAATCGGCGAGACCGGCCACGTTCGCGGCCTCCTTGGTCACGCCGGCGGTCACCGCGTCCTGCGCCAACCGCGGGAAGCTCTTGGCCTGCGGGTCCAGCGTCAGCTCGATGTTGTCGAACGCCCGGTCCAGCACCGGGTCGCCCAGCGCCTTGCCGGTGAGCTGCTTCAACGCGTTGTTGACGACCTGCTTGGCCTCGACCTTGTCGTTGAGCGCGAAGTCCGTGGCCGCGAGGTGGCCGCGCAGCAGCGCCTCGACCGTCTGCGGGTGCTCCTTCAGGAACTTCGCCCGCACGAGGATCACCGTGGTCGGGAACTTCCCGCCCTCCCACAGGGACTCCTCGTCCAGCAGCACCTTCGCGCCCGCGTCCAGCACCAGCCGCGACGACCACGGCTCGGGCGCCCACGCGCCCTGGATGTCGCCGCGCTTGAACAGGTCCAGCGACTGCGAGTTCTCGACGTTGGTCACCTGCACGTCGAGCTTCTCGTCGGCCAGCCACTTCTTCAGCGCGACGTCCTGCGTGTTGCCCAGCTGCGGGGTGGTGAGGACCTTGCCGTTCAGGTCGGCCGGCGAGGTGATCTCGGGCTTGACCACGAGCTGCGCGCCGCCCGACGTGGCGCCGGAGACCAGCCGAACCGCCTCGCCGTTGGACTTGGCGTAGGCGTTGATGGCCGGGCCGGAGCCGATGAACGTCACGTCCAGCGAGCTGCCGAGCAGCGCGTTGACCGCGTCGGGGCCGGCGTTGAACGTCTGGGTGGTGAGCTTGGTGGAGCCGAGTTCCTTGGCGAAGAAGCCCTTGTCCACGCCGATCAGCGCGGCGGCGTGGGTGACGTTGGGGAAGTAGCCGAGGCGGACCTCCGCCGCGGCGCCCTGGTCCTGGGCGCCGGCGGCGGTCTCGTCACCGCGGTCCACGCGGGAGCACCCCGCGAGTGCCGTGAGTGCGGTCAGTACTGCCAGTGAGGTGGTCAGGAAGCGGCGTTGGGTGCTCACGATCGCGAGACCTTTCAGGGGCCGGGGGACACGAGGGCGTGGCTGTCGGGCTGGGCGGCGTCGCCGCCCTCGGTACAGCTGTCCACGCCGTCCACCTCCGGCAGCGGCGCGCCCACGAGCCCGGCGGCGAGCGTGCTGCCGTCGGCCGCGTCGATGACCAGGAACGCCCCCGTGCGGCGGTCCTTCGTGTAGTCGTCCACCGGGATCGGCTCGGCGGTGCGCACCGAGACCTGGCCGATCTCGTTGAGGGACAAGGATTCCGGCGCGTCGGTGCTGCCGAGCTTCTGCTCGTCGAACCGCGTGCGCAGCTCGGTGACGATCGCCTGCACCGTCCGCGTGCCGTGCTTGACCAGCACGCGCGCGCCTGGCGTCAACGCCTTCTCCGACAGCCAGCACACCGTGGCGTCGAACTCGTCGGTCACCTTCGGCGGCTGCCCCGCGGTGGCGATCAGGTCGCCGCGCGAGATGTCCAGGTCGTGCGCCAGCAACAGGGTCACCGAGTGGCCCGCGGCGGCCTCCTGCAACGGGCCGTCCGCGGTGTCGATGCCGGTAACCGTGGACCGCAGACCGGCCGGCAGCACGGCGATCTCGTCACCGACCCGCACGGTGCCCGCCGCCACCTGGCCCGCGTAGCCGCGGTAGTCCGGGTGCTCGGGGGTGCGCGGGCGGATCACGTACTGCACGGGGAAGCGGAACGGCGCGTCGTGCGCGTCCGGCTCGACCGGCACCGACTCCAGGTGCTCCAGCAGCGTCGGGCCGTCGTACCAGGGCGTCCGCGCCGAGCGCTCCACCACGTTGTCGCCGGCCAGCGCGGACACCGGGATCTCCACCACGGCGTCCTCGGCGTACCCGAGGGCCGTGGCGTGCGCGGTGAACTCCTTGGCGATGCGGGCGAACGTGACCTCGTCGAAGTCGACGAGGTCGATCTTGTTGACGGCCAGCACCAGGCGCGGCACGCCCAGCAGCGCCAGCACGGCCGCGTGCCGCCGGGTCTGCTCGATGACGCCCTTGCGCGCGTCGACCAGCAGCACGCCGAGCTGCGCGGTGGACGCGCCGGTCACCGTGTTGCGGGTGTACTGCACGTGGCCGGGAGTGTCGGCCAGCACGAACGAGCGCTTCGGCGTGGCGAAGTAGCGGTAGGCCACGTCGATGGTGATGCCCTGCTCGCGCTCCGAGCGCAGGCCGTCCACCAGCAGCGACAGGTCCGGCGTGGTCAGGCCGCGGTCGGCGCTGGCGCGGTGCACCGCGTCCAGCGTGTCGGCCAGCACCGACTTGGTGTCGTACAGCAACCTGCCGACCAGCGTGGACTTGCCGTCGTCCACGCTGCCCGCCGTCGCCAACCTCAACAGGTCGCTCATCTAGAAGTAGCCCTCCCGCTTGCGGTCTTCCATGGCGGCCTCGGACAGCCGGTCGTCCGCGCGGGTCGCGCCGCGCTCGGTGAGCCTGCTGGCCGCCACCTCGGCGATGACGGCCTCGATGTCGGCGGCGTCGGACTCGACCGCGCCGGTGCACGACCCGTCGCCGACGGTCCGGTAGCGGACGGTCTTCTCGAGCTTCTCCTCGCCGTCGCGAGGACCGCCCCACGGGCCTTCCGCCAGCCACATCCCGTCGCGCAGGTACACCTCGCGCCGGTGCGCGTAGTAGATGGACGGCAGCTCGATGCCCTCGCGGGCGATGTAGTGCCACACGTCCAGCTCGGTCCAGTTGGACAGCGGGAACACCCGGACGTGCTCGCCGGGGCGGTGCCGGCCGTTGTAGAGGTTCCACAGCTCCGGGCGCTGCCGGCGCGGCTCCCACTGGCCGAAGGAGTTGCGCAGGCTGAAGATCCGCTCCTTGGCGCGGGCCCGCTCCTCGTCCCGGCGACCGCCGCCGAACACCGCGTCGAACTTGTGGCCGGTGATCGCGTCCAGCAGCGGCACGGTCTGCAACGGGTTGCGCGTGCCGTCGGGGCGCTCGGCCAGCCGGCCGTCGTCGATGTAGTCCTGCACCTTGGCGACTTCCAGCCGCAGCCCGTGCTGGGCCACGACCTTGTCGCGGAACTCGATGACCTCGTCGAAGTTGTGCCCGGTGTCCACGTGCAGCAGCGGGAACGGCACCGGCGCGGGCCAGAACGCCTTGACCGCCAGGTGCAGCAGCAGGGTGGAGTCCTTGCCGCCGGAGAACAGGATCACCGGCCGGTCGAACTCGCCCGCCACCTCGCGGAAGATGTGGATCGCCTCGGACTCCAGGCGGCCCAACGTGTCCAGAGCTGTCGCGGTGGTCATCCGTGCAACCCGCATTCGGTCTTGGACTGGCCCGCCCACCGGCCGCTGCGGGCGTCGGCGCCCGGCAACGGCTTCGCGGTGCACGGCGCGCAGCCGATGGAGGGGTAACCCGCCTGCACGAGCGGGTTCTCCAGGATCCCGTGCTCGGCGATGTAGGCGTTGAACTGCTCGTCGGACCAGGGGGCGATCGGGTTGACCTTCACCAGCCCGTTGCGCTCGTCCCACGTCACGATCGGCGTGTTCGCCCGGGTCGGCGCGTCCACGCGGCGCACGCCGGTGACCCACGCGTCGTAGTTCTTCAGCGTGCGCTGCAACGGGATGACCTTGCGCAGCTGGCAGCACCGGTTCGGGTCGGTCTGGTTCAGCAGGCCGAACCGGGCCTCCTGATCGGCCACCGACTGCTCGGCCGCGGCGTTGACGATGTGCACGCCGGGGTAGACCAGGTCGACGGCGTCCCGCGTGCCGATGGTCTCGGCGAAGTGGTAGCCGGTCTCCAGGAACAGCACTTCCACGTCCGGCTTGACCTTGGTCGCCAGGTCGATCAGGACGGCGTCCTGCATGTTCGACGCGACGATCCAGCTCTCGCCGAACGTGCGGGCGGTCCACGCGAGCGCCTCTTCGGCACTGGCATCAGCCAGCTCGACCGAAGCGGCCTCCGCGATCACCTTCAGTTCCTCGACCCTGGTGGGGGCGGTCATCGCTGCACCTCCTGAGGAAGGTTGAGACCAACGAACTTCACGGTGAACACGCGGCGACAGGCGGCGCAGAGCCACGAGTGGCTGGGCTCCTCCTCCGGACGGAGGCCCTCGTCGCCGCAGTACGGGCAGTAGAAGGGAGTGGCCCTCTCGGTGCTCATTTCAAGTCACCCTCGTCGGCGCGGGCGACCCACTGCGGGAACCGCTCGTCCGGCTCCCGCTTGGCCACGAAGTTGCGCACCACGCGCTCGACGTAGTCCGACAGCTCGGCGGCGGTGACCTTGTGGCCGCGCAGCTTGCGGCCGAACCCGGCGTCCAGGCCGAGCCCGCCGCCCAGGTGCACCTGGAAGCCCTCGACCTGCCTGCCGTCGGCGTCGGTGACGATCTGACCCTTGAGCCCGATGTCCGCGGTCTGGATCCGGGCGCACGAGTTCGGGCAGCCGTTGATGTGCACGGAGATCGGCTCGGTGACGCCGGCCACGACGTCGGCCAGCCGGGTCTCCAGCGTCGACACCAGGTCCACCGCGCGTGCCTTGGTCTCGACGATCGCGAGCTTGCAGAACTCGATGCCGGTGCAGGCCATCACGCCCCGCCGCCACGGCGACGGCTCGGTCTGCAACCCCAGCTTCGCCAGGTCCGCCTGCAGGTTCTTGACCTCGGCCTCGGGCACGTCCAGCACGACCAGCTTCTGCTGCGGCGTCAGCCGGACCCGGCCCGAACCCGCCCGCTCCACCACCTTGGCCACCTCGACCAGCGTGGAACCGGACACCCGGCCCGCGATCGGGGCCGCGCCGACGTAGAACAGGCCGTCCTTCTGCCGGTGCACGCCGATGTGGTCGCGCGGGATCGCGGGGTTCTCCGGCGCGGGGCCGTCGATCATCTTGCGCTTGAGGTACTCGTTCTCCAGAACGTCCCGGAACTTCTCCGGACCCCAGTCCGCGACCAGGAACTTGATCCGCGCGCGGTGCCGCAGCCTGCGGTAGCCGTAGTCGCGGAAGACGCTGATCACGCCCTCCCACACGTCCGGCACCTCGTCCACGGGCACCCACGCGCCGAGCCGCTTGCCGATCATCGGGTTGGTGGACAGGCCGCCGCCGACCCACAGGTCGAAGCCGGGGCCGTGCTCCGGGTGGTCCACGCCGACGAACGCCACGTCGTGGATCTCGTGCGCCACGTCCGGCAGGCCCGAGATCGCCGTCTTGAACTTGCGCGGCAGGTTCGAGAAGCGCGGGTCGCCGATGTAGCGGCGCAGGATCTCGTCGATCGCGGGCGTGCCGTCGACCACCTCGTCCTCGGCGATGCCCGCCACCGGCGAGCCGAGCACCACGCGCGGGCTGTCGCCGCAGGCCTCCATCGTGGTCAGGCCCGCGTCCTCCAGCTTCTGCCAGATCGTCGGGACGTCCTCGATGCGGATCCAGTGGTACTGCACGTTCTGCCGGTCGGTGATGTCGGCCGTGTCCCGCGCGTAGGTCTGGGACAGCTCGCCGATCAGCGCGAGCTGCTGCGTGGTGAGCCGGCCGCCGTCGATGCGGACGCGCAGCATGAAGTACTCGTCGTCCAGCTCCTCCGGCTCCAACGTGGCCGTGCGGCCGCCGTCGATGCCGGGCTTGCGCTGGGTGTAGAGGCCGTACCAGCGGAAACGGCCGCGCAGGTCGGCCGGGTCGATCGAGTCGAAGCCACCGTGGGCGTAGATGTTCTCGATCCGCGACCGGACGTTGAGCGGGTTGTCGTCCTTCTTGCTCCGCTCGTTCGGGTTCAGCGGCTCGCGGTAGCCCAGCGCCCACTGCCCCTCACCTCGGCGCTGCTTGGTGCGCTGAGGCGTCGTCGTCGGGGGGACCATCCTCGTCCTCCGGGGATTCGGGGCGCTGGTGCGCGTGCGAGTCCCGGTGGAGCTGTGGTGGGGGTCTCGTCAGCGCACCCGGCGCCGACGGGAACAAAAAGGCAGGCGCGGGTTATGCCGAACGACGGCACATCGCGCTGGAGACACGACGGAAGTCGACGTGGCGGCGGACCACCAGGCGGACTCCGGTCGATGTCATGTGCCTCAGCGTGCCACGCGTCCATCTCGTGGTCCACCGTCATCCGCATCGTGGGACGGGGTTGCGCTGCTGGTAGATGGGACAATGGGGACCATGCCCTCCGCTCTGCCGATCGGTGACCCCGCGCCGCCCGACGGCTCACTGCCCCCCTCCGCGCTCACCGGTCTGGGTGACCGCCCGTTCGGGGTGTACGTGCACGTCCCGTTCTGCGCGACCCGGTGCGGCTACTGCGACTTCAACACCTACACCGCCGGTGAGCTGGGAACTTCCGCGTCACCGGCGTCCTGGCTGGAAGGGCTGCGCCGGGAACTGGACCTCGCCGCGACCGTGTTGGGTGTCCCGCCGGCGGTCGACACGGTGTTCGTCGGCGGTGGCACACCGTCGCTGCTCGGCGCAGCGGGGCTGGGCCAGGTGCTCGACGCGGTGCGGTCCTCGTTCGGCGTCGCGCCGGGCGCGGAGGTCACCACGGAGTCCAACCCGGAGTCCACGTCGCCCGAGTTCTTCTCAGCCATTCGTGACGCTGGTTACACCCGCGTCTCGCTCGGCATGCAGTCGGCCGCCCGGCACGTGCTGGCCGTACTCGACCGCGTCCACACTCCGGGCCGCCCGGTCGCCGCCGCCCAGGAGGCCCGTGCGGCGGGCTTCGAGCACGTGAACCTCGACCTGATCTACGGCACGCCGGGCGAGACCGTCGCCGACCTCCGGTCGTCCCTCGACGCCGTCCGCGAAGCGGGTGTGGACCACGTGTCCGCGTACGCGCTGATCGTCGAGGAGGGCACCGCCCTGGCCCGCCGGGTGCGTCGCGGCGAGCTGCCGATGCCCGACGACGACGTGCTCGCGGACAAGTACGAGCTGATCGACGCGGCCATGACCGCACAGGGCCTGACCTGGTACGAGGTGTCGAACTGGGCCGCATCGGCGGACGCCGCGTGCCGGCACAACCTGCTGTACTGGCAGGGCGCCGACTGGTGGGGCGCCGGCCCGGGCGCGCACAGCCACGTCGGCGGCGTGCGCTGGTGGAACGTCAAGCACCCGGCGAAGTACGCCGAACTGCTGGCCACCGGCACGTCACCGGCCGCGGGTCGCGAGATCCTCGCCGACGACGACCGCCGGGTGGAACGCGTGCTGCTGGAACTGCGCCTGGCCACCGGCCTCCCACTGGACGTCCTCGACCCCGAGGGCCAAGCCGAGGCCAAGACCGCCGCCGCCGACGGCCTGCTCGACCAACCCGCCCTCGACCGCGGCCACTGCGTCCTCACCGACCGGGGCCGCCTGCTCGCCGACGCCGTCGTCCGCCGCCTCACGTGACCACTCCCGCTGTCGGACCTCGTCGGTAGAATTACGACAAGGGTTCCCCTTGGCGGGGACCTGGGCGAAGCGGTTCCGTGAGCGTGACCGACGCCTGATCTGGCGCTCGGAGACTTCGCGGCGCGCGGGACCTCGACCACTGCTGCCGTTTGTTTCGTCCCGCCTTCCTCCGCCAGTTCGAGGAACATGGTGTTGTGCAGTCATCGGTCGAGGTTGTGATAACCGGGCATCACGCCCGATTCGGTTACCGGGCGTCCGTGCCTCGATAACCTGTGGTGCGGCTCAGGTCGTTTGCTCGAAGCACCCGCCGGCGTTGCGAGCGAAAGGGTTTGTCGGCGTACGCCCGTCGGGTGTCGTCGAGCCTCTTGTACTGCACCATGATCATGCTCTGGGCTTGTTCGTGGTAGTAGATGAGGTCGACGCCGAAGAGTCCTTCGAGTGGATCGGCGTTGATGTTCGTGATCTCGATCTTCCGCTGGCCGTAGGCGAAGGTCCGGACGTGGTGCTCGTACACGTTGTCGATCCGCCAACCTGGGCGTGTGAGGCGTCGTGGTCGATCAAGTGCGACTCGTTGGACCTTCGCTTGAGCCTCGCCAGTGTCGGCTCGACACCTGTGACACCAGCCAGGAACCGTCGCCCCTCATCCGGTTGGCGCCGCTCTTCGCGTCGGCGGACGACGGAAGAGCCTTGACGAGCGCATTGAGCAGGGCGTTGGTCGTACCTTCTTCGTGAAGGATGCGAGCTCACGTGGGGAACCCGGAAATACGACGAGATAGGCCACAACAGGTGACCTAAAGGACGAGGGAACGGCTCGCTGACGCCCTCCTGCGCCGGCTCACGTGATCACTTCAGGGTTACCGACGCCGAGTGGCCGATCGTCCGGTAGCCCAACGGCCCGTAGAGGCGGTCCACCTTGCCGTCCGGCTCGGTCTCCAGGAACGGTGTGCAGCCCGAGTCGAACACCCGCGCGGTGAGGTCGGCGCACACCGCCGACGCGATCCCGCGGCCCCGGAACGGCGTCGGCACCGCGATGCCCGCCACCTGCGACAGCCCGTGCCGGGGCGCGGTGTACGCGCCCGCGCCCGCCGGTTCGCCGTGCAGCCTGGCCAGCACGATCACCCCGTCGTCGCGCAAGAGCGACCGCTGCCGCGCCACGTCCTCCGCACCGACCACCCCGCCGACCCCGAACGCCGTGTTCTGCACCACCGACACCGCGAACAAGTCGTCGTCCGAGGTCACCGCCTCGACGGTCAGCCCGGCGGGCGACGGCGGCGTGACCAGCTCGTCGATCGCCATCATCGGCAGCAGGTGGTCGACGGTGAACCCCGCCGCCTCCAGCGCCGCGTCCACCACCGGCGACGGCCGCAGGTACTCCAGCCTCGGCGTGCGCGATCGCGACCGGAACGCCGCCACCAGCGCCGCCACGTCACCCCGCGTCGGCGCCGCGCCCTCGTCGGGCACGGCGTAGTTCATGAACAGGTTGTCGCTGTGCGCGTCGAAGCGGATCAGGAACGGTCCGACGCGCTCGGCGTCGGCCCTGATCACGTCGCGCAGGGCGGCCTGGATGCGGGTGAGCACACCCGAAGCTATCCACCGCACCGAAGGCCGGCGAGCGGGTTTTCCGATCCGGGCCCGAACCTCCGTAAACTCAAGGTGAAGGACCCTGTCCGTACCTGGAGGTGACGCGCGTGAACGCCGATGAGCGCCGGTTCGAAGTGCTGCGCGCGATCGTCGCCGACTACGTGTCCAACCAGGAGCCGGTCGGCTCGAAAGCCCTGGTGGAACGGCACAACCTGGGTGTGTCGAGCGCGACCGTGCGCAACGACATGGCGACGCTGGAAGAGGACGGGTACATCACCCAGCCGCACACCAGCGCCGGCCGCGTGCCCACCGACAAGGGCTACCGGCTGTTCGTGGACCGGCTCAGCGAGGTCAAGCCGCTGTCCACGCCCGAGCGCCGGGCCATCCAGAACTTCCTCGAAGGCGCCTACGACCTGGACGACGTGCTGCGCCGCAGCGTGCGGCTGCTGGCCCAGCTGACCCGCCAGGTCGCCGTCATCCAGTACCCGACGCTCAGCCGCTCGACCGTCCGGCACATCGAAGTGCTCGCCATCACACCGGCGCGCCTGATGCTGGTGCTGATCACCGATACCGGCCGCGTCGACCAGCGCTCGGTCGACCTCGGCGACGTGATCACCGAGGACAACGTGGCCCGCATCCGGTCGATGCTCAACGGCGCCATGGTCGGCAAGCGCCTGTCCGACGCCTCCGCCGAGGTCGCGAAGCTGCCCGACGAGTCACCGGGCGACCTGCGCGACATCGTGCTGCGGGTGAGCACCGTGCTCATCGAATCGCTGGTCGAGCACCCCGAGGAACGCCTGGTCCTGGGTGGCACGGCGAACCTCACCCGCAACGTGGCAGACTTCCCCGGTTCGCTGCGCCAGGTGCTCGAGGCGCTGGAGGAGCAGGTCGTGGTGCTCAAGCTGCTCGCCGCGGCCCGCGACCCGGGCCGGATCCTGGTGCACATCGGCGAGGAGAACGAAGCGGCCGAGATGCGCAGCACCTCGGTCGTGTCCATCGGCTACGGCAGCCGGGACAACCTGCTCGGTGGCATGGGAGTGGTGGGGCCCACCCGCATGGACTACCCCGGCACGATGGCGGCGGTGCGAGCGGTCGCCAACTACGTGGGGGAGATCTTGACCGGACGGTGACGGCGGGGGAACACCGCGGTCCCGCAGGACGTTTCGCAAGCGAGCGGACGCGTGTCGAAGCGCGTTCGCAGGAGGAAACACGGTGGCGAGGGACTACTACGGCACGCTCGGGGTCGCCAAGAACGCGACTCCCGACGAGATCAAGCGCGCCTACCGCAAGCTCGCGCGGCAGCTGCACCCCGACGTCAACCCCAACGAGGAAGCGCGCTTCAAGGAGGTGACCGCCGCCTACGAGGTCCTGTCGGACCCGAAGAAGCGGCAGGTCGTCGACCTGGGCGGCGACCCGTTGGAGCCGGGCGGCGGTGGCGGCGGCATGCGCGACCCGTTCGCGGGATTCGGTCTCGGCGACATCATGGACGCCTTCTTCGGCGCGGGCGGCGGTGGCGGACGCGGTCCGCGCAGCCGGGTGCAACCCGGCTCCGACGCGCTGATCCGGCTCTCGATGACGCTGGAGGAGTGCGCGGCGGGCGCTTCGCGCGAACTGACCGTCGACACGGCGATCCTGTGCGACCGGTGCGTGGGCAGCGGCTGCGCGGACGGCTCGTCCCCGGTGCGCTGCGACACGTGCGGCGGGCGGGGCGAGGTGCAGTCGGTGCAGCGCTCGTTCCTCGGCCAGGTCGTCACGGCGCGGCCGTGCCCGGTGTGCCGCGGTCTCGGCGAGGTCATCCCCGACCCGTGCCAGCAGTGCGCGGGCGAGGGCCGGGTGCGCTCGCGGCGCACCATCTCCGTGCAGATCCCGGCCGGTGTGGCCGAGGGCATGCGGGTGCGGCTCGCGGGCCAGGGCGAGGTCGGCCCCGGCGGCGGACCGGCGGGCGACCTGTACGTCGAGGTCGAGGAGGTGCCGCACGAGGTCTTCGAGCGTGACGGCGCGAACCTGCACTGCTCCGTGCGCATCCCGATGACGACCGCCGCCCTCGGCGCGGTGCTGCCGCTGCAGACGCTGGACGGCGAGGAGGAGCTGGAGATCGAGCCCGGCACCCAGCCGAACACCGAGCTGGTGCTCACCGGGCGCGGCATGCCCCGGCTGCGGTCCAGCGGCCGCATCGACGGCCGCGGCGACCTGCACGTGCACCTGGAGGTCGTCACGCCGACCAAGCTGGACGCCCGGCAGGCCGAACTGCTGCGCGAGCTCGCCGTGTCACGCGGTGAGGACGAGCCGACGCTCGCGCACAACGGCAAGGGCGGCGGCGGGCTCTTCTCGCGGCTGCGGTCCGGCCGCACCCACCGGTGACCCTGCCGGTCTTCCTGGTCGCCGCGCTGCCGCCCGGTGACGAGGCCGTCCTGGACGGCCCCGAGGGGCGGCACGCGGCCACCGTGCGCCGGTTGCGCGCGGGGGAGGAGCTGGTGCTCTCCGACGGCACGGGCGCCCAGGTGCGGTGCGTGGTGGCGGAGGCGTTCAAGGAATCCCTGCGGCTGCGCGTCGTCGAGCGGTGGGTCGTGCCGGAGCCGTCCGTGCGCGTGGTGGTGGCGCAGGCGCTGGTGAAGGGCGACCGGGGCGAGCTGGCCGTCGAGCTGGCCACCGAGGCGGGCGTGGACGGCGTCGTGCCGTGGCGCGCCTCGCGCTGCGTGACGAAGTGGGAGGACGGCCCGCGCGGGGCGAAGGCCCTCGAACGCTGGCGCAGCACCGCGCGTGAGGCGGCCAAGCAGGCACGCCGGGCGCGCGTGCCGTCGGTCGCGGAACCCGTTTCCACGTCGGGGCTGGCGCGGTTGGCGTCCTCGTCGGCGGTCACTTTGGTTTTGCACGAATCCGCTTCCGTTGGCATCGGATCGGTTCAGCTGCCCGCGTCGGGTGATGTGCTGCTGGTCGTCGGACCGGAAGGTGGCATCACCGACGAGGAATTGTCCACGTTGACCGGTGTGGGCGCGCACGTAGTGCGACTGGGACCCACCGTTCTGCGAGCGTCCACCGCGGCGGCGGTCGCTTTGGGTGCGCTGGGTGTGCTGACCGATCGCTGGCGGTAATTGGTGTTGCCCTCTTCTGGCGAACGCCTGACATAGGGGTTACGCTCATGGCAGAGGGGCTGCATTGGTCTAACCATGATCGGTCCCTCGGCCAGACTCGCCGGACACCTCCCCCCTCGGTCCGGCGTCGCCGCGTCGCGGTGGGACGACCCCCAGGTCCCACCGCGACGCGGCCTCTTTTTTGCGTCCAAGGGGTTTCGATTGCGCATCGTCTACGGGCCGCACCCGAGCCAGTTCGGTGAGTTTTCCTCACCGTCCGGTGAATCGTTTCCGGTGATCGTGGTAATCCATGGTGGTTTTTGGCATCAGCGTCATGGATTGGAACTCGGCCGGCCGCTGGCCGCTGACCTGGTCATTCACGGCGTGGCCGCGTACAACGTCGAGTACCGGCGGGTAACCGGCGGCGGCGGTTGGCCCGCCACGGGCGACGACGTGCTCGCCGCGATCGACGCCCTCGACCCGGCGCTCGGGCCGGTGGTCACGCTGGGTCACTCCGCGGGCGGGCACCTGGCGGTGTGGGCCGCCGCCCGCCACCCCCGCGTGGTCGGCGCCGTGGCGCAGGCGGGCGTCCTCGACTTCCTCCAGCACCCGGAGATCACCCGCCGTGCCGCTGAACTGCTGGGCGGCACACCGGCCGAAGTCCCGGCGCTCTACGCCGACGCCTCGCCGGCCGCCCAACTCCCCATCCGCAAACCCCTGATCCTCGTCCACGGCGAGGACGACGAGGACGTGCCGTTCGCCCAGAGCGAGGCGTTCGCGCGGGCCTCGGGCGCCGACCTGATCGCCCTGCCGTCCACCGGCCACATGGACCTGATCACCCCGGGCACCCCCGCCTGGACCGCCTGCCGCCGCGCCGCCCTCCACCTGGCCCGCCCCTGACCCGCGAGAGTCCTACGTTCAGGTCGCGCGTGTCCTACGTTCGGACCGCGCGTGTCCTACGTTCGGAACACCTGAATTCAACGCTCAGGACGGCGTGACGGGCCCGAGTCGGTAGCCTGCGGAGCCATGTCCGACTGCCTGTTCTGCCGCATCGTCGCCCGCGAGATCCCGGCGACCGTGGTGCACGAGACCGACACCACGCTGGCGTTCCGCGACATCTCCCCCCAAGCTCCGACGCACGTCGTGCTGGTGCCGAAGGTGCACGCCGCGGACGCCGTGGCGCTCGCCGCCGCCGCGCCCACCGTGCTGGACGACCTGTTCCTGGCCGCCGGCGAGGTGGCGAAGGCCGAGGGCGTCGCCGACAGCGGCTACCGGCTGCTGTTCAACACCGGGGTGGACGCGGGCCAGACCGTCATCCACGCCCACCTGCACGTCCTCGGCGGACGGCGCCTCGGCCCGCTCGCCTGAGCTAACCGAGGGCCTGCATCACCGGCGCGTACAGCCGCGCCCGGTCGCCGCTGAACGCGCCGCGCACCATCAGGTCCACCGTGAACCGCGGCACCACCCCGTGCGCCTCCAGCCACGCGCCCAACGCCGGATCCCGCACGTCCACCCGCACGGTCGCGCCCACCGCCACGTCCGCGACCAACTCCGCCGCACGCTCCGCCGACGGCGCCACCACGGGCCCCACCATGGTCACGGCACCGTTGAGCCAGGTCGCCACGAACCCGTCGTCGGCCACCCTGACCTGCGACGCGAACCCGAACAGCTGGTCCAGCAGCGCCGACCGGTCGGCGCCGAACACCTCGGCGTCGACCGCGGCCAGCTTCGCCCGGTCCGCCTCCACCGCCGGCCGCGACGTGCCCGAAGCCGTGCCGCCGAACGCGCCGACGTGCGCCGTCACCAGCCCCACCGACCGGAACCCCAACTTCTCGTACAGCGGCTTGCCGTACGAAGTCGCGTGCAGCGACGCGACCGGAGTGCCCGCGAACTCCAGCGCGTGCTCCACCAACCGCCGCCCGAGCCCGCGCCCGCCGTGGCTCGACGCCACCAGCACCATGCTGACCGCCGCGTGCTCGTCACCGAATCGGGTGACGATGGTGGTGCCGACCAGCTCATCGCCGTCGAACAGGCCGAATCCGGTGCCGACCCGCAGCAGGAACGCCCACTTGGCGGCCTCCTCCGGCCACCCCCGGTCCGCGGCGAGGCGGGCGCAGGCGGGCAGGTCGTCAGGGGTGAGCACGCGCAACTCCATCACGTCTGTGAGTACACACGCCGTGTCCAACCCGTTCCTTACTCCGGTGCGGAGTGTCGGTGGTGGCGGCTAGCATCGGAACCGGTAGGTCGAATTCACCCGAGTACGGCGCGAACGCGCAGGAAGAGGGCCCAAAGCCACGTGGCCGGTACCGACGACAACACGCCGCAGGCAGCCCCCACCGCGGCCGACGCCCAATCCAAGTTCGCCGTGCCCGACGGCGCGGTGCTCGCCCTGCTCGGCTCGCGTGACGAGAACCTCCGGCTCGCCGAGGAACTGCTGGTCGCCGACGTGCACGTGCGCGGCAACGAGATCACGCTCTCCGGCCAGCCCGCCGACGTGGCGTTCGCCGAGCGCGTGTTCGCCGAGCTGGTCACGCTCGCCAGCCGCGGTCAGCAGGTCGGCCAGGACACGGTCCGCCGCACGGTCGCGATGCTGTCCGCGGGCACCACGGAGTCCCCGGCCGAGGTGCTGAGCCTCGACATCATCTCCCGGCGCGGCCGCACCATCCGGCCCAAGACGCTGAACCAGAAGCACTACGTGGACGCGATCGACCAGAACACCGTGGTGTTCGGCATCGGTCCCGCGGGCACCGGCAAGACCTACCTGGCCATGGCGAAGGCCGTGCAGGCGCTGCAGGCCAAGCAGGTCAACCGCATCATCCTGACCCGCCCGGCGGTCGAGGCGGGCGAGCGGCTCGGCTACCTGCCCGGCACGCTGTACGAGAAGATCGACCCGTACCTGCGCCCCCTGTACGACGCGCTGCACGACATGGTCGACCCGGAGTCGATCCCGCGCCTCACCCAGGCGGGCACGATCGAGGTCGCCCCACTGGCCTACATGCGTGGCCGGGCACAGCCGGTGTTCACGAACGTGCTGACGCCCGAGGGCTTCCGGCCCATCGGCAGCCTCCAGGTCGGCGACCTGGTCATCGGCTCGAACGGCGAGCCAACCCCTGTCCTCGGCGTCTTCCCGCAGGGCGTGAAGGACGTCTACCGGGTCACGGCCCAGGACGGCGCCTCGACGCTGGCCTGCGGTGATCACCTGTGGACGGTGCGCACCAGGTCCGACCGCCGGCGCAACAAGCCGTGGCGGGTCCTGAAGACCACGGAGATGATCGGCGACCTCCGTGCCGCTCACGCGCGTCGCTACGAGTTGCCGCTGCTCAGCGCTCCGACTTGCCACCCGGCGCGCGAGGTCCCGATGGACCCGTACGCTCTGGGCCTGCTGCTCGGTGACGGCTGCCTGACCGGATCCACCACGCCGTCGTTCGCGACGGACGACCCCGAGTTGGCGGTCGCGCTCCAGTCCGCGCTGCCCGGGGTGGCGGTGAACTGGAAGGACCGGGTGAACTACACCCTCAACCGGGTGAAGTCGCCCGGTGATGTCGTGACGCTGGAGAACCCCGTCACCGGGGCGCTCCGGGCGCTGAGCCTGCTCGGCACCCGTTCGAACACGAAGTTCGTCCCGGAGGTCTACCTCGCCAACACGGCCGAGGTCAGGCTGGCGCTGCTGCAGGGTCTGCTGGACTCCGACGGCGGGCCGGTCACGCAGTCCGGGCGCACCTGCCGCATCCAGTACACGACCACGTCCACCCAGCTCAGGAACGATGTGATCGGCCTGGTCCAGTCGCTGGGCGGCGTGGCCTACTCGCGCACCCGCGTGGCGGAAGGGAGACGGCCGGGCTTCGCGAACGGCCGGGCGGTTCCCTACGTCCACGACGCGCACGTCGTCGAGATCCGGTTGCCCGAGGGCGTCGAGCCCTTCCGGCTCGCCCGCAAGCGGGAGAAGTACCTCGCGGCCGGTGGAGGTGGGCAGCCCATGCGGTTCATCGACAGCATCGAACCTGCGGGCCGCGCCGAGGCTGTGTGCATCCAGGTGGCCGCGGCGGACTCGCTGTACGTCACCGAGGACTACCTGCTGACCCACAACACGCTCAACGACGCGTTCATCATCCTGGACGAGGCGCAGAACACGACGCCCGAACAGATGAAGATGTTCCTCACCCGATTGGGTTTCGGCTCGAAGATCGTGGTGACCGGTGACATCACGCAGATCGACCTGCCCGGCGGGCAGCGCAGTGGTCTGAAGGTCGTCAAGGACATCCTCGAAGGCGTGGACGACGTCCACTTCTCCATCCTGACCAGCAACGACGTGGTCCGCCACCGCCTGGTCGCGGACATCGTGGACGCCTACGAGAAGTGGCAGGTCGAGCAGGACGAAGGCGACGCGGCCGACCGGCACCAGCACCACGCCGGACCCGGTGCGCGGTCGCGCGGGCAACGCCGGGGACGATAGGCGCCGTGAGCATCGAGATCGCGAACGAGTCGGGCGTGAACGTGGACGAGCCGTCCATCGTCGCCGCCGCCCGGTTCGCCCTGGACCGAATGGGCGTCAGCCCGTTGGCCGAGCTGTCCGTCCTGCTGGTCGAGCTGGACGTGATGGCGGACCTGCACCAGCGCTGGATGGACCTGCCCGGCCCGACGGACGTGATGGCGTTCCCGATGGACGAGCTGGACTCGGCGCGCCGACCGGACGCGGCGGGTCTCGGCCCGGCGCTGCTCGGCGACATCGTGCTGTGCCCGGACTTCGCCAAGGACCAGGCGAAGAAGGCGGGCCACAGCCTGCTGGACGAGCTGCACCTGCTGACCGTGCACGGCGTACTGCACCTGCTCGGCTACGACCACGCGGAGCCTGCCGAGGAGCGGGAGATGTTCACGCTGCAGAACCGCATCCTGGGCGACTTCCGCACCGCGGCGGCCGAGGCGGAGCGCAAGTCGGCGCAGCGCGAGGCCGACTCGAAGCTCCTCGGGGCGGTCGGCCTGGAAGACGCGGACCGGCCCGACCCGACAGCCTGAGGCGGTCGAGCTGATGGGCGGTTCCGCCGGCTTGCTGGTGCTGGCCGTGGTGTTGGTGTTGTCGGCGGGCGCGTTCGCGGGCGTGGACGCGGCGCTGGGCACGGTGTCGCGGGCACGCGTCGAGGCGTTGCAGCGGCAGGGCCGGGCGGGCACGGGGCACCTGATCCAGCTGCTGGCCGACCGGCCGCGGCACGTGAACCTGCTGCTGTTGCTGCGCCTGGGCTGCGAGCTGGCGGCGACGGTGCTGGTGACCGTGGTGTGCCTCGGCCTCATCGCCACCGACTGGGTGGCGATGCTGGTCGCCGGGCTGAGCATGCTCGTGGTGTCGTACGTGCTGGTCGGCGTGGGCCCGCGGACGCTCGGCAGGCAGCACCCGTACGCGGTGAGCCTGCTCGCGGCCGGCCCGATCCGGGTGCTCGGCCGCGTGCTCGGCCCGTTGAGCAAGCTGCTGATCCTGGTCGGCAACGCGATCACGCCCGGCAAGGGTTTCCGCGAGGGCCCGTTCTCGTCCGAGGTCGAGCTGCGCGAGCTGGTCGACATGGCGCAGGAACGCGGCGTCGTGGACGAGGGCGAGCGGGAGATGATCCACTCGGTCTTCGAGCTGGGTGACACGATCGCGCGTGAGGTGATGGTGCCGCGCACCGAGATCGTGTGGATCGAGCAGACCAAGTCGATCCGCCAGGCATTGGCCCTGTCGCTGCGCACCGGGTACACGCGGGTGCCGGTGATCGGGGAGAGCGTGGACGACATCGTCGGCGTGGTGAACCTGAAGGACCTGGTGCGGCTGACGTTGGCCGAGGAGCCGAACGGCACGTCGGTGGCGGACGTGATGAAGCCGGCGTCGTTCATCCCGGACTCGAAGCCGATCGCGGACCTGCTGCGGGAGATGCAGCTGTCGCGCAACCACCTGGCGGTCGTGGTGGACGAGTACGGCGGCACGGCCGGCCTGCTCACCATCGAGGACATCCTGGAGGAGATCGTCGGCGAGATCACCGACGAGTCCGACACCGACGACCGGCCGCCGGTCGAGCACCTCACCGACGGTTCGGTGCGGGTCAGCGCGCGGCTGCCGGTGGACGACCTGGACGCGTTGTTCGGCACGGAGCTGGACGACCACGAGGTGGAGACGGTCGGCGGCCTGCTGGCGCAGCGCCTGGGCCGCGTGCCGCTGCCGGGCACGGAAGCCGAGATCGCGGGCCTGCGGATGCGGGCCGAGGGCGGCAAGGATGAACGCGGGCGGATGCGCATCACGACGGTGCTCGTGCGCCCGGTGAACAACGGCGACAACAGCGAGGGGACCACCGGTGAGTGACCTCGACCCCGAGGACCAGAAGATCGTCACGCTGGCGCGCTCGGCGCGGGCTCGCACGGGTGCGGCGGAGGGCGCGGCGGTGCGTGACACCGACGGCCGGACCTACGCGGCGACCACGGTCGCGTTGCCGTCGCTCCAGCTCACCGCCCTCCAGGCCGCCGTCGCCGCGGCCGTGTCGAGCGGCGCGGAGGGCTTGGAAGCCGCAGCCGTCGTCACCGCTTCGACCGAGGTGGACGCCGACTCCGTGGCGGCGGTCCGCGACCTGACCGCCGGCGCGCCGGTGCTGCGCGCCGACGCGTCCGGCGCCGTGCAGGAGACCGTGGTGGGTTGACCCGGGTCGACCGGGTTCAGGCGGGTGGTTCGGCCAGGCCGAGCTGCGACAACATGCCCAGGGTGTCGCCGTAGCTGTGGAACTCGGTGATCTTGCCGTTGCGCGCCCGGAAGAAGGACGAGCCGCGCATGGTGATCTTCCGGCCGGTCGCGGGGGCGCGGTTGCCGCCGCCGAGGTCCAGTTCGCCGGTGTTGGTGCCGGTGAACTCCTGTTCGGCTGCCACCGAGTCGTCGCCGACGACCACGTTGGTCTCGCGTATCCGCATGTCCGGGAACGCGGTCAGCCAGCCCTGCATGTACCGGCGTGCGGTGTCGCGGTCGCGGATCGGTTCCGGCGCGGCGTCGTCGATCCACACGAAGTCGTCCGCCATCGAGTCGAGGAAGGCGTCCGCGTCCCGTCGGTTGAACGACTCGACCAGCTCGTCGTTCAGGCGCATGAGGTCTTCCCTGCTAGTGCCGGCCTCCTCGCGAGCGGGACCGTCGATTACGCCGAGCTGGGCCATCATGCCCATGGCGTCGGGGTGGGTGTGGAACTCCCTGATCTTGCCGTTCTCGGTCCGGATGAACACCGTGGCCCGGCTTGAGATCTTCCGGCCGGTCGGGGGGATCTGCCGGTCGCCGACGGTCAGCGGGCCCCGGTTGGTGCCGGTCAACTCGACCTCCGAGGCGATCGAGTCGTCGCCGATGATCCGGTTGGTCTCGCGCAGGTGCAGGTCCGGGAACGCGGTGAACCACGACCGGGAGTACCGCAGCGCCTCGTCGCGGCTGTGCATCGGCGCGGGCTGGGTGTCGTCCACCCATTCGAAGCTGTCGGCGAACAGGTCGACGAACGCGTCGGCGTCGTGCCGGTCCCAGGACGCGATGCCCGCGTCGTCCAAGCGTGCGAGTTCTTCCTTCGTCGTCATCTTCCACCTCCAACGGTCGTGCTCGGGCGGGCTCCCTCGTCACGCCGAGTCGTGCCGCATCCTTCGAATGGGTTAGCGCATAGCCCCAGAAGGGTGCATCACGTCGTCCATGAGCACCGTCCGAACCTGCCGGTCGTCCGGCCACCGGGCACCGTCGTCCGCGCCGCCCCACGAGCGGTTCGACGGGGGTCGACCACGACTGACTAGGGCTGACGCGGCGCGGCCGGCGGGTGCGGGGACAATGGACGGATGGATGGTTACCGTTCCGGGTTCGCGTGCTTCGTCGGCCGCCCCAACGCAGGCAAGTCGACGTTGACCAACGCGCTGGTCGGGACCAAGGTCGCGATCACGTCGAGCAAGCCGCAGACCACCCGGCACACCATCCGGGGCATCGTGCACCGCGAGGACGGCCAGCTGGTCCTCGTGGACACCCCCGGCCTGCACCGGCCGCGCACGCTGCTCGGCCAGCGCCTCAACGACCTGGTGCGCGAGACGTGGACCGAGGTGGACGTCGTCGGGTTCTGCGTGCCCGCCGACCAGAAGGTCGGCCCCGGCGACAAGTTCATCGCCGCCGAGCTGGAGAAGATCGCCAAGCGCACCCCGGTGATCGGCATCGTCACCAAGACCGACCTGGTCGGCCAGCAGCAGGTGGCCGAGCAGCTGCTCGCGCTGCAGAAGGTGATGGACTTCGCCGACCTGATCCCGGTGTCCGCGGTGAACGGCTACCAGGTCGACGCCCTCGCCGACCTGGTGCTGGGCAAGCTCCCCGAGGGCCCGCCGCTGTACCCGGACGGCGAGCTGACCGACGAGCCGGAGCTGACCCTGGTCGCCGAGCTGATCCGGGAGGCCGCGCTGGAGGGCGTGCGGGACGAGCTGCCGCACTCGATCGCGGTCGTCGTCGAGGAGATGCTGCCCCGCGAGGGGCGTGACGACCTGGTGGACATCCACGCCAACGTGTTCGTGGAACGGCCGAGCCAGAAGGCGATCATCCTGGGCCACCGCGGCGAACGCCTCAAACAGGTCGGCATCACGTCCCGCAGGCACATCGAGAAGCTGCTCGGCACCCGCGTGTACCTCGACCTGCACATCAAGATCGCCAAGGACTGGCAGCGCGACCCGAAGCAGCTGCGCAGACTGGGCTTCTAGGGACTGGCGAAGGTGGCGAACCTCTACCGCGACACCGGCGTGGTCCTGCGGGTGCAGAAGCTCGGCGAGGCCGACCGGATCATCACGCTGCTCACCCAGAGGCACGGCAAGGTGCGCGCGGTGGCCAAGGGCGTGCGCCGCACGTCGTCGCGGTTCGGCGCGCGGCTGGAGCCGTTCGGGCACGTCGACGTGCAGTTCTACCCCGGCCGGTCGCTGGACGTGATCACGCAGGTGGAGACGCTGGACGCGTTCGGCGTGGTGCTGGTGGACGACTACCAGCGCTACACGGCGGGGTGCGCGGTGCTGGAGACCGCCGACCGGCTCACCGCCGAGGAAGGCGAACCCGCCCTGCGGCTGTACCTGCTGGTCGCGGGCGCGTTGCGGGCGCTGGCGGCCAAGGAGCGGGACGCCTCGCTCATCCTCGACGCCTTCCTGATGCGGGCGATGGCGTTCGCGGGCTGGGCCCCCGCGGTCGACGAGTGCGCCCGCTGCGCCGACCCCGGCCCGCACAAGGCGTTCAACGTGCACGCGGGCGGCATGGTGTGCCCGCGGTGCCGCCCGCCGGGCAGCGCCACGCCGTCCACCGACACGTTGCGCCTGCTCGCCGCGCTGCTGCACGGCCGGTGGGACGAGGTGGACGGCATCCCCACCGGCGCCCGGCGCGACGCGAGCGGCCTGGTCGCCGCGCACCTGCAGTGGCACCTGGAGCGGCAGCTGCGCTCGCTGCCGTTGGTCGAGAGAAAGGCGCAGCCGACCGAAGGTTAGAGTCCGCCCTGCCGCACGAGAACCTCCCGAAACCCCCTCCGCAGCACATCCCCTGAGAGGACAGCCATGCTCCGCCGACGGCGGGTTGAGCGCGTCCAGCGCGTTCCCCGACCCCCGGAACCGCACCCCACCGGCGCGACGCCGCCGGTGCTGCCCACCGACCTCGTGCCGCGGCACATCGCGATCGTGATGGACGGCAACGGCCGGTGGGCCAACCAGCGCGGCCTGTCCCGGATCGAGGGGCACAAGCGCGGCGAGGCCGTCGTGGTGGAGGCGGCCAAGGGTGCGATCGAGATGGGCGTGAAGTGGCTGTCGCTGTACGCGTTCTCCACCGAGAACTGGCGGCGCAGCCCGGAGGAGGTCCGCTTCCTCATGGGCTTCAGCCGTGACGTGATCCACCACCGCACCGACGAGCTGGACGAACTCGGTGTGCGGGTGCGGTGGGCGGGACGCCGGCCGAGGCTGTGGCGCAGCGTCATCAAGGAGCTCGAGGTCGCCGAGGAGCGCACGAAGGACAACACCGTGCTGAACCTGGCGATGTGCATCAACTACGGCGGGCGGGCCGAGGTCGGCGACGCGGCGCGGGAGATCGCCCGGCTGGTCGCGGCCGGCAAGATCAACCCGGAGAAGGTCGACGAGCGCACCCTCGCCAAGCACATGTACCAGCCCGACATGCCGGACGTGGACCTGTTCATCCGGCCGTCGGGGGAGCAGCGCACGTCGAACTTCCTGCTGTGGCAGTCGGCGTACGCGGAGCTGGTGTTCCAGGACATCCTGTGGCCGGACTTCGACCGGCTGGACCTGTGGCGCGCCTGCGAGGCGTACGCCATGCGCGACCGGCGCTTCGGAGGCGCCGTTGACAAGCCCGACGTGGAGGATTCTTAAGTGACCGACGAGGACGCCAAGGTGACCGCGGAGCTGCTCACCGCGGCCCGTGAGGCGTTGGAGATGTTCCACGAGGTGCACGTCGACGACGACGGCGCGCTGAGCTTCCAGCACGCCGAGGTGCCGTGCGCGGTGCAGGCGATGCGGCTGGCCGAGGGCCTGACCGTGCTCAGCCTGACCTGCGTGGTGGCGTGGGACCTGCCGGAAGACCGCGACCTCGCCGTGTCCGCCGCGGAACGCGCCGGTCAGGGCCTGTTCGGCACGCTCGGCGTGGTGCACACCGAGCGCGGGATGGATGTGACGTTGCGCTACGCGTTCCCGGCCGAAGGGCTGAAGCCGGAGCCGTTGAGCACGCTGCTGATGTTGGTCGTGTCCACTGCTTCGCAGCTGCGCAACGAGCTGCTGGCCGGAACCGGGGACGGTGCCTGATGGCTGGGGTGATCGTGTACGAGCCCGATGATGACACGGACGTGGAGGGCCTGCCGTGGGCCATCACGTTCGAGGCGTCGGCGGGGGAGGAGTGGGCGTCGTTCGTGTGCGGGCCTTACGAGCGTGACGACGCCGTGCGGCTGGCCGAGGAGGTGCTGGCCGCGAGCCGCGGCGTGACCGCCGTGGTCGAGCCGCTGCTGCCGGTGACGGAGGCGGCGGACGTGCTGGCGACGATCGCCGAGCTGCGTGACGAAGAGGAAGCGTCGGAGTAGGGACCCGAAATTGTCGGACCCCGCCGGCAGAATAAAAGCAGGGGTCCCCTTGGCGGGGACTCCTGCGAAGCCTGGCGGGGACGCTGCGTAGCGTCGGCGGGGTGGAGGGCGTGCTGCCCTCTGCCCCGTCAGTCGTAGGTGTCCCCGAAGAAGGTGAACATGCTCCCCCGCCGGCAGCGGCCGTGGGGGCGCAGCGGCTCCCGGCGGTCGACGAGGTCGAGCTGGGCAACATCCCGGCCTCGAACCCCAGGACCATCCAGCCGCGTGGGTGTGGGTTCTCTGAGCTTCGTCGTGCTGGTCTCGCCACACGGCGATCGTGGTGCCGTGACCCTGGAGAGCGTTCGGGAGGCGACGCGGGCAGCCGTGGTCGCGGCCGCTCGCGCCGGGGCGACCGGTGTCGCAATTCCCCTGCTCGCCACGGGTGCACTCGGCCTTTCCGCGGAGGAGGTCTCCGCGGTCGCCGTGCCGGCGGTGGTGGAGGCGCTGCGATCGCCCGTTCGGCGGCAGTTGCGCCGGGTCGTGCTGTTCGGCCGGCACGCCGACACCGTCGAGGCGGTCGAGCGCCGGTGGCTCGAGGGCGGTCATCCCGGGGTCGAACCCGCGAGGCGGGCGCCGCACGCGGAGATCGGGGAGTCGAGCGACGGCGAGCCGGGTGGCGCGGAAGAGGCGTGGTCCGACGAGTTGGCCGGTGGGGTGTCCAGCGACCTGGTCGACCCGGCGAAGCCCATCCCGCTGGAACGCGACCGGCTCGGCGTGGGCACGTACGTGTCGATGCTGGGTGCACCTGCTCCTGGCGATGGATCTGTTCGTCGTGGTGGTCGGCGTCGACCCGCGCTGGCTCGTGGGTTCCCTGCGCAGCCACTACGCGGGGGTCCTGCACGACGCCGACAGCGCCGCGTCACCGTGGCGGGTCCTGCCGGAGGACTACCTCGAGAAGATCATCAACATTCCCTTCACGCTGCCCGGCATGGCCAAGGGCCACCTGGGCTCGGTCCTGCGGTCCATGGTCGAGAGCGAGGCGCCGGTGGCCAGGCCGGCACCCGCGCCGTCACCCGCGTCGGACGATCGAGTGCCGTCCGAGGGACTGGCCGTCGAACCGGGGGCACAGCTGGACACCCCACGTGCCGCGACACCGGCCCGACCGCTGACCGGGCCGGAGCTGGAGTTCCTGGACGCGCTCGGCCCGCTGGTCGACACCCCGCGTGCGGCGAAGCGGCTGCTCAACGTCTACCGGATGATCCGCGCGACCCGGGACCTCGGCGACCAGGACCGGCCGGGCGAGTTCCAGGCGGTGGTCGTGCTGCTCGGGATCACCGCCGCGGCGCCCTCGCCGGCAGCGGACGTGCTCGACGCGCCACGGGGAGCCGATGTCCGAGGCGGACTCGCGCACCACGACCTGGTCACGCTGCTGAACCTCGCCGTCTTCCAGGCGTGGGTGCCGCACGTGCGGCGGTTCTCCTACGTCAGCCGCTGATCGCCGAGGCGATCGTCGGTCAGTCGTCGGGGTTCCCGACGAACGTGAACATGCGCGCGCCCACGGCCAGTGGTCGTGGGGTGGCGTGGAAGCGGTGGGCGCCGACGCCGAAGCCAGCGTCAGGGGCGGACAGCCAGTGGCGGGTGAAGCCGCGGTCCTCGAACCAGTCGCAGATCAGCGGCACGAGGTCAGGGGCGCCGCGGTGGCGGGTCCAGATGACGGTGCCGCCCGTCCGGCACAGTTGGGCGCAGTGGTCGACGGTCCGCTCGACGTCCTCGTCGCTGATGTTGCCGAACACGCCGCAGACCAGCACGAGGTCCGCCGGGGCCAGGTCGCGGTAGTGGTCGGTGAGCGAGGCGTCGGCCGTCAGCACCTCCACCCCGGTCAGGCCGGCCGCCCGAGACGTCGCCTCGGCGATCGCCGCGTTGCGCGGGTCCAGCTCGACGAGACGCGCGCGGACGTCGTGGCGGCGGGGGTGGTCGACGAGCACTTCCAGCAGGTCACGGCCCTGGCCGGCGCACAGGCTGAGCACCCGCAGCGGCCCGGGCGGGCGGTCGTCCAACGCGGCCCGGACCTGCGCCTGGACGGCCCGCAGCCTTCGCGCGAGCCCCGAGTCCGGGCGGTCGTAGTCGGCGTGCCACCCGTGCCAGTCCACGCCCGCGAACCTACCGTCCGTGACGGTCGCGTGGCCGGCGGTTGAAGACCCGACGTAGGTGGGTGAGCCGCGGGCGGTGGTTCTGGCATCATCTCGAAAGTGACAATCACTGGCGAGATCCGGGGCGCCGGCCCGCGCCGTCCGCCGCCGCGCTGGAAGATCACTTCGCTGGAAGTGCTCTGCGTGCTGCTCGTGGCGGCGCTGCTGCTGCAGGACTGGCTGGTCACCGTGCTCGACGTGCCGGTGCTGCGCACGGCGTCCACGGTGTTCGTCGCGGTGTGCGTGCAGGCGCTGCCGTTCCTCGTCCTCGGTGTGCTGATCAGCGGCGCGATCGCGGCGTTCATCCCGGCCAACGTCCTGCGCCGCGCGTTGCCGAGGAGGACCGCGCTGGCCGTGCCCGTCGCCGGGGTCGCCGGGGTGGCCCTGCCCGGCTGCGAGTGCGCGGCCGTGCCCGTCTCCCGCCGCCTGATGCAGCAGGGCGTGGCGCCCGCCGTGGCGCTGACGTTCCTGCTCGCGGCGCCCGCCGTGAACCCGATCGTGCTCGTGTCCACGGCCGTGGCGTTCCCCAACGCGCCGATGATGGTGCCCGCGCGGTTCGTCGGCGCGCTGCTCACCGCCGTCGTCATGGGCTGGCTGTGGACCCGGTTCGGCAAGGCCGAGTGGATCGCCGAACGCGCGCTGCGCCGCCTGCCCGACCACGACGGCACGTCCCGCTGGCTGGTGTTCGCCGAGACCGCGCGGCACGACCTGGTCGACGCGGGCGGGTTCCTGGTGCTCGGCGGCGTGTTCGCGGCGGCGTTCAACGTCCTCGTGCCGCAGGCCTGGCTGGAGACGCTGGGCGGTCAGATCGTGCTGGCCGTGGTGGTGCTGTCGCTGCTGGCCGTGGTGCTGGCGCTGTGCAGCGAGGCCGACGCGTTCGTCGCGGCCTCCATGTCGGCGCTGCCGCTGCTGCCGCGGCTCGTGTTCCTGGTGGTCGGCCCGGCGGTCGACGTCAAGCTCATCGCGCTGCAGGCGGGCGCGTTCGGCAAGTCCTTCGCGGCGCGCTTCGCACCCGCTACGTTCGTGGTGGCGATAGCGTCGGCCCTGGCGGCGGGAGCGGTGTTCCTGTGAGGCGTGAGAACCCATGAGGCGTGAGACGCAGAACATCCTGCTGGTCCTGCTCGGCGGCGCGCTGCTGAAGCTCGCGCTGACCGGCACGTACCTGCGGTACGTCAAGGAGTCGTTGCAGCCGTGGCTGGTCGTGACCGGCGGCGTCATGGTGGTGCTGGCCCTGGTGTCGATCGTGCGTGACATCCGCGGCGGCCAGGCGCAAGCCGGCGCGATCGAGCACGCCGGGCACGAGCACGGCACGTCGCGCAGCCCCTGGATGCTGCTGCTGCCCGTGTTCGCGGTGTTCCTGATCAGCCCGCCGGCGCTGGGCGCGGACACGGTCAACCGGTCCGACCGCAACGCCGCCCAGGAGGCCAAGGCGTCGAGCGGGTTCGCGCCGCTGCCGTCCGACGACGTCGTCCCGCTCACCATCTCCGAGTTCGTCACCCGCACCGCGTGGGACGACTCCGGCTCGCTGGACGACCGCACGGTCAAGCTCACCGGGTTCGTGGTCCGCAAGAACGCCGACGTGTTCATCGCCCGGCTGACCATCTCGTGCTGCGCCGCGGACGCCTCGCCGGTCAAGGCGAAGATGGCGGGTCAGGACTTCGCCGCGCTGCCGACCGACCAGTGGGTCGAGGCCACCGGTCGGGTGGTGCCCGGCTCGGCGACCAAGGAGAGCGCGTTCGTGCCGACGTTCACCGTGTCGCAGATCGTGCCGATCACCGCGCCCGAGGACACCTACGAAGGCTGAGCTACGACGGCTGGGCCGGGGCACGACCTTCGGCACAGCAGTCGTGGCACGTGCCGAAGATCTCCACGGTGTGGCTGACCTCGACGAACCCGTTCTCCGCCGCGACCCGGTCGGCCCACTTCTCCACCGCCGGGCCCTCGACCTCCACGGTGCGGCCGCAGCCGCGGCACACCAGGTGGTGATGGTGGTGCTGGGAGCAGCGGCGGTAGATCGCCTCACCGGAGTCGGTGCGCAGCACGTCGACCTCGCCGGCGTCGGCCAGGGACTGCAACGTGCGGTAGACCGTGGTCAGGCCGATGCCCTCGCCGCGTTTGCGCAGCTCCTCGTGCAGTTCCTGGGCCGAGCGGAACTCGCCGAGCGAGTCCAGCAGCTTGGACACGGCCGTGCGCTGCTTGGTCGAACGCAGCCCGGGCACCGCGGTGGTCGGGCGCTCGCTAGTGGTCACATCTCCTCCGTCCGGGGAGTCCGGTCGGTCTGGTTGATACCACGCGGCGGCCCCTCGTCCACATGGGTCACCGCGTCCACCACGATGTGCGCGAGGTGCTCGTCGACGAGCCGGTACACGACCTCGCGGCCGTGCCGCTCGCCGTGCACCACACCCGCGGCCTTGAGCACCCGCAGGTGCTGGCTGATCAACGGCTGGGCCACGCCCAGCGCCTCGACCAGCTCGTGCACGCACCGGTCGGCCTCGCGCAGTTGCAGCACGATCGCGATCCGCACCGGCGCGGCGAGCGCCCGCAGCAGCTCGCCGGCCGCGGACAGGGTCCGGGTGGGCTGCCGCGGCGCCGGTGGGGGCACACGGCGTTCCGGGGAGTGCACGTGCTCGCCCCGCACTCCGACCGTCACGGCGCCTCCCACGTGGTATGGATTTTCACCACCGATACTACGGCGCTAGAGCACGGACACCGTGATGAGCACCAGCACGGTGAGAACGAGCAGTCTCAATACGCGTGCGCTCGGGGTGAGCAGGGGCCACGTCGTGGCGAGCAGGACCGCCACGCCGAGCGCCAGCACGCCGAGCAGCAGCGCACCCACCGTGCCCTGAATCCACACACCTGCCACGAACAACGCCAAGACCAGCAAGAACGCCGCCGGCGCGGGCACCCGCGAGAGCGGTCCGGCACCGGGGATCAGGGTCCGCTTCGAGTCACCAGCCACCGTGGCATCCTTGCACCGTGCTGCTCGTGTGCCGCTTCACCGTGGCGGAAACCGGAGTCGAAGCGTTCACCGAGCGTGTCGACCGGGCGTTGGCCCTGCTCACCGCCCAGCCGGGCTGCCGACGCGCCCAGCTGTCGCGGTCGACCGACGAGGCGGACCGCTTCGTGCTGACGGTCGAGTTCGACTCCGTGGTGGCCTACCGGCGGGCGCTGTCGCCGTTCGAGGTGCGCGAGCACGTCATCCCGCTGCTGTCCGAGGCGAGCACCGACGAGCCCGCCGCCTACGAGCCGCTGCTGGTGGCCGCCGACGGCGCGGTCCGCCGCGAGGTGAGCCTGCTGGCGCGCGACGCGGGCACCGTCCGCCTCGGCGAAGCCGCCGGTCCGGCCACCCCGCGCTGAACGGCGCCGTCACCGGAACGCGTGCACGGGTGTGGCCCGGTCGCCCGAGGGCTGCCCGACGGCAAGGACTACCCTGGCAAGCCCCGTTTCCGTCCCTTTCTGCATCTCCCGATGGAGTGTCCGTGGCAGCCGATCGCATCGAGACCGTCGTCAGCCTGTGCAAGCGTCGCGGGTTCGTCTACCCGTGCGGCGAGATCTACGGCGGCACCAGGTCGGCCTGGGACTACGGTCCGCTCGGTGTCGAGCTGAAGGACAACATCAAGCGCCAGTGGTGGAACTTCATGGTGCGCGGGCGCGAGGACGTCGTGGGCCTCGACTCGTCGGTGATCCTGCCGCGCGAGGTGTGGGCGGCGTCCGGGCACGTCGAGGCGTTCGTCGACCCGCTGATCGAGTGCAACTCGTGCCACAAGCGGTTCCGGCAGGACACGCTGGTCGAGGAGTACGCCGAGCGCACCGGCAAGCAGGTCGCCGAGGGCGACGTCTCCGACGTGCCGTGCCCGAACTGCGGCACCCGCGGCCAGTACACCGAGCCGAAGATGTTCAACGGCCTGCTCAAGACCCACCTCGGCCCGGTCGAGACCGACGAGGGCCTGCACTACCTGCGCCCGGAGACCGCGCAGGGCATCTTCACGAACTTCCTGAACGTGCAGACCACGTCGCGTCGCAAGCCGCCGTTCGGCATCGGCCAGATCGGCAAGAGCTTCCGCAACGAGATCACGCCGGGCAACTTCATCTTCCGCACGCGCGAGTTCGAGCAGATGGAGATGGAGTTCTTCGTCGAGCCGGGCACGGACGAGGAATGGCACCAGTACTGGATCGACGAGCGCACGCGTTGGTACAACGAGCTGGGCATCTCCAAGGAGAACCTGCGGCACTACGAGCACCCGCAGGAAAAGCTGTCGCACTACTCGAAGCGCACCGTCGACATCGAGTACCGGTTCCAGTTCGGCGGCCAGGAGTGGGGTGAGCTGGAAGGCATCGCCAACCGCACCGACTTCGACCTGAACACCCACTCGGAGCACTCGGGCGTCGACCTGTCGTACTTCGACCAGGCCACCAACTCCCGCTACCGGCCGTTCGTGATCGAGCCCGCCGCGGGCGTCGGCCGGCCGATGATGGCGTTCCTGCTGGAGGCCTACACCGAGGACGAGGCGCCGAACGCCAAGGGTGGCGTGGACAAGCGGGTCGTGCTGCGCCTGGACCGCAGGCTGGCGCCGGTGAAGGCCGCCGTGCTGCCGCTCTCGCGCAACGCCGACCTGTCGCCGAAGGCGAAGGACCTGGCCAACGCCCTGCGCAAGCACTGGAACATCGAGTTCGACGACGCGGGCGCCATCGGCCGCCGCTACCGCAGGCAGGACGAGATCGGCACGCCGTTCTGCGTGACGGTCGACTTCGACACCCTCACCGACCACGCCGTGACGGTGCGGGAACGCGACACCATGTCGCAGGAGCGCGTCTCGATGGACCAGTTGGAGGGGTACCTCGCCGCCCGCCTGATCGGCGCCTGACCCTCACGCGTGGGCGCGGTGTTCGGACGGGCTCACGCCGCGTTCCCGTTTGAACGCCGTGCTCAGCGCGAACGGGGTGCTGTAGCCGACCTGGCGGGCCACCGCGGCGACCGTCGCGGACGGTTCGCGCAGCAGGTCTGCGGCCAGGGTGAGGCGCCAGTCCGTCAGGTAGGCCATCGGCGGTTCGCCGACCAGTTCGGTGAACCGCCTGGCCAGCGCCGCCCGTGACACGCCGACCGCGTCGGCCAGCGTGCCCACTGTCCACGGCCGCGCCGGGTCGCCGTGCAGCAGGCGCAGCGCGCGTCCCACCACGGGGTCGGCGTGCGCCGAGTACCAGGTCGGCGTCTCCGCCTCCGGACGGCAGAACCACGACCGCAGCACGGAGATCAGCAGCAGGTCGAGCAGGCGGTCCAGCACCGCCTCCTGACCCGGCTCGTCACGGGTGATCTCGTCGGCCAGCAGCGGCACCAGGGGCAGTTCCGCGCGCGGCACCACGAGGAACGGCGGCAGCACCGACAGCAGTCGCCTGCTCACCTCGCCGTCCAACTGGTAGGTGCCGCTGAGCATCACCACCGACCCGTCGGGGTTCGCGCCCCACGTGCGCACGCCGAGGCCCCACTGCTCGCACAGCGCGGCGCCGTCCGGCGTGGTGGTGATCTCGCCGGGGTGGACCACCGCCTGCACGGGCGTGCCCGGGTCGTCGGCCAACGCGTACGGGTCCGGCCCGCGCAGCACCGCCACGTCACCGGCGCCCAGCCGCACGGGCTCGCCGTCGTGCGGCAGCAGCCACCCGTCGCCGCGCACCATCGCGACCACGGTCAACGGCGCGCGGTCCTCGATGCGCAGCGACCACGGCGGGTCCAGGACGGTGCGCATGAGGAACGCGCCACGGGCGCGCGGCCCGTCCAACAACCCGGCGAGAACGTCCACGCGCGCAAGCTTAAGACGCTCGCGTATGCGATCGAGGCGTCCAGCGATGGAAAGTCCAGGACCCGTCGACTTGACTGGGCACCATGTTCCCCACGGTGACGATCATCGCGGCCCTCGGCTGCGGGATGATGGCTGGAGTCTTCTTCGCGTTCTCCGCGATGGTCATGCCCGGTCTGCGGCGGGCCGAGCCTGCGGTCGGCCTCGCCGCCATGCGGGCGATCAACCTCGCCGTGGTGAACCCCGCGTTCATCGGCGTCTTCCTCGGCACGGCGGTCGTCGGCGTGGTCGCGGCGTTCGAGGGCGACCCGTTGGCGTGGGCGGGCGCGGCCCTCTACGGCCTCGGCGGGATCGTGCTCACGGGCGCCTTCCACATCCCGCGCAACGACCAGCTGGAACGGCGCGGCACGACCGAGTACTGGACCCGCTACCTCCGCGAGTGGGTGCCCATGAACCACCTCCGGGCGCTGCTCTCGCTCGCCGCCGCCGCGTCGTTCACCCTGGCGGCCCTCAACTAGCGCCGCGGCCCGTTCACCGGCCCGGACGGCCGCAGCACTTCTTGTACTTGACGGCCGAGCCGCACCAGCAGGGCGCGTTGCGGGCGGGCGGCCAGTCGATCGTGCCGCCCTCCGCGACGATCTCGTTCAGGCACGCCATGCGGGTGCCCTCGTCGGCGGGATCGCCACCCGTCCTGGCCGCGAAGTCGGAGAGCCGGGCGACGGTCAGGGGCACCATGGTGATCCGGGCGACGCCGGACTCGGACAGCTCGCGGTTGGCGGCCTCGCGGTCGGCGATGGCGACGTCCACGTCGGCGTGCTGCACCACCTGCGGCCAGGTGTCGTGCGCGCGGGCGATCTCGTCGCGAGGCCAGAACAGCACCCGCGCCTCCTGCGGCGACGCCGGTGGCGTCAGGGCGCGGGCGAAGTCCTCCGCGTGGTCTTCCAGGGACTCGACCGACTCGTCCAGCTCGTCCGGGGGCATCGCCAGGGCTCGGCGCACGCGTCGCCGGCCGGCCAGGACGTTGTTGGCGTAGGAGACGAACCCGAACTCGCCCTCCCGCTGCGCCAGCTCCTCCTCGGTCAACCGGGACACGGCCATGTTGAACCAGGTCAGCGCCTCGTCGAGGGCGCCGCGTTCCTCCAGCAGCTCGGCCGCCAGGTGGTACGGCGCCGGTGCCGACGGCCGCTCGCGCCGAAGGGTGTCGAGCTGGGCCTGGGCCTGCTCGACCCGGTCGAGGTCGAACAGCACGTCGGCCAGCGCCACGCGGGCCTCGTCGGCGTCCTCACCGCCCTCGGCGACGACCTGCTCCAGCAGCGCGATGGCGCGGTCGTCGTCGCCGGCTCGGCGCCACGCGTCGGCTGCCTCCATCAAGATCTGCGCCCGCTCGTCCGGGTACTGCGCCAGATCGGCTTCCAGTTGTGCGGCGATGTCCGAGGCCGTTCCCGTCTCCACCCGACGCAGGATATTCTGATCACTCAGAGTGATCGGAATCGCCGGTGAATGACCTGCGTCACGAACCATCGAGTGAATATCGGTGCGGAGTGCGGGATGGCGGTTCGGGATTAACCGTCACGTCACCCGGCTTCGTGAGACTTGATCACGGGCGCGACTCATCGGGGGGTGTCATGGCGCGTGTTGTTGTCGTCGCAATCGCTTTGGCGCTCGTCGCCGTGCTCGCCCCGTCGCCGTTCGGCCACGTCGGCGTCGTGCAGGCCGTCCCGGTCGGCCACGTCGTGGCCGGCTCCGAGGAAGAACCCGTCCGCGAGTGCCGCAAAGGCCCCGAGCCGCGATCTTCGTCCACCCGATCGTGGCCGGCCAGACCCGCTGCGCCGTCGTGCCGCGAGATCCCCCGCACGACCCGCCGCCCCACCCCGGGCACCGGCCCGCCCGTAGGACGAGGCCGCGAAGAACACCTCAGATCCTGGACGACACCGTCGGCTCTCCAGGTGTTCCGGAACTGATCGTCACCCCACCGCCAGTAGATCGCATCGTCCGACCACCGACGAGTGGGGTAAATCGAATGGAATTCCGTCAACGGCTCCGGCATGCCCGCACGCGGTCACCTCGCGATTCCCAGGAAATGGGACGAGGGCCCGCCGACGAGCCGCTATCCGTCATGCGCACGAACTCACGCACGGTGAACGTCCCGGCGGGTGACGCGTGAGCACCCGGACCGAACGACCGACCCAACCGACCTTCTGGCCCGACGTCGGCGCGTCGCTGGTGGTGTTCCTGGTGGCGCTCCCGCTGTGCGTGGGCATCGCCGTCGCCTCCGGCGTGCCCGCGGAACTGGGCATCATCACCGGCGTGGTGGGCGGCCTCGTGGTCGGCCTGCTGCCCGGCAGCACCATGCAGGTCAGCGGCCCGGCGGCGGGCCTGACCGTGCTGGTCGCGGACACCGTCGCCGAGCACGGCCTGGGCGCGCTCGGCCTCATCGTGCTCGGCGCGGGCCTGCTCCAGGTGGCGATGGGCCTGCTGCGGCTGGGCCGCTGGTTCCGCGCCATCTCGCCCGCCGTGGTCCAGGGCATGCTCGCGGGCATTGGCCTGGTGCTGGTGCTGAGTCAGCTCTACCCGTTCGCCGGGCAGGACCAGCCCGGCACGACCGGCGCGAAGTTCGCCGGCCTGGCCGACCTGGCCCGGACCGCGCTGACGACGGCGGTCGGGTTGAGCGGCTTGGCCGTCGGCGTGCTGACCCTGGTCGTGGCGTGGCTGTGGAAGCGCACGCCGTGGCGCGCCGTGCCGGGGATGCTGGTGGCCGTCGTGGTCGCCTCGGCGGTGGGCGTGCTGCTCCCGTTGCCGCGCATCTCGGTCGGTCCGCTGACCGACGTGGTGTCCCTGGTCGACTTCTCCCTGCTGGACGCCGGCGTGCTGGGCGCGATGTTGACGTTCGCGCTCGTGGCGTCGGCGGAGAGCCTGTTCAGCGCGGCGGCCGTGGACCGGATGCACAGCGGGCCGCGCACGAGGTACAACCGGGAGCTGGTCGCGCAGGGCGTCGGCAACGCGGTGTGCGGTGTGCTCGGCGCGTTGCCGATGACCGCCGTGATCGTGCGCAGCGCGTCCAATGTGGACGCGGGCGCCCGCACCCGGCTGTCCCGCGTGCTGCACGGGGTGTGGTTGCTGGTGTTCGTCGTGCTGCTGCCGGGCGTGCTGTCGTACGTGCCGTTGGCGGTCCTGGCCGCGCTGCTGGTGCAGGCGGGCTGGAAGCTCCTGGCGCCCAAGCAGGTCCTGGCCCTGGCCCGCGCGGACCGGGCGGAAGCCGGCGTCCTGGTGCTCACCGCGGGTCTGATCGTGCTGACGGACCTGCTCACCGGAACCCTCGTCGGCCTGCTGGCGGCGGTGGTCAAGACGGCCTGGGACATGTCCCGCCTGACCGTCACGGTGACCGCGCACGGCGAGGACCACCACCACGTGGCGGTGCGCGGCAACGCGACGTTCCTCAAGCTGCCGGGCCTGCTGGAAACCCTGGAGGCCGTGCCGGACAGCAAGCACGTCCGCGTGGACCTGACCGGCGTCCGCCACCTCGACCAGGCGTGCGGCCAGGCGATCGACCACTGGGCCGCGCGACGCGGCAGCGTGGAGCTGATCCACCCGGTGTTCGACTGAGCAGACCCCCGGCGCGGCGACCCCGCGCCGGGGGCCTCACCCCGCGGTCCGCCGGGCGTGGTTGGCGTGCTTGCGCGCCGCGAACTCGTGCGCCTCGGCGAGCAAGGCCTGGACGTCGTCGAACGTCGTCCTGATCGGCGACACCACGCAAACCCAGTGCTGGGACGCGTAGACAGGGTGCGGCATCAACCGATCCGACTCCGTGTAGTCGAACCCGGTGTCGAACACCCCGTGCTCGTCGCGCCGGGTCGGCACGGCGCCGAACCGGGCGGTGTAGGTCGCCTTCGTCAGCCCGACGTTGAGCCGGTAGACCCCCGGCCTGCCCAGGTCGGAGACCTGCTCGTAGTTGTCACTGCTGACGATCGTGGCGAAGGGCAGCTGCCGTTCGGGCGGGAGGTCGCCGTCCGGGTCGTAGAGGAAGAACGTGTCGCCGTACGCCTCCATCACCCGGGTGCCGGCGAAGGTCGAGCTGATGAGTCCGGTCAATTCCTCGGCGTTCACATCTTCAAGCGTATCGTTGAAGTGCTAATACAAACTTCGGTGGAGATTCGCCTGATCGCTTGCGCAAAACCTTCAAGTCCGGGTCAAGCCCGCAGGCGGAACATGGAGAGGTCGTAGCCGTTGAGGCTGCCGGTGATCTGCTTGTCGCCGGCGGTGTACTGGAGTGACGTGAGAAGTTCTTTGGACAGGAACGCACCCTCCACGGGATAGGTCGCGCCTCTCTCGCTGATGCGGCGGGACAGCTGGCCGGCCAGGTATTGGGCCAAGCTGTTGTGCTTGCCGACGCCGCTGCCGCCGATTTCGACCTTGAGCTCGTCGGCCACATCGGGGTAGGCGGCGTCCAGCTTGATCGCCAGCTGGTAGGCGGTGATGAACGGGCGGCCGAAGTGGTGGCCGGACGGGTTCACGATGGGAACGGCGCCGAGCACCGCGCGGACCTTGTCGAGAACGCCGAGCCTGACCCAGACGCTCATCTGTTCGCACCTCCGTGGGAGTGGGGTCGGTCGGGTGTTCATCTGCTCCTGGGACGAGGCGTTACACCGCGATCATGGCAATCGGCACGCTCCTCTGGTTTGCGGTGGATGCCGGTGCTGATCGCCGTTCGGCCGGCTCGGTGGGGTTGATGCGACCGCAGTCCGGCTGGTTCAGCCGGACTGATCGGTGAGCGCGGCGACCAGCGTGCTCGTGACCGCCGTCAGCAAGTCCTTCGCGGCCTGTTCGGCGACACCCGGCTGGATCGACAGGGCGGCCACGGCGTAGCGGTCCGCGACGACGCCCGCGCTGTGCAGGTGGAAGTCCGCCGGCAGGTACCACATCCAGCCCTGCTTGGCGTACGCGTCGGTGCCCGGCGCGAGCAGGCCGTACGCCTGGTCGAAGCCGTCCGCGGCGGTGGGGGAGGCGGCGGACAGGGCGCTCACGATGAAGTCGCGGTGGGCGGCCGGGAGGTCGGTCACGATGTGGCGGTAGAGCGAGGTGACGTCGCCCGCCGACATCTCCACGTCGCCCCACTGGGAGGCGTCCGCGGGAGCGCGGGTGGCGGTCAGGCCGACCTGGGCGGCCACCCGGTCGACCGCGCCCATGCCGTCGTGCCACGTCCACAACGCGTTCATCGCCTCGTCGTCGCTGAGGCTGAGCGCGCGGCGCAGGCGGTCGAGGTCGGCGGCGGGCGCCTCGCCGGACGTGAGCATGTCCACGGCCACCACCAGCTTGCTCAACGACGCCGAGGGGAACGGGACGTCGGCGTGGTGGCCGGCCGCCGCACCCGTCTCCAGGTCGACGACCGCCAGCCCGAGGTCGACGCCGCCGGCGACCTCGACCGCCCGCGCCACCGCCGCCGAGAGGTCCGGGGCAGGTGCCTCGGCGGCACGTGGCGCGGCCGGACGCGGGGTTTCCGCCGAGGTGCTCGCGGCGCTCGGCGGCGCGGCCGATGACTGCGCGGCGCACTCCGTGTCGCTCTGGCCCACCGACGCGACCACGCCCGCGATCACCGCGACCGCGACCACCCACCAGCGTCTTCCCACACCTCAACAGTCCGTTTCACAACCGCCTGACGTCGAGCGATTCCTCCTGTGCGGTTCCTGAAGATTCGTCACGTCGCACCACGTACGCGCCGCCGTTGCGCCGTTCGGACACCGCCTCCACGAGTTCGGCGCCGTGGTAGACGAGCCCGGCGCCGTCGTCGGTGCAGTGCGTCACCGGCAGCACGCCCGCCGCCACCGCCGCGTGGATCGTCGGCCGCCGCGCCGCCTCGCTGTCGTAGTGCACGCCGTTGCCGTACGGCAGGAAGCCGAGACCGTTGGTGATCACGCGCAGCTCCGGCCCGAACGAGTCCGTCGAACCGCCCAGGAACCAGCAGATCGACCCGGCGGACACGCCACCGAGCACGACGCCGTCCAGCCACGCGGCCCGCAGCGCCGACCCCAGGTCGTGCACCTCCCACACGGCCAGCAGGTTCGCCACCGAGCCACCGCCCACCCACACGACGTCGTGCGCGCCGAGGAAGCCCGCGACGTCGGTGGTCGGCGGCATGGTGAACAGGTTCAGGTGCGACACCTCCCAGCCCGCCAGCTGCCCGGCTTCGGAGATGTCCGCGTTGAACCACCGCTGGTCGCCCGAGGCCGTGCCGACGTGGCACAGCCGCGGCTTGCGGCCGTGCACCCCGGACAGGTCGACGGCGTGGTGGACGAGTCGGTGGAACTCCAGGTTGGTGCGCCGCCCGGCGCGGAATCCGCCTGAGGTCGCCACGATCGTCGGCTGGTCTGCTGCCATGCGTGCGATCCTGGCAGCGCTCACGCCCGAGCGGGTGTGGAATCATCCCCCGCGTGACGTTCCTGCCGAGACTCCGCAGGCTTGCCACGCGCGTCGTCCTCGGCGGCCTCGTGATCGGGCTCCTCGTCGTCGGCGGCACGGCGTTCCGCGTGTGGCAGGTGGCCCGCGAGGACGACCGCGCCCACGCCGACATGGCCGTGGTCCTCGGCGCGGCCCAGTTCAACGGCGTGCCGTCCGACGTCCTGGAGGCACGGCTGGAGCACGCGCGCCGGCTGTACGAGCAGGGCGTGGTCAACTACATCGCCACCACCGGCGGCAGGCAGCCCGGCGACAACTTCACCGAGGGCGAGGCCGGCCGGATGTGGCTGGAGGCGCACGACGTGCCCGCCGACCGGATCCTCGAAGTCGGCGAGGGCACCGACACGCTGGGCAGCATCCGGGCGCTCGCCGCCGCCGCCCGCGCCAAGTCCCTCACCACCGCCGTGATCGTCAGCGACCCGTGGCACTCCCTGCGCGCCCGCACGATGGCCGAGGACGAGGGCCTGTCCGCGTGGACGTCGCCGACCCGCAGCGGGCCGAACGTGCAGACCCGCCAGACCCAGCTGTTCTACATCCGCCGCGAGACCGGCGCGCTGCTCTACTACCACCTGATGAAGGCGCCGGCCGGCGCGTTCGACGGCATCCTGCTGTAGACCACTTACCCTGGGCCGATGAGTCAGGGCTACACCGGGCACGACTCCGCGCGGCTGCTCCCCGAGCAGCCCAAGACAGCGGTGCTGCCCGGAGCGCGCACCGAGCGCCGCTCGCCGTTCTCCCGCGACCGGGCCCGCGTCCTGCACTCGGCGGCGCTGCGCCGGCTCGCGGGCAAGACCCAGGTCGTCGGCCCCGGCGAGGGCGCGGAGGTGACCGGCGTGCCGCGCACCCGGCTCACCCACTCGCTGGAGGTCGCCCAGATCGGCCGGGGCATCGGCGAGGAGCTCGGCTGCGACCCGGACGTGGTCGACACCGCCGGCCTCGCCCACGACATCGGGCACCCGCCGTTCGGCCACAACGGGGAACGCGCGCTCGACGAGCTGGCCGGGCCGTGCGGCGGCTTCGAGGGCAACGCCCAGACCCTGCGCATCCTCACCCGGCTGGAACCCAAGACCGCCAAGGGCCTCAACCTGACCCGCGCGTGCCTCGACGCGGCCACCAAGTACCCGTGGACCCGCCGTCCCGGGATGGTGAAGTTCGGCGCCTACGACGACGACCTCGACGTGTTCACGTGGGTCCGCGAGGGCGCGCCCGAGGGGAAGCGGTGCCTGGAGGCGCAGGTCATGGACTGGGCCGACGACGTCGCCTACTCCGTGCACGACGTGGAGGACGGCGTGCTGGCGCACCGGATCAGCCTGGCCGCCCTCGGCGACCCGGAGGAGCGCGCCGCCATCGCGGGTCTGGCCGCCAAGCACTTCTCCGACGAGCCGACGTCCGTGCTCGAAGGCGTCGCCACCGACCTGCTCGGCCTGCCCGTGATCGCCGAGCTGGCCGAGTACGACGGCTCGCTGCGCGCCCAGGTGGCGTTGAAGCGGCTCACCAGCGAGCTGGTCGGCCGGTTCGCGTCCGCCGCCGTGGGCGCGACCCGCGAGGTGCACGGCGACGGCCCGCTGAGCCGCTACCAGGCCGACCTGGTCGTGCCGCCCCGGGTCGCGGCCGAGGTGGCGCTGCTCAAGGCGGTCGCGGTCCGGTACGTGATGAGCGACCCGTCGCGGCTGGCCATGCAGGCGCTGCAACGCGAACTGGTCGCCGAGCTGGTCCACCTCCTGCTGGTGCGCGCACCGGACACCCTCGACCCCGCGTTCCACCCCGCGTGGGCCGCCGCCGGCACGGACGCCGAACGGCTGCGCGTCGTGGTCGACCAGGTCGCCTCGCTCACCGACGCCCAGGCCGTGGCGTGGCGGCGGGCGCTCGCCGACAGCGCCCCCGAACCCCTGTGACCGGTGGCACACTCGACGCCATGGCCGATGAGTCCAGAAGACCGCCAGGCCGTCCTTGGCCGTGGCGCAGACCGACCCGCGACCCGGTGCACGTCGGTGCCGAGTTCCCGTACGACGGGTGGGACGACGAGCCCGGCGACGACGGCTCCGCCGGGGTGCGCGAACCACGCCACCCCCAGCCGCTCGGACCCACGAGCGGCGCGGGCGAACGTCCGATCCCGGACGAGCCCATAGCGCTTAAGGAGACCCAGTGCCTGATCGAGCGCACCTGACGTTCGCCCTCACCCTCCACGACGCCGTCGCGCCCGACCGCACGCGCAACGCCTGCTGGTCGCCGTACTCGGTGGCCAGCGCGCTCGGCATGACGGCGCAGGCGGCCCGTGGCGAGACGGAGGCCGAACTGGTCGCGCTGCTCGGCGCGGACCACGCCAAGGTGCTCAAGGGCGCGGTGGTGGGCGACGACGCCGAGTTCGCCGTGGCCAACACGCTGTGGGCGTGGGACGAGCTGCCGCTCAACGAGGGCTTCCTCACCGACCTGGCCGGGTGGCCGGGCGCGAAAGCCCGCTCCGCGCCGTTCGCCGGTGACCCGGAAGGCGCCCGCAAGCTCATCAACGCCGACGTGGCCGAGACGACCCGGGGGCTGATCCCCGAGCTGCTGGCCGCCGGCGCGATCACGTCCGACACGGTCGCGACGCTGGTCAACGCGCTGTACCTGAAGTGCGCGTGGAGCGAGGAGTTCCCCGAGCACGACACGGCCGACCTGCCGTTCCGCGGCGCGGGGACCGTCGCCACCATGCGCCGCGAGGGCAACATGCGGTATGCGCAACGTGACGGGTGGCAGGCCGTGGCGCTGCCCGCGCGCGGCGGTGTCGAGGCGGTCGTGCTGCTGCCGGACGGCGACCTCGGCGGCACCGAAGGCGTGCCCGAGGTGCTGGAGGCGTTGGACCACGACCGGATCGAGCTGTTCCTGCCCAAGCTGAAGCTGTCCGTGAACGTCTCGCTCGCCGAGTCGTTGCAGCAGGTCGGCGTGCGCACGATGTTCGGCCGGAACGCCGACCTCACCGGGCTGAGCCCCGACCCGCGGCTCTACGTGGACGACGTGGTGCACGAGGCCGTGCTCAGGCTGGACGAGCAGGGCTTCGAGGGCGCCGCCGCGACCGCCGTGGTGATGCGCATGACCTCGTTCATCCCGGCCGAACCCGCCCGCACGGTCCGCGTCGACCGGCCGTACCTGCTGCTGGTCCGGCACGCCGACACGGGCGCGATCTTCTTCCTCGCCCAAGTCGCCAAGCCGTGAGTTGGCGAGGTGCAATAGATTCAAGCAGCACAGGTCCGGGTTCAGCCCGGGAGCGACAGTTTCCCTTGATAGGTCCTCACCCGTTCGGCAAACCGGGGGCACTGCGCCGCAATGAGCTGGCCCGCCAAGTCGGCACGGGTGCTCCGCTGAATCCAGTACATCGTTTGCTCGCGGGTCACGAGCTGCACCAGGGCTGGCGCGCTGTCGTCGACCAACACGAAAAAGTCGTCAGGTTTGTAAGCCTCATAGGGCATCGAGTCCGGCTCTCGGCCGGAGATGGTGAAACCGCTGTCGGCGGTCAGGACGATATCCGCCCGGCAGGCCACGGCCGCAGCGTGCACGTGCCGGTCGTCGCCGTCCCCACCAGGGAACGAGTCGTCAACGGAGAAGTCCTCGACCCTGCCTCCCTCGAAAGTACCGGCGATTCGATCGCGTATTGAGGTGATCTTCGCGCCGTTCCATTCCGGATGGTTTCGACGTAGCCGGTAGATCGTCTCCGCAAGCACGTCCTCCGTCCAGTAGACGGTATAAACCTCCCCGGATGAACTCAATTGCAACAGTGCGAGCCAGTCTCGCAGAGTGCGGGAGTACAGCACATTCGCATCGACGAAGACTCTCGTGGGTGCCACCGCGAGAGGCTAACTGTCGACCAGGTCCTCGGTGTGGCCGGGGCAACAGTTCGCAAGGCGAGTGTCATTCGTCTTCCAGGGCTCGTAGTTCATTGAATGCGGCCAACTGGCGTTGCCGGCGCGCATGTCGCTCCTGCAGGACGTCGGCCGTTCGCAAGCGGGTGTGCGAGCCGACCTTGTGCGAGGGAATCTCACCGGCGTCGATCTTGCGCATCAAGGTCGGGCGCGAGATGCCCAGTAGTTGGGCCGCGGCGGTGGTCGTCAGTTCCTCCGGCATCGCGCTGACGGTGACGACGTGCCCCTGCGCCACGGCCTGGACGACCTGGGCGATGATCGCCGACAACTCGTCCGGCACCGGGACGGCTTCGCCTCGCGCCTCGGTCAAGGCGGTGAATCGAGCACCGCGGGAGGGGAGCTGGGTCATCAGCGCCTGTGCTTGCCGCTGGTCGCGTTCGTCCGCCAGCACGACATCACGATCAGCCGTGGCCACTACCGTCGACACTGCCACCACTCCCTCAGTAAGGGCTGCACTTACAACCGATCGTCGTTGCACTTATATGTGCAACATGTCTTCATCGAACCACGCCCGTTGTGTGGATGCAACCTCGTTCATCCCGGCCGAACCCGCCCGCACGGTCCGCGTCGACCGGCCGTACCTGCTACTGGTCCGGCACGCCGACACGGGCGCGATCTTCTTCCTCGCCCAAGTCGCCAAGCCGTAGCTGTCACGTCTCGGCGGCCCTCCTCGTCCACCGGGTGAAGACCCGAAACGAGGAGGGGACATGGCACCCAGGATCCCGGTCGTCACGACCAAGCAGGCCAACCCGCTGGTGAAGTTCGCCTACCGGTTCGCCAAGAAGCGGTTCGGCGCGGTGCCGGAGCCGTTCACGGTGGCCGCGCACCACCAGCGGCTGTTCGTCGCGAGCGCACGGCACGAGATGGCCGTGGAGAAGGCCGCCAAGACGCTGCCCGTGTCGTTGCGCGAGCTGGTGGTCTACCTGACCGCGGTGAAGCTCGGCTGCTCGTGGTGCGTCGACTTCGGCACCATGCTGATCAAGCACGAGGGCCTGGACATCGACCGGCTCAAGGAGATCCACGACTACCGGACCTCGGACAAGTACACCGAGCTGGAGAAGCTGGCCCTCGCCTACGCCGACGCGATGACCGAGACCCCGACCGCCGTCACCGACGAGCAGGTCGCCGAACTCGACCGGCGGCTGGGCCACCAGGGGCTGGTCGAGCTGACCTACCTGATCGCGCTGGAGAACCAGCGCGGCCGGTTCAACTCGGCGTTCGGCATCACCGACCAGGGCTTCACCTCGGGTGACGCCTGCCGGGTGCCGCTGCCGTAGGCGGTGTCAGGAACCAGCGGGGAACGGCACGTGGCCGAGCTTGTCCGGGTTCGACATGTCGTACACGCCGGCCACCTTGCCGTCCCGCACCACGACCGCCTCGACCCTCGGCGTGAGCTCGCCCTGGGCGCCGAACACCAGCCCGACGTCGCCGTTGACCAGCGCGGGCCGCCCCTCGACCGCGCCGTACCGGCGCAGCAGGCCGAGGACGAAGCGCGCCACCTTGTCCGCGCCGCTGATGACGCGGGCCGCGGTCTTGGCCTTGCCGCCGCCGTCGCCGACGAGCACCACGTCCGGGTGCAGCAGGCCGATCACCGCGTCGACGTCGCCGGTGGCCAGGGCCCGGAGGAACCGCTCGAGCACCTCGCGCTGCTCCTCCAGCGCCACCCGCGGCGGCGGATCGGCGTCGGCCGCCGCCTTGCGCCCACGTGAGGCGTGCTGACGGGCCGTCGCGACCGTGCAGCCCAGGGCGTCGGCGATCTCCGCGAACGGCACGCCGAACGCGTCGTGCAGCACGAACGCCACCCGCTGCTCGGGCGTGAGCCGGTCGAGCACCACCAACGCCGCCAACCGCACGCCGTCGTCGCGCACCACCGCGTCCAGCGGGTCGTCCTCGCCCGAGGTGACCAGCGGCTCGGGCAGCCACTGCCCGACGTACCGCTCCCGCCGCACCGCCGCCGACCGCAGCCGGTCCAGGCAGATCCGGCCCACCACGGTCGTCAGCCAACCGCGCAGGTCCCGGATCTCGGCACGGGCCTGCTCGCCCAGACCGGCCAGCCGCAGCCACGCCTCCTGCACCGCGTCCTCGGCGTCCGAGACGCTGCCGGTGAGCCGGTAGGCCACGCCCACCAGGTGGGAGCGGTGGCCGGTGAAGGTCGAGGCCAGGGTCTGCTCGCCGGTGGTCACGGGCACCAGTCTGCCAGCACTAGACTCGCTCGACGTGGCAGGACGCATCCGGGAGAGCGACGTCGCATTGGTGCGTGACCGGAGCCGGATCGACGAGGTCGTGGGTGACCACGTCTCCCTGCGCGGAGCCGGCGCCGGCGCGTTGAAGGGCCTGTGCCCGTTCCACGACGAGAAGTCGCCGTCGTTCAACGTCCGCCCCTCGCACGGCACGTTCCACTGCTTCGGCTGCGGCGAGGGCGGCGACGTCATCGCGTTCGTGATGAAGATCGAGCACCTCGGGTTCGTGGAAGCCGTCGAACGGCTGGCCGACCGGGCGGGCATCCAGCTCACCTACGAGGGCGGCGGCGCGACCGTCCAGCGCGACCGGGGCACCCGCAGCAGGCTCATCGAGGCGCACCGGGTCGCCGCCGAGTTCTACGCCGAGCAGCTGGCCACGCCGGACGCGCTGGCCGCACGGGAGTTCCTGGCGCAACGCGGTTTCGACGAGGCGGCGGCACGGCAGTTCGGCTGCGGTTTCGCGCCCGGCGGCTGGGACAAGCTCACCAAGCACCTCCTCGGGCGCGGGTTCGAGCTCACCGAGCTGATCAAGGCCCAGCTGACCAAGGAGGGCAGGCAGGGCCCGATCGACCGGTTCCACCGCAGGCTGCTGTGGCCGATCCGGGACATGGGCGGCGAGGTCGTCGGCTTCGGCGCCCGCCGGATCTTCGACGACGACCCGATCCAGGCCAAGTACCTCAACACCAGCGAGAGCCCGATCTACAAGAAGTCGCAGGTGCTGTTCGGGCTGGACCTGGCCAAGCGGGAGATCGCCAAGCGCAGGCAGGCCGTGGTGGTCGAGGGCTACACCGACGTGATGGCCATGCACCTGGCGGGCGTGCCCACGGCGGTCGCGTCCTGCGGCACGGCGTTCGGCGCGGACCACATGAACGTGCTGCGCCGGCTGCTCATCGACGACTCGATGAACGGCGAGGTGATCTTCACCTTCGACGGCGACGCGGCCGGGCAGAAGGCGGCGCTGAAGGCGTTCGAGGGCGAGCAGGCGTTCTCCGCGCAGACCTACATCGCGATCGCGCCGGACGGCATGGACCCGTGCGAGCTGCGGCAGGACAAGGGCGACGTGGCCGTGCGCGACCTGGTGGCCCGCCGCACGCCGCTGTTCGAGTTCGCCATCAAGACGCGGCTGAAGGACTACGACCTCGACTCGGTGGACGGCCGGGTCGAGGCGCTGAAGGTCATGGTGCCGTTCGTGGCCCAGATCAAGGACCGGGCCAAGCGGGACGGTTACGCGACCCGGCTGGCCTGGTGGGTCGGCTGGGAGGACGAGGCGGCGGTGGTGCGCCGGGTGCGCGAGACGGCGACCGGCCGTGCGCCCGCGCCGGCACGGCGTGCCGCGCCCGTCGACCCGAACCAGGGCGCGCTGGCCGTGGACGTGGACGGGCCGACGCGCCCCGACCCGCGCGACCCGGCGCTGTGGGCGCAGCGGGAGGCGTTGAAGGCGGCGTTGCAGCTGCCCGAGATGGCCGGGCCGTACTACGACTCGCTGCCCGACGAGGCGTTCACGCACCCCGCGTACCTGGCGTTGCACCAGGCGATCCGGGAGGCGGGCGGCGCGTCGTCCGGGCTGTCGGGCCCGGCGTTCCTGGACGCGGTGTCGCAGGCGTGCAAGCAGCAGGCGGTGCGGTCGGTGCTGACCGAGCTGTCCGTCGAGCAGCTGCGGGTCAAGGCGGACGACGAGTACCGGTACGTGCAGGGCGTGCTGGCGCGGTTGCAGCAGATCCTGGTCGCCGGGCAGATCACCGAGATCAAGTCCCGGCTGCGGCGGGTGTCGCCGGTGGAGGAGCCCGACGAGTACCGGGCCCTGTTCGGCGACCTCATCGCGCTGGAGGACTACCACAAGGCGTTGGGCCAACAAGCGGCAGGCGGGCTGTGATGAAGCTGTTCCGGAGGATCTTCGGCTCGGGCGCGCCCGAGGGGTTCACCGGTGCGTTGGAGGCCGACGAGGTCGTGCTGGCGTCCGCGCCGGTCGGCTCCGAGTGGCTCGTGGCGACGTCGCACGGGCTGTGGGTGCCGGGCGCGGAGGAGCCCGGTCCGCGTCGGGTCGGGTGGCACCTGATCAGCAAGGCGACGTGGTCCGGCAACGCGCTGGCGGTGATCGAGGCCGTCGAGGAGGGCACGGCGGGCGAGGCCGTGCTGCTGCGCGACCTGGCGCCGCGGCGGTTCCCGCTGGAGACGCCGGGCAAGGTGCCCGAGGTCGTGCACGAGCGCGTGACCGGGTCGATCAAGTCGCGGGAGCACAACGCGACGGTCGGCGCGTGGTTCGTGCAGCGGAAGGTCACCGGGCGGGACGGCGTGGTGCTCCAGGTGCGTCCCGATCCCGGCGTCGACGTGGAGCGGGTCCGCGAGGTCGCCGCGTCGGTGGCGGCGAAGATCGCCAAGCTGCGCGGGTGACCGTTCCCGGCGTACGGTAGCAGTACGTTCGTACTGTTACTGGGGGTGCGCACATGTGGGATCCGGGCAAGTACCTCGCGTTCGCCGACCACCGGTCGCGGCCGTTCCACGAGCTGGTCGCACGGGTCGGCGCCACGTCGCCGCGGCGGGTCGTCGACCTGGGCTGCGGCCCGGGGAACCTGACCGCGTCGCTGGCCGAGCGCTGGCCGTCGGCCGTGGTGGAGGCGCTGGACTCGTCACCGGAGATGGTCTCGGCCGCGCGGGCGCGCGGAGTGGACGCGCGGGTCGGCGACGTGGCGACGTGGGCGCCCGAGCCGGACACCGACGTGGTGGTGACCAACGCGGTGCTGCAGTGGGTGCCGGGGCACGAGGACCTGCTCCGGACGTGGGTGCGCGCGCTGCCGTCCGGCGCGTGGCTCGCGATGCAGGTGCCGGGCAACTTCTCCGGGCCGTCGCACGAGCTGGTGCGCTCGCTGGTCGCCGAGGCGTGGCCCGCGTTGCACGGGCTGCTGCGGCCGTCGCCGGTGCTCGATCCGCAGGGGTACGCCGAGGTGCTCGACGGCTGTGCGGTGGACGCGTGGGAGACGACGTACCTGCAGCGGCTGGAAGGGGAGGACGCCGTGCTGGAGTGGATCACCGGGACGGCGCTGCGGCCGATCCGGGCGGCGCTGGACGACCGCGACTGGGCGGCGTTCCGCGGTCAGCTGGCGCCGCTGCTGCGTGAGGCGTACCCGCGGCGATCGGACGGCACGACCTGGTTCCCGTTCCGCCGGGTCTTCGCCGTGGCCCGGGTGCCGTAGCCGGGGCCGCCCCCTCGTGACGAGGGCGACTCCGGCGTCCGTGCGTCAGTTGGCGCGCGGGATGACGGGGTCGCGCCGGTGGCCGTTGGCGTGGGGCTGGTGCCGGCCGAAGCCGGTCTTCTCGCCCACCTTGGCGCGCACGATGCCCGCCGCTCCCTGGACGGCCGGGTGGTCGGCCAAGGAGCGGTAGGCGCGCACGATCTGGTCGTAGCGCTGGCGTCCGGCGCGCGCCCCTAGGACGTAGCCGACGGCGGCGCCGAGCAGGATGCCCTTCATGAGGTGGTCCTCTCCTGGAGATCGTGCCTGGTCACACCCCTTCCTACCGCACGAGGAGGGGGGTGTGCGCGAGCACTGTTCCTGATGCGCTAGAGTTACGTGCTGTCGGGCCGAGAGGCCCGGCCTACAACAGAACATTCCCCCTTAGCTCAACGGCAGAGCATTCGACTGTTAATCGAAGGGTTACTGGTTCGAATCCAGTAGGGGGAGCGCGATGGCAGCCCCAGGTCCACCGGCCTGGGGTTTTGTCGTCTCATGGTGGCCGGGTACCCCCGAGTCACCCGATTGTCACACCGTCCGGGCCGGTTTCTTGGGGCAGGCTGAGCCGCATGGCCGACCGCTTCGCCAACCGCCGCCGGATCACGTCGCTCGACCCGGAACGGGACCACGTCGAGATCATGCGCGTCTCGTCCGGGTACGAGTTCCCGTGGGACTACGTGCGGTCGCTGGAGTTCGCCTTGTTCCGGACCTACTGCGTGCCGTCGATCTCGGCGTTGCTGGCGAAGACGGGCGAGTTCGAGCGCCGGCCGCAGCGGCGGTACGACGACACGGCGTTGCTGATGGCCGAGATGGTGGAGCACGGCTACGACTCGCCGCGGGGCCGTGAAGCACTGCGCGTGGTCAACCGGCTGCACGGCCGGTACGAGATCTCGAACGACGACATGCGGTACGTGCTGTCGACGTTCATCTTCGACCCGATCGAGTGGATCACCCGGTACGGCTGGCGGCCCCTGACCGACCACGAGCGGCTGGCCGCGTTCCACTTCTACTCCGCCGTGGGCGTCCGGATGGGCATCAAGGAGCTGCCACCCACCTACTCCGCTTACCTGGCGTTCAAGCGCGAGTACGAGGAGCAGCACTTCACCTACAGCGACACCAACCGCGCCATCGGCCAGTACACGCTGGACCTGTTCTGCTCCTGGTACCCGGCGCCACCTGCGCTGACGTCCCGCGCGGTGCTGGCGATGCTCGACGGGCCGATGCTCACCGCCTTCGGCTTCCCTGCACAGCCGGCGTGGCTCACCAGAGCCGCGCGAACGGCCCTGCGCGCCCGCGCCACCACCGTCCGCCTCCTCCCGCCTCGCAGGACACCCCGCCTGACCAACGACCCGAAGAACCGCAGCTACCCGGGCTACCCGACGGGCTACCGCCCAGCCGACCTCGGAGCCCCGTAGTCCGCCAGTGCACAGCTTGGTCACGCCGCCCGGGTTGTCGAGACGCCGGGCAACCACCCTCTGTACCCTCCGGAACCGCACGTCAGGGGGGCGGTAGCTCAGCCGGTCAGAGCAGCGGACTCATAATCCGTCAGGTCGTGGGTTCGAACCCCACCCGCCCCACTGTTCGAGCTGGTCAGAGGGGTGGCGTTGAATCGGAGCATGATCAACGCCACCCTTTTGCCCCACTTTACGGGCGGAACCCCTTAACCGCCTCCAGCGCGTCGGCCGCCTTGCGGCTGGTCACCCTGCGCGCCATGTAGACGTCCTGGGTCGTGCTGACCTTGGAGTGTCCGAGCTGGTCAGCGATCTGCCGACCGGTCAGCCCCGCCTCGTCCAAGATCGTCGCCACCGATTTCCGGAAGGTCCGGAAAGTCACCCACGGGTAGCCCGCTCGTTCCCGGAACTCACGCCAGCGGGCAAGCGTGTTGTGCTTGTCGCGGAGGCCGCCGAGCGAGTTCGGGAACACCGGTCCGGCCAGGTCCTTCTCCGCGACCCCGAAGCGTTCGGCGAGCCTGGCGCGCCGCTCACGCAGGACGGCAGCCAGCCATCCGGGCAGCGGCAACGCGCGTTCCGACACGTCCGTCTTGCCCTGGTTGATCCGCTGGCCCTGGCCCTTGACGCGGATCAGGCTGCCGCCCCAGTCGACCGTCCCGGCTTCCAGGTCGAGGTGGTGCCACTGCACCGCCAGTCCTTCCCCGGTCCGTTCCCCAGTGCCCGCGTACCAGCGCGCCAGGTCCGGCAGGTCGTGACGAACGGCGGTCTCGTCGGTGTCCAGCTTGGCCAGGAGGTCGGCCAGCTCGTCCAGCGACAACGCCCGAGCCCGCACCTTCCGGCCCTCCAGGCGTTCTACGTCTCGCACCGGGTTGACCGGAAGGGCGCCGTGCCGGACGGCCAGGCCGCAGACGCCGGACAGGATCGTGCGGACCGTCTTGGCGGTGGCCGAGCTGTGCAGATCCTGCGCCGCAGCCACCACCCTGCCCAGCCGAGGCACCGTCAGCTCACGAACCCGAAGGTCACCGATCGCGGGCAGCACCAGGCCGTTGAGCCTGTTCTCGTAGGTCTCCTTCGATGTGGACGACCGCTTGCCCGCGTCAACGGCCCGTTGGAACTCCCTCAACCACAGCTCAGCGGCCGTGCGAAACCGCATGTCCGGCGTAATGCCCTCCGAGTCGACCGGGGTCGTGCGCTCTGCGAGTGCCTTCTTCAGCGCCCGAATCGCCGCCGCTTGTGTCCTGCCCCGGCGTTCCACCGGCCGGGTGACCCCGTCGAAGTCGCGGAAGTTCGTTCTCGCACGCCAACCCGCCGAGTCCTGATAAGTGCGGATCGTGCCGTAGGTGCCGAGCGGCAGCGGTTGACGTGCCATCACGCGATCCCGTCCGGCAGCGACTCGAACCACGCCTTGACCTGGTCGGGCACGAAGCGCACGTACTTGCCGACGCGCTTGCCAGGTGGCCCGTAGTTCTTGCTGCGCCACTGGTAGAGGGTGTTGACCGGGACGCCCAGGAAGTCGGCGACCTCTTTCATCCCCCAGAGCTTGCTCATGCTGCTACCTCCTGTTCGTACCGTTGTTTGCGCTGTTCGCGGGTTCGTTCCGCGATGGCCAGGGCCAGTTCGCGTTCGGCATCGTCGGCGTAGCCGGTGCCGGTGTAGGTCCAGTCGTTGACCAGCAGGACCGAGCCGGGGTCGTGGCCGAGCTGGTCGAGCATTTCGGTGGTGCGGAACGCGCGGCGTTCGCCCCGGATGGCTTTGAAGGTGGTGGAGTAGGCGCGGGACTTGCTCAGGAAGTGGCCGCGGAAGGCGAGCATGTGTGCCCAGCGCCGCAGGTTGAGCTTGGCCAGGTACTCCAGGTCGCCGAGGTCCCAGGCGGTCTGGATGATCCGGCGGTGGTGGGCGTGCACCCGCAGGTGGTCGATGTCGAGCTGGGAGCGGATCGGCCGGTCGGCGGCCTCGCTCTTGCCGGTGCCCTTGGTGGCGTACTTCGCGACGTAGCCCGCCAGGCGGGACTCGCTGATCTCGCCGTCCGCTTCGACCTCGTGGGCGCTGGTCGGGCGGATGCGCCGCACGTCGACCTGCGAGCCCCAGCGCAGTGTGGTCACGGTGCCGTCCGGCAGCGCCTGGTCCAGGGCGACGGCACGAGCGGCGCCGGTGATGGCCGCCTCCAGCAGCTCCGCCGACGCCCATTGCGGTGTCGGGTCGGTGGGTCCGTCCGGGCCGTCCAGGCGGACGACGGCGTGGAAGTGGACCAGGCCGCGTCGCTGGTACTCGGCGACCTTGGCGTACGAGAGCCGCGCGTGGTCCTTGAACTCGCGCACCGGCAGACCGGCCGCCTTCATCAGCTCACGCTTGAGCGTGGTGACGAACCGGTGCCACAGTTCCCCGGCGTTGGCCTGCCACAGCACCGAGCCGACGTAGTCGTAGGTGTCGGGATCCAGCGGCGTGCCGATGGCGGGGTCGTCGGGGTGGTGCCAGGTGCCGCACGCGCACGGCAGCGTCTTACCGCGGCTTGTGGTGCGCCGGTTGTGGACCGGCCCGAACGACGGCGCGGTCAGGGTGGCGAACACGCGCGGCTTCTCCGTGACCGAGGTCGGGACGCCCTTGGAGCCACCGGCCAGGCCCGCGTGCATGAGGTGGTAGGCGTCGGCGGCGTACCGGTCGGAGCACGAGGGACACACGGACTCACGGCGGTTGCCGCAGGGGATGAACACGTCCCCGCCGTGCCAGTCCAGTAGTGCCCCGGTGGCCTGGTCCTGGACCTGCCAGCCACCGGTCATCCGGATCGGTTGGGCGCAACCACCGGTCGCGGTGACCTTGTCGCGCCAGGTGCGGTAGTCGACGCGGCGCAGCCGGTCGGCGATGCGGTCTTCCATGGTCAGCACAGACGACACCTCCTTTCAGTGGTTACAGGTGGTGACGAACGCCAGCTGGCGTCGGTAGACGGAGCGTGACGAGAAACGGGGCACGGCCAGGGGAGTGGCCGTGCCCCGCTCATGAGGGCAGGTAGGGGTTCCTGCCGTGGATCAGGTGAAGGCGTGCCCGTTGTGGGCCGCGACTTCGGCGACGATGCGGTCCGCGAGATCGGCCGGGACGCGCACCGCCTGGCGGACGTCGTCGGCGGTCAGCACGCGACCTTCGGCGGCGACCTGGTCGACCTTGGCCTTGACCGCGTCACGGATCGGGTCCGGCAGCTTGAGCCGGGTACCGGTGGCCAACGCCGCCTGGACCGGCCGTGCCGCAGCCGCGGTGGGCGCCGGTGCGGGTCGGGGCGTGGTGGTGTTGGCGGCGCGGTAGGCGTCGGTGATGGCCTGGTTCATGCGTTGCTGGATCACGGGCATGACCTCGGCGACGCCGAACACCACGACCGGCACCATGACGTGGATGGCGAGGTTGCCGACCTCGAACCGCTCACCGGCCCGCACCGCGATCGTGGGGTAGACGTTCATGAACAGCGTCGAGCCGAGCAGGACGCGCTTGAGCCAGTCCACCCACTTGGAGTCGACCGGCACGCCCCGGTGCAGCACCTCGGACTCGAACACCAACAACATGATCAGAATCCCGGCGAGCATCGGTTCGGCCAGCCACGCCGCCCACCACAGCGGGTCGGTGACCGAGCGGTGACCGGCGAGGAAGTCCTGGACCCCGGCGGTGGTGAAGCCGAGGCCCAGGGCGAGGAAGAACCACATGCCGCGCGTGATCAACCGGCGTTGCGACTCGATCCGCACCGCCACCATGTCGGGGTCGTCCACCAGGCCGCGCAGTTGCGCCGACTCGGCCTTCTTGCGGCGCAGGCCCACGACCCGTTTCGTGACCCCCGCCTGAACGTCGATCCCGTCGGAGTCGTCGGCCCGCACCGGTGTCACCTCGTCGGGTTGAGCCGCGCGAACAGCTCGCGACCGGCGGGTGTGATCTCCAGGTGGTCGGCGTTGAACGGTTCGCCGGACTCGTCCTTCAGCACGCGGGTCTGTCCCGCGATCAGACAGCCGTGCTCCTCCAACAGGGCGATCACCTCCGACTCGTCGTAGGTGGCCTGTCGCGCCTGCTCCGCGTGGTCGTAGAACCATCCCGACGGCCCACCCGGGCTGCCCAGACGGGTGTAGAGCCGGTCAGCGATCGCTGCGCGCAGCATCTTGACCACATCGTCCTTGATCCAGTCCGGCGGATCGGTCTTCTTCCAGTCCGGCAGCGGCGGCATGTTCCCCGTCTCGGGCATCAGATGTTTCCTTCCCATTCGGTGTTGTGTGGACGAGCGGGTTGCCCGACGGCGGATCAGCCATCGGTGCGCAGGCGCTCGATCAACATCTCGTAGCCGTCGCGGCCGTTGTCGGTCAGTGACACAAGGTCGACTGCCATCGGTTCGCACTCGTCGTCGAAACCCAGGTGATGCGGCTCCAGCCACAACATGCCGCGCGACTCCAGCCACTCCACGACCGCGCCGTGATCAGGGCTGAGGCGATACGACGACTCGCGGGACCAGCAGCACCAGGCCGTCGACGACACGGCGTTGGACTGGATGTACAGGGCCCCGCCGCGGGCCAGGTCCATCACCTCCACCATCAGCAGCACCAGGTCATGAGGAAGTTCGTCGACGATGCGGGAGGAACTTCCGAGGTTCGGACCCGTCATCGGCGTGGCGTTCCTTCCCTGTGTTCCATGGACAGTCGGCGGTAGTGGTCCGCCTCCCAGGACAGCTCCACGTAGATCTTGTGGGCGAGTTCGGCCGCCTCGACCGCCTTGCCGTCGGGCAGCACGCCGTTGTCGTCGGCGTAGCGACGCACCAGGTCGTCGTACTCGGCCGCCCACCCGGCGACCAGCCGCAGGTTCGACAGCTCGGCCAGCACAGCCGCAGCAGTACGGGTGGGCTGCTTCAGGTCGAAGGTGAAGCGGTCGGCGTGGCTCATCCGGCACCCCGCAGGTTCGACCAGCGGGCACGCATGGCGTGGCCGGAGTTCGTCAGAGCCAGCACGTAGGCGTTCTTGCGGATCACGCCATGCAGTTGAGTGGTGAACTCGCCTTGGGCCGCGTAGCGCTGCTTGATCAGCGACTCCACCACCGTGGCGACGTCGTCATCGGCATGGCGGCAGTGCCCGTCACCATCGAGCACCACCACCCTGCCGGACGGGTCGAGCTGTCCGACCAAACCGGCCGTGATGTCGGCGAGCACCTGCGGCACCAGGTCCGGAGTACCGCCGAACCCCGCCACCGCCACCGGCTTCTGCCCGGACGTGGCAGCGGACCGCTTCCAGTCATCGGCGAACAGATCGGCCTGACCGGGGTCGATCCCGCCGCGCGGTCGAGGAGCACGGGTTGCGCCACGGGCGCGGATCCGGGCCATCACAGCCGCCCGCGTCGGTGCTCGACCTCACGGCGGACGAAGTCCCGCAGGATGTAGAACACCGCCACCACACCGGACAGGGCGAGCACGAGCGTCCACACGAAGAAGGCGCCGGTGCCGTTGACCTGGTAGACGACGAACAGCACCCCGCCCACGACGGCGAGGAACAGCGCGAACCGCCACGCTGCCCACAGCCGGATACCCAGGTTCCACATGGTTGTTCCTCCACTTCGGATCACGTGATGTGCTTGCGCGGCAACGGGAACTGCCGCAAGAGACGTGTGAGAGGTCAGGCGACCGCGTGCAGGCGCGGACGACCCGAGGTGACGAACGCGACCAGGTCGCGGATGTCCTGGTCGGTCTGGAAGGAGGCGCGCACACGCAGCGGGTTGCGGGAGCCCTGCTCCACCACGAACCCGATCCCGGCGTGCGCGGGGTCCAGCGGGATCTCGTCAGCCAGCGCACCGCGCAGCCGCATCCCGTCACCCAGGACCATGTCCACCTGGCTCTGCGAGGTCACCGACAGGCACACCCGCGCGGTGAACAGCTCCCGGACCGGGACCGTGTCCTTCGTCGGCTCCTGCACGTAGCCGCACACACCGAAGCCCGCCGCCCGACCCTGCGTCATGATCTCCGAGAGCAGCTTGAGCACACCGCGCACCTCGGACGCCGGACCGTAGGACGTCATCATGCCCAGCTCATCGATCTGCAACAGCCGCAACGGCGTCTCCACCGACGGCGTGAACTTCCGCCTACCCTGCTCCCGCAGCACCGCCTGCCGCGCCTTCAACTCGTCGCGGAACGACTCGACCACCGACACCGCATCGGCCCACTCGATCGCCCGGCGGTGGAACAACGGAGCACCGATCTCGGTCTCCATGCCCTCCTTCAGGTCGATCACGTCCGGCAGCACCACACGGTCCCGCAGCAGCGGAGCCATGCCCCGCAACGGCGACCACAACAGCGAGCCCTTGCCCGAGCCCGTGGCACCGGCGACGAACAGGTGCTGGCCGAGGAGCGACTGGGTCCAGGCCGTGCCGTACTCCGTGTCGCCCAGCTCGATCGCGCCCAGGTCGACCTCGTCGGCCGCGTGCGGCAGGTCGATCGCCGGGATCGGGTCGGAGCCGAACGGGTTCTCCCGCTCGATCACCAGGCCGATCACCTGCGGCTTGATCTTCACCACCGCGACCCGCTGCGCCAGCAGAGCGTGCGCCAAGGCGTCCGCGCGCTCCTCGAACAACGACGGCGTCTGCCCGCGGTTGAGCCGCACGTGCAGCGTGTCGATCGACGGCGACGCCGACCGCACCCGCAGGATCCGGGGCACCACCATCGCGTCGGTACGGCGGTTGACCGTGACCAGTCGCAGTCCATCAGGATGTCCGCCCACCGGCGCCCCACGTAGGTCAGCCACCGACGACGCAACGCCCGCAGCCACGGCGCGGCCACCTGGTCGAACGACGCCGGATGACCCCGATACCAACCCGCCACGCCCAGCAGCGCGCCGCCGACGAGACCGCCCGTGGTCGGCAACCCCAACTCCACCGCGCTCTTCGCGACCGCAGCGGCCAGACCCGGCGGGACCGTCGCCATACCGGGGTGCTGGAAACCCCACTTGATCGCGCGGAACTCCAACCCCGGCCTACGCGTCGGTTTCGGCATGACAGTCACCCCATTTCACTAGATCCTGGAAACCAGGGACCCGACCAGCCACACTCGGCGTGATCGGGCCCCTGGCAAGAAATCGCACCGCCGGACGGCGGTCTAGACATCCTTCAAATACGGCTTCACGTCCTGCATCGCGACCGCCAAGTCCGCGACCGCACGGGTCACCGCCTTGTGCTGACCGGTGAAGCGGAACCGCGCGAACGGCATCCCGTCCACCGCCTCCTTGAGCTGGTTCATCGCCTGGTCGATCGCGTCGACCGCCTGATCCGCGCCGTAACGAGCCGCCATGATCAGACCCTCCAGTTCCGCGAGACCAGCTCCGCCTCGTACTTCTTCGCGTCCTTCGTGAACTCCTCGATCTCACGGACCGCCTTGTCGCACAACGACTTCAGCTCATCCGCGTCCGGCACCGCCCACGCGTCCGCCGGGATGTCCGCGTCCTCCGCCTTCGCGATGAACCCCCGCACGTGCTCGTCCACGGTCTCCTGCAACAACACGATCGCGGCCCGGAACGTTGCGTAGTTCTCCTGCGCCGCCTTGTTCACGATCTCCACCACATCCACCTCCCGTTAATCGCTTCCAATCGGCCGTCTGATGTGAATCGGCCGGCCTTCCTTACGAGACAGCGCACCCGACGCCACCACCGACGGCACGTCAGCCGCGATGTTGTCGAACTCCTTCCACTCGACAACCGTGGACAACTGCTCATCCGTCGCGAAACACGTCAGCGACACCTCCACCCCCTCGGGGCGCACCGTCAAAGCTACAATCGTCTGACGATCATCTCCGTACCAAAACGGTGTCGCATCCTCGGACAACGCGCGGATCTCATCGCGCGTCATCTCATGCTTGTCCGAACCACCCATCACAACTCCCCTCGCTCACAACACCCGAAGAGACCACGCCCACCACGTACATCACGTGGCAAGATCCCCTTCATGGAGGAACACGAACGGACCGACCTCATCCGGATCAAACTCGCCCCATGGACGGGCCTCGATGGGACGAACAAAGAGAGGCCGTCAAAGAAACGGGAGCAATCTTTCAGAAAAGTGCCGGAACGTGGATCATCGAAACCGACAGGGACGCTCTCCCCGTCGACACGGTAAACCGGCTCTATGAGATAGCCGCCGAATACGGCACTCAAGTCCACGTCATCATCGGCAAGGACTAACGCCCGCGAGCCGCACGGCAGGTGCCAGGGCATCCACATTCCTGGCACCGCCGAACATCTCGGCACATTATGCCGAATTTCGGCATGGATCTATCCACTGTGGAATTCTCAAGGAACAAACGGAACTCCCGCTCGCGGCAGCACGGCCTACTCCGACGAAGCGGTGCGGTTCACGTGGCCACAGGAGCCCGATTCTCGAAACGGACAGGCAAGCGCAGGACAGATCAGCCGAGCGGCTTCAAGCCCGCTGCGCGCCACGCCAGACCGGACACGGTCTCGCCCTTGCCGTTCTTGAAGCTGTACGGCGACACCGTCGCGCCCACCAGCTCCACCAACGTGCCGTCCTCGAAACCCGGACCCGGGTCCGTCCCGAGGGTCACGCGGATCTCCTCACCCTTCTGCCCCTTGGACTTCGCGAACACCGACACCACGAACTGGGACACGCCGTCCCGGTCCGTCACGATCTCCGAGGTGCCGTCCACCTCACGCGTCTTCAGCGCGGGCTCCTCCGTCACCATCAACCGCCAACCGCTCAACACCACCGGGATGTCTCGCACGTCTGCCTCCATTGATCGCGGAGCACGGGGTACTCCTCTAGACAACTCCATCATGCCTAGACGTCTAGAGGAGTCCAACGGCAGAGATCCGTTGCTTTTGCGAAGGGTCAGCGGGCCGGGAAGTCGTATTCGAGCAGGTAGGCAGGTGCCACCTTCACCGTGTCACAGACCTCTACCGCGACTCCGTCGGTGTCATAGGCGGTCCGGAGCACGAGCAGGACAGGCACGCCGTCGCCGATCTCCAGCGTCCGCCGTTCATCAGGCGTCGGCATCCGCGCGCCGACTTCCTCGGTGAACTTGTCCAGCACGTAGCCTTGCTCCTCAAGGCGGGCATAGATCCCACCAGGCCCCGAGTCAGGTTCTTCGATCCGCGTTCCGGTCGCCATCGCTGCGGGGATGTAGGAAACGGCCGTCTCCACCGGCCGGCCATCGGCCAGGTACCGTCGTGCCCGGATCACGACCTCTGCGTCTGGCTCGAGCCTCAGCCGTTCGGCCACGCCACGCGGCGGGATCCCTCGCGTCACCGAGATTTGATCTACGCCAGGCTGGTAGCCGACCTTGTCCGCCTCCACGAGGAACGCGGCTTTGCCGTCCTTGCGGTGCTTGCGTGCGAACCGATCCGAGGCCATGCGTCGAACCGGCGGCATCGGGCGAACGAACGTGCCTTTGCCGTGCTCAGCCATCACCAAGCCCTCGTTGCGCAGCTCCTGAAGGGCGTTCCGCACGGTCATCCGAGCTACCCCGAAGTGCTCGATGAGCTGGGCTTCGGAGGGCAGTTGCTCGCCCGGCGCCAGCGCACCCGAGCGCACGGCCTCTCTGAGCATCGCGGCGATCTGCTTCGCAGGCGACTGATCAAGGCCGCGGTCGACCTGGCCCAGCTGTAGCATCCGCTCGCTCCTCGCAGCTTGTCTAGATGTGTTCTAGTCTTTCACATGCCGAGCGAAGGGCAGTGGTGTTGATGACTGGCACGCCGAAGCACTCTGTGAGCGTCGCGGGCATCGTGGTGGACGACAGTGACCGCGTGCTCGTGATTCGTCGCCGAGACAACGGACACTGGGAAGCTCCAGGCGGAGTCCTGGAGTTGGCCGAGTCCTTTGAGGACGGCGTCCGGCGTGAGATCGCGGAAGAGAGCGGCATCACGGTCGAGGTCGAACGACTCACCGGCGTCTACAAGAACATCACACGCGGCGTTGTTGCTCTCGTTTTCCGTTGTCGCCCGTTGACGATGAACACCACGACGACGGATGAAGCGAGCGCCGTTCGCTGGATGACCCGCGACGAGGTCCGCGAGCATCTTGACCCGGCGTACGCCATCCGCGTATTCGACGCCTTCGAGCAGCAGACCCAGCACCGCGTCCACGACGGCGTGAACCTTCTGCCGGCCTGACCTGCCGCCGTCGCGCGCGTGTTCAGAGTTTCTTTTCTTCATCAAGGCGGCCCCTGGCGGGGCCGCTCGGCCGCGCTCTGTCCTCCCCGCTCGCCAGGTCCTTTTCGGCCCCGTCCTTGTGTCGCTCGGGCAAGCGGGCGGGGCCCGGCCTTCGGCCACCCACCCGCGCCCGGCGACGGGAGGTAGGGCCGGACCGGGCGAGCGGGACAGCGGCCGACCGACCCCGCCAGGGTCCGCAAACCCGAAAGATCATGTCCTCGCCGGACGGGCAGGCCAGCAGGATGACCGAGACCGCCGTGACAGCTCGCGAACCAGCGGGGACCGGGTTTCGTGTCATCCCGCCCACCTCCACGAGGGCAACCACACGTGTCAAGGGGGCAGGCCCAGCCCAACAGTCCAGAATGGACGGAAGGTGTGCCCCCTTGACACCAATGCCGTTTAGTTAGGCGGTGTTGGTGAAGATGTGCAGGTGGGGCGGGCCGGCATGGCGGACTGTGACGTGGTGGGGGCGTTTGAGGAGTTTCGCG
>NZ_LGED01000268.1 GCF_001280085.1 Saccharothrix sp. NRRL B-16348 | reverse complement strand
CACTCCACTGGCAGGTCTTTCCTCAAAAGCAGGGCTTCGTGTCATCCCGCCGACCTGGCGCAGCCCTACCGCGCGTGTCAAGGGGGGCGCCTGTCCACCAATGCCTGGCGGCATCGACTGTGGGCCGCGCCCCCCTTGATACGTGTGGTAGCCCTTGTGGAGGTCGGTGGGATGACACGGAGCCCGGACCAACAACGGACCCGCCACAGAACCAGGCAGTTGGGGTCATCCTGCTGATCTGCCCGTCCGGCGAGGACATGCTTTTAAGCTTTTGATCTTTACGACGTCACCCACCACGTCGTGACCACTCACCCCAGGAACACGTTCCGACGCTGCGTGAGCAGCCGGTACAGGGTCTGCTGGATCGTCTCCCGCACCTGATCGGTCAGGTTGAACACGAGCATCGGGTCATCCGCCGCGTGCTCGCCGTAGACGTCGGTCCGGATCGGCTCCCCGAACTCGATGTACCACTTCGACGGCAACGGGATCGCGCCGAGCGGGCCCAGGAACGGGAAGAACGGCGTCACCGGGAAGTAGGGGAAGCCGAACAGCCTGGCCAGCGCCTTGATGTCGCCGATCTTGGGGTAGATCTCCTCGGCGCCCACGATCGAGCACGGGATGATCGGCACGCCGGTGTTCAACGCCGCCGACACGAAACCGCCGCGTCCGAACCGCTGGAGCTTGTACCGGTCCTTGAACGGCTTGCCGATGCCCTTGAAGCCCTCCGGCCACACGCCGACCAGCTCACCCGACCTGAGCAGGCGTTCCGCGTCCGGGTTGCACGCCAGCGTCTGCCCAGACTTGCGGGCCAGCGCGCCCAGCACCGGCGTCTTGAACACCAGGTCGGCGCCCAGCATCCGCAGGTGGCGGCGCTTCGGGTGGTCGGCGCGCACCGCGAACGCGGTCATCGTGGCGTCCAGCGGCAGGGTACCGGAGTGGTTGGCGACGATCAGCGCGCCGCCCTCGCCCGGCACGTTGTGCATCCCGATCGTCTCCACCCGGAACCACTTCTCGTACAGCGGCCTGAGCGGCGGCATCAGGACGTTGTCGGTCAGGTCCGGGTCGAAGCCGAACTCGTCGACCTCGTAGTCGCCCTGGATGCGCCTGCGGGCGAACGCCAGCAGACCCGCCAGGCGCCGCTCCCAGCCCGCCTGCTCCGCCCCGGACTCGTCCGCACCCATCGGATCCGCACCCATCGGATCCGCCGCGTGCTCCTCTGCGTGCTCCTCCGAGGGCGTCGCGTCCGACGCGGGCGGTTCGGGCACGGGAACCGGCCCGGGAGCCCGGTCCGCGGCGCGCCGTCGTCGGGCAGCCTCCCGGTCCGCACCGTGCAGCGGGATCACCCGTGCCTCTGCCACGCGTCCACCTCCTCGCCCTCGATCTCGCCCTCGTTCGGAACCCTCAAGCGGGAACCCTCTAGCGGAACCTGGCAGCCAGGTCGAGCACGCCCCGCTCGACCGACGCCACCAGTTCCGGGTCGATGAGCGGACGCAGCGCGCGCCCGCTCACGTAGTCGTCGAACGCCTGCTGGGTGGTCCACCTCGGAGTGAACCCGAACTCCCGCTTGAGCAGCGTCGTGTCCACCACCCGACCCCAGTTCAGGAACCTCATCTGGTCCGGGGAGAAGTCCACCAGCCGCGCGCTGCGGAAGAACCGGCCCATCGTCGGCACCGCCGCGCTCGGCACGGGCAGGCTGATCCGGCCCGCCCTCCGGATGGCCTGCGACAGCATCAGCACGCCGTCACCGCCCACGTTGTAGACGCCGGGCAGGTCGTGCAGCGCGGCCCGTTCCAGCACGGCCAGCGCGTCCTCGGAGTGCAGCAACTGCACCCTGGCGTCGTACCCCATCACCGTCGGCACGACCGGCAGGGCGAAGTACCTGGTCAGGACCGTGTCGATGCGGGGGCCGATGAAGTTGCTGAACCTCAGCGCGGTGACGTCCACGTCCGGCCTGCGGCGCGCGAACCCGCGCACGTACCCCTCGACCTCGACCGCGTCCTTGGCGTACCCGCTGGACGGCAGGTCCTTCGGGCCCATGTCCTCGGTGAACACCGCCGGATCGCGCGAGCTGGTCCCGTACACCGCGCTGGTCGACTTGACCACGAGCTTGCGCACGTGCGGCGACTTCTGGCACGCGGCCAGCAGCTGCATCGTGCCGATGACGTTCATCTCCTTCATCACGGTCCGCCCGGTCGGGCCGGCCGGGTTCGCCGTCACCGACGCGTGCACGACCGTGTCGACGTGCGCGGTGGCGATGACCTTCGCGATGAGGGGGTTGCGGATGTCGGCGCGCACGAACTCGGCGCGGCCCATGCGGCGCTGCAGGTCGCGCGACGGCGGTTCGGTGTCCACGCCGAGCACGCGGTCGATGTCGGGGTTCGCCGCCAAGCGCGCGGCGAGGTGACCGCCGAGGTATCGGCTGCATCCGGTGACGAGAACGACCTTGGGCGCCATGCGACTCCCTGTGCGGGTGGTGCGACTCGACGATGCTAACCGGGATCCGGTGGGGCTATCGGTCGCGGAACGTCGTCTTGACGCAGGTCACCGAGGCTTTACCGGTGAATCACCCGGATGGCGGGACGGCCCCGGAAGGGCCGGGGCGCCGTGGAACGAAGACACCGCCAGTCCCGCGACCGGTGAGGCCGGGGACTGGCGGTGCTAGAACCCGCAGGGGCTTACTTGCCGCGCTTCCTGCGCTGGACCCGCGTCTTGCGCAGCAACTTGCGGTGCTTCTTCTTCGACATGCGCTTGCGGCGCTTCTTGATGACCGAGCCCATGCGGGTTCCTTCACTACTAGACGTTGGTGGTCTCCACGCGCCGGTGGAGACACCCGTCAAGTGGGCGCGCCGACACCAGGCACGAACGGCCTATGAGTTTACCCGCCTGCCCGGACGCGCCCTCACCCGGCGTCGAAGTAGGCGTTCCGCAGGTACTCGTGGACCGCCTTCTCCGGCACTCTGAACGACTTTCCCACGCGCACCGCCGTCAGCTCACCGGAGTGGACCAGGCGGTACACCGTCATCTTCGACACGCGCATCATCAGCGCGACCTCGGCGACCGTCATGAATCTGACTTGACCGAGCGACTTCTCCTCCGCAGGCATGGATCACCGCGTCCTTCGACACGCGTCGTGCCGTCGGCTTCCCCACCGACGGTTCGACACGCACGTGCTGCCTTGAGGGTAACGGGACGGGTGGGACTGGTGCGACGGCCAATGGCGGTATCAGTCCGCCTCGTGGGCGCGTCCCAGTTCCACCGAACGGTCGCGGGCCGCCTCGATGGCCGCCAGCATGGCCGCGCGCACGCCGTGCTTCTCCAGCTCGCGGATGGCCATGATGGTGGTGCCGGCGGGCGACGTGACGGCCTCGCGCAGGATGACCGGGTGCTGGTCGCCCTCGTTCAGCATGGTGGCCGCGCCGACCGCCGACTGGATGATGAGCCGGCCGGCCAGGTCGCGCGGGATGCCGAGCAGGATGCCCGCGTCGATCATGGCCTCGACCAGGTAGAAGAAGTAGGCGGGGCCGGAGCCGGACAGCGCGGTGACGGCGTCCTGCTGGTTCTCCGGGACGCGGGCCACCTTGCCGACCGTGGTCAGCAGCTCCTCGACCAGGTTCAGGTGCTCGTCGGTGGCGTACTTGCCCGCGGAGATGGCGCTCATCGCCTCGCCGACGACCATCGGGGTGTTCGGCATGACCCGGACGACCGGGGTGCTGTCGGGCAGCCTGCGCTCGTAGAGGGACGTCGGCAGGCCCGCGCACAGCGACACGACGAGCGTGCCGGGCTTGAGCACCGGTGCCAGCTCGTCCAGCAGCGGTTCGATGTCCTGCGGCTTGACCGCGACCACGAGGACGTCGGCCCGCTGCGCGGCGCCGGGCACGTCGAGGCCCTCCACCCCGTACCGCTCGGTCAGCGCGGCGGCCCGTTCCGGGTGCTTCTCGGTGAACAGCAGGTCGTCGGCCTTCCGCCCGCCTTGAAGCAGCCCCGACAGCAGCGCTTCACCGATCTTGCCAGCCCCCAACACGGCGATGGTCGTCATGCGCCAAGCCTGCCACGCCCTCACCACCGCAACACCGCAGGTCCCCACGCGTGTCCCACCTCCAGAACGCGCGAGTCCTACGTTCACGTCGCGAGAGTCCTACGTTCAGAACGCGCGTGTCCTACGCTCAGAACGCGCGTGTCCTACGCTCAGGACACCTGAATTCAACGCTCAGGTCGCCGGCGTCAGCGCCAACTGCCGCGCCTGGCACACCAGCCGCCCGGCCGAGTCGATCACCACGGCGTCCTCGTCGAACCACTGCCCGTGCACCGCGCTGCACGACACCCGCACGCGCAGCCACCCCGGCGCCGGGTTCGCCCGCAGCAACGCCGTCAGCTGCACGGTCGGCGACCACCCGAACCGGCCCAGGTTGAACGTCACCGGCATCGAGATGTCACCGGCGATCAGCGCGAAGTACGGGTCCGGCCGCTCACCGAGCGGACGCGCCCACAGCCGCAGCACCAACGGGTCGCCGACCCGCCCGGCCAGGAACCCGGCGCCCGCCTGGTCCAGCCGCACGTCGCACACCGACCCGAGCTTGTACACCCCGCCGGACCCCATCGACGCCAGGTCGATCGCGTCCACGGGCGGCGCGGCGGGCATGTCGGGCAGGTCGACGTAGTCCGGCGCGGCCGTCGGCATCCGCCCGACCGTCACCACCGCCTCCACGCAACTGCGGCCCCGCTGCTCCAACGTGGACGTCACCACGGTCGCCGTCCGCCCCGCCTTGCGCACCTCGGTCCGCACCAGCACCGGCCCCACCTCGGGCGCGCGCAGGAACTGCGTGCTCACCGCCAGCGGCGCCAGGTCGTCGGCTCCCGGCACGGCCGCCCGCGCGCTGTCCACCGCCGCCCGCGCGACCAGGGCCAGCAGGAACCCGCCGTGCGGCTTGGGACCGACGGTCCACTCGGCGGGCAGGGACGCGGTGTACGTGCCGTCGCCGAGGGGGCGGACCGCACTGGCTACCGAGAAGGACACAGGGCTCCTCACGAGCGGCTGACCAGCGAACGCAGGAAGAACGCGACGTTGGCCGGTCGCTCGGCGAGCCGGCGCATCAGGTACCCGTACCACTGCCCGCCGAACGGCACGTAGACGCGCACGACGTGCCCCTCCGCCGCCAGGTGCCGCTGCTCGCCCGTCCGGACGCCGTAGAGCATCTGGAACTCGAAGTCCTCGACCGGCTTGCCGTACCAGCGGGCGCGTTCGGAGACGATCTCGATCAGGCGCGGGTCGTGGGTGGCGAACATCGGGTAACCGGAGCCGGCCAGCAGCACGTTGGCGCAGCGCACGTAGTTGACGTCGACCTCGTGCGGGTCGACGAAGGCCACCGACGGCGGTTCGGCGTACGCGCCCTTGCACAGCCGCACGCGCGTGTCCGCGAGTTCGCGCACGTCGTCCAGGGTGCGGCGCAGGTACGCCTGGAGCACCGCGCCCACCGACGGCCAGTGGCGGCGCAGCTCGGCGAGCACGCGCAGCGTGGCGTCGGTGGTGGTGTGGTCCTCCATGTCGAGCGTGACCGTGGTGCCCGCCTGCTCGGCCGCCGCGCAGATGCGGGAGGCGTTGTCCAGCGCGACCGTCTCGCTCAGGCCGAGGCCCACGGCGGACAGCTTCACGCTGACCTCGGCGTCCGCGGCGAGGCCGACGTCGTGCAGCTGGTCGAGCAGCTCCAGGTAGGCGCGCACGGTCCGTTCGGCGGTGGCGCGGTCGGCGGTGTCCTCGCCGAGGTGGTCGAGGGTGACGCGCAGGCCGTCGCCGATGAGCCGGCCGGCCGCGTCGATCGCGTCCGCGGTGGTCTCGCCCGCCACGAACCGGCGGACCACGTCGCGGCTGACGGGGGCGGTCGCGACGACCCGGCGCACCGTGTCGTTGCCCGCGGCGGCGAGGATCAACGTGCGCAACGGGTTCACGATCAAGACCCTAGCCGCTGACCGGCGCCGGAGCGGATGCGAGTTCGCCGTCCGTCGACCTGAGCGTTGAATTCACGCGTCCTGAACGTAGGACTCTCGCGACGCGAACGTAGGACACGCGCGTTCTGAAGGTAGGACACGCGCGGAGGTCAGAGGTGGAGGCGGGCGAACAGGAGGGATTCGGCCAGGAGCTCGGACCGCTCGGCGGCGGTGCGGGCGCGGCGGGTGTTGACCTCCAGCACGACCTGCCCGGTGAAGCCCGTGCGGGTCAGGTGGGACAGCAGCTCGGCGCACGGCTCGGTGCCGCGGCCGGGCACCAGGTGCTCGTCCTTGGGCAGGCCGGAGCCGTCCGCCAGGTGCACGTGGGTGAGCCCGTCGCCCATCCGCTTGGCCAGCTCCATCGTGTCCACGTGCGCGGCCGACGCGTGCGACAGGTCGAGCGTGTAGTTCCGGTGCCCGACGTCGGTCGGGTCGATCGACGGCCGGAACGCCGTGACCTGCACCGATCGCCCCCGCCCGAGGGGACGCCGCACCGGGAACATGTTCTCCACCGCGATGGCGACGCCGCTGTCGTCCTCCAGCGACGCGACCAGGTCGGCGAAGCCCTCCGCGTACCGCCGCTGCCACACGAACGGCGGGTGCAGCACGACGGTCCGCGCGCCCAGGTCGGCGGCGGCGCGCACGCTGCGCCGCAGCCGCTCGGCCGGGTCCGGCGACCACACGCGCTGGCTGATCAGCAGGCACGGCGCGTGCACGGCCAGCACCGGCATCGCGTAGCGCTTCGAGAGCCGTTCGACCGCGCGCACGTCCTGGCTCACCGGATCGGCCCACACCATGAGCTCGACGCCGTCGTACCCCAGCTCGGCGGCGGCCTCGAACGCGGCGCCGGCGGGCTGCGGCCACACGGCCGCGGTGGACAGGCCGACCGGGATCAAGAGTTCACCAGCAGCATCGCCGCGGGCGACACCGTCACGATCAACCCGACGAGCACCGCCAGGACCGTCGTCTGGAGGTCGTCCGCACGGCGGATCTTGCGGACCATCATCACCAGGCCGACGGTCACCGCCAGTGCCACCACCAGCGCCGCGGGCGCGGCCGTGCGCCACAGGTAGTTGAAGCCCAGCCACAGGGCCGCGCCACCGATCACGCCCGCGGCCAGCTGCCCGATCATGAGCAGCCACTCCTTGCCCGCCGAACGGTCGGCGGGGCGCTCGTCGTCCTCGTCGTCGACGTCGCCCAGCCCGGCGGGCCCGTCATCGTCGAGGTCGCGGCGCTGGAAGTCGCGGCGCGAGTAGTCGTCGTCGTCTTCCTCGTCGAGGTCGACGTACGGGTGGAACGCGGTGCTCTCGCCCTCGACGGCCTCTTCCGGCTCGTCGTCGCCGAACCAGTCCTCGGCGGACTGGTCGGGCAGCGGGTCGGGCAGCCTCGGCGGCGCGGGCGGCACGATCAGCACCGACTCGGTCGGCAGCGACTCCAGCGGCACGTTCGGCGCGAGCTTGTCGGTGATGCGCGGCATCACCTCGGTCACCGGCTCGCGCACCGGCGGCTTCGCCGCGGGAGGCGCGCCGGGCGGCACGGGCCGCACCACGTTGGAGCGCGACGTCTCGGGCTTGAGCGGCGGTTTCGGCAGGTTGGGCCGGGACTGGTCACCCTGGTAGTCGGCCACGATCGGCGGCACGACGCGGGTCTCCTCGGCCGGGTCGACCTCGGGCGCGCGTCTGCGCCCGGATTCGGCCTGCTTCGGCGGGTCGAGCCGGGACACGGGCGAGTCCAGCCGCGAGACCGGCGGTTCCAGCCGGGACACCGGCGGCTCGGGACGCTCGGGACGCGCCACCGGCGGCACCGGCGGCTGGTAGGCCGTGCGCTCGGCCTCGACCGGCCGCTGCCGCTGGGGCAACGGCGGCGCGGCGGGCGGCGCCTCGGACTCGTCCCGGATGGCGCGCAGCCGTCCGCTGTCGGAGTTGACGCGGTCGATGATGGCCTGCGGAGCGGTGTCCGAGGCCTCTTCGGCACGGCGCCGTCGCCGACGCGGCGTCACCTCGCCGGAGCCCCCGCCGTACTGGGCGAGCAACTCCGCGACGGTGCGCTGGGTCTGCTCCGACTCGCTCTCTCGACTCATCAACTCCACCGTGCCCCGTGGCGGCCAGTCCGTCCAGTGTCACCCGTCCGGCGGGTGCGGTCCGGCGGGGTGTCCGGGTCCGAACCATTAGTGTGGTCCAGCCGACGCAGGATGACACCTTCCCGCAGGGCCCAGGGGCAAATCTCCAGCTCGCCGAGTGACAGGGCTCGCATGGTGGCCTCCGCCACCAGAGCGCCCGCCACCAGCTGGTGGGCACGGCTCGCGCTCACCCCTTCGAGCTCCGCCAGGTCGGCCGCGGACATCCGCGAGACGAACGCGATGAGCTGCCGCAGGCCCGCGTCGGTGAGCACGCGCCGCGCGCGCGGACCGGCCGACGACGGCGCCGCGCCGGTCAGCCTGGCCAGCGTGCGGAACGTCTTGGACGTCGCGACCACGCGATCAGGGGTGCCCACCCGGCGGATCTTCTTCGCCACCGGCGCGAGCTGCTCGGCCAGCCACTCGGTGGTCTCGCGCACCTCGGCCCTGGTGGGCGGGTCGTTGCGGAACCTGGTCCGGGTCAGCCTGCCCGCGCCCAACGGCACCGAGAACGCCTCCTCCGGCTCCTCGTCCACGCCGACCGCCAGCTCCAGCGACCCGCCGCCGATGTCCAGGCACAGCAGCCTGCCCGCCGACCAGCCGTACCAGCGGCGCACCGCGAGGAACGTGTACCGCGCCTCGTCCTCGCCGGTCAGCACCTGCAGGTCGACGCCGGTCTCGGCGCGCACGCGGTCCAGCACCTCGGCGGAGTTGCCCGCCTCGCGCACCGCGGACGTGGCGAACGCCATCAGGTCCTCGCAGCCGAGCCGCTCCGCCGCCGCCTTGGACGCGGCGACGGTGCGCACCAGCTGGTCGGCGCCCTCACGCCCGAGCAGCCCGGAGCCGTCCAGCTGCTCCGCGAGGCGCAGCACGGACTTCTCCGAACTCATCGGCGTCGGGTGGGCACCACGATGAGCGTCCACCACCAAGAGGTGGACGGTGTTGGACCCGACATCAAGCACCCCTAGGCGCACGCGGTGCACCGTACCTGGTCGGGATGATCAGGATTCGAACTTGTATCCCAGTCCGCGCACGGTGACGAGGTACCGCGGCGCCGACGGGTCTGGCTCGATCTTCGACCGCAGCCGCTTGACGTGCACGTCCAGGGTTTTGGTGTCCCCGACGTAGTCCGCGCCCCACACCCGGTCGATCAGTTGGCCGCGGGTCAACACCCGGCCGACGTTGCGCAGCAGGTACTCCAAAAGGTCGAACTCCTTGAGCGGCAGGCTGACCTCGGCGCCGTCCACGGTCACCACGTGCCGCTCGACGTCCATCCGCACCGGCCCCGCCTCCAGGACCTGCGGCAGCAGCTCCTCGGACTCGCCGCCGCGCCGCAGCACGGCCCGGATCCGGGCGATCAGCTCGCGGGCCGAGTACGGCTTGGTGACGTAGTCGTCCGCGCCCAGCTCCAGGCCGACGACCTTGTCGATCTCGCTGTCCCGGGCCGTGACCATGATCACCGGCACGGCGGAGCGGGCGCGCAGCTGCTTGCACACGTCCGTGCCGCTCATCCCGGGGAGCATGAGGTCGAGCAGCACGATGTCGGCGCCGTTGCGGTCGAACTCCTCCAGCGCCTCCTGGCCGGTGGCCGCGAGCGCCGCGGTGAAGCCCTCCTTGCGCAGCAGGAAGGCGAGCGGATCGGCGAAGGACTCCTCGTCCTCCACGATGAGCACCCTGGTCACAGCTCTCCTCCGTGGTTGCTGCCCGCGCCGCTCGGCACGGGGCTCGCCAGCTCCTGTGTTGGCAGGTCCTGGGTGGGCTCGTCCTGGTCTGGATGAGCCGGGATGCGCAGCGTGAAGGTGGAGCCGGTGCCGGGCAGGCTCCACAGCTTCACCTCGCCGCCGTGGTTGTTGGCGACGTGCTTGACGATGGCGAGGCCGAGGCCGGTGCCGCCGGTGGCACGTGACCGGGCCTTGTCGACCCGGTAGAAGCGCTCGAACACGCGGGTCTGCTGGTCCTCGGCGATGCCGATGCCCCGGTCGGTGACGGCGATCTCGACGAAACCGTCGACGAGCTTGCGGCTGACCGACACCGGGCTGCCCGGCGGCGAGTACGCGACCGCGTTGTCCAGGAGGTTGCTCAACGCCGTGACCAGCAACGTCCGGTCGCCCTCGACCTCGAGGCCGCTCGGGTCGTCGGTGGCGATCTCGATGCCGGCGGACTCGGCGGCCAGCTTCGACCGGCTCATCGCCTCGTCGATGACCACGTCGACCTCGACCCGGCTGAGCTCCGGCAGCTTCTCCGCGCCCTGCAGCCGCGACAGCGCGATCAGCTCGGTGACCAGGGTGCCGAGCCGGGTGGCCTCCTGCATGATCTTGGCGCTGAACCGGCGGACCTCCTCCTGGTCGTCCGCGGCGTCCAGCACCGCCTCGGCCAGCAGCGCGAGCGCGCCGACCGGGGTCTTCAGCTCGTGGCTGACGTTGGCCACGAAGTCGCGCCTGGTCGCCTCCAGCCGCACCGACTCGGACTCGTCGGAGGCGTCGACCACCACGAAACCCTCGGTGAGCACCTTGACGGTGGCGTGCACGGCCTGCGGCTGGCGGCCCTTGATGACCTCCAGCGACGACAGGTCCACCGAGATCACGCCACCGTGGCTGCGGGCCATCTCGGCGGCGCGTCTGGCCCGGTCGTCCACCCGGTTGTTGCGGACCACGCCGAGGTCCTCGGCGCGGGCGTTGTGCAGCACGACGTCGCCGAAGCCGTTGAGGACGGCGATGCCGCTGGGTGAGGAGTGGACGACCCTGGCCATCAGGTCGGCGACGGTGAGGCCGCGCGGACGCGTCTCGCGAGCCCGTGCGGTGGTCCGTCCGGCGAGAAACGCGACGCCGCCGATCAGCAGAGCGCCGATCGACAGGACGAGGTAACCCGTTGCGGTCACAAGCGCATCGTAAGCAGGTCAGGCGGGGTACGGCCTAGAGCTCACGCCTGGTTCGTGACTCCTGCGACACCGTCCGGGACCGATGTTCTCCCAGGAGACGACCGCCGTTCACCCAATCGTGTCCAATTGAGTCAGGTCGCGTTCGGACAGGTGCCGATCGGCGGAAGCCGGGTTCTCCTCCAGGTGACGAGCGGAGGACGTGCCGGGAACGAAGGGTGCGGAAACGAGACGGCGGCACGGGCGCCGGGTGTTCCCGCGCACGTGCCGCCGTCGGAGTCCGACCTCGGTCAGCGACCCTGGTTGGCCACGGCCTTGATCGCGTCCGCCGCCGCGTCCGGGTCGAGGTACTCGCCGCCCGGCTTGAGCGGCTTCAGCTCCTCGTCCAGGTCGTAGCGCAGCGGGATGCCGGTGGGGATGTTCAGGCCCGCGATCGCCTCGTCCGAGACGCCGTCGAGGTGCTTGACCAGCGCGCGCAGCGAGTTGCCGTGCGCGGCGACCAGCACCGTCTTGCCCGTGCGCAGGTCCGGCACGATCGAGGACTCCCAGTACGGGATCATCCGCTTGACCACGTCCAGCAGGCACTCGGTGAGCGGCAGGTCGGGGCCGAGGTCGGCGTAGCGCGGGTCGGCGTCCTGGCTGAACTCGGTGCCGGGCTCGATCGGCGGCGGCGGGGTGTCGTAGGAACGGCGCCAGAGCATGAACTGCTCCTCGCCGAACTCCTCCAGCGTCTGCTTCTTGTTCTTGCCCTGGAGCGCGCCGTAGTGGCGCTCGTTGAGCCGCCAGTCCCGGCGGACCGGGATCCAGTGCCGGTCGGCCGCGTCGAGCGCGAGGTTGGCGGTGCCGATGGCCCGCCGCAGCAGCGACGTGTGCACCACCTCCGGCAGCACGCCCGCTTCACGCAGCAGCACGCCGCCGCGCTTCGCCTCGTTCACACCCTTCTCCGAGAGGGGGACGTCCACCCAACCGGTGAACAGGTTCTCCGCGTTCCAGACGCTCTCGCCGTGGCGGAGCAGCACCAGGGTTCCGACAGCCATGGGCGTCAGCCTGCCAGATGGACGGGGCCGGCTCACGCCGGTGGCAGGTGTGATCTTGATCGGTGCAGCGGGCGGCGGGGCCGGGCCTCTCGCGGGGCCCGGCCCGAAGCCGGATCAGCCGCCGAGACCACTGACGCCCACGAGCCCGCCGGTCAGGCCGCTGATCCCGCCGGTCCCGCCGGCCGCGCCGCCGAGGCTGGTCACCGGCGCCAGCACGCTGGACAGGGCGCCCAGCAGGTCGCCGCTGGGAACGGCGTCCATCGCACCCTTCGCCGTTCGCTCCGCCGGGGCGTCCGCGGCGTTGGCGGCGGGCGCGGCCAGCAGGATGACGGCGGTGGCGCCGGCCGCGAGGGCCAGCCTTCCGAGAATGCGCATGCGTGTCTTCTCCGATGTGTCGACTCCGATTTGCACCCGACATGGTTGTGGAGCGTGACGGGTCCGGCTCGCTGAGTGACGGGGATCAACACCATCGGGTGGTGCCGGCGAGGTGGTCCTAGCCCAACATGACGAGAACGGCGTTGGCCGCGCGCAGTCCGACGAGGTTCGACACGCCCACGGTGACCACGACCAGGGCGGTGGTCTTGGCCCAGCCCACGAAGCGCCACCGCGACACCGGTGTCTCCGCCGCGTTGGCGCGGGCGATCGCGGACACGACACCCCACATCCGGATCCAGCAGGTGGCGATCATCAGGAGGGTGAGCATGGTGGCGGTGTTGCTCACCATCCCCAGGAACCCCGAGAAGGTGAAGGCCTGGCCGCCGGGTTGTTTCGACGCGATCACCAGGGGCAGGGCCATCCGGCACCCCAGGAGGGTGCCCAGGATCGCGCCGATGCCGGCGTACTGGGCGACCCACGTCAGGAACTTCCTGGTGGGCTCCACGTCCCGGAAGAACACCAGGCAGTAGGCCAGGGTCGTCAACGTGGCCGTCGCGCCGAAGGCCACCGCCACCCACAACCCGTTCGAGTAGACCTCCCAGGCGCCGGACACCGTGGCCGGGTCGGCGAGCTGCGGTGCCGCCTCGTAGCCGAACACGATGATCGCCAGGAAGAGGAGCCCCGCGGTGATCCGGCCAGGCCGCTCCGGCAATGCCAGTGCCCTGCGCACGGCGGTGTCGCCGGCCGAACGTCGATCGCCTTCGGCGGGCGCGCTCGACACGGGTAACGGCTCGGGATCGGCCCGCTTCCGAGTGCCCCGGTTGCGCTTCTTCTTGCGGTCACGCCTCGATGGCCTCGACATCGGAGCACCCTTCATGCCGTCGCGCAGCCCAACGCCGCCTCCTGCCCGGCGCCCGCCACGGCAGGTACCCGTGACCCTGTTGGCGCAGGTCGGACCTGGTTCCAGCGGCCGACCCGCGCCAACCGGTCAGCGGATCAACGAGCTTCCCGCGCCCGGAGGTCCTTGCGCAGGATCTTGCCCGCGGCCGACTTCGGGATCGCTTCGATGAACTCCACGACCCTCACCTTCTTGTGCGGCGCCACCTGGGAGGCCACGAACTCCATCACGCCGGCCTCGTCCAGCGCCGTGCCCGGCTGGCGGACGACGAAGGCCTTCGGCACCTCCTCGCCCTCCGCGTCACGCACGCCGACCACGGCCGCGTCGGCGACCTCCGGGTGCGTCAGCAGCAGCGCTTCCAGCTCGGCCGGCGGCACCTGGTAGCCCTTGTACTTGATCAGTTCCTTGACCCGGTCGACGATGCTGACCAGGCCGTTCTCGTCGATGATCGCGACGTCGCCGGTGTGCAGCCAGCCGTCCTCGTCGAGCGTGGCGGCGGTGGCCTCGGGGTTGTTCAGGTAGCCCTTCATGACGTTCGGGCCGCGGCACCACAGCTCGCCGCGCTCGCCGACGCCCACGTCCTCGCCGGTGGCCGGGTCGATGAAGCGGCACTCCATGTTCGGCGCGATGACGCCGACCGTGCCGACGGAGATGTCGTCGCGGCCGTCCGGGATCGCGTGGCTGACCGGGCTCATCTCGGTCATCCCGTAGCCCTGCGAGACGCGGCAGCCGAGGCGCTTGGCGACGGTCGCGGCCAGGTCGACGTCCAGCGGCGCGGCGCCGGAGAAGATCGTGTCGATGCCGGACAGGTCGTACTGGTCGACCAGGGGGTGCTTGGCCAGCGCCACCGCGACCGGCGGCGCGATGTAGACGCGGTCGGTCCGGTGGTCCTGGATCACCCGCAGGAACTCGGGCAGGTCGAACTTCGGCAGCGTCACCACCGTCGCGCCGACGTGCAGGCCGTTGTTCATCAGCACCTGCATGCCGTAGATGTGGAAGAACGGCAGCACGGCGAGGATCTTCGTGCTCTCGCCGATCTTCAGCAGCGGCCCGCACTGGACGATGTTCGCGACCAGGTTGCGGTGCGTCAGCATCACGCCCTTGGCCCGGCCGGTCGTCCCGGACGAGTACGGCAGGACGGCCACGTCCTGGGCCGGGTCGATCGACACCTCCGGCGTCGGCTCGGCGTTCGCCAGCAACGACGACAGGCTGGGGTAGCCCTCGGCGGCGTCCAGCACAACGACGTCGGAGATGCCGGCCTTCTCCGCGCCCGGCGCGGCGTTCGGCAGCAGCACGGACACCGTGAACAGCATCTTCGCGCCGGCGTCCGCCAACTGGTGCGCGACCTCGTCCGCCGTGTACAGGGCGTTGATGGTGGTCGCGGTGGCGCCCGCGCGCAGGATGCCGTGGAACACGACGGCGTAGTAGGGGGTGTTCGGGCTGAGGATGCCCACCACGTCGCCCTTGCCGATCCCCCTGGCGGCCAGCGCGGCGGCCAAGCGGTCGACCGCGCTGGCCAGTTGGCGGTAGGTCAGCGACGCGCCCGAGGTGCCGTCGACCAGGGCCACCCGGTCGGCGCGCTCGCCGAGGTCGGCGAAGAGCAACTCGTGCAGCGTGACGTCCGGGACCGCGACATCGGGGAACGGACTGCGGAAGACCATGCGGCTGCCTCATTCATCCTGGGGGCCGGGATCCCGTCATCGTGAGTCAAGCCACATCGCTGGTCAAGGCGGTCGTCAGTCCCGCTACAGCGTTACTTAACTCGGCTAAGAACACACGAATGGAGTAGCGCCGGCCCTTGTGGTGATCACCGGCCATCTGCCAAGTTGGCAAGGCCCTCGCGGGTCGGCTCCCACGCACTCCGATCGACCCGCGCGGCAGAACCGCGGTTCGCAATCCCCCCGTCGAACCGCGGCCCGCTTGGAATCCCGGGCTCCCCCCGCCCGGATCCACGTCAGCGGGGAATGACGCGGGGCGGCTTGAGCTCGCGACTCCCCCTCTCTCCCAAGCCGCCCCGCGCTCCCGCCCCCTAAGGCGTGCTCGACGACGCGGCGGGCACCGCGGGCGCGACCTTCCGACGTCGCCGCCACCACAGGTAGCCGAACGCCGGCAGCCCCAGCACCACCGCGAACGGCAGCACGCCGCCCAGCACCACCAGCAGCCAGCCGAACGCCTTCACCAGCGCTCCCCAGCCACCGGCGAACGCCGCCAGGAAGTCGTTCTCGTCCTCCACGACCACCACCGGCTCGCTCTTCGCCGAGATGACGACGGTCAACGTCGACATGGCGACCTGGCTCTTCAACGTCTCGTGCCGGCGCTGCAGCGACTCCAGCTCGGACTGCCGCTTGGTCAGCTCGGCCTCGATGTCGGTGATCTCGGACGTGGTCGTGGCCCGGTCCAGCAGTCCGCGCACCCGCTCCACGCTGGCCCGCTGGTTGGCGAGCCGGACCTCGACGTCCACCAGCTGCTCGGTCACGTCCTCGGTCTGCAGTTCCCGCCTGCTGACCTCGACGCCCTCCAGCCCGCTGATCGACTCCAGCACCGGGTCCAGCCGGTCGCCGGGCACCTTCACCGTGACCGAGGCCCGGTTGGGCTGCGACTTCTCCTGCGCCGAGTACCCGCCTTCCGCGATGACCAGGTCCTTGACCCGGGACAACGCCGCGGTGGTGTCCGACGCGCGCAGTTCGACCGTCGCCGTGCGCACGAGCTGCCGGTTCTGCTGCGCCGACGTGCCCGCCTGCTTCGCCTCACCCGTGCCGGCCGACTCCTGCTTCGGCGTGCCACCCGGCTGCGCGTTGTCCTGCGCCGGCGCGGGCGCCACCGCCGCGTGGTCGGCCGCCGACCCCGACGAGCCCGCCGCGCACCCCGCCAGCGCCGCCAGCGCGAACGCGGCGACCACCAACCCCACCCGTCTGCCCATGTGACCCTCCCTGGTTTCCGGTCACCGCTGGGACGGGGCGCGGGCTCATCCCCGTTGCTCGTGCACGATCACGATTCGGACACCAGGTGCCGGAACGCCTGGAGGTTGGCCAGCGACTCGCCGCGCGAGACCCGCCAGTCCCACTCCCGCTGGATGGCGCCGGCGAACCCGATCTCCAGCAGCGTGTTGAAGTCGCCGTCGGCGGCCTCCACCACCTGCCCGAGCACGCGGTCCAGCTCGTCGGGCGTCACCGCGTGCGGGGCGAGCCGGCCGACCAGGTAGATGTCGCCGGTCGTGTCGATCGTGTAGTGGACGCCGTACAGCTTGGCGTTGCGCCGCAACAGGAACCGGTAGACGTCCTCGTGCGCCTCGTCCGGCTTGCGGCACACGAACGCCTCCACCACCAGCGCGTGCCTGCCGACGACCAGCCAGCAGTTCGTCTGGAGCTTCTTCGTGCCCGGCAGGGTCACGAAGAACCGGCCCGGCTCCTTGTTGTCGTAGCGCAGCTCGCGGTCGTCCAGGGTCGACCGGATCACGTCGTCCAGGCTCAAGCGATGACCTCCTCGCGGAACACGTCCCGTGCTTCGGCGTACCCGGCGAGGAGTGAATCAGTCGTGCGGTCCCAGGAGAACCGGCGGGCGTGGCCGACGGCGTTGCTGGCCAGTTCCTCCCGGTACGCGGGGTTCAGCGCGATGGCCGTCAGCACCCGCGCCCACGCACCGGCGTCGTGCCCGTCCACCAACGCCCCGGACACCCCGTCGCGCACCGCCACCGGCAACCCGCCGACCGCCGCCGCGACCACCGGCGTGCCACACGCCTGCGCCTCCAACGCCACCAGCCCGAACGACTCGTTGTAGCTGGGCACCGCCACCACGTCGGCCGCGCGGTAGACCCGCGCCAACGCCTCACCGCCCTGCGGCGGCATGAACCGGACCACGTCCGAGATCCGCAGCTCGGCCGCCAACCGCACCAGCTCGTCGGGCGTCTTCATCCCCGACCCCGAGGGCCCGCCGACCACGAGCACGACCAACCGCGACCGCAAGCCGGGATCGCGCGCCACCATCTCCGCCGCCGCGCGCAACAGCACGTCCGGCGCCTTCAACGGCTGGATGCGACCCACGAAAGCCAGCACGACGGCATCCGACCGCAGCCCCAGAGCCGCCCGGGTCCGGTCCCGATCACCGGGCGTGAACCGCTCCAGGTCCACCCCCGGCGGCACGACCATCACCTTCGACGGGTCCGCGTCGTACAGCTTGACCAGCTCGGCCGCCTCGACGTCGGTGTTGGCCACCAACCGGTCCGCCTCGGCGACCACCTGCTCCTCGCCGATCACCCGCATCCGGGGCTCGGGCATGTCGTCGGCCGCCAGCGCCAGGTTCTTCACCTTCGCCAACGTGTGCGCGGTGTGCACCAACGGCACCGCCCACCGCTCCCGCGCCAACCACCCGACCTGCCCCGACAACCAGTAGTGCGAGTGCACGACGTCGTAGTGCCCGGGCTCGTGCCGCGCCTCGGCCCGCAGCACACCCGCAGTGAAGGCGCACAGCTGACCGGGCAGTTCCTCCTTGCCCAGCCCTTCGAACGGCCCCGCGACCACGTGCCGCACCTTCACGCCGGGCGCCAGCTCGGCCACCGGCGGCAACTCCGAGGACGTGGCCCGGGTGAAGATCTCGACCGCGATGCCCCGCTGCGCCATCCGCGTGGCGGTCTGCACGATGTAGACGTTCATCCCACCCGCGTCGCCCGTGCCGGGCTGCTCCAGCGGCGACGTGTGCACCGACAACACCGCGACCCGCTTCACCGCGAGACCTCCGCGACGAACCGCCCGAGGTCGGCCGCGAAGCACTCCGGCCGTTCCAGGAACGGCGCGTGCCCAATTCCGTCGTAGCGGCGCAAGTCGGCTCCGGGGATCAGGGCCGCCGCGTACTCACCGGCGGCCGGGTCGACCACCTCGTCGGCGGTGCCGTGCACGACCAGTGTCGGCTTGTCGACCGCCTTCAGCACCCCGGCGCTGTCCACGTCCCTCCGGAACATGTCCCGACGGACCCACGGCGGCACCCGCAACGCCGTGCCCAACATCCGCTGCACCACGTCACCGCCCAACCCCGGCGCCTGGTCACGGCAGAACCCCGTCAACGCGGGCACGGCCACCGCCGGATCATCCGAGTACGCCTCCGGCAACACCGCGTCCGCCAGCCGCCCGGTGAGCCCACCCGGCCGACCGCGCCCCAGCTCCGTGATCGCTCCGACGAGCACCAACCCACTGAGCCCCGCCGTACCGTGAAAACGTAGGTAGTCGGCAATCACCAACCCGCCGTACGACCACCCGACCACCACCGCCGGCCGCCCGACGTGATCGAGGACGGCCTTCAGATCAGCCGCCCAGACCGCCGACTCGCGATACCCGCCGCCAGCAACCTCCGACGCGCCGTGACCGCGCAGATCCACCGCGTAACCACGCAACGACGACGGGGGCGACCACACCTCCCCGGACTGAGCCCATCCGTGCACCAGCACGACCGCAGGGGCGTCGGCGGGTCCGGACTCGCGAACCGACAACCGGACGCCCCCGGCGTCGAGGAGAGTGTTCCGCACGACCTACGACAACGCGCAAATCATCCCATCACTTCCCGCACAAGTGATTTTGCGCCATCAACCACACACGCAACGACCACCACTTGATCACCAGACACCCAGCTCAACGACCTCACAACCGCCCACCGACATCACCGCCCCAACAGCCGCACAACGGACCCGGCGCACCCCCGCAGAGGCCCGATTTGACATGGGTTCGGGTGCTTTAGGCTGGTCGAAGCCGGGCAGGCTTGGCGGACGCTCTTCCCGCCAGGCCTGCCCGGCTTTGGCCTGCCTGGAGTGCCCGTAAGGGCCCCATGTCAAATCGAGCCGGACTTGAGCGAGACCATCGGACGGAACCCGAACCACCGCACCGGACCCAACCACCGCGCCGAACTCAACTCACAGCGCCGACATCGTCTGCCACTGCGCCCAAGGGATCTGCCAGTCGTACCAGTCGAACTGCGCCGGCAACGTCGTGATCGACCCGGTCACCTCCACCGGATCACCCACCAACGCGCTGTCGTAGTACGCCTTGGCATCGGCCTCCAACAGGTTCGCGCACCCGTGCGACGAGTTGACCTTGCCGATGTTGCCCGCGTTGTCGTTGTTCTCGTGGATGAACTCACCGTGGTTGGAGAACCGCACCGACCACTTCTTCACCACGTTGGTGTAGCCGTACTGGGGGTTGTCGAAGCTCCACGTGTCGAACTTCTGCATCACGACGAACGTGCCGTTCGGCGTGGCCAGGGCCGGGTCCTCGTCCTTGCCGAACGACGCCGGGTAGGTCGCCACCGTCTGCCCGTCACGCTGCACGACCAGCTGGTGCGACGGCGTGTCGATCTTCACGACCTGGTTGCGGCCGATGGTGAAGTCACTGGTCACGTCCGCGCGGCCGTACGCGCCGCCGCCGTAGGGCACCCCGTACAGCTTCGCCTCGACGTGGATCTGCGTGTTCGCGGGCCAGTACTTCTCCGGCCGGTAGTGGACCTCGCGCGCGCCCAGCCACGCCCAACTGCCCTTGATGCCGGCCGAGTTGGTGACCGTCAACGCCTTCTCCACCGTCGCCCGGTCCGCGACGTCGGCGTCGAACTCGACCTTGATCGGCACGGCCACGCCCATGGTCTGGTTGTCGCCGGGGAACAGCGTCGCGCGCACCTGGGCAGCGGGGTTCAACGTCGTGAACCCGCCCTTCAGGTCGACCGGCCGGCCGTCCGTCCCGGTCGCCCGACCCGCGTACGCGTACGTCTTGCCGTACCCGAGCGGCTCCGTGCTGGCCCACGACTTCTTGTCGTCGGCGAGCTTGCCCTCGATCGCCTTGCCCTCGGGGTTGGTGACCGCGACCTGGTCGATCGTGCCCTCGGCCACGGCGACCTGCACCGGCACGTTCACCGGGGCATCGGTCGCGCCGTCCGCGGGCGCGGTGGTGAACTTGGCCACCGGCGGGTTGTCGCCGCCGACCGGCTTGGCCGTGCCCGTCTCCACCTTCGCCGAGCAGCCGGCCACCAGGGCCAAGCCGAGCAGCAGAGCCGCCACTGTCCTGTGCACGTTACGACCTCCTGATCGAAGGACGTCCCACCCGACTCCTGGTGCGAGTGATTCGCATCACAGCTACGTCTCGCACATAGGATCTCCGGTGTGAACCGTCCTATCGCAGTCGTGACCGGAGCCAGTGCGGGCATCGGTGAGGCCACCGCCCGCAGGCTCGCCGCCGAGGGCTTCCACGTGGTGCTCGGCGCCCGGCGGGTCGACCGCCTCAAGGCTATCGCGGATGAGATCGAGGGCACCGCGGTCGAGTTGGACGTCACCTCAGCTCCGTCGGTCGAGTCCTTCCTCGACGCCGTCCCGGCGGCGAACGTGCTGGTCAACAACGCCGGCGGCGCACGCGGCCTGACCACCGTCGCGGAGGCGGACGAGGAGCACTGGCGGTGGATGTGGGAGACGAACGTGCTGGGCACGTTGCGCGTCACCAAGGGCCTGCTGCCGAAGCTGATCGCCTCCGGTGACGGGCACGTCGTCACCGTCACCTCGGTCGCCGCCTACGAGGCCTACGACAACGGCTCCGGCTACACCTCGGCCAAGCACGCCCAGTCCGCGCTGCACCGCACCCTCCGCGGCGAACTGCTCGGCCAGCCCGTCCGCGTGACCGAGATCCTGCCCGGCATGGTCGAGACCGACTTCTCCGTCAACCGGTTCGACGGCGACGCCGACCGCGCCGCGGCCGTCTACCAGGGCGTCACCCCGCTGACCGCGGACGACGTCGCGGACGTGATCGCGTTCGCGGTGACCAGGCCGTCGCACGTCAACCTGGACCAGATCGTCCTCAAGCCCCGCGCCCAAGCCTCCGCGTCCAGGGTGCACCGGGCGTGATCACCCGGACGTGAGCAACTCCACGTCCAACTGGTCGAGCACCGGACCGATGGGGTTCGCGAATCCCCGGTCCGGGCTCCCGCCGCAGTACAAGCCGACCACGCGGTTCGCGTCGTCCAGCAGCACCGCGCCCGAATCACCGTGGTCGGCGAACCGGGGCGTCTCGATCCGGATCTGGTCGTGCAGCGTCCGCACGCCCAACCCCACCCCGAAGTCCAGCGTGATCGCCGCGTCCGTCGACGCCACCACGCCCTCGGTGACCGCCGTCGTCCGCCCGCGCTTGCGCACCCGATCACCGACCCGCGCCGACGCCCGACCCGTCACCGCGCCCAACCCCACCACCTCGGGCCGCACGCGCGGCGTGGTCAGCATGATCGCGGCCGCGTCCACCCGTGCCGACAGCGCCGCCCGCGCCAGCACGCCGATCCGGTCGTGCACCGGGTGCCCGCCGTCGACGCGGGACGGGTGCACCATCGCGTCGCCGACCGCCCAGGCGTCGTCGACGCAGGCCACGTGGAACGACGTCAACGCCATCACGGTGTGCCTGCGGCGCGGCGTGACCAGCGCGCCCAGCGTCCCGGCCACCACGTAGTCGTCCACCTCCGGCACGTCCGGCGGCACGAACCGGATCGCCCGGCTCGGCCCGATCCCGATGCCGCCGGCCAACGACTCGTGCCGCTCCGCCCCGCTCACGCCCTCGGGCGACGCGATGGTGTGGTGCAGCCAGAACGTGTCCTCGACCACGTCGGTCGGCACGCCGAGCACGTCCGGCGGGATGGCGAACTGGGCGGCGCGACCCTTGCGGCGGACGAACACGACGATGGCCAGCTCACCGGTCGGCCGGCCGCCGACGGTCTTCTCGCCGAGGTCGACCCCCACCACGCCGGGCCGGCTCAGGAAATCGTCCTCGACCAGCTTCTTGATCGGCCTGACGGCCGCGCGATCGTCGTCGGGGTAGGCCATGACGACCTCCAACGGGTGCCTCTACCTCCATGAAACGCGTGGAGTGAGGATTCGTCACACGGAGTCACCCGTTCGGCCGTTCAGCGGTGGGAGGTGATCCCAACCAGCGGACATCACCGGAGCCCGCAGGCCACCAGCGACATCACCCGAACTCGCACCCGACCGGCGACATCACCCGAGCTCGCAGCCCACCAGCACCGGTTCCGGGAGCAACTCCACCCCGAACGCCGCCCGCACCCCGTCGCGCACCTCGCGCGCCAGGTCCAGCAGGTCCTCGGTCGACGCGCCGCCCCGGTTCGTCAACGCCAGCGTGTGCTTGCCCGACAGCGCCACCCGACCGCCCGGCCCCCGGTGCCCGCGCCCGAACCCGGCCCGTTCGATCAGCCACGCCGCCGACAGCTTCGAGTACCCGACGCCCGCCGGGTACGTCGGCACGTCCACGTGCGGCCCGAGGCGTTCGGCGATCCGGATCAGCACCCCGGCCAACGTCGAGTCGTCCAGCAGCGGGTTGGTGAAGAACGAGCCCGCGCTCCACGTGTCGTGGTCGGTCGCGTCCAGCACCATGCCCTTGCCGCGCCGCAGTTCCAGCACCGCCTTGCGGGCCGCGTCGGCGGGCACCCGGTCGCCCGGCGCGACGCCGAGCACCCTGGCCAGCTCGCCGTACCGGATGGGCGCGGACTGCCCGCCCGCGGTCAACGCGAACCGCGCCCGCAGCACCACCGCGTGGTCGGTGCCCTTCAGCACGCTCGTCCGGTACGCAAGCCCCAAGCCGTCCGCGGGCACCTGGTGCACCCGGCCCGTGCGCCGGTCCAGCAGGTCCACCGACGTCAGCACCTGCGCGACCTCGACGCCGTACGCGCCGACGTTCTGCACCGGCGTCGCCCCGACCAGCCCCGGGATGCCGGACAGGCACTCCAGCCCGCCCAGCCCCTGCGCGACGGCCTCCGCGACGACCGAGTCCCAGTCCTCGCCCGCCTCCACGGTCAGCTGCACGAGGCCGTCGCCCAGCGGGTCGAGCCGACGGCCGGACGTGCCGACGGCCACCACCGTGCCGTCGAACCCGGCGTCGGAGACGACCAGGTTCGAACCGCCGCCGAGCAGCAACAACGGTTCGCCGTCCGCGTCCAACGCGCGCACGGTCTCGACGAGTTCGGCGGCTGTGGCGGCGCGCGTGAACCTCGTCGCGGGGCCACCGAGCCGCAGCGTGGTGCACTCGGCCAGCGGCACACGGGCACTGGAGGGCGGGGTGGTCACGACCGAGAACGGTAGCCTCCGCGACATGGCACGCCGCATCGAGCACCGAACCACGTCCCGCTGGCCGGCGCGGGACGTGTACGCAGCGCTGGTGGACCAGTCGTACCTGCGCGACCGGCTCGCCGAGCTGGGCGGCACGAACCCGGAGCTGGTCGCCTTCACCGCCACGGGCCAGAGCACGTCCTACCAGCTCAAGCAGGGTGTGCCCGCGGACAAGCTGCCGTCGGTGGCCCGCGGCCTGCTCGGCGGCGACCTCGTCATCGACCGCGCCGAGTCGTGGACCGAGGCCGGTTACGCGGGCACGGTCGAGGTGACGCTGAACGGCGTCCCGGGCCGGCTGGACGGCACGATCACGCTCGCCGACACCGCGACTGGGAGCGAACTCACCCTCACGGGTCAGGTCAAGGTGGGCATCCCGATCATGGGCGGCAAGCTGGAGGCGATGATCGCCGAACAGGTGTCGCTGCTGCTCGACAAGGAATCCGAGTTCACCGCCGAATGGCTCGCACGCCGCGCCTAGCCGCGGGCCGGGCCCGTGCGCTCGGCCTGCCGACGAGGGGCACCACCAACCCGAACCGCCTGCGCCGGGTCGACCGGTGGGTCGCGCACGCGTACCGCGACCTGCTCTCCACACCCGAGCCGCTGGTGGTCGACCTCGGCTACGGCTCCTCGCCGATCACCACCGTCGAGCTGGCGGCACGGCTGCGCGCGGTCAACCCGGACGTCCGCGTGCTGGGCCTCGAACTCGACGCCGAACGGGTCGCCGCGGGCAAGGAGGTCGCCGACCCGCCGCGGCTCGACTTCCGCCGCGGCGGGTTCGAGTTGGCCGGCGCCCGGCCCGTGCTGCTGCGCGCGTTCAACGTGCTGCGCCAGTACACCGAGGAGCAGGCGGCCGAGGCGTGGGACACCATGGTCGGCCGGCTCGCGCCCGGCGGCGTGCTGGTCGAGGGCACGTGCGACGAGATCGGCCGCCGTTGCTGCTGGGTGGCGTTGACCTCCGACGGGCCGCGGACGTTCACGCTCTCGTGCCTGCCCGCCGACCTGGAGACCCCGGGCGACCTGGCCGAACGGCTGCCGAAGGCGTTGATCCACCACAACGTGCCCGGTGAGAAGGTGCACGCCCTGCTGTCCGAGCTGGACGCGTGCTGGGCGACGTGCGCGCCGTTCGCGCCTTACGGCCCGCGTGCGCGCTGGGTGGAGTCCGTGCGGCTGCTGGCCGAACGCGGCTGGCCCGTGCTGGACGACCGGAAGCGGTGGCGGCTGGGCGAGGTCACCCTGCCCTGGGACGTGGTGAGTCCCTAGGCTTGTGGCGTGGACCACGCCGACTTCGTGCAGCACCTGAGGACCCAGTACGCCGCCGTGCGTGACGCGGCGGTGGCCGCCGGGCCGGACGCGCCGGTGCCCACCTGCGCGGGATGGACGGTGCGGGACCTGATCGACCACGTGGGGAGCGTCCACTCCTGGGCGTTGCGTGCCCTGCACACGCCGGCGGACGGTGAGAGGCCGCGGGCCGACGAACGCCCCGCCGACTGGGACGAGCTGCTCGACTGGTGGGACAAGAAGGTCGCCGAGCTGGCCGACACCCTGGCCGGCGCCACGCCTGACACGCCCGCGTGGACGTTCATCGGGCCGAAGACCTTCGGTTTCTGGTCACGCCGACAGGCGCACGAGACCGCGATCCACCGGCTGGACGCCGAGCACGCGCGGCACGGCGCGGACGTGCCGACGCTGCTGTTCGACGTCGAGTTCGCGGCCGACGGGGTGGACGAGTTCCTGACGCGGATGGTGGTGCGGGCCGCCCAGCGCAAGCCGGTCGAGCGGTCGGGCCGGGTGCTGTTCCACGCCGCCGACGCGGGCCGCGCCTGGGAGGTCCGGCTCACGCCCGGCCGACCGCCGGAGGCGGGTCCGATCACCGATTCGGCGACCGACGAGGACGCCACCGTGGCGGGCACCGCCGACGCGCTGTACCGGGCGGCGTGGGGCCGGCCCAGCGGCGCCATCACATCGGGTGACAGGTCACTGCTGGACGGGCTGCCGCGACCGTAGATACTTCCGGTCGTGCCTCTGCCTGAACGACGCTACGTGATCACCTTCGGCTGCCCCGACCGCACCGGCATCGTGGCCCGGATCTCCTCGTTCCTGGCCGAGCACGGCGGCTGGATCGTCGAAGCGGCCTACCACACCGACCCGACCACCAACTGGTTCTTCACCCGCCAGGAGGTCCGGGCCGACTCGCTGCCGTTCGACGTGGACGAGCTGCGGGCCCGGTTCGCGGAGGTGGCCCGTGACCTGGGCGCGCACCCCGGCTCGTGGCGGGTCGCCGACTCCGGCGAGCGCAGGCGGGTGGTGATCCTGGTGTCCAAGGAGGGGCACTGCCTGTACGACCTGCTCGGCCGGGTGGCGTCGCAGGAGCTGGACGTCGACGTGTCCGCGGTCATCGGCAACCACGCCGACCTGGCCGGGATCACCAGGGCGCACGGCATCCCGTTCCACCACGTGCCGTTCCCGGCGAACGACCCGGAGGGCAAGGCGGCGGCGTTCGCGCAGCTGCGGCAGCTCGTCGACGGGCACCGGCCGCACGCGGTGGTGCTGGCGCGGTTCATGCAGATCCTGCCCGCGGAGCTGTGCGCGGACTGGGCCGGGCGGGCGTTGAACATCCACCACAGCTTCCTGCCGTCGTTCATCGGCGCGCGGCCGTACCACCAGGCGCACAGCCGGGGCGTGAAGCTGGTCGGCGCGACGTGCCACTACGTGACCGCGGACCTCGACCAGGGTCCGATCGTGGAGCAGGACGTGATCCGGGTGGACCACACCGACTCCATCAACGACATGGTGCGCAAGGGGCGTGACATCGAGAAGGTCGTGCTGGCGCGCGGTCTGCGGTGGCACTTGGAGGACCGCGTGCTGGTGCACGGGAACCAGACCGTCATCTTCTGAGAAATTTTCTCCGAATCGGGTTGAACCGCTCCGGCGGTCCGCACGTGTCCTGGGTGTCGGCCACTCGGCGATGAAACCCTCACCATTCGGAGAATTCCATGCTGCGCAAGCATGTCGCGCCCTTTGCCGCCCTCATCGCGTTGGGTGCCCTGGCCCTGTCGGCCTGCGGTGTCGACGGCTCGGCCCAACCGGCACCCCAGGCGCAGCCCGTCGACCAGCGGGTTCAGCAGGAGTCGGCCGGTTCTGACCCGGCCGGGGTGTCGTTCCTCGCCGGGACGGCGCGGTCCAACAAAGCCGATCCGAACACCGGCGACCTCGCGCCGAAATCCGCGCCGCGCGAGGTGAAGGACAAGTGGGTGCAGTTGCGCGCCACGTCCGCCGGCGCGTTGAACCCCGTTGTGGTAAACGGCGCGGGAATGACGCTCTACCGCTTCGACAAGGACACCGCGAACCCGTCCGAGTCCACGTGCGACGGCGAGTGCGCGCAGACGTGGCCGCCGGTCACCATCGCCAAGGGCGGCAAGGTGTTCATCGCGGGCATCGCGAAGCGGGACGTCGGTTTCGTCAAGCGCGCCGACGGTCGGACGCAGCTCACCGTCGGCGGTTGGCCGGTCTACCTGTTCAGCAAGGACGTCAAGCCCGGTGACACGCTCGGCCAGGGCGTCGGCGGCACGTGGTTCGGCGTGACGCCGAACGGCCAGAAGGCGGGCACGCCCGTCGCCACCACCACGCCGCCCGCGCCGGCAGGCCCCGCCGTGCCGCCTGCCACGTCCGCGACCCTGTTCTCCGGCAAGAACTTCGACGACTTCAGCGGCACCAACTTCGCCACCGGCGTCACCGGGCCGGGCTGCCAGGACGTGCGGGGCGACTTCCTGTCGATCGCGCCCGGCGGTTCGGTGAAGCTGTGGTCCGAGCCGGGCTGCACGGGCAAGTCCGCCGTGATCACCGACGACGTCCGCGACGTGACCGCGCTCGGTTTCCCGACGGGCCCGAAGTCCCTGTTCTTCGGCTGACCTCACGTCCCGAACGTCGAACTCACCGCTCCCGAACGTAGGACTCTCGCGTCCTGAACGTAGGACTCTCGCGAGAGTCCTACGTTCGCGTCGCGCGTGTCGAACGCTCAGGTGCCGCGTGTCGAACGTTCGCGCACCCCGTGTTCAACGCTCGGCCGTAGGCTGCGCCGGTGCGCACCGAGTACACCGACCTCGACCAGGTCCGCGCGGCGGCCGAGCTGAGGCACGCCGTCCTCGTCGGGCTCGACCTGAGCGAAGAGGAGCTGCGCGTGCCGATGGACGGCGCGCTGTTCCTCGGCTGCACGCTCTCGCCGCTCGGCCAACGACGTGCGGCGGCGGCCGGCGCGCTGGTGTTCCCGACGATCCCGGACCTGCCGTACGACGTGTACCGGTCGCGGCTCTACACGCCGGCCGAGCTGTTCGCCGGGTTCGACCCGGACGACCCGCTGTCCTACGCCGACACCCCGGACGCCCTGATCTACCAGCACACCCGCGCCCAGGGCCACAACCCCGACCCGCTGCACGCGCTCGCCGAACGCCTGCACGACCACGCGATCACCGAGGCGTTGGACGACGCGCTGTCCGCACGTCCGGTCGCCGTGATGGGCGGGCACGCGCTCGGCCGCGACACGGACGGCTACCGGCGTGCCGTGCGGCTGGGCGCGGCGCTCGGCGAGGCCGGGTTCACCGTGCTGACCGGCGGCGGCCCTGGCGTGATGGAGGCCGTGCCGCTGGGCGTGCGGATCGGCGTGGACGAGCCGACGTTGAAGGACCTGGCGAAGGCTCCGGGCTTCGGCGGCGACGCCGAGTCCATCGGCCGCTGGATCGCCGCGTGCCCCACCGACCTGCCCACCTCCGACCGGCCGCGCACGATCGGCATCCCGACGTGGTTCTACGGCCACGAGCCGCCGAACCCGGCGTGCGAGCTGCACGCCAAGTACTTCGCCAACTCGGTCCGCGAGGAGGGCCTGCTCACCGTCGCCACCGGCGGCATCATCTACACGCCGGGCAGCGCGGGCACCGTGCAGGAGGTCTTCCAGGACTACTGCCAGAACCACTACGGCTCGGTCGGCCCGGCCGCGCCGATGGTGTTCCTGGGCCGGGACTTCTGGGTCGACGAGGTGCCGGCCGCACCACTGGTGCAACGCCTCGCCCGTGGCCGGGAGGCCGAGCGCTGGATCCTCGTCACGGACGACGCCGACGAGGCCGTCAGCTTCCTCCGGGAGTACGCGGCGTGATCACCCGCTCCACCACCTCGGCCGCGTCCAGGCACACGTCCTCGCGGTAGGCCCGCCCGATCAGCTGCACGCCGACCGGCAGCCCGTCGACCACCCCGGTCGGCACGGCCACCGCCGGCAGGCCCGCGAAGCTCGTCGCGGTGCACAGCCGCATCGCGCCGGTCACCAGGTCGTGCCCCTCGCGCGAACGCGACTCCAGCCCCGGCTCGGGCGGACGCGCGGTGAACACCGGCCCGAGCACCAGCGGGAACCGGCCCAGGAACTCCGCCCACGCCCGCTTCACGCCCAGCAGCACGCCGGTGAGCCGCAGGTACTCGGCGACGTCGACCGGCCCGGCCTTCGCCATCGACAGCTCGATGTACCGGTGGCCTTCCGCGCCGAGCAGGGTGCGCACCACCGGCCAGCTCGGCGTGAACTCGGTCATCAGCATGGCCCCGTACGCCGACAGCGCCTCGTCCAGCACCGGCACGTCCGCCTCGACCACCTCGTACCCGGCGTCCGACAGCACGCCGGCGGCGTCCTCGACCGCGGCCCGCACCACCGGGTCGACACCCGTCCCGCCGGGATCGGCGACCACGGCGACCCGACGCGGCACCGGCGGCCCGGTCAACGGCACGGGCACCGCCCGCGGGTCGCGCGGCGACGTGCCCGCCAACGCCTCGAACGCGAGCCGCAGGTCCCCGACGGTCCGGGCGAGCGGCCCGTCCACGACGAACAGCTGCGCGCCCAGCGGCGGGTCGTCCGGACCGAGCCGGTGGTCGGCCGGGAACCGCCCGTAGGTCGGCTTCAACCCGGCCACGCCGCAGAACGCCGCCGGGATGCGCACCGAGCCGCCGGAGTCGTTGCCCAGCCCCAACCCCGCCATCCCGGTGGCCACCGCCACCCCGTCACCACCGCTGGAGCCGCCGGGCGTGACGGTCGGGTCCCACGGGTTGACCGTGTCGCCGAACAGCTCGCTGCGCGTGTGCATGCCGGCCAACGTGAGCGTCGGCATGTTCGCGTGCCCGATGGGGATCGCGCCCGCCGCCCGCAGCCGGGCCACCGGCGGCGCGTCCAGCGGCGTCACGAAGTCCTTGAACCGCACCGCGCCGTGGGTCGTCGGCACGCCGCCGATCGCGATGCTCTCCTTCACCGTGAACGGCACCCCGGCCAACGGCCCGCGCGCACCGCCCCGGTCGACCTCCGCCGCCTCGGCCAACGCCTGCTCGGCCAGCAGCCGCGTGATCGCGTTGACCACCGGGTTCACCGCCTCGATGCGCGCCAGGTGGCTCTCCACCAGCTCGACCGCCGTGACGCGGCCCGATCGCACCGCGGCGGCCTGCTCCGCCGCCGTCCACTCCCACATGACGCCCCCGTTCCGATGCAAGTGCATCGGATAGTATCCACAGGTGCCCAAGCAGGTCGAATACGAATCCCGGCGCAGGCAGATCACCGACGCGGTGTTCCTGCTCGCCGACGAACGCGGCCTCGAAGGCGTGACGCTGAGGGACGTCGCGGCGCGCGCGGACGTCTCGATGGGCGCGGTGCAGCGGTGCTTCCGCACCAAGGACGAGATGCTGCGGTTCGCGCTGGAAGAGGTCGGCAGGCGCATCCTGGGCCGGGCGGGCGGCACCGCGGTCGAGGCGGCACGCGCCGTCGCGCTGCCCGAGCGCGCCGAAGCCAGGGTGTGGCTCGCGTTCGTCGCGCAGGCGGCCGTCAGCCCGGCGCTCGCGCCCGTCCTGCGCGCGAGCTACGCCGACCTGGAGGACATGTTCACCAGGCTCCTGGGCGACCGCGCGCGAGCGCGCACGGTGCTGGCGCTGGCCGACGGCCTCACCACGCACGTGCTCATCGGGCACCTCACGCACGACCAGGCGCGCGAGGTGCTCGACCGGCAGCTCGCGACCTAGCGGGCCAAGCCCTCGACGACCTCGGCGTTCGGCAGCTTCGCCAGCACCTCGCCCGGCACGAGGATCTTGCTGCCCCGGATGCCGCTGCCGATGACCAGTTCCGACGCCGCCGCCACCTCCGGCGACAGCAGCACGGGCCAGTCCTCGGGCAGGCCGATCGGCGTGATGCCGCCGTACTCCATGCCGCTGAGCGACACCGCGTCGTCCATCGGCGCGAACGACGCCTTGCGCGCGTCCAGCCGCCGCCGGACGACGCCGTTCACGTCCGCGCGCGTGGTCGCCAGCACGACGCACGCCGCGTACCGGACGGTGTCGCCGCGCTTGCCCGCGACGACGACGCAGTTCGCCGACGCCGCCAACGGCGAGCCGTAGTGCGCGCAGAACTCGGCCGTGTCCGCCAACGTCGGGTCGATCTCCGCGACCGCGAGCCGCGCGCCGTCCGCCATCGACCGCAGCGCCGCGGCGACCGGGTCCGCGACCAGGTCGAGCCGGTCGAGCACCGGCAAGGGGGTCAGGGTTCCTGCGATGGTCCACACACCGACCATCCTGCCGGCTGCCCTTGACGTTGACGTTACGTCAACCCCTAACGTGGTCGGCACAGGGAGGGAGCACGGGAATGGCCTGGTCGATCGCACAGGTCGCGCGCATGTCGAAGGTGACTTCGCGGACGTTGCGGCACTACGACGCGATCGGCCTGCTCGAACCGGCGTGGATCGGCGGCAACGGCTACCGGTACTACGAGCGCGAGCAGCTGCTCAAGCTCCAGCGGATCCTGCTGCTGCGCGACCTGGGACTCGGCCTCGACACCGTGGCCGAGGTCCTGGACGGGCGGCACCGGACGGTCGACGTGCTGCGCAACCACGCGCGGTGGCTGGCCGCCGAGCAGGAACGGCTGGCGAAGCTGGCCCGGACCGTCTCCCGCACGATCGAGGAACTGGAAGGGGGTGACGAAGTGAAGATGGAAGAGCTGTTCGACGGCTTCGACGCCGACCGCCAGGCCCGCTACGAGGCGGAGCTGGTGGAGCGCTACGGCGACCAGGCGCAGGAGCACATCGACGAGGGCAAGCGCCGGATGAAGGGCTGGACCAAGGCCGACGCCGACGGCTTCATGGCCGAGTGGAACACCCTCCGCCAGGCCTACGCCGAGCTGTTCGACGCCGGTGTCGCGGCCGACTCGCCGCGCGCGCTGGACGTGACCGACCGGCACTACCGGTGGGTCTGCCGCAGCTGGACGCCGAACCGGGAGTCCTACACCGGGCTCGGTGAGCTGTACGTGGACGCGCCGGACTTCAAGGTCCAGTTCGACGCGCACGCCGAGGGCTTCGCCGAGTACGTCCGCGACGCGATCGCGGCGTACGCGGCGGCCAGGCTCTAGTACGTCCACGGGGAGGTGCACATCCCCGTGGACCCGGTCCGGAACGCGGTCAGATGTCCTGGAGACCGAAGGCCTTGAGCGCCTCGCGGTTGAACGCGGGCAGGTCGTCGGGCTTGCGGCTGGTGACCAGGGTCCACCCGGCCTGGTGGCAGACCCGCACCTCCTCGTCCGACCAGTCGCCGCCCGCGTTGCGGATGTCGGTGGCCAGGCTCGGGAACGAAGTCAGCTCCTTGCCGCGGACCACGTCCGCCTCCACCAGCAGCCACGGCCCGTGGCAGATCGCCGCGACCGGCTTGCCCGCGGCGATGTGCTGCTTGACGAACTTCACGGCGTCGCGGTCCATCCGCAGGAAGTCGGCGTTGGCCACGCCACCCGGGATCACCACGGCGTCGTAGTCCATGGGGTCCGCGTGCGCGAACGGCACGTCCACGTCGAACGTGTCGGCGGGCTTGAGGTGGTCGTACGCCTGCACCGTTCCCAGCTTCGGCGCGAGCAGCCTCGGCACCGCGCCTGCCTTGTCCACGTGCTGCCAGGGGTCGGTCAGCTCGACCTGCTCGATGCCCTCCGTGTCGACCAGGAAAGCGATCCTCTTCTGTTCGGCCATGCGGTTCGGCTACCCGCGCAGGAAGTCGACCAACCACCCGCGGACGTCACCGCGATGGGTCAACCACGAGGGCACCAGCTCCAGCCTGCCGTTCGGGAACGCGGCGGCCACCTGCTTGGCCACGTCCTCCGGGTGCAGCGGGTCGTCCGTCGCGCCGATCACCAGCACCGGGGCCGTGACCTGGGCCAATGCCGCACGGTCGGTGACCGCGACCTGGCCGGGCAGCTCGGTGAGCGCGCCGTCGAGCCGCGCGAACGCCCGCCGCCGTTCCGCCTGGTAGTCGGGTGGCCCGCCGACGGCGGCGATCGCCTCCTCGCGGCCGAGCAGGCGCCTCGGCTCGTCCAGCACGGCGGGCAGCAGCAGGGCCACGCGCTCGAACGCGTCGGGTTCGCCGGCGAGCAGGGCCAGCAGCGCGCCCGCCGTCAACGACACGCCGACCGCCCGGGTCGCGCCGGTCTCCCGTGCGGCGGCACGCAGGTCGGCGGCGATGCGCCGGTAGGTCCAGTAGCCCTCGGGCGCGTCCGGCTCGTCGCCGTGCGAGGGGAGGGTGACCACGACTTTCGTGCCCGGCAGCCCGGACGTGGGCAGGCGGGCTTCGCCGGGTGTCGCGCCCAGGCCGTGGCCGACGAGCGTGACGGGCGCGCCGGAGCCGAAGCTCCGGTGCGTCACCACCGCGGGCCGCGCTGGACCTCGATCAGCCGGGGCCGGACGTCGACCACGTACACCGTGACCGCGACCAGCCCGGCGAGCCAGAACATGCCGCCGGCGGAGAACGGGTGGAAGAGCAGCAGCGCGAACGCGCCACCGCCGCTGATGCCGAGCCACGCGGGCTTGGTCATGCGCTCGGCCGCCGTGTAGGCGTCCGCCCGCTGCGAGAGCGCGTGCGCGAACGCGAACACGCCCATGACCAGCGCGGCGTAGTACGCCGCGAACATGACCCAGGCGTCCAGGTAGAGGGGACTGAAGTCTGGGAACGGTGGCAACACACCTCCAGCGTACGTGCGCGGCGTGCTCGCGGTACAGCCGAAACGGGGCGCCCCTGGTGGGACGCCCCGTCACGGTCGGGTCACTTGGCGCTGTCGGTCGGCTTCTTCGCCGTGGTCGAGCGGGCGCCGGTGGCCTTGGTCGTGCCCGTGGTCTTGGTCGCGGGCTTCGTCGCCGCGACCGGCTTCGTCGCGGCGGGCTTGCGCGGCGCGGCCTTGCGGGTGGTGTCGCGCACCTCGGCGGCGACGTCACCGCCGACCTCGACCACGGTCTCGGCCAGCTTCTCGCTCGCGTCGTCCAGGTCGTCGGCGACCTTCTCGCCGACCGCGCGGGTGCGGCGGGACACCTTGCCGAGCACGTCGTCGGCCAGCACGCGGGCGTCCGCGGCGGCGGCCTCGGTGCGCTTCTGCGCGGTGCCGACGGCCTCCTCGACCTGGTGCAGCGCCTTCTGCAGGCCCGGCTGGGTCTTCAGCTTCTCCAGCGCCTCCTCGCCGTGCTGGGCGAAAAACTGGTAGAGGTTCAGCGCGGACTGCGTGTAGGCGTCGACGACCTTGCGCAGCTCGGCCGGGTCGAGCCGGTCGCGCAGGTCCTTCTTCAGGTCGGCGGACTCGGCCGCGGTCTTCGCCGACTCGGCGCGCTCGCGGGCCTTGTTCAGCGCCTCGATGACCGCCTTGGCGGCCAGGTCACCGGCGCCCAGGGCGGCCAGCAGCGGCGTGCGGGCGGCGGCGACGGCCTGCTCGCCCGCCTTGCGCAGTTCCTCGGTGGTGGGCAGGTTCGGCATGGAGATCACTCCTCTGGCCGGGTTCGATCCGGCTTGTTCTGGTCGACGGTGGTCTGGTTGCCGGCTCCGCCGGCGGTCGTCCGACTACCGGCTCCGCCGGTGGTGTTCTCCCGCCGGAACGACTCGTAGACGTCGAGCAACACCTGTTTCTGCCGCTCGGTCAGGTCGGGGGCGGTGATGATGGCGTCCGCCAGGGCGCCACCCTCGCGCTGCTCCAGGAACCCGGCCTCGACGTACAGCGCCTCCGCCGAGATTCTCAGCCCTTTGGCGATCTGCTGCAGGATCTCCGCGCTCGGCTTGCGCAGACCGCGTTCGATCTGGCTCAGGTACGGGTTGGACACCCCGGCGAGCTTGGCCAGCTGCCGCAACGAGATCTTCGCCGTGTTGCGCTGCTGGCGGATGTACTCGCCGATGTCGCGGCCGAGATCGGCCACCGCCTCGTCGATGGACTTGTCCAACTTCGCGGCACCTCCTCGATCCGCTTCCGACGGTACGCGGAGGTGCTAGCTCCTGCAAGCGCTCTGCTAGCGATCGGGACGTGTGCTCGCCCACAGCGCTACGGTGGAGCCCGTGGACGTTGCGGCGAACCTGCGAGCACAGCTGGCCGACTCGCTGCTGGCCTCCGACGTGCTGCGCGACCTGCGGTGGGCGGACGCGTTTCGCCAGGTCCCGAGGCACGCGTTCCTCCCGGGGTTCTTCGTCCAGCGCCCCGACGGCGCCTGGGAGCCGGTGACCGCCGAGCACCCGGACCACCTCGCGCTGGTCTACCGCAACGACGTCTGCGTGACCCAGCTCGACAACGACGACCGCGCGTGGGAGCAAGCACTCACCACCGGTGCCGTGACGGGGATACCCACGAGTTCGTCGAGCATGCCCACGATCATGGCGATCATGCTGGAGGCCCTGGCCGTCGAGCCGGGCGACCGCGTGCTGGAGATCGGCACCGGCACCGGTTACAACGCCGCCCTGCTCTGCCACGTGCTCGGCGACTCCCGGGTGACCACGATCGACGTCGACCCCGGCGTGCTGGTGCGGGCCGAGGCCCGGCTGTCCGCCGCCGGCTACCACCCGACGTGCGTGCTGGGCGACGGCGAGCAGGGGCACGCGCCGCGCGCTCCTTACGACCGGATCCTCGGCACGTGCGCCGTGTCGCGCATCCCTGAGGCGTGGCTGGAGCAGACCGCGCCCGGCGGGCTGATCGTGACCACATTCAACCGGGCCATCGGCGCCGGTCTCGTGCGGCTGACCGTGCGCGACGGGCAGGCCACCGGGCGCGTGCTGCTGGAGGACGGCCGGTTCATGCCGCTGCGCGCGCACCGGCAGGCGTGGGCCGACGAGGCGCTGCTGGAGGCCCTGACCGCGGAGCCGACGACGTCCCGCACGACCCTGCTGGCCTCGCGCGCCGTGCTGGACCCGGCCAGCGCCTTCGAGTTCTTCGCCGGTCTCGCGCTGGCCGAGGTGGCGGTGGCGGCCGACCCGATCCGGCTCGTGCATCCCGACGGCTCGTGGGTCCGGCACCGCGGCGCGGTCGTCGACCAGGGCGGTCCGCGCGCGCTGTGGGACGTCGCCGAGGCCGCTCACCGCCAGTGGCGCGCGCTGGGCAAACCCCGCCGCCACCAGTTCACGTTCACCGCGACACCGACCGGGCAGCACTTCGCCCTGGACGGCACCACCCTGACCTGGCCGCTCCCGTGAGTCCTACGCCCAGCCCGCGAGAGTCCTACGTTCCCGTCGCGCGTGTCCTACGTCCAGAACGCGCGTGTCCTACGTTCGGAACACCCGAGTTCAACGCTCGGAACGCGCCGGCGGCCGTTCAGTCGAGCAGTTCCTCCAGGAAGCTGCGCTTGCGCCGCGGGTAGTGCGGCTGCGGCGCGTAGTACCCGCCCGGGTAGGCGGCCGGCGGCGGCGCGGTGCCGGGCGGCGGCTGGTACGGGGGCGGCGGACCGGTCTGCGTGCCGGGAGGCGGCTGGTAGGGCGGGGGCGGACCGGCTGCGGGCGCGGGCGGCACCGCGGCCGGCGGAACGTCGGCGGGCGGCACGGGCGACTGCTCACCCTCGACCGGCACGGCGCCGTCCGCGGGCAACGTGCCCTCGACCGGCACGAGCGCCGTCGGCCCGGCGGCGGGCACCGGCACCGGAACGGACACCGGCACCGCCACGGGCACGCCCTCCGGCCGGTACGGCTGCGCGTAGTGCGCACGCTCCGCGGCGATGATCTGTTCCAACTCGCCGCCGTCCAGGAACACGCCCTTGCAGTTCTCGCACTGCTCGATGTGCACGGAGCCACGGCTGATGGTCCGCATGAGGTCCTGGCATTTCGGGCAGATCACGCCTTCGAGGGTACGCACGACACAAGGGTCACCGCGTCACCACCATCCGTGACCGGTCAGTCATGATGCGTTGGTGTCCAGATTCCGCCAGCGGGCCGTGCTCACGGGGTGCGTGCTGGCCGCCGTGCTCGCCGCGGCCGGCCTGTTCGTCACCGACTACGGCATCGACCCCGACCTGTGGCTGACCGGCCTCGCCCTCGGCTTCCTCGCGCTGCTCGCGGCGCTGGACCCGTGGCTGCACCGCAGGCGCGCCGCGGGCCTGGCCACCGACGACAACCTCGACGCCGCCACGAGCGCCCTGGCCCGCGCCCTGCACGCGCAGTGGAACGAGGAGTGCCGTGCCCGCGGCCTGGAGGACCACCTCCTCGACCTGCACTGGAGCGCCACTCAGGGCGAACCCGGCCACAGCGACGCGGTCGTCCGCGCGTTCCAGCGCAACCACCGCATGGTGTTCCTCGGCGAGCCCGGCGCGGGCAAGAGCACGACGGCGATGCTGCTCACGATCGGCCTGCTCGACCGCCACGTGGACGGCCCGGTGCCGTTCCTGCTGCCGCTGTCCACGTGGCGCCCGGAGGCGGAGGACGTCCGCACCTGGATGACCCGGCGGCTGTACGAGGACCACCCGGCGCTGCGCAACACCGAGCTGTACGGCAGCTACGCCGGCGACCTCCTGGTCGAGCAGCGCCGCGTGTTCCCGGTGCTCGACGGCCTGGACCAGATCCCGCCCGAGCAGCGCGCCGACGCGCTCGACCGGATCAACCGCGCGTTCCCCGGCTCGCACCCGCTCGTGCTGACCTGCCGGGCCGACGAGTTCGCCGACGTGGCCGGCGCGGTGGCCGGCGCGCAGGTCCTGCGGTTGCAGCCGTTGGACCTGGAGGAGGTCGCGGGCTACCTGCGGTCGGTGTCGGACCCGGTGACCGCGGCCCGCTGGGAGCCGATCTTCCTGCACCTGCGCGCCGAGCCGGAGGGACGGCTGGCCGACGCGCTGTCCACGCCGCTGGCGGTGTGGCTGGCGGGCGTCGGCTACGGGTACGGCGAGCCGAGCGAGCTGCTGGACCGCGGCCGGTTCCCCGACCGCGCCGCCATCGAGAACCACCTGGCCGACCTGCTCGTCGACGGCGCGTTCGGCGACCGCGGGGTGGCGCACCAGGTCAAGGCCAGCCAGGTCTGGGCCAAGGACAAGGCGGCGCGCTGGCTCGCGTTCCTGGCCGGCGAGATGCGCCGGCGCGGCGTGCGCGAGCTGGGCTGGTGGGACCTGCGCCGTTCGGTCGGCAGCACGTGGCTGGCGCTGCTCGGCGCGGTCACGCTCGGCCTGATCGGCGGCTTCGGCGTCGCCTGGCTGATGGCCTACGCGAGCACGCCGGAGCTGGCGCCGATCACCGGCCTGGCCGCCGGGCTCGCGGTCGCGGTGGCCGCGCTGTACGCGTCGGGGCACCGCGTGGTGAAACCCCGGTTGGGCGTGTGGCGCAGCCTCCTCGTGGTCAGCGGCGTCCTCGGCACGGCGGCGGGCCTGGTGTTCGGCGCGCTGTACGGGCTGTCCGCGGGCCTGGTCGTCGGCCTCGGCATCGCGGTGGCGGTGGCGCTGCGGTTCGGGTTGGGCAGCACCGCCGAGCTGAGCCACCCGTCCAGTCCGAAGTGGACGATGGCGCGGGACCGGGTCGCGGTGTGGACCGGGTCGCTGGTGCTGGCCGTGGTGTTCGGCGCGGCGGCCGGGCTGGTGTTCGGGCCGACCCAGACGGGCATGGTCGGGCTCGGCCTGGCGTGCGGGCTGATGCTCGGCTTCACGCTGTCCGTGCTGCACCTGCGCTGGTGGTGGTTCACCGTGGCGCGGATCTGGCTGGCCACGCGCGGCAAGCTGCCGTGGGAGCTGATGCTGTTCCTGGAGGACGCGCGCAAGCTCGGCGTGCTGCGGCAGGCGGGCGCCGCCTACCAGTTCCGGCACGCGCTGGTGCAGGACCGGCTGGCGGGCGCGCGCCCGTCCCGGGTCACGTCAGACGCCGAGCTCGCGTAGCCGCTTGATCGCCTCGTCCAGCACCTCGTCGCGCTTGCAGAACGCGAACCGCACGAGGTGCCGCCACTCGTCCGGGTGGTCGGTGAACACCTGCACCGGCACGGCCGCCACACCGATCCGCTCCGGCAGCTCACGGCACAGCTGCGCGCCGTCGGTGAAGCCGAGCGGCCGGACGTCCGCGGTGATGAAGTACGTGCCCTCGCTCGGCCGCACCGCGAACCCGGCGTCGGCCAGGCCGTCCGACAGCCGCGACCGCTTGTCCTGCAGCGACGTGCGCAGGCCCTCGACCCACTCCAGCTCGTGCCGCAGCGCGTGCGCCACGGCCGGCTGGAACGGCGCGCCGCCGACGAACGTCAGGAACTGCTTGGCCGCGCGCACCGCGCCGACCAGCTCGGCTGGACCGCACGCCCAGCCGATCTTCCAGCCCGTGCAGTTGAACGTCTTGCCCGCGCCGGAGATCGTGACGGTCCGCTCGGCCATGCCGGGGAACGTGGCCAGCGGCACGTGCGCGAGGCCGTCGAACACCAGGTGCTCGTACACCTCGTCGGTGATGGCCACGAGGTCGTGCTCGACGCAGAGCGCGGCGACGGCGGCCAGCTCCACGTAGTTGAACACCGTCCCGGTCGGGTTGTGCGGCGAGTTGAGCAGCAACGCCCTGGTCTTCGGGCCGATGGCGGCGCGCAGCGCGTCGACGTCGAGCCCGAGCCGCCCCGTGCCCGGCTCCTCGACCAGCCCCACCGTGCGCCGGGTCGCGCCCGCCAGCGCCACGGACGCCGCGTAGGAGTCGTAGTAGGGCTCGATGAGCACGACCTCGTCACCGGGCTCCACCAGCGCCAGCAACGCGGCCGCGATGGCCTCCGTGGCGCCGACCGTCACCAGGATCTCGGTGTCGGGGTCGTACTGCGTGCCGTAGCGCGCCCGGTGCTCGGAGATCGCCTGCCGCAGGTCCGGCATGCCCGGTCCGGGCGGGTACTGGTTGAGGCCGCCGTCGATGGAGGCCTTGGCGACCTCCAGCATCCGGGCCGGTCCGTCGGTGTCCGGGAAGCCCTGCCCGAGGTTCACCGCCCCGGTGCGCGTGGCCAACGCCGTCATCTCGGCGAAGATCGTCGAGGTGAACGGCCTCATCCTGGTGACTAGCGCTGGTGCCCGCACAACGCCGAATCTTCACGGACAATGGCGGCGTGGAGCAACTGACCCCCGCTGACCAGCTCAAGCGCCAGGGCCTGCGCCGGATGAAGCTCGTGGCGACCGGCTTCTTCCTGGCCGCGACCGCGATCTTCGTCGTGGCCCTGCTGTTCGAGGACGGCGGCCCGGCGTGGCTCGGCTACGTCCGCGCGGCGGCCGAGGCGGGCATGGTCGGCGCGCTGGCCGACTGGTTCGCCGTGACCGCGCTGTTCCGCCGGCCGCTGGGCCTGCCGATCCCGCACACGGCGATCATCCCGACCCGCAAGGACAGCTTCGGCGACGCGCTGGGGTCGTTCGTCGGGACGAACTTCCTGTCCGAGGCGGTGGTGCGGGACAAGCTGCGCCGGGCGGGCATCGGACGGCGGCTCGGCGAGTGGGTCGCGCGGCCCGAGCACGCCGAGCGGGTGACGTCGGAGCTGGCCAACGTCGTGAAGGGCGCGGTCACCGTGCTGCGTGACGACGACGTGCAGGCCGTGGTGGAGCAGGCGCTGGTGCGGCGGTTGGTCGACCAGCCGTGGGGCCCGCCGCTGGGCAAGCTGCTCGGCCAGGTGCTCACCGACGGCGCCCACCACAAGCTCGTCGACCTGGTGTGCGACCGGGCGTACGACTGGGTGCGGGACAACTACGACAAGGTCATGAACGTGGTGTCGGACCGGGCGCCGACGTGGTCGCCGAAGTTCGTCGACTCGCTGCTCGGCGACAAGGTCTACACCGAGCTGCTGAACTTCGCGTGGGCGGTGAAGACCGACGTCAACCACCCGATGCGGCTGGCGGTGGACCAGTTCCTGATCGAGTTCGCGGCCGACCTGCGCACCGACCCGGCGACCATGCAGCGGGCCGAGCAGGTCAAGCAGCAGCTCGTGACGCACCCGGACGTGCAGCGGCTCATCGGGTCGGCTTGGGGCACGGCGAAGAAGATGCTGCTCGACGCGGCCGAGGACCCGTCGTCGGAGCTGCGCAAGCGGGTGCGCGAGGGGTTGATGTCGTTCGGCCGCCGGATGGTGGACGACGAGTCGATGCGCGAGAAGGTCGACGGGTGGCTCGAGGGCGCGGCGGGGTACGTGGTGACCAACTACCGCGACGAGATCACCACGCTGATCACCGACACCGTGGAGCGCTGGGACGCCGAGGAGACGTCGCGCAAGATCGAGCTGCAGGTCGGTCGCGACCTCCAGTTCATCCGCATCAACGGCACGGTCGTGGGCGCGCTCGCGGGCTTGGCGATCTACACCGTCAGCCAACTCGTGACGTGACCTGAGCGTTGAACTCGGGGTGCCTGAACGTAGGACACGCGCGTTCTGGACGTAGGACACGCGCGGCGCGAACGTAGGACTCTCGCGCGTGTCGAACGCTCAGGTCGCGCGTGTCGAACGCTCGGGCACCCCGAGTTCCGCGTTCAGGTCACGCTCAGGGCGCGCCGTTCCCGCCAGTTGCGCGCCTTCTCCCGGTTGCCGCACGTCTGCATCGAGCACCAGGTGCGCGAGCGGTTGCGCGAGCGGTCGAAGAACGCCCACCGGCAGTCGTCCGCCTGGCAGATCTTGAACCGCTCCCACGACCCGAGCACGGCCAGCCGTGCCGCCGCGCCGAGCACCGCGCCGAGCGCGTCGGTGCTGGACATGGTCGGCACGCCGTGGCTGAGGTCGACGCGGATCAGACCGGCGACCGGGGTCGGATCGGGTCCGTCGTGCCGTTCACCCAGCGAGGCCCGCAGCGAGGCGCGGACGGCGCGGACCTCGTGCGGATCACCCTCCCGGCCCAGGCCGCGTTCGGTGACCCACGCCCGCCAGGCGGCGGCGCTGTCCAGGACGTCCGTGCCGAGTTCGAGGTCTCGGGTGTTCAGGAAAGCGAGCAGCAGCTCCACATCGTGTTCCGCATCGCCGGCTCGACCCTGCGTGAAAGCCGCGTGGTCCCAGCCGGCCGCCAGACCAGTCACCCCTCCACTGTAGGCGTCGGAGCCTCACGATGTGGCGAAGTAACCGTCAAACCAGCACGATCGGTTACTCCCCCTGCCCGGTCGGACCAGCGGCCTTGCTGCGCCGATCGGGCTATGAACCGTGTGTATACCCCGTGTGTATAGTGCCCGGCATGTCGATCGGACACACCCTGCTGGGACTGCTCGAAAAGGGCCCGCGGCACGGCTACGACCTGAAGAAGGCCTACGACGAGCGCTTCGGCCAAGACCGGCCGCTGCACTACGGGCAGGTGTACACCACGCTCTCGCGCCTGCTCCGCAACGGCCTGGTCGAGGAGGCGGGCGTCGAAGCCGGCGACGGCCCGGAACGCAAGCGGTACGCGATCACGGACGCGGGCGTGACCGACGTGGAGCACTGGCTCGCCACGCCGGAGAAGCCGGAGCCGTACCTGCAGAACACGCTCTACACGAAGGTCGTGCTGGCCCTGCTGTCCGGTCGCCGCGCGGACGACGTGCTCGACGTCCAGCGCGCCGCCCACCTGACCATGATGCGCGACCTGACCAAGCGCAAGGCCGACGGCGACCTCGCCGACCAGCTGATCTGCGACCACGCCCTGTTCCACCTCGAAGCCGACCTGCGCTGGCTGGAGCTCACCGCCGCGCGCCTCGGCAAGCTCAAGACGGCGGTGACCAAGTGAGCGGCGACCCGATGACCAGCGGCCCGATGAGCGGCCCGGACCAGACCAGGGTCCTGCTGGAAGCCGTCGACCTGCACAAGTCGTTCGGCCCCACGCCCGCGCTGGACGGCGCCGGCCTGGGCGTGCGCGCGGGGGAGGTGGTGGCCGTGATGGGTCCGTCCGGCTCCGGCAAGTCCACCCTGCTGCACTGCCTGGCCGGCATCCTCACGCCCGACAAGGGCACCGTGCGCTACCGCGACGTGGAGCTCAGCGCGATGGGCGACGGCGCGCGCAGCGAGTTGCGGCGCACCGACTTCGGCTTCGTGTTCCAGTTCGGCCAGCTGGTGCCGGAGCTGAGCTGCCTGGAGAACGTGGCGCTGCCGCTGCGGCTCGGTTCGGTGAAGCGCAAGGAAGCCGAGTCGCGCGCCCGCGAGTGGCTGGAGCGGCTGGAGGTCGCCGACGTCGCGGACAAGCGCCCCGGCGAGACGTCCGGCGGCCAGGGCCAGCGGGTCGCCGTCGCCCGCGCCCTCGTCACGGGACCGCGCGTGGTGTTCGCCGACGAGCCGACGGGCGCGCTCGACTCGCTCAACGGCGAACGCGTGATGCAGCTGCTGGTGACGGCGGCGAAGGAGACCAACGCGGCGGTGGTGCTGGTGACGCACGAGCCGCGGGTGGCCGCCTACTCCGACCGCGAGGTCGTGGTGCGCGACGGCAAGTCCCGCGAGATGGAGCCGGTCACGTGAGGCTGTGGTTCTCCGACCTCGCGCTCGGCGTCCGGCTGGCGCTGGGCGGCGGGCGCACGTCCTGGGTGCGGCTCGCGCTGACCGGCGCGGGCATCGGCATCGGGGTGGCCGTGCTGCTGGCCGCGTCGTCGGCGACGACCGTGCTGTCCGAACGCGCCGAGCGCCAGGCCGCGGCCGAACCGGTCCTCTCGGAGACGCCGTCGGGCGACGTGCTCTACGCGATGTTCTGGGACAGCGACTACCGCGGCCAGTCGATCGTCGGGCGGTTCGTCCGCGGCACGGGACCGGACGCGCCGGTGCCACCGGGCCTGTCGAGGGTGCCCGGCGACGGCGAGGTCTTCCTGTCGCCCGCGTTGGCGGAACTCCTGGCGTCACCGGAAGGCGGGCTGCTCCGGGAGCGGTTCCCGCAGCGCGTGATCGGCACCATCGGCCAGGCCGGCCTGAACGCGCCGAACGACCTGGTGTTCTACGCCGGTGACGCGACCCTGGCCGAGGACGGCCTCAACGCGATCACGAGCTACGGCGGCCAGGTGAGCGAGCGCGTCCTCGAACCCGTGCTGCTCCTGCTGATCATGGTGGGGTCGGTCGCGCTGCTGTTCCCGGTGCTGGTGTTCGTGGGCGTCAGCACCCGGTTGGCGGGCGCCGAGCGGGACCGGAGGCTGGCGGCGTTGCGGCTGGTCGGCGCGGGTGCGCAGCGCGTGCGCCGGATCGCGGCGGGCGAGGCGCTGCTCGGCGCGTCCGTCGGCCTGGTCGTCGGCGCGGCGCTGTTCTTCGGCGCACGCCTGTTCGTCGAGGAGATCGCGCTGCTGGGGATCAGCGTGTTCGTCAGCGACCTGACCCCGTCGCTGACGTCGGCGGTGCTGATCGTGGTGCTGGTGCCGGTCCTGGCCGTGGTCACGTCGGTGGTCGCGATGCGCCGCACGGTGGTCGAGCCGCTGGGCGTGGTGCGCCGGACGAAGCCGGTGCGGCGGGTGCTGTGGTGGCGCGTGGTGCCGATCGTGCTCGGCGCGCTGGCGCTGCTCACCCAGGCGGGCGCGTTCGGCGGCGAGCAGGTCCAGGGGTCCGACAAGATCGTGATCGGCGGGATCATCCTGCTCCTGCTGGGCATCCCGGTGCTGCTGCCGTGGGTGGTCGAGCGCTCGGTCGGCAGGCTGCGCGGCGGCGCGCCGTCGTGGCAGCTGGCGATCCGCAGGCTCCAGCTGGAGAGCGGCACGGCGGCGCGCGTCGTCGGCGGTGTGGCCGTGGTCCTGGCGGGCGGGATCGCCTTGCAGTCGGTGATGGCCAGCGCGGAGACCAGGATCGTGGACCGGCCGACGCCGGAGGCGGACAAGGGCCGGATCGTGGTCGGGCTGCAGGACTCGTCGCCCCAGGAGGCCGAGCAGATCGCCGCCCTGCTGGCACGGACGGCCGGCGTGCGCGAGGTGCACCCGATGCGGGGCGTGACCCTCAGGGCGGGCGATGACGAGTACCACATGGCGACGGTCGGCACCTGTGACGCGTTCCGGACGCTGGCGGTGCTGCCGAACTGCCAGGACGGCAACGTCTTCTACCTCGCCGCCGGGCCGCGCCGTTCCGACGACGCGAAACTCGAAGCAGGCCAACAGATCTCGGTGCTGCTGAACTCCGCGGAGGAGGGCCAGGGCCATCCACAGTGGACGGTGCCGGCGTTCACCGACGTCCCGCCGCCCGACGACGACACGTCCCTGTTCCGGACGGGCCTGCTGGTCACCCCGGCGGCGGCGCGGGACCTGCCCGTCGACCTCGACAGCTCCAGCGTGCACGTGAAGGTGGACCCGGACCGGCCGGACATCGCCGAGCACGTCCGCAACGCACTCGCCCCGCTGACGTGGCGCGCCCACACGGCGTACTTCGGCGAGGTCGACGTGGCCGACCGGGTGAAGGAGTTCCAGAGCATCCGGCAGGCGCTGCTGGCCGGTTCGCTGATCACGTTGCTGCTGGCGGGCGCGAGCCTGCTCGTGCTGGCCCTGGAGCAGGTCCGCGAACGCAGGCGGCCACTGGCCGTGCTGGCGGCGAGCGGCGTGCCGCGTGGCGCGCTGGGCCGCTCCCTGCTCTGGCAGAACGCCGTGCCGCTGCTGCTGGCGCTGGTCGTGGCCGTGGGTGTCGGCGGCGGTCTGGCGGCCCTGCTGCTGCGGATCATCTCCCAGCCGATCGTGCTCGACTGGGCGGGCATCGGGGTGCTCAGCGGCGCGGCGGCCCTGATGGTCGTGGTCGTGACGCTGCTGTCGCTGCCGTCCCTGCGACGGGCCACCGGCGCCCTCGGCCTGCGTTCCGAGTAGGTCCGAGGCGGACGTCGCCGCCCCCGGCCACCCATGCCGGGGTCGGCGACGTCATCTCACTCGGCACGCCGAAGCCACGTCCGAGCACTCCGAGACGTCTGAGTAGATGTGACCCCACTTCCACACGATCCCCACCACGTCGCCCGCGCGGGCGGCCGGAACGCCCAGGGCGTGCTCCGATGAGGTGGGCCGACGACCTGGTCCTCGGCATCCGGCTGGCCGTCGGGGGCAGCCGGACGTCCTGGGCCAGGTTGGCGCTCACCGCCGCGGGCGTCGGCCTCGGCGTCACCGTGCTGCTGCTGGCCGCCTCGATCGGCCCGGCGCGGGAGGCCAAGTCGCATCGCGTCCAGGCCGCGTCGGTCGACTCGACGCCGGGCGACGCGAAGCTGAAAGCCCGCCACGTCAGCGTTTCCTGGCAAGGGCGGCTCATCACCGGCGTGGAACTCGCCGCCACCGCGCCCGACGCGCCCGCGCCGCCCGGCGTCGGCCGCATCCCGGGCCCGGGCGAGCTGGTCGTCTCACCCGAACTGCTCGACCTGATGCGCACCGAGGACTCGGTCCGCGCCCGGTTCCCGGAGAGCGTGATCGGCGTGATCGCCGACGCGGGCCTGCCCCGGCCGAAGTCCCTGATCTTCTACGCGGGCCTGCCCGAAGCCCACCACGACAGCGCCCACCCCGCCGCGGGCTTCGGCAGCGGCCGGCCGCCGGCCACCCTGCTGCCGATCTACCGGCTGCTGATGGTCGCCGCGATCAGCGCCCTGCTCGTGCCGCTCGGCATCTTCGTCCTGGTCGCCACCCGCCTCGGCGCGACCGGCCGGGCGCAGCGGCTGGCCGCGATCCGGCTGGTCGGCGCGTCCCGCACCCAGATCCGCTGGATCGCCAGCGGCGAGACGCTGACCGGGGCGGTGCTCGGGCTGTTCGTCGGCGTGGCGCTGTTCTTCGCCGCACGGCCCCTCGCCCGGTTCATCGAGGTCGAGGGCGTCGGCTTCTTCCCGACCGACCTGCTGCCCGACCCGCTGCTCGGCGCGCTGATCGCGTTGGGCGTGCCGGTGGTCGCCGTCCTGTCGGCGCTGCTCGCCCTGCGCACGGAGGACGTCGGCCCGCTCGGTCTGTCCCGCGCCGTCGAACTGCCCCGGCACCGGGCGGGGTGGCGGTTCGGGCTGATCGGCGCGGGTGCGGCGCTGATCGTGGTGATCTCGGCGATCGGCGGCTACTGGCAGGTCATGGCCGACGCGCGGCTGGCCGTCGGGCTCGGCCTCGGCATCGCGCTGGTCCTCGCGGGCACGGGCGCGGTGCTGCCGTGGCTGGTCGGCAAGGTCGCCCACCGCCTCGAACCGGACGGCATCGCGCCGCTGCTCGCCCTGCGGACCCTCCGCTTCGACGCGGGCACACCACGCGTGCTGTCCGGTGTCGTCGTCGTGTTGACGGGCTCGTTGACGTTGCAGGTGCTGCTGGGCGTGGCGGCCCAGTTCACCGCCGCGCCACCGTCCGACACCCCGGACCGCTGGGTGCTCGACCTGCCGCCGCGCGCCGAGGTCCGGTCGCTGGAAGAGGCGATCGCGCTGGTCGGTGGCGTGCGCCAGGTCAGCGAGGTCCGGGTGCACCCCTTCCGCGGCGGCCTCGTCACCAGCACCGACTGCGTCGAGATCGCCGAACGCCTCGACGTCGACGACTGCGTGAACGGCTCCGCGTACCTGGTCGGTTCGGCGCCGGCCCCCGGCACCAAGCTCAAGATCAACGGGCAGGACTGGGTCGTGCCGCAGCACAAGAAGGCGAACGGCGACCTGTGGGGGCTGGTCGTGGCGGGCGGCGCCGATCCCGTGCTGGCCTCCGTGCCGCCGACCGAGCTGGTCGTGCGCGGCGACCCGGACGAGTCGTTCGGCGACCGCCTGCTCGCCGCCACCGGGCGCGCCGACCGGGGCGTCACGCTGCGCCGCCAGTTCGAGGCCGGGCAGGTCGAGCTGTTCGCGTCCCTGCGCAGCGGCGTCATCGGCGGCTCGGTGCTGCTCACCCTGCTGGCCGTGATCGGCCTCGCGGCGGCGGCCGTCGACCAGGTCTGGGAACGCCGCCGCCCCACCGCGGTGCTGGCCGCGAACGGCGTGCCGCCGAAGGTCCTCGCGGTGTCCGCGCTGTGGCAGTCGGCGATACCCGCGGCCGTCGGCATCGGCCTGGCGATCCCGATCGGGCTCGGCACGGCGTGGCTCGTCGCGCCGTCCGGGCGGTTCCGGGTCGACTGGACCGAGATCGCCACCACGGTCGCCGCCGCGGCGGTCGTCGTGCTCGTGGTGTCGCTGTGCACGTTGCCCGCACTGCGCTCGGCGATCCGCCCGGCCAGCCTGCGAACCGAGTAGCGACGCACGGGAACGATCGCCGGTTCCGCCGTCCACACCATCGTGCGGCACCGGTATCCCCAGGTCAGAACGGGTGCTCTCAAGGAGCATGCGAGATCGGGACAACACTGAGCTGCTCATCGACGCCGACCGCGGCGACACCGCCGCGTGGCACGAGATCGTCCGCCGGTACGCGCGCCTGGTGTGGGCCGTGCCGCGGTCGCACCGGCTGAGCCGGGAGGACGCGGCCGACGTCTGCCAGGCCACCTGGCTCGCGCTGGCCGAGAACCTGTCCCGCATCCGACGCCCCGAGCGGCTGGGCGCGTGGCTGGTCACGACCACCCGGCGCGAGACGCTGACCGTGCTGCGGCTGCGCGGCCGGGAGGTGCCGCTCGACCTGTGGGAAGCGGCCGACGACGGGCCGACGCCGGAGGAACGCGCGCTGGCCCGTGACGCCGGGCTGTGGCGCGCGTACGCGACGTTGACCGACCGCTGCCGGGAGATCCTGCGGCTGGCCGCGTTCGCGCCGGAACTGTCGTTCACGCAGGTCGCCGAGGCGGTCGGCATCCCGGTCAACAGCCTCGGCGCCACCCGCGGCCGGTGCCTGGCCGTGCTGCGCCGCCGTCTCGGCGTCGAGGTGGGCCGATGATCGGGCTCAAGGTGGCGTCGGACCGTGCCCTGCTCGACGCCCTCGCGCTGCTGGTGGACGACCTCGACCCGACGCCGGAGTCCGTGGCCGTTCGGGCGCGGTCCGCCCTGGTCGAACGTTCCTCCTCCGACATGATCACCATGCGGTTGCTGTCCGACTCGGTCCACGCTCCCGGTCGCCCGCGGGAGTTGGCGTTCACCGGGCTCGACCTTCGGTTCGACCCGGTCGTCGGCGGCTGGGAGGTCACCGGGCCCGCTCGGGCCGGGACGTCCGTGGTCGCCCGGTGGCCGGGCGGTCAGGTGACGGCGGCGGTGGCGGCGGGCCGGTTCCACGTCGAACGGGTGCCGTTCGGACCGGTCAGGTTCGTGCTGCGCGGCGCGGACGCGTCGGGCCGCGATCACGTCACGCCGTGGTTCGTCGCATGATCGACCGGGACCGGATGGCGAGGCTGGAGCGGGAGGTCCGCGCGCTGTCGCGCTCGGCGGCGGTGGGGCGACCGGCCGTGCCGCTGAACGACGTGGTGGACGCGTTGGGCGACCGGGCGCTGCTGGTCTTCATCAGCCACCGGGAGCGGTTGGTCGGCGTGTCCGTCGCCGGGCGGCGGGTCAGGCTGCACGACTTCGGCGAGGCCCGGACCGTGGCGCGGCACGTCCGCTCGCTGCCGTCGCCGGACGCGGTGGCCGGGTTGGACTACCTCCTGCGGCCGGCAGGCGACCGTCCGCTGGTGGTGGTGCCGAGTCCCGAGGTGGCGCGGGTGCCGTGGGGCGCGCTGCCGTCGGCACGGGGGCGGGCGGTGTCGGTGGCGCCGTCGGTGGGTTGCTGGTTCCGGGCCGCCACCCGGCCGTTGGCACTGGCGAACCGCCTCTGGGTGGCGGGGCCGTCGCGCCCGCACGCGCGTCGGGAGGTCGAGACGTTGCGGCGGGCGCACGGCGGACTGGTCCGGTCCACAGTGGACGATGTGTTGCGGGAAATGGTGGATGCGGACGTCGTGCACATCGCGGCTTTGGGCGTGCGGCAAGACGAATTGTTTTCGTATCTGCAATTGGAGGACGGGCCGTTGCACGGGCACGATCTCGACGGCTTGGCGCGCGCGCCTTCGGTCGTGGTGCTTTCGGGGTGCGGGTCGGGTTTGTCGCGGGTCTTTCTGCGGCGTGGCGCGCGGGTGGTCGTGGAAAGCGTGCGGGAGGTGCCGGACGACCGGGTGGTCGACCTGGTGGTGGACCTGCACGCGAACCTGGCCCAGCCGGCGCAAGCGCTTGCGGACGCGCAGGTCCGGCACGGTGACCTGGGCTTCGTCTGCGTTGGCGCGGGGTGACCGTGCGACCGCTCGTCACCTATTTGAGTGTCGCCCATGTGGGTGATTTGGACCAGGGGTACCGAAGCCGCCGGTCAGGCGTCCAGCGGCGGTCCACACCGGACACGGGCAGGCGTCCACAAGGGACAATTAGCGCCATCACACCATCAGGTGGACACGACGGACTGTGTTCACGGACGGGTGGACGAACACGGACAGCCGCACCGCACCGCCCTTCCGAGTGGGTTCGGCGCCAGAACGTTCGAAAATGCGGTTCCCAGTGCTAGACATAGCAGAACGTCGACCTCGAACGGTCCGTCCCGTTCGCCTCACCCGGAACGGTGGTGATCCACAGTGGCAGCTCCCAACGCGGTGCGCCGGGGTGGATCGGTGCTGCTCCGGACGCTCGCGGTCAGCGGGTTCGCGGCGGCGGCGTGGTTCGTGTGCGCCGGGGTCGCGGGAGCCGACGAAGACCACTCGGACGAGGTGGCGAAGTCCCTCGACTCGGTGAACGTGGCCGACCCGGTGACCGTGGCGCTCGGCGAGCAGACGGCAGCGGCCGACCTGCTCGCCGAGGCCGTGCCTGCCGACGTGGCGCCGTACGCGAGCGTCGGGGTCGCGCCCCAGCCGTACGAGTCACCGTCGGTCGGCGGGGCGGAGCTGTTCGCGGTCGACTACGCCACCGTCGCCTCCCGCCCGCTCGCCGTGACGTCCGACCCGGCGGAACCGGAAGCCGACCGCTACCAGGAGCCGTACCCGACTCCCGGGTCGTCCTCGTCGTCCTCGGACACCGGCGGCCTCAGCTACTCGGGCGGCTATTCGAGCGGGTACAGCCACTCGGGCACGGCGTCGAACACCATGCCCGCCGCGCTGTACGAGGCGAAGGTGGCCGAGAAGGCCGCTCGCGCGGCCGTGCAGGTGTCCGCACCGGCGCCGCAGCCCGTTCCCGTCGCCGTGCCGGCCCGCGCGACCGTCCTGTTCGCACCGACCAGCCTGCCGGCACCGGCCGTCTCCCAGGTCACCTCGGACGCCGAGGTGCTGTGGGAGGTGCCGGAGCCGAGCGCTCCCGCGCCGACCCCGAAGCAGGCGCCCGCGCCCAGCGCGCCGACGGCGTCCTCGGGCAGCGCGGACAGCGGCGGCGGTGGCCACCGGGGCGGCGTGATCGCGTCGTTGACCGGTCAGTCGAACCTGAAGCCGCTGGCCGCTTGGTCGGCCGAGCGGCGGGACGACGGCCGGTCCCCGGGCAGCGTTCCAGGGCTGCCCAGCACGTCACCCGACTGAGGTACGACGGGACCCGTGTGCCCTGAGCACGCGTGACCACACACCGTCTGACCAGTCATTTCTCACATCACCTCGCTGTGCTTTGCCTTCCGCCGCACCACCCCTGGATTCCCGTCCTGCCAACCGCGCCCTGGCAGGACGGGCAAGGTCCCGTCGCCGCGCTGCCCCCGCGAGCGAAGGGACCGCACGGGAACCTGCGGCAGGGGACGCCAATCCCTGGAGCGTCCCCGCCGCAGGTCCACGAAACGCCGTCGGGCTCCGGCTCAACGAGGGGCTGCGCCGGACCCCGACGGCCGACCGGACTGACACGATCGGGTGGTCATCGCCCGAAAATGTACGGAAACACTGTTACCACCCCTCGGTTAAACCATGAGGACCCCCGCCAACCACCCCCCACGTCCCCGCACCCACCCCAACCACCGCCCAACCATCCCCACCCCACGCC
>NZ_LGED01000267.1 GCF_001280085.1 Saccharothrix sp. NRRL B-16348 | reverse complement strand
GAGGGGGAGGGTCAGGTTGGGGTGGTGGTGGCGGGGAGGGTGGCGCGGATTCGGCAGCCTGGGCCGTCGACTACGGCGATGGTGCCGCCGTGCAGGTCGACTACCCAGCGAGCGATGTTGAGGCCCAGGCCGGTGCCGCCGCCGCCGGCGCGTTCGCCGCGTGTGAAGCGTTCGAAGACCCGTTCACGGTCCTGTGGTGCGATTCCCGGGCCGTCGTCTGCGACCTCCAGCACGAGGTCTGTGCCGACTTTTGCCGAAATCCGCACCTCGCCGCCGGTTGGGCCGTGTCGGGCGGCGTTGTCCAAGAGGTTTGCGACCACTTGGGCCAGGCGGGCTTCGTCGGCGTAGACGGTGGCTTCCGGAGGTGAGACGTCGATGGTGAACCGCACCCCTCGGGCGGCTACCGAGGCTTCTGCGACGACGTCGCTCAACAATGGTGCCAATGGGAACTCCGCCTTGTCCAACTTGTGCGCGCCGGCGTCGATTCGGGACAGGTCGAGCAGTTCGGTCACCAATCGGCCGAGTCGTTCGGTCTGTGCCAAGGCTGTTCGCATTGTTGCCGCGTCCGGCTGCGCGACGCCGTCGACGACGTTCTCCAGCACGTTCTGCAACGCCGTGATCGGTGTCCGCAGCTCGTGCGACACGTTCGCGATCAGTTCCCGCCGCTGCTGGTCCGCCGCACCGAGGTCCGCCGCCATCTGGTTGAACGCGCCGGCCAGTTCGCCGACCTCGTCCCGTGCCGTCGCACGCACGCGCCTGCTGTAGTCGCCGGCCCGCATCGCCCGCACCGCGGCCGTCATGTCCCGCAACGGCCTGGTCATCCCGTGCGCGAGGATCTGCGAGGTCACGAGCACGATCGCCACCGCGCCGAACGTCGTCCCGGGCGCCAGCCAGCCGATCCGCCACCGGAAGAACGCGAACCCGGCCGCCATCGCCGACACCAGCAGGATCCCGAGCTTCAGCTTGATCGACCGCACCGGGTCCAACGGGCGTGGCAGCAGTTCCACGGTCGTGTCGAAGGCCGTCCGCAGGCTCACCGCGGCACCTCCAACGCGTAGCCGATCCCGTGCACGGTCCGGATCAGGTCCGTGCCCAGCTTCCGCCGCAACGCCTTGATGTGGCTGTCCACCGTCCGCGTGCCAGTGCCGTCGGCCCAGCCCCACACCTCGCTGAGCAGCCGTTCCCGCGACTGCACGGCCCGCGGTCGTTCGGCGAGGTGCACCAGCAGTTCGAACTCGGTCGGCGTCAAGTGCGCCTCCGCCCCGCCGCGGACGACCCGCCGCTCGGCCAGGTCGATCTCCAGGTCGGCGACGGTGATCCGGTGCGCCGCCGCGGACGCGGCCCGCTCCACCCGCCGCAACAGCGCGTGCACCCGCGCGGCCAGTTCGCGGATCGAGAACGGCTTGGTCAGGTAGTCGTCCGCGCCGACCGCGAGACCGACCAGGAGGTCGGTCTCGTCGCCCCGGGCGGTCAGCATGAGCACCGGCACGGCGCGCTCGGCCTGGATGCGCCGGCACACCTCCAGCCCGTCGAACCCGGGCAGCATCACGTCCAGCACGACCAGGTCGGGCCGCCCGTCACGGGCCCGCGAGACGGCCGACGGACCGTCGTGCGCCAACTCGACCTCGAACCCCTCGGCCCGCAGCCGCGCGGCCACGGACTCGGCGATGGTCAGGTCGTCCTCGACCACCAGAATCCGGCGTGTCATGCGGCTGACTCTATGTGCGAGCCGTGGAGGTGCCCGGTGTGACTTGTGAACGTCCTGTGGAGACCGGGCGCGGCTCACATCCGGAGCGCTCCAGCGGCCGAACGGACGAATCTGGGAGCGCTCCCAGGCGGGAGCTGCTTAGCTGGTTGAGGGGCGGGGCTTCGACGAGGAGGTCTGGTCGTGCGACGGACGTTGGGCGCCGCGCTGGCGCTCGTTTCAGCGGTCTCAGGGGTGCCGGCGGCGGCCGAACCCGGTTACGTGGAGCTCGCGCCGAAGGGCTCGGCGGTCGCGATCAACGACGCGGGCGTGGTCGTCGGACGCGCCACCGGGCTCGACCGGCGTTCGCGCGCGGTCCGCTGGGACGCCGAAGGTCGGATCAGCGAACTCGCCTTACCCGCCGGCGGGCAGCACGCGACCGTCTTCGGTGTCGACGCGGACGGCGCGGCGTACGGCAACACCAACGCGCCCGAACGCTGGTCGCAGGCCACCCGGTGGAACGCCGACGGCTCGATCACCGTGCTCGACGTCCTGCCCGGCGGCGACTACACGTTCGCCGTCGCGGTGAACGAGAGCGGCACGGTCGTCGGCTACGGCGGTGACGCGGACGGCAAGCGCCAGGCGATCCGCTGGGACCGCGACGGCGCGGCCACCGTGCTGCCCGGAGTCGGCGACGCGACCGAGGCGACCGCGATCGACGACGGGGGCGCGATCGCGGGCATCGCCCACACCGGTGATGGTCGGCGTGCCGTGAGGTGGGACGACGACGTGCTCACCGACTTGGGCACCGTTCCCGGCAGCACCTACCTCGACGTGCGGGCGGTCAACGGCCGGTTCGTCGTCGGCATGTACCAGACGGAGGACCGGACGTCTTTCGCCGTGCGCTGGGACGGCACCGCGAGCGCCTACCCGCCCGCCGTGCCCGGCACGTTCAGCAGCCTCAACGCCGTCGACGCGGACGGCGCCGCGTTCGGCCGGGTCGGCGGTGCCCCGGTGCGGTGGGCGGAGGGCGTCATTTCCATGGCGCTCCCGACCGGCTTCACCACCGGTGAGGTGGCGCTCGTCAACGACCACGGCACGGCCGCCGGTGTGGCGACCGGCAGCACCTACCGGCCGGTCCGCTGGTCGTCGTCGGGCGAGGTGACGTTGCTGCCGGTGCCGGCTGGGACGCACGGCTTCGCCCAGGGCATCAACGACCGCGGCGTCGTGGTCGGCGAGTTCGGCGGGCGCGCGGTGCTCTGGCCGTGACGGCGGCGGCCCTGACCGCCGGCTGTCGGTGGCACGTCCTAGGGTGACCCGGTGGCTGACGCGGTCCTGGAAGCGGTGCTGGAGCGGATCACGTTCGCCAACGAGGAGACCGGCTACACGGTCGCCCGCGTCGACCCCGGCCGCGGTGGCGACCTGGTCACCGTGGTCGGGTCGCTGCTCGGCGCGCAGCCGGGCGAGTCGATCCGGATGCGCGGGCGGTGGGGCTCGCACCCCCAGTACGGCAAGCAGTTCCACGTCGACGACTACACGACCGTGCTGCCGGCCACCATCCAGGGCATCCGCCGCTACCTGGGCTCCGGCCTGATCAAGGGCATCGGGCCGGTGCTGGCCGACCGGATCGTCACCCACTTCGGCGTGGACGCGCTGGACGTCATCGAGCACGAGCCGAAGCGCCTGATCGAGGTGCCCAAGCTCGGTCCGAAGCGCACCAAGCTGATCGCCGACGCGTGGGAGGAGCAGAAGGCCATCAAGGAGGTCATGGTCTTCCTCCAAGGCGTCGGCGTGTCGACGTCGTTGGCCGTGCGCATCTACAAGCAGTACAACGACAAGGCGATCGACGTCGTCCGCGAGGAGCCCTACCGGCTGGCGAACGACGTGTGGGGCATCGGTTTCCGCACCGCCGACCTGATCGCGAAGGCCGTCGGCATCCCGCACGACAGCCCGCAGCGGGTGAAGGCCGGGCTGCAGTTCACGCTGTCCGAGGCGACCGGCGACGGCAACTGCTACCTGCCCGAGAACGAGCTCATCGGCGACGCGATCAAGATCCTCCAGGTCGACGCCGGCCTGGTGATCGAGTGCCTGGCCGAGCTGGTGGCGGAGGAGGGCGTGGTCCGCGAGATCATGCCGGACGGCGAGCCGGGCATCTACTTGGTCGCGTTCCACCGGGCCGAGATCTCGTTGGCGAGCCAGCTGTTGCGGCTGCTCAGGACCGACGAGGAGCGGATGCCGGCGTTCCAGACGGTCGAGTGGGAGCGTGCGTTCGCGTGGCTCGGGGCGTCACTGGAGGACAAGCAGCGCGACGCCGTGCAGTTGGCGTTGAGCCGCAAGGTGGCCGTGCTGACGGGCGGTCCGGGGTGCGGCAAGAGCTTCACCGTGCGGTCGATCGTGAAGCTGGCCGTGGCCAAGGGCGCGAAGGTGGTGCTGGCCGCGCCGACCGGCCGGGCCGCCAAGCGGCTGACCGAGCTGACCGGGCACGAGGCGCGCACCGTGCACCGGCTGCTGGAGCTGAAGCCCGGCGGTGACGCCGCCTACGACCGTGACCGGCCGCTCGACGCGGACCTCGTCGTCGTGGACGAGGCGTCGATGCTCGACCTGCTGCTGGCGAACAAGCTGGTCAAGGCCGTCGCGCCGGGCGCGCACCTGCTGCTGGTCGGCGACGTCGACCAGTTGCCGTCCGTGGGGGCGGGCGAGGTGCTGCGCGACGTGCTGTCCGCCGACAGCCCGATCCCGAACGTCCGCCTCACGCACATCTTCCGGCAGGCGCAGCAGTCCGGCGTGGTGACCAACGCGCACCGGATCAACAACGGCGACTACCCCGTCGTGCAGGGGATGCCGGACTTCTTCCTGTTCCCGGCGGAGGAGGCCGAGGACGCGGCGGCGTTGGTCGTCGACGTCGTGGCCAACCGCATCCCGCGCAAGTTCGGGCTCAAACCGCGCACGGACGTGCAGGTGCTCGCGCCGATGCACCGGGGTCCGGCGGGCGCGGGCGGGCTGAACGCGTTGCTGCAGGAGGCTTTGACACCGTCCACACCGGACCTGCCGGAACGCCGGTTCGGCGGCCGGGTGTTCCGGGTCGGCGACAAGGTCACCCAGATGCGCAACAACTACGACAAGAACGTCTTCAACGGCACGCTCGGCATCGTCACGGCGATCGACGTCGTGGAGCAGAAGCTGACCGTGCGGACCGACGAGGACGAGGACGTCGACTACGAGTTCGGCGAGCTGGACGAGCTGACCCACGCCTACGCCATGACGATCCACCGCTCGCAGGGCAGCGAGTACCCGTGCGTCGTCATCCCGATCACGACCAGCGCGTGGATGATGTTGCAGCGCAACCTGCTCTACACGGCGGTCACCCGCGCGAAGAAGCTCGTCGTGCTGGTCGGGTCGCGCAAGGCGATCGGGCAGGCGGTCCGCACCGTGGGCGCGGGACGTCGGCACACGGCGCTGGACCACCGGCTGGCACGGCTGCTGTGAGTCAGCCGGCCCGGAGCGACCCGTCGTCCAGCGCCGCCCGCTCCGCCGCCTCGGCGAACGCCTTGCGGAAGTCGTCGATCTCCGTGCCACCGAGCTTGACCACGTGACCGTTCGTGTCCCAGATCTCCACGAGCCCGTCACTGACCGCGATCGAGCACACGGACGGCAGCTCCTGGTTGTCCGTGCACCGGACCAGCCACTCCCGCTTGGTCTCCATGGGTCCCCTTTCGAGTGGTTCGACGCTTGCGAAAGCCAATGTGAGCGCCCCGATTGCTAGCCTGAACCTGAGCCAGTTGATTTTGCAACTGCTAGACCGCAATTGACCCGATCGGATGACGACCATGCCGCTGACACCCACGGTCCGGCTCAAATTCCTCTCGATCTACATGCGCGAGGCACGCGAACGTGCAGGTGTGGAGCCCAAGGAGGTCGCGAAGCTCCTGGGTCGCGACACCACCCGCGTCACCAAGATGGAGAAGGGCAGGGAGGGTCTGACCCCCGGTGACGCCAAGATGTTGCTCGACCACTACGGCGTTCACACCGAAGAGGAGAAGGCCGAGATCGTGGAGCTGGCCCGCACCAGGAGCCAGCGCGGCCGGTGGGCGGGCCATCGGGCGACCGTGCCGATGGAGTTGCGCCCGTACTACGACTTCGAGCTGGACTCCAGCGAGTTGCGCTTGTACGGCACGGAACTGGTGCCCGGTGTGCTGCAGACGATGTCCTACATGCGTGCACTCCTGGTCGCTCGCAACCGGGTCGACCGGGACAAGATCGATGATGTGATCACCATGCGGTTGGAGCGGCAGCAGATCCTGTTCCGGGACCAGCCGACCGACGCGGCGTTCGTGTTGAGCGAGAGTTGCGTGCGGCGGGTCTTCGGCGGGAACGCGGTGATGCACGAGCAGTTGCTGCACCTGGCGAACCTCGCCCAGCGGCCCAACGTCCGGATCCAGGTGCTGCCGTTCGACGCGCCGGGCGGGGCGAGCACGTTCGGCTTCACCATGCTGCGCATCCCCGCGCCCACTTCCGCGCCACCGTTGGAGATGGCCTACGTCGAGAACCTGCACGACGCCGACTACCTCGATGGCGACAAAGAGGTGGCCGACTACGCCAAGCTGTGGGCCAACCTCACCGCGAACGCACTCGGGGTGGAAGAATCGAGGAGGTTCGTCCTGGGCGTTGCCCAGAGCTATGCCTGACTGTGAGAGGTGGTCCCCGCCATGACTCCGGACTTCTCCGCCGCCGAGTTCAAGACGTCCAGCTACACCGAGGACAACGGGACTTGCGTCGAAGTGGCCGTTGAGGCCGGGTTCGGGGCGGTTCGTGACACGAAGAACCGCGAGGGTGGGCACGTGGCCGTTCCCGCGCGGTCCTTCGCTGCGTTTCTTCGGTCGTTGGCGGGCTAGCGCATCGGGAAGGCGATGTCGCAGACCTCGTCGCCGGGGCCGGCCGCGTCGAAGTCCGCGAAGTAGACCTCGCGGGGCCCGTCGTGGACGGTGTGCCCGTTCTCCTTGATCCACACTGCGACGGCGTCGTAGGCCGACAGGATCTGCGGGTAGACCACCTGCGCCTTGGTCAGCCGCACGTAGGCCTCCCGGTGCGCGGGCTCCACGCGCGCCGCCACCCCTCCGTCGGGTTGCGCACCGATCGGCACGCACACCTCGACCGGTCCGTCGCTGTCCTCGTTCACCTCGCCGTGGTAGACCACGAACGGCGCGCCGGACATGCCGCCGCAGGACTCCGCCGCCTTGATCAGCCGACCCATGGAGCTCCCGATCCAGTCCGTGAGCGCGGGTTGGAGCAGGTGCCGCTGCTCCGTCAAGACCACCTGTTCGGGTACTTCTCGCTGCTTGACCTCGTACATCTCCAACAGACCCTTCCCTCCGGACAACACGACGCGGAGGTGGGCGGCCAGGCCGCGTTGCACGGCCATCCGGTGTTCGACCTCGGCCCAGTACTCGGCGAGCAGGTCAGCCCGCTCGCCCTCGGGCGCGGAGACGATCCGGGACACGACCGCGAGCGGCATGTCGAGCCTGCGCAACTGCGCGACCAGGCGTGCCGTGACGAGCTGGTCCTCGCGGTAGCGCCGGTAGCCGTTGCCCGCCTCGACCACGGCGGGCCGCAGCAGGCCTTGCCGTTCGTACAACCGCAGTGCCTTCACCGACAGCCGTGAGCGCCTGGCGAACTCGCCGATGCCGAACAGCCGAGCGTCCTGTCGCCGTGCCACCGCCACATCCTCCATGGCGATGACCTTGCGGGCTGCCCCAAGGGACGAGTCAACCGGATGACCCGACTACTGGCGGTAGTTCTCGACGGTGCCGGGTGCGCGGGCCTCGGCGCCGTCCGGGTCCATGCCCGCGGCCCGGCGCGCGCGGCGTTGGCGCAGGAGGTCCCAGGTCTGGTCCAGGGCGACTTCGAGGTCGCGGAGCCGGCGGGCGTCGCCCTCGCTCAGGCCCTCGCCGATGCGTGATCCCTCCAACCGGTGTTCTTCCTCCACCAGCCGGGTGATTCGCGCGACTAGTTCTTCGTCCGTCACGACTCCTCCTCCATCCGGACCAAGCGCCGGGGTACCTCACCGGCATCTGTCAAAACCCCGCGTCACATCGGCCAGGAATGGCCGGTTGGCGGGTGTGCAAGGAGGTGGTCCGTCCCTCATCCTCCTGCTCAACCCTGCCTAGGAGGAACAACCGTGAAGTCGACCAGACGTTCACTGCTGACGCTGGCCATAGCCGGTGTCGCGGCGGCGGCGGTGGTCACCGGGGGCACCCCCGGAACCGCCGGCCCCGCACCCGAGGTCGCCGCCGTCCAAGCCGGACCGACCTACGTCTACAAGGTCCACGCGCCGCTCGGCGCCGCCGCCCAGAACCTGCTCGGGCGCGGCTTCGACGTGCTGGAGGACCGCGACGGCGACTACCTGTTCGTGCTCGGTGACGCGAGCACCGGCGCCGGCCTCAAGCAGGCCGGTTTCACCGCCGTCATCGACGAGGTGCTGCCCGCGCCCGAGTGGCAGCCGCCCGCGAAGAAGTCGCAGTCGCCGACGTTCGACGCCGCCGACATCAACGAGACCTACTACGGCGGCTACCGCACGATCAACGCGCACTGGTCGCACCTCGACCTGGTCGGGCAGCAGTACCCCGCGCTGACGACGCTGGTCGACTACGGCGACTCGTGGCGCAAGACCCAGGGCGCGGGCGGCTACGACCTGCGTGCCATCTGCATCACCAAGAAGAACGCGGGCGACTGCGCGCTGAACCCGGCCGCGCCGAAGCCCCGGTTCTTCGTGATGGGCCAGCTGCACGCCCGCGAGCTCACCACCGGTGACACCGCGTGGAAGTGGATCGACCACCTGACCGCCGGTTACGGCGTCGACGCCGAGGTGACCGCGCTGCTCGACACCACCGAGGTGTGGGTCGTGCCGATCGCCAACCCGGACGGCGTGAACATCGTGCAGCAGGGCGGCAACTCGCCGCGCTACCAGCGCAAGAACGCCAACACCACGAACGGGTCGAACTGCTCCGGCACGTCGTCGTCGCAGATCGGCATCGACCTCAACCGCAACACCGACTCGCACTGGGGCGGCGCGGGCACGTCGTCCAACCCGTGCGACCAGACGTACAAGGGGCCGTCGGCGAACTCCGAGGTGGAGACGCGGTCGTTGCAGGCGCTGTGGCGCAACCTCTACCGCGACCGCCGGGGCACCGGCACCACCGACGCCGCGCCCGCCGACACGACCGGCGTCGTGATCTCCATGCACAGCTACTCGAACCTGGTGCTGTTCCCGTGGGGCTGGACGACCCAGTACAAGACGGGCAACGACGCGGCGATGCGCGGGATGGCGCGGGACATGGCGTCGCTGGCCGGCGGGTGGCAGTACGGGCAGCCGGGCGAGGTGCTCTACAACGCGGCCGGCGCGACGGACGACTGGGTGTACGACGACCTGGGCGTGGCGTCGTTCGTGTGGGAGATCGGGCCGTCGTCGGGCACGTGCTCCGGGTTCTTCCCGGCGTTCTCGTGCCAGGCGTCGACGTTCTGGCCGAAGACGAAGCCGATGCTGATGTACGCGGCGAAGAAGGCGGCCAACCCGTACGGCGGCGGCGGCAACCCGCCGGTCGGGTGCGCCAAGTCGACGAACGACGCCGACGTGGCCATCCCGGACAACGGCGCGGCGGTCACCAGCACGATCACCATCGCCGGCTGCGAGGGGACCGCTTCGGCGTCTTCGCAGGTGGAGGTGCACATCGTGCACACGTACCGCGGTGACCTGGTGATCGACCTCGTCGCGCCGGACGGCACGGCGTACCGCCTGAAGGCGTCGAACAACGACTCGGGCGACAACATCGACACCACGTACACTGCGAACGTCTCTACCGAGGCGCGCAACGGCGCGTGGCAGCTCCGCGTGCAGGACGTGTACTCGGCTGACACGGGCTACATCAACTCGTGGAGCTTGACGGTCTAGTCGTGTTGTCGGGGGCCCGCGCGCTTCGGCACGCGGGCCCCTCGCAGGTAGATCCGCAATGGGAGAACACCGAATGCGCCGCTCCACCCCGTTCGCGCTCGTCCTGGTCGCCGTCGCGCTGGCGGCCTGCTCGCCCGGCACCTCCGCGGACACCGCGCCGCCTTCGACCAGCGCCTCGACCACTTCGCCGCCGCCGGTGGACGGGGTGCGGAAGGCGCCGTGCACCGGGCTGACGGCGGACCAGGAGGCCGGGCTCGGCCTGTCGCCCGGCAAGTCGATCAGCGACGTCGGCTACGGCGCGCACTGCATGTGGCCGGTGGCGGGGTACGAGGGGAACCTGATCACCGTGGGCCTGCCGACGCTCGACGGCGGTGGCATCGAGGTCATCCTGGGCAACCGCGCCAACCACGCGTACCACGACGTGGTCGAGGTCGAGGGCTATCCGGCGGTGTTCGCGTCGAGCGTCGACCTGCGGTCCGAGGGCGCGTGCACGCTGTCGGTCGGGGTGACCGACGAGCTGCTGGTGAAGGTCGACACCGCCCTCCCCGAAGGCCCGGACTTGGCCGACCCGTGCCCGGTCGCCGAGCGGATCGCTTCAGCCATCCTGCGCAACCTCCGCACCACCTGACCCACCCGCGTGTCGAACCCTCACGTCCCGCGTGTCCTACGTCCAGAACGCGCGTGTCCTACGTTCAGGTCGCGCGTGTCCTACGTTCGCGTACCCCGAGTTCAACGCTCAGGACGTCCTGAACGCCGGTAGCGTGCGATATGACTTCAGTTCTCGTGACCGGCGCGGCGGGGTTCATCGGGTCGCACTTCACGCGGCACTGGGTGCGGGAGCACCCCGAGGACCGCGTGGTGGCGTTGGACGCGCTGACCTACGCCGGCACCTTGACCAACCTCGACGACGTGCGGGACCGGATCACGTTCGTGGAGGCCGACATCGCCTCGGCCGACCTGACCGGGATCGACGTGGTGGTGAACTTCGCCGCCGAGTCGCACAACAGCCTGGCCGTGCTGGACCCGACCCGGTTCTTCCGCACCAACGTGCTGGGCACGCAGGCGTTGCTGGAAGCGGCACGGCAGGCGGGCGTGCGGCGGTTCCACCACATCTCGACGTGCGAGGTGTACGGGGACCTGGCGCTGGACGCGCCGACGGCGTTCACCGAGGAGTCGCCGTACCGGCCGCGGACGCCGTACAACGCGAGCAAGGCCGGTGCCGACCACGCGGTGCGGGCGTACTCAGAGACGTTCGGGCTGCCGGTGACGATCACCAACTGCGCGAACAACTACGGCCCGAACCAGTTCCCGGAGAAGGTGCTGCCGCTGTTCACCACGCGGGCGTTGGACGGTGGTGAGCTGCCGGTCTACGCGTCGAAGGACAACCGCCGCGAGTGGATCCACGTGCTCGACCACTGCCGGGCGATCGAGGCCGTGCTGCTGCACGGGCGGGTCGGCGAGACGTACCACGTCGGCACGGGGGTGGAGGCGAGCGTCGAGGAGATCGCGGACCTGGTGCTGGACGAGCTGGGCCTGCCGGCGTCGCGGAAGACCACCGTGCCGGACCGCCCGGGGCACGACCGGCGGTACCTGCTCGACTCGGCCAAGATCCGGCGTGAGCTCGGCTGGGAGCCGCGGGTGCCGTTCGCCGAGGGGATCCGCGACACGATCCGCTGGTACGCCGGCAATCGTGCCTGGTGGGAGCCCCTGCGCGACCGCAGCCCGGTCACCGAGACCGCGTGGAGCAGGTGACCTGAGCGTTGAACTCGCGTGACCTGAACGTAGGACACGCGCGTTCTGAAGGTTCGACACGCGCGTTCTGAACGTAGGACACGCGCGATAGTTCGACGTTCAGGACGGCGAAGGGCCCTGCGGGGGAGACGCCCGCAGGGCCCGTTCGGGTGGTGCAGGGGTTACTTCAGGCCGTTGCCGATCGCGGTGATGAGCTCGCCGTTCGACGTGTCACCGTCGAGCGCCCAGAAGAACGCGCCGCCGAGACCCTGGTTCTTGGTGTAGGTCATCTTGCCGCCGATGGTGGACGGGGTGTCGTAGCTCCACCACTGGTTGCCGCAGTGCGCGTACGCCGTGCCCGCGATGGTGCCGGTGGCCGGGCACTTCGTCTTGAGGACCTTGTAGTCCTCGATGCCCGCCTCGTACGTGCCCGGCGCCGCGCCGGTCGCCGTGCCGCCCGGCGCGGACTGGGTCACGCCCGTCCAACCGCGGCCGTAGAAGCCGATGCCCAGCAGCAGCTTGGCCGCCGGCACGCCCTTGCCCTTGAGCTTCTGGATCGCCGCGTCGGAGTTGAACCCGGCGGTCGGGATGCCGGACCACGACGTCAGCGGCGAGTGCGGAGCCGTCGGGCCCTGCGCCGCCCACGCGCCGAAGTAGTCGTAGGTCATGACGTTGTACCAGTCGAGGTACTGCGCCGCGCCGCCGTAGTCAGCGGCGTCGATCTTGCCGCCGTTGGACCCGTCCGCCGTGATGGCGGCCGTCACCAGGTAGTTGGCGCCGAACCGGGTGCGCAGCGCCTGCGACAGCGTCTTGAACGAGCCGAAGCCGCTGGTGTCGCAGCTCAGACCACACGCGTTCGGGTACTCCCAGTCGATGTCGATGCCGTCGAACACGTCCGCCCAGCGCGGGTCCTCGATCAGCCTGTAGCAGGACTCGGCGAACGCGGCCGGGTTCTGCGCCGCCTGGCCGAAGCCGCCGGACCAGGTCCAACCGCCGAACGACCACAGCACCTTGATGTGCGGGTACATCTTCTTCAGCTTGCGCAGCTGGTTGAACGAACCGCGCAGGGCGCCGGTGTCCCACGTGTCGGCGACGCCGTCGACGGAGTTCGCCGCGGTGTAGGCCATGTCGTAGTCGGCGTAGGCGTCGCCGATGGTGCACTGGCCGTTCTGCACGTTGCCGAACGCGTAGTTGATGTGCGTCAGCTTCGCGGCCGAGCCGGAGGTGTGGATGTTCTTCACGAAGTACTGGCGGCCGTAGACGCCCCACTGGGTGAAGTAGCCGAGGTTCTTCCGCGAGCCGACCGGCGGGTTCGACGTGGTCGTCGTCGGACCCGTGGTGGTGGTGGTGGTCGTCGTGGTCGTAGTGGTGGTGGTCGTGGTCGTCGTCGGGTTGGTCCCGCCGGCGTCACACGACGCGCCGTTCAGCTTGCAGTTGGCCGGCCCGCTGAACGTGCCGGAGTAGGTCACGTTGAAGCCGAAGCTCACGGTCCCGCCGACGCCGACGCTGCCGTTCCACGTGTTCTTCACGGTCACGTGCTGGCCGCTCGCGGTGTACGAGCCGTCCCACAGGGAGCTGACCTTGTGGCCGGCGGGCAGGTCGAACTCGACCGTCCAGGACGACAGGGCGGACGTCGAGCCGTTCTTGATCGTGTACTTGCCCTCGTAGCCGGTGCCCCAGTCCGAGCCCTTGCTGAAGGTGGCCGAGACGCCGCCCGCACCGCTGGCCGCGGGCGCGACGACCAGCCCCACCACCAACGTGGCGACCGCCACGAACAACGCTGTGACATGCCATCGGATCTTGGACATCGTGCTCCTTGTCAGGAAAGGAGTGCAGGGTTGACGTCACCATGTGGTTCAGACCACTTCACGGTCAAGGTCTAGACCATTGTCGTCACTCGAACGGAGTAGCGCAGAACCGTTCGGAACCGGTTCCGAAGCCGGCCGACCACTAAGGGTGGACGAGCCTAAAGTCTGATGCCCTCCCAGACCAGGGTCCGACGTGGGAACGCCGCCGGAGGAACAGACTCGGACCTGTCGAGGGGGTCTCGACGTGACAGAGGGAGGGCACGTTGACGGGCAAGAGGGGTATCGCCTTGACCGCCGTCGTGGCGCTGGCGGCCGTGGGCATCGGCGGGACGGCGGTGGCCGAGCCGTCGGCCGACCACGCCGGCCGCATCGACCGGCAAGTCGTGCAGCGGGCGTTGGACGCGATGGCGCGCACCGGGGGTCAGGGCGTCCAGGTCCGCGTCAGCGACGGGCGGCACGAGTTCACCGCCCGCGCCGGCACGGCGGAGGTCGACTCGCCGCGTCCGGTGCCGACCGACGGCCGGTTCCGGGTCGGCAGCATCACCAAGACGTTCGTCTCGACCGTCGTGCTCCAACTGGTCGGCGAGGGCGAGGTGGAGCTGGACGCGCCGGTGCACCGGTACCTGCCGGGCCTGCTGCCGGACGGCGACCGGATCACCGTGCGGCACCTGCTGCAGCACACCAGCGGGCTCTACAACTACACGGCCGCGCTGCCGCCGGGTGCGGACGGCGTGCTGGAGTTCCGGTACAAGACGTGGACGCCCGCGGAGCTGCTCGCCCTGTCGACGGCACGGCCGCTGGACTTCCAGCCCGGCGCCGGCTGGCGGTACTCGAACACCAACTACGTCGTCCTCGGGATGCTGGTGGAGAAGATCACCGGCCGGCCCTACGAGGCGGCGGTGACGCAGCGCGTCCTGCGCCCGCTCGGCCTGCGGGCGACGTCCGTGCCGGGCACCCGCACCGCCATCCCCGGTCCACACGCGCACGGTTACCTCCGGGCCGGCGGGCAGGTCGTCGACATCACCGAGTTCAACCCCTCGGTGGCGTACGCGGCGGGCGAGATGATCTCCACGACGGCCGACCTCGACCGGTTCGTGGACGCGCTGCTGGACGGGCGCCTGCTCCGCCCGGCGCAGCAGCGGGAGCTGACCTCGACGCTGCCGATCGCCGGCGACTACGCGTTGGGCATCGAGAAGACCGTGCTGGAGTGCGGCGTGGCGGTCTGGGGCCACGGCGGCAGCATCCCGGGCTACAGCAGCCTGATGGTCAGCACGGCGGACACGAAGACCCGGCTGACGGCGTCGCTGACCAGCGCTCCGGACCCCGGCCAGATCGAGGGTTTCGACGAGCTGCTGAACGAGGTGTTCTGCTGATGAGGTGAACGGCTGACGCGGTGGGGCGTCCCGACCGGACGCCCCACCGCCCGGCGGGCTCAGGCCCGCCACTGCTCCGCGGGTGCGACACCGGGGAGCGGCTTGCCGATGAGGGCGAGGGGGATGAAGAGGCAGACCTGGCCGATCGCCAGCGTGAGCGTGGCGAGCGCCTTGTCGTCGTAGTGGGCGGACGCCTCGGCGTACAGCTCGTCGGAGACGCGCTCACCGTGCGGGTTGGGGGTGAGCACGGCCTCGACGAGGGCCAGCGCGGCACGTTCGGCGGCGGTGAAGTGCGGCGCGTCCTGCCAGGACACGACGGCGGTGATGCGCTCCTCCGCCTCGCCCGCCTTGCGGAGGTTGCCGGTGTGCAACGTGGTCAGGTAGGTGTTGCCGACGAGCTGCCCGGCGCGCAGCTGCACCAGGCTGACGGTGGTCTGCGGGACCGTGCCGTTGCCGACGGCCTGGAACAGCGTTCCGCCGATCTGCGCCAGCTCGGGGATGAGCACGGCGGGGTTGGGCAGACGCGACTGGAGGGTGTCCTGCGTGGCGGTCATGGTGGACCTGTCCTTTCCGGATTTCGTGGTGTTCACCGCGTTGACGCTTGGCGGGCCATGGACGTGACCGCGCGGTGGACGGCGGCGGCCAGCCGGTCGTGTTCGGGGTAGGACCAGTTGAACGAGAAGCGGCGGCGGGTGTAGCCGAAGGCGATGCCGGCGAGGGGGTCGGCGAACGACTCCGCGCCCGCGGAACCGTTGTGGCCGAACGCGTTCGCGCTCAGGAACGGGTAGCGCAGCCCCTTGGCCTGGAACCCCAGCGCGTACTGGCCCGCGTCGCCGGTGACGAGGTCGCGACCGGTGGAGTGGAGCATCGCGAACTCGCCCACGGTGTCGGGCTCGAGCAACGGGGCCCGACCGTCCAGCCCGAACACCGCCGCCGCGTACAGCCCGGCCAGCGCGCGGGCGTTGCCGACGCCGCCGGCGGAGGCCTGGCCGAGCGCGCGCACCCGCCGGGTGTTGAGGAAGGCCACCTGGTCCAACGGCGGGCTGGAGTTCAGGCCGTAGCCGACGCCGGTGATGCTGTGCGGCCCCGGCACGTCCGCCCAGAACGCGGCCAGCTCCTCCGGGCTCGCCGACCCGGGCCGCACCTCCCGGTACCGGTCCTCCAGGGCCTCCGGCAGCCCGAGGTGCAGGTCCAGCCCGTGCGGCGCCCGCACCCGTTCCTCGAAGTGGGCCTGGAGCGACCGGCCGGTGGCCCGGCGGACGACCTCGCCCACGATCGCGAACGCCACGAACCCGCCGTAGCCGTGGGCCGAGCCCGGCCGCCAGTACGGCCGCTGCCCGGCCAGCCGCCGTGCGATCACCTCGTCGTCCGCGAGCTCGTCGGCGGTGAGGCCGCCGTCCACGCCGATCACGCCGGAACGGTGGGTGAGCACGTCCCGCAGCGTGATCCGCTCCTTGCCCGCCGCGGCGAACTCCGGCCAGTGGCGCGCGACCGGCTGGTCCAGCTCCAGCGCGCCGTCCTGCACCAGCAGCGCCACCGCCACCGTCGCGGCGCCCTTGGTCGCGGAGTAGACGCCGGTCAGGGTCTCGCCGGTCACGTCGTCGCCGGACCACAGGTCGACCACCAAGCGGCCGTGCGCGTAGACGGCCAACTGGGCGCCGGCTCCGGGGTCGACCGCTTGGGCGAATTCCTCGCGCACCGCCTCGAACCGCTCGGCTACCGTGCCGTTGACCTCGATGTTCTTCATCTTCGTGCCGCTCCGATCGTCGTGCCGGCGAGTCGTCGCGGGCATGACGCACGGGTGGCCGGGAACGTGACCGGAGCCCGGCGGTCACATCGCGGACGTGCCGTTCGTCATCGGTTCGACCGCCGACACGAGAGGTGACCATGGACGACAGCGACTTCCTGGCCCGGCGCTTCGAAGAACACCGCGGGCACCTGAAGGCGGTGGCCTACCGGATGCTCGGCTCCCTGGCCGAGGCCGACGACGCCGTCCAGGAGGCGTGGCTGCGGCTGGCCCGCTCCGGGTCCGATGACATCGACAACCTCGGCGGCTGGCTGACGACGGTCGTCGGTCGGGTCTGCCTGGACGTGCTGCGCTCACGCCGGCTGCGCCGGGAGGACCCGCTGGGCGACCGCCTGCCCGACCCGGTGGTCACCGACGAGGTCGCCGACCCCGAGCAGCAGGTGCTGATGGCCGACTCGGTCGGGCTGGCGCTGCTGGTGGTGCTCGAATCGCTCAACCCGGCCGAACGGCTGGCGTTCGTGCTGCACGACCTGTTCGGCCTGCCGTTCGAGGAGATCGCCCCGATCCTGGACCGCACGCCGGTCGCGGCCAGGAAGCTGGCCAGCCGGGCCCGGCAACGCGTGCGGGGCGCGGCGCCCGCCCCGGACCCCGACCCGGCCGCTCAACGCCGCGTCGTCGACGCCTTCCTGGCCGCCGCGCGCGGCGGGGATCTCACCGCGCTGCTGGCCGTCCTCGACCCCGACGTCACCCTGCGCGCGGACGGCGGCTCGGCGCTCCCCGGCGGCACGCGGGTCCTGCACGGCGCCGCGGCCGTGGCCGGGCAGCTCGACACGTTCCACCGCATGGCGACCCTCGCGACCACGCGCCCCGCGCTGGTCAACGGCACGGCCGGGCTGGTCAACACGGTCGACGGCGAGCTGTTCTCGATCATGGGCTTCACCGTGGCCGACGAGCGGATCGTCGAGATCGACATCCTCTCCGACCCCGACCGGCTGGCCCGCCTGGACATCGCCGTCGACGGTCCGGAGCGCTGACGCCCGACGGCCCGTCCGGGGCAGGACGGGCCGTCGGGTGGGGAGGAGCACGGTGGCTGGGCGGCAGCCGCCGTGCCCGGGGTCTAGGCGTTGGTGAGGAACTTCTCCAGCTGCTCCACGACGAACGCGTGGTCCTCGGCCTGGGGCAGGCCGGACACGCCGACCGTGCCGACCAGGCCGACGCCGGCCACGTTCACCGGGAACACGCCGCCGTGCGCGGCGTAGCGGTCGGGGTCGAGCCGGGAGTCGACGTCGAACGACTTGCCGCTCGCCCGGAAGCTCTCGCCGACCCGGTAGGAGCTCTGCCCGTAGCGGTCCACCACGCGGCTCTTGCGGTCGATCCACTCGTCGTTGTCGGCCGACGTGCCGGGCAGCGCCGCGTGGAACAGGCGCTGCTGCCCCCGCCGCACCGAGATCGTCACCGGCAGCGCCCGTTCGCGGGCGGCGTCCAGCAGGAACGCGCCCAGCGCCAGCGCCACCTCGTTGTCGAACGACGTGAACACCAGCCGGGACTCCTGCTCGACCAACGTCTCCAGCAAGCTCACAGCGACACCACCTGTCCGGTCCGGGCGGAGGCGAACGCCGCCTCGATGACGTCCAGCGCGCGCACGGCGGACTCCGGCTCGACCGGCAGCGGGCCGCCGTCGGTCAGCGCGGTGACCAGCAGCCGGTAGAACTCGGAGTAGGCGCCGGGCAGGCCGACGACCTCCTCCGCGCCGTCCAGCAATCCCAGCCGGCCATTTGTCGACAAATCTTCAAACGGCTTGCCGGCGGCCAGTGCGTCCTCCTGGCGGTCGAGGCCGTGCGAGACGTACGCGCCGGTCGAGCCCAGCACGCGGAACCGCGGCCCGTGGTCCGGCGCGGCGGAACTGGCCCAAAGGTGTGAACGCACCCCGTCCACGTGGGTCAACGCCACGAAGACGTCGTCGTCCACCTCGACGCCGGGCCGCCGCAGGTCCACCTCCGCGTACACGGTCGACACCGGGCCGAACAGCTCCAACGCCTGGTCGACGAGGTGCGCGCCCAGGTCGTACAGCAGCCCGCCCGCCTCTTCGGGCGCGCCGAACTCGCGCCAGTTGTCCCACACGTCCGGCGTCCACCGCTCGAACCGCGACTCGAACCGCGTCACCGTGCCCAGCGCGCCGTCCGCCAGCAGTGACCGGAGCGTGCGGAAGTCGCTGTCCCACCGCCGGTTCTGGAACACGGTCAGCGGCACGCCCCGGTCCTTCGCCGCCTGGATCACCCGCCGCGCGTCGGCTGCCGTGGGCGCGAACGGCTTGTCCACCACGACCGCCATGCCCGCCTCGACCGCCGCCAGCGCCAGCGGCACGTGCGTGCGGTTCGGGGTGGCGACCACGACCACGTCCAGGTCGAGCGCGAACAGCTCCTCGACCGTGCGCGGCAGCGGGACGCCGGGGTAGGTGGCCTCGGCGTGCGCCCGGCGGGTCGCGTCCGAGGTGACGACGGCGCTCAGCTCGAGGTCGGGGTTCGCCGCGATCAGCGGTGCGTGGAACACGCGGCCGGCGATGCCGTAGCCGAGCAGTCCGGTGCGGAGAGACATGGCAGTGATTAAAGCAACGGCGTGTAGTAAAAAGCCAGGTGCGATGATGGACCCGTGGCCAACTTGCGCTTCCTGCGGGGGTACAACGACGCGGTGGTGCTCGGGCTGGCCAGGTCCGGGGCGGTGACCAGGGTCGAGCTGGCCGACCGCAGCGGGCTGACGCCGCAGGCGGTGTCCAAAGTGGTGAGCAGGCTCATCGACGACGGCCTGCTGGTCGAGTCCGGCACCCGCAACGTCGGCGTCGGCAAGCCGCGCACCCTGCTCAAGCTCGTCGCCGACAGCAGGCTCGCGCTCGGCGCCCAGGTCGAGCGCGACGAGCTGCGCGTCGTGCTGACCGACCTCGCCGGCACCGTGCTGGACCGCGCGGTCGCGCCGCTGCCCCGCGACTTCGACCCGCCGACGTTCGTCGCGGAGCTGAACCGGCTGGTCGACGGCCTGCGCAGCGAACGGCTCCTCGGCGTCGGCATCGGGTTCGTCGGCCCCCTCGACCACCGCACGGGCGTGGTCCACTACCCGACGGGGCTGAGCGAGTGGCACGACGTGCCGCTGCGCGCGTTGGCCGAACGACGGCTCGGCCTGCCGGTCGTGCTCGACAAGGACACCAACACGGCGGTCGTGGCCGAGGCGTGGCGGCGCGGCGAGGAGCTGCGCGACGCGGTGCTCGTGCTCGTCGGCACCGGGCTCGGCATCGGCATGCTGCTCGACGGCCGCGTGCACCGGGGCGTGCGCACCAACGCGGGGGAGTACGGGCACACCACCCTCCAGCTCGACGGCCCACCGTGCGTCTGCGGGCGCAGCGGGTGCATCGAGGCCCTGCACAACCTCGCCGCCGCCCGCGGCGACCTGGTCGAGGCGACGTCCATCGTGGGGGTGGCGGTGGCCGACCTGGTGCAGCTCCTCGACATCGACCACGTGGTGCTCGCCGGTCGCGCCGTGCTCGCCGAACCGGCCGCCTACCTGGACGGCGTGCGCGCCAGGCTGCCCAAGGACGAGTGGCTGCCGGTGGACGTGTCGATCACCCCGCTGGGTGATGACGTGGTCGCCGCGGGTGCGGCGATGCTCCTGCTGAGCGAGTTCTACGGCCGTCCTCGCTGACCGGAGCCGGCCGGATTTGGACATGCCCTGCTCACGGGCACCCGTGCGGGTGATTCACTGTGCGGCATGTATGCGCTCCGGTACGCCGTCGGCACCGACCCCGGCCTGCGCCGTGAAGCGAACGAGGACTCCGTGTACTTCAGCGAACGCCTGTTCGCCGTCGCCGACGGCATGGGCGGGCACGCGTACGGCGAAGTGGCGAGTTCGATCGCGGTGGCGGTGCTGGCCGACCTCGACGTCGACGCCGACGACCCGCTCGGCGAGCTGGCCGGCGCGGCGCGGGAGATCGCCATCCGGCTGACCGACCTGGCCGAGGAGAACTTCGACATGCGCGGCATGGGCACCACGCTCACCGCGCTGTTGTGGGACGGCGAGCGGTTCGCGGTCGGGCACATCGGCGACTCGCGCTGCTACGTCGTCCGCGAGGGCGAGCTGACCCAGGTCACCCGCGACCACACCATGGTGCAGGCGCTGGTGGACGACGGGCGGATGGCCGCCGAGCAGGCCGCCGAGCACCCCGGCCGGTCCATGCTCATGCGCGCGTTGCAGGCGGGCAGCGCGCACGACCCGGACCTGTTCTTCCAGGACGTCGAAGCGGGCGACCGGTACCTGATCTGCTCGGACGGGCTGTCGGACGTGATGGGCACGGCGGAGATCGCCGAGCTGCTGACCGCGTCCGCGGACGGTGACGAGACCGTGCGGACGTTGATCGAGGCGGCCAACGCGCGCGGGGGGCCGGACAACATCACCTGCGTCGTGGTGGACGTGCTGCCGGCGGGCAACTCGTCGTGGCTGCCGAAGTGGCTCACGAGTTGAGGCGCTGACGCGTTAAGGCGCTGACACGCCGAGGAGGTCGCGCAGCGCCGCTTCGCCGGTCGGCGTGAGGCGCACGGCGCGGCCCGTGCCGACCCCGCGCACCCAGTCGCGGTCGTGCAGCTGGGCGCACACGTGCGCGCCCGCCGTGCCCGCGAGGTGGGAGCGGCGCTCGGTCCAGTCCAGGCACGCCTTGGCCAGCGGTCGGCGGGTGGCCGGCGGGGTGAACGCCAGCTCGTGCTCGAGCCACGTGAGGCCGTCGTCGGTGAGGGCGAGGTCTTCGGTGAGCAGGCCGCGGTCCGCCATGGCGTCGGTGATGGCCACGCCGAGGCGTCCGGCCAGGTGGTCGTAGCACGTCCGACCGCGGCGCAGCGCCTGGTTGGCGGCGGACGCGCGGAGCGTGCGGGCAGGCGGGTCGGTGGGGCCCAGGTAGGCGAGCAGGTCTTCGAGCAGCCTGGCCTGCTTCGGGCCGGCCAGTTGGACGTAGCGGTGGCGGCCCTGGCGGCGTTCGGCCAGGAGACCGGCCTGGACCAGGCGGGTCAGGTGCTCGCTGGCCGTGGAGGGCGCCACGTCGGCGGCCGCGGCCAGTTCACTCGACGTCCAGGCGCGGCCGTCCATGAGCGCGAGCAGGAAGCGGGCGCGGCTGCGGTCGGCCAGCAACGCGGCCAGGTTCGCCAGTTCGTCGGCTGCCATGGGTGCCATTGTGCGCTCGTGACGGTTCGGCGGCGGCCGAAGTGATGGCGGCTTACGTTGGCGGGCATGAGCGAGCTGTGGGATTCGTCTTACGTCGTGCCGTCCGTGCCACCGGCTTCGGCGGGGGTGGCTTGGCTGCGGGCCGGTGTGGCGCGGTTCAGCGAGGGTGCGGACCACGTGCGGCGGCGGGCGTCGGTCGAGCGGGCGCTGTCCACTGTGGATCTCAGGGCGCTGCGGCGGGCGGGTGAGCCGGTGGCGGTGCTGGCGGAGGCGTTGGGGCTGCCGCGGTCGGTCGCGTCGGACGTCGCCGTGGTGGCCTCGTGCTACCAGCCGCACGTTGAGGTGACCGTCGAGGCCGACGAGGCGGTGGCACGGCTGGTCGCGGCGTGCGGTGGGGCGTGGGACGAGGAGACGGCCAACCTGATCGGGGTGCTGGTGCAGGCGTCCGGGGCGACCCGGGCGTTGATCGCCGGGGTCGAGCCGCCGGTGCCGGTGACGCGGCGGGTCGCGCCGGACGGGTCGGTGGTGGAGGTGGACCTGCGTGAGGCGTGGTTCGGGGGCGGGCGGCACGGGTGCCCGGGGCAGGCGCACGCGTTGGCGCTGGTGGAGGGCTCGCGGGCGTTCCACCGGATGCACGAGGACTTCCTGGTGCTGCCGAACGCGTGGGACTTCGCGTCGGCGGCGGCTTTCGTGCGGGCCGGGTTCGGGGCGGTGGGCACGACCAGCCTCGGTGTGGCGGTGGCGCACGGGCTGCCGGACGCGGCGGGGGTGGCGCGGGCGGAGACGGTGGCGTTGGCGCGGCTGCTCGTGCGGCTGCCCGTGCCGGTGACGGTGGACGTGGAGGCGGGGTTCGGCGGTGACGTCGGCGCGTTGGCGGCGGAGCTGTGGGAGATCGGTGTCGCGGGCGTGAACGTGGAGGACGGGCGTGGGACGGGCTTGGCGGACCCGGCCGACCACGCGCGGATCGTGCGGGCGTTCAAGGAGGCCGCGCCGGGCCTGTTCGTCAACGCGCGCGTGGACACCCACTGGCTGGGCGTCGACCGTGCGTCGACGCTCGCCCGTGCCCGGGCTTACGTGGACGCCGGCGCGGACGGCATCTTCATCCCGGGCCTCGACCAGGAGCCGGACATCGCCGCCGCCGTCGCCGCCGTCCCGGTCCCCCTGAACACCCTGCCCTCGCTGCCCACCGACACCCTCCGCAACCTGGGCGTCCGCCGCGTGAGCACCGGCTCGCTCCCGTTCCGCGCCGCCCTGGCCGAAGCCGTCCGCACCGCCTCCGCCGTCCGCTCCGGCACCCCTCTCCCCACCAACCTCCCCACCTACCCCGAAACCACCTCCCTATCCACCCCGTGACAAACGCGCGTGTCGAACCTTCAGGTCGCGCGTGTCGAACGCTCAGGACCCCCGAATTCAACGCTCAGGGACGAGCGGCCCTGACCTGAATGTTGAACTCGGGGGTCCTGAAGGTTCGACACGCGCGCTCTGGAGGTTCGACACGCGCGACTTGAAGGTTCGACACGCGCGCTCTGGAGGTTCGACACGCGCGAGGTCAGGAGGGGTTGGTGGCGTGGGTCAGGGTTTCCCAGGCGACGAACAGGCGGTCGGTGGAGGCGGGGCGTTGGCGTTCGGTCAGGGTTTGGGTGTTGGTCATGGCGATGCCCAGGCGGGTGTGCAGGGCGTTGAACGCCACCTCGGTGGTCGGGCCGAGGGATTGGGTGCGGGTGCCGTTGCAGAGCCAGGTGGGCATCGGCTCCAGCTGGTACTTCGAGTGCAGGCCGTAGGCGTGACGCAGGCGTTCACGGACCTCGCCCCACAGGTCCTGGCCCTGGTGGTGCGCGGTCTCGGCGATGTGCGCGGCGGCGGCCAGGCCGAAGCCGGTGTGCGCGAAGTCGCGGCACGTTTCCTGCGACAGCCCGTTCACGAACGTGGTCTGCCCGTACCAGTACTGGACGATCTCGTCACGCGTGTCGATGCCGCTGCCAGGAGGCGTGCGCGGCAGCGCGCCGTCCGACGTCAGGTAGACGTACGCGGGCATCCGGGTGCGGAAGATCGACACGGCCTTGTCGTACACCGCCCGGTCCTCCAGGAACACCGAGATCCCGAGCGTCGCCTCCATCATGGACAGTTCCCAGTTGCCGTTCGTCGACGCACGCCCGTTGACGATCTCCGGCAGGTAGACGTCGCGCAGCATGGTCGCGAACCGGCCCGCGTTCGGCCAGTTGCCGCGCACGTGCTTGATGATCTCCGCCGCACGCGGCCACGACGAGCCCGCCCACGCGGTCTGCAGCGCCGCGTTGGTGTTGGTGTGGTCGCGGATCGTCGCCGACCACGCGTCCATGATCTCGATCGCCTTCGCCGCGTAGCGGTTGTCCCGCGTCACGTACCACGCCAACGACATCGTGTACGCGGCCAACGCGTCCTCGCGCTCGTCCGTGCACCCGTAGTTGGGGTTGGAGTACGACCCGCACTCCACCACCGCACGCGGTTTCGGCACGCGTGACAGCGAGGCGAACGGGTGCGCCATCATCTGGTCGTACGCGCCGCGCCACGGCTGCGCGCCCGCGTTCACCTTCGCCCGCACGAAGTCCAGTTGCCCCTTGCTCACCAACACCCCGGGGTGGGTGAACGTGGCGGGCGCCGCCGAAGCCTGCGCCGGCACCACCACCAAGCCGACCACGCTGACCGCCACCACCGCGGCGGATAAGACCGATTTACCGACCATGCCACGAGCTTGTTTGGTCTTTACCACGTCCGTCAACCGGGTTCACGGTGGTGAAACGACCACGTCGTCCGCTTCCGGCCGGGAGCGCGACCGGCCGGAAAGCGGCAGCAACAACGCCGGCACGAGCACCAGAAGAGCCACCGCGACCACACCGCCGAACACCCAAGCCCCGTACACGGCGAACGAGAACACCTCGCTGCCCAGCCCCGCCACCGACGTCACGGTCGCCCGCGCGTCACCGGTGATCCGCGACTGCAACCGCGCCTCCGCGCTCACCCACACCAGCCGGTACACGCCGTAGAACACCGCCACGCCCGCGAGCCCGAACGGGTGCGCGACCACGCCCATCACACCCAGCAGCACGGCCGAACCACCCAGCAGCACGCCCAACGGCAGCCGCGTGCCGCCCAACGCCGCCCCCCCCCGCACCGGCCAACGGGATCGCCAACGTCGCCAGCGGCACGAGCGCGACCGGCACGCCCCAGTCCTGCGCGATCAGCGGGAAGTACTCCTCGAACGCGTCCACCGCCGCCAGCATCGCCACCACCAGCACCGCGAGCCGCACGTCCACCGCGCGCACGGTCTCCGCCAGCCCGGACCGCAACAGGGCCAGGTAGCCCGAGGATTCCGGTCGCGGTGTCTCCGGCAGCCGGGTCGCCACCAGGGCCGCGCCCAGGCACGTCGCCACGCTCACCCACCCTACGAGCGCGAACCCGCCAGCCGAGAAAAGCACCACCGCCAGCAACGCGGCCGGCAGCTGCGCCAGCAGGCCGACCGCCGTGACGCGACCGAGCACGCGCCCGAAGTGCGACGAGGCGCCGACCGCCGCCAACCCGTCGTGCAGCAGCGCTTCCACCGCGCCGGACGACATCGCGCCGCCGACGCCCCACAGCACGAAACCCACCGCGAAGCCGGTGAAGCCGGGCAGCGCGGTCCACAGCGCGTACCCGGCCGCCTGGCACACGCCGGCGCCGACGACGGACCACTTCCGCGAGAACCGGTCCGCGAACGCGCCGAAGGGCACCTCCGCCACGACCGCGACCGTCGACCAGATCGCGAACAGCGCGGAGACCTGGGCGTCCGACAACCCGGTGGACACGAACAGCAGCGCGTACAGCGGGTAGATCGGCACGGTGTCGGCCAGCACCGCCCAACCCACCGCGAGGCGGGCCAGCGGCCGAGCCGGGGGCGGTACGGGGCGTCAACCAAAGCGCATGGCTGGAGGCTAACCCGCACCCGGCTCGGCCGTCGTGCCCATTTCAGCCGGCCACGACTAACCGGCCACCGCTATCCCGCCACCGACGACGATTCCGGCGCCGGCTCGCCGGACTTCCGACGCCGCGACCGCGCGCTCAGCACCGCGTCGACCACCAGGAACGCCAGCAGGCTCAGCCCGAGCAGCGGGATGAACCAGCCGACGCCTGCGGCCACCACCAGCAAGACCACGAGCTGCGCCCGCGGCACCTTCCGCCACTGCCCGCGCGGCACCGGGCGGCCGAAGCCGAGGGTCGGGCGGCGCAGCCACCAGATCCGGTAGCCCAGGACCACCAACGTCACCAGGCCGAGCCCGATGGCCAGCAGCAGGAGCTGGTTGGCCCAGCCGAACAGCACGCCCATGTGCAGGTCGATGCCCCACCGGGTCAACTTGGCCGCGAGCGGGTAGTCGGCGAACCGCACCTGGTCGACCACCTGCCCGCCCGAGATGGCGACCGCGTCCACCTGCGTGGGCCAGGCGCGGTTGATCTCGGTGACGTTCCACGCCATGCCGGCCATGGGCGGCACGGTGATCTCGATGAGCCCGGCGTCGATGCCCGCGGAACGGGCGTGGGTCAGCACGGAGTCGACCTCGCCGGGCATCACCGGGATGGGGTCGGACATGTCGTGCCCGGCGTGGTCGCCGCCGCCCTTCAGCGCCGGCGTGCTCCAGTCGAGCGCTTGCCGCAGGGAAGCGACGTTCTCACCGGCGTAGGCCGACCAGGTCAGCCCGGTCGCGGACAGGAACAGCGCGCCCACCAGCACGGACAGGCCGACGGTGGCGTGCTTGCGGGTGGTGGGCTTGGTGCGCTGGGTCCGGCGGCGGCTGAACCACAGGAACAAGCCGCCCAGCGCCACCACCCACAGCCAGGACGCGGCCAGCTCGCTGTAGAGCCGGCCGGGTTCGCCGAGCAGCAGGTTGCGGTGGAGCTGGTCGATCGTGGTGCGCAGCGGCAGCACGCCGCTGGTGCCGTAGGTCATCAGCTCGCCGACCACGGCGCCGTCGGCGGGGTTCACGAACACGGTCGGCCGCGCGTCGCCGTCGGACGCGAACAGCACGCGGGTCGTCGCGCCGGGCTCGGGCGCGGGTCGGATGGCGACCAGGTCGTCGCCGGGTCGCGTGGCCACGGCGGCTTTCACCTGCTGCGACAACGGCACGGACGACGTCGACTCGGGCACGCGCAGGTGGTCCGCGTAGACCCACGACTCCAACTGCGGTGTCGCGGCGTACAGGACGCCGGTGAGAGCGGCGATCAACACGAACGGGCCGACGAGCACGCCCGCGTAGAAGTGGAAGCGCAGCACGAGGCCGCGCCAGGACTCGGTCATGGCGAGAACTCCTGGGTATGGGGGGATGCCACCGGTCCCGGCGGGCGGGACGGTGGTGGGGAGGTGCGGCTACCTAGGAGTGGGGCGGGCCGCGACGGGGCAGCGTGCGGCGGCGCAGCACCTCGGACAGGGGCTGCCGCGGGTGCGCGGCGATCGGGATGCGCAGCGGCGCGAACGCGGGCGGCGCGCTCAGCCGGCGCGGCAGCACGGCCGCGATGGCGGCGGCCAGCCGGAACACGGCCTGCTCGAAGCCCGTCAGGGCCGCGACGACGACCGCCGTCGCCACGACGTGGGTCAGCAGCATCGACGGCGAGGGCAACATCTCGCGCGGATGCCGCGACAGCACGGCGAGGAACACATGCGCGGCTACCTGGACCACGCCGACCAGGCCGAGCAGTTCGGGGAACCCGAGTTGCCGGTCGGTCAGCGGCACGCACGTCCACGCGATGGCCAGCGCGAACACCAGCACGTGCGGCAGGGACGGCAGGTGGCCGCCGCCGCTCGCGTGGGCGAGCACGGCCAGCAGGCCGGTGGACAGCCCGACCGCGCCGCAGCGCACGACGCGCGCGGCGCCTCGGGTCGGGGCCGGTGCCACGCTTCCGCAGCGTAGCGGCCACGTCCAGGGCGGAAGGAGGATTGATTCCCGGTGCGCCGACGGGTTCGCCGGACTCCGTTGTCCGAACGACCCCTGTTCGTCGTTATCCGCACAAGTCGGGTGGAATGTTTTCCGATGTCACGTGGAATGCGCCGGTCAGTTGTAGGGCATTCCGCCGAACGGGCTGGTGGCGAGGTCCGCGGCGGTCGTGAAGACGGCGACCAGCAGGGCGGCGATGAGCACTCGGGCGATTCGCATGCGTTCTCCAGTCGACGGGAACGGGGAATTCCGGCGATCACCGTGGCAGCAGCAGGAGGGACGCGGAGCGGAATCGGCGTGAACAAACGGCTAACTGGTTGACGATCACGTTAATTGGCGAACAATGTAACATCTTGTTAACCTCCCGTTTGCGCCGTATTCTCATGGTGTGCGTGCCGTCACCCTGCGTCTCGCCGGCCGCGAGCGTGAGCTTGGCCGCGTCCTGGCGCTGGTGGACGACCTGTCCCGGGGGCGGGGCACCGCGCTGCTCGTCGAGGGCGAGCCGGGGATCGGCAAGACGGCGCTGGTCCGCGCGGCGTGCGACGTGGCGGCGGCCCGCGGCTTCCGGGTGTGCCGCGGCGCGGGCGACGAGCTCGGCCGCCCCCTCCCGCTGCTGCCCCTGCTGGACGCGCTCGCCGTGGCCCGCTCGGAGAGCGCCGCGGTCACCGCCGAACGCCTGCTGGCGCGCGTCGACGACCTGTGCGCGATCGGCCCGATGGTGCTGGTGCTGGACGATTTGCAGTGGGCGGACGAGGCGAGCGTCGCGGTGTGGCGGCGGCTGGCCGGCCTCGTGCCGCAACTGCCGCTGCTGCTGATCGGCGTGCTGCGGCCGTTGCCGCGCCGGGACGACGTGGCCGCGTTGGGCAAGGGCGTGACCCGGCTGCCGCTGCCGCGCCTCGCGCCGGCCGCCGTGGTGGAGCTGACCGGCCACCTGGCGGGCGGCACGCCCGACGAGGCGTTGGCGCGGCTGGCCGAGGACGCCGGCGGCAACCCGCTCTACCTGGTCGAACTGGTCGAGGCGCTGTTGCGGGGCGAGGCGATCGAGACCGACGCCACGGGTACGGCCCGGCTGGTGGACGCGGGCGTGCCGCCGTCGCTGTCGGCCGCGATCGCCGACCGGATCGGGTTCCTCGGCGCGGACGTGCGGCGCGTCCTGGTGGCCGCCGCGCTGCTCGGCGTGGACTTCCCGGTCGCCGACCTGGCCGCCGTGCTCGGCGTGCGCGTGGTGGAGCTGCTGCCCGCGTTGCAGGAGGCGACCGTGGCGGGCGTGCTGGTCGACGGCACGGCCGGCTTGTCGTTCCGGCACCCGTTGGTGCGCACCGCGTTGTACGACGAGGTGCCCGAGGCGGCACGGGCCGCGTGGCACGGCGAGGCGGCGCGGGCGTTGGCCGACACGGGCGCGGGCGTGGACCGGGTGACCCGGCAGCTGCTCGCCGCCGACGACCGGATGCCCGACTGGGTGGTGGACTGGCTCGTCGCGCACGGCTCGATGCTCGTCGCGCACGCACCCGAGGCCGCCGTCGACCTGTTCGGCCGGGTCGTGGTCGCGCCGAACGCGGGCGGCCGGCGCGGCGTGCTGCTGGCGCACCTGGCCGAGGCGCGGTTCCGGCTCGGCGACCACCACGGCGCGGAAGCCGTCGCGCTGGCCGGGCTGGAGCACGGGACGCTCGTCGACCTGCACTGGACGTTGGCGCAGTGCCGCAGCATGACCGGGCGTTCGGCGGAGACGTTGGTGGAGGTGGAGCGCGCGCTCGCGGCGCCGGACGTCACCCCGTCGGACCGGGCGCGGCTGCTCGTGCTGGCCGCTCGGGCGCAGTGGGACGTCGGGAACCTGGACGACGCCGAACGGCTCGCGCAGGCCGCGCTGGTCGGCGGCGACCGGTGGGCCACGAGCTGGGCGCTGCACGTGCGCACGATCGTGGCGATGGCGCGCGGCCGGATGACCGAGGCGCTGCCGCTGTTCGACCGGGCGCTCGCGGTGGCCATGGGCGAGCCGGCGACGTCGGACCTGCGGCTGCTGCTCCAGATCAACCAGGCCGTGACGTTGGGCGAGCTGGACCGCGGCGCGGAGGCGATCGCGTCCGCGCAGGTGGTGCGGCACGCGGCCGACCAGGTCGGCAACCTCGTGCGGCTCGGGCAGGCGCAGAGCGCGCTGGGGCAGTTGCTGCTGGACGCCGGCCGGTGGGACGAGGCGCTGGTCGACGTGGACCTGCTGGCCGACGACCTGAAGCACCCGATGGTGTCGCGGTGCGACCACGGCGTGGCGGCGTTGATCCACCTGCACCGCGGCGACGCGGCGGGCGCGCGACGGCACCTCGACGCGGCGGGGACCGGGCTGGAGGGGCACGTGATCGGGCCGCTGGCGCTGGCCGTGAGCCTGGCGCTGGAGCAGGCCGGACGGGTACGCGAGGCGTGGTCGGTGCTGACCGGGTGGGACTGCGCGGAAGACCTGCTGCCGGACTTCGTGCGGCTGGCCGTCGAGCTGGGCGAGGACGCCTCCGCCGCGGTCGAGCACGCCGAGTCGCTGGCCGCCGGGTCGTCGGCCGCCGAACCGGCCGTGCCGCACCGCCGGGCGTCCGCCGCCTGCTGCCGGGCGCTGGTGTCGGCCGACCCGGTCGGGTTGCTGCACGCGGCCGAGGAGTACCGGGTGGCCGGTCGGCCGCTGTTCCGGGCCAAGGCGTTGTCGGCGGCGGCGGAGCTGTTCGCGTCGGCGGGCGACCGGACGTCGGCGCGGGCGGCGTTGAGCCACGCCGTGGACGTGCACGCGGAACTCGGCGCGGACTGGGACTCGACCCGGCTGCTGGCCCGGTTGCGCGAGCACGGCATCCGGCGCGGCCCGCACGCCAAGCACCGACGGGCCACGCACGGGTGGGAGAGCCTGACGCCGATGGAGCTGAAGGTCACCGAGCTGGTCGTGGCCGGCCTGTCGAACCGGCAGATCGGGGAACGGATGTTCCTGTCCGGTCGCACGGTGGCCACGCACGTGTCACACGTGCTCGCGAAGCTCGGGGTGCGGTCGCGCACCGACATCGCCCGCGAGGGCATCCGGCGCCTGGGCGCGTCCGGCTAGCCGGACGCGCAGCGGCAGCAGGTACCACCAGAAGCAGAACCAGGCGACGATGCCCGCGGTGATCCACACGGCGGGCCACCGGCCGAGGACCACGTCGAGGATCAGCAGCAACGCGGCCGCCAGCGCGAGCTTGAGCAGCACCAGACCTGCCGGCAGGAGGTGGCTCGACGCGCGCACGAGCTGCGTCTTGAGCCGGCGGCGGAACACCAGGCGGTGGAAGGGCGCCGGCGCGATCAGCAGCGCGGTCGAGGTCGCGCCGAGCACGAGGCTGAGCACGTAGACGTCCAGCTGGAAGGTGTTCAGGCTGCCGAACCTCGGGGTGAACGCCAACGTGAGCAGGAACTGTGTCCCCGCATCGTCGCGGAGACATCGGTCGGCCTACGTAGACGCGAGCCCCGGGTAGTTCTCGCGCGCCCACGTGGCGTAGCCGCGCGCCGGACGTCCGAGCACGTCGGCCACGTCGCCGGACAGGAACGAGCCCTCACCGCTGAGCGCCGCCCGCAGACCCTCCGCGTACTCGGCCGGCAACGCCTCCAACGGCAGGTCCACTGTGGACAGGGTGCGGCCGAGGAGTTCCGACAGCACGGCCACCTGCTCGGGCACGTTCAGCAGCTCCGGCCCGGTGAGCGTGTACGTGCGGCCGTGGTGGTCGTCGTCGAGCAGCGCGCGCACCGCCACCTCCGCCAGGTCGCGCGGGTCCACGATGCCGAACCTGGTCGTGCCCATCGGGTTCGGGATCGGCTCGCCCGCGGCGACCTGCGGCACCCACTGCAGCGAGTTCGTCGCGAACATGCTCGGGCGCAGCAACGTCCACACCGGGAACGCGCGGGCCGCCTCCTCGCCGGGCCGGTGCCGCGCGCCGATCGGGCCGACCGGGATCGCGCCCAGCTTCACCACCTTCCGCACGTCCGCGTGCTTCGCCGCGTCGAGCAGCGCCAGGTCGTAGGACGGCGCGTCGGAGGTGCCGGGACCGAGCAGGAACACCGCGTCCACACCCTCCATCGCCCGGTCGAGGGACGCCGGGTCGGTGTGGTCGCCGTGCACCTGGTCGCCGGTCGGCGTGCGCGACATGGCGCGGAACGCGGCACCGCGGTCGGTGAGGAGGCGGACGACTTCACGGCCGGTGGTGCCGGTGGCACCCGTGATCAGCAACATGGGACGAGTCTGCGCGCCGGGGTCCGGGAAGGTCTTGGACGTTTCGGCGGTTGTCGGGTGCGTGGAAGAACGTCTGCGGCCATGGGTCTCCGGGATCGGCGACCAGTCGTTCCGCGGTGGGGAGTTCGTGCACGCGCCGGACACGGCCACCACGCTGGTGGTGTGCACGGCGTCGCGCGGCGCGTTCGTGATCGGCCCGCGCGACCGGGCCCGCTACGTCACCGGGCGTGAGGCCGCGCGGCGGACCGTCGTGCGGTTGGCGCCGGGGCGTGCGCAGGCGGTGCTGGACGTGCCGGTGGACGAGCTGGCCGGCCAGGTCGTGCCGCTGAGCGAGGTGTGGGGCCGGCCGGTGGGTGACGTGGCCGCGTTGCGGTCGGCGCTGCTGAGCCGGGTCGCGTCGACCGACCCGAAGCGGTCGGACCTGGTGCACGCGGCGGCACGGCTGCTGCGGACGCGCGGGGTGGCCGAGACGGCACGCGCGCTGGACGTGAGTGAACGGCACCTGCGCACGTTGTTCACCAAGGCGGTCGGGTTGTCGCCCAAGCAGTACGCGCGGGTCGACCGGGTGCGCCAGGTCGTGGCGCGGGGCGAACGCGGCGGGTGGGCGCGGCTGGCGGCCGAGCTGGGCTACTACGACCAGGCCCACCTGACCCGGGAGTTCCGGGCCACGATGGGCGTCCCTCCCGGCGCGTACGTCGCGGGGAACCTGCCCGAGGCGACCTTCTGCTAGGCCGTGTATCGAAGTCCGCGATCGCGATAGCCGGGGCCGGTGCGGCCCCTGACGCCACCGCCGGAACACCCGAGGACAACCAGTCCGAGGGCGCCCCGGCGGCGGCGCCAGGAACCACACCAACCCT
>NZ_LGED01000266.1 GCF_001280085.1 Saccharothrix sp. NRRL B-16348 | reverse complement strand
GCCTGCCTCGCCGTCACCCGCTGCACCGGCATCACCGTCTGGGGCATCCGCGACACCGACTCCTGGCGCGCCTCCGGCACCCCCCTCCTCTTCGACGGCAACGGCAACAAGAAAGCCGCCTACACCTCCACCCTCAACGCCCTCAACGCCGCCGGCACCACAGGCCCGACGACGACCACGACGACGCCGCCGAACAACACGAGCTGCGCCAACGGTTACGTCGCCCTGACCTACGACGACGGCCCGATCGCGGGCACCACGACCACGCTGCTCAACGCGCTGCGGTCGGCGGGGCTGCGGGCCACGTTCTTCAACCAGGGCAACAAGGTCACGTCGAACCAGGCCCTAACCCGCAGCCAGCGCGAGGCCGGCATGTGGGTGGAGAACCACAGCTGGTCGCACCCGCACATGACGCAGCTGAGCCAGGCCCAGATGCAGTCGGAGATCTCCCAGACCCAGCAGGCGATCCAGTCGGCGACGGGTGTCGCGCCCAAGCTGTTCCGCCCGCCGTACGGCGAGACCAACGCCACGCTCAAGTCGGTCGAGGCGCAGTACGGCCTGACCGAGGTGCTGTGGAACGTCGACTCGCAGGACTGGAACGGCGCGAGCACCGCCCAGATCGTGCAGGCCGCGTCCACGCTGCAGAACGGCGGCGTCATCCTGATGCACGACGGCTACCAGACGACGATCAACGCCGTGCCGCAGATCGCCGCGAACCTGGCGAGCCGCGGCCTGTGCGCGGGCATGATCTCGCCGTCGACCGGTCGGGCCGTCGCGCCGACGGACACCCCCGGCACCACCGACCCGACGACCACCACCACGACGCCCCAGCCGGGCGGCGGCTCCTGCACCGCGACCTACCGCACGAGCCAGCAGTGGTCCGACCGCTTCAACGGCGAGGTGACGATCCGGGCCGGTTCCTCGGCCATCACCAGCTGGACGGCCACCGTCACCGTCACCTCGCCGCAGAAGGTCTCGGCGACGTGGAGCGGCACGCCCAGCTGGGACTCCAGCGGCAACGTGATGACCATGAAGCCCAGCGGCAACGGCAACCTCGCCGCGGGCGCGAGCACCACGTTCGGCTTCACCGTGATGGCGAACGGCCAGTGGGCCGCGCCGACCGTCACCTGCCGGACCCCGTGACGCACGCCGGTGTGCCCCTCACAGCGACGTGAGGGGCACACCGGTGTGCTTTCCCGTGCTTCAGGTCCGAGCCTTCACGTGGGCGCGTTCGCCCTGCGGGCCGAACAGGATCAGCACTTCGACGGGCGCGGGGTCGGCGGTGCCGAGCCAGTGCGGGACGCGGGTGTCGAACTCGGCCGCCTCACCGGACTTGAGGACGATGTCCTGCTCCCCCAGCACGAGTCGCAGCCGTCCGTTGAGGACGTAGAGCCACTCGTGCCCGTCGTGCGTCTTCGGCTCGGGCACGGCGTCGTGCAGCGCCCCGGGGATGATCACCTTGAACGCCTGCGTGCCGCCCGGACGGCGGCTGAGCGCCATGAACGTCATGCCGTGGCGGCGGACCGGGCGGATGTGGATGCGCGGATCGCCGGTGGCCGGCGCCCCGACCAGCTCGTCGAGCGGCACGCCGTGCGCCCGGGCCAGCGGCAGCAGCAGCTCCAGGTTCGGCCGCCGTCGGCCGCTCTCCAGCCGTGACAGGGTGCTCTCCGAGATGCCGGTGGCCTCGGCCAGCTCGGCCAGCGTGACGCCGCGGGCGCGGCGCAGCGCCCGCAGCCGCGGCCCCACGGCGGTCAGCACCCGGTCCAAGTCGTCGTCCATCCCCACAGCTTGCCAAATCGGCAAGATCCTTTGCCACTCCGGCGACCCGCGGCCCATGGTCGAACCAGTTGTCGTCGGCAGTGAGGACCACCGATGGGTATCGACGTGCTGGCCCGGAAGAGCACGACCGCGTCACCGCACGCACGGGTGTTGCTGCTGTGCCTGATGCAATTGATGCTGGTGATCGACGCCAGCGTGGTGAACGTGGCGTTGCCGGAGATCAAGGCCGCCCTCGGCTTCTCCGCCGCCGGGCTCACCTGGGTGATCACCGCCTACGCCCTGGTCTTCGGCGGTCTGGTGCTGCTCAGCGGCAAGGTCGGCGCCATCATCGGCCCGCGCCGGGCGCTGCTGGTCGGCGCGTCGGTCTTCGTCGTCGCCTCGGTGCTCGGCGGGTTCGCGGCCACCCCGGCGATGCTCGTCGCCGCCCGCGTGCTGCAGGGCGTTGGTGCGGCCCTGGCCGCGCCGAGCACGCTCGTGCTGCTCATGTCCGTCACCACGCCCGGTCCCCAGCGATCACGGGCCATGTCCCTGTTCGTGATCGCCATCGGCGCCGGCGCCGCGCTCGGGCTCGTCCTCGGCGGCGTGCTCACCACCGCGTTCGGCTGGCAGGCGGTGATGTTCGTGAACGTCCCGGTCGGACTCCTGGTCATCGTCGGCGTGCGGCTGACGGTGCCGGAAACCGACCGGTCACCCGCCCGCCTCGACGTCGGCGGCGCGCTGGCCTCGACCGTCGGCATGTCCGCGCTGGTCTACGGCCTGATCACGGCGGCCTCGGCCGGCTGGTGGGACGGTCGGGCCCTGGGCTCGTTCGCCCTCGCCGGCGTGGCGCTGGTCGCGCTGGTGGCGATCGAGCGCCGGCACCCGAGCCCGGTCGTGCCGTTGGCCTTCTTCACCACCATGCGCTCCGCCGCGCCGTTCCTGGCGATGCTGCTGATCCCGGCGGGCCAGTTCGGCTTCCTCTACTTCGCCACCTTGTTCACCCAGGACGTCCTCGGCTTCACGCCCTGGCAGACGGGGGTGGCGATCCTGCCGTTCACCGTGGCCCTGGTCCTCGCCAACGTCCTGACCCCGCGCCTGGTGGCCCGGTTCGGGGAACGCCTGACCGGTGCGTCCGGGATGGTCGGTCTGACGCTCGGTCTGGTGTGGATGGCCCGGTTGGACACGACGAGCACGTTCGCGGACGGTCTGCTCGGGCCGTTCGTGGTGCTCGGGCTGGGCGCGGGGCTGACCATCGCGCCGCTCACCGCCGTGATCCTGCACCAGGCGCCCGCCGGGCACGTCGGCGCGGCCTCCGGCCTCAACCAGGGCATGCAGCAGTTGGGCGGCGCGTTCGGGCTGGCCGTGCTGACCACTGTGTCCGGTGCGGGCAACGCGGGCGGGATGACCGCGGCGCTGCTGGTCGCGGTCACGTTCCCACTGGTCGCGCTGGTCCTCTTCGCCACCTGGGCGCGTCGCACGAGCAGGTGAATCGGCTCTCGAAGTAAGCTGCCCGCGCTCTCTCGGAAAAAAGTTCGGCGGGTGTGTCGATCCGCGGCACGGCCCGTTCGACCTTGGGGTGACAGGGTCCGAGAGAGGGCCCGGACAACGGCCAGGGAGACAGAACCATGAAGTACATGCTGATCATGCGCGCCACCGACGAGGCCTACGCCCAGATGGGCGACATCGACTTCAACGAGATGTTGGAGACGATGGGCAAGTTCAACGACGAGCTGATCCGGGCGGGCGTGCTGGTCGCCGCGGAAGGGCTCGCCGAGGCCGAGGAGGGCGTGGTGGTCGACTACTCGTCCGAGCCGCCCGTCGTCACCGACGGCCCGTACGGCGAGACCAAGGAGCTGTTCAACGGCTTCTACATCCTCAACGTGGCGTCGAAGGAAGAGGCCGTCGAGTGGGCGAAGCGGTCGCCGATCAGCGGCGCGGGCTTCAAGACGGAGATCCGCCGGGTCTCCTCGATCGACGAGTTCCCGCAGGACAACGAGTGGATCCAGAAGGAGCGGGCGTGGCGGGAAGCCACCGGTCAGCTCTGAGCGGGTCGACGGCGGGCGACCCGACGGGTCGTGGCGCCGTCGCCGCCGTCTGGCGGATCGAGTCGGCGCGGATCGTCGGCGCGCTCGCGCGCTACACCGGCGATTTCGCGCTGGCCGAGGACCTCGCCCAGGAGGCGCTGGCCGAGGCGCTCGTGACGTGGCCCCGCGACGGCGTGCCCCACAACCCGGCGGGGTGGTTGCTCACCGTCGGGAGGCGGCGCGCGATCGACGCGTTCCGCCGGCGTTCCGCGCTGGACGAGAAGTACGCCGCCCTCGCGCACGACCTGGGCGAGGGCGGCGCCACCTCGGGCGGCGGGCCCGTCGACGCCGACGACGTGCCGTGGGACCCGGACCAGATCGACGACGACGTGCTGGCGCTGATGTTCATCTCGTGCCACCCCGTGCTGTCGCGGGAGGCTCGGGTCGCGTTGACGCTGCGCGTGGTCGGCGGTCTGACCAGCGACGAGATCGCCAAGGCGTGCCTGGTGCCCACCGCGACCGCGCAGGCCAGGATCACCAGGGCGAAGAAGGCCCTCGGCGCGGCCGGTGTGCCGTTCGAGGTGCCGACCGCCGAGGAGCGGACCAAGCGGCTCAACTCGGTGCTCAACGTGATCTACGTGATCTTCACCGAGGGTTCGACGGCCAGCTCCGGCGACGACCTGATCCGGTTCGACCTCGCGGGCGAGGCGCAGCGGCTCGCCCGCGTGCTGAGCCGGCTCGTGCCCGACCAGCCCGAGGTGTACGGCCTGCTCGCGTTGCTGGAGCTGACCGCGGCGCGCTTCCCCGCCCGCACCGGGCCGGACGGCGAGCCCGTGCTGCTGGAGCACCAGGACCGCCGCCGCTGGGACCGTGCCGCGATCCGGCGTGGACGTGCCGCGCTGGCCCGTGCCGAGCAGGTCGGCCGCGGCTTGGGCGCCTACGGCCTGCAGGCGGCCATCGCCGAGTGCCACGCCGTCGCGCCCTCGGTGGAGGAGACGAACTGGGAGCGGATCGTGCTGCTGTACGAGGCGCTCGGCCGGCTCGCGCCGTCACCGGTGGTCGACCTCAACCGGGCGGTGGCGGTGTCGATGGCCAGGGGACCGGCCGAGGCGCTGCCGATCGTGGACGGGCTGGCGGGCTCCGACGCGTTCGCGCACTCGCACCTGCTGCCGAGCGTGCGCGGTGAGCTGCTCGCCCGCCTGGGACGTGCGGACGAGGCGCGGGTCGAGTTCGAGCACGCGGTGCGGTTGTGCGGCAACGAACGCGAACGGGCGGTGCTGGTGCGCAAGCTCGGCGACCTCAGCGCATCTGGGTGAGGATCATCGTGTTCCACCAATAGCCGAGCTGGTCGAGGCGGTCCGGGTCGAGCGCCGTCGACGACCGCAGCTCGCCCGTGATCGAGGTCCGGGTGTCGACCCACCACAGCCGGCCGGCGCCGTCGGCCACGAAGCAGGTCACGTACTCGCCGGGTGCGGGCCCGTTCTCGGACCGGTAGTACAGGGAGTAGTGCGCCGGCTGGGTAAGGGGACGGCAGCCGCCCTGGCTGTCGTCGCGGGGGATCCCGTTGGCGTCGACCAGTGCCTTGAAGTGGGCGTCCTGCGCGGCGCGATCGGCGAACAGGTGGAACACGGCCTGGTCCGGTGGTGGGAAGCGGAAGTGCTCCGAGTTCGCCTTGGTGCACGTGACGGTCGCGGCCACTCCCCCGCTCGACAGGGTCGGCGCGCAGCTCGGGTTGCCCCGGTAGACGGAGGGCAGCCGTTCCAGCAGGACGGTCGCCTGCGGGTCGACGGTGGTGGTCGTCGTGGACGTCGTCGATGCGGTCGTCTTGGACGTCGACGCGGAGGTCTTGGCCGTCGTGGTCGTCGCAGTTGTCGTCGCCGTCGTGGTGGACTTCGCGAGCCGGCGATCGCCCAGCCAGTCCACCGCCCAGACCAGCACGACCGCGACCAGCACCAACGCCACCGCGCCGGCGACGATCGGCGCGACCGGCACCTTGCGGCCGGGCGTCCGCTGGGCCGGACCCGTCAGGGGTGTCGCCAGGTGTGGCGCGGAGGGTGATCCCGGGACGGGCGTAGGCGTGCCTTGAGCGGGGGTGAACGGGCCTGGGGCGGGTCGCGCGGGCGTGGCGTGGGCGGGTGCGCCGGGCAGCGGCGGGTGGCGGAGGCGTGTTCTGGGCAGGGGCGGGTGGTGGGGCCGGCCGGACCGGGGCGGGCGGTGCCGGCGGCGGGACGGCGAGGGCTTCGGCCGCCGCGGTCGCCAGGGCGCCGGCGGTCGGGAAGCGGTGGGCCGGGTCCTTGGCCATGCCGCGCCCGATCACGTCGTCCAACGCCCGCGGCACGGCCGGGTTGGTCGTCGACGCGGCCGGTGCCGGCTGTTGCAGGTGGGCCCAGAGCAGGGCGGCGGCGCTGTCCGCCTCGAACGGCCGGTTGCCGGTGACGCACGCGTACAGCACGCAGGCCAGGGCGTAGACGTCCGCGCGGCCGTCCACCTGTCCGTCCCCGAACCGCTCGGGCGCCAGGTAGTCCAGGGTGCCGATCACCGCGCCGGACGCGGTCAGGTGCGTGCCGGCGGGCAGGACGCTGCGGGCGATGCCGAAGTCCACCAGGTACACGAAGTCGTCCGGCGTGACGAGGACGTTCGACGGCTTGACGTCCCGGTGCACCAGGCCGTCCGCGTGCGCGGCGTCGAGCGCGCCGGCGACCTGGGCGACGAGCCGCACGGCCCGCGCCGGGTCGAGCGGACCGTCCGCGATGACCGCCGCCAGGTCACGCCCCTCCACCAGCCGCATGTCCAGGTAGAGCCGGCCGTCGATCTCGCCGTAGGAGTGGATCGGGATGACGTGCGGCTCGCGCAGCCGTGCCGCGATCCGCGACTCCCGCCGGAACCGGGCGCGGAACTCCTCGTCGTCGTTGTGCACGGCGGAGAGCCGTTTCAACGCCACCACGCGGTCGTGCGCCGTGTCGTAGGCCCGGTGCACGTCGCCCATGCCACCGCGCCCCAACAGCTCGCCGACCCGATAAGGCCCGAACTCCTCCGCCATGACTCCCCCGGCTCCGCCACGCCACCACTGCAGGACCGACGCGGATCGACGCCGAAGGGTTCCACGAGCGTGATCGGAGCCGCCGCCGCGGGTCGTCGGACGCTGTCCTGATCACGAACGCCAAGCCGCCACGGTGGCCGCGGCCCAGGCCTCGACGCGCTCCGGGAACCCGGCGGCGGGGAACGTGCCGTCCTCGGCGACGTCGCCGATGGTCACGGTGAAGGCCGTCGGCGGCGGGCCGAGCGGCGCGCCCGCCACGATTTCCGCGAGCCCGGCGCCGCGGTGCGAGTTGGCGCGGCGCATCCCTTCGGTGAACCGGGTCGCCGCGTCGAGACCACCGTCGAGGTAGGCGTGCAGCGTCGCCCACGGGCGGGCGCGGTCGTGCGCCGGCAGGCGGCTCGGGTGTTGGAGCAGGAAGCACGACACCGTGACGCCGTGCAACGGTCCCCACGGCGGGCGTCGGGAGTGGTCGAGCGCCAGCACGACGTGGAACAGCTCCTCGCACGAGAGCGGTCGCGCGGGCGCGCCGCACTCGGGGCAGCGTGTCATGGTCCCACCTCGCGGAACGACGGTCGGCAGCGCCGCCAACCTACGGACTCCACCCGCTGGAACGTCAAGCGCGGCCCGCGTCCGGTGAACACCACCCGTTCGCCGGAAACCAGCGGGCGTTGCGCTGAGTAACTTTCGAAGCACGGTCCCTGCGATTGATCGACCCACGAAAGGTGGAAGATCATGAACCGTGTTGTGACACGACTGGTCACGCTGGCGAGCGCGCTGGCCCTGTCGGTGATCACCGTCCCGGCGGCGCACTCGGCCGCCGCGCCCGGCTCCTACTGGACACCGGAACGGATGCGCGCCGCCGTTCCGCTCGACATCCGCACCGCGGCGCCGTCGGCACTGCGCTCCACCGTGCCGACCGGCGAACCCACCACCATCGCACCACTGGCCTTCCCCAACGGCGGCAGCGCGTGGTCCGGCGGCGGCGCCGTCGTGCGGACCGCGGGCCGGGTGTTCTTCACCTACCAGGGCCGCAACGCCTCGTGCAGCGGCAACGCCGTCACCAGCGCCAACAAGAGCACGGTCGTCACGGCCGGGCACTGCGTGAAGCTCGACGGCGCCTACCACACCAACGTCGCCTTCGTCCCCGCCTACGACAACGGGAACGCCCCGTACGGCACGTGGAACGCGCGTGCCACGTTCGCCACCCCGCAGTGGGACGCGAGCGAGGACATCAACTACGACATCGGCGCCATCGTCGTGGGGCAGCTGAACGGCCGGTCCCTCACCGACGTCGTCGGCGCGCAGGGCATCGCGTTCAACCTGCCGCGCGCCGACAACACCTACGCCTTCGGCTACCCGGCCGCGGCGCCCTACGACGGCACGAAGCTCGTCTACTGCAGCGGGCGGACGTTCAACGCCTTCCTCAGCGACGGCATCGGCATGACGTGCAACATGACCGGCGGCGCCAGCGGCGGCCCCTGGTTCCGCGCGTTCTCCGAGGCGACCGGCACCGGCACGGTCAACTCGGTGAATAGCTACAAGATCAACCTGTTCCCGAACTGGATGTTCGGCCCGTACTTCGGCGCCGACGCCCAGAACCTCTACGCCAAGGCGCAGGCCGCCTGACCGCGTGGTCGGCGGGTCGGGCCCCGTGCCCGGCCCGTCACCCGGCCCCTGTGGTGATCTTCATCCGGACGGGTGACAAACTTCGGGCCCACCGGAGTCCAGGGGGACGACCATGCTCTCGCAGGCCATGAACGTGCTGCACATGCACCAGAAGGTCACCTTGATGGTGAACCGCTACGAGATCTTCGCCGACAACGGCGGCGAGCCCGGTCCGCTCGTGGCGTTCGTCGAGCAGAAGCGGCTGGCGTTCAAGGAGCAGGTGACCGTCTACACCGACGCCACCAAGAACCAGGTGCTCGCGGGCTTCCGCGCGCGCAAGGTCATCGACCTCGGCAGCGGCTACGACGTGCTCGACGGCGCCGGTCAGCCCATCGGCCTGTTCCGCAAGGACTTCGGCAAGTCCCTGACCAACTCCACCTGGCACCTCGACCTGGCGAACGCGCCGACCGCCACGGGCCGCGAGCGCAACCAGGGCATCGCCATCCTGCGCCGCATCTGGGGCTTCCTGCCGCTGGTCAACAACGTGCCGTTCCCGTTCCGCTACCACTTCGACTTCGCCCGCGACGGTCAGCCGGTGTTCAGCGTGGACAAGAAGACGTGGGTCCGCGACCACTACCTGATCCAGATCGCCGACCCCCACATCGACCGCCGCGCGGTGATCGCGCAGGCCGTCGCCGTCGACGCCCTCCAGTCCCGGTAGGCCGCCCGACGACCGTTCAGGACGGTGGGACCAGCTCGATCAGGAACTCCTGGTCGGCCGCCGTGGAACAGCGGCCCTGGACCACTTCCGCGCCGTCGTCGGTGTCCTGGTCGCGCAGGCTGAGGCACTGGTCCGTGACGGCCGGACGGATGCGGAAGTGCCCCGCGGCCGGCGGGCCGAACTGCTCGATCCTGAACCGCTGGGCCGGATCGTCCTCGGCACAGTCCTCACGCGGTTCGACGAGGTCGCGGCCGGGTCCGTCGAGGAGCACGGTCAGGCACCCGACGCCGTGCTCCGGGTGGTGCCACTGGATCTGCACGACGTCCGCGCCCACCGGTTCGAGGAACACGCGCGGCAGGGTCGCGCCGGCGCACGGACGTTGGGCGGCGACCGCGGTCCCGTACCGGCCGGTCCGGTCGACGCCCTCGGTCACGCACAGGTCCGGCGTCCGGGCGGGGTGCACGCGCGCCCAACTGCCCACCGCCCGGAGGGGCAGGCCGGTCACCGGCAGCGCGGACGGCGGTGGCTCCACCGGGTCGATGAGGGCCGCGACGCCCAAGGCGGCGAGCGCGCCGAACGCCGCGGCGACGACCAGACCCACCACCCGTCGCCAACGGGGCGGTCCCGCCTGCTCCTGGTCGTCACGGCCCGGATCCGGCTCGGCCTGGTTCGGCGCGGACTCGTCCAGCGCGAGCCGCCGACGCGCCTCCAGCCACTGGCGGACGTCGTCCTCACCGAGGCCGCACGCGCGGGTGAAGGCGTCGACGAACCGTTCCCGGGGCAGGCCAGCGCGGCCCAACGTGGTCGCGATCGTGCTGGCGGGGAGCACGTCCTTGTTCGCGGTCGCCTTGCCCTCGAGCTGCCGGTAGGTCAGGCCGGACCACGTCCGCAACGCCCGCAGCGCCGCGACGAACTCCGCGGACGTGCCGGCTCGTCCCGGTTGCGGCGCCGCAGCCGAGTCGCCCCCACCCTCGCCCATGATCCCATCCTGGGCCACGACCGGTGATCATGGGGACCGCCGAACCAGGGACCGGTTCTACGCTGTTCGGCTGTGATCGGAACGGCCTGGGCGCTGTTCCGAAACGCTGCTCCGGAGCGAGCGCTCACCTCCCGCCCAGGGTGTGCTCGGGCGCGGAGAACACGGCGGTGACGCAGGGCGCGGTGCTCCGCCGGGTCAGGGCGAGCGGCGGGGCGGCGGCCAGGTGCCGCGCGGCCGCGGCCAGCCACCGGACCTCGAAGCTCGCGCCCACGCACGCGCCGGGCCCGATCGAGAACGGCAGGAAAGCCTGGTGGCGGCTCGGTGAACCGGCCCACCGGCCCGGGTCGAACACGTCCGCGTCCGCCCAGTACCGGGGATGCCGCTGCAACGCGTACGCGGGGACGACGACCTCGTCACCGCGCAACGCCTCCAGCGGCCCGATCCGGTGGTCGTGGAGCACCGGACGGCGGTGCTGCCACGCGGGCGGCCACAGCCGGAGCGTTTCGAGTGCGACGTGCTCGGGTGACGCCTCCTCCACAGCGCCGGCCCGCCGTCGTGCCGCGACCAGGTCACCGGACTGCCGCACGCAGATCAACCAGGTGAGCGCCGCCGCGGACGCGCCGACGAACGCGGTCACCGCACGCAGGTACACCTCGCCCCGGACGTCCGCCTCCACCTCCGGGAAGTCCGGCGCCGCACCGTCCGCCAACGCCGCACCGGCCCGCGCGGCCAGGCGCAGGAACGTGTCCTTGTCCGGGAACCGGCGCGAACCGGTCATCATCGCGTGGAACACGTCGTCCAGGAACTCGGTGACGGTCCCGCGCAGGGCGCCGTCCCGGTCGAGCCCCAACGGCCGCCGGGTCGCCTCGGCCACCGCGTGCAGGCAGGCCCGGTGGAGGTCGCCGCGCGACGCCGCCACCGCGTCCACGGCGACCGCGGCCATCGCGTCGGGATCCTCGGCCGCCAGGCCGGCGTGCACCCACCGGTTCAGCGCGGCGCACACCGGCGGTGGCAGCGGGACACCGCCCGGCCGCCAGAACGCGGGCACGTGCTCCAACCGCCGGTCCGCGTCGACCAGCACCTGCCTGGCCAACCCGGGCTCGCAGACCACCACGCTGCCAGCGAGCGTGCGGAAGACGGGCTTCCGCACGCACCGCCGGTGCAGCTTCAGCATCCCCCGCCAGTTCATCCGGCGGATCGGGCCGAACGACATCCGTCAGTAGTAGCTGTAGCCGACCGGCGCCCACGCCAGGCGGCGCACTCCCCGTTCCATCCCCAACCGGCGCATCAACGGCCTCATCAAGCGCTTCACGCGGTGTCCTCCCGTCACCCACCACCGATCGGGCTCGATCGGCTCCCCGCTCCAGGCAACCCGCGGCGTCGGCGTCCCGTCAACAACCGGCGCGCCGCCGGACTGTTCGGAACGCGTCGAGCCGTGTTCCGAACACGTGCGAACAAGCCCGTACAGCCGCTTCGGTTGCACTAGTGCACAGCGGGGCACTGGCCGTCGCCGCACCAGGTCGGGCCGATCCCGAACCTACGGTTCTCGCATGAAGTACCTGGAGGGGCCTTTCGCCCCGGTCACCGAGGAAATCACCGCGCACGACCTCCCCGTCACCGGGCGGATCCCGGCCGAGCTCGACGGCCGCTACCTGCGCAACGGACCCAACCCGCTGGGCGTCGAAGACCCCGCCGTGCACCTGTGGGGCATGGGCCAGGGCATGGTGCACGGCGTGCGGCTGCGGGACGGCCGGGCCGAGTGGTACCGCAACCGCTTCGTGCGCGCACCGGGGTTCGCGCCCATGGTGCACGTGATCGAGCACGCCCGGCGGACGTTCGCCCTGGCCGAGGGCGGCCTGCCGCCCGCCGAGCTGGACGCGGAGCTGAACACGGTCGGCGTGTGCGCCCTCGGCGCGACCGCGGAGGGCTTCACGGCGGGCGCGCACTCGAAGCACGACCCGCGCACCGGTGAGCTGCACTCGCTGTCGTACATGCCGGGCCACGAGTTCGTCCAGCACATCGTGGTCGACGCCGGCGGGAGCGTCGTCCGGGCCACCACCGTCCCGCTGACGCGGACGCCGTTCCTGCACGACTTCGCGCTCACCGAGAACCACGTGGTCCTCTGGGACACGCCGATCGGCTTCGACGGGTTCGAGTGCCGCTGGCTCCCGGAGCACCCGACCAGGGTCGGCGTGATGCGGCGGACCGGCGGCGACGTGCGCTGGCTGGACCTCGACCCGGTCCACGTCAGCCACACACTCAACGCCTACGACGACGGTGACGCGGTCGTGGTCGACGTCGTCACGGCCGAGGGCCCGTTCGACCCGGCCGACCCCGGCGCGGTCCGGCCCGCGCTGGACCGCTGGACGATCACCCCGGACCGGGTCGACCAGCGCCGCCTCGACGACCGGCCGCAGGACTTCCCGCGCGTCAACGACTCCCGCGCCACCCGCCCGCACCGGTACGGCTACTCCGCCGCCACCGCCCTGTACGGCATCCCGTTCACGCCCGAGGGCACGCCGTCCGACGACGCCTTCACCAACGCCCTGGTCAAGCACGACCTCGACCGCGGCACGTCCGAGGTGCACGGCTTCGGCAGGCACGAGGCGGTCGGCGAGGCCGTGTTCGCCGCCACCGGCCAGGGCGAGGACGACGGGTACCTGCTCACCTACGTCCACAACCCGGTGCGGGACGCGAGCGACCTGGTGATCCTCTCCGCCCAGGACTTCACCGGCGAACCCGTCGCCCGCGTGCACCTCCCCGTCCGGGTGCCGCTCGGCCTGCACGGCAACTGGCTGCCCGACCGCTGAGCCCTGGCACCATGACGCCGTGACCGACCCGCAGCCGCCATACCTCCGGATCGTCGCCGATGTCGAACGCCGCATCGCCGACGGTGAGCTGCGGCCCGGCGACCCCGTGCCCACCACCAGGACGATCATGCGCGAGTGGGGCGTCGCCATGGCCACGGCCACCAAGGCGCTGGCCGCGCTCAAGCAGGCGGGCGCGATCGAGTCGACGTCCCGCGTCGGCGCCGTGGTCGCCCGTCGCAGGCTGCCGTCGCGGTCGGCGGGCGGGCTCGATCGCGACCACGTCGTCCGGGTGGCCCTGGGCATCGCCGACGCCGACGGCCTGGCCGCGCTGTCCCTCCGGGCGGTCGCGGCCAGGCTCGGCGTCGCCACCATGACCCTGCAGCGGCACCTCGACACCGACCTCACCCAGCTGATCGCCGACGCCGCGTTCGCCGGGATCGACTACCCGCAACCACCGCCGGGATGGCGCGCCCACCTGCGGGTGGCCGCCCGGCTCCAGTGGGCGACCTACCTGCGCCACCCCTGGCTGCCGCCGCTGGTGTCGATCACCCGGCCGGCCACGCTGCCCGGTCTGCTGGCGTACGGGCGGTGGACGTCGCGCGCCCTCGACGGCCTCGACCTCGACCCGGGCACCCGCCTGCACGTCTACGCCACGGTGGTCAACTACGTGCGCGGGACGGCGGTGAACATCGAGAGCGAGGCCCGCGCCGAACTGGACACGGGGATGACCAGCAGGCAGTGGGGCGCGGCCCGCCTCGCCGTCGACGGTCCGCTGATCGCCCAGGTCGCCCAACCGGGCGCGGCACTGGACCTGGAGTCGCTGTTCGCGTTCGGCCTCGAACGCCTCCTCGACGGCCTGACCACGGTCGTCACGCCCCGCAAGATCCACCGCTGAGGCGCCGGAACCGGTCGCGGTGATCGAACCTGGCCTACATTGAGCCCATGAGTGGCGACGCACCGCTGTCCGCGGCCGAGAAGACGCTGAGCGTCCTGGAAGCGCTCGCCGACCACTCGCGCATCGCCGACATCGCCGACGCCTCCGGCCTGCCCAAGCCGACCGTGCACCGGATCCTGCAGACCCTCGTCCGACGCGGTTTCGCGCGGGCCGACGGGCGGGGCGGCTACCTCGGCGGCCCGCGCATCCTCAGCCTCGCCGGCCGGTTCCTCCAACGCCTGGACGTCGCCGAGCACGTCCGGCCGACGCTGCGCGACCTGCAGGAGCGGACCGGGTGGACGGTCCACTTCGCGCTGCTGTCCGGCGACGAGGCGGTGTACGTGGCGAAGGTGGAGGGCGCGCGGCCCTACCACCTGGCCTCCCGCGTGGGCATGAGCCTGCGCCTGCACTGCACGTCCATCGGCAAGGCGATCCTGGCCGCCCTGCCTGACGACGAGGTCCGGGCCCTGGCCCGGCGCACGGGCCTGCCCGCCCGCACCGAGCGCACCATCACCGACGTGCGTGCCCTGCTCACCGAGCTGGCCGCGGTCCGCGAACGCGGTTACGCCGAGGACCACGAGGAGAACGAGGCGGGCGTGCGGGCGGTCGGCGCGGCCGTGCTCAACCACACCGGCGAGGTGGTCGGCGGCCTGTCGGCGGCGTCGCTGGTCGACCTCGCGGACGCGCCGCGCGACCTGCCGCAGCTCGTCGTGCGCGCCGCCGCCGAGGTGTCGCGCGCGTTGGGCGCCGACTGAACCGAATCACCCTGTGACCCGCTTCACAAGGCGGGTCCGGCCATGTCACGGTGGTGCCATGGCGATGGAACCACGTTCCGTCAGGCGGAACGCATGAAGGTCACCTCGAGCGAACTCGTGAAGCTCGCGGTCCGCATCCTGCTCGACGCCGGGACGAACCTGGTGGACGCGAAGGCGGTCGCGGGCTCGCTGGTGGAGTCGAACCTGACCGGCCACGACTCGCACGGCGTGCGCCGGCTCGTCGACTACGTCGCGCGCATCCGCGACGGCCGGATCGACCCGCGCGCCCGCCCCGGCGTCGACCACCCGCGACCCGGCACGGTCGTGGTGCGCGGCAACCGCGCGCTCGGCCGGGTCGCCGCCGGTGTGGCGACCCGCGAGCTGCGCGCCCTGACCCGCACGCACGGCAGCGGCGTCGCGGTGATCCAGGACTGCAACCACGTCGGCAGGCTGGGCGAGTACGTCGGCTTCCTGGCCGAGCACGACCTGGTCGCGCTCGCGTTCGGCAACGCCGACCCCACGGTCGCGCCCTACGGCGGCCGGGAACGGCGGCTGGGCACCAACCCGCTCGCCTGGGCCGCGCCCCGTGCGGCGGACCGTCCGCCGATCGTGGTCGACTGGGCCACGTCCGGCGTGGCCGAGGGCAAGCTGGCGGTGGCCCGCGACCGCGGCGAACGCGTGCCCGAGGGGCTGGTGCTGGACGCGGACGGCCGACCCACCACCGACCCCGGCGACTTCTACGCGGGCGGTGCGCTGCTGCCGTTCGGCGGGCACAAGGGCTACGGCCTGAGCGTGCTGATCGAGGTGGTCGGCGGCCTGCTCACCGGCATGGGCATCGGCAGCCTCCCCGGCTACCGCGGCGGGTTCGGCACCGTGCTGGTGGCCGTCGACATCGGCTCGCTCACCCCGGTCGAGCGGTTCCGCGAGCAGGCGGAGCTGTTCTGCCGCGAGCTGGCCGGCACCCCGCCCGCCAAGGGCAGCGGCGAGGTGCTGGTGCCGGGCGAGCCGGAGGCCCGCACCCGCCGCGCCCGGTCGCGCGACGGCATCCCGATGACCGAGGAGACCTGGCGCGAACTGCACGGCCTGCTCAAGGCAAAGGAGGCAACGACATGACCGGAGCCGCCGACCGCACCGCGGCCGAGGACGCGGTGCGCGAAGAACCGTCCGGCGGCGGGCAGCTGCGCCGCGTCGTCGGCGCGTCCGTCGTGGGCACCGCGTTGGAGTGGTACGACTTCTTCATCTACGGCTTCGCCGTGACGCTGGTGTTCAACGAGCTGTTCTTCGTCACCGAGGACCCGGCGACGGGCGTGATCGTGGGGTTCGCCACCTTCGGCGTGGGCTTCGCGGTCCGGCCGCTGGGCGGGTTCGTGTTCGGCCACCTCGGCGACCGGATCGGCCGCCGCTCGACCCTGGTGATCACCACCCTGGTCATGGGCGTCTCCACCGGGTTGATCGGCCTGCTGCCGACCTACGACACCATCGGCGTCGCCGCGCCGATCCTGCTGACCGTGCTGCGGATGTGCCAGGGCCTCGGCGCGGGCGCGGAGTTCGGCGGGGCGTCCACGCTGCTGGCCGAGCACGCGCCGGCGCGCAGGCGCGGGTTCTTCACGTCGTTCGCGCAGACCGGGGTCCAGCTCGGCCTGCTGTCGGGGACGCTGGTGTTCCTGCTGGTCGAGACGCTGCCCCGGCAGACCGTGCTGGACTGGGCGTGGCGCATCCCCTTCCTGTTCAGCTTCGCGCTGATCGCGGTCGCGCTGTACGTGCGGCTGCGGGTCGCCGAGTCGCCGGTGTTCCAGCGCATGGCCCGGCAGCGGACCACGGTGAAGCTGCCCGTGTTCGACGCGCTGCGCCGGTACCCGCGCAACTTCCTGATCGGCATCGGCGCGCACATCTGCGACACCGCGATCGTCTACATCTACGCCACCTACAGCCTCGCCTACATCACCAAGTCGCTGGCGCTGCCGCGCTGGGTCGGGCTGACCGGGGTGGTGGCGTTCGGCGTGGTCGTGATCGTGCTGCAACCCGTGTACGGCGCGTTGTCCGACCGGATCGGGCGGCGACCGCTCAACCTGTTCAGCGTGGTGTTCACGGCGGCGTTCGCGTTCCCGTTCTTCCTGCTGCTCGACACGCGCGAGCCGGTGCTGATCTGGGTGGCGCTGGTGGTGGCGACGGCGTTCGGCCTGGCGCCGATGATCGCGGTGCAGCCCGCGTTCTACGCCGAGCTGTTCGGCGCGCGCGTCCGCTACACCGGGTTCGCCGCGTCCCGCGAGATCGGCGCGGCGCTGGCCGGTTTCTCGCCGCTGGTGGCCGCCGCGCTCGTGGCGCAGGCGGGCGGGAAGGGCTGGCCGGTGGCGCTGTGGATGATCGGCACGGCGGTTGTGTCGTTCGTGGCGTTCCTGCTGTCCGCGGAGGGCAAGGACGTCGACATCACCGCCGCCGACACCGCGGGGGTGGCGCCGAGGTGACCCGGCCCCGCCTGTCGGCGGCCCGGCTGCCCGGGTGGCTGGCGGCCGACCTGCCGAGCGCGCCGGTCGGCATCGTCCACATCGGACTCGGCGCGTTCCACCGGGCGCACCAGGCGGTGCTGACCCAGGAGGCGATGCGGGTCGAGCCCGGGCCGTGGGGCATCTGCGCCGTGGCGCAGCGCAACGGGCGGCTGGTCGACGCGCTGGTCGAGCAGGACCACCTGTTCACGGTCACCGAGCGGAGCGCCGCGGACGACCGGCTGCGCGTGGTCGGGAGCGTGCGCGAGGTGCTGCTGGCGGCGCAGCAGCCGGAGCGGCTGGCGACCGTGCTGTCCGAACCGGACACCCGGGTGGTCACGCTGACCGTCACCGAGGCCGGCTACCGGCACGACCCGGTCACCGGGCGGTTGCGCGCCGACGACCCGGACGTGGCGGCCGACCTCGCGGGCGGGCCGCCGCGCACCCCGGTCGGGCAGGTGGTCGCCGGCCTGCGCCGCCGCCGCGACCGCGGGCACCCCGGGCTGACCGTCGTCTCGTGCGACAACCTGCCCGACAACGGCCCGCTGGTCGCGCGCCTGGTGCGCGAGTTCTGCGCCCACCGCGGCGAGGACGACCTCGCCGAGTGGGTCGATGAGCACGTGCGGTTCCCGTCCAGCGTGGTGGACCAGATCGTGCCCGCGACCACGGACGCCGACTTCGCCCGCGTGGCCGACGTCCTCGGCCTGGAGGACCGCGCCGCGGTGGTCGGCGAACCGCACCGCCGGTGGGTGGTGGAGGACGACTTCGCCGCCGGGCGTCCGGCCTGGGACCGCGTCGGCGCCGAGGTGGTGGCCGACATCGCGCCGCACCAGGCCGCGAAGCTGCGGCTGGTCAACGGCACGCACACGGCGCTGGCCCACCTCGGCCTGCTGGCCGGCTGCACGAGCACCGCCGACGCCCTGGCCCGCCCCGAGTTCGCGCGCTTCGCCGAACGCCTGCTGCGCGGCGAGACCGGACCGTCGCTGCGCCGGTTCGGCCGGTGCCCGGACGAGCGGGAGGTCGAGGCGTTGCTGACCCGGCTGGCCAACCCGCGGATCATCCACCGGCTGGACCAGATCGCCGCCGACGCGCTGCGCAAGCTGCCCCAGCGCCTGCTCGACCCGGCGGTCGACCTGCTGGTCGCGGGCGGCGAGCCGCGCCTGATCTGCCTGGCCGTCGCCGGTTTCCTGCACCAGCAGGACTTCCCGGTGCTCACCCTGCCGCTGCCGCTGCGCGAGTCGCGCGTGTTCCGCGAGCTGCTGGCCGACGCGGTGCGCCGGATCGACCGGGACGGGGTGGCCGCCACCCTGCGCGGGATCGGGAGGAGCTGACGTGGACCTGCGCGACACCGTCGCCGTGGTGACCGGCGGCGGCACCGGGATCGGCCGGGCCACCGCGCTGGCGCTGGCCCGATCGGGCTGCCGGGCCGTCGTGGTGACCTATTCGCGGTCCACCGCCGACGCCGAGTCCGCCGTGGCCGAGCTGACCGCGGCCGGGTGCGAGGCGGTGGCCGAACGCGTCGACGTGGCCGACGACGGCCAGGTGCGCTCGGCCGCCGACAGGGTGCGCGCCCGGTTCGGCCGGGTCGACGTGCTGGTCAACAACGCGGGCACGACGCGCGCCGTGCCGCACGCGGACCTCGACGCCCTCACCGACGACGTGGTCCACCACGTGCTCGACGTCAACGTGGTCGGCCCGCTCCGCGTCACGCGCGCGTTCGCCGACGACCTGCGCGCGGCCCGTGGCGCGGTGGTCAACGTCGCGTCCATCTCCGGCTACCGGGCGGGCGGGTCGTCCATCGCGTACGGCGTGAGCAAGGCGGCGCTGCTGCAGCTGACCCGCAACCTCGCCGTGGCCCTCGCGCCGGACGTGCGGGTCAACGCCGTCGCACCGGGCACCGTGACCACCCGCTGGCAGACGTCGCTGCACGGCGAGGCGGGGTTCGCCGAACGCGCGGAAGCCGAACGGCGGACCGTGCCGCTGCACCGCACCGCGGACCCCGCACACGTGGCGCAGGCCGTGCTGGGACTCCTGGCGATGGACCTGGTCACCGGCGAGGCGGTCGTCGTCGACGGCGGCAAGCACGTCGTGTACTAGCGCGACTAACGCCGGCACACCCGCCACCGACGCGCCCGAGACGACGGCTGGAGCAGCCCTGACCAGCGCTAACGGGCCTCGCGCTCGGCCGCCTCGGCGAGGCGCTTGATGGTCGCCAGCCGCCGGTCCCAGTCGGCGGCCAGCGAGGCCATCCACCGCGCGGTCACGTCCAGCCCCGCGGGTCGCACGGAGTAGCGGACCTCGCGCCCGACCCGGCCGCCGGACACGAGCCCGGCGGCGTCCAGGACGGCGAGGTGCTTGACGACCGCCTGCCGTGAGACGGGCAGCTGCTCGGCGAGCTTCGTCGCGGTGGTCTCCCCGTGCGCGGCGAGCAGGTCGAGCAGCGCGCGCCGCGTCGGGTCGACCAACGCGGCGAGCACGCTGTCGACCTCGTTGGTGACATCACGACGTTGGTCTGTCACGCTTCCCGTGCCCGCATTCCGTCATGCCTCTTCGACGCGCTTCTCGACCACGTCGAACACGGAGGTCCAGCCGCCGGCGTCGGGCACCTGCCGGGGCCCGCTCAGCCCCGCGAACCCGCTCTCCACGACACGCAGGCGCGTCTTCCCGCCGGGGAACGCGCTCGTCCACCGGTAGGCCACGTACGTCTGCGGCCGGACCTTCTCCACGCGCACCCGGACGTCACCGAGGTTCGGGCTCTTCGTGAGCACCGACTCACCCTCCGCCGCCGCGGCACGCGCGGTTCCCGCCTCGTCCTCAGGCATCCTACGATCGGTCATCTCGGACATATGATCGCACGCGGGGCCGCGCCGGACTCGTCTACAGGGCGTAGACCTGACCCGTCTGCGCGCCTTCGACCGACCGCACGTAGGCCCGGGCGACCTTGGCCAGGTCGACGGCCTCCATGCCGGGGAAGAAGTCGCCGTAGGCGTCGAGGCTCTCGGTGAACACGGTCGGGCTGACGGCGTTGACGCGCTGCGGCGCGATCTCGATCGCCGCCGCCCGCACGAACGCCTCCACCGCGCCGTTCGCCATGGACGCCGCGCTGCCGGTCGGCACGGGCTCGCGCGCCAGCACGCCGGTGATCAGCGTGAACGACCCCCGTTCCGCGATCCGGCCGACGCCCTGCCGGACGAGTTCGAGCTGGCTCAGCACCTTCCCCCGGAACGCGTCCAGATAGTCCTGCGCGGTCATCTCGGTGACCGGCTTCCACGGCACGTCGCCCGCCGCGCTCACGACCGCGTCGACCCGGCCGACCCGCTCGTACAGCTCGGTGATCTGCGCCGGGTCGGTGAAGTCGTGGCGCAGGTCGCCGCTGGAACGCCCGACCGTGACGACCTCGTGGCCGCGTCCGGTGAGCGTGGTGTGGACCGCCGTGCCGAGCGTGCCGCCGGCACCGATGAGAACAATCTTCATGGCGACCACGCTAGAGCCGATCCACACCGTCCGTGAAATGCCGATTGCGCAGCACTTATGCTCTGCGGTTATGAATGTGGAGTTGCGGCACCTGCGGGCGTTCGCGGCGATCGGCAACGAGGGCACGATCACCGGTGCCGCGACCGTCCTGCACGTCAGCCAGCCCGCGCTGTCCCGCACGTTGGAGCAGCTGGAGAGCAGGCTCGGCGCCCGGCTGGTCGAGCGCACCACCCGCAGCCTGGCCCTGACCGAGGCGGGCGAGCGGCTGCTGGCGCACGCCAACCGCATCCTCACCCAGGTGGATGACGCGCTGGCCGAGGTGAAGGCCGGGCCGCGTCCGCTGCGCGTCGGGTTCGCCTGGGCCGCGCTCGGCAGGCACACGGTGCCGTTGCTGCGTGGTTGGCGGCGTGCCCGGCCCGACGAGGAACTGCGGGTGATGCGGCCGGACGACCCCGAGGGCGCGCTGCGGCGGGGCGAGATCGACGTGGCGTTCGTGCGCTCGCCGGCGACACCCGACCGCGAGCTGGCGTCCGCGGACCTCTACCTCGAACCACGCGTGGCCGCCGTGTCCGAAGATCACCCGTTCGCGCGAGCCCTCGCGGTCCGGCTGGGCGACCTCACCGAGCGACCCATCGCGATCTGCGCCACCGCCACCAGCACCAGCGTCGAGCTGTGGCCCGCCGACCACCGCCCCGACGCGCTCGACGTCGCCAACGCCGACGAGTGGCTCACCGCGATCACCACCGGTGACGCCGTCGGGGTCACCACCGAGGCCACCGCGCACAGCCACCCGCACCCCGGCGTGCGCTACGTGCCGATCACCGACGCCGAACCCGTGGCGGTGCGGGTGGTCTGGCCCCGGCACGCGACCCATCACGCCACCGAGGCATTCCGCGAGCACGCGCGCGTGCTGCTCCGGGAAGCGTCCCGCACCGAGGGCTGACCCGCACGGGCCTCGACGCGGCGGCCATACTGGACCGACCAGTACATTCCGGAGGACCCGTGCTCACCAAGAAGGGCGCCGCGACCCGGCAGCGGATCGTCGAGGCGATGGCCGCGGAGATCCGCGAGCGCGGCATCAACGCGGTCACCCTGGAGGACGTCGGGCAGCGCAGCGGCACCGGCAAGAGCCAGCTGTTCCACTACTTCCCCGACGGCAAGGAGCAGTTGCTGCTGGCGGTGGCCCAGTGGGAGGCCGACCGGGTGATCGAGGACCAGCAGCCGCACCTCGGGCAGCTCACGTCGTGGGCGGCGTGGCGGCGGTGGCGTGACGTGGTGGTCGACCGCTACCGCCGGCAGGGCGTGCACTGCCCGTTGGGCGTGCTGATCACCGAGGTCGGCAGGCACACGCCGGCCGCGCAGGCGGTCACCCGGCAGTTGCTCGCCCAGTGGCAGCACGAGGTCCAGGTCGGCATCGAGCAGATGCAGGACAGCGGCCGGGTCAGCCGCCGCGTCGACCCGCGACGCACGGCGGGGGCCGTGATCGCGGCGATCCAGGGCGGCGTGACGATCCTCATGTCGACCGGCTCCGCCGAACACCTGGAAGCCGCCCTGGACCTCTGCCTCGACCACCTGCGCGACTACCGCTGAACCCAGTTGCGCACGACGGGGTGGTAGCCGGCCGGCTTGCCACCGACCTTGACGTCCGGGCTGACCAGCCACTCCTGGTAGTCCGGGGTGAACATCCGGTAGACCGACGCGGGCGGCACGGCACTGGCCCGGTCCAGCTCGGCGCGCAGTTCCGCGGGCAGCTCGAAGTCCAGCGCCGCCACCGAAGCGCCGAGTTGGTCCGCGCTGCTCGCGCCGACGATGGCCGCGCCGATCCCCGGCTGGGTCGCGACCCAGTTGAGCGCGACCTGGGCCATCGTCACGCCCAGCTCGTCCGCCACGGTCTCCACCACCTTGAGCAGCGCCCACTGCCGATCGGTCCACGAGGACTCCCCGCCGGCGAGCCTGCCCGCGCCGGTCAGGCCGGCGTCGGAGTGGCGGTACTTGCCGGTGAGGAAGCCGCCGCCGAGCGGGCTCCACGCCGTGACGCCCAGGCCCAGCTCCTGTCCCACCGGGACGTGTTCCACCTCGACGGTCCGGTCGATGAGGGAGTAGGGCAGCTGCAGGCTGATCATGGGCGTGAGCGACTGCGCCTCGGCCAGGGTCTGCGCCCGTGCGGCGTACCAGGCGGGCACGTCGGACAGGCCCGCGTGCCGGATCTTGCCCGCCCTGGCGAGGTCGTCGAACGTGCGCAGCACCTCTTCGACCGGCGTGACGCGGTCCCACGTGTGCAGCAGGAACAGGTCGACGTAGTCGGTGCCCAGGCGTCGCAGGGACGCCTCCAGCGCGCGGATCATGTGCTTGCGGCCGTTGCCGCCGGCGTTCGGGTCGCCGGGGTCGACGCTGTTGGTGAACTTGGTGGTGAGCACCACCCGGTCGCGCACGCCCGCCTCGGCGACGAGGTTGCCGAGGATCGTCTCGCTCTCGCCCCCGGTGTAGAAGTCCGCGGTGTCGATGAAGTTGCCGCCCGCCTCCAGGTAACGCCGGAAGATCGGCCGCGCCTCGTCCTCGGTCTTGCCGTACGCGGCGTGGAAACCGCCGGTGCCGAAGTTCATCGTGCCCAGCGCGAGCCGGCTGACGCGAAGGCCGGAGCGGCCCAGCAGGAAGTAGTCGTCGAGTGTCATGCGGCCCACGATGCAGCGCCAAAAATGGACCCGCAAGTACAGAAATCGATGACGTACACGCATGACGTCGTCCGACGGTCGCCGGGGACCTCACCGCGTTCCTAGTGTCGGTCCGGGCACCGCGGCGAAGTCCGAGCGCCGCGGTGCCCGACGCGCGAATCTCCCCAGAACGCAGAGGAAACCGATGTCCGAAGTCACGTACACCGCAGTCGCCACCTCCACCGCGGAAGGCCGCAACGGGGGCCGTGCGACCTCCGACGACGGCGTGCTCGACGTCGCCCTCGCCGTGCCGAAGGAGTTCGGCGGGGCAGGCGGGGCGACGAACCCCGAGCAGTTGTTCGCCGCCGGCTGGGCGTCCTGCTTCGTCGGCGCGGTCCGCCGGGTCGCGGCGGAGAAGAAGGTCCGCCCGACGGACCTCGCCGTCGTCGCGGAGATCACCCTGCACCACGACACCGTCGCGAGCGAGTTCAAGCTCAGCGCGGTGCTCCGCCTGACGGCGTCGGGCGTCGACCAGGCGACCGCCGAGGCGCTGGTCGACGGCGCGCACCACGTGTGCCCGTACTCGAAGGCGACCCGCGGCAACATCGAGGTCACCCTCACCGCCGCCGCCGTCTGACCGTCCGCAGTGGACGCACGCGCCCGACGTCGGGCGCGTGCGCCTGCGGTCAGAGGCGGTCGGCGTCGATGACCGCCTGGGTGAACGGCTGCGGCGCCTCCTGCGGGACGTTGTGCCCGATGCCCTCGAAGACCCGGTGGTCGTACCGGCCGGTGAACTTGTCGCGGTAGGACGCGCCGTCCGCCGCCGCGCCGTCGAAGTCGCTGCCGATCGTGATCGCGGGCACGGCGATGGCCGGCGCGGTGGCGAGTTGCCGCTCGTAGCGGTCGTACCGGGCCTCACCGGGCGCCAGGCTCAGCCGCCAGCGGTAGTTGTGGATCACGATGTCGACGTGGTCGGGGTTCTCGAAGGCCGCCGCGCTGCGGGCGTACGTGGCGTCGTCGAAGTCCCACCGCGGCGACGCCTCCCGCCAGATCAGCTTGTTGAAGTCGTGCCGGTTCCGGCGGTAGCCGACGACACCGCGCTCGGTGGCGAAGTAGTACTGGTACCACCAGTTCCGCTCGGCCGCGGGCGGCAGGGGTTCCAGGTTCTTCTTCAGGTTCGTGACGAGGTAACCGCTCACCGAGACGATCGCCTTGCACCGCCGCGGCCAGAGGGCGGCGACCACGGCGACGGTCCGCGCGCCCCAGTCGAACCCGCCGAGCACCGCCTGGTCGATCCGCAGCGCGTCCATGAACGCGATGACGTCGAGCGCCACCGCCGACTGCTGGCCGTTGCGGACCGCGTGCGGCGACAGGAACGTCGTCTCGCCGTAGCCGCGGAGGAACGGCACGAGCACGTGGTAGCCCTCGGCGGCCAGCAGCGGCGCGACGTCGACGTAGCTGTGCGCGTCGTACGGCCAGCCGTGCAGCAGCACCACGGCCTGGCCGGTGCGCGGGCCGAACTCGGCGTAGGCGATGTCGAGCACGCCGGCCCGGACGTGCTTGATCCGGCCGAGCGAGGTGTTGCCGCCGGTCCGGGCCCCCTGCGCGGCGGCCGTCGGTGTGCTGACCGCGGGCAACGACGTCGCCACCGCGCCCGCCGCGACCGCCCGGGTGAACGCTCTCCTGCTGATCATCTCCAGCTCCCTGTGCCTCTGCCCTTGAACGGCAGCGACGCTAGGTGCGGGGTGCCGGCCGCCGCGACCGTCGGGTGACGCCGCGCGTGTACGTCACCCGGGGTACGTCACCGCAGCGACCGCAGCGCCTCGCCCAGATCGGACCGGGAGGTCACGCCCAGCTTCGGGAAGATCCGGTGCAGGTGGGTGCCGACCGTCCGGTGCGACAGGAACAGCCGTTGGCCGATCTCCCGGTTGGTCAGGCCCTCGGCGGCCAGCCGCGCGATGCCCAGCTCGTGCGGGGTCAGCTTCTCCCGCGCGTCCGGGTCCCGGTTCGGGCTCGACTCCCCCGCGCCGCGCAACTCCTGCCGGGCGCGTTCGCCCCACGCGGTCATGCCGAGCGCGTCGAAGGTGTCCCTGGCCGTGCGCAGGTGCGTCCGGCACTCCACCACCCGCCGCTGCCGGCGCAGCCACTCGCCGAACGCCAGGTGCAGGCGGGCCCGTTCGGCGGGCCACCCGGTCAGGTCGGCCCGCAGCGCGGCCGTGAACAGCGCCTCGGCCTCGTCGTTCGCCGCCAGCACCGCCCGCGCGTGGCGCAGCCCGATGTGCAACGCCGGTGAGGGCGTCGACGCGGCGGGCAGCTCCAGGTCCCGCACGATGTCCCGCACGGCGTCGGTCCGGCCGGCCCGCACGGCGGCCTCGGTCAGCTCGGGGAGGCAGTAGGCGCGCAAGGCCAGGTGGTAGGACGGGTCGGCGGGGTCGTGCACCCGGCTCAGGTCCGCGAACGCGTCCTCGAAGCGGCCCTCGCCCAACGCCGAGATCCCGTTCGCGAGGCGCACGGTGGCCAGCACCGGGCGGGCTCCCGCGGCGAGCCCGACCCGTTCCGCCTCGCCCGCCAGCGCCGCGGCTCGCCCGTGGTCGCCGCGCAGGGCGGCGATCTCCGCCTGCACGGCCGTGGCCAACCCGTGCATGAACGGCTGCCGGGTCTCCCGGGCCAGGTTCGCCGCCTCGGCCGCGACCGGCGCGGCCGCGGTCAGGTCGCCGAGCCGGGTCCGGCACCACGCCTCCACGGTCAGCGCCCGGGCCAGCACCCCGAGCTGCCCCTGGGCCCGCAGCCCGGGTGCCGCCGCCGAGGAGAAGCGTGCCGCCAGGTCGAACGCGCCGACCTGCAAGGACGCGCTGCCCAGGTACCGGTCGACCTCCGGGTCCGCGCCGGTGGCGGAGACCAGGACGCGCAGCTCGGCGAGCACGGCGTCACCTCGTTCGAACGGCGCGACGTACGCGGAGACGGCAACCATGGCCGGCCCGTCGACGGGCAGCCGATCGGCCACCGCCAACAGCGAACGGCGCGCGTCCGGGCCCGGTTCGACCCAGAAGCACCGCATGGCGGCGCCCCACAGGATCCGGGCCGCGGTGTCGAGCTGCCCGTCGTCGGCGACCGAGGCGGCCAGCTCGCCCAGCTCCGCCACCCGGGAGACGTCTTCGCGGACACCGTCCTCGAAGCCGCTGAGCACCCAGCCGGCGGTGGCGCGCTGCCGCGACGTGAGGTCCAGCGCCTGCGCGTCGCGCACCAGCCGTTCGGCCGTGTCACGACGACCGGCCTCGACCGCCAGCTCCGCGGCGCGCAGCAGCCGGACCGCCCGCCGGTCCTTCGACCCGCTGAGCCGGGCCGCCTGCTCCAGCGCGGCGATGGCGGCGGCGAGCCCTCCCCGCCGCCGGGCACGGTCGGCCGTCCGCTCCAGTTCGGTGGCCACGTCCTCGTCGGTCCCGGACGTCGCGGCGGCCCGGTGCCAGGCCCGGCGGTCCGGGTCGGCGACGAGGGTCTCGGCGAGCGCCAGGTGCGCCCGCCTGCGCTCGGCGAACGTCACCGCCGCCGCGACCGCCGAGCGGATCAGGGGATGCCGGAAGGTCAACGTGGTGCCGGCGACCTCGATCAGCCGGGGCTCGACGGCCGGCGCGAGGACGTCCGCCCCGACAGCCGCGCCCTCAAGCAACCCCGGCCCGCTGATTTCCGATTCGGCCGCCGCTTCCGCGCCCAGGCCCGAAGCCTCCCGCATCTCCGCGTCCGACCCCGCCGCCGTGTCCAGCAGCAGACCCGTGGCTTCGAGCATCTCGGAGACCAGGTCGCTCTGGTTCACGGCCGCCACCAGCAACGCGGTGCGGGTGGCCGCAGGCAGGGCGGCGACCCGGGCGGTGAACGCGCGTTCCAGCCGGTCGGTCAGCGGCAGCACCGGGTCGAGCCCGTCCGCGACCGCGGGCAACTCCGCCAGCGCCAACGGGTTCCCGGCCGCCTGCGCCAGCACCCGTTCCCGCGCCGCCGGCGCGAGGCCGGGCGCGACCGCGTCCAGGAACGCGGCGGCGGCCTCGTCGGACAGCCGGCCGACGGCCATCGGGGTCAGCCCGGCGTCCGGCAACGGCGAGCGCTCACCGTCCCGCAGGGTCGCGAGCAGCACGACCGGCTCGGACTCGATCCGGCGCGCCACGAACGCGAGCACGTCGAGGGTGGCGCGGTCGAGCCAGTGCACGTCCTCGGCGACAACCAGCAGCGGCCGGTCCGCGGCTGCCTCGGTCAGCACGGTCAAGGCGGCGAGACCCACGAGGTACGCGCCCGGTTCGTCGCCGTCGGCGAGCCCGAGGGCGGTCCGCAGCGCGTCCCGCTGCGGTCCGGGCAGCGCGTCAACCCCTGCCCGGACCGGGTAGAGCAGTTGGTGCAACCCGGCGTACGGGAGGTCCCGCTCGACCTCCGACCCCGTCGTCCTGAGCACGCGCAGCCCGGCGATCGACGCCGCGGCGACGGCTTCCGCCACGAGCGCGGACTTCCCGATACCCGCTTCACCGCGCAGGAGGACGCCGCCGCGGCCCACCGGACCGTCCACGAGTTCGGTCAGCGCCTTCAGCTCGGCGTCCCGCCCGAGGAGCGGCATCACCCGGCCACCAGGCGCGAGGGGCGCAGCGGCGGGTTGCCGCGCAGCCGCGCGCGGTGTGCCAGCGCCTTCATCTTGTTGCCGCAGGCGGCCATCGCGCACCACTCCCGGCGGAAGCCGCGGGAGGAGTCGACGTAGACCTGCGTGCACGCCGGCCGGCCGCACTCCTTCAGCAGGTCGGCCGCCGGGCCACCGAGGATCTCGACGGCGTGCCGCGCCACGGTGGACAACGCCTGCTCCGCCGTCGCCGTGAGCACCCGCCCGGCCGGCCCGAGCCGGGGCACCGCCGGCGGCCGGGCGGCCACCCGGTTGAGCAGGTCGACCGACGCGGGCCCGGGAGGCGTCCCGGTGATGCGCCCCCGGACGAGGTCGTAGATCGACTCGCGCAGCGCGACGGCCGCGGCGAGGTCGGCCGCGTCGCTGCCCGGCGCGGCATCGGCCACCCCGGACTCCACGAACCACGCGTCGAGAGCACGCGGGGAGTCCAGCACGTCTTGCGGCACCGGACTCCGTCGGACGCGCAGGGTGCCCACGAAATCCAACGCGAGGTCCCCGCAGGGGAAGGCGTGCTTCACGTAACCAGTCTGGCAGGTGACGAATACCAGCGCCAATCAATAGTCGTTTGACAGGTCGCGAATACGTGTGCGAGGGTGATCCGGTCGTCACTCGGACGGGCCCGGTCTCGGGCTCGGCGACTCCCTCACCGCTCGCACGTCGTCGTGCGAGCGCTCCTGACCCCTTCTCGGGTCACGATCACCATTGAGGAAGTCGATGAGACTCTGGACGAAACTCGTCTTGGCCGCCTTGGCGCCGGCCCTGCTCGTGGTGCCGGCGTCCGCCGAACCCGCGGGTCGGGCGATCGGCGACACCACGTGCGCACCGGTGCCCGTCTCCGCTCCGGCGGGCGCGCGGATCGAGGCGGTGCGGGCGGAGCACCGGCCCGGCGGGACGGTCACGTTCCCGCAGACGCCGTTGTCCGCGCCCGCGCCGATCACCGACGTGCCGCCGTACTGCCAGCTCACCATCACCCTCACCCACGACGGGAACGACCACGTCACCGTCGCGGTGGCGCTGCCGGGCGCCGGCTGGACCGGCCGCCTGCAGGCCGTCGGCGGGAGCGCCTACGCCGCGGGCGACTTCGGCGCGCCCCTGGTCCAGGCCGTCAAGGACGGCTACGCGGGCGTGACGACCGACGCCGGCGTGTCGTCGAACCCCTTGGACACCAGTTGGGGCCTGACCGCCGACGGTGCGGTCAACACGACGCTGGTGACCAACTTCGCCACCCGTTCGGTGCACGAGTCCGCCGTGATCGGCAAGGCCGTGACCCGCGCGTTCTACGGCCGTCCGGTGTCGTACTCGTACTGGAACGGCTGCTCGACCGGCGGTCGGCAGGGCTACGCGGAAGCGCAGGACCACCCGCGCGACTTCGACGGCGTCCTGGCGAACGCGCCGGCGGTCGACTGGACCCGGTTCGCGGTCGCGACCCTGTGGCCGCAGACCGTGATGCACAACGACCGCCACTTCCCGAGCGACTGCGTCCTCGCCGGGTTCCGCCGGGCCGCGATCGAGGCCTGCGACCCGGCTGACGGCGTCACCGACGGCATCATCGACCGGCCGGAGGACTGCCGGTACGACCCCCGCACGCTGGTGGGCACCACGCTGCTCTGCACGGGCGGCGCGGAGGTCACCGTGACGGCCGCGGACGCGGAGGTCGTGCGCAAGGTCTGGGCGGGCCCGACCGACCCGCGCGGCAGGAGCCTGTGGGCCGGGCTGCCGAAGGGCGCGGACTTCGGCTGGCTGGCCGGGACGCAGGTCGACGAGAACGGCGTGCCGTCGGCGCCCGGCTTCCCGGTCGCCACCGCCTGGGTGCGGACGTTCCTGGCGAAGCAGCCGTCGTTCGACACCGCCACGATCACCTACGAGCGGTTCGTCGAGCTGTTCCACCAGTCGGTGCGCGAGTACGACGAGGTCATCGGCACGTCGGACCCGGACCTCACCGGTTTCCGGTGGGCGGGCGGGAAGCTCCTCACCTTCGTCGGCACGGCGGACCAGCTGATCCCGCCCGGCGGCACGCTCGCCTACCGCGACCGGGTGGAACGGCGGATGGGCGGCGCGGACCGCGTGAACGACTTCTACCGCCTGTTCCTCGCACCCGGCGTGGAGCACTGCGGCGGCGGCGCGGGCCCGGCGCCGACGAACGCGCTCGGCGCGCTGGTCGACTGGGTCGAGCACGGCCGGGCGCCGGCGACCCTGCCGGCGGCGACGGCCGACGGCAGCCGGACCCGCGACCTCTGCGCGTACCCCCGGGTCTCGCGGTACCGCGGTTACGGCGATCCCGCGGTCGCGTCGAGCTACCGCTGCGCGCTGCGCTGACCCCTCCCCCACCGCCCGCGCCGGCACCCGGTGCGGGCGGTGGCCCGCGCGTTTCGCGACAACTCGTCGAAACGTTGGCGCAGAAGGAATTCCGGGTGGCGCGGAAGGGCGTGCCGCCGTTAATCGATCGCCGTCAGCCGGTCCGGTGGGGCAACATCGACAACACCCGAGGTGCCCCCGAAGGGAGTCGGATGGCTGCGCCAAGGTCCGAAAAACCCGTCAACAAACGCAAAACAGCGGTGCTGCTCGCCCTGCGCCTGTACGGCCGGGAGTTACGACGGCACCGGCTCCTCGGCGTGGGCGCGCTCGTGCTGCCCGCGCTGGGCAACACGTGCCTGCTCTACCTGACACCGCTGGCGGTCGGCGCGCTCGCGGGTCGGCTCGCGAACGGCGGCGACACCGGTCTCGCCACCGTGCTGCCGTACGTGCTGGTCTTCGCGGGCCTGATGCTGCTCGCGGAGGTGCTGTGGCGCATCGGCGTCCACTGCCTCAACCGCACCGACGGACGCGGGATCGAGCACCTGTCGGTGTTCGGCATGGACGCGCTGCTCGCCAAGGACGCGGCGTTCTTCCACGACAACTTCGCCGGTTCGCTCACCAAGCGGGTGCTGAGCTTCGCGTCGCGCTTCGAGGAGTTCGTCGACACGGTGGCGTTCAGGATCGTCGCCAACATCATCCCGCTGGGCTTCGCGTGCGTCGTGCTGTGGAGCTACCACCCGCTGCTCGTCGCGGTGCTGCTCGGCCTGATCCTCGTCACGGGCTTCGTGGTGGCGCCGCTCATCCGCCGCCGCCAACGCCTGGTCGCCGAGCGCGAGGCCGCCTACGCCCGGCTGTCCGGGCACGTCGCCGACACGCTGATGAACATGGAGACGGTGCGGGCGTTCGCGGCCGAGGAGCGGGAGAGCGCGGAGCACCGGGACCGGGCCGCCGAGACCAAGGTGCTGGCGCTGCGGTCGTGGGACTACGGCAACCTGCGCATCGACACGGTGGTGGCGCCGCTGTCCGTGCTGACCAACGCGCTCGGCCTCGCGGTCGCCGTCGGGGTCAGCGGCGGGCTGGGGGTGGAGGCGATCGTGGTGACGTTCGCCTACTACACCAACGCGACGCGGATCATGTTCGAGTTCAACCAGATCTACCGGCGGTTCGAGAGCGCTCTCACCGAGGCCGCGCAGTTCACCGAACTGCTGCTCGACGACCCGACCGTGCTCGACCCGGAGGACCCGGAACCGTTGCGGGTCGAGGACTCCGGGGTCCGGTTCGACGGCGTGGTGTTCGCGCACGGCGGCGGCAAGCCGCTGTTCACCGGCTTGGACCTGGACGTCCCGGCGGGCACGCGGATCGGGCTGGTCGGCCGCTCCGGCGGCGGCAAGACCACGCTCACCCGGCTGCTGCTGCGGCTGATGGACGTCGACGAGGGCCGCATCCTCATCGGCGGGCAGGACATCGCGCGGCTGCGCCAAACCGACCTGCGCAGCCTGATCGCGTACGTGCCGCAGGACCCGGCCATGTTCCACCGGACCCTGCGGGAGAACATCGCCTTCGCCCGGCCGGGCGCGACCGACGCCGAGATCCGGCGCGCCGCCGACGCCGCCCACGTGACGGAGTTCGCCGACGCGCTGCCCGACGGGTTCGACACGATGGTCGGCGAACGCGGGATCAAGCTGTCCGGCGGGCAGCGGCAACGGGTCGCGCTGGCCCGCGCGATCCTGCGCGACGCGCCGATCCTGCTGCTGGACGAGGCGACCAGCGCGTTGGACTCGGAGAGCGAGGTGCTGGTCCAGGAGGCGCTGTGGCGGCTCATGGAGGGCCGCACGGCACTCGTCGTCGCGCACCGGCTGAGCACCGTCGTGCGGATGGACCGGCTGATCGTGCTCGACCGGGGCGGGATCGTGGAGCAGGGCACGCACGCCGAACTGCTCGACGCCGACGGCTCGTACGCGAAGCTGTGGCGCCACCAGTCCGGCGGCTTCCTGGACGAGACCGCGCCCGACGACGTCGACGCGGGTGAGCCGGACGCGGTGGGCGCGAAACCGTCCTGACCGTGGACCACCGCTGTGGAGGGCGAACACCGCCGACCCTCCACAGCGGACACCCGCCCCGGAGCCCTACCGGGTGGCCTCGAACTCCTCGTACAGCTCCGGGATGTAGGCGAGCAGGAGGTCGATGGTGCCGAACGCCCCGTTGATCGGGTCGAGCTGCGCGTAGGCGTAGGCCATCTCGGACCCCTTGCGCGACGGCGCGGACTCGCGCACGTCGGTCAGCCAGTCCACGAACGGCACGCGCCGCACGACCAGCACGGGGTTCAGCAGCGCGGCGTAGACCAGCAGCAGGTCCAGCACCACGGGCCGGTTGCGCAGCGTCCACCGGTAGAACTCCGAGAACAGGAAGAACCGGCGCTCGACCGCCGTCGGCACGAGGCCGTGCACCTGCTCGGCGACCGCGACGCCGTGCTCGGTGGAGGCCTGCTCGGCTTCGCTCCACGCCCGGTCGTGGACGTTGCGGACGGTCAGCTCACCCCGGTGCAGCCGGGTCAGGTAGTCGGCCCACCGCGCCGAACCGGGGTTGCCGAAGCCGTCGGTCGCGCGACCCAGCGCGAGCGCGACGCCGCGTTCGATCCCCTCCAGGATCCCCGCGTCGACGTGCGAGATCCACGTGCCCGGCGTGCCGAGCCGGTGATCGCGGAAGAACGACAGCACGCCCTCGATGTTGCGCCAGCGGTCCGCCGCGCCCAGCTCCGCGGCGGGTCCGCTCTGCACCAGGCGGAGGAACTCCAGCCGGTCCGCCATCGCCATCCGGTCGATCTCGGCGGCCGTGCAGTCCAACGACGTCGCGCACTCCCCCGGCGACCGCACCACCGCCATGGCCTGCGTCGGCGCCACCAACCCGGCGACCAGGGCGAGCACGACTACCCATACGGAACGCTTCACACCGGGCAACTTAACGTCCCCACGCGGTCACGGTGCGCGAAAACCACCCGTTCAGGTTGCGGACACCCGCAGCGGCTCGGGCGCGGGCTTGAGGAAGCTGGTCCCCCAAGCCGCCACGACGCCCGCCGCGCAGACGATCAGCGAGATGAGCATCGGGCCGTCCGAGCCGCGGCTGACCACCGAGCCGCCGACGAGCGCGCCGATCGCGATGCCCAGGGTCACGGCGGACGCGGGCAGGGTGGCCGCCAGGTCACGGCCCGGACCGGCGAGGCCGACGACCCGGTGCTGGATCGACGGGACCATGCCGAAACCGACGATCCCCCACACGAACAGCGCGATCGCCGCGACCACCGGGTTCGAGCCGAGGAAGTACAGCGCGGCGAGGGCGAGCACCAGCACGACGCCGCCGAGGACGATCGTGGCGGCCGCGTTCCGGTCCGCCGCCGCGCCGCCCGCGAACGTGCCGACCGCGTTGGCGATGCCGTACACCAGCAGGAAGACCGCGATCGTGCCGCCGGAGACCCCCGTGACGTCGGCCAGGAACGGCTGGATGAACGTCAGGCCGGCGAACTGGCCGCCCATGATCAGGAAGCCGAGGCCGAGCAGGGCCAGGACCTTGGGCGCGAACGCGTGCCTGGCCTGCGCGCCGAAGCCGCCGATGCCCGAGTTCGGCACGGCCGGGATGACCGCCAGGGCCAGCGCGAGCGTGAGCACGCCGGCGATGACGATCGCGACGAACGACGCCTCCCAGCCCCGGCTCTGGCCGATCAGGGTGCCGATCGGGACGCCGAGCGCCGTCGAGACGGCGATGCCGCCGAAGACGAACGAGATCGCCTTGCCCATCTTCTCCGGCGGCATCATGCCCACCCCGACCGCGAAGGCCACCCCGATGAACAGGCCGTGCAGCGCCCCGGTGAGCACGCGGGCGGCCAGCAGCAGGCCGAAGGTCGTGGCCACCACGGCGACGGCGTTGACGAGGACGTACGCGGCCAACGAGACCTGGAGCAGCCGCCTGCGGGCGAACCTGATCGTGAGGGCGGTCAGCACCGGACCGCCGAGGGAGATGCCCAGCGCGTAGCTGGTGACGAGGCTGCCGGCGGTGCCGATCGAGACGTCCAGGTCCGCGGCGATGAGGTTCAGGATGCCGACCACGATCAGTTCGGCGCTGCCCATCACGAACGTGCCGCAGAACAACGCGGTCAGCGCCAGGGCGGTCCGCGCCCGGCTCGGTGCGGGACGCGTGTCTGCACTCATGGGATTTCCTCGGTTCTGTTCACGGAGTCGGCGTGCGATGCCGATCGGACGGTAGGGAACGATCCCTAACACCGCAACCGAATGACCTTGCGCAGGACCGTTCGACGACGTCAGCGCGCCGCTCCCCGTCCCGCCCGCGAGACATCCCCCGTGTTCCGGCACCCCCAGACCATCCCGCACCCGGAGGTCGAAGGCAGCGGACCGCCGACAGTCCACTGTGGACTGACCCGGATCCGGGCCGCCCCGACACCGAACCCGTCGAACACGCATTCGCGTCCGTCACCCGTCCGGGAGGCGAGTGCGGCAGGATGATCGGCATGGTGAGCCCTGCCGCCGACGGAGCGCCCGGCGCGGTCTCGGACGTGCGGCGGGACGCCGTGGTGGCGTGCGCGGTCTACGTCGACGGTGTGCGGCTGCCCGGCGACTGGACGCCCGCCGACGCGGTCGCCGAGGTGCGGGCGCGCGGGGTCGGGTTCGTCTGGGTCGGGCTGTTCCAGCCCGACGAGGACCGCATCCGCGACGTCGCCGACGCGTTCGGGCTGCACGAGCTGGCCGTCGAGGACGCCGTGCACGCCCACCAGCGACCCAAGCTCGACCGCTACGACGACAACCTGTTCATGGTGCTCAAGACCCTGCGGTTCGTGGAGCACGAGTCGCCGACGACGGCGAACGAGATCGTGGAGTCCGGCGAGATCATGGTGTTCGTCGGCCACGACTACGTCGTCACGGTCCGCCACGGCCACCACTCGGAGCTGGGCGACGTGCGCCGTCAGCTGGAGGCCGCGCCGCACCTGCTGGCCGCGGGGCCGGCGATGGTGCTGCACGAGATCGCCGACCGCGTGGTCGACGGCTACCGCGAGGTGATCGAGGCGTTCGAGGGTGACGTCGACCTGGTCGAGACCGCGGTGTTCGCGCCGCGCAGCGAGATCGGCGTCGAGCAGATGTACCTGGTCAAACGCGAGATCATGGAGCTGCGGCGGGCCGTGATGCCGCTGGCGGGCCCGCTGCGCAAGCTCAGCGAGGGCGCGTGCGGCCCGCTGGTGCCCGACGTGGTGCGCTCCTACTTCCGCAACGTCGACGACCACCTCACGGCCGCCGCGGAACGGGTCGTCGCCTTCGACGAGATGCTGACCACGCTGGTCAACGCGACGCTGGCCAAGGTGTCGCTGCAGCAGAACAACGACATGCGGAAGATGTCCGCCTGGGTGGCGATCATCGCCGTGCCGACCATGGTCGCGGGCGTGTACGGCATGAACTTCGACCACATGCCCGAGCTGCGCTGGCAGTACGGCTACCCCTTGGTGCTGTCGGCGACGCTGGCCGTGTGCGTGACCCTGTACCGGCTGTTCAAGCGCAACCGGTGGCTGTGACGAAACGCGGGAGGCACGCGCCCGGCGCCCCAAGGCGGTGGCGGCGCGTCCCGCGGATCCGGCTCACGGCACCATGGACGACATGATGCGGCAGCTCCCCGCCAAAGACCGCCCGGGCAAGGACGCCTGGCTCGGACCGATCTCACTGTGCCTCGCCCTGCTCAGCTGGCCGATCCCGGCCGGTGGCACGGTCATGGCGGTCGGCGCGGTGGCGTGCGGCGCGCTGTCGATGGCCACCAAGACCGAGTACCGGCTGGACTGGACCGCGGTCACGGGCACGTGCCTCGCCGTCCTGCAACTGCTGCTCTCGCTGATGCTGCTGGTCATGGAGGCCCGCGGCCACTAGGACAACCCGCCACGTGACGGTGCGGTCGCTCGCCACCCGGTGTTCACCCCCGGGACGCCTCGATGGGTTACAAAGCGCGCGCCGTCGTCGAGGTTGGAGGCCCCGTGAGCCGTCCGGTTCGTGTTCTCGCAGGTCTGATGGTGTGCGGGGTGACCGCGTCGCTGCTGGCGCCCGCCGCGACGGCGACACCGCCCGACCGGTTCCAGCGGGTCGGCACGCTGTCCGTGTTCGCCAACAGCTCGGCCGGTGAGCACACCGCCGCCGAGATCGCGGCGGCGACGGCGGACGGCCGGACCGTCGTCTACACCGACTCCCCCGCCGGGCGGATCGGGTTCGCGGCCTTGGGCCGGGACGGCGCGCTCTCCCCCGCCGGCGTGCTCGACCTGCCGGGCGAGCCCACGTCGGTGGACGTCCTCGGCCGGCTGGCGCTGGTCGCCGTCGACACCTCCGAGTCGTCCACCGCGCCGTCGGGCGTGCTGGTGGTGGTCGACCTGGACGCCGAGGCGGTCGTGGCCACGCACGACCTCGGCGGGCAGCCGGACTCGATCGACATCTCCCCCGACGGGCGCCACGCCGCCGTGGCCGTCGAGAACCAGCGTGACGAAGACGTCGCCGACGGCGCGCTCCCGCAGGCGCCCGCCGGTTTCCTCGCCGTCGTCGACCTCGCGGGTGGTCCGCGGGCGTGGACGGTGCGCCGGGTCGGCCTCACCGGTCTCGCCGAGGTCGCGCCGGAAGACCCGGAACCCGAGTACGTCAGCGTCAACGGCCGGGGCCAGGCCGCCGTGACGTTGCAGGAGAACAACCACATCGCGATCGTCGACCTGCGTTCGGCGGAGGTGGTGAACCACTTCTCGGCCGGCACGGTGACGGTCGAGGGCGTGGACGTCGCGGACGACGGCCGGATCGACCCGACCGCGACGATCACCGCGGCCCGCGAGCCCGACGCGGTGGCCTGGCTGGACGACCGCACGCTCGGCACCGCCGACGAGGGCGACTACCAGGGCGGTTCGCGTACGTGGACGGTGTTCGACGCGGCGTCCGGCCGGGTCGTGTTCTCCTCGGGCAACGAGCTCCAGCAGGTGGCGATCCGCCAGGGCCAGTACCCCGACGGCCGTTCGGACAACAAGGGCGTCGAGCCGGAGGGCTTGGCCGTGGCGTCGTTCGGCAGGCACCGGTACGCGTTCGTCGGCCTCGAACGCGCCAACCTGGTCGCCGTCTACGACGTGGACGACCCGCGCCGGCCGCGCTTCGTGCAGGCGTTGCCGACCGGCGTCGGCCCGGAAGGCCTGCTGCCGATCCCGGCGACCGGCACGCTGGTCGTGTCGGCCGAGGAGGACTCCGCCGAGGACGGCGTCCGGTCGTCGCTCACGTCCTACCGCCTGACCCGCACGCCGCTGACCGTGGCGTTGGCGCGCAACGAGGGCTCACCGTCGATCGTGTCCGACGGCATCGGGTTCGGCGCGCTGTCGGGGCTGTCCGGCATCCCGGGCAACCGCGGTGACGTCGTGGCGATCACCGACTCGGCGTACGTCCCGACCCGCGTGCTGACGATCGACACGCGGTCCGCGCCTGCCCGCGTGCGCGCGGAGCTGACCGTGACCAAGGGCGGACGGCCGGTGGACTACGACGGCGAGGGCATCGCCGCGCGGCGGGACGGCGGCTACTGGGTGGCCGCCGAGGGCGACGGGAAGGCGCGGCCGAACCTGCTGGTCGAGGTGTCCCGGACGGGTGAGGTCGTGCGCGAGGTGCCGTTGCCCGCCGAGGTGGCGGCGACGGCCACGAGCAACGGCTTCGAGGGCGTGACGACCACCGGCCGGGGTGACGGCGAGCAGGTGTGGCTGGCCGTGCAGCGGGAGTGGAAGAACGACCGGCGGGGCGAGGCGACCCTGGCCCGCTTCACCCCCGCGACGGGCGAGTGGTCGTTCGCGGCGTACCCGCTCGACGCCGCGTCGACCGGCTGGGTGGGCCTGTCGGAGGTGACCGCGCTGGACGACCGCACGCTGCTGGTGCTCGAACGCGACAACCAGCGCGGTGCCGCCGCGGTGACCAAGAAGGTCTACCGGGTGGACCTCTCGGCCCTGGCCACGGCCGCCGCGGGTCAGCCCAAGCCACTGGCCGCGAAGACCGAGGCACGCGACCTGCTGCCGGCGCTCACCGCGGGCGGCGGCGTCGCGCACGACAAGCCGGAGGGCCTGGCGGTCGTCGGCGACGGCCCGCTGCGCCGCCTGGTCGGCGTGGTCGACAACGACGGCGTGGACGACGCGCCGGGCGAGTCGGTCTTCCTCCGCCTCGGCTGGATCCGCTAGGCACGACGCCCGACAGGGGAGGCCTGGCGGCGCGCGCCGGGCCTCCCCTGTCCGCGAACCGTCAGCCGGTGCGGCAGGTCAGGCTGGGCCAGTTCCAGTTGCCCCCGTGCTGGATGGTGAAGCCGAACACGTTGCCGTTGCCGTTGGGACGTGCGGTCATCACGTTGCCGCTGCTGTCCCAGCCGGTAGTGGCGTTCCAGGTGGCGATGATCTTCTGCGGCGGGCTCACGGTCACCGTCACCACCCAGTTGTCGGCGCCCGAGACGGTCACCTGGCCGTTGAAGCGGTCACTCCACTTCGTGCCCTCCGAGTACGTCGCGGTGCAGCTCCCGCCGGGCTGGCCGGTGGTCGTCGTGGTGCTGGTCGGTGTCGTCGGTGTGGTCGTGGTGGTGGAGGTCGGCACGACGCCGCCGTTGAGGGCGTTGAGGGTGGAGGTGTAGGCGGCCTTCTTGTTGCCGGAGCCGTCGAACAGCAGCGGGGTGCCCGAGGCGCGCCACGAGTCGGTGTCCCGGATGCCCCACACCGTG
>NZ_LGED01000265.1 GCF_001280085.1 Saccharothrix sp. NRRL B-16348 | reverse complement strand
GATCCGGCTGATCGCCGAGGTCAACGTCGTCGGGTCGGCCTGCGTGCCCGCCGCGCCGTCGGTGCCGTTCGGCGACACGTACAACGCCGACGCCGGCGGGTTCGTGGTCGTCGTCGTGGTGGTCGTCGTGGTCGTGGTGGTGCTCGTCGTCGTGCTGGTGGTGGTCGTCGTCGTGTCACCGGTGGCCGGGGTGAACGTCCACTGCTTGGAGACGACGCTGTCGCAGGAGTTCTGCTGCACCAGCGCGCCGACCGCGGTGGAGCTGTCCTTGACGTTCATGCACTTGCCGCCGTTGGCGTTGACCACGCGGTAGTTGCTGCCGCTCGCGGTCACCGACCAGACCTGGCTGGAGCCGCCCGTGCACGTCTGCTGCTGGATCGCCTTGCCCGCGCTGGTCGACGCGTCCTGCACGCCGACGCACAGGCCGGTCGCGGCCGACGTGATCCGGAACCCGCCGCTGACCGCCGTCAACGACCACCGCTGCGCCGCGAGGTCACCGCACGCCTGCTGCCGCAGCTGCGTGCCGCTGGTCGACCCGGCGGCGTCCAAGCAGTGCCCGCCGGCGACGTTCTTCACGGTGTAGGTGCCCGCGCCGACCGCCGCCTGCGCGGGCGAGGCGAGGGGCCAGGCCGCGAGCGTCGCCGCCAACGCGGCGACGGCCGCCACCGCGACCAACCCACTGCGGACGACCCGCGGCCGTACAGCCCGCGTCATTGCGGGCTGCTCCGATGTGCTCATGCCGACTCCACTTCCAGACGACTTCCGACGGGGCTTTTCGCGCACGACCGGAACCGGCGAACTCCGCGCCGATTCACAAATATGACCGCCGGGCAGGGAAAGCTATTCCTCTTCGGATGCTAGGAGCTGCGGCACATCCGGTCAACGCCGCGCATTCGCCTTTCCACCGGAAAGAACGCGCTGGTCACACTCGTGAACAAATCCGACCCGCACCGGTCATGAATGTGAACAATCGGACCCCGGACACGCCGCTGCCCCCGGCCGACTGCGGTCGACCGGGGGCAGCGGGCGCGTTCGTCAACGGGTGGTGCAGAGCTTTCCGTTCAGGAAGTACTTCACCGGGTGCACGTTCGGGCCCTGGTAGCTGCCGACGAAACCGGCGGTGGTCGACGAGCCCGGCGCCAGCGTCGCGGTGCCGGCCACGGACACCTGGTGGCCGGTCTGGGACCAGGTGGCGTTCCAGCCGCTGGAGACCTGCTGCCAGGTGGTCGGCCAGGTGTAGGTGAGCGTCCACCCGGCGACGGGCGTCGTGCCCGTGTTGGCGATCTCCAGGTCGGCGACGAAACCGTTGCCCCAGTTCGCGCTCTCCCGGTAGGTCACCGCGCACGTCGACGTGGCCGGCGTGCCCGTGGTGAAGGTCAGCGGCGGCGAAGACCACGACACCCGGCCCGCGTTGTCGCGCGCCACCAGGTTGACCGTGTACTCCGTGCCGGGCGTGAGGTTCGCCGCGGTGAACGTGGCGCCGGTCGTCTCGCCCCACTGCTCGGTGTTCGCGCCGTCCACCCGGTGCACCTCGTACTTCACGCCGGCGGGCGGCGTCGGCCAGGACAGCGCGGCGGTGCGGTCGGTGACCGCGTCCAGCGCCGGGCGGGCGGGCGCGGCCGGGCCGGTCACCGAACCGTGCGGCCGGAGCACGAGCGTGGTGATCGAGTACGGCGGCAGCGTCGCCGTGGACGACGAACCGGTCGTGGTCGTGATGCCGGTGTCGCCGTTGGCGAAGGTCAGCACGGTCGCGTCGGCGGCGGCCGAGTAGCCCGCGAACCGCAGGTCGACGGTCTTGGCGGCGTCCGGGTCCTGGTTGATCAGCATCACCGCGAGGCCGCCGTCGGGCCGCCGGGCCGCGTGGCCGCGCACCAGCGGGTCGGTGGAGGCGGCCGTGACGAGCTGGTCGCCCGGCCGGGCGAAGCGGGACACCATCGAGATGGCGTGGTACGGCGCGAACGGCGTGTTCAGCGCGGGCTCGCACACCGTGCCGTCGGCGTTGCAGGTGCCACTGGAGAGCAGGCCGTAGTCGTCGTAGTCGGGGTGGCCCGCGATCTCCCGGACCTGGCCGATGCCGTTGTGGACGTTCCACCAGTCCACGTTGAACACGCCCTGGCCGATCATCGTCGCGTAGGCGTCGGCGGCGAACAGCGCGCCCGGCTGGGTGTTGCGGCCGTAGGAGGTGTTCACCTCGGTCAGCGCGATGCCGAGGTCCTTGCCCGCCAACCGGCGCGACTGCTCGCGCACCAGGGCGATCTGGTCCTTCACGCGGTCGGTCTTGGCCAGCACCTGCGCCGCGGTGTCGCCGCCCGGGTACCAGTGGATGATGCCGAAGTCGACCACGGGACCGGCGATCTCCAGCACGATCTCGTTCCACGACCCGCTGTCGCCCGCGGCGGCGATGCCGTCGGGCCACTCGCCCGGCGTGGTCAGCACCGCGCCGATCTTGATGGTCGGGTCGACCGCCTTCATCGCGGTGGCGTAGTCGCGGACCAGGGTGGCGTAGTAGGTCGGGCTCTTGCTGGGGTGGTGGTCCGCCTCCCAGCCCGAGCCGTAGTGGCCGTTGCCGTAGTTCTCGTTGCCGATCTCCCAGTACTTCACGCCGTAGTTCTTCTCGACGTTGGCGTAGCGGACCCAGGCCGCCGCTTCCTCGGCCGTGCCGGTGCCGTAGTTCGCGGTGACGATCGCCTGCCCGCCGGCCCGCCGCACACCGCCCATGAACGTGTCGAAGTCGGTGTTCGGCGCCACGTACCCGCCGGGCGCCGTGTGGTCGGCCCAGTGGTAGATGTCCGAGTACGAGCCGCCGGGGTAGCGCATCGCCTTCACGCCGGCGTCCTTGAGCAGGTCGGCGACGGCGTCACTGCCGAGGTTGGTGTCCCAGATGGCGTGGTTGACGCCGGTGGCGGCCTCGTCCACCACCTCCAACCCGGCCCTGGTGTTGACCGTGACGGTGGCGGTGGAGTCGGCCTGGGCCGGGGAGCCGGCGGTCAGCACGACCTGGGCGGCCACGAGCGCGGCGAGTGCCGGGAGCACGACAAGACGCGGTCTCATCAGAGGTTTCCTCATCGACGTTGATGAACTGGGAGCGCTCCCAAACTGTGCGGCGCGGTCCGGATCTTTGTCAATGACCAGGATCGAAGCGCTTCGCCGCATCGACCGATCGGTGGACCCCGGACCATCCCGGGTGGACGCGCGCGGTCCGTCGAACCGACGATTCGACGACTGCCCGTGCGCACGACGCTGAAGCCATGACGCAACCAAGGATCGCGGTGGGGCCGGTCGCCGCCGGGGAACGGTCGCTCGCGCCGGACCTGGCCCGCGGGGTGATGCTCGCCCTCATCGCGCTGGCGAACTCGGTGGTCTACCTCTACGGCCGCCCGTACGGCGTCCGGCAGCACATCGTCGAGGACGGCTTGCTCGACCGGGTGATCAGCGTGCTGGACGTGACCCTGGTCGACGGGCGCGCCTACCCGATGTTCGCCGCGCTCTTCGCCTACGGCGTCGTGCACGTGTACCAGCGGCAGCGGGCCGCCGGCGTGGACGACCTGGAGACCAAGCGGCTCCTGCGGCGGCGGAGCCGGTGGCTGGTCGTGTTCGGCGCGGTGCACGTGGTGCTGCTGTTCCCCGGTGACATCCTGGCGACGTACGGGATCCTGGGCTTCCTGCTGGTGACCTGGCAGCGGACGGCGGACCGCAAGCTGCTCACCGCCGCCGGCCTGTGGCTGCTCGTCGTGGCGCTGGCGCAGGGCGCCTCCGCGCTGCTCCCGCCGAGCGGCGGCGCGCGTTCCTACTTCCTCTCCTTCGAGACGGCGGACCCGCTCGCGGCGCTCGCCCTGCGGCCGGCGGAGTGGCTGCTGACGCCGTTCGGCATCACCGGCGTCGGCAGCGCGATCCTGATCGGCACGTGGGCGGGCAGGCGTCGGGTGCTCACCGAACCGGCCGCGCACCGGACCCTGCTGCTCCGCACCGCCGTGATCGGGCTGACGGCGGCCGTGGTGGGCGGGTTGCCGATCGGCTTGGCGGTGGGCGGCGTGTGGGAGCCGACGTCGGGGCTCGCGCTGTGGGGCGTCTCGGCGTTGCACGCGGTGACCGGGGTCGCCGGCGGTCTCGGGTACGCGGCGCTCATCGGGTTGGTCGCGCTCCGCGTCGGCGAACGGCGGGGACCGGTCGTGCGGGCGCTCGCCGCGACCGGCCAGTACTCGCTCAGCTGCTACCTGTTCCAGTCGGTGGTGTTCGTGGCGCTGCTGATGCCGTACACCCTGGGGCTGGGCGCGACGCTCGGCACCGCCGGGATCGCCGCGGTCGCGCTCGGCACGTGGCTGGTGTCCGTGCTGCTGGCCGACCTGCTCCGCCGCACGGGCAGGCGCGGTCCCGCGGAGGCGCTGTTGCGCCGCCTGACTTATCGCCGGCCAACGGAGAAGATGGCGGTGTGACGTCGGTGGAGGAACAGCTGGGCCTGCTGCGGGAACACCGGTGGAACCAGGCGTGGGCGCTGGCGCCGTTGGGCCTGCTGCTCCTGGCCTGCGCGGTGTCGGTGGCCACCGACACCGCGCGGGGCTGGTCGGACCAGGCCGCCACCCTGGGCATCGCCGTCGCTCTCGCGGTGTGGCACACCTGGTTCGTGGTGCTGCACCCGCAGTGGTGGGACCGCTGGGTGTGGCCGATGGTCGGGTACTTCGTCGGCCTGCTCGCGTTCACCTCCGCGTTGGTGCTGCGCGACGAGTCCTTCCAGCTGTTCGTCCCCATGTGCTACGTGCTCGCGTTCCTCGCGCTGCCGGGCTGGCCCGCGTACGTCGGCGTGGTCGCGGCGAACGTCCCGTGGCTCATGGTCCCCGGCACGGACCCGTCCCGGGTGCTGGTCAACCTCACCCTGAGCACCGCGCTGGCCGTGCTGGTCGGCGCCATGATCAGGGCGATGGAACGGGAGGCGATCCGCCGCCGGGAGACCAACGCCGAACTGGTCGCCGTGGCCGCCGAGAACGCCCGGCTGCACGGTCTCCTGGTCGAGCAGGCCAGGACCGCCGGGATCGCCGGTGAACGCGCGCGGCTGGCCCGGGAGATCCACGACACCGTCGCCCAGGGGCTGACCGGGATCGTCACGCAGCTGGAGGCGATCGACGAGCACGCCGTCCCGCCCGGCCCGGTGCGCTCGCGGCTGGAGATCGCGGGCGGCCTGGCGCGCACCAGCCTGGTGGAGGTCCGGCGCTCGATCGAGGCGCTGCGCCCCGGACCGCTCGAGGACGCGCGCCTGGGCGACGCGGTGCGTCAGGCCGTGACGACGTGGCGGGAGCAGTACGGCGTGCCGGCCACGTTCACCGTGACCGGGACGCCCCAGCCGCTGCACTCGGAGGTCGAGGTGACCGTCCTGCGCGCCGCCCAGGAAACCCTGTCCAACGTGGGCCGACACGCCTCGGCGGCACGCGTGGACGTCACACTCTCCTACATGGAGGACGTGGTCGTGTTGGACGTGTGCGACGACGGGAGCGGGTTCACGCCCGGGCAGGGCGGCGGCTTCGGGCTCACCGCGTTGCGGGAACGGGTGCGCGCGTTGGCGGGCGACGTCGACATCGAGTCCGCGCCGGGCGGCGGCTCGGCGGTCAGCGTCACCGTCCCGGCCATCGGGGTGGACCGGTGACGCCGCTGCGGCTGGTGGTCGTCGACGACCACCCGGTGGTGCGGGACGGGTTGCGCGGGATGCTCGGCACGCAGCCGGACCTGGACGTCGTCGGCGAGGCGGCCTCCGGGACCGAGGCGCTGACCGTGGTGGCCGCGGCCCGGCCGGACGTCGTGCTGACCGACCTGCGGATGCCCGACCCCAGCGGCGGCGTCCTCATCCGGCTGCTGCTGGAACGCGTGCCGACCACCCGGGTCCTGGTGCTCACCACCCACGACACCGACTCCGACGTGCTGCCGGCCATCGAGGCGGGCGCCATCGGCTACCTGCTCAAGGACGCGCCGCGCGAGGAGCTGTTCCGCGCCGTCCGGGCCGCCGCGCGCGGCGAGACCGTGCTGGCGCCGTCCGTCGCCGCCCTCCTGCTCACCCGGATCCGCCCCTCGCGCCCGCTGACCGAGGCCCGGCTGAGCGCGCGTGAACGCGAGGTGCTCGCGCTCGTGGCCGAGGGGAAGACCAACCGCGAGGCCGCGTCCCGCCTCTACATCAGCGAGGCCACGGTGAAGACGCACCTGCTGCACATCTACGCCAAGCTGGAGGTCACCGACCGCGCCTCGGCCGTGGCCGCCGCGTACCGGCGGGGCGTCCTGGACGGGTGAGTCACACCTCGGCGTCGAACCGCGCGCGTGCCCGCTCGACGTCGGCCATATTGACCGTGGTCCAGCGCAGGAGCGCGTCGATCAGGTCTTGCAGCGTCGTCCCGAGCGGCGTGATCCGGTACTCGACGGCGATCGGCCGCGAGCTCACGATGACGCGCTCGACCATCCCGTTGCGCTCCAGGCGGCGCAGCGTCGCCGTGAGCGACTTCTGCGTCACCGGGATCGCCCGGCGCAGCTCGTTGAAGCGCGAGGGCCGCTCGCAGAGCCGATCGAGCACCTGCAACGACCACTTGTCGAGCACCTGGTCGAGCAGTTCGCGGTGGGGCGCGGTGATCTGGGGGCTGTCGGACGTCGACGGCGCGGTTTCCTGCATGACACCTAGTCTCGTTGAAGTTCCCTTTGTGTACCAGGTAGACATTGGATACCACCTGCTACCAGTGTGAAGGGCTTCACCGTGACCGTGCAGTTGCTGTCCCCCGAGGGCATGTTCCAGCCCGTCCCCTACCACCACGTCTCGATCGCCACGGGCAGCCGCCACGTGCACGTCGCCGGTCAGATCGCGCGTGACGCCGAGGGGAAGCCGGTCGCCACCGGCGACCTCACCGGCCAGGTCGTCCAAGCCCTGCGCAACACCGCGCGCGGCCTGGCCGGCGCCGGCGCGGACTTCACCGACGTCGTGCGGCTCAGGTTCTTCGCCACGCGCTGGAGCCCGGAGAAGATGGACGACTTCATGGCCGGCATCGCGCAGGCCACCGACGAGCTGGGGATTCCGCAGCCGCTCCCGCCCGTGTCGCTCATCGGCGTCGACTACCTGTTCGAGCCGGACGTGCTCGTCGAGGTCGAGGCGTTCGCGGTGCTCGACTGAGCGCAGCCGCTTTCACGGCGGTGAAAGTGCGGGGAAAGCGTGCGGCCGACACTTCGACCCGAGGCCGGGGATGTTTCCAGGGGGGACCCCGCCTCGCTTCGGAGCCAAGAGGCTCCAGCCGCTGCACCCGCTCCACGAGAGGTCGATCCACCACCATGAAGCAGAAGTTCCTGCTGCGCTCCGCCATCGCGGCGGTGGCCATCTTCGCCGCGCTCGGCGCCTCGGCCCCGGCCCACGCGGTCTACACCACCAAAGTCGGCTCCGACACCACGGGCTCGGAGGCGTGGGGTTATAAGGACGGGTCGTGGACAGTCGAGGACACCAAGTGCGACGGCCACGCCGCCTACGCCAAGCTCAAGGAGAGTGGCGACCCGGACATCCAGCGGAAGAACAACAGGGACGGCTGCAACACCACCGTCTCGGGTGACACCGGCAACACCGTCCTCGAAATCAAGGCGTGCACCGACTGGCCCAACCACGTGGACAGCTGCGGCCCCTGGAACGAATGGGTGTGGTGAGCCGACCCCGGCGACCGCGGCCCCGCCTCCGTGCCTCACCCGGAGGTGGGGCCGTCCCCGTTCCAGGCAAGGGATCGACATGAACACGCACCACGCGCTCCGGGTCGACGGGCTCAGCTACCGCGTCGGCGACCGGCAACTCTTCGAGGACCTGAGCCTGACGCTCCCGCTGGGCCGGTCCACCGCGGTCCTGGGACCGAGCGGCTCGGGCAAGAGCAGCCTGCTGTCCCTCGCGCTCGGCCTGGTCAAGCCCCAGTCCGGGACCATCGAGGTCGACGGCAGGGACATCACCGCACTGCGCAAGAAAGACCTCGCGCGGCTGCGGGCCGAGTCGGTGGGCATGGTCTTCCAGTTCGCCGAACTGCTCCCGGAGCTGAGCCCCGAGGAGAACGTGGCGCTCGCCGCCCTGCTCGCCGGCCGGTCCGGACCCGACCTCGACGCGGAGGTGACCGAACTGCTCCGCGAACTCGGCGTGCCCCGGTCCAGGTCCGTCGCCACGCTCTCCGGCGGCGAGCGCCAGCGCACCGCCGTGGCACGGGCGCTGATCAACCGGCCGCGGTTGCTGCTGGCCGACGAGCCGACCGGATCGCTCGACGAGCGCAACCGCGACCTGGTCGCCGACATGCTGTTCGCACTGCCGGAGCGGCACGGGTGCGGCCTCCTCGTCGTCACCCACGACGAGACGGTGGCGCAACGCGCCGACCACGTGCTCACCGTCCGGAGCCGCGACCTCGTGCCGCGGGCGGCTGCCGGGGGCAGGCGGTGAGCCGACTGCTGCGGTCCCGGCTGCTCGGCATCGGCCGGGCGGCCTCGACCAGGTCCGAGTCCGGCGGCATCCGGTTCGTCGCGCTCGCGCTGGCGAGCCTCTCGCTGGCCTTGGCCACGGCCGCGGTGATCGCGGCGCCCGCGATCGAGTCCTCCCGGGCGAGCCGCATGGTGGCAGGCCACCTCGTGCCCGCCGGACCGTCGACGCCTCCGGGATCGACGGTGCGGGTCAAGTTGGTGATCGACCACCTGCAAGGGGGCAGGCAGTACGCGGTCGTCTACCTCTCGCCGGCCGGCGACGACGCTCCCCTCCCTCCCGGGCTCGCCGAGTGGCCCGAGCGGGGCGCCGCCGTGGTCTCGCCCGAACTGCTCCGGGACGGCGCCGACCAGGGGATCTCGGGACGCTACGGCCGGCTCGTCGGCACGATCGGCGAAGCCGGCCTGGCCGACGCGACCGAACTGCTCGCCTACGTCCGCCCCGCGCAGGACATCACCCCGGAGGTGGGCACCGCGGTGTCGGCCTTCGGCGGCTCCGGTCGCGTGGTGCCGGCCGAGAACCTCCACTGGCTGGCGGCGGACCAGGACTTCTCCGCGGACGCCCTGGTCGTGCTGCTCGTGCTGCTGGGCCTGGTCCCGTCCCTGCTGCTGGCCCTGGTGGCGTCCGGCGTCGCCGCGCACTCCCGGGATCGGCGGGACGCCCTGATCACGGCCCTGGGCGGTCGGCTGCCGCACCGCCTGTTGATCGCGCTCGGCGAGGCGTGGGCGCCGGTCTCCCTGGGCGCGCTCGGCGCGGTCGGCGTGATCGCCTGGTTCGCCGCCGCCGACCGGCGCCTGCCGCTCGTGGACTACGTCGTGCCCGGCGCGGACGTTCGCGGCCTGTGGTGGGCGTTCGCGCTCGGCACGCTCGCCGCCGCCGCGTTCGTGCTGTCCGCGGCGGTCCTGCGCAGCGCGATCAGCGGGTTCGGCGTCAACCGGCCGTTGCGGGAGCTCGCCGGACGCACGCGTGGCACGCGGGTCGCGCTGTTCCCGTGCTTCGTCCTCCTCGCCGCTTGGGGGCCGTCGCTGTTCTCCCCCTTCGAGCTCACGCACGTGCTCGTCGCGTACGCGGGGCTGGTCGGCGCCGTGCTGACCATGCCGACCGCGATCGGCGTCGGAGTCGGCGCGCTGGGGCGTGCGTTGGCCCGGGTGGGCCACGAGCGCGGCCGGCCGGCGCTGCTCACCTCCGGACGTCGGATGGCCCACCGCCCCGACGCGATCGCCCGGCAGGTGCTCGGGGTGTGCGCCTGCATCTTCTTCCTGTTGTTTGCCCTCACCATGCAGGGCAACTTCGCCGCCACCGCCGAGAAGTCCGACGGGTTCGTCGAGGAGCACGGCCACTCGTTCGTGGACGTGCACCCGCGCGGTCCGGCCACTGTTGAGGCTGTGGACGCCTTCGTGGCAGCCATTCCGGATGGCGTCGAAGTGGTCGCCTACACGGTCACCAGGACCAACCGCACCACGCAGATCCACGTGACGGGCGACTGCGCCGTGCTCGCATCGCTGACGTTGCCGTGCGCCGCGGAGCAGCGGGCGGTGCGCGTCGACCCCGCCGAGGCCGCGTTCGCCGCCTGGCTGCTGTCGGCGGGCAGCGGGCGGGCGCCGACGCTGACCGCGTCACCGGGCACCCCGTCGTCGGGCCTGGCGGACGGCCGCATCTCGTTGCTGGCCTTCACCCCCGACGGTGGCGACATCGCGCCGGGCGTGCTGAACAACGCCGGCGTCGCCTTCCCGTTCGGCGTGGCGACCAGCGTGCCGGGCGAATCCTGGCACGTCGGCGCGGCGCCGCCGTTGGAGCAGTCGAACTGGATCGCGGTGATCGGCGGGTACGGGCTCGCCGTGCTCATCCTCGCCACCGGGCTGGGGCTCGCCGGCGAGTTCCTCCGCTTCGGCCGGGCGATCGCGCCCGTGAGCGTCCTCACCGGGAACCGCCGGATCTACTGGCGCGCTTCGGCTCTCGTGTCGCTGCTGCCGTTGACGGCGGCGGTCGCGGGCGGGCTCGTGGTCGGCGACTTCGTGGTGAGTCCCCTGGCCAGGACCGAGCTGGACCTCGTCACGCCGACGTTCGTCGCGGTCTGCTGCGCGGCGGCGCTCGTCGCCGGGCTCGTGGTGTGGTCGTGGTCGGCGGCGGCGGCCATCGGCTCGGCCGACCGCTGGCGGCCGGGGCGGGGCGACGACTGAGCTGTTCCCCGAGCCGCCGCGTGACCTCCTGTCCGGTGAACGCCTGACAGGCGCGGTCGAGCCGCGATGTCACGATGCGGCGAGCACGTGGCGGGGCTGGGGGCGGGGGCTCATGGAGTTTCGGGTGTTGGGACCGGTGGAGGTCCGACGCGGCGACCGGGTGGAGGTGCTGTCCGGTCGGCTGCAGCGGACCCTGCTCGGCGTGCTGCTGGAGCGGGCCAACCAGCCGGTGCCGGTGGACGTGCTGACCGACGCGCTGTGGGGCGACCGGCCGGACCCGCGTGCGGCGCAGAAGCTGCAACTGCACGTGCACCGGCTGCGCGGCGTGCTGGACACGCCGGACCGGCTGTCGTTCTGCCCCACCGGCTACCAGCTGCGGACGCGGCCGGACGAGGTCGACGCGGAGCGGTTCGAAACGCTGGTCAAAGCGGGCGTGGCGGCCTCGGGGTGCGAGCCGCAGCGCGCGATCGAATCGCTGCGCGCCGCGCTGACGTCGTGGCGCGGCGCGCCGTTCGCGGACGTCGAGGTGCCGGTGCTCGCCGACTGGGCACGCCGCCTCGCCGAACACCGCCTCGCCGCCGTCGAGTCGCTGTACGAGGCGGAACTCGCCTGCGGCCTGCACGAGGCGGTCATCGGCGAACTCGCCGACCTGGTGCGCGAACACCCGTGGCGGGAACGGCTGCACGGGCTGCTGATGACCACGCTGCACCGGGCCGGACGCCGGTCGGAGGCGCTGGAGGCGTACCGCCGGGCGCGGCACGCGCTGGTGTCCGAACTCGGCCTCGAACCGGGGCCGGAGCTGCGCGAGCTGCACCGCCGCATCCTCGCCGACGACCTGCCCGCGCCGCGGCCCGAGGTCGCGGTGGGCCGGGACGTGCCCGCCCAGTTGCCGCTGGACGTGCGCGGGTTCGTCGGCCGGGAGGCGGAGCTGGCCGAGCTGGACGGGTTGCTGTCCGCCGAACCGCCGGTGGTGGTCTCGGCGGTGACCGGCACCGCGGGCGCGGGCAAGACGGGGCCCCGAATCTAACACACTGATACAAAGCCCCTGGTCAGGCCGATACGCGCAGGTCAGTCGACGTCGTCCTCTAACCAGCACCGCCACCCGGCGTAGGCAACGCTGTAGATCATGATCGCCCCGCAGGTGAACTGAACGAACCCTCGGCAGTTGATCAACTCCCACAGCCACAGCAGCGCCGTCACCCACCACGCTGCGGGGATCACGACGACCGCTTGCGGGACCGCTCACCCAAGGTGTCCACGATGTGTTGACGCGTCTGGTCGTCACCGTCTACGAACGCCTTGACCAGTGCCTCGGCCAGATCCTGAGCGTCGGTGATGACGTCCGGATCGCGGGGTGCGTGAGCCTCGGTCATGGCGTCACCGGGGCTGGGAGGAGTTCAAGCGCCGTGAGGACGTCCGGGAAGGTGTCCTGAGCGCTCCAGAGGACGTCACCGTCCGGCCCGAGGCGTACGGCCCGAGTAGCCATCACCCCAGCCACGTAGACGTGATCGGCCGTGCGGTCTCCCCACATGCGCACCCCGCTGACCGCAGCGAGCATTCGATGATCAGGCGGTGGAATAGGCGCGTCCCGTGTGGGGTCCCACGTTCGCCACACCGTCCGCCACTCGCCCCATGGGGGGCCGGGTAGCCATTGCAGCGCGGCTACGACATACGCGAACACCGGCCATCACCTCCAGAACTGGTAAACACGTCCTAACCAGTTCGATACTCTGGCAGTGATGTGAACGACTGGTCAATACCAGTTCGCTCGAATGAGGCAGCGATGCTCGGTAGGCTCGATCAACCGGGCGGAGGGAGCGGAAGCGATGATCGACAAGACGAGTGGGGTGCCCGCGTACCGCCAGGTCGCCACGGACATCCGCGCAAAGATCGAATCCGGTGAGTACGCGCCCGGCGCGCCGATTCCGTCGGAGCGAACGCTGGTCGATCAGTACGGCGTGAGTCGCCCGACGATCCGCGACGCCATCGCGCTGCTCCGTCAGGAAGGCGCGTTGATCGCGGAACACGGCCGTGGCGTGTTCGTCCGACCTCGGGCCACTGTGCAGCGGCTGTCAAGGTCGAGACTCTCCCGCGATGCCCGCACGGCCAACCGAGGCGCGTTCCTCGGAGATGCCAGCGCCGGAGGGTTCACGCCCTCGACCACGGTCAAGATTAGGTTCGAGCCTGCCGACGAACGCACGGCCGATCTTCTCGGGCTCGACGCAGGCGAGGAAGTCACCGTCCGAGACCGCGTCATGCGCGCAGACGGGTTGGCCGTAATGCTTGCTGTGTCACGACTTCCGCGCTCGATCACGCGTGGCACGGCGATCGAGGAAGTGAACACGGGCCCTGGTGGTGCCTACGCGCGCCTTGAGGAGAACGGGCACACGCTCACGCACTTTGAGGAGATCGTCTCGGCGAGGATGCCGACACCCGAGGAAGCGTCGATCTTGCAACTGTCGTCAGGCGTACCCGTGGTCAGGGTGACTCGTGTCGCCTACGCGGGTCGGGCGGTCGAGGTCAACGACATGACGCTCGCAAGCGATCGTTACGAGCTGATCTACCACATTCCGGCTGACTAGACCGTGAACCCCGCACCCTCGACAATCAGTCGGGAGTGAGTCGCGAGAACCTGAACGGTGTTCGCGGCACCGATCTTGTACCCGCGCAGCTTGATCGTGTAGCTACCGGCCGCACCGAGGGTGTGCACCCATTCTCGGGAGGATCCATCACGGCCCGTTCGCTGAACGTTCAGGTCGCCTGTGAGGGCCGCGCTGGCACCACCGAGGGTAGAGGGTGCCCACGCCTGGAAGATACCGATGTCGGCAATACCGGTGTTCTCGATGTCCATACTCCCGGTGATCTTCACGACGACCGATGCCACGAACGTAGTGATGGTGATCGAGCACCCCACCAGGTCGGCAATGGTGGTCGTCATAGACTGGTTGGTGGTCTTGTTCGCCTGCGCGTACTTTGTTTCGAGCGCGTTGAGCTGAGCGGCAGTGACCTTTTGGCCTGCTGTGAACGTCATGACGGGCTCCTTTACAGGCCAAGTCGGAACGAATCGAGCACGTGAACTTCAGCCCCGCTGCTGTGCGTCTTGACGACGCCGTTGACGGAACGGGTAACCGTGTAAACCTGAGGTGATGTGGACCCCGTGACGGCCGTGACGGTCATGATTTCGCCACCGATGACGATGTCGAACGGCTCTTCAGTCGTCGTCCACAGATCCTGTGCATACGTCGTGACGACCGTGACGTCGGTTTCGGTCGTCGTCAGATCCTCGTTGATAGTCGAGCTGCCCGAGTCGAGCACGTACTCACTCGAATCGAGCACCGCGATTTCGTACGGTGATGCCGGGGCAGCGGTCACGTTGAACATGCCCCGGTGATTGACGAAGCTCTCCGACGTGCCACGGGCAAGCTGAGACACCGGGTCGTAGACGCCTACAGCCGAGGTGTTCTCGATGACGACCTTGTCATCGATGTCGAGGTCGAGGAGCGCATTCTTCAGCGCCGCGCCCTGAGGACTGTCGAGGTCAACGCGCACGTCTGGCCAGCGCGCCTCGTCTACCGTGCCCTTGCTCAACCGCCACGACGCGTGATCCCGCAATTCCACGTCCCGGTAGACGTTCAGGTCGAAACGACTGTCATACCGACCGACCCCGTCCGGGTAGTCCTGCACGCTCATCCGGCCCGTACTCAGTTCCTCGCGCGCGCTACTCCCGTTGATGTTCTTGGCCTCGACGTCGTTAACCGTGTTGGTGTCGTCCTCGACAGGGCGGAACGGGTGTGCAAGGTCGTTGTTCGCGACGTCGAGAGTCAACGCCGCAGCTTGCGAATAGAGCGACCTACGCGTGCGATACGTCAGCCCGAGAACCCCGCGCGACTCGAACAATGTCCCGCCGTCCGTGGATTCACATTCGCGGAGTTGTTCGAGCAGCGTTTCGACCCGCTGCGTTCCCATCTCCGTGGTGTCGTCAGCCTCGGACTCGACATACGTGAGCGGAATCCCGTTCGCCTCACAGAGTCGAATCATCCGATCGAGCGCACGCTCGCCACGGTAAGCCTGAAACAGGTCGGTGATCGTCACACCGAGGGGGCCCCCGTTGTTGCGCACCCAGATGTGGCCCATTGTCGCCTCATCGAACGTCGCGCTCTGAAACGGATTGACGGTGACCCTAGTGGCTGCTCCAACTGTCTGATTGTTGATCGTGGTAGTCACGCCGAGGCTGACACCGGGGAGGGCGTCGTAAGCGCTGTAGCCCCACTCCGCATCGATGTTCGCGCCATTCTGCGAGAATCGCAGATACCAGAACATCTTCTCGCCACTCATCGCGAATCCGACGGCCGTCACGTCGTAGAGCGTCGATCCGTCACGACCATTGACAGTCAATGTCGCAGTGTCGCCCGCACTGTTGTACGAAAGGGAGATACGGTGCGCGGATCCCATGGTCTCGATCTCGATCAGGCGGACATTCTCGCCCCACCCAGCGTCGGGAACTGTCACGATGAATCGGACGTCAAGCGCACCGCTGAGGGTGTACTCGGGAATATCTCCGACCCACGTGCTCCCTCTGACAAGAGGCAGGGGTTCGGTCGAGTCGAATTCGTCGTATTCACCGAAATCAGGTGATCCGGTGACAACCATGGCCGGGTAACCGGGGATGCCCGAGGCGACACTGGTCGCTGTCTTCCCGTCCTCGCACGGCCAGTACGCCTTGAGGTTCGTCCCGGCCACGTCAGGGATTCCCTGCCTTAGCGTCGACCGCAGCGGGGACGTGCCCTGCCCGAGGCGGCGCAGGATCCCCGCAGCCTCGATCGCCGAGTAACGATCCTCATTGCTGACATCGGAGTCCGTGGGGAAGTTGCTCACCTCACCCGCGAACCTCGGTGACATCACCGTGAAGTTGTCGATCGAGAACACGATGGGGAGGGGGTTGGTATTGCCCGCAGCCACACCGCAGCGGACGCCTACAGCCCCCGCTTCGGTGATCGTGTCGTCGTGAACGGTGACGTCCCAGTCGAGAGGCTCACCGTCGCTTGCGTTCCACACCTTCGCCCTGAGGGTCTGCCCCTCGGCCTGAGCGCGGACACGCAACGTCTGACCCGTGTGGGTCAGCGTCGTCGTCACAGGGGTAATCAGCTCCCCACCGGTGACATGGTGAAAGGTGATCGTGACCGCCTCGGCCGCAGTCACCACCAGCCGGACCATGTAGTAGTCGGTGAATGACTGGTAGCGCAGGATCAGGTTGCCCGGTTCGAGCTGCGCACCGAGCACGTTGACAACCGGGAGGATGACGTCCGTCTGCACGTCGACATTGCGGAACGACACATCATCCATCACCACGTAGCGGTAGGCACTCGTGGTCGGAACCGACAGCGTGCCCAGCCCGGACGCGACGTTGAAATCGGAAGCCTGAACGGTCCCGCCGAAGCCGTTACCCGAGTAGGTCTGTCCGGAATCGGACGTCCCGAATCCACTCGCGACCGTGCGATCGAACGTGTCCTCCGCGATCACGCTGCGGACTTCCATGGGCACGTTGCGGCCGATGCTGCCATACCACTGACCCATTGGATTCCGCATCGAGAAGTCGCCGCTGCGGTTATCGAGGGTCAGGGAGCAGGTCTGCGGATTCGTGACGGATTCCTCATCGCTGCGACCACGTTCGATCTCGATAGCGGAGCGCTGATAGACCTTGTCGGTAACGTCTTCCCACTGCCCACCGAGGAACATCCGCGTACGGATATCGTGTCGAATGCTCATGCGCGCTGAATCCTCCGACCCTGCTTACGTGCCGCTTCCTCGATGAGAGCGAGCATCACGTCACCCAACTTGCTGCCATCGCTCCCGAGAATGAGCGCCCCGCCCTCTTCCTGATTGACCTTGTTACGTGACGTGACACGCTCCCCGGCCTGAAGCAATGCGAGCTGCTCACTACCCGGAGCGCCGGGCACGATTCCGCCCGTGTGAAACTTGGGGATCCTCGGAGCGGAGAAGTTGTTCCCACCGATGCCGGGGACCCAACTCGGAACCGTGAAGCTCAGCCGCCCGACCGTGTTGTTCCAAATGTCCGCGACGAAGTTGAACGCCGACCGGAAAGCACTCTTGATGCCGTCACCGATGCCCGAGAACACTCGACCCACAGCCCCGGCCACCGACTGAAAAGCCCCGACCAACCAATTGAACCGACCGACAATCCAATCAATGGCAGTCGAGATCGCATTCTTGACCGCGTTGAACACGCCGATCACGATATTGCGGAACGTCTCGCAGTTGTTCCACGCCCAGATGATCCCGGCGACGAGTGCCGCAATGGCGAGAATCACCAGGCCGATCGGGTTGGCCGTGAGTGCGGCATTCAGCAGCCACTGAACACCGGTCCACACAACCGTAGCCGCACGGACCACGGTCATGATCGCGTTGTAGGCAGCCATGGACGCCGTGATGCCCTTGACCAGCAACGCGAATCCACCAACCGCGATGGCGAGCGGAACAATGACGCCGCTCCATTGCGCCAGGAATCCGATCAGGCTGCCAATGGCTGGGATCAGCCAATTGACGACGCTGAACAACATGTCCAGCGCGCTCGCCCCACCCGAGGCACCGACGCTGATGTTCTCAAAGAACTTGCCCAACGCCTCACCCGTTCCGGCAAGCCCACGGGAAATCGAATCAATGGGCCCCGCGGCTGCCTTCACGCCCTTTTCCAAACCGGGCATCACATTCTCGACCAGCTTGAGCAAGCCGGTCGCGAGCTTGTCGACATAGGGTGCAGCATTGGCGAACATGTTCGACAAAGAAGGGGCAATCCGGTCAAAAGTAGAACGTGCCTTTTCCGCGATCCCCTGGAGAACGGGAACAAAGGGTGCACTCATTTCGGTGACCTTGGCCTTGACATGATCGGCCAAGCTCGAAAACGACTTCTTGACCGCCTCGTTCTTGGACGCCACCAACACGCCCAAACCGCCGACAGCCAACCCCAGACCCGCAAGGGCACCACCGGCGATCAGGGCGCTACCGGCCGCTGCTCCACCGATTCCCGCCACACCTAGCGCAGCCACGCCTGACGCCTTGCCTACGACGTCGCGCATGTTCCGGGCACTCTTACCGATCTCGTCGTTGGCTTCCACAATCGTAGAAGCTTCCGAGTCAATCCGCTTAGACAGACTGCCCAATTCACTGGTTACCGATTGAAGGGCCCTCGTGAGGTCCGAGTGGTCGCCTGCAAATTCAAGGGTGACCTTTGGTCCCGCCATGATCAACCTCCCTTCGGGTTCAGTGGGGCAGCGGCCTTCTTCAATTCGTCGGAGAGCGTCTGAGCAACGTGTGAGCGCTGGTCCTCGTACGCCTTCCAGATGTAGCGGCCGGACTTGTGGAACTTGCGAATGGTCGCCTTCTTGCGGCCGACCTTCCCGCCGAAATCAAGCCACGCGTAGTACGGGAACTTCTTCCCACCGGCGCTGACACGAGCTGCTGTGCGCGTACTCGCTGCCTTGATCGAGGTCGAGGCGTGCCCACCCGCAGCGGGCCCGACGGGGATCTTCGGTTTCGCCTCGTTCACGATGATGAGAGCGGCCTTGTTACCCGCGAGTCGCAGCGCTTTGGGAGCGTCTTTGTCGAGAGAGCGGAGGCTACGGCTGAGTTGCTTGAGGCCCGTAACTTTGATCGCGCCTTCACGTAGTGCCATAACCGGTCACCTCCTACTCTTCGCCTTGAGCGCTTCCAGCTCTTCCCGCTGCGCGATTCGCGCGTAATACATCCCCCAGTAGACGAACTCCTCGTTGCTCATCTCGCGCATTTCGTCGACCGTGCGCGAGAGCTTTTGAGCTAGGAAGAATTCGAATTCCTTCTCGGGGTTCTCTTCGAAATCAAGAACCGCTGCTTTTGGCGGCACCAACACTCAGCCCACTGAGCTGGGTGATCGCCTCGGTGACGGGGCTCAGCTCCCCGGCCGGAGCGCTGCCGTACCACTCGGCAACGTCTTCCTTGCTGAGCTGCGGCTCGACCAGGGCGAGCGCGATGAGACCCTGCTCCAGCTCGGCCACGTCGACTTCCCCCTTGCCCTGCAAGGAGATGACCTCTTCTCGGGTGAGTGCGCGCACCTTCACGTCGCCCACGTCCGGGATGGTCACGGTCTGGGTCCTGGTCCTCTTCGCGAGGATCTGCTCACGTGTCAGCACGTCACACCTGAACCGTGTCGGCGATGTCGTCCGAGAACTGCAAGGTGGCGGAGAAGGTGATCATGTCGGCGACCGGTGCGGTCTCCTCGTACGCCGTCACGATGACGTCCACCGTCGCCAGGGGCTTGCCCGTCCCGGTGCCCTCGGGCTTGTACGTGAACGGGACCTCAGCTCCGCCCACAAGCGGCCGGAAGACCACACCCGGACCCGTGAGGGCGGTCGAGTCGTAGATGCCCTCCACGGTCGCCTCACCGTCCTTGAGGCCCGACGCGTAGACCTTGCTGTTCTTGCCGAACGTGGTGACGTCGTGCGAGTCGGCGTTGCGGTTGAAGGCGACGTTGTTGCAGTAGGTCGAGATGTCGTCACCGTCGATCGTGATGACGACGCCCTTACCGTGGATCTTCGCCATGTCGGCGCTCCGTATTCTGTTGTGGGATTCAGTTGTGCGAGGAGCAGTTAGGCCCCGTCGCCGATGACGCTCACGGTGAAAGCAGCCGCCAAGTAGAGGACTCCGCTGACCTCGATCGCCTCGACCCTGGCCTCGGTCACCGTCACCGAGTCGCACGCCGTGTACGTGCCTCCGTCGATCGCTTGCTTGATCGACTGAGCGCCGGAGCCGTTCATGTAGGGCCCCAACAGGATCCGTGCCGTTCGGGCATCGGTCCGTCCTGTTAGGACCCAAACTTCAAGCTCCGCGGAATCGCTGCCGCGACCCATGGTCAGGTCGTAGCGGATGGGGTCCGGCCACCTGATCAGCGCCATGGGCGGGTTCACCGTGTCCGAGTCGTAGGGCGCAACCCGCAGCCCCGCAATCACGTCCACCGCGTCGGCGATCTCGTCCATGACGTCGACGATGTTCACGCCGCACCCCAGACCTTGCGGTAGGGGCGCAGCATCTGCGCCACGTCCGGATCCACCCTGTCGAGCAGACGCACGGACGCGTCGCCCTCACCCGCGATGCCGAACGCAGCCTCACGACGCATGAGGAATCGACTGGCCTGCAACAGGGTTGCTTGCATGATGGTGGTCGGCACCGACGTCCACCCGAACGTCCCGACAACCTTGATCGCGTCGACACGCGCGCTCACCGTGACAGGTGACGTGGCGCCGATGACGATCTTGTTCCAGGGCTTGCCATCGGCTACGGCGTTGAGGGGTCCCAAGGTGTAGACCGTGACAGCGTCGGCGTACGTCCCATCGTTCAATGAGTCGTAGGTGACTGTCAGCCCTGTAGTCGTTGGGATGTCGTCGGTGTCGACCACCCACTTACACAGCGCGGGGTCCCATCCCGCCGTGTAGTACCTGGTTTGCGCTGCGGACCCGAACTGCCTGTTGCAGAAGCGTTCCACCGCGCGAGAGGCAGCAGCGATGGCGTACTGCATCTCGATGTTGTCGACGTTGTCCTCGACCCGGCGGTAGTCCGCCAAGTCGAGGACCGTGACATAGTCGGGTTTCCATGCCATCGCTGCCACCTCCTCTATTCAGATGTGTTGTGCCACAAGGGTTAGACAGCGTTGATCAGCACGCGGAAGGCGTTGGCGTCCTGCACCACGGCGTCCGCGCGCGCGTGCAGCGAGTACTGCACCTGACCCTCGTTCACCCGCGTGTAGGGGTCGACCACGAGGCTGAACCCGGACACACGCCGGATGATGTAACCGGCGTTCAGGTCACCGAACGCGCCCCACTTGTTGGTGCCGCCGTCGGTGTAGGTCGCCCACGCCTGGTCGATCACCACGGGGAAGCCGAGCAGTCGAGCAGACGGGGCACCGGAGATACCGTCGGTGCTCATGTTCAGCAGCGGACGCGAGTTGCCGTCGACCAGCTTCTCGATCAGCGCGAGGGTGGCGTCGTTGAACGTCCAGACGCACTTGCCGCTCGCCCGGTAGGCCGGATCCACACCGTGCACCGCGTCGACAAGCTCGGCATAGGTGATACCGGCCGAGGTGAACGCCGTGCCAGCGGTACCGGTGTTGACACCGAACGGCTCGGTGGTGCCGGTACCGGTCACCCAGTCGACAGCCTGCTGACGGGCGATACGCGTAGTCAGAGCGTCGAACACCTTGGACTGCACGTTGAAGTTGGCGTCCTGCAACAGCTCGACGCTGACCCTCAGCGGCAGGTTCGAGGCACCCGGAGCGACGTATTTGAACGCCCCCAGCGTCTTCTCACCGAAGACCAGGTCCGCACCACCCGAGGCAGGCGCGGTGCCCTCAGCGGCGATCACACCCGCGTTTGCGGTGTCATCCAGCGTCACCCACGTCAGCGGCTCACCCGAGGAAGTGGTGATCTCGTCCGCGACGGACGCGACACCGCCGAACGCCTTCAGGCGCTCGGTCATCTTGCTCAGCAGCGTGGTGGGGACCGCGTACCCACCCGCCGAGTCCGTGCCCACGGACTGAGCGCGCAGCTCGGTGATGTCGGAGTTCTTCTGCCCGGTACGCGCGTAGTGCATGAAAGCGCGCTCCAAGGTGTCGTCTTCCTTGGCCGGGGCGACGTGCAGCGCGGAGGTGACCACGGAGTTGTAAGCCGCGTTCCGCTTCTGGATCTCCTCGGACTTCTGCGCCCGCTTGAGGTCGCCCTCAAGCGCCTCGTATCGCGCGCACTGCTCGTCGGTGAGGGAATTCTCGCCCGCCTCGTCCAGAACGGACTGCATCGCGGCGAGGATCTGATCCTTAGACATTCTTGCCTCTATTCGATTATGAGATTCAGTTATGCGGGCACGCGCCCGGTTATGGCAGATACACGCGTGCGCGTGCCTTGATCAACTGACTACGCCTCGAAACGATGAGGCGATCCTCGGAGCGAGCCTCGGTCGAGGCCCCGATGTAGGCCGGGAAGGTGACAGGACTTACGTCGACAAGTCGCCTCACGGAAGTGTGGGTGATGGCATTGCGCTTCTCGTCCACCTCGTACTCACCGGGGACGAATCCGAAGGACGCCCCATCGATATCACCGCGCTCGACCAGTTCCCGCACGTCCCTGCCGAGCTGAGTGTTCGGGAGGTCGATCTCGAATTCGAGTCCGTGCGAGTCGACACCAAGACGGAGCGTGTTCGATTTCTGTCGCCCGAGCAGCATCGAGGCGTCATGGTTGAAGAGCGCACGAACGTCGGTTTCACGGTCGGCGAGTACGGAGTCAAACGCGGATCGCGCGATGACCTCCTTACCCATCCAACCAAGATCGGTGGTCTGGTCGAATACCGACGCGTACCCACCGAGCTTGTTACCGCTGATCTCAGCGCGGCACTGGACATTGACCCTCGTGAGGTTCATTCCGCTTCACCTTCCGTTTTCGGAGGGCTTCCCGCGGGCCCCATTCCGGCAGGCAGTCGCAACGTGTCGCCACCGGGAATCGGAGGCAGATTGCGAATCCGACGCCCCTCATTCGGGGTAATGAGTCCGCCGTTCACTTCACTGAGAATGAGTGCGATTTCGTCCTCGGGTGCCGGCTTGATGAACGCCGTGTAGTCGAATTCCGCAGTCTTACCCAGAGGCAGTAGCAGAGTCAGGCGTTCCTGAATCGGCGTCGTGAGGTTCGTGAGCGTGTAGCGCGCCAAGCCTCGGTTCTGCTCGGCGACACCGCTACCCCAACTGGTCTGCTTCTCGACCTGAGAGAGCAGATGCGGCGGAACACCAAACCAGCGGGAGACTTCCTCGACGCTGAATGCGCGCGACTCGATGAACTGAGCATCCGCAGCGGTCAGCGTCATGGGGTGGAACTTGAGTGCCTTGCTGAGTACCGCGACACTCCCAGCGTTCTTTGTGCCGGTGAACGCCTTGTTGACCGCAGTCTTGATGACCTCGGGCTCGTCGCCCTCTAGATCGCTTTCCGCAGCGTCGGGGGTGATGAATCCCGAGATGCTCAATCCTGAGCTGAACATGCGGCCCGCCTGGCGGTCACCGCTAATGCCGGTCGACAGGGAGACGCGCGCCTTCTCGATGCAGCTCAGACCGCGCAGACCATCGAGGCTCAGCCCCATGACCTGCGTCATCGAGGTCGAATCGAGGACGACGTTCTTGCCATCCTCAAGGTGAATGGTGAACTTCTTACCGCCCGGTCGGCGATCATCCCATTCGACCTCGACTGACAGCGGGTGCACCGGGTAGAGCGCCACCAGAGCACCCGCGCCGTTGTAGACGTGCTGCAAGAACGCATTGCCGTGCAGCAGCAAATGAGTGGCTACGAGCTGCTTCCACTCGGACGCGGTGAAACGACGGTCCCTACCGCCCGGCGAGTCGAGGAACGACTTCGCGCGCACCTTCTGACCATCGGTCTCGGTGAGCGTCCGGAGCGGCAGGGAACCAATGCTGCCCGCTACCAGCGAAACGGCCCTGTAGACCGCGCTGAGCGTGAGAGCAGTGCTTTCGGTAACGGTGGTGGAACCGTCCGAGGGTAGCCCGAGGAAGGCGAGCAACGCGGGGTCGCCGACTGACATGGTGGGTGCCGAGCGCGCCTCCACGGGCGCAGCCGTAGCGCGCCTCCAGAACTTGAGTCCCATACCCACCCGCTCTTCAGTTGTGTTTCCCGCACCATCAATGATACAGGTTCGTACCAAGGTTTGTACCGTGTTTGTGCCGCATATCACAGAATGATAACGGCATAGGCCTGGTACAAACTCTGATACAAGCTGTATCATGGAAGGTACAACTACATAGAGGAACGGCCCATGACTGTTTCGGAGGCGCTGGAGAAGGCTCTGAGCGCGCTACCAGACGGCGTCGATCAGCGGGATGAGGCGATCGTTCAGCTCGCCCGCGTGTATGCCGCCGCGCTGGACACGACGAAAGACCGAAACGTGCTCATCCGACTCGGCGCTGAGTACCAGTCGTGTCTTGAGACGTTGCATCTCACCCCCCGTGCGCGGCAGGCCGTGAAGGGGGGTAAGAGCGATGACAGCAGTAGCCCCCTCAAGCGGGTACGGGACGAACTCGCCGAGCGACGGAATTCGGGGTAAGCCCGTACCGAGGCTATGGACTCCGCCACTGCGGGAGCTGACCCGAGAGACGAGCTACGGCTTTTACGTCGTCGACTTCGCGCGGGACGTCCTCGGCCAGGAGCTGGACCCGTGGCAGGAATGGGTTGTCATTCACGCGGGCGAGCTGCTCCCGGATGGTCGCCCGAGGTTTCGCAACGTCCTGGTCCTGGTGGCGAGACAGAACGGGAAGACGTGGCTGCTCAAGGCCCTCTCGTTGTACTGGTTGTTTGTCGAGCGGCAGAAGCTGATCTTGTCGACCTCGACCAACCTCGACTACGCGCGTGAAGTGTGGAGCGCTGCGGTCGACATCGCGGAGGCGAACCCGTGGCTGCGGGATGAGGTCGAGTCGGTACGCAAGGCAAACGGCGAGCAGACCCTCACCACGGTTGACGGGTGCCGGTACAAGATCGCAGCGTCGAACCGCAAGGGCGGTAGGTCGCTCACGATCAACCGCCTGGTGTTGGACGAGCTACGGGAGCATTCCTCGTGGGACGCGTGGAACGCCAGTACGAACGCAACCAACGCCATTCCCGACGCTCAGGTGTTCGCCCTGTCGAATCAAGGGGATGACACGTCAGTCGTTCTCGACGCGCTACGGCAGGACGCTCTGACGTTCTTGGAGACCGGACAGGGTGACTACCGCCTCGGCCTGTTCGAGTACAGCGCCCCGGACGGGAGCGCTCCCACCGACCTCGACGCCCTGAGTCAAGCGAACCCGTCCCTCGGGATCCGGATGGACGTCGAGACGCTCATGGGTCCGGCGCTGCGTGCCGAGGCTGCGGGTGGGGAGCAACTCGCCGGGTTCCGTACCGAGGTCATGTGTCAGCGGGTGCACCTGCTCGATCCGGCTATTGACCCCACCTGGTGGGGACGCTGTGGCACCGAGGAACCGTTGCAGCTAAAGGACTTCCGCGATCGAGTGGCGCTCTGTGTGGACGTCTCGCTTGCAGGTGATCACGCCACGCTCGTGGCGGCAGCCAAGATCAACGGCAAGGTGCACGTCGAGGTGATCAAGGCGTGGGAGGGGTACGGCTGCCTCAAGCTCGTGCGCCAGGAGCTGCCCGCGCTCGTGAGGAAGATCAAGCCGCGCGCTTTCGGGTGGTTCCCGATGGGGCCCGGTGCTCAGTTGGCCGCAGACCTGGCGGACCGCAAGCACCGACGCTCCGCCGAGGCGTGGCCGCCCCCTGGTGTGGTCGTAGAGGCGCTGACAGCCGAGACAGCCGCCGTGTGCATGGGGCTGAGTGAGCAGGTGCTCTCAGGCGACCTCAGCCACCCAGACGACGACGTGCTGAACGACCACGTGCGCCGCAGTCAGAAGCAGCACACGGCGGGTAGGTGGACGTTCGCCCGCACCGGTAGCGAGTCGATCGAGGGTGCCTACGCCCTGGCCGGGGCTGTGCACCTGGCACGCACGCTCCCACCGCCTCGGACGCCGCTCACGGCTGCCTGAGATGCCAAAGAACCTCACCCGCTGCAACGAGTGAGGTTCCTGAGCGTTAGGGGAGAGAGAATAAGTAGAGCCGAGGTGATCTAGGGGGTGCATAGGCCCGAACTTTTGACCCACCCGGCCTACGTGATCACATCTACCAGTCAGTGACCTTCTTCGATTTCAATCCCGTTGACTTTGGCTTCCCAATGTGTTGATTGCATGATGTGCAACAAGCAGCCAAGAACCGAGGGTCATCACCACTCACCTCACGTCCAAGCACATGGTGCACACATTGCGCTTTACCCGTGCACACACGTGGGATTCGCACCGCACAATCACCATTGTTCTCAAGCTCATTCTGCCTGAGCACTGCGGCTCGTATCTTCCGCCAGGTATGGGTACCCCCGTTATCCCACGCTCCCATTGCCTACTCCATTCCGTCCAGCTTCTCGCTGATCGACTCGATGCGGGCGAGCAATCGAATCAGTCGGTATTCGAGCATTGCGATTCGTACTGCGGGGTCGGCCATGGCCGTGTGCCGTTGCTGCATATTCCGCATAGCGTTCCGCGGTGACATATCGCTCATTGTTACGCATCCTTCCGTGAGTTCCGTCGATAAACAGCGAGCTTGAGAATCGAGTAATCCGGCCGCAGCCCTGCCGCACGCAATGCCGAGACGCTCTTGGTGATGCCGACGTGGTTCGGGATATCCATCGAGTCGAGCAGGGCAACCCACTCGCCCACGGTCGCGTTCCCAAGCTCCTGAGCGCGGTTGTCGAGCTGCTCCCCGCTGCCGTTGATCAAGGCTGCGGTCTGATAGGTGAACGTGTGAGACGCCGCCCAGTAGGACGTCAAATCGCTCTCATCACGCTCGATGTGGTCGTAGTTCAGCATCGGGTCTACCTCGTGTTCAGTTAGAAGGGGCCTTGCGGGCCCCTGAGTGCTCCTCTCGCGGGTTTTAGAGGCGCTCTGATAGGCGAGTATGGGTAAGGCGGTCAGGACGCCTTAGGGCGGCGATTGCGCGAGTTCTCCGACGGGGTGAGCAAGCGCAGGTGATCCTGGTTGAAACAACCCGGCGTGAAGCACAGGTGATCAACGGTCATCCCGGACGGGATCGGGCCGTACAGGCAGGCGTACGCCAGGCGGTGAACGAGCACCTGCACCTTCCGGCCGCCGCTCCAGAACTGCACCGAGCGATAGCCGTTCTTGTTCGGGGCGTACCGCGAAACAATGCACCCGCCCTCAAGACGCTCGTAGTGATTACCGATGCGCTTGACGATCCGCAGCGGCACTTCGATACGGTCGTCCACGGGAATGGTCTCGTCAAGATAGGTGCTCATCGGGACGTCTCCTCGTTCAGTTCCCTCGCGGCGATCTCACGGGCAATCCGGCGCTTCTCTTCTTCGACAAGCCTCCGCATCTCGGCCTCTTCGGCCTTCTTGCGCTTGGTCGCCCTAGCGTCGTCTCGCTTCCGCTGCGTCTCCATAGTCAGATCCCAGCGACGCTCGATCTCCTTCTTGCGGTATTCCGGGTCCAGGATCTCCCGCAGCCACGATTTGAGTAGCAATTCCCACTTCTCGGCATCGGTCCTGCTGCTGGTTACTACCTGGAGATCCAAGCAGTCCTCTTCAGTGTCGAGCGTGATTCCGTTGCTGCCCAGGTGGGCCGACGCGGGCTCGGCCATGTGCGAATCACCGACGGCATCACAGTTGTGCCGTTTGCAGTCGCCGTGGTGCAGAACAGCGGCATAGAGCCGGGCCATCAAGCCGACGACATTCATGGACTCACGATCACGGTCAGAGTCGCTCATGTCCTCGGGCAGGTCGGCCCAAATGTCGATCAGCCAATTGCCGAGGTCGGGGCGACCGGGGTAGGTCTCCTTGCCGATACTGGTCTTGATCTTCAGGTTCTTACTCATCGTCGGGTACCTCTCTCAGGATTCGATCGTGTACGACCAGGACGAGTCACCGTCGCTGGGTGGAATGGTGATGCCGTCGTCTTCCGTGGCCTTCTGGTCTTCGGCCGCGCACTTCTTGATGTAACCCAGCGGACGTTCAACCGGGCTCTTCGACCTGGCGATCTTGTTATCGACGTAAGCCGCCGCCTCGTCCGTAGTCAGGCCCATCGCCTCGACCACATACCGCACTGCGGCGCTTTTGTCCGACGACCCCCGGCCCCGACCCGAAGGGAGGGGTTCGGGGTCGTTGTCAGTCGTAGTTCCCTGACCTAGGTCACTGTCCCTCGGCCTGAGGGCCTCGGACTGTGACCTAGGACTGAGGGTGGACATCTGGGTGTCCATAGAACTGTGGACATCTGGGTGTCCATAGTCGTGCCCAGAATGTCCATAGTCCTGCTCTGAATGTCCATAGTCAGACGGGAGGGTGAGGGCGTACACGCTGGCCTTACCAGCGCTGTGGCCACGCTCCAGGCACGCCAACCACCCGCGTTGGATCATCTCGTCACGCTGCCTGCGCACGGTTCGCTCGTTCACGCACAGTTCTTTCGCGAGCGTGCCCAGCGAGACGTATCCCTTCCCGGTGATGTTGACCATGTGCGTAGCGATCACCAGGAGGAGGAGCATTTGAGGGCCGCGAACGTCGGGTGACGCACGCAACGCCCGTTCCCAGGTGAACCGAGGGGTTGCCGTGATATACTTGTTATAGTTCTTCGTCGGGACTACCTCGGCCCCTCGCGACTGGTCCTCGCGAGGGGCTTTCTCGTTGTTCACGCGCCCTCAACCTCCGCGACGGAGAGCAGAGACGCGAGGCGCTGGAGCTGCTCAGGGGTCAACGGAGGCGCAGTCGAGACGCACTCGGAGATCGCCTCTTCGAGTGTCAGGAACTTGTGCGTGCGCCGCGTGACGGTGGCCTCGACGGATTCGGGCCCGTGGAATCGAACAGCGGCGGCCAGTTGCGCACGAGTACGCCTAGTGGCTTCGGACACAGAAAACACCCACTTCGTAGACAGAGTGATCTTGCCCGTGGCTATCTCTGTGTGAAGGGGGTGTTGTGTGAGTGTGCCTTGGAGTCCTGGTTGCCACGGGGATGGCACCTACAAGATTGGCACATGCACCAGCGTTAGCACAAGCAATTGTGCGGCAGATCACGGTACGATCACGAGAAAATTACGGTACGATATATGGTTGCACGAGAAAACCCCTGGTCAAGGCGCTGACCAGGGGTTTCTTCGTCTATCTACGAATCAGGTCACTTCCAGTCGATCCGCACCGACTTCGGGTCGAAACCGCTGCCCTTACGCGTCGCGGGCACGATCGTCACCGTGCACACCGTGTCGACCACGAGACGGCGCACGGACAGCGGAAGGGCCCCGAGTGCTGCCCTGACGTCCTCGGCTCCGATGAGGGCGAAAAGAGGCGACTCAACCACCGCGTCGGCCATTTGCTGATCGAGCACCGCAAGCCGCGCGCGCCCCTTCTCCGTGGCTGCGATCATCTGCGCCCTGTCGATCAATCCCATCGCTCGATCCTCGGCAAGCCCCGTCAGGTTCTCCCGGATCGCGTCGGCTTCGAACCTGAGCGCGGCTACGTCGATCTTGCTCTTGGGCTTGGCGAACAGTCCGACTGCATCCGGCAGGGACAGGCGAGCAGCAACGGCCCCGAGCACGAAGTCGTCAACCGGCTTCTGAGCGCGCGCCAGGTGCGCGGACTTACGGCAGCGGTATCGGGGCTGCGGACGCTGTCCGAGGGTCACGTCCACCGACGTCCCGTCATCGCACCGCCCGCAGAGGTACACCCCGGTTCCGACGTACTTCGGAGCAGCACCGGGGCTCGTGTTGCGGTTCGGGTCGGTGAGCTTGCGTTGCACCGCGCGGAATACGTCCTCAGGCACGGCAGCGGGATACGGGGCCTTCCCGATGACCTCACCCCTGTAAACGCTGAGGGCCGCATTCCGGGGCCTCAGGAGGACGTCTCGCAGCGTCTCGGCCGTCCAGGGTGCCCCCGTCACGGTCAGGGCCTCAGCGCCCCTCAGTTCCAATGCCATCGATCGCAAGGACACCCCCTGCAAGAGCCGCCGCGAACAGTTCTTGATCACGGCGTACTCATCCGGGCGCGGCGTGATCCCATCGGGTTCGAACCCGTACGGACGCGTACCCCCGCCGAATTCGCCCGCAACGGCCTTGCGCTCACGGGCAGCGGCTACACGTCGGGACGTGTCGCGTGACGACTTGTTCCCCATCGTGACCATGACTCGCGCCATGGTGATCTCACCGTCAGTGCCCCCGTCCGTGAAGGTCAACGACCCACTCAGCGACCGCGCATTGATCTTGTGCGCCTCGGCCACGTCGATGAAATCTTCGAGGTCCCGAGGGTCGCGCATCGTCCGGTCGAGATCCTCAGCCAGGATCGCCTGTGCCCGCCCGGTGGCGAGATCATCCAGAATGCTGCGGAACCCAGGGCGGACAACTCGCAGCGCCGTCGTTCCGTCCGGGAGGGTGATCTTCTGGCGCTTGAATGCGCTCGCCGAGCGCTGACGTCCGTTCTTGCTGACGACGTCGTTCTCGATCACCACGCGGTGCACACCCCAGCCGAGCAGCGCCGCGCGCTCCCTCAGCTTCTGCTCACGGGACTCGAACGACTTCCCGATTCCTTCTTCGCTGAGGTCTTCCGCGCGCAGGTCAGACAGCCTCAGGTAGAGGTCTGCCATGATCGAGGGGGCGCACTTACTCACAGTTACAGAATATTTGTCGGTCATAGACACGACGTGGGCGTTGATCGTCATCGGGGCGCTCCGGGCTGTGTGTCACAACCCCGCCTTGGGCAAGACGGCGCTCGCCGTGCGCTGGGCGCACCGGGTGCGGGACCGGTTCCCGGACGGGCAGCTCTACGTCGACCTGCGCGGGTACGGCCCGGACGAGCCGGTGTCGCCCGCCGAGGCGCTGGCCGGCTTCCTGCGGTCGCTCGGGCTGGACGGCGCGGCGATCCCGGAGTCCACCGAGGAGCGCGCGGCCCACTTCCGGACCCTCCTCGACCAGCGCCGGGTGCTGATCCTGGTGGACAACGCCCGCACCGTCGAGCAGGTGCGCCCGCTGCTGCCCGCCGGCCCGACCTGCTTCGCGCTGGTGACCAGCCGGGACTCGCTCGCCGGACTCGTCGCCCGCGACGGCGCGCACCGCATCGGCCTCGACCGGCTGTCGTCGGCCGAGGCCGTCGCCCTGGTGCGCGAGCTGCTCGGCGCCCGCGCCGACCTCGAACCCGAGGCCGTCCGCACGCTCGTCGAGCGGTGCGCGCGGCTGCCGCTGGCGCTGCGGATCGCGGCCGAGATCGTCCGGTCGCGGCCGGGACGCGCCATCGGCGAGCTGGCCGGTGAACTCGCCGACCGGCAGGCCGCGCTGGACCTGCTGGTCGCCGACGACGACCCGCACACGGCCGTCCGCGCGGTGCTCTCCTGGTCGTACCACCGGCTCGACCCCGCCGTGGCCAAGGTGTTCCGGCTGCTCGGCGTGCACCACGGGCAGGACGTCGACGTCCACGCGGTCGCGGCGATGGCGGGCGCCGGGACGCGGGAGACCCGCCGGGCGCTCGACGCGCTGGTGCGCACCCACCTCGTCGACCGGAACTCCGACGGTCGCTACCAGCCGCACGACCTGCTGCGCGCCTACGCCGCCGAACTGGCCGGGACCACCGACGGCGAGGCCGACCGCGCCGCCGCGCTGACCCGCCTGTTCGGCTACTACCTCGGCGCCGCGTCCGCCGCGATGACCGTCATCGCCCCGCACGAGGCCGAGCGCAGGCCGGAGGTCGCCGCACCCGACACCGACGCGCCGGTGTTCGACAGCTACGACGCGGCGTTCCGCTGGCTGGACCGCGAGCGGGCCAACCTGCTCGCGGCCACCCAGATCAGCGGACCCGCCTACGTCGTCGCGGTGTCGGACACCGTGTGGCGCTACCTCAACACCGGCGGGTACCACGACGACGCCATCGCGCTCCACACGCGCGCGCTCAACGCCGCCCGACAGCTCGGCGACACCACCGCGGAGGCCAACGCCCGCCGGGTGCTGGCCGCCGCCGTGCTCCGGCTCGGCCTGCCAGGGCAGGCGATCGACCACCTGGAGCGCGCGCTGGCCCTGTATAGGCAGGTCGGCGACCGGTCCATGCAGGCCGCCACGTTGAACAACATGGGCGTGGCGAACTGGCGGCGGGGCGACCTGGCCGAGGCCGGGGACCACTTCCGCCTCGCGCTGGGCCTCTACGAGGAACTGGGCGACCAGCGCCTGCGTGCGCCCGCCACCAACAACTACGCGCGCATCCTGTACGCCCTGGGTCGGTACGACGAGGCGTGCCGGCTGTCCGAGCGGGCGTTGGCCATCGCGAGGGACACCGGGAACCGGACCAGCGAGGCGAGCGCGTTGTACGGCCTGGCGCAGGTCAGCGCGGCGCACGGCCGCTACGCGGAGACCACCGACTACGCACGCCGTGCCCTGGCCATCGCGCAAGCCACCGGCCACCGCAGCCTGGAGGGCACGGCCATGCGGATGCTCGGTGTCGCCCGCCACCACTCCGGCGACCTCGCGCAGGCGTTCCACCACCTCGACGCCGCGCTGCGCATCGCCCGCGCCGTCGGCGACACCGACCAGCTCATGACCGCCCTGAACGCCCTGGCCGCCGCCCACGCCACCGCGGGCAACCAGGACGAGGCCCGACAGCTCTACCGCGAGGCCTTGGCGGCAGGCGACCGAACCGGCCACCTCGACGAGTACGCGCACGCCCTCGCCGGCCTGGGCGACGTCCACGCCACCCTCTCGGACCACGACCGCGCCACCGACCACTGGCGACGCGCCCTGACGATCTACCGGGACCTGGGCATGCCCCAAGCCGCCACCGTGGCCACCAGACTCGCCCGATCAACCGGTGACCGCACGCCCTAGCCGGGCACCTCCCACCGCACCCCGTAGGCCAGCCCCGGCGTGAGGTGGCGGAACCTCAGGTGGATCTCGCCCGCCTGGTCCACCGGGTGCCGGTGACCGTGGCCGGCGGGGTCGGCGCCGTCGTGCCGGTGCGCGCCGTGCAGCACCCACACGCGTGGCGGGGTGGACGTGCCGCCGAAGCGGACCCTCAGGTCCAGCAGGTCCACCGGGTGCTGCGGCACGTGCACGAAGTACGACCGCGACGCGTCCGCGACCGGCGGGCGGAAGCGGATCGCGAAGTCGTGCGACCGGCCGCCGTCCACCGGGCTCGGCAGGGCCAGGGTCCGGGTCGCGCGGTCGACCAGCGTGCCGCCGTACAGCACCCGCACGTCGAGGTCCGGCCCGTCCAGCGGCAACGGCGGCGTCAGGGCCAGCTCGCGCAGGCCGTCCCGGTCGGCGACGACCCGGTGCCGCTCGATCACCTCGGGCCGCGGCCGGTCCAGGGTCAGCACGGCGTGCAGCTCGGTCGTGCGCCAGCCGCCCGGCAGCCCGTCCGGCCGGGACCGGGGCACGTCGACGGCCAGTTCGGCGAGGTGGTTGATGGCCTCGTCGACCCGGCGGCGGACCGTGCGCGGGTCCCGGTCCATCCGGACCGCCGCCCAGTACACCCGGTCCTGGTAGAGGGGCAGCCGGGCCTCGTCGTCGATGGCGAACGCCGCGAGCGTGGCCAGGCGCAGGTCCGCGGGCAGCCGGCCGGCCAGCTCGGAGAGCCGGTCGGACACCTTCCGGCGGATCGCGCCCGGCGCGTCGCCCTCGGCCACCCCGCACGTCGCGCGCAGGCTCGGACCCACCCGGTCCCCGATCCGGCCCGCCAGCACGCCGCGTCCCTTGCGGAGCGACTTCAGCTCCCGGACCAGGTCCGCGTACCCGTTCATCGCCTCACCCCCGTTGATCTCCACGGTGTTCCGCCGTGCAGGGTGCGGCCGGCCAGTGGACCGGAGGTGGACACATCGTGGATGGCCTAGGCCCAATACCAGTGACTTAAGGGTTATTGCGGTAGGTTGTGGGTTCTGGAGGTGTCTGGATGCCACGGCCTGGGCAACTGAAGCCCGAGACGGATGCGCGG
>NZ_LGED01000264.1 GCF_001280085.1 Saccharothrix sp. NRRL B-16348 | reverse complement strand
GGTCGACGTCACAGCGCATGGCAGCCGTGCCGCGAACGCTCAACTCCCCTGGGCTTCGTGCGTCCTCTACCTGCATGGATGAGGTTATCGGCAGGCACAACGGCTGCGGCGGGCGATCGTGGTGTTGATGTCCGGCCAGGGCCAGGCGGTCCGGGACATCACCTCGTTGATGCGGGTGAGCGAGGACTACGTGCGTGACGTGATCCACGCGTTTAACGAGCGGGGGCTCGCGGCGCTGGACCCAAAATGGAGCGGCGGGCGGAGTCGGACGATCGGTGAGGCGATCCGTGAACGGATCTGCCTGATCGCCCGCACCTCGCCCGCCGACTGGGGCATCACCGCGTTCTCCACCTGGTCGCTCGCGAAGCTGCGCGAGCACCTGCTCGCGCGCGGCACCGTGGCCGCGGTCAGTCGGGAGACGCTGCGCCGCATCCTGCGCGACGCCGGCGTGTCCTGGCAGGCCACCACCACCTGGAAGGCGTCCACCGACCCGGACTTCCTCGTCAAGATGCAGCGGATCCTCGACCTCTACGACCACCCGCCCGCCGACGGCAGGGTGATCTGCGTCGACGAGTTCGGGCCGCTCAACCTGATGCCGCGCAAAGGCAGGGCCTGGCGGTCCGCCGGGTCGCCGCGCCGATTACGGGCGACCTACAACCGCCATCACGGCGTGATGCACATGCTCGCCGCACTCGACCTGACCACCGGGAAGATCCACTATCGGATCCGGCGCCGCAAACGGCACCGCGAGTTCCTCGACCTGCTCAAGACGCTGCGCGCTCGATGGCCCGGTCAGCGGCTCTACCTGGTCATGGACAACTTCTCCCCGCACCGACACCCCGACGTCCGGAACTGGGCCGCCGACAACGACGCCGAGCTGGTGTTCCTGCCCACCTACTCCAGCTGGCTGAACTGGATCGAGGCCGAGTTCGCCGCCCTGCGCTACTTCGCCCTCAACGGCACCGACCACCTCACCCACGCCGAACAGAACGCCGCCATCGCGGCCTACATCCGCTGGCGCAACGCCCGAGCCCAGCCCAAGACCGGCTTCGCCACCGACTCACCCATCCGCACCTGGACCCATTACCCGACCAAGGCTGCGTGACAAGCCACTAGGCGAGCCGCACGGGGTGCGGTGAGCTGATGCCGCCGGTGCGACCCAGCAGCGGAATTACGCGGGCGGTACCGCGGAGGCGCACCTTCGCCCGTACCGTCAGGTTCGCCGTCACTGGCACCTGGCTCGGCGCGTCAACCAGTAGGTGCAGGACCTTGTCGGCGTGCAGGTAGTCGCCGGCCTTGGCGTGGAAGTCCCAGTACGCCTTGCGGAAGCCGATGCCGGTGGCCGCCACCAACGGGAAGAACACCGTCCGCTTACGGGTCAACTGCGGGTTGGCGGTCACGTCCACTGAGAGGACCTCGACCGACAGCGCCAACTCGGCGCCCACCGTGGTCGTCACGTCCACAGCCACGTCCTGAACATCGCGTGGCGACATGTCCGCCACGACGGAATCCCGAGTCGGTGTCAGATCAACGATGACGCGGGCCCACTCGAAGACGCACTCCGGGTGCGCGTGCAACGCGAACAGCAGCGGCACGTCGGACACCGCCCGCCCATCCGGCACGGCAGTCGACAGCACGGGGATGGGCCGCGCCTTCGCCAGCGCCACGCGGTTCGCGCGCCGGAAGAAGATGATCGCCTCGTCGTCGACCACGCCGTTCGGCGTGGGCAACACCTCGCTGCGGTCGACCTCCTGCTCGTCCGGTTCCAGCACGACGTCCGCCAACGGTTCGAACTCCACGACACCTCTTCCGCTCATTGCCACTCACCGATCAGGTGGAAACCCGACCACTGGTCGAACCGATGTTCACCGTAACGTTCCCGGGCCGCGAGGGTCGCTGCGCGCAGGGCGTCCACCTTCCACGATCCCGCGCCCAGCGCGCGGTAGAACGCGGTCATCACGTCCACGGTCGTGCCGTCCGGCACCTTCCAAAGGCTCACCAGCAACGAGTCCGCGCCCGCGAACACGAACGCCCGGGTGAGCCCCAGCAGCTCCTGCGCCGCGTTGGTCAGGTTGACACCCGTTTCACAGGCGGACAGCGTCACCAGTGACAGCGCGGGCGAGAACAGGCCGAGGACGGTCCGCGCGGGCAGCGGGCCGTCGGCGAGCAGCAGCGCGGACGACAGCGGGTCGGCCACGTCGAACCGGGCGTGTCCGGCGATGTGGACGATACCCGCCGTGCGCAGCGCACGGGTGACCTCGGCGCGCGTCACGACCGGTCCCACCACAGGCGACGCGCCGAGTAGACCGCCCACGAGTGCGGCTTCCGCCCGTGCGCCCGGCAGGTCGCCGGTGGGGTCGCCGAACACGCACGCCGCCGTGTCCGCGGTTGTGCGAGTCGCCGCCCGCAGCGCTCGCACCAGGGACCCGCTGGGCAGGACCGCCAGCGGGTTCCGCTCAACCAGCGGCGCACCGCCCGCCCGCAGGGCCGCGAAGGGCACGTAGTTGAGCGCTTCGAACGGCGACACCACCAGGACGTCGTCCGGGTCCGCTACCTCCGCCAGCAGCTCCCCCACGGCCTGGGTTTCGTGGTGCCACAGGTCTTCCAGGTCCAGGGCCAGCTCCCGTACTCGGCCGGCGGACCCCAGGTTCTCGCTGAGGAACCGGTTGAGCCGCGCCACGTCGACGGGGCGGCTCGCCACCAGCGGTTGGTCGTGGTCGGACCGCACCGCGACGACGGCCAGCTCGCCAGGCCCGACAGGGTTGAGGTTCGCGACCACGGTGGGTCTGCCGTCCTGCTCGACGAGCCGCCGCAGGTCCTGGGCGGCCAATGGGCGTGAACGGCGCACCTCGACGTATTCGGCGGTGGACGGGTGCCGGTCGAGCAGTTCGGTCCAGATCGCGTCCAGGCGGGCGTCGACGCGACGCAGCTGGTCCCAGAACGCGACGCCGTTCGGGGTAGACCCCAGCAGTCTGCGGCGGTCTGACAGCGCCTGGTCCTCCCGGCTCATCAGGTCAGGATCGACGCCTTCGGGGGCCGAGAGCGGGTCGTCGCCCAGCGCGTCCAGGAACGACCGTGCGCGCAGCGTCTCGGACGCGAGCCACGCATCGTGCGCGGCGTCCGGCTCGGCGTCCAGGGCGCGGCGCAGGTGCACGCGGGTCAAGGCTGCCGCGGCGGTGGCGTGTTGGGCAGCGACGGCGACGCGCTGCGCGTCGCCTACGGCCGCGGCCCTCACGACCTCTCCGATGCGCGTCGCGAGTTCCAGCTGCGCGGCGGCCTTCGCCGGTTCCCCGCGATCTTCCAGCAGATCCGCGAGGTCGAGCAGCGTCTGCCACGCCCGGCTGGGCGCCGTGACGCGGTGGAGCGTCCCGTCGGTGGCCGTCCAGGACAGCTCGTCGGCTACCGGGGTCGGCAGGCTGGAGTTCATCAGCGACCGCTCGAACGCATCCTCCGCGTCTCCAAGGTCGGGCCGCAGCCGGAACAGGCGCCCCAGCTCGCGGAAGTCGTAGGTGAGCCGGACCGCGTTGCCTATTGCCTCGTTCAGCTGGCGCACCCGGTCGAGGTAGGCGCGCGCGCTGCGGTGCAATCCGAGCGAGCGGTGAAGCCGGCCCAGTGCGTTCATCGCCCTGGCCATCGCGCGGGGGACAACCTGCCGGTGGATGTGCTCCTCCGCCTCGTCCACCGCCTGGTACAGCGCCGCGAGCGCCCGATCCGTGTCGCCCTCTCGCGCGGTGCGGTCGCCGAATTCGACGAGGTGCTCGATCCACGACTCGCCGGTCGGCCGTGACCCCTGGAGCACGCGGGCCCGCTCCAGGCGGCGGGCGGCGTCCTCGACGTCGCCCACCTGTATGCACACCCGGGCGAGGTCTTCAAGCACAACCGCGGTCGGGTGATGTGAGGACCACAGCCGGTCGAACTCGGACTCGCCGACCAGCCCCAGCCGAGTCCGCGCAGCGCTCTCGGCATCCAACAACTCCAGCGCGCGCAGGTACCAGGAGCGGGCCTCGGCGAGCCTGCCCTGCGACTCCAGCACATTGCCCTGTTCGTGGCAGGCGTCGCCGAGCAGCCGGTCGCGGCCCAACCCCATTAAGCCGTCGGCCGGTCCGAAATCAACGGGCAGGGCCTCGGCTAAACGCACACAGCGGCGCACAAGGTGCGCCCAATACCCCAGGTCGCGGTCCTTGGCAGAGTAGTGGTAGGCGGCTGACCACACCTCGATGGTGGCGGCGGCGATCCGACTGGGCCACGACTCCGCGATCCAGCGCTCGAAGGCGGCGTCATCGTCCACAACGGACAGGACCGAGTCCGGCCTGTTCGCCACGATGGCCCGCAGGAAGCTGTCGCCGTGGCGGACACGCCGTGTAGCCGGAGCACGCGCCGTGGTGTCGCCGGAAGGCCGTTCCGACGGAGTGGCGGAGGCCCCCTCTACCGTCGCTTCGGAAGGTTGCTCCTCAAACACGACGGAGGCGGTCCGTCTGTGCAGCGGACCCTCCCACAGCAGCGCCGACCCGGACTCGATGTCGGACTTTCCCATGCGCTCCAGAGCGGACCGCGCGCCGCCATAGTCCGCATCGAGCCGCAACGCCTCCTCGTAGCAGCGACGGGCGCGGAGTTCGGACCCGCCCGCAGCGAGGGTCGCATCGCCCAGGAACCGGTACGCTTGCGGCGACGGCGAGATGGCGATCGACTCCTCGAAGTGGGCCTGGGCGAGCGCGTACGCACCGCGCCGGTACCAGGTGTCACCCAGGTAGAGCCGTGCGACGTGGTGGTCGGGGTCGATCTCCAGGGCGGCCCGGTACGCCCGCTCGGCCTCGGTGAACCGGCGGGCCCGGAAGTGCTCCTCGCCCTCGTTCATGTGCCGGGCGACGCGAGCCTCGTCCTCCGTGACCCTGCGCAGGCCGAGCAGACGCACGACGCGGTGGCCAAGTTCGGGGTCCTTGGCGAAGACTTCGTCTAGGGCCTCGTCGCCCTTCGGGCTCCCCTTGACCATCGCGGCCACCATGTGGACCTGGATATCGCCCGCAGCCAACTCACCGATACTCGTATCGAACATCAGCTCGCCGTCCCGGTACACGGCACGCAACCGTTCCGGTGGCGGTTCGGCCGAGGAAAACGGGATCTGGGCGAGGATGTCGCGACCGGACTCGATCCCGTTCAGCGCGGCGCCCCAGCGCTCGTAGTCCGGGTCGTGGCGCCCGAACGCCGCGAAGTGGAGCAGTTGCAGGATGCCGGCGTCCTCCGCAACAGGCGGGTCCGACACGACGGCTAGCAGGACGGCCTTCGCCTCGTCCCACTCGTCCAGCTCGATGTGCACGCGGCCCAAGTTGTACCGCAGCGCGCGGTTGCCGGGCTCCCGTTCCAGGCACTCCGCCAGCGCGTCGAGTGCCTGTGGCCACTGTCGCCGCCGCAGGTACGCGTCGCCGATGCCCTCGAGCGTCCGACGCGCCGGGTCGATGGCATCGGCGGCACGCGCGAGACGGGTCGCGGCCCCGTGGTCGTCCAGCCGGGTGTACGCGACGAGCGACAGCAACACGGCGGTCTCGGCGTCCTGTCGACTCGGCACATCCCCGTTCTCCACGGCGCGGACCTCACGCGCTGCGGCGAGGTAGCCCTCCACGGCCGGGCGCAGTACCGCCGCGGTGCCCTGGTCGAGGGTGTCCAACGCGTCCAGAAGTGGTTTCGGGTCCCCACCGCTGAGCACTTCCCAGTTCGCCGCCGTCGCGGCCAGCCGGGCGAGCGCGGCTCGCTTCTGGCTGCCGTGGCTGTCGCACAGACGCGCGGCCTGCTCGTAGGAGCGCGCAGCGGTCGCTGGCGTGGACAGGTGCGTGCCCAGTCCGAGGAGCATGTGGGCGTGTGCCTGGCTCAGCTCGCCGCCGGGAAAGGCACCGTGACCGGCTTCGACGATCCGCAGCAGTACGGCTCCGGTGTCCGCCACCTCGCCCGGATCGACATCCACGCGCGTCACGGCGGCACACGCCCGGTCGAGCACCCAGCGCACGGCGGACACGGCCATTTCCGGCGCGGCGGACTCCACGATCTCAGCGGCACGCGCCGAGGATTCGCCACCGACCTGCCGTACCCACTCCGCAACCTCCGGGGACGGCGTGACGACGTGCTGAGCAAGTCCTACGACCCAGGCGGACCCCAACGTGCGCAGCAGCACTACATGACCTCGCATCGTCAAGGACCACGGATGTCCGGTGTAGCACGACATACGTGTCCCGGCAGCCGTTTGATTCAGTTTCCCCCGACCGGCCGTAGGCCGCGGACGCGGTGCACGAGTGAGCCGCCGAACGCGTGTGGCCACTGCAGTCGTGATCCGCGACTCTGAAGCCGAGCCGTGGGCGGGAGGACACCGTCTGGCTGACGAATCGACGTCCGTCGCTCTGCCGACGACTTAGTAGCTGATTCCGGGCTACGTCTGTCGAGTGAGTCGGCGGCTGATGATGCGGATCATGGACCAGCGCACCATGGCCTCGTGGTGGTGGCGCAGTCGTTCGTAGTCGCGGACGCAGCGTGGCGGTGTCCGGTGATCCACGCCAACGTCCGCTCCACCACCCACCTTCTGGGCAGCACGGTGAATCACGGCAGTTACGGACGTTGGACGATCTCCACCACCAGGCAAAGCCTCTTTCGTGCCCAGTCAACCGAGGTGCCGGTGTAGGCGCAGTCGGCCCACACCAACGAGGTTCGCCTGCCGGGGGGCGGATCGTCACCGCGCACGGCGCCACGGCCGCGCGGTTCACCGTGACATCCTTGTTCTACAGGCGACGATGACTTTTCGAGCGGCATATGGTTTGGAGCACTGGGTCTGCGGGAATACCCCGTGTGTGCACGGACCGGATCTGTTCGCACAGTTGCGAGGATTGCCAACGGAGTGGAAGAAGCGACTATCCCCAGGGCTGGCGCGCCAACGTAATGCCTCGAACTGTGTCCGCCCCGGCCTCGCGCAGGCGACGCGCGACTGCGTTGAGGGTGTTGCCGGTGGTGAATACGTCATCCACGACCACCACGGTGGCACCGGTGACGGCGTCCGGATCGAGCACCTGTAACGCGTCGTAGATGTCGTTGGAGACGGCGAGGCGTTCCCCGTAGCCGGTGGTGCTGGCCATGCGGGCTGTTGTGCGGGTCTTGACGATCACCGGTGGGTCGGCGCGAAACGGGTAGCCGACGTCGTCCTGGGCCGCCGCGGACTCAACTACCCAACCCGAGTGGTCGATCTCCCTGCGACTTGGGGTGCCGGCGGGAAGCGGCAGTGCGGGCATGGGAATGATCAGGTCCGCGTCTGCTGTCGCGGGGTCGCGGGCGAGGTGCCCGAGTAGCACGCGGGCGAAGATGATGCCCCACCCCCAGCGCTGGTCGTACTTGTGGGACTTGATGGCGCGGTCCAGTTGGCCTGTCTTCATCGCGATGGCGTGGTTGAACTCGAATTGGCGGTCGGGGTCGGAGCACAGGCGGTTGGTGCAGCTTGCCTGTGTCGTGGCGATGCGCTGCCCGCACACGGAGCAGTAGAACGGCGCCGCCGGTTCGAGAGTGGCGGCGGCGCACTGTTGGCACACCTGTGGTGGGCCGGAGGCGAAGTAGGCGCACTTGCCGCAGTTGCCGAAGCCCGCCGGGGTGGGGAGCTGGTAGTTCATGCTGGACAGGCACCCTTCGATCAGGCGAAGTCCATCACCAGTTGGGAACGCAAGGTGTCGACCGCTTGAATGCGCTCGGGTGGAGCCAGGGCGTCGGCCACGGTCTCGACGTCCTCCACCTGAACTGCGCCCCTGGTCTCGACGTACTTGCGGGCCCATTCCTGCTGCTCGGTCAGGCTCTTGATCAGGAACACCTTCTTGCCGTGTTCCAGGGCGATCCGGGCCTGCATCTTGGCGCCGGAGGTGCTCCCGGCCTCGATGACGACGGTGCCTTGGGCGATGCCGGACATGGTGACGTTGCGGCGCGGGAAAGTGTAGCTGGCGCCGGAGGCGTCGGGCCAGAACTGGGAAACCACGGCGCCCTGGCCGCCGGTGGCGATCCGGTCTGTGAGGTCGCGGTTCTCGGCCGGGAAGTAGCGGTTGATGCCCGTGCCGATCACGGCGATGGTCCGGCCGCCGGCTTCCAATGCGGAGGTGTGGGCGGCGGTGTCGATGCCGCGCGCCAGGCCGGACACGACGGTCACGCCCCGGTGGACCAGCTCACGGGCCATGCGTCCGGCGCGCAGCCGGCCTGCGTCGCTGGCGTCGCGGGTACCCACGACGGCGACGCTGCGCAAGTCCGCCTCGGTCATCGCACCGCGCACGAACAGGAACGGTGGAGCGTTGGGGACCAGGCGCAGGTTCGAGGGAAAGTCGTCGTCGACCACGGTGATCAGCCGGACGTCGTCCCTGCGGATCTTGTTCACCTCGGCCTGGGCCGCTGCGGCGTACTCCTCGACCTCGCCGTTCAGCGGCTTCAACGCCTCGATCGCCTTGACCGCGTCCGCAGAGGCTTCGAGGGGTGCGGCGTTCCACAGCCTGTCGACGCCACCGGGACGCTGCGCCTCGCGGGCTATGAGGTACCAGTTGACGCCCTTGACCTTGCATAGGGCGAGCAGCCTGAGCTGCGGTTCTGTCAGTCGCATCCTACTCCGATCGAACACTTGTTCGGAATGCGTCACGCTCAATCATTGCACCACACGTACAGGGATTACACACCTGGGCGGGCTGCCTCCGCGACGGGGCAACACCATCGGGTACGGCGGTCACGCTTGTCGCCGCGCCGGTTCTGAGGTTGGCCGGGATGTGGCATCGGCGACCGGCCCGGTGGGCCCGCGGTGTCGTCGCGCCTGCCCCGGGAGACCCGTGTGACGCTCAGTCACGAAGCAGGTCAGGTCGGAGCGCCTACCCCGCCGGCACATGCCGGGTGTGAAGACAACACCGACCGGATGCGCCCACGCGCGCCGCATCTCGGCCAATGTCGTCCGCAGCGCGTTCGGGAACCCCTGTTGCGATGAAGTCTTCAGTCGTCTTGTATGCGGTCATGCCTCTTCCCTTGCGTGGGATTGACCCGTCGCGGCTCGTGGCGCGGCGCGTCGAGTTGGGGCTTACGCGTCAGGTGTTGGCTGCACGGGTCGGAGTGTCCGCCAGGATGATCTTCTTCTACGAAGAGGGCAGGCACACACCGACACCGCAGCGTCTCGGGCGGCTGGCCGCGGCGCTGGACTGCGGTGTGGATGCGCTCACGGGGGCACCTCGCGGGCAGGAGACCCTCGTCGATCTGCGGTACGCGGCGGGGTTGACGCTCGATCGGATCGCGGAATTGCTACGGGCGTCGCCGGTCGGGCGGGAGCTGCGAGTGTCGGCGTCCAAGATCTCGGCGTTGGAGAGCGGACGACCGGTCCGCGGACGGTACTGGCAGGACCCCGAGGTGACGGGGAGGCTCGTGGCTCCGCTGGCCAAGGCGTACGGCGTCCCGGTGCGGATGGTCGTGGACGCATGGATGCGCACCCGTCATGGCGAGCAGACTCCGGTCCTGGCGACACGGCGAAAATCGGGGGCGTCCGAGACGGCGTTGGCGACTTGGCGGTCGTTGAACCAACGTCAACAGGTCTACCTCGGCGAGATCATGCGCGAGGACCGCATGCGGGAGACCGAGATGTGGATGCGGCGGGTCCAGCGATTGCCCGTGCAGAAGGCGGTGCAGTGGCGGGTGTTGCCCTTGACGCTGCAGGCGCCGCCGTCGGTGGTCGGGTACACCCGGTTGCAGGAGAGGTTGCGTCGATGCGATGTGCACGACCCCGGTGCTGGGCCGACGGTGCACGCGCTGGAGCGACGGGGTCTGGTGGTGATCACCGAGGACTCGGTCGAGCATCCCGATGTCGGCACTGTGGGGCGGGTGCTGGTCGAAATCACGCGCCGCGGCCGAGCGGCGGCCAGGGCAGGGCTGGGTGAACCGCGTGACCCGGAACCGGCGGCTCATCTGCTGTCGGAGTGGCTTTGGGGTGTTGTGGCGCGTGTCGCCGCTGCCGAGCCCGCCGGGCTGGAGGACGACCGGCTGGCCGGGCGCTCGTTGTTCTTCATCGGTGTGGGCTACCGCGGCAGGTCCGGAGGACGGCCCAGCCGTGGCCTGGTGGATTCGGTTCCCGTCATGGCACCGGGCGGGACGCACGTCGCCGAATACCGGTGGCGCCTGACGCCACTGGGGCGACGCCATGTCGTGGAATATCTTGATATCTATCGCGAGCTTTATTCGCGTATCGACACTGCAGGGCTCGACCGCATCGCAGGCGGGGAACCGTAAACAGAAAGCCCCATTTTTGCGGTCACACGGTTTTGTCGGTGGGTCCGTCTATGCTCCCCGGCCGTGACGAGTTCCCCCGACGACAAGACACAGGCGCTCGACGATGTCCGGGTCCGATACCTGGTGACCAGGGCCGCTCTGCGCGCGGCGAAGGCCTTGACCGCGCCGGAAGCGAAACCCGAGAAGCGCCTGGAGACACTGATGGAGTGCCACGGCGCCCTGCTGGCGGCACGCGGCCCCGGCAGCCTACTGTCGTTCGGGGAGTTCCGCCGCGCGCTCAAGGGTGACCTGGCCGTCCTGCTGCCGGACGGTGTCACACCGCTGGACCTGCAGGGAACCCGGATCGTCGACCAGGACGGTCAGGTCACCGAGGGTGCGTTCGACCTCGATCTGGAGCAGCAGATGTTGCTGCGGATGCTGCACAAGCTCGACGGTCCCGCGGCGGTGATCAGCGATCGGGAATTCCAGTCGGAACTCGATCAGGAGACGGTGTTCACCCTGTTGCGCAAGTCGGGGGAGCAGACCGTGTACGAGTCCGGTCGCCGGGACTTGATCCGCCGTCCCGCAGGTCCGGTGCACGAATTGACCGAGTTGCGACTTCCTCCACTGGTCGTGGACTTCTACCGGGATATTCCCTACGACTCGGCATATGAAGGTTGGTGGTTCGCCTGCCCGATCTGCCGGTGGCCTATGCGGATCACCCTGCGGAACAACGCGGGAACCACCGTAGGAGCGGCGCGCTGCTGGCATACACCCCACGCCGAGATGGGCGCCTCCTACCTGTTCGTTCTGCCCGCAGACGGCGTCGCTCCGCAGCTGCTACCCGAGCCCGCGCCTCCGCGTCCCCACGGACGTGAGGCGGTGCTCTACCCGGATCTGGGCGACGTGCCGGCGGCGACGCCCACGCAGGGCCACAAAGCCCTCACGCGGGGGATCTGGCGTTACACGACCATTCCCGGTCTGCCCGAGCTGGCGCTGCACGACGAGTTGGCCGCCCGGGGCGTGAAGGTCAGCCTGTGGCCGGGACTGGACGCCTTCGACCTCCTGGTCGAGGTTGGCTCGAAACGAGGCAAGAAGACCTCGTTCAAGGTCGACATCAAGGACTACACCTCGGCCAGGACACTGGCAGACCTCGTCCATGCCCAGGAAGGCGATCGTGGCGGAGCCGACTGGCTCGTGGTGCCCGACCATCACGGTGGCCACGTGCCGCTGCTGTCGGGAGTGTGCGCCAAGTACGACATGCGGGTGGCGACCGCCTCCGAGTTCGGTGAGATGGTCTGCGAGAAGGCCGGGGTGAGCTGGGCATGAGCGACCTGCCGACCGGACAGACCGCGGTCTACGCCGCACTGGCGCTCGCGGCCCACTACTTCCCCCAGGACACCGATCAGGGTGCTCGCGGCGCCGCGCCGTTCGCCGAGGCGGCGTTTCTGCTGTCGGGGAAGTACCGGGCGTGGGACCGCTGGACGCTGCTGTCCCACGAGGAGAAGCAGCGGGTCGCCCTGGTGTGCTCCATCGCCCCTGCCGAACTCGCCGATGTCGCGAGATTCTCGGTGGCGGCACGTTCGCTGCTGGCACGGCTGGACGCCGGCGAACCCGGTGACTCGTCGGTCATGGCGCCCTTCGACCTCGTGGGCGACAACCCGTTCACGGCCGAGGCGGCGCTGCCCAGGCTCGGAGGCGACCCGCTCGGTTACGTCGACCGTCTGACCGCGCGGTTCCGCCGCCCGAGCGCTCGCCCCAAGCCCGCGGAGTTCGCCGGACCGGGCACATGGAAGACGGGGGAGATCTTCGTCAAGGACGTCGGTCAGATCCATGGACGGGTGACGATCCCCGCCTATCCCCGATTCACCGAGGCCCTCGACCACGACAGCCTGCCCCACGTCTCGACCGCGCCGCATCTGCACGACCTGCGTATCCCCACGCCGGAGCTGCTCGACCTCGCGGAGAAGATCGACTCACGCCACCCGGAGGACAAGCGCTACCTACACCGCGTCCTCGCGGGCTTGTTCGACGTGCTCAACACCAGCGACACCGTCTCCCCCGGAGAGGTGCTGCGGTTGACCGCCGGAGGCATGGAGATCTTCAACGCGCCGACCGGCACAGGCAAGAGCGTGTTGGTCCGCGTCATGGCCGCCTGGTTCGCCGCACGCAACCTGCGCGTGGCGATCGTCCTGCCCGACATCAAGGCATGTCTGGCCCTCACCCGGAACGTGCGCGAGGACCTGGCCCACCTGCACCGCACCCAGGCCATCGAGCACGAGCCCAGCTGCGCGCACCTGATGTCGTCCTCGGGTATGCACGAACGGGCGATCAAGCTCGCCTCCTTGATCAAAGAGGACCCGGACGCGCCGGGGGAGTGGGGCGAACGGGCCGAACGCGACGTGGACCCGCTGGCCTATGGGTGCGCCCTCAAGACGTTCCTCGACGCCACCGGCGACTACCCGCCGGGCCGCGAACCGTGCCTGTCGCTGCACCGCCAAGGCGTCGGCTCGGCGGCCTGCCCGTGGATTCCGACCTGCGGGAAGTACACCCCGGTGTACGAGTCGGCCAAAGCCAACGTCGTCATCATGAACCACTACGTGTTCATGCAGGGCAACCTGCGCATCGGCGTCAACCTCGACGGTCGCGCCGTACGCGGGATGACCGCGGCCGAATTCGCGCTGCGGACCTGCCACGCGGTCCTGGTCGACGAGGCCGACCAGTTCCAGTCCCGGGCTGTCGACAAGTGCGCCAGCGAGATCGTCCTGCACTCCCGACGGCACTGGTCGGCCGCTCCCCAGGAAATCGACACCGACGCCAAGCGGCTGCCCATCGACGACGAGCACAACCTCCTGCCGGCGGTCAGCCACGTCCGGCTCATGGCCGAGTTCCTCCTGCTGGGCATCTGCAAGAACGCCCTGAGCCTGCACGTCACCGAAGACGAGCGTGCGCAGACGCGGATTCCGGACCAGACCAGCACCCGCTGGCACCTGGCCCGCGGACGTGATCGCACCCTGCTGCGCCTGCTCTGGCCGGACGAGGTGACGGAGGACGAGACGTCCATCCCTGTCGAGTTGTTCCACAAACTCAACGCCCTCATGCCCGCCAGGTACCAGCGTCCCGACCCGCTCGGCGGTCAGACCACGCTGCTCGAGCCCGACTGGCAGGAGGTGCGGCAAGCGCTCAGCGCGTTGGTCGCACCCCGCGGCGAGCACCTACTCGACCAAGTCAAGATCGAACTGCATCGACTCCTCGAGGACAGCGTCAAGGACCCGCACCGACGCGCCCAGGCCATCAACCTGCTGGTCACCCGGACCGCCATGATCGAACTGGACGACGCTCTGGCGGTCCTCCAGGGCAAGGCCCACGACTACCGATCCTCTGGACTGCGCTCGGCGCACAGGATCGTGGAAGGACTGCAGCCCACCGCCGTCTCCGCGGTCCTGCCGCTGGGGATGCTGGGCCGCTCCATCACCGGCTACCGCGTGACCGGCCTCGACGACAAGGAGAAGAACGCCACCCTGGTCGCCCAGACCATCGCGGGCGACCCCCACACCTTCACCGCCGAACTGGGCGGCATCGTCTCGCTGATCCTGGCGGGCGTCGAGCGGCCGGTGATGGGCCTGTCCGCCACCGCCTACTTCCCCCAGGCGGTTCGCGAGCACGTGTTCGCCCCCGTGCGGTGGTGGATGACCGACGCCCAGGCCAAGTCCATCCGAGCCCGCAAACACCGCATCGACTACGGCGAAGGCCACCCCCTGTTCGGCGAACCCATCAAGATCTCCGGAACCCACCCCAGCCGCAAGAAAGACGCCCTCATCGAACTGGGCACCAACCTCTACGACCGGCACATCCACCGCGAACTCGACCGGAGCAGCAAAGACGACCGCGGACGCGTCCTGGTGGTCGCCAACTCCTACCAGCAGTGCGCGTGGCTGGCCCGCGGCATCAGCCGTGCCGGACACTACGACGGCGGACTGTGCCTGGCCGTACGCGCCGAGGACCTGCACAGCACCGACCCCGAGCTACCCCGACACAACGTCGCCGTACGCCTGACCGCCGAGGAGTTCGAGGACTTCCCACGCCACGGAAAGATCCTGGTCGTTCCCCTGTCGCTGATCGCGCGAGGCCTCAACATCGTCATCGGCACCCGCTCGGCAGTCCGGTCGGTGTACCTGTGCGTGCGTCCCCTCGCGCTGCTCAACGACCCCGCCGAGATGTACGGCAGCATCAACGCCGCCGGTCTGCGCGCCCTGCCGGAAGGCGGCGCGCCTGACCCGTCACACGTGCTCGCCGAGGCCGGTGAGGCGGCCCGCGACCGACTAGCGCTGCTGCTGCGCACGGCCCTGCAGTTCACGGCAATGCACAAGTCGCTGCAGGACGAAGTCGTCGCAGGCATGATCGTCGACCTGATCCAGCTCGCCGGACGCGCCCGCCGCGGCGGCACCGACGCCGTGCTGCACATGGTCGACTACGCCTTCCACGAGGACACCTGGAGCGCCGACCTGGAGACCGTCCTGCGACGCATCCACTCCCTGTGGCCCCCCGACGTGCGGCAGCGCATGAACGACCTGTACGGGGAAGCGCTCAACGCCTTCCTCTCCTACGCCGGTATCTCCCCCGAATCCGGCCACCCCGGCAGCTGACGGCACGCACGAGAGAGACCGAGACCACGTGATTGAGCACGACCTCGCACCCGGCAAGTACCTCAACACCCTCGCCTTCCGCTGCACCCCCGAACTGGTCGGCGACTCCGCGGTCCACGTACGGCACTTCGACGACGTGACCTGGAAGCTGTGGGATGACTTCGAACTGCACTGCAAAAGAAAGTTCGACAACGACGACGCCCGAGTCCCCTACTCCATCGCCACCACCGTCCTGAGCACGATCACCGGCGGCTACGTCCACCTCGAACCCGACCGCCGCGGACCGTTCCTCGCCTCCCTCACCCCGATCGACGGCACACTGCTACGCCGTGTCTTCACCCTCACCCACCACCTGGCCCTCGGGCAGGATGTCGGCACGATCGACCTCACCGCGCCACCGGAGCTGGCCAAGCGGATCGCCGATACCCCCGAGCACCGGTACCTGCTGGCCGACCACCTCCAGCCCAGCCGCGACACCCAACCCACGGCCCCAGGATGGCTGTACCGCACGGTCGCCTGGGACCTCTCCCAGCAGCTGGCCGCCCACCCCTGGCGGATCTCCGACGACAGGACCATCACCCTGCGACCCGACTCCACGGGCGGCCTGGTCGCGTTCGACGACCCCTGGCAGAACGAGCAAGGTGGCCGTTTCGCCCTGTCCCGGACCGCGCTACGGCTGAAGACCCTGCCCAACATCACACACCCCGTCCTGCTGCTGAACTCGCGCGTGACCCGCATCTCCTCCTCGCTCGTCTTCTCGAAAACCGCCCTGGCCGAACAACCGGGCACAGGCCGCCCGCTGCTGGAAATCAGCCTCGATGGCAGAGGCGGCGCACGCACCGTCAACCGCCTCGCCCTGCAAGCCCTCGGACGACTGGAGATGGACTACTCCGTCCTGCGCACCATCGACGAGCGGTCCAAGCGGGAACAGAGACTGCTCGCCGAGGCGAAGGCGAACAACCAAACAGCCCGCTTCCCTCAGGAGCACCCCGGACAGGTCTGGCCGATCCTGCCCAAGAACTACACCTTCCCGATCGGCACCGGCCCCGGAATGCAGCACCTCAGGCTTCTGCACCGTCACTTCATCAGCGTCTTCCCCGACACGGCAGCACCCCTGGAAGCCCGCGAGGTGCGCGCGACCATGCCACGCCGTCCCACCGACCCGGAGAACATCTCCAAGCAGGAATACGAGCGCCGCAAAGAGGCACGAAAGCAGCATCCGGACCCGAAGACGCTCGGGCCGATCAAGGAACGCGGCAGCCTCTTCCCGACACCGCAGTCCATCACCACCTTCCTCGACACCTCCCGAATCACGGCACTGCGCATCGTCTGCCTGTGGTACCGGGACGAGACCCGCCTGCGGATGCTCGACACCCTCCGCAAGACCTTCGACCTCGACCCTCAAGGACTGGACCCCCACGACGGTGCGGAATTCAGCCTGCACGGCGAACGCATCACCGCGGTGTTCCACCACACCGAGGACTTCCTCAAGCCCGGCCCCGCAGGCACCCGCACCGCGGCACTGGCCGCCATCAACACCTCGCTGACGAGCCGCGACAACGTGCTCGTCGGCGCCTGGTGCGAGACCGAGATCCCCACCGTCGCAGACAACGCCGACGGAACAAGCCCGGACGACCTCGACGCCAAGCCACAAACCAAGAAGATCCTCGCCGAACGCGGAGTGCCCACGCAGTACCTGCTCGGCAAAGACGAAAAGGGCGTGATCCAGCCCAAAGCCAAGGACCACCCCGCCGAGATGGCCCTCCTGGACCTCTACCGCTCGCTGGGCATCATCGACGACCGCATCGCCAACGCCCTGCGGCCAGAGAAAGCCGGCTACCTCGTCGACAGCATCGCCCACGTGGGAATCTACGTGCGGCAACAGAACAGACGCAAAGGCGAATTCGGCCAACCCAAGGTGATCATCACCGCCTCCGCTCTCGTGCCCCCGCAGACCGACGACGGAACCTGGACCATGCTCGGCTGGAGCTCCATCAAACCCGAGTGGCGGCCCTACCGCTCCGCGCAGACCGCATTCCACGCCGGCGCCTACCCTGAGGGCACCGGCGACAAGAAGACCTACCGGCAACGCTGGGACGACGCGGCCGACACCGTCGAACGCGCCCTCGCGGACTTGGCCGACGAGCTCGACGGCATCCCGTACGCGGTCACCGTGGACGCCTCGGCCTCCCGGCGAATGTGGGACGGACTGCAGAACATGCACCTGGGCGGCTCCCCCGAGAACAAAAAGAGCCGCTACTGGCTCCCCGGCAGCACTCTCACCCCTGACGAGCGACCACGCGCCGTCATCCGCGTCAACATCGACGACGAGGAAGTTCCCCAACCGGTCGGCACCACGCAGATCGCCAGATCCAAGGACAGCGAACCGGCGGAGAAGGAAACCGCGACAACGCTCTACGCGATCACGACGGACTTCGGCACACCGGTGTGGATCCTCTGCAACGTACCCCGAGCCTACGACGGCGACGGAGCGGGGCGACTGGGATCGAAGTACACGCGATGGGACGCGAAGCGATCCGTCTCGTCCGAGAATAAGGAGGAACGACGCAAAGGCGAGATGCCACAGAATTGGTACTCCATGACAGTCAACGAGATCCTCCCGCTCGCCTGCGCTGACGACGTGTCTGCGCAAGCCCTTGCCATCACCACAGCGAAGCTGTGCCATCAGGCACAATTCTGGGACGGTCGTTCACGTCTGCCCGTCCCGCTGCACGCCGCAAAGCAGATGGACCTCGACCACCCACAGTACCGACGTACCGTCGCCCCCGAAGAGGAGGCGGTCGTCGAACCCGGCGCGGAGAATACCCCGGTGCAGGGCTCCGCAGGGCGGAAAGAGCGCGAGGAATAGTGATAGCCGAGCGGCGGTCCGGCCGAGAGTGTCAGGCTGCCTGACTCGGTCGGCAAATGTCGTGACTCCAGTATGAAGAGGTGAGATCGTGGCAGGATTCTTCACGGATCCGCAGGGGCGTGTCCGGCCGATCACTCCCAGAAAGAATGGTGCGGGTGTCGTAGTTGCCGGAGTAGCCGCGATCGGCGTGTTTGCGGCTGGTGGCGGGGCGTCCACGATCGGCGCAAGTATCAGCGCCGCGGGGACAGTGGCCGAGGTCGGTGTCGGGTCGGTGCGGCTGGGAGGCTCGCCAGGGCAATTACGAGCACGCAAGAGTGAAGGGCAGAAGGCGGCTCGGCGGGGCCAGTCGGACGATGCTTGGCAGCGGATGGGATTGCGGCAGGTTAAACGCACCGTCAAGCAGCAAGCCGAGTGTGTCGCGACCTCGTTCGGGCAGATCCGCGAGTTCTTCACGGCCCACCGCTGCACCTACCTGGAGCGAGTGCTGTTTACAGTGGCTGACGCCGACGGCAACACTGCGGTGGTTTCGGTGGCTTGGGTCGGGCTGAGCAGTCGCAGTCACGCGGCTGAGTTCGATAGCCTTATAGGCATCCATGGCAACGGGGACATCACCCCGCTGGGCGGGCAACTGCTCGAGTTGGGTGAGATCGACTTCACCGGACTGCGTTACGGTAGCGACCGCGACGGCACAGCTGTGACTGTCGCCGAGGCAGAGAATGTCCTGGGAGGGCGATTCGACCACGACTCCCTCGATGCCATCGCCGAGATAGCAGCGTTTCTGCCGCGTGTTTGATACGGACAACCTGCTGAATCAGTATGGGATTCGGTATCCGCAGACGTGCCACCAGGGTTCCGCTCCGCTCGGGCCTACTGTCAATGTAAGGAGTTGGTAGAAGTTGCCAACGTGATTCGTCGAGTGGGATGACCCGGGCAGTGGAAGATTTGTCGGTTGGCTATCCGGTGAACTGTCTCGTATAGATCTTCAATGTGCGTTTCCGGGTCGATTGCCCAAATATGGGTCAGGGGCCGCGAAACTCGACGGTCTCAGGAGCCTCGGCTAGTAGGTGTTGCTGCTGGGGGCTCCTGTCGGGCAAGTTCGGTCGCCGAGTGACAGACGGGTGTTGTCGACGACGCCAGCTCCCTAATGCTCCAATCGGATATTGTTGTGTCTGCACACGCGCTTTGCGGTCTTATGGTCGATAACATGGCGTGGTGGCACGAGAGTATGACGCCCAGTTGATCGAGTCTGTAGCCGTACGGCGTGTTCGGCTGCGCGAGTCGCTGCTTTGGGGGTGGGACAAGCGTGTCAGGGCTACTTCGGACAACCTCAAATCCCTCGCCATCGGAGTGGTGCTCGCCGCAGTCGCGTGTGCCGGGTGTGTCGGGTGGTCCTTCGTGAAGGACGCACTCGATCAGCGGGCCGGCTTCGGTTCCACCGCGGAGGTGACGCGATGACATCGCCCACGGCACCGATCGGGCGCCTCACCCGGGTGACGCTCGTCGGGCCGACAAGGCGGGTTGATGTGGTGCTGTCGTCGGACGAGGCGGTCGGCGTTCTGCTGCCCGACGCGGCGACCATGGTCGGCTATCAGGTGAGCGGTCGGCCGCACGGTTTCCAGTTGAGCACCATAGACGGCTCGGTGCTCGACCCGGCTGTCGGTCTGCGGGCCGCCGGAATCGTCGACGGTGCGCTGCTGCGGGTCGACCCGTTGACCGAGGCGCCGCCTGCTGCGGTCGTGTACGACGTTCCGGACGCGGTTGCCGACGATCTAAGCCGTCGGCCCGGACGGTGGGGTGATGCGGCGCGGACGAGGACCGTGACGGCGGTCTGTGTGGCCTCCGGTGTGTTCGCGACGTGGTCGGCCGGTGCCCAATTGCCGGCCTGGTTGCTTCTCCTCGGAGGGCTTGTCGTGATCAGTGGCGGCTTCGTCCTTGCTGTTCCGTCCGGTGGGCTCGTCGGTGTCGCGCTGATGCTCACCGGTGCCGCTTCGGTGGTGGTGCTTGTTCCGGCGTTGACCACCAGTTGGCTGATGCGGTGCGCACTCGTGGCGTTGGTGATCGGTGGGCTGATGGTGTTGCTGGGATTCGTCCGTGGTCGTGGACGAGAAGGCGTGCTCGGTGGCGGAACGGTGTTCGCCCTGCTCGTACTGTGGTCGACGCTGTTCGCCGTGGGACTGTCCCCAGAGGGCACGGCGGTGGTGATGGCCGCTGTCACGGTCGGCATGCTCGGTCTGCTTCCCCGGATCGCGCTCGTGTTCTCAGGTCTGACCGGACTCGACGACCGGCACACCGCCGAGGAGACGGTCTCGCGGGGGTCGGCGGAAGCTGCGGTCGACACCGCGCACCGGGGTCTTGCCCTCGCGTGCACGGCGGTCGCGGTATCGGCGGCTGTGGCGGGTGTGATCCTCGCCCAAGTTGGTGGTGCGTGGGCGATGGTGCTCGCCGGTCTCCTCGTGGTCGCGATGTTGTTGCGTCTGCGGTTCTTCCCGCTGACCGTAGAGGTGGTCGCGCTCGCGGCCGCAGCGTTAACGGTGTTGGGCGGCCTGGTCGTGCGCTGGGTGAGTGAGCAACCTGGCTCGTGGTGGGGCGGGGTTGCCGTCGCGACGCTGGTGATCGTGTCGTGCTTGATGGTCATCGGGTACCGCCCGACACCACACGCCCGCGCCCGCGCCCGGCAAGTCGCCGACCGGGTGGAAGCCATTGCGGTCATAGCGATCGTGCCGGTCGCGATCGGTGAGTTCGATGTCTACTCGCGGCTTCTCGCCACTTTCTGAACGGGGGGCGATGTCCATACCAGCACAGCCGAACCGCGGATTACCTCCGACAGGTCCGCTCGTCGGTTCTCCTCCGGTCCTGGTGCGTCCGCCGGTCACGCCACCTCCTCCGGGTCAGCCATCGCAGCGTTCCGAGCGTCCGCTGATCCGCCGCGTGCCGTACGGCGACTCGGTCGTGCGCCGGATGTGGCGCGGTGTGACCTCGTTGGGCTCGGGTGGGCGTGCCGCTCGGGAACTGGCCGAACTTGCCGTCGCAGCGCAGGTGCCGCTGCCGACCGGTCGGCGGTTGGCCGTCGTCGCGATGCATGGCGGTGCGGGCCGGTCGACGGTTGCAGCGGTGCTGGCGTTGGTGTTCGCGGCCCGGCGGCGTGATCCCGTTCTCCTCGCCGACGCCGACCCCGAGGGCAGCGTTTTGTCCTGGCGGTTGGGCCTAGTGAACTTGCCCTCGCTCGCCTCGCTGGCACCTCGACTGCTCGACGCGTGGGGCAGTGGGCTGCTCGGTCTCGACCAACTGCTGCCCCGGTTGCGATCCGGCCCGTGGGTGTTGCCCGGTGGTGCGCCCGAACAGTCGCTGCTGTGTCGGGACGTCACCCGGTCGCTGTCCCGGCTGTTCGCCGTGTGCGTGATCGACTCCGCGGGCACGGTCGCGTCACCGGCCACCGCGGCGGTGCTCGACGAGGCCCACGGGATCGTGGTGGCGAGTGCGGCGGTTCCCGGCGCGGTGAGGGAGACCCACGCCGGTCTGGTCAGGCTCGCCGCGACCCGCGGACACGTCGTGCTGTCGCGCGTGGTGGTGGTCCTGAACGCGATCAGTCCCGACGGGTTGGCCGCTCTGCGGATGGACACCGTGAGGGCCGCGTTCGACGGACTGGGCGTGCCCTTGGTCGTCTTGCCCTATGACCGCCATCTGGCCGCGGGTGCCTTGGTGGATCCGTCCCGGGTCGGGGAGCGAACCACGGTCGAGGCGACTCGACTGGCGGGTTACGCCTTGGCGCGTGCCCGGCAGCTGTGAGCGCGAGGGAGCCGGCATGACGACGCGTGTGGTGCACCGACCCACCAGGGTAGTCCGGCCGTTGACGGCGGAGGACCCGCTGGTGATGGACTCGCCTCCGGTGCTGCCCGAAGGCAAGGCCGCGTCGGGCATCCAGACCCTGATCCCCATGGTGGGAGCGGGGGCTGCGATGACGATGATGTTGTTCCTGCGTGGTTCGGGGTTCGCCGCGCTCGGCGCCGTGGTCATGGTCGTCGCACTCGGCGCGGCGGGCGTCTTCTACTTCACCCAGCGCGGGCAGGCCACCCGCAAACGCCGGGCACAGCGGGAGCGGTACCTCGAGTACCTGGAGGAGCTGCGGGAGCAGTTGCGCGGGTACGAAGGGGAGCTGCGCGAGCGCGCCGTGCTGCTCGACCCACCGACGAGCCATCTGCTCGGCGTCCTGCGCGATCCCGCGCGGCTGTGGGAGCGCCGTCGCGCGGACGTCGACTTCCTTCGGGTGCGGCTGGGGACGGGCGCGCTGCCGGTCCGCTCGGTGCAGATGCGTGAGCAGGGGTCGTCGACCAACCCCACCGATCCGTTCATGCGCCAGCAGGCACAATCTTTGATCCGCCGCTTCTCGGCGACGCCGGGTCTTCCGCTGCGTGTGGGGCTCGACCGGGCCGCCGATGTCAGCGTGGTGGGCGCCCGACGCGAGGACGTGCTCGGCGTGGCCCGAGCCATGCTGACCCAGGTCGCCGCGTTCCATGCCCCCGACGACGTGACCATCGCGATCATCACCTCGCCTGATCGGGAGGACGACTGGGCGTGGGCGAAGTGGCTGCCACACCTGCTCGACCGCAGGGGAGTCGGGCAGACCGGCCCGATCCCACTGCTGGTGACCGAGCTGGCAACAGTGACCGCGCTGCTCGCCGACGATCTGGACGACCGCGCCGACTGGGCAGCCCAGGCATACCGCCACGGCGGGGGAAGCGAGAACGCACGCACCAGACCGCGCCTGCTGGTCGTCGATGACGCGTTCGGCGAGGTGTCGCGGACTCTCACGGTGCCCGACCCGACGACCAGCCTCGCCATGATGGGCATCACGGTCGTGCACCTGGTCGCCGACCGCCTTCACGAGCCGGGCGACGTGTCCAGCCGTGTGACCGTGGACGGCGACCTGCTCGCGGTCGAGGACTTGTCGGCGACGCCACCGGTCACAGTGAAGGGGACGCTCGACCACGCCCCGGCGGCGGTCGTCGAAGGGCTGGCGCGAACAGTGGCGCCGCTGCGCTTGTCGGCCGATTCCTACGACGACGGCACCGGCACGCCACCCGCCGACTTCACCGCCCTGCTCGGCCTCCCCGACCCTGCCCACATGGACGTCGACTCACTATGGCGTCCGCGCAGCGAACGGGACTTCCTGCGCGTCCCGCTCGGCGTCGACACGGCCGGCAGACCGATATTGCTCGACCTTAAGGAATCCGCGCAACTGGGCATGGGGCCGCACGGCCTGTGCGTCGGCGCCACGGGATCGGGCAAGAGCGAACTCCTGCGCACCCTCGTGCTCGCGTTGGCGACCACCCACTCGCCCGACCACCTGTGCATGGTGCTGGTGGACTACAAAGGGGGCGCCACCTTCGCTCCGTTCACCAGGCTGCCCCACGTGGCCGGTCTGATCACGAATCTCGTCTCCGACGAGACGCTCGTCGAACGGGCCTACGAAAGCCTCGACGGCGAAGTACTGCGCCGCCAACAGGTACTGGCCGACGCGGGCAAGATCGACAACATCACCGACTACCGCCGGCGACGACGGGAACTGGACGAACCCGAAGACATGCCGCCGTTGCCGCATCTGCTGGTGCTCATCGACGAGTTCGGCGAGCTTCTGACCGTCAAGCCGGAGTTCGTCGACCTGTTCCTGCGCATCGGTCGTATCGGCCGCTCGATCGGCGTGCATCTGCTGCTGTCCAGCCAGCGGGTCGAGCAGGGCAAGCTGCGCGGTCTGGAGGCTTCTCTGTCCTACCGGATCGGCTTGCGGACATTGAGCGAGATCGAGTCGCGCACCATCCTGGACACCTCGGACGCCTTCCACCTGCCGTCATTGCCCGGAACCGGCTACCTTAAGGTCGACGTCACGGTCTACGAGAAGTTCAAAGCCGCCTACGTGTCCGGTCCGCCAGCGGACGGCACCGAACCGGAACTGGCGCCACTGCTCGGGCCGCTGATCAAATCCATGCCGACCTTCGGAGAAGTGCGGCGCCCGCCAGAAACCGCCGACGTCGGTTCGCAACTCGCTGGGCACGCCGGTGGACCCACGCTGCTGTCCACCATCGTCGACCAGCTGACGAACACCGAGGAACGCGTGCCCGCCATCTGGCTGCCGCCGTTACCCGCCGCGGTCACCCTGGACCGGATCGGCGACGGTATCGACATCACACCGCACGGCGTGCGCCTGCGTTCCGAAAGGCAGTCCGAGCCCGGTCTCCGGGTACCGCTGGGCCTGCTCGACGACCCCGCCAAACAGTGGCAAGGCATGTGGGAGATCGACCTGACCACCGGAGGTGGAAACCTGCTCATCCTCGGTGGACCCGGCACGGGCAAGTCCACCGCCCTGCGCACCGTCGCACTGGGCCTGGCAACCACCCATACCCCCACCGATGTCGGCATCTACGGCATCGATCTGCTCGGCAACGGACTGCGTCCACTGATCGACCTGCCCCACGTCGGCGGCGTCACGGGCCGTGACGACCGGGAACGCGTCCGCCGCACGGTCGACGAGGTGCACGCGATGCTCGTCGACCGAGAGCGCCTGTTCACCCGCCACCAGTTCGACACTGTCGAGGACCTGCGCGCCGCCCGCGACCGCGGACTTCCCGACGCGCCCGCCTGCACGGAAGTGGTTCTCCTGCTCGACGGCTACGGCCAACTCGTCGCCGAGTTCGAGGACCTGGAGGGCAAGGTGCACGACCTCCTCACACGCAGCGGGCGCTACGGCATCCACGTCGTGGCCACCGCCCGTCGCTGGAACGAGGTCCGCAACGCCCAGCAGAACGCGTTCGCCAACAGGATCGAACTGCGACTGCCGGACCCCGCCGAGTCGAGCATCGATGCCAAGGCCGCACGCCGGCTGCCCGTCGCACAGCCCGGCCGGGCACTGACCACCGACAAACTGCACGCTCAAGTCGCACTACCGCGGCTGGACTCGGTACCCGACCCCGTCGGATCGGGCCTCGCCGAAGCCGCCACCCTGGTGCGCAGCGCATGGACGGGAACCCTGCCACCACAAGTACGCGTGCTTCCCGCAGTGCTGCCGGCCTCCGACGTCGCCGACCACCCGACGAAGCCCGGCTCCGTCGTGCTCGGCCGGTTCGAACACGACCACACCCCCGTGACGCTCGACCTGTTCGGACGCGACCAACACCTGCTCGTACTCGGGGACTCAGGCACCGGAAAGACGAACCTCCTACACCTCGTGGCAGACGGCCTGACGCGCCGGTACACCAGGGAAGAGCTCGTGTTCGCGGTCTTCGACCCCCGCGACAGCCTGAGCGACGCCGTGCCCGAACAGTATTCGGGAGGCCGTGCCACAAACGTCACCACCGCGTCGCAGCTGACCGCAGCGGTGTGCAAGGAACTTAATGAACGCGATCCGGTCGCCCGACAGCCCTGGATGCGGGTCGTGCTGCTCATCGACGATTACGACGTCCTCGCCGCGTCGTCGACGCACCCACTCGGCGCATTCGCCCCCTTCCTCGCCGCAGGCCGCGAAATCGGGCTGCACGTCGTCATGACCCGCCGAGTGTCGGGTGCTTCCCGCGGCCTGTACGAGCCGTTCACCCTGGGGGTCCACGAATCGGGATGCCTGAGCCTGCTGATGTCCGGCGACCCGAGCGAGGGCCGGCTACTCGCTGGCGTGAGGCCGGTCCCCCTACCCGTCGGTCGCGCACAGCTCATCCGGCCGGGCGGGGAAGTGCGTTTCCTGCAGACCGCCTATCTGGATCGTGGAGGACCGACACTATGACGTTCGACATCGTGGCGCTGTGCCGGGACAACCCCGATCCGGGGGCCATGATCGCCGCCATGGTCGCGGCAGGCCGGGATCTGCGCGTGGACACGGTGAGCCATGCCCGTCTCATCCAGCTCTATCACCCGGAGGGCCGGCTGTTGCTCACGATTGAGACCGCCAGGCTGGTCCAAGTGCCCGGCGAGGTCCGCAGATTACTCGGTGTGCGAGGCGACGACGTGCCTCATCCGACGTGGTGGGTGGAGAGCCGCGCACCCGGCAACGACCCGACCGCCGAAGAGGTGGCACGCCGATTCACTCACGCCCTGCTGGCGTCGACGGGAGGCGCCTCGTGGTCGAACCGCTGACCTGGCATCCGGCCGCGGACCACTCGACCCCTGAGGCGATCGTGGTCGAGCAGAACCGCCGGGTGATAGGACTGTCGGGCTGGATAGTCGACGCCGCGATCGAGGCCGTCAGCACGGGCAGGTTCCTCCAAGTGCTGACACCCGCCCGCACCCTCATCACCTACCCACTGGAACTGTTCATCGGCCAAAGCGGGAGCTCCTGGGTCGTGCGTGACGACACAGGCTTCCGCGACGGGTTCACCGGCGTTCCGATGATCTGGACGGGAGCACGATTCGTGCCCGCACCCGACCGGTCGGCTCCACCCGTCGACCCGGTGAAGCCCGGGAAAGGCACTGTCGAAGTGCACGTCGCGACCCTGCATCGGGAAGCGGATCCGCAGAACATCGGCTCCACGGCCGACGCCGTCGTACACGCGCTGACCGGCTCTGCGCCACTGGGCTGGGGCACGGCGGAACCGGCCACCCAGCCCTGGTCCACTCGGGAGATCACCGCACACTGCCGTGGCCGCGCACCGTTGCCCACCCATCTGGTCATCGTGGGCAACGGCGCCCTGGGCACACTGACAGTAGAACGCGTCGATACGGGCGTACTCGAACGGCTCCAGGTCACCGGCCCACCCGCCGGGACCGTCAGCCAGGGTGCCGTCGACGGCCTCATCACCGACCTCGCCGCCACCGCCCGTACCGTGCTCGTCGCGGTGCACCCGCGTCGTACGGGCGGCCTGCGCTCGGCCGCACCGTGCCCTCCCTCGCTGCCCTACGGCATTCTCATCGGCAGCGACGTCGTGCGGGAACAAGGCGCGGAACATGCCCGAGCTGCTCCGGCGGTCGACATCCGGCTGGTAGGCCCACCCGGTCGACCCGCATGCTGGTGCCGGCTGAGCGGCGGCGGGCAAGCCCCGTACGAGCTCCTCACGGAGATCCTGCACCATTTCGGACTACCACGACCCGCCGATCAGCGCGCGCCTTGAATGCGAAAGTCGCACGTACGACCCCAGGAATCCGCAGAAGTGCGGCAACAGTTATTCCACCTCGACGGTCTTATCTGCAGCCACGTCTTGACGAGCGCCCCTCGCTAATTGCAGACAGTTGCACGACGCTCGTCCAAACGGGTGTCCTCGATGAGAATGGCAAAGTCGCCTCTGCTGGAACAGGGCGCCAGCCGGTAACCTGTCGAATAAGCAACCCGTTCACTCTGCTCCGCCATTGCAAACCGATGCTTCGTCGCAGAATCGTCCCTTGGTCTGAGAGGAGTGCGTGATGAAGTTCGACATGGGAGCGCAAGCGCTCACGAACCTGACGCGCCAGACCCAGGCAGCCTCGGACGACCTCGGGTCGCTGATCCGCCAACTCATCGCAGCCGCAGAGCCGTTGCAGGGAAACTTCAACGGCGCGGGCCGACAGGCGTTCGACGCCTTCAAGGCCAACGCCGACGCCATCACCGCCGAGCTGAACGGCGCCCTCGGCGCCATCCTCGGCGGCCAAGCCGGTATGAACACCTCCTTCGCCCAGGGTGACGCCGAGATGGCCGACAACGCCAGCTCGGCCCGTTCATCCGCCAACTTCGACGCGGCCCGGTTCTCCGGTGGCCGCTGACTAGGAGGAGAGCGACCCATGACGATGGACCGCAGAAGCTTCGACACCGCAGTGTCCCAGCAGATGCAAGGCGACCTCGCCGGCATCGTCGCGCGACTTGAGGCCACCATCGGCCGGCGCAGCGCCGATGTGTCGGCCGCGATGGCCGACTTCCAGGCCGACGGTGTGTCCGAGGAGTACCGGGTCGTCGAGGATCGGTGGAACCGCGCCGCAGGTGAGGTCCGACAGATCATCGACCTGGTCAAGGCAACCATGATCCGCAACGACGAGACCGCGAGTACGGCGCTGACCCGTGCACGTTCGGCGGTCCAGGGCATCGGCTGAGCAGAGATCTCCATCGGAACGAGCCGCAGGGGGATCACGACGGTGACCAAGTGGGACATCTCACCCGACGGGGTTCGGAGTGTGCTCGCTCGGACCGAAGCGGTGGCCAAGGATTTCGAGCACCAGATGGCGGCCTTGAATTCGGCGTTGCAGCAAGCGAGCGTCCAGTCGAATTCGGTCATCGTGGCCGAGGCGCTCGGCGGCTTCGCCGACGCGAAGATGGCCGACATCGAATTCGTCTTCACCAGGATCGGTGCCTGCCTCAACGGAGCCGCCCAGGCAACCAACGCATATCTCGAAGGCGATCTGGAGATGGCAGCGAACGCCCAGACGGCCGTCACCGCGGCACCCGATCCGCAGGCGACGATGCCGCATGGCGGGAACAAGCCCCGGTGATCAACCCGGAAGAGATTCCACAAATCGACGGCGACGTGGACGCACTGGTCAGCCACGCCGCCGCGATCACCCGCGCGGGCACCGAGTTTGCGAACACCGGCCAGCAAGTCAACAGCACATGGCAGGGCTTATCCGCTGTCTACCAGGCACCGGAATCCGCACAACTGCTCGCCGCTACCGCACCCGTGCAGACAGTGACCGCCTCGGTCGGCAAAGACATCCAAGCCGTCGGCACCGCGTTGAACACCTACGCCACCGAAATTCGGGAAATCAAAACCCAACTCGCGGCACTGCGAACCCAGGCGACCGAGTTTCTCGACTCCGTGAACGGCGACGAAGACTGGCGCGAAGACGAGGACAAGGTCAACCGACACAACGGCCTGCTCGACGCAGTCAACACCCAGCTCGGAGCTTACTTCGACGCCGAGCGCAAGTGTGCCAACACTATCAACGCGCTCTACTGCGGAACACAATATCGTCCGCACAACGGCGACGACAAAGTCGACGCTGGAGAGCACGGCCTCACCGCCGACCAACTCAAGACCGTCAAGGAACTGCCCTGGGGCACTACGGAAAAGTACGACCGCAACTTCATCGAAGACGTCGGTGCCTTCCTCGCCAGCTTCGGTGAGACCGCCCTGAATGCGCTCGTCGATATGGGTGCACTTATCGGACGGGATCCAGCAACCGGAGACTGGGGCTGGGGTACCGCTGGCACTGCCTGGAAGGGTATTGCTACCTTCGCCCTGGCAACCACGGCCTACGGCCCGTTCTTCGGTGGAATCGGTTTCCATCTTGACCAGACGTTCGGCCTGCCAGGTTTCGAGCGCGGTGCGATGGGCAAGGTACTGTTCGACGCAGGCAAGAGTTTCATCGCCTACGACCAGTGGGGTGAAGACAAAGCCAGAGCGGCTGGCGCTGTCACGTTCAACATCGTCGCGGTCATCGGAACGAAGGGTGCAGGTGCCGCGCTGCGCAGTACCGGAACTGCGATGCAGGGTGTCCGAGGCGGCGTCGTGGCCGCCAGAGTCAGTACCACGCTGATCCGCTCCGGCCAGGTTCTCGAGAGAATACCCACGGCGGGCGATCTGGCAGGGCTCGCGGCCAAGCGCTTTAACATCCGCGTTCCCATAATCGGACCGATCCTCGGAATTGCTGGAGACATTCCACAGGCCACTCACCACGTCGACATCGACATGCCTGGGCCTGCGCACCCGAACGCGGGCAACACGGCTACAAGCTCATCCGCGATCAACGACCGACCGTACACGCCGGACAGCATCGAGGCATCATTCGACGGAACGTCGAGAGAAACGATTCCGGCCGAGACGCTGAACATCGCAAGGTCCGATGAGCCGATCATCCTCGTCGGCGGACGCCCTGGTGTATCGGACGTCGACGGACTCGATCGCGCAAGTGATAAGACGGGGCGGGAAGATTGGTTGGACTCTCCAGATTTTCCTGGGGCTGGCGCGATTGACCGAGGTCTCCCTGTGACTCCTGTAGGGAGTCGCCCCATCGAACATATAGCTATGGACGGTCTGCGGGGAGCGTCACTATCGTCCGCTGGCCGAATTGCGACCGGCGGACAAGTTGGAGTACCTAGGGTCGATTCTATCCTGTCCGACTTACCGGCCCGTGCGGCGCAACCCTTCAATGCGCAAGAATCAGTCTTGCCGGCCCAGGGGCAGAGCGATCCACGGATCGCCTCAACTGCTGCGACAGAGTCGCATGCATCAGGCTCCGCGACTGTCCAGTCTCCGCAAGAAGGTAAAGCCTCTCCTGTCATAGTCGCTCGCGATGGTTTCGTGCCTCGTCTCGCACTTCACGGTGAGTCGGGCCTCAAAGACGTGAATATAAAATCGCATGCTACTGATTCGCTCAGGCAGCGTGATTCTGTTGGTCGAGACGGCAAACCTTGGAAAAATGACCTGGTTCCACCAGTCGGGACTGAGGTCCCTTCACATCCAAATAGTGAGGGGCGTATTGCTCCGGCACTGGACTCAGTCCGAGACCAAATTTTCACGCACCAGGGAATACGCGAGGGAAGCGGCATAGGGCACAGCCTCCCTGGCGAGAGGTTGCATGCCCCACTATCCATCGACGAGGCCCACGCCCGGCATGGTGAGACCACCCCGGCGGGCATCTCGCACCACCGGGGGGACCTCAACCTGGGCGACCTGCCACATCGTGTCCCCGCCGACCCGCGCTACTTCACCGCCGACGTCCACGTCACCCCCGACGGCCGGGCGAGGATCGGCGACCACACCTACACCCCCGAGCAGTACGGCGACCTCCTGCGCCGCAACGGCTGGGACGGCAAGACGCCCATCCGGCTCATCGGCTGCGACGCCGCCTCGAACAACTTCGCCGACCGCCTCTCCCGCCACACCGGCGCCGACATCCTCGCACCTACCAAACCCGCCTGGACCGACGCCAACGGCCGCGTCTACACCAGCGACGCCGAGATCGGACCCGACGGCAGCCGCCAACCCAAGATCCCGCCGAACGGCGAGTGGCACACCCACAGCCCTGACGGCACCACCACCAGGGTCGGCGACGACGGCTACGTCCCTGCCACCCGCGATGCCGACAAGACCGACCACACCACCCCCGATGGCGCCCGCGACCGCACCGCCGACAAAGAAGGCACAGGCATCCCGGACAATTTGAAAAAACAGATCCGGGAGGAACGGCTTAAGAAGCTTAAGTACGTCAACGAAACGTACTACCTATACGAGAACAAGGTGAAGCTGCCGCGCTACGAGCTACGCATCAAGCCAAGCGCGAATGTCATCGCTGCCAGCAGGGTGGACATGCTCCCGCCTGACGAGGTTGATTTGAAGGCGCCGGATGACTGGAGTCCGCCGAAGGATCGCGTGCTCACCGAGGACGACCTGAAGTGTGTCGAGATTACGCTAAGGCACGACCGCGACGCGCCACTGGCCCCGAGGTACCACAAGGGGATCGTGTTGGACTCCAGGGGACTCTCGTCACCGGAACGTGTCGAAGGCGAACAGGCGCTCATCGACGAGCGGCGGCGGGCGATCCAGGAGGAGCGGGCGGCTGCCCCCGAGTCACCGGAGTACCGAGAGGCCCACACCAGAACCAGTAAGCATGGCGAGGAGCTCGGCGAACGTGGCATGCAGCACTTCATGTCCGACTTGTACCCAGGGGCCACCCGGCTCGACACCCAGCTAGGGCGGCAGAACCGGTACGACGGCGTTTACGGACTGGACGAACGGCGGTTCATGGCGCGGCCGTCCGAGCACCAGCGCAGGATGATCGTGGAAGCCAAAGGACCGTACGCCAACAAGCCTGGGGTGGCGAAGGCGTTAGATGGCAAGCCGGTCAAGCAGGGCCACGATGGCTACTTTGACCGGACCAATCACATCATGCAGCGCTCGGACTTCAGTGAGAAGGAGATCGCCGAACTTCGTGACCGGTTGACTGCAGAAGAGAGGGTGCCGCTGGACCAACTCGACCGGAGGATCGCGGAGGTCAAGGCGCAGGAACAGCAGATGGCCACTGACCTGGACCGGCTGGTCCGCTATCCCGAGGAGATCAAGGCCCGATACATGCAGGACTTCCTCGGCATCGACGACATCCACGTCGATGCGCACCTCCACCGGGCCGAGTCCGCCACCGCCGGGATAACCGACCACGAGCGCGCGGCTCATCGGCTCGACGGCGGGTATGACCGGTACTACGACGATTTAATCAACCACTACAAGCACCACGGCGCGCTCCCCGCAGACGTGAACGCGGCACTGCATCGCGCGTTTGCCGAACGGAACGAGTCCCTCCCGGACGGGTTCGTCGAGCGGATGATGGCGCGTCTGGAGCACGTGCGCGACTACGGCATGGTGGAATACAGCCGTGTCCAGGCCAAGGTGCGGGAGGTGCCGTTAACAGACTACCTGGCCCGTTACGATCCCGACGCCGCCGGGACGCTGGACCGGCTGCCGCAGGGGCAGCGCGATGACTGGGTGCGGGAGTACCTGGCCAAGAAGGGCTACTCCGCGCCGGATCTGGCGAACCCAGGGATCGAGGTCTACGACGGTTACGTCGCCAAGGCGTATCAGATGCGATGGCAGCGAACATCGTAGGGCACCGATTGGACAGAGGAAGGTTAGGCGGTAGCTATGCCGGAAGTAAGTCGGCACGATGTCGACGCGGAGCGGTCCGCGAGCGCCCTTCGGGAACTGGCCGAGGACATCGAGGAGCGCCTCGGGCGCATCCGGCGGCACCGCCGCAGTGACGAGCTGTCCAGGTTGATGCTTGCGGCGGTGGACCAACTTGGGTACTGCTGTGCCGTGGACCCGGACGGTGGCGAGACCGAGACTTTGGGTAGCCTGCTGTTCGCTGCCCAGGTTGGGGATGCCATTTTCGAGCTGGCCACGACCCCGGCGGGTGCCACTGCAGAGTGTGCACTGGGTGATGGGGTGGTGCCCCTGACCGGCACGGGCCCCGCGTATTACGCCACGGCCAGCAACTGGCTGCTCGCGCTGTCGCTCGCGATTACGGCCAGACAGCCCACAGTGGTGGACCGCCTCGCCTCCGTGCCTCTCGACATCCTGCGAGCGTCCGGCGCACCAGAGCCCCTGTACCTGTACGACGTGGTCGAGACGTTCCAGCGGTTCGTCCGGCGCGAGTCCGCGACCCGCGACGCGTTGAATGCGGCGCTGCGGGGCACCGACCCCACGGTCCTCGACCTGAGCGATAAGGCGTTCGCGCTATTCGTCGTGTTCCCACAGTTGCAGATGTTCCACCACCTTACCCAACCCGACCACGAGCAGCAGTTCGCCGAGGCGCTGGTCGAGGCCCTGGAACTGCACCGGGAGTACTGGGCGGCCGACGAGCGGGCCGCGTCGCCTGAGGGTTACCTCGCCCTAGGGCCGCTCGCCTTGGCTGTCCTGGCGAATGACGCTGGAAACCCGCTGGACGTGCGCTCGGAGTACCTGCCGCAGCATCTGTTGGACGGCCCTTGGTCGGTGGGGCGCGGCTGAGGTGGGCCAGCGGACCAGTCGGGGCGCACCACCCCGCGAGGGCGGCGAAGGGCCCAGCACCGACGCGGGTCAAACAGGTTAGTCCCTGTGGCCCCTCACGCTACGCACAGCTTCAACCTGCATGGATGGAGTTGTCGGCAGCCACACCGTTGAGCAACCTGTGGGGTTCCAAAAGTCAGCCATGTGGCCTGACCTGCGGTTAAGCGGCTGTGGGTTCGTACTCGTTGATGAGGCCGCCTGGGGCTGACCCGTTTTGACGGACAGGGTCGATGAGGTGTGGTCAGGCTACCCGGTCCACCGGGTGGTGTCGGGTGGATTCGTAGATGGCGGGGCTGAGGCAGCCGAGGCTGGAGTGCAGGCGGCGGGTGTTGTACCAGCCCTCGATGTATTCGAAGATCGCTTTGTGCGCTCTGGTCCTGGTGGGCCAGGGCTGTCGGTCGATCAGTTCGGTCTTGATTGTGGCGAAGAACGACTCGGATACGGCGTTGACGCTCCTATAGTTGTCAAGCGGCCTGTGCGGTGTTGGTGGACAGGGTGCGCAGGGGTCGTAGCAGTGCCCAGATTTCCCTGGCCAGTAG
>NZ_LGED01000263.1 GCF_001280085.1 Saccharothrix sp. NRRL B-16348 | reverse complement strand
GAGCTGGTCCCACTGGCGCAGACGCCACCAACACCGCGCCAAACAAGCCCACTACCAGCGAAGACAGACACAACATCACGAACTGCGGCTGGAGTACTAGGAGGGCAACGGCGTGGACATCGTCTTCAGAGGCGCACGGGTCGTGGACGGCACCGGCGCGCCCTCCTACCGGGCGGACGTGGGCGTGCGCGACGGGCGGATCGCCGCGATCGGCGACCGGCTCGACGGGCGGCGGGTGGTCGACGCCGACGGCCGGGTCCTCGCGCCCGGCTTCATCGACATGCACTCCCACTCCGACCTCCAGGTGCTGGCGAACCCCGACCACCTGGCCAAGGTGTCCCAGGGCGTGACCACCGAGGTCCTCGGCCAGGACGGGCTGTCCTACGCGCCCGTGGACGACGACGTGCTGGCCGTGCTGCGCGCCCAGCTGGCCGGGTGGAACGACGACCCGCCCGGCTTCGACTGGGACTGGCGGTCGGTCGGCGGGTACCTGGACCGGCTCGACCGGGGCATCGCGGTCAACGCCGCGTACCTCGTGCCGCAGGGCACGCTGCGGATGCTGTGCGTCGGCTACGACGACCGGCCCGCCACCGACGCCGAGCTGGACCGGATGCGCGAGGTGCTGGCGCGGTCGTTGCGCGAGGGCGCGCTGGGCATGTCGTCCGGCCTCACCTACACCCCCGGCATGTACGCCGACACCGCCGAGCTGACCGAGCTGTGCCGGGTCGTCGGCGAGCACGGCGGGTTCTACAGCCCGCACCACCGCAGCTACGGCGCGGGCGCGCTGGAGGCGTACGCCGAGATGGTGCGCGTGTCGCGTGACGCCGGCTGCCCGCTGCACCTCGCGCACGCCACGATGAACTTCGAGGTCAACCGGGGCCGGGCGGGCGAGCTGCTCGACCTGCTCGACCGGGCCATCGCCGACGGCGCGGACATCACCCTCGACACCTACCCCTACCTGCCCGGCGCGACGTACCTGTCCGCGCTGCTGCCGAGCTGGGCGGGCGAAGGCGGACCCGAGGCGACCCTGGCCCGGCTGTCCGATGTGGACACGCGCGAGCGGATCCGGGTGGAGATCGAGGAAACCGGCTCCGACGGCTGCCACGGCGTGCCGGTCGACTGGGACACCATCGAGGTCAACGGCGTGCGCAAGACCGAGAACGCGCACCTCGTCGGGTCCTCCGTCGCCGAGTCCGCGCGCCGCGCCGGACGGCCGCCCGCCGAGCTGTACTTCGACGTGCTGGTGTCCGAACGGCTGGGCACCTCGTGCCTGATGCACGTCGGCCACGAGGACAACGTGCGCGCGATCATGCGGCACCCCGCGCACACCGGCGGCAGCGACGGCCTGCTCGTCGGCGATCGGCCGCACCCCCGCGCGTGGGGCACGTTCCCCCGCTACCTCGCCCGGTACGTGCGCGAACTCGGCGTGCTCGGCCTGGAGGAGTGCGTCGCCCACCTGACCGGGCGGGCCGCGCGCCGGCTGCGGCTGACCGACCGCGGGCTCGTCCGCGAGGGGTACGCGGCCGACCTCGTGCTGTTCGACCCCGACTCGGTCGCCGACACTGCGACGTTCGACGAGCCCCGGCAGGCCGCTGCGGGCATCACCCACGTCGTCGTCAACGGGGTGCCCGTGCTCGACGAGGGCGGGCGGACCGACGCCCTGCCCGGCCGTTCCCTGCGAAACCACCGGAGCCGCGCGTGATCGACTGGCTGCAGCACACCACCGGAGGCCTGCTGACGCTGTCCGCGCTCAGCATCGCCCTCCTCCTCGCGATGATCATCAGGTGGAAGGTCGAGCCGTTCATCGCGCTGCTCGTCGTCGGCCTGCTGGTGGCGCTGGCCGCGGGACTGCCGGTGGAGACGCTGGTCGGGTCGGCGCAGAAGGCGTCGGACTCCCTGGTGGAGAAGGGGTTCGGCGGCATCCTCGGCCACGTCGCCGCGATCATCGGCCTCGGCACGCTGCTCGGCTCGATCCTCGAAGCGTCCGGCGGCGCGGAAGTGCTGACCCGGTCGCTGCTGCGGGCGTTCGGCGAGAACCGCGCGCCGCTGGCCATGGGTCTCGCCGGGTTGATCTTCGGCGTGCCGGTGTTCTTCGACATCGGCATCTTCGTGCTCGCACCCCTGGTCTACGTGGCCGCGAAGCGCAGCGGCCGGTCGATCGTGCTGTACGCGATGCCGTTGCTGGCGGGTCTGTCGGTGATGCACGCGTTCATGCCGCCGCACCCCGGCCCCGTCGCGGCGGCCGGGATGCTCGGCGTCGAACTCGGCTGGATCATCATCATGGCGCTGGCCGTGGCGCTCCCGTCGTGGTTCATCGGCGGCGTGCTGTTCTCCGCGTGGATGGGCAAGCGGCTGCACGTGCCCGTGCCGGAGGAGATGCTGGCCGCCGCGGAGAAGATGCGCGGCGAGCAGACCAAGGGCGAGCCGCCGCTGGCGTTGGTGCTGGGGATCATCGCGGTGCCGCTGGTGCTGATCCTGGCGGGCACGTTCGGCAGCATCCTGCTGCCCAAGGGCTCCACCGTGCTCGGGGTGTTCACGTTCTTCGGCACGCCCGCGGTGGCGTTGACGATCGCCGTGCTGCTGGCGTTCTGGCTGCTGGGGTTCCGGCGGGGCATGACGCGCGAGCAGGTGACCGAGCTGTCCGCCGCGTCGCTGCGGCCGGTGGCGATGATCCTGCTCGTGGTGGGCGCGGGCGGGTTCTTCGGCGCGGTCCTGTCCGCGACCGGTGTCGGCAAGGTGCTCGCCACGTCACTGGCCGACGTGGGGCTGCCGGTGATCGCGCTGTCGTACGTGATCAGCTGCGGGATGCGCATCGCGCAGGGCTCGGCCACCGTCGCGATCGTGACGACGACCGGCATCGTCGTGCCCGTCGTGGCCGACCTGGACTACTCGCAGCCGCAGTTGGCGCTGCTGGTCATGGCGATCGCGGCCGGGTCGATCATCGCGTCGCACGTCAACGACGGCGGGTTCTGGATCGTGTCCCGCTACTTCGGCCTGTCGGTGAAGGAAACCCTCCAGACGTGGACCGTGCTGGAGACCATCCTGTCCGTGGTCGGCTTCGTGGTGGCCGCGCTGCTGAGCCTGGTGGTGTAGCCGGCGGCGGGCACGCTCCCTCTTCGAGTGTGCCCGCCGCCGTCCCCTCCCCCCTGCTTCCCCCTTGCCCCCCGCCTTCCCCCTTGCCCCCGCCTCCGCTTCCCCCTGCCAGTGGCCTGCCTGCCTTTCAGCCTGCCTTCGAACCGTCGGGCTCTCAGCCTGCCTTCAAACCGTCGGGCCTGGCCGCGAACCACACACCGCCGACGCCCTGGCCCTTCGCGTCACCGCACACCACGTCGTCGGCGAACAGGTACAGCGGCCACCCGGCCACCGTGGCCTGCAAGGAACCGTCCGCACGGGTCACCGAGCCCACCAACGAGGGGTCCACACCCCGCACCTCGAACTGCGGCGAGTCCACCAGCAGCGGCGGCCACTTCGTCGCGCAGTCGCCATCGCAGTTCGACGCCGACGGTTTCGCGCTGTCCTCGTCGAACCGGTACAGCGTCATGCCGTCCCGGTCGGTCAGCACGGTCCCGAGCGCACCGACCGACGCCGTCGTCAGCACCAGACCCGCGGCGGGTGCGGCTTTCTTGCCGTCCGGCGCGGCCACGAACCACGTGCCACCGACCCCCTGCCCCTTGGCCTCACCCGGCGCCGCGTCGTCGGCGAACCGGTACACCGGCCAGCCCGCCACGGTGACCTGCCTGGTGCCGTCCGCACGGTCGAGCGTGGCCACGAGCGCCTGGTCGACACCCCGCACCCGCACGTCGCCGGACGTCGCCAGGACCGGCGGCCACTGCTCCGCGCAGCCACCGTCGCAAGTGGACGTCGACGGCTTCGCGGTGTCCCTGTCGAACCGGTACAGCGTCCGACCTTCACCATCGGTCAACACCGTGCCGAGGCCAGGCACCACGGCCGTGGACACGTCGGCCGCCGGCGCGACCTCGTTCTCGGCCTTCTTCGGCGCTGCCCCAACGGGACCGTCCCCCCGCTCCTGCACGCCTGACTCCTGCACGCCCGACTCCCGGGCAGCGGACTCCTGTGCAGCGGGCCGGCCTTCACCGGTCCACGAAGCGCCGAGCAGGGCGATGCCGACGAGAGCGGCGGCACCGATGGCGACTGCACGAGTGCGGGTCATGGTGAACCTCCCTGGGGCAACCGAATGCCACCCACACGGACACCAAGCCCGAACGGTTCACCAAATCTGATGATTTTCTGCACACTCCTGGGGCCGCTCTCGGGTCAGCCCGCTACCCAGCGCCCCACCCAACGCCCATCACCCAACGCCCGTTGCCCAACGCGCCGTCGCTGAACGCCCCATCACCCATCACCCATCACCCAGCGCCGCGTTGCCCAGCGCCCCATCACCCAGCGCCGCGTGACCCAGCGCCGCGTGGAACCCGGCCAGGTAGGTGCGCAGACCCCGCTGGCCGCTGCGCATCATCAACTCGTGGTTGGCCAAGAGCAGCGGCCGGGCGACGACGGCCAGACGGCGCAGCAGCGGCTTGCGCACCACCACCTCCTGGTCGTACACCAACCGCGACCCGGCGCCCTCGGGGAAGATCCGCCAGCTCGCCGTGCCGTCGAGGTCGCCGACCAAGTCGGCGCGCAACAGCCCTGCCGCCGGCTCCCGCGCGTTGTGGCGGGCCTGGAACACCAGGTCGTAGGGCAGCACCGAACGGCACCGCAGCTCGGCAACGTCGTCGGCCACCCGGCGGGCCGCACGCACCTGCGGCCACCACCGCGGGTAGCTGCCCAGGTCGGCGAGCACGTCGAAGGTCCGCGCGGGCGTGCTGTCCACCGACCACACGCTGCGGAAGCGGTAGCTGTTCAGCGGCATGACGCCCATCCTGCCCGTGGTCGGGCAGACCGGTCACCCACGCGACCACCCTCGTCCACCGCATCCCCGTACGCGGCGGCCTACGTTCAGGACGTCGCGGACGAGACAGCCAGAGACGGTCCGAGTCGGCCACGCATAGCAGTGTGGCCGGGGCGCCGCGGCCTCCTTCTTTTCCGGCAACGCAATCCGCGTTTCCATTCATACCCGGCAGCCGTAACGCCTTCGGGTGATCTTGGGTCAGCCGACGGCGGCTTCGGAGGGGAGGACTTCGCGCAGGAACTGGCCCGTGTAGCTGTCCGCGACGTCCGCGACCTGCTCCGGAGTGCCCTCGGCCACGACCATGCCGCCGCCCGACCCGCCCTCCGGCCCCATGTCGACCAGCCAGTCCGACGTCTTGATCACGTCGAGGTTGTGCTCGATCACGATCACCGAGTTGCCCTTGTCGACCAACCCGTTGATCACGCCCAGCAGCTTGCGGATGTCCTCGAAGTGCAGACCCGTGGTCGGCTCGTCCAGGATGTAGACGGTCTTGCCGGTGGACCGCTTCTGCAGCTCGGCCGCCAGCTTCACCCGCTGCGCCTCACCACCGGACAGCGTGGGCGCGGGCTGGCCGAGCCGCACGTAGCCCAGACCGACGTCGACCAGCGTGCGCAGGTGCCGGTGGATGGCGTTGATCGGCTCGAAGAACGTCGCCGCCTCCTCGATCGGCATGTCGAGGACCTCGGAGATCGTCTTGCCCTTGTAGTGCACTTCCAGCGTCTCGCGGTTGTACCGGGCGCCCTTGCACACCTCGCACGGCACGTAGACGTCCGGCAGGAAGTTCATCTCGATCTTGATCGTGCCGTCGCCCGCGCACGCCTCGCAGCGCCCGCCCTTGACGTTGAACGAGAACCGCCCCGGCTGGTAGCCGCGCACCTTCGCCTCGGTGGTGGCGGCGAACAGCTTGCGGATGTGGTCGAACACGCCCGTGTAGGTGGCCGGGTTGGAGCGCGGGGTGCGGCCGATCGGCGACTGGTCGACCTGCACGAGCTTGTCGACCTGGTCCAGCCCGCGCACGCGGGTGTGCCTGCCCGGCACCTGCCGCGCGCCGTTGAGCTTGTTCGCCAGCACGGTCGCCAGGATGTCGTTGACCAGCGTGGACTTGCCCGAGCCGGACACGCCGGTGACGGAGACGAGGCAGCCGAGCGGGAACGACACGTCGATGCCGCGCAGGTTGTGCTCCCGCGCGCCGACCACGGTGAGCTGCCGCTTCTTGTCGACCTTGCGGCGGGTGGCGGGCATGGCGATCTCCTTGCGCCCCGCCAGGTACGCGCCGGTGATCGACTCCTTGTTCTTCAGCAGCTCCTTGTACGGGCCGCTGTGCACGACCTTGCCGCCGTGCTCGCCCGCGCCGGGGCCGATGTCGACCACCCAGTCGGACGTGCGGATGGTGTCCTCGTCGTGCTCGACCACGATCAGCGTGTTGCCGAGGTCGCGCAGCCGGGTCAGCGTCTCGATCAGCTTGTGGTTGTCGCGCTGGTGCAGCCCGATCGACGGCTCGTCCAGCACGTACAGCACGCCGACGAGGCCGGAGCCGATCTGCGTCGCCAACCTGATCCGCTGAGCCTCACCACCCGAAAGGGTGCCGGACGCGCGGTCCAGTGACAGGTAGTTGAGGCCGACGTCGAGCAGGAAGTGCAGCCGGGCCTGGATCTCCTTGAGCACCGCGCCCGCGATCATCGACTCGCGCTTGCCGAGCTTGAGCCCGTCGAGGAACTCCGAGCACTCCGACACCGACATCGCGCACACCTCGGCGATGGACTTGTCGCCCTTGCGCCCGTGGTGCAGGGTCACAGCGAGGATCTCGGGCTTGAGGCGGGTGCCCTGGCACGTGGGGCACGGCACCTCCCGCATGTAGCCCTCGTACTTCTCCCGCATGTACTCGGACTCGGTCTGCTCCTGCCGCCGTTCCAGGAACGGGATCACGCCCTCGTAGTTGGCGTAGTAGGAGCGCTCACGGCCGTAGCGGTTCTTGTAGCGGACGTTGACCTGCTCGTCCACGCCGTGCAGCACGGCCTTCTGCGCACGGGCGGGCAGCTGCCGCCACGGCGTGTCCATCCGGAACCCGATGGCGAGGCCCAGCGACTCCAGCAGCCGGGTGAAGTACTCGGCGGTCTGGCCGGACGCCCACGGCGCGATCGCGCCCTCACCGAGCGACAGCTCGTCGTCGGGCACGACCAGCTCCGGGTCGACCTCCTTGCGGACGCCGATGCCGGTGCACGCCGGGCAGGCGCCGTAGGGCGAGTTGAACGAGAACGACCGGGGCTCCAGGTCCTCGATCGCCAGCGGGTGGCCGTTCGGGCAGGCCAGGTTCTCGGAGAAGCCGCGCACCCGGCCCGGGTCGCCTTCCGGCACGTCCACGAACTCCAGCTCGACGAGGCCGTCGGCCAGGCGCAGCGCCGTTTCCACCGAGTCGGTGAGCCGCTGCTTGGAGCTGGCCTTCACGCTCAGCCGGTCGATGACGACCGCGATGTCGTGCTTCTCCTGCTTCTTCAGCTTCGGCACCTCGCCGAGGGCGTGGACCACGCCGTCGACCTTGGCGCGCGAGTAGCCCTGCGACTGGAGGGTGGAGAACAGGTCGAGGTACTCGCCCTTGCGGCCCCGGATGACGGGTGCGAGCACCTGGAACTTGGTGCCGGACTCCATGGCCAGCACCTGGTCCACGATCTGCTGGGGCGTCTGCTTGCTGATCGCCTCGCCGCACGTGGGGCAGTGCGCCTTGCCGGCGCGCGCGTAGAGCAGCCGCAGGTAGTCGTAGACCTCGGTGATGGTGCCCACGGTCGACCGCGGGTTGCGGCTGGTCGACTTCTGGTCGATCGACACCGCGGGCGACAGGCCCTCGATGAAGTCGACGTCCGGCTTGTCCATCTGGCCGAGGAACTGCCGCGCGTACGCGGACAGCGATTCGACGTAGCGGCGCTGGCCCTCGGCGAAGATCGTGTCGAAGGCGAGGCTGGACTTGCCCGAGCCGGACAGCCCGGTGAACACGATGAGGCTGTCCCTCGGCAGGTCGAGGTCCACCCCTCGCAGGTTGTGCTCGCGCGCCCCGCGAACGACAAGCCGGTCGGCCACAACGGTTCCCTTCGGTTCTTGCCTTTCCCCGAACAGACGTTCGAAAAGCGTATCGGACCACTGCGTCGGCCCTGTCGGGGAGGGCGTCAACCATGCTAGGACCGAGCACCGACGAATCGTGACGGGCACACTCCCACGATCGTGCGCCAACGGCTCTACCGGTCGGTAGTCCACGCCCCTACGCTGGGGTGATAGGCCGTTCGGCCGCAAACGCCGGGATGAGGTGCCCATGAGCTTCGCTGATGCCGCCCAGGTCCGATCCGCCGAGACGAGCGTACCCGCGCCGCGCGAGCAGTCGGCCGCGGCGCAGGACGCCGTCGCCGGGCTCGCCGAGGTCGACCGGGCGACACGGGCGTTGTACGAGGTCGTCGCGGGTTTGGACCTGTCCGCGCTGCGGGGTTCGAGCCTGCTGCCCGGCTGGAGCCGGGGGCACGTGGTGACGCACCTCGCGCGCAACGCCGACGCCCTGGTCAACCTGCTCACGTGGGCGAAGACCGGCGTCGAGCACCAGATGTACCCGAGCGCCGTCGACCGGGACGCCGACATCGACGAGGGCGCGGGCCGGTTGCCGCAGCTGCTGCGGGCGGACCTGGACGCGGCGTGCCAGCGGTTCGCCACGGCCGCCCGCGAGCTGCCGCCCACGGCGTGGGAGGCGGAGGTCGCGCACCCGAAGTCGGGCCCGTTCCTGGCGCACCGGGTGCCGTGGCTGCGGGTGCGCGAGGTGTGGTTCCACCTGGTCGACCTGGACGCGGGCGTCGGGTTCGCCGACCTGCCGCCGGAGCTGCTGGAGGGCTTCCTGGAGGAGGCCGTCGGCCAGTACGCCGACCGGGCCGACGTGCCGCCCGCGCGGGTGGAGGCGGTGTTCTCGGACGGCCGTCAGCGCAGTTGGGGGCTGACCGCGGACAGCGCGTCGTCGCCCATCGTGAGCGGCGCGGCGGCCGACGTGCTGGGGTGGCTGACCGGGCGCCAGAGCGGCGCCCTGCTGAACGGGACGGCGCCGACGCTGCCCAAGTGGCTCTGAGCGGCGTGCAGGCGGGCGGTGAGCAGCAGGCCGGCCATGGTCGGCCGGCTCGCCATCAGGACGCGGTGCGCCGGCCGTTCCACGAACTTGGTGAGCAGCCAGCCGAGGACGACGGCCGAGGCGGTGAAGAACGCCAGCTCGGTCCACGGTCCGCCGTAGGGCGAGACCTTGGCCATCACGACGTAGCCGAGCTCCTGGTGCACCAGGTACACGCCGTAGGAGATGCCGGCCAGCCACTTGATCGGTCGGGAGAGCAGGCGCACGGGCGCGATGTCCCAGTCCCGGCCGCCCGCCGCGGCGCACACGCCGATCACCATGACGCCGAACCCGATCGTGGACCTGAGGTCGCCGCTGTGCCCGAACTGGACCAGTAGTGCGGCCGTGAGCAGGGCGAACAGGTGCCGGTCGCCGAGCCGTCCCTTGGACCACAGCCAGATGGCGATGCCGACGGCGAACAGCTGGGCGCGCTGCGCGCCCAGGCCGTTGTACAAGGTGTGGACGAGACCGGGGTCGACCGTCCAGTCCTTCACGGCGAGGGGCACGACGATGAGGGCCCAGAGCATCGCCTTGACGGCCCGGCCGCGGATCCGTGACACCAGCAGCGCGCCCGCGACGAACCCGGTGACCTGGATCGGGAGCGTCCAGTAGGAGACGTCGACCAGGCGTGCGTCGGGGAACCAGCTCTGCAGCATGAGGACGTTGACGACCAGGTCGCGCGGTTCGAGTTCGCTCCAGCCGTCCGGCGTGAGGTAGCGCAGCACGGCGTACGTGCACACGGCGGCCACCACGTAGGCGGGCAGCAGGCGGGCCAGCCGGTTGCGCAGGAAGCGGCCGGGTTCGCCCTTGGCCAGCGAGGCGCAGGCGAAGAACGCGGAGATCACCACGAGCGTGCTCGCGCCGAACTCGAAGCCGAAGACGAACGACGGCCGGCTGAGCTCGGGGTGGTTGGCCGGGCCCACGCGGGTGGCGTGCTGCAGGAGCACGGCCAGCACGGCCAGGATGCGCAGGACGTCCCAGTTGATCCGACGTTTGGTAGGCACGAGGAAGAAGAACCCTAATCAGACGGTGTCGGAGATGCGGCGGTGATCGTTGTCAACCCTATGGGGTCGAGCTGTGGGAACCCTGAAGGGTCCCGGTCGGATACGGTCGGCCATTGTGGACGTACTAGAGGACTACACGGGGCATGTGTCGCCGGGCGGACCGGCGGCTCGGCGCATCCTGGACGCGTTGACCATCACCAAGGTCTCGGTCGGCCCGATGGACAACAACGCGTACCTGCTGGTCTGCCGCGCGACGAACGAGGGTCTGCTCATCGACGCGGCGGCCGACCCGGAACGGCTGTCGGACGTCGTCGGTCACGAGGTTGACCGGCCGAGGCTGAAGACCGTGGTGACCACGCACCGGCACCAGGACCACTGGGGCGCCCTGGGCGCGGTCGCGGGCGCGAACGGCTCGAACACCATCGCGCACGAGGCGGACGCGGACGTGCTGCCCATCCCGCCGGACGTGCTGGTGGGGCACGGCGACACAGTGCACGTCGGCGAAGTCCCGTTGACGGTGATCCACCTGCGCGGCCACACGCCGGGCTCGATCGCCCTGCTGTACCGCGATCCAACCGGCCACCCCCACCTCTTCACCGGGGACTCGCTGTTCCCGGGAGGGGTCGGCAAAACCACGTCACCTGAAACCTTCGGTTCCCTCATGGACGACGTGGAGGCCCGGATCTTCGCCGAACTGCCGGACGACACGTGGGTTTACCCAGGTCACGGCGACGACACCACGTTGGGGCGTGAGCGACCTCACCTGGCCGAGTGGCGTTCGCGGGGTTGGTGACGGAGCGCACGCGGGCGGGGTCGCCCGGCGGCCCCGTCCTTGGTCGGTCGTAACCCTCGCTCCGCGCGTCGTCAGGCGTCGGCGGTGCGTGCCAGTTCGGCGGTGAGCAAGGCCTCGGTGTCCTCGTCGAAGGCGACCAGCCTCACCAACGTGACGTCGGTCGCGGTGGCGCGGATCGTTGTCACGGCGATGCGGGCGGCTTCCACGGGAGGGAAGCCGTAGACGCCCGTGGCGATCGCGGGGAAGGCGACGGTGCGGGCGCCCAGGTCGTCGGCCACGCGGAGGCTGCGCCGGTAGCAGGAGGCCAGGACTTCCGCCTCGCCGTGGCCGCCGCCCTCCCACGCCGGGCCGACGGTGTGGATCACGTGCCGGATCGGCGGGGTGAGGTCGAACGCCGGGGTGGCCATGGCCTCGCCCGGTGGGCACGGGCCGATCGCCGCGCCGGCCTCGGCCAGTCGCGGGCCCGCCGCGCGGTGCACCGCGCCGTCCACACCGCCGCCGCCCATCAGCGACTCGTTGGCCGCGGTGACGATGGCGTCCACGTCCTCGCGGGTGATGTCACCGCGCGCTACCTCGATCGAGACCACGCGACGAGCATGACACCCGTCCGTCCGCGGGGTCCTCAACGCCGGCCCGTCAGCACGGTCACGTGGACGTGTTCGGTGAACGGCCCGTGCGGCTCCAGCGCGTCGCGGAGCCGTTCGGTGAAGGCCTGGCGGTCCGCGGGCAGCCGGTCGACGGGCAGCGCGGACAGGACACCGCCCACAATGGACTCCAGGTCGAGGGTGTCGGTGTAGTCGACGCCGCGCGTCTCGACCCGGAACCCGGCGGCGGCCAGGCTTTCCCGGTACCGCGCCTGGCTCTGCTCGTCGGTGCCGCACGCGTTGCCGGCGGGTGTGCCCAGCCACTGCTCCAGGCTTCCGCGCAACGCCCGCGACCAGTCGCTGTCCTGCAACCACAACGGCGTGCCGTTGGTCAGCACGGCAACCCCGCCACCCGGCCTGACCAGCGGGAACACCGTCCGGAACAGCTCGTCGTGCCGCATCCAGTGCAGTGCTTGGCCGATCGTGACCACGCCGACCGACCCGTCGCCCAGCACGGCGCGCAACGCGGGCACGTCCGCGTCCGTCCCGACCACCCACGCCAGGTTCGCCGCGCCCTCCGCCGCGCGGCGGGCGTGCGCCAGCATGTCCGGCTCCGGGTCGACGCCGATCACGGCGCGCACCCGTGCCGCGAGGGGCACGGTCACCTGGCCCGTGCCGCAGCCGAGGTCCACCGCGACGTCGTCCGGTGTCAGTCCGAAGACGTCCACCAGCGCGTCGAACGCCGCGGGCGGATAGCCCCGCCGGTAGCGGTGGTAGAAGTCGGCCACGTCGCCCCGGAAACCCTGTGCCATGACGACAGCGTGCCCACGGCCGCCGTGCGGGCGACAGCGATTGCGCTCACGGCGCAACGTCCGTCACTCGGTATGTTCCCCGCATGGAGCAGGTGGTGGAGATCTACACCGACGGCGCGTGCAGCGGCAATCCCGGACCGGGCGGCTGGGGCGCGGTGCTGCGGTACGGGGCGCACGAGCGCGACCTGTTCGGCGGGGAGTCGACGGCCACCACCAACAACCGGATGGAGCTGATGGCGCCGATCCGCGCGTTGGAGACCCTGAAGCGGCCGTCGGTGGTGCGGATCTACACCGACAGCACGTACGTCCGCAACGGCGTGCTGTCGTGGATGACCAAGTGGAAGGCCAACGGCTGGCTGACCGCGGCGAAGCAGCCGGTCAAGAACGTCGACCTGTGGCAGCGCCTCGACGCCGCCGCCACGCCGCACGAGGTCGAGTGGCACTGGGTGAAGGGGCACGCCGGGCACCCGGAGAACGAACGCGCGGACCGGCTGGCGGTCCGCGGCGTCCGGGCGGCGATGGAGTCAGATCTGCGGGCAGACGTCGTACATGACGCGGAACAGGCGTGAGGACTCCGGGCTCTGCCCCGGCGGCAGGTCGAAGTAGCCCTTGGCGGCCTCCACGCACCGGGTGAGCAGGTCGTGCTCGGAGGACAGCGCGGACTCCCGGGAACGGTTGGTCGCCAGCGTCGCGTCGGCCGCGTCCTGCTTCCCGCTCACGTCGGCGAGGCTGCGCTCCTGGTCGGCCCTGGCGGCCGCGATCGCGTCACGGTCGGCGCGTTCGCCCAGGTAGAGGACGGTGAACAGGCCCGTCACGAGGGCGAACACGGCGGCCAGCACGGTCAGCGCGACGATCGGCGCACGGCCCGCGGGCGCGGGCGGCGGTGGCGTCGGCGTCGGCTGGTACTGCAGCGGCACGCCGTTCGACGGGGTCGTCGGAGGCGGTGCGGGCGGGGTGAACAGCTGGTCGGACTCTGGCGTGGTCATGTCGGCTCCCCGGCTCAGCAGTTGTCGGAGGCGCGGTCGACGGCGGGCCCGAGGGCCGCGTCGTCGTCGTCCCGCGCCGCGATGATCGAGTCCCGGGCCGGGTCGGCGCACTTGTGCAGCTCGGCGTTCTGCGCCTCCAACGTGGCGATCCGGCCGGTGACGGTGTCGTTGGTCGACTCGGTCTCCTCCAGCCGTGCCTCGGCCGCGGTGAGCGACCGGCTCGTCTGGTCCAGGCGCTGGACCTCCAGGCCGTGCTCTTCCTTCGCGCCGACGAACAGCACGATCGTCAGCACGGACGCGCCGACCAGGACCACGACGAGCAGCCCGAGCAGCACGACGGCGGCACGTGACCGGGGCCGCGGCGGTGGTGGCGGTGACGGGATCGACAGCGTGTGGTCGGTCATGGCCCCTCATTTCCTTGAGATGCCACGAAAGTAGGGACCGGGACGACCACCGGCCAAGCCTCGGGCGGGCGGAAACTTCCGCTACCTGCCGGGCGTCGCGCCGAACCCGTCCCCGGACCGGGCCGGTCCGGGGACCGGGGTGCTCAGAACCAGCCGTTGTCGTGCGCGGTGAGGTAGGCCTCCGACCGGCTCGCCGCGCCCAGCTTCGCGACCGCCGCGGCCAGGTAGTTGCGCACCGTCCCGGCGGACAGGTGCGTCCGGCGCGCGATCACGGCCACCGGCGTGTCGTACTCGGCCAGCCGCAGCACTTCCAGCTCGCGCGGCGTCAACGGGCAGGGCGGCGTGGTCAGCGCGTCCGCCGCCAGCTCCGGGTCGACGTACCGGGCGCCGCCGTGCACGCGCCGGACCACGTCCGCCAGCGTGCCGCCCGGCGATCCCTTCGGCAGGAACCCCTTCGCCCCGGCCGACAGGGCGCGTTGCAGGTGGGGCGGCTTGCCGCGACCGGTCAGGATCACCACCGCGCAGGCCGGCAGCGCCGACGCCAGCGACGCGGTCACCTCGAACCCGTCCAGCCCCGGCATCTGCAGGTCGACCACGGCCACGTCCGGCCGGTGCGCCAACGCCGCGCGCACCGCCTCGCGGCCGTCGCCCGCCTGGGCCACGACCTCGATGTCCGGTTCCAGGCCGAGCAGCGCCGCCACCGCGACGCGGATCAGCTCCTCGTCGTCGGCCAGCAGCACGCGTATCACGTCCGCACGGTCGCCACCAGCGTGAACACCCCGTCCTCCTCCCCGGTGCGCACCGTCCCGCCCACCCGGGCCAGCCGCTCGGCCAGCCCGCCCAACCCCGACCCGAAAGACCCCGACCCGCGCGGCCCGCGTGCCCCAGTGGCGCCATCGTTCGCCACGGTCAGCCGCACCTCGTCGGCGTCCGCCACCACGTCGACCGAGCACCACCGCGCCCGGCTGTGCCGCAGCACGTTCGTCCCCGCCTCCCGCAGCGCCCACGACAGCTCGCGGGCCGCCGCGGGCAACTCCGCCGGAACCGACACCGTGCACCGCACCCCGGCCGAGGTCAACACCTGCTCGATCGCCGACGCCTGCTCGGCCGGCTCCACGGTCCGGTACCCGTGCACGGCCTCCCGCAGCTCCGCCAACGCCGCCGCGGCCAGCGCGCGCACCTCGTCCGCCTCCGCGCCGGCCCGTTCACCGTCCACGACGGCCAGCCGTGACGCCAGCTCCGCCTTCAGCGCGATCACGGTCAACCGGTGCCCCAGCAGGTCGTGCACGTCCCGCGCGAACCGCAGCCGTTCCTCGATCACCGCCAGCCGTGCCCGCGCCTCACGGCCCCGCTGCGCCTGCGCCACGAGATCCCACAGCCACACCGGCAGCACGTGCATCAACGCCAACCCGACACCGACGCCACCGGCGATCACCAACGCCCGCAACGGTTCCGGCGACACCACCACCGCCACCGCGACCACCACGGGCGCCACCGCCCACGACCGCCGCCGCACCAGCACCGGCGCCGTCCCGACGAGCGCCGCGCCGACCCACGCCCACGTGTCCCACCGGCCCACCGCCACGGGCGCCAGCAACGGCACCGACAGCAGCGACGCCGCCACGAACGCCACGTCCCACCGGCCACGCGCCGCACCCGGCGTCACGGCCGCGTACAGCACGCCCGCGTGCGTCGCGCCGAACAGCACCACGCCGACCAGCCCCGCCACCGCCCAGGCCGGCCGGGTCTCCAGCAGCACGCCGACACCCGGCCCGGCCAGGCTGGTCGACCACGCCACGCCCAGCGACACGAGCGTGAGCACCCTCGCCCGCCGCATCATGCGCTCACCATGCCAGCGACACGCCGACGAACGCGTCGACCACGACGCAGCCGAGCGCGTACCAGGTGGGCACGACCAGCTTCGCGCGGAAGTGCACGAGGTCCCACGCGGCGTGCGCGAGCCAGCCCGCCGCCACCACGTACCGGCCCACGTCGGGGTCGACGAGCAGCGCCACCCCCGCCACCAGGCCGAAGCCCGCCACGCCGGCGAGCTGTGCCCACAGCACCCGCGGCCGGCGCAGCTCGCCGCGCGCCAAGCCGATCACCAGGTACGCCAACGCGATCGCGACGAGGCCCCACGTGCCGGACCCGGTCCAGTCGCCGTCGTCGTCGGCCACGATCGCGATGCCCAACGCGGTCGAGATCACCAAGGAGAGGATCGAAGAACGTCTCATGACCACCACGTTGGGGCCGACGGCGCACAAGTCCCACCCCCGCCGTGTCATCACGAACCCGTGCGGATCGCACGGTCCGACCGTGCGCTAACCCCGCAGCACGGTCGCCAGCCGCCGCATCCCCTCCACGATCTCGTCGGTCGTGTTGGTGGTGAACGACAACCGCAGCGTCGACCGGTCCGGCGTCGTCGCGTAGAACGGCGCGCCCGGCACGAACGCCACGTCACGCGCCAACGCCGCCGTGATCAGCTCCGCCGTGTCCACCCCGCCCGGCAGCGTCACCCACACGAACATCCCGCCGTCCGGGTCGCTCCACCGCGTCCCCGCGGGCACGGTCGACGGCAGTGCGCCGATCATCGCGTCCCGCCGCTCCCGGTAGGCCGCGCACAGCCCGCGGATGTGCTCGTCCAGGTCGTTCGCCTTCAGGTACGACGCCGCGGCGGCCTGGTCGACGGTGGACGTGTGCAGGTCCGCCGCCTGCTTCACGATCACCAGCGTGCGCATGATCGACGCGGGCGCGCGCAGCCAGCCCAGCCGCATGCCCGGCGCGCCGACCTTGGAGAAGCTGCCCGCGTACAGCACGCGGTCGCTCATCGAGGCCAGCGACGGCACCGGCTCGCCCCGGTAGCGCAGCTCGCTGTACGGGTCGTCCTCCACGACCCACAGGCCGTGCCGGTCGGCGAGCGCGGCGATCTCGGCCCGCCGCCCGGCGCTCAACGTCCGGCCGGTCGGGTTCGCGAACGTCGGCACCAGGTACAGCAGCTCGGGCCGTTCCCGCTCGATGACGTCCGCCAGCGCGGCCGGGTCCATGCCGTACTCGTCACCCGCGACGGGCACGATCCGCGCGTCGGCGAGCTGGAAGCACTGCAGGGCGGCGAGGTAGGTCGGCTCCTCGACCGCGACCACCGCGCCCGGCTCCAGCAGGGCGGTCGCGACCAGCGTCAACGCCTGCTGCGAGCCGGACGTGACGAGCAGGTCCTCCACCGCGGTCGGCAGGCCACGCCCGCTGAGCCGGTCGGCGACCAGGCCGCGCAGGTCCGCGTCGCCCTCGGTGGGCGCGTACTGGAGGGAACGGCGGGACACGGCCTGGTCGTAGGCGGCGCGCAGGGCGTCGACGTCGAACAGCTCGGGCGCGGGCAGGCCGCCCGCGAACGAGATGACCTCGGGACGGGAGGTGAGGGCGAGCAGGTCGCGGACCGGCGAGCCGGCGAACGTGCGCGGCATGGGAGGGGCTCCTCGGAGTGGTCGGGCGGAAGCGTTCACGCGGTTGTGCCACGCATGAGGTAGGCCGCACTGGGGTCGAGGCGCCGCCGCCATCCTACCGCCCGGGTTGACAGGGCATATGCCGCGCGAGCTATATTCCCGTCATGGCATCTACGTTCGCGGTGCTCGCCGACCCGCACCGGCGCCGGATCCTCGACGTGCTGCGCGACGGCGAGCGGCCGGTCAACGACCTGGTCGACGGGCTGTCGGTGAGCCAGCCGACGGTCTCCAAGCACCTGAAGGTGCTGCGCGAGGCCGGGCTGGTCGAGGTCAGGCGGGACGCCCAGCGGCGGCTCTACCGGCTGCGGCCGGGGCCGCTGGCCGAGATCGACGCCTGGCTCGCGCCGTACCGGCGGATGTGGGAGGACAGCCTGGACGCCCTGGAACGCCGACTGGACGGCAGCGGCCGAACGGAAGGGGAGGACTGATGAGCACCGAGTTGCGGAGGATCGACGGCAAGCCCGTGCTGAGGTTCGAACGGGTGCTCGCGCACCCACCGGCCAAGGTGTGGCGGGCGGTCACCGAGCCCGCCGAGCTGGCGCACTGGTTCCCGGCGGAGGTGGCGATCGACGGGCGGGAGATGACGTTCTCCTTCCCCGACCAGGTCGCCACGGGCGAGGTGCTGGAGTCCGACCCGCCGAAGGTGTTCGCGTTCCGCTGGAACACCGACGTGCTGCGGTTCGAGCTGCTGCCGCACGAGCGCGGCTGCCTGCTGGTGTTCACGCACGTCCTCGGCGACGAGCACGGCGCCGGGCGCAACGCCGCGGGCTGGGACACCTGCCTCGCGGGCCTGGAGGCGCGGCTCGCCGACCGCCCGTTCGAGCCGCCGGCGGACGTGCGCGGCCCGATGGAGCACTACATCCGCGAGTTCGGGCTGGACGAGGGCCGGGTGGACGACGGCGTGGTCCGGTTCGTCCGCGACCTCGTCTGGCGCCCGCTGGACGAGGTGTGGGCGCTGCTCACCGGAGGCGAGGAGGGCGTGCCGGCCCGCGCGACCAACCCGCACGTGCCTGCCGGGCCGCTGGTCGAGCGGACGCCGCCGCGCGTGCTGGCGTTCGACTCGCCGACCGGCCGGGTGCGCTGGGAGTTCCGGCACGACCCAGACCAGGGCACCACGGTCGAGCTGACGCACGCCCTGGCCGACCCGGCGTTCGCACCGCGGGCGCTCGCGGCCTGGCACGCGCACCTGGAGCTGTTCTTCGCGGCCACGTTCGGCGACACCGGCCGCCCGTGGCCCGAGGACCGGGTCGCCGAACTGGTCGGCCGCTACCGCAGCTGAGCGTCCACGCGGGCCAGGTGGTCACGGCCGTACGGCCCGTTCTCCAGCCCGTCGACCAGCACCCGGGGCAGGTCGGCGCGGATCTCGGCGGACCGTGACGCGGCGGCCAGGGCGACGGTCGCGACGGTGTCCACGTCACCGGTGAAGGCGACGCACGCCCGCAGCACCGAGCTCAGCGAGCCGCCCTCGGCCAGCGCCGTCAGCGCCGCGCGCACGCTCATCACGCCCTTCGGCCCGACCTTGCCCCGCCACGGCCGCGCCCACACGTCGGAGCCGAGCCGTGCGGCGACCCACGAGCCGACCTCCGCCACCGGACCCAGCCCGTGGTGGCAGTAGTGCACGGCCAACGCCGCCGCCCGCGCCGCCGCCACACCGTCCGGCGTGTCGTGGGTGACCTTGGCCTGCACGTCGGTGTGGTGCAGCACGTCGGCCACGGTGGGCAGCAGCCCGGCCGGCGCGGCGCGCATCGCCGCGCCGCTCTTGTCGCTGTCGGGCCGGATGCGGGCCAGGAACTCCGCGCCGGTGTGCACGCTCTCCAGAAAGGCCTGGAAACCCCGCGCATATCCCTCGCGCGGGTCGCGGTGGAACGCGGTCACGAACGCCGACGCCACCGACTCGGGCGTCCACGGCGCGCCGGACGCCCGCAGCTCCGCCAGCGCCAGCGTCATCTGCGTGTCGTCGGTGTAGCAGCCGGGGCGAATGCCGAGGTGCCTCGGGTGCTGCACGTACCCCTCAAGGGTGTTGTGGCTGGTCACGAGCGACTCGGCGGCGTACTCGAAGCCCGCGCCGTACGCGTCCCCGATGGCCAGTTCGACAAGCATGCCGCACACCGTATAGCGCGAGTTATAACTGATTCGATATATCCCATTTCACCCGGTCGAGTGGTACGAATCTCGTGACCCCAAGACATCCCTGTGCGCGAGCGATCGCGTGTCTTCGGAATCGAGGAAACCCTTGCGAATCACCAGGTTGATCACCGTGCTCGCGGCGGCGGCGCTCTCGCTGCTCGCCGTCGTCCCGTCGGCGTCGGCCGCGCCGGCGACCGCGGACGGCGGCGTGACGCCGTACATCATCGGCGGCGGCTACGCGAGCAACGCCCCGTGGGCGGCCCGGCTGTTCTCCAACGGCAGGCAGACGTGCAGCGCGACCATCATCGCGCCGACGTGGATCCTGACCGCGAAGCACTGCGTCAGCGGCGGCGGGCTGTCGTTCCGCATCGGCAGCCTGGACCAGACGTCCGGCGGCACGGTGGCCAACGGCGTGCAGACCCACAACCACTCGTCGGACCTGTCGCTGGTCCGGCTCGACCGCTCCGTGTCCGCGACCTACGCCCGGCTCGGCCAGCCGGGTTCGGTCACCGTCGGCCAGAACGTGCAGGTCTACGGCTGGGGCGCGACGTCCCGGTGCGGCTCGGAGATCAACTGCCAGTCGCAGTACCTGAAGGTCGCGAACGTGACCGTCACGGGCGGCTGCACCGACGCCTACGGCGGCAACGCGATCTGCGCCCGCCGCGGCGACGGCATCACCGCGGGCGGCGACTCGGGCGGTCCGATGATGGCGGGCGGCGCGCAGGTCGGCGTCGCGTCCACCAGCGACCGGCAGACCACCACCGCCTACACCAACGTGACGCGCTACCGGTCCTGGATCCAGTCCATCGCCGGCGTCTGATCCGCCGCGCGGGACCGGGGCGTCACAGCACGCCCCAGTCCCGCGAGCGGGCCATCAGGTGGCCGTGCACCAGCGCCACCGACGGGTTCGCCAGCCCGCCGACCCGGGTGGCCAGGAACAGCGTGTTCAACGGTGGCACGGCCGCCTGGTGCGCCAGCTCCACCGACCCCGCCGCCAGCGCCGGGTCGGCCAGGTACCGCGGCAGCGCCGACACGCCGGCGCCCGCGACCACCGCCGCCAGCACCGCGCGCAGGTCCGGCACGACCACCGCGACCGGGTTGGGCGGGCGGCGGCCGAACTCGCTGCGCCAGTACCGCCGCACGATCGGCAGCTCCTCCGCGTACGCGACCAGCGGCAGGTGCGCCAACGCGCGCACCGGGTCGGCCGCCAGCAGCGCGCGGTCGATCGTGCGCACCACCGTGGGCGCGCCGACCAGCACGAACTCCTCGTCCACGAACGGCGTCGCGACCACCGCGCGGTCCACGGGGCGCACCGCGGACACCACCAGGTCCAGCCGGGCGTTGACCAGCGCGGCGAGCAGGTCGTCGGCCAGGCCGAGGGTGACCCGCAGCCGCAGGCCGCGCGTGGTCAGCGGCGCCAACGCCGGCAGCACGCGCGCGGCCATCACCTCGACCGCGCCCGCCAGGTGCACGGTGCCCGCGTACGCCTCCCGGTCGTCCACTTCGGACAGCGCCGACCGCAGCTCGTCCACGTGCGCGCCGACCCGGCGGGCCAGGGCGTCGGCACGCGCGGTCGGCGTGACACCGCGGCTGGAGCGCACGAACAGCGGCTCCCCCAGCTCCCGCTCCAGCCGGGCCAGGTGCCCGCTCACCGCCGGCTGGGTGAGGCCGCGGCGCTGGGCGGCGGCGGTCAGCGAGCCGGACCGGTAGATCTCCACGAACGTGGACAGCAGGTCGAGATCGGCCACCGCGCAACTCCACAGCTATAAGAAGCCTTATGGCTCGCCGAACGGTACCGGATGAAACGTGATGGGGTGGTGGTTGTCCGGGTCGTACCTCGACATCGTGAAGGGAACGAACAGATGAGCAGGGTTCTCGTGGTCGTCTCGGCGGCCGACAAGCTGGTGCTGGCCGACGGGTCGAGCCACCCCACCGGGTTCTGGGCCGAGGAAGTGGTCGAGTCGGTGCGCGTGCTGCGGGACGCGGGCGTGCGGGTGGACATCGCCACGCCCGGCGGCGTGCGGCCGACCGTGGACGCGGTCAGCCTGACCGAGGAGTTCGGCGCGTACCTGGCGTCGATCGACGACGAGCTGGCCGCCCCGCTGCGGCTGGCGGACGTCGACGTCGCCGACTACGACGGCGTGCTGCTGCCCGGCGGGCACGGCCCGATGGCGGACCTGGCGTCCGACGCGGACCTCGGCCGGCTGCTGGTGGCGTTCGACGACGCGGGCAAGGTCGTCGGCGCGCTGTGCCACGGCCCGGCCGGGCTGCTGTCCGCGGTGCGCGAGGACGGCGCGTTCGCGTTCGCCGGGCGGCGGCTGACCGTGTTCACCGACGAGGAGGAACGCCAAGGCGGTCTGGCCGTGCCGTACTTCGTGGAGGCGCGGCTGCGCGAGCTGGGCGCGGTGCCGCAGACCGGTCCGGCGTGGTCCAGCACGGTCGTCGTGGACGGCAACCTGGTCACCGGCCAGAACCCTCAGTCCAGTGTGGACACCGCACGCCGGGTGCTCGACGCCTTGTCGTAGGCCGATCGCGCGGCCTCGATCTCGTCCTCGTGCCGCAGCGCCCACTGTCCCAAGGGGACGACGAAGCCCAGCAGGGAGCGGCCGAGCGCGGTCGCCGCGTACTCCACGCCGGCGGCCTTGCCCGGCCGCACGTCCCGGCTCACCAGGCCGTCGCGCTCCAGGTTGCGCAGGGTGCGGGTGAGGATGCGGCGGCTCAGGTCGTGCACGGCGCGGTCCAGCTCGTTGAAGCCGTAGGGGCGTTCGGCGAGCAGTGCCAGCACCAGCAGGCTCCACTTGTCGCCGACGCGCGCGAGCAGGTCGGACACCGAGCAGGCGGCGCGGTCGGCGGCCGTGACCGGCACCGGGACCAGGGACATCGATGTGCCTTCTTTCGGGTCGTCGCGGTCGCGCGTCAGGCTCCAGGTTATGGCGAACGCGGTGATCACGGGCGGCACGAACGGCATCGGCCGGGCCTTGGCGGAACGGCTCGCGGGCGAGGGGCACCGGGTCGCGGTGGTGGGCCGGTCGGCCGCCGCGCCGGACGGGGTGGAGCTGATCCGGGGCGACCTCCGCACGGTCGCCGGCACCGCCGCGGTGGCCGACGAGGTGGCGTCGCGGTTCGACGTGGTCGACCACATCGTGCTCGGCGCGGGCCGGTTCACCCGGCGCCGCGAGGTCACCGCCGACGGCTTGGAGCACTCGTTCGCGCTCTACGCGGTGAGCCGGTTCGCCCTGGTGGAACGGCTGCTGCCGGTCTTGGAGCGGTCGGCGGCGCCGGTGGTCGTGAGCCTGTGCGGCGTGGCCGGGCTGCGCGGGCCGGGCATCCAGTGGGACGACCTCGCGCTGAGCCGCGGGTTCCGGGCGTTCCGGGCGGTCAGCCAGGGCGCGCGGGCCGCCGACCTGCTCGGCGCCGGGTTCGCCGACCGGCACCCCGGCAGCGCGGTGCGGTACGTGCTGCACAACCCCATGTTCGTGGACAGCGGGCTCGGCGCGCAGGTCGGCGGGCTGCGCGGCCGGGCACTGGACCTGGTGGCCCGCCTGGTCGCCCGGTCGACGGCCGACGCGGCGGGCCAGGTCCACCGGTTCCTGGCCGACCCGCCCGCCACGCCGTTCACCGCGTCCCGCGCGGGCGTGCCGGTCGACCCGGGCAGGCCCGAGTTCGACCGGGCCGCCGCCGCCCGGCTCTACGCCGTGCTGGAGGACATCACCGCCTCGGCGCGGTGACGCGGCACGACGGCGAGCACCACCCCGGCGACGACGGTCGCGAGCCCGCCGACGGCCAACGCGCCCGCCGAGCCGAACCCCGTGCCCGCCAAGGCGATCAGCGCCGCGAGCCCGATCGACCCGCCGACCTGCTGCGACGTGGTGGTCAACGCGGAGGCCACGCCCTGCTCCCCGTCGGCCACCCCGGACGAGGCGGCGACGAACATCGCCGGGAACGTGAGCCCGCCGCCGACGCCCCACACCACCAGCCCCGGCAGCAGCAGCGGGAACCCGCCGTCCCACGCCATCGCGCCGGCCAGCAGCCCGAGGCCGACGCCGTTGACGGCCATCCCGACCACCAGCGCGGTCCGCACGCCCCACCGGGCGATCGCCGCGCCGGTGCCCTTGAGCGACGCCGTCATCGACACCAGGGTCAGCGGCAGGAACGCCAACCCGGCGGCCAGCGGCCGGTAGCCCAGCCCGTCCTGCAGGTAGGTCGTGAACAGGTAGTACGCGCCGCCCAGCGAGCTCTGGAACACCAGCACGACGCCGATCGCGCGGACCAGCGCCCCGTTGCCGAACAGCCGCAACGGCACCAGCGGATCGCGGGCCCGCCGCTGCACGGCCACGAACACGCCGAGCACCACCACCCCGCCCGCCGCCGCGAGCCCGCCGCGGACCCAACCCGACTCCGGGCCGGTGACCAGCCCGAACACCACCAGCACCGACCCGGCGGTGGCGAGCAGCACCCCCGGCACGTCGAACCGCCGCCGCTCACCGCCGACCCGGTCGGCCGGCAGCACCGACACCGCCAGCGCGGCGGCGCCCAACGCCAGCGGGACCAGCAGGAACAACGTCCACTCCCAGCCCAACGCGTCGGTCAGCACGCCGCCGAGCAACGCGCCCGCGGCCAACCCGCCGCTGCCGGCCGCGCCCCACACCGACAACGCCCTGGTCCTCGCCGGCCCCTCGGCGAACGTCGTGCTGATCAACGCCAGCGTCGCGGGCGTCAGCAACGCGCCGCCGACGCCCTGCGCGGCACGCGCCCCGACCAGCACGCCCGGCGTCGTCGCGAGCCCGCCGACCAGGCACGCCAGCCCGAACACCACCAGGCCGGCGACGAACGCTCGGCGCGCGCCGAGCCGGTCGACCACCCGGCCCGCGCACAGCAGGAGACCGCCGAACGCGACGGCGTAGGCGCTGACCACCCATTGCAGGGACTGACTGGAAAAGCCGAGCGCCCGCCCGATGTCGGGCAGCGCCACGTACACGATGTTGTAGTCCACGGCCACGATGAACTGGGAAAACGCCAGCAACGCGATCGCGAGCCCGGCACGGGGGCGTGCCGGGGCCACAGTGGTGTCCACGCGTGATTCACCCCGTATTTTTACTGCACGGCGTATAGTTTCGACACGGCGGACAGTACCGGAACGGGGTAGCGTGTCAACCGTGGGAGACCGAGTGCCCAACCGGCGGGCGAGGCTGCGCGCGGAGACGTCGGCCGAGATCAAGACGATCGCGCTCAAGCTCATGGCGACCGGCGGCCCGGACGCGATCTCGCTGCGCGCCATCGCCCGCGAGATGGGCATGACGGCCAACGCCATCTACGGCTACTACGCCACCCGCGACGACCTGATCACCACGCTGATCAACGACGTCTACGCCGACCTCGTGCAGCGCTTGGAGGCGGCACGCGACGCGCGGCCGGCCGGTGACGCGGCGGGCCGGATCGTGGCGTGGGCGGAAGGCCTCCGCACGTGGTCGCTGGCCAACCCGGAGGGCTTCCGGCTCGTCTACGGCGACCCGGTGCCCGGCTACCAGCCGCCGGAGGAGGGCGTGGAGGCGGAGCGGCGGGCGTGCGCGGCCCTGGTCAGCCTGGTCGCCGACGCCTGGCCGAAGGCCGCGCGGCGCCAGTCGCACGGCGGGCACGAGTGGTCGGACTTCGACCCGCACGTCGTGGAGACCGTGCGGGCCGAGCACCCGGACCTGCCACCGGCGGCCGTCGCGCTGTCCTTGCGGGTGTGGGGCCGGATGCACGGCCTGGTGGCGCTGGAGGTCTACGGCCACCTGCGCGGGCAGACCCGTGAGCCGGGCAAGGTCTACCGGGCCGAGCTGGCCGACCTCATCTCCTCACTCGACCTCGCCTGACCCACCCGGCCTCACCTCCCCACACCCGGCCTGCCGGAACACCCGGCGTCAGCGGAGCGCGCGGAACCGCAGGTGCACGACGTCGTCCGCCGCGGTGGCCTCGATCCGCTCGAACTCGGCGGGCGGCAGGCCGTCCAGCAGCCGCGCGCCCCCGCCGAGCAGCACGGGCACCAGCTGGAGCCGGATCTCGTCCACCAGCCCGGCGCGCAGCACGTGCCGCGCCGACTCCGCCGCCGCCATGACCAGCACGTCCTTGTCCCCCGCCGCGGCACGCGCCTGGGCGACCGCGCTCTCCGGCCCGTCGGTGACGAACGTGAACGCCGCCGACTTCATCGCCAGCGGCGGACGCTCCTCGTGGGTCAGCACGAAGCTCGGCGCCGGGAACGGCGTGTCCTCCCAGTGCGGCAGCCCCAGGTCGAACGTCCGCCTGCCGAGCACGACCGCGCCGACCGTCGCCGCGAACGCCGCGTCGCCGTCCGAGCCCTCGGCGAACAGCCACTGGTGCAGCCGTTCGCCTCCCTCACCCATCGGGTGCTCTTCGCTCACGTTCGGTCCGGCGCTGTACCCGTCGAGCGACACCGAGCCGTTCAACACGACTTTCGTCACGGTCGTCCTCCAGTGAACTCGGCGCGCACGCCCAGCAGGCGCACGGCGCGTGTGTCGTCGAATCTTGCCAACGCCGCCACGGCCGCGTCCTCGATCCGCTCGACGTCCGTCGTGGGCTCCGCCAGCGGCACGCCCCGCGTGTAGGTGAAGAACGGCACGAACCGCACCTTCACCACCACCCGGACCGCGGGCCGCCCTTCCGCCCGCACGTCCTCCGCCACCCGCCGCGCGAGCAGCCGGACCTGCTCCCGGATCTCGTCCGGGTCGGTCAGGTCCTGCTGGAACGTCGTCTCCCGGCTGCGCGACCTGGCCACCCACGGCGTCGCGGTGACGTTCGTGTCGCCCGCGCCCAGCGCCAACCGCCGGAAGTGCGGCCCCATCGCCGGACCGAACCGCGCCGCGAGCGCCTCCGGCTCGGCCCGCGCCAGCTCCGCGACCGTGCCGATGCCCAGCTCCGCGAGCTTCGCCGCGGTCCGCGACCCGATGCCCCACAACGCGGCCACCGGCCGTGCGGCCATCACCTCGACCCAGTTGTCCCTGGTGAGCCGGTACACCCCGGCGGGCTTGGCGAAACCGGTGGCGAGCTTGGCGCGCAGCTTGTTGTCGCCGATGCCGACCGAGCACTCCAGCCCGGTCTCCGCCTTGACCGCACGGCGCGCGGTGTCCGCCAACGCCTCCGGGTCGTCGGTGCGCGCGCCCAGGAACGCCTCGTCCCAGCCGAGCACCTCGACCACCACCGGCAGCTCCCGCAGCACGTCCATCACGTGCGCGGACACCTCCTCGTAGGCGGGCGCGTCGGACGGCAGGAACACCGCGTCCGGGCACTTCTTCTTCGCCAGCCGCAACGGCATCCCCGAGTGGACGCCGAACTCCCTCGCCTCGTAGGACGCGGTGGCCACCACGGCGCGCTGCGTCGGGTCGCCTGCTCCGCCGACGACCACGGGCCTGCCGCGCAACTCGGGCCGGCGCGCCACCTCGACCGCCGCGATGAACTGGTCAAGGTCGACGTGCAGGACCCAGTCCGGTCCGGACACCCCGCCAGTATCGCCGTGGGAGGCTGTCACCGTGCGACCGGAAGAACTGGCCCACCTGCGCCGGGCACGGGACCTGATGGACCGCGAGTACGCCCGCCCGCTGGACGTGCCCGCCCTGGCCCGCGCCGCGCTCATGTCGCCGTCGCACTTCGCCCGGCAGTTCAAGCTGGCCTACGGCGAGACGCCGTACAACTACCTCATGACCCGGCGCGTCGAACGGGCGAAGGCCCTGCTGCGCCGGGGCGACCTGAGCGTCACCGAGGTGTGCGTCGAAGTCGGCTGCACGTCGCTCGGCTCGTTCAGCTCGCGGTTCACCGAGCTGGTCGGCGAGCCGCCCAGCGCCTACCGGGCGCGCCGCCACGACGAGGTCGCCGCGGTGCCCGCGTGCTGGTCCAAAATGGTCACCCGGCCGAGCAGATTTCGAGAAGCACCACTCTGACCGGCGCGGATAGGTTCTCCGGCATGAGCATGAAGATCTCACACACGTTCCTCCAGGTCCGCGACCAGGAAGAGGCGCTCGGCTTCTACCGCGACGTGCTCGGCCTGGACGTGCGCACCGACGCGCCCGTCGAGGCGTACCGCTGGCTGTCCGTCGGTCCCGCCGGCCAACCCGACGTCGAGATCGTCCTGGAGGACCCGCGCATGGGCCGGCCCGCGGACGACGCGACCGCGCTGCGGGAGCTGATGGCCAAGGGCTCGCTGGGCGCGGTCATCTTCCGGGTGGACGACTGCGACGCCACGTTCGAGCGGCTCCGCGCGGCGGGCACGGAGGTCTTGCAGGAGCCCATGGACCAGATGTACGGGGTGCGGGACTGCGCGTTCCGCGATCCGTCGGGCAACCAGCTGAGGTTCTCCGCGCCGCTCAAGGACTGAACCGCGCCGTTTCGCGGCGGCCCGGTCCGTGACACGATCACCACGTGCCGACCAGCCCACGCGACCGCGACGACCAGGGCCGCGCCCGCAACGCGCGCCCCCGCGACGGGCTCGGCCGCCCGCTGCCCTACGGCCTGCCGGGTGTCGAGCGCCAGCCGGAAGGCGTGCCGCGCACGCCCGCCGAGGCGCTCGCCGAAGCACAGCGCCTGCTCGACCTCGGCCGGCCGTTCCACGCGCACGAAGTGCTGGAGGACGCGTGGAAGGCCGCGCCCGAGTCCGAACGGGAGCTGTGGCGGGGGCTGGCGCAACTGGCCGTGGGCATGACCCACGCCGCGCGCGGCAACGCGTCGGGCGCCTCGGCGCTGCTCGGCCGCGGCGCGCGCAACATCACTCCCTATCGTGACGATCCGCCGCACGGGGTGGACGTGGCGGGTCTCGTGGCCTGGGCCGCGTCGGGCGCCGGCGTGCCGCGGCTGACCGGGGGTTCGTGAGAAGCCGTCGACGTACCCAGGGCCTCGAAGTTGGGCCGAACGCCCGCTTGGCCGGCTCCGCCACGGGGTAACTGGTGGTCGACCCACCTCACCCTGGAGGTTTCCCGTGTTAGCGATCATCGCCGCGGTCATCTTCGGCCTCGCCCTCCTGCTCGACCTGGCGAACGCCTCGCTCGGCAGCGTGCTGGACGGCGGGACGCTCCTCGTGGCCGGCCTGCTGTGCGTGGCGTTGCACCTGGCCGGCGTCGGCGCGGGCGCGCGGGCGCTGAGCTTCCGCCGCCGACGCTGAAGATCACGGCCCCCGCCGGGTGCGGGGGCCGTCCCGGATGGACAATCGGCGCGTGGACGTGTCCGCGCGCCGAGTGATCGACCAGCCACCCGAGGTCGTGGCTCGGTACGCGATGGACTGGCGGCACGACCACGAGTGGACGCAGGGCATCAAGCGGGCGGAGCTGAGCGCGCCCGCGCCCGGCGGCGGGTTCGGCGTCGGCGCGGAGGTCACGCGCACCGCGCACTTCCTCGGCAAGCGCATCGACTACGTGCTGCGGGTCCTGGCGCACGAGCCGCCGACGCTGCTGGTGATGAAGTCGGTCGCCGGGCCGTTCCCGATGCACGTCACCTACCGCTTCGACGCCGCACCCGCCGGCGGGACGACGGCGTCCATCCGCGTCCGCGGCGACGCGGGCAGGCACTACCGGCTGGTCGGGCCGCTCATGGCGCTGTTCGTGCGCGCCAACCTCCGCAAGGACCTCCGCGACCTCGCCCGCCACGTCGGCTGACGAGGACGGCTCACTCCCGGGGTGGCGGCACCGAGAGCAGGCACGCCACGCACGGCATGCCCTCGGGTTCGGGCAGCAACTCCGCCGTGTCGAGGTCGAGCTTCTCCCCGCACAACGTCAGCAGCGTCGACCGCGTGCCGTCGTCGGGCAACGGCGCCAGGTGGCAGCTCCGCTCCCACTCGCCGACGAGGTCGCCGCGCTTGCGCACGAGCAGGACGGGCTCGGTGTGGTCCAGTGCCATGACGAAACGTCCTCTCCCCAGAGACCAGCAGTCTGGCACCGCTCCCAGAACTGCGCGACCACGGTTTCGCGACGATGTCCGCGGCACCGCGGATATGCTCCGCCGGTGATCAGGGTGCTGCGGGACTTCTCGACCGGTGTCGGACTGCTCGGCCAGGGCTTCTCGCTGGTGTTCAGGTCGCCGAAACTGCTGCTCATCGGGGCCGTCCCGGCGTTGATCACGACCGTGCTGCTGGTCGGCGGCCTGGTCGGTCTCGCCGTGTGGATCGACGAGATCGCCGCCTGGGTCACGCCGTTCGCCGACGACTGGAACGAAGGGCTGCGCGCCGCCACCCGGTTCGCCGCCGGGTTCTCCGTCATCGGCGCGTTCGTCGCGATCGGCCTGCTGCTGTTCACCGCGATCACGCTGATCATCGGCGGACCGTTCTACGAGCACATCGCCGAGACCATCGAGGACACCCACCTCGGCGGCGTGCCCGAGGCCGAGCGGGTGCCCTGGCTCAAGTCCGCGGCGGTCGGCGTGCGGGACGCGATCCTGCTCGTCGGCATCGCGATCCTCTGCGCCATCCCGCTGTTCGCCGCCGGTTTCATCCCGGTCGTCGGCCAGACCGTGGTGCCCGTGGTCGCGGTGCTCGTCAACGCGACGCTGCTGGCGATCGAGCTGACCGGCATCCCGTTCACCCGGCGCGGCCTCAAGCTCGGCGTGCGCAGGCGGACGCTGCGCAAGCGGCGCGCGGTCACGCTCGGCTTCGCCGTGCCGGTCTACCTGCTGTGCCTGATCCCGTTGGCGGCGCTCGTGGTGCTGCCGGCGGCGATGGCAGGCGGCACGGTCCTCGCGCACCGCCTGCTCCACGACCAGCTCAAGTGAGCCCGGCGGGTCAGGCGAACGGCACCCACGCCTGCCGCGCCAACCCGTCGATCCGGCTGACCTGCACGCCGACCGCGGACACCGTCCACAGGTCGTCGCCGATCACCATCGCCCGGCGGATGCCCGGGTCGTAGGCCGACCCCTCGTGCCGGACCGTGCCCAGCGCGGAGAACGCGCCGTCACCGAGCCGCAGCACCAGCAAGCCGCCCGTCGGCCCCGACGTCCGCTCGCCCGCGCCCGACTCGATCACCGGCAGCACCACCAGGTCGCGGGCCGGCCAGTACAGGAACGCGTGCGGGTCGTACTCGACCTCCGAACTCGCGCCGGGCAGGTGGTGGCCCGCGACCTTGGTCGGCGCGGCCGGGTTCGACACGTCGAACAGCGACACCTGCGTGCCGGTCACCCGGCCCTGCTCCGTGGCCTCCTGGCCGACGCCGATCAGCTTCCCGTCGCCCGCGGGGTGCAGGTACGCCGAGTAGCCGGTGATCTTCAGCTCACCCACCTTGCGCGGCCGGGCCGGGTCGGACAGGTCCAGCGTGTAGAGCGGGTCGACCTGCCGGAACGTCACCACGTACCCGACCGGCCCGGCGAACCGGACGCTGTAGATCCGCTCGCCGACACCGAGCCCGTCGACCTTGCCGACCTCCGCGAGCGTCGCGCCGTCCCGCTTCAGCACGGTGACCGCGCTCTGCGTCACGGGCGCCTGCTCGGGCACCCGCTCCGGGACGCCCCACCGGTCACCGGACGTCGTCGCCACCCGCAGGTGCCCTTGGTGCTCGGACAGCGAGTACTGGTTGAGCAGCGTGCCCGCGACCCGACCGGACGCCACGTGCTTCGGCGGGCCTGGCCGCGACACGTCGAACTGGTGGATCGCCGTCGACGCGGGCGCGGGCGGCTCGGACCGCGTCATCGGCCGCAGGTGGTGGTCGTCGGCCACGTACAGCGACGTGCCGGTGCCGTACACGGTGTCGCCGTCGGCCATGATCGTCACCGCGTCGCCGCTGCCGAGCTCGCCCGGGAAGTCGAACGTCAGCACGGACAGCATCGACGTGGCCGAGTGCTCCTCCGGGTGGCTGACCCGGTCGCACGCCACCAGCGTGCCCTCCGAGCGCGAGCCGTCGACATCGGACAGCGCGTAGCGGGGCAGCCACGACTCGATCGGCGCGGTGGCGACGAGTTCCCGGTTCGCGATCAGGGACTCCGCCTCGCTGCGGCCTTCCGTCGGGTACACCCACGGCAGCCGGGGCCCCGAGTGCACGACCACCCGCACCACGCCGCCGACCTGCCGCGCGTCGACGTACCGGCCGTCCACGTTGAGCGTGCCCAGGACGCGCGGCGCGCCCGACAGGTCGACCAACGTCACCGACGAGTCCTCGACGTGCACGTCGACCGGGCCGTCGACCCCGATCGCCGGCTTCGCCATGCCCTGCCCGCCGCCGATGAGCAGCGCGCGGTCCTCGTGCAGCAGCAACTGGGTGGAGTGGCCGGGCACGTCGAGCGTGCCGGTGAGCTGACGGGTGGCCACGTCCACCACGCGCAGCTTGCCGTCGACCACCGTCACGACCCGCTTGCCGTCGGTCTTGACCAGGTCCGGCTCGTCGACGCCCACCTCGTGCGCGTTCGTCTTCGAGTGCTCGGGCACGGCGGCCGTGTCGGTCGGCGAGCTGCTGATCCGGCTCTCCTTCGCCAGGTCGGCGTCGGCCGCGTCCAGGAACATGCCCCCGCCCAGCCCGTACACGGTGACGTGCGGCGCGATCGCCTCCCGGAGCTCGGCCAGCGCGGTGTCGCACGTGTCGAACGCCACCAGCTCCACCGGCACGGCCTCGATCGGCGGCACGATCCGCCAGTCCTCCTCGGTGGGCACGGCGGACGCCGCGCTCACCCCCACCACCAGTGCCGCGCCGCCGAACAGCGCCGCACGCGTACCCCAGGACCATCGCCTCATGCCCCCAGGACGGGACGGACGGGGCAAAGGGTTGCGCGGCCCCGGTCAAGAACCTCGGCGTAGGCCGATCGGTCGCATCAGGGGCGACATGATTGAGTAGGGCAGGACCGATTGCCCAACACCCCCGCGTCCGGGGGTGGAGCGACCACAGGAGAGTCAAATGGCCCCGAGCAAGCCCGAGGTCGAGCCGTACGAGGGCGCCGCGCCCGCCGACCTGGTGATCGAGGACATCACCGTCGGCGACGGGCCCGAGGCGTCGCCCGGTCAGCTCGTGCACGTGCACTACGTCGGTGTGTCGCACTCGACCGGCGAGCAGTTCGACGCTTCCTGGGACCGCGGCGAGGCGTTCAGCTTCCCGCTGGGCGGGGGTCGCGTCATCGCCGGCTGGGACCGCGGCGTCGCGGGCATGAAGGTCGGCGGCCGGCGCAAGCTGGTCATCCCGGCGCACCTGGGCTACGGCGACCGCGGCGCGGGCGGCGTGATCAAGCCCGGTGAGACGCTGATCTTCGTGGTGGACCTGCTCGGCGTGAACTAGTGCCGTGACCGGCCACTAGTGCCCCGGCGGCCCGGTTGCGACCTCTGCTCCGTTCGGAGCATTTGACCCGAGGGCGGAACCGGGCCGTTCACCATTGCGTCATCCTGGGTGGACCAACCGCGCGTCATCTTCGAGGGGGAAAGCCGTCGTGCCCGAGGACATCGGCGCGTCCGAGCGCATGCTCGGCCAGTGGCAGCAGAGCATCGAGCAGAAGGCCGAGCGCTACCAGGAGATGGCCGCCCGCGTGCAGGGCATGACCATCTCCGAGGCGTCGCGCGACGGCTCGGTGAAGCTCACCATCGGCTCGAACGGCATCCTGACCAACCTGGAGATCGCCGAGTCCGCGCGGGACAAGCGGATGGCCGAGGTGTCGGCCGAGGTGATGAGGACGTTGCAGCGCGCGCAGGCGCGCATCCCGGAACTGCTCCAGCAGGCCATGGCCGAGACCATCGGCACGCAGGACGAGACGGCCAACGTGCTGTTCAACGAGGCCAAGCGCAACTTCCCCACCCCGCCGCACGAGGAGCCCGCGCCGCCGCCGGTCGGCCGTGAGCTGCGCTTCGGCATCGAGGAGGACGACGCGCCCGCGCGCCCGGCCCCACGTCCCGCGCCGCCGGCCACGCCGTCCGCCCCGCCGCCGTCCGCCACGCCGCCGTCGCGCAGGCCGACGCGCGGGCCGGACGAGGACGACGACTTCGGCGGACAGTCCTTCCTTTCCTAAACCAGCTTTCCAGGGGGATCGCATGGCCGGTTTCGAGATCGTCGCGGAAACGCTCGAGGCGCACAGCAAACAGCTGGACGACCTGGGCTCGCGGCTGCAGGGCGCGGTGGACGCGGCGAAGACCGTGAGCATGCCGACCGACGCCTACGGCATCATCTGCCAGCCGTTCCGGATGATGCTCGACCCGGTCGAGCAGTGGGGGCTGGACGCGCTGCAGGGCGCCGTGGAGGCGATGGACGCAGCGGGCAAAGCGGTGAAGGACACCGTCAACCAGTACCGCGAGATGGAAGAGGCGATCCGGGACAGCTTCAAGGCCGGTGACTGATGGCGGGCGAGAACCCCCTGGTCGAAGCGCCGCCCGCGGAGTCGAGCTCGTTCTTCAACGCCGGCACCGGTGACAACGGCTGGGCGACCGGCGTGTCCATCGCGGAGTCGGCGATGGACACGTTCAACGGGATCAAGGACGGCAACTGGGTCGAAGCCGGCCTGGGCATGGTCGGGTTGGCGGCGGACGCGGCGGCGATGGGGCGGACGCGGCGGCGATGGCGATCGACCCGTTCGGGACGTTGATGTCGTCGGCGGCGTCGTTCCTGATGGAGCACGTGCAGCCGCTGAAGGACATGCTCGACTGGCTCGCGGGCAACCCACCCGTGATCGAGTCGTACTCGACGACGTGGAACAACGTCGCCGAGGAGTTGGGCAAGATCGCCGAGGAGTACACCTCGGGGGTGCAGCGCGGCACCGAGGGCTGGACCGGGTCCGCGGCGGAGACGTACCAGACCAACTCCAAGGTCCACGGCGACGCGTTGACCGGCGCGGCGTCGGCCGCGGGCACGGTGGGCACCGTCGTGGGGCTGATGGGGATGGTCGTCGGGTTCGTGCGCGAGATGGTGCGCGACCTGATCGCCGACCTGGTCGGCAAGCTCATCGCGTGGGTGCTGGAAGCCGTGTTCTCGCTGGGCTTCGGCACGCCGGTGATCGTCGCGCAGGCGGTCACCGCGATCTCCAAGTGGGCCGCGAAGATCGCCAAGATCATCCAGGACCTGCTGAACACCATCAAGAAGGTCTCGCCGATGCTCAAGCGTCTGGTCGAGGTCTTCGAGAAGATCATGAAGGTGGTCGGCAAGCTCGCCGGCAAGGTCACCGGCCTGGACGTGCTCGACCCGAAGAACATCAAGAAGGGCGGCTTCCTCCAGACCGGCAACACCGACATCGACACCCCGTCCGGCAGCCCCGACACCAGTCCCTCGGGCACCGGCCGTGACGGCGGCACCGGCAACACCGACTCCGGCGACACGTCCACTTCGGACACCGGCAACCCGTCGAACCGGCCGAGCGACAGCACTTCCACGTCCAGCACGAGCACCACCACGGACCCCACGACGTCGTCGTCGCGGCCCGGCCGGGGCGACCCGACCGACGTGCCCACGCCGACCTCGCGCCCGGGCAACAATCCCAACGCCCCGGACAACGACCTGCCGCGCGGCAACGTGCCGGGTCCCGGCAACCCTCCGCCCGGCCGCACGCCCATCGGCGAACACCGCGGCGGCCCCGGCGGCAACTCGCCCGTCGGCGAACACCGCGGCGGACCTGGCGGCAACTCGCCCGTCGGCGAACACCGCGGCGGACCTGGCGGCAACTCCCCGGCCGGCAACTCCCCGATCGGCGAGCACCGCGGCGGCCCCGGCGGCCAGCCCGCGCCGGGCGGCTACACCGGTGGCGGCAGCCCGAGCCCGAACGGCGGCCCCGGCGGTGGCGGCAGCCCCAGTGGTGGCGGCAACCCCGGCGGTGGCGGCAGCCCGAACGGCGGCGGCCCTGGTGGTGGCGGCAGCCCGAGCAACGGTGGCCCCAGCGGTGGCGGCAGTCCCAATGGTGGCGGATCGCCCAGTGGCGGCGGTGCGCCGAACTCCGCTCCCCCACCGCGCTTCGACCAGACTTCCGCGGCCAACGCCGCGACCCCCGAGGCACCTTCACGCCCCGACCACTCCACCACCGGCGCTCCCAACAACCCGGGCAGCACCAACCCCGGCCCGCAGGGCACCCAACCCGGCCCCGGCAGCGCCCCACCGGCGGGCGCACCGGGTGGCGGAGCACCCGGTGGCGGCGCGCCAGGCGGCGGCAGCCCCGGTGGCGGCGGCGCGCGACCGGGCGGCGGAGGCTGGACCGGCACCCCCGGTGGCCGAGGTGACCTGGGCTCCGGCATCCCGCCCGCACGCGGCCCGGAACACGTCGGCCCGTCCTCGCACGGACCGTCAAGCACGAGCCCGTCTAACACGAGCCCGTCCTCGCACGGACCGTCGGGCACCAGCCCGTCAGGCACGAGCCCGTCGCACACCGGCCCGTCGCACGCGAGCCCCAACACGCCTCACCACGGCCCCACCACCGGCCCGGGCACCCCGCACACGAGCCCGAACCCGCCCCACACCGGCCCTTCCGGAACCGGCCCCTCCCACACGGGCCCCGGCAACACCGGCCCGAGCCACGCCCGTCCGCAAGGCGGCCCGACGCCACCACACGCCGGTCCACCACAAGGCGGTTCCCCCTACGGCGGGCCGCCACACGGCGGTTCGCCCCACGCGGGCCCGAGCCACACGAACCCCTCGCAGGCCGGCCCGCCGCACTCCAACGCGCCGCGCCCCAACGGACCGCACAACGGCCCGGCACACCCCTACTCCCCGAACGCCCCGCACACGCCGAACGGGCCGAACTCACCCAGCGGGCCGAACTCGCCGAACGGACCGCACTCGCCGAACGGGCCGTCGCACACCAGCCCGTCCCAGCACACCCCGAACAACGGTCCGCCGAACCGGGGTCCGGCGGGCGCACCGCACCAGCGCGACGGCAGCCCGGACTTCACCCGTCCCCGCGGCGGCGACGGCCCGGTGCCGCACACCCCGAACCGGCCGTTCGACGGCCCACCACCCCAGCGGCACCCCGACGCGCAGGCGCCCACGCCCCGCCGGGACCCGGACACGCAGCTCCCGCCGCGTCGCGACCAGGACGGCATCCCCGCCCAGCGCCGCGACCCGGAAGCGTGGTCCCCGCCCCACCGCGACACCGACCCGAACACCAACCGGCCCGACGCGGACCGGCCGACCAACGACCGGCCGGACAGCGAGCGGCCCGACAGCGAGCGGCCCGACAGCGAGCGGCCCGACAACGACCAGCCGGACAACAGCACCCCGGACAGCGACCGGGCCGATACCGACCCGAACGCCGACTCACCCAACCCGGACAACCCCACCAGCCCCGACGCTGACCGACCGGACATCGACGAGGCGCACGCCCGGCACGGCGAGGCCACCCCCGCCGGCATCTCGCACCACCGGGGCGACAGCGACATGGGCGACCTGCCCCACCGCGTCCCCCCGGACCCCCGC
>NZ_LGED01000262.1 GCF_001280085.1 Saccharothrix sp. NRRL B-16348 | reverse complement strand
CACCCGCCCCTCACCACCCCCGGCCCCAATCCCCAGCCGCCGAACACCCGCCACGCGCCTCGCACGACCCGGCCGCCCCAGCGACGCGAGCCAGCGGACCAGCCAGCCGGAACCACAGCCGGAAGCCGCCGGGGACCACACAGCCCGGACCCGGGCACTCGAGCCCGCTCCACGCCGGCCCCCGGAAATCCCTCGCCATCCCGCCTGGCACCCCTGCGGCATCCCGCAGCTGTCCCAACCGGATCCCGAACCTGCACCCCCAGCCCGCAATCACCCTCCCGCACCCCCAGCCCGCAGCGCCGCCCAAGCGGCCTGGATCGGGGCGCGGGAGTGAGGAAGTAGCGGCCCGTTAGGCGACCGGCACGGCGAGGTCGGCGTCGGTGGGCATTGCGGAGCCCGTGACCGCCGCGGCGACCAGGCCCAAGCGGCGTGCGGCGTCGCGGAGGACGTCCGGTGATTGCACGAACGGCAGGCGCAGCCAGCGTTCGAAGCCGCCGTGGGCGCCGAAGCGCGAGCCCGGGGCCAGGCGGATGCCGTGGTTCTGGGCCACGACGGCGATGCGCGTGCTCACCGGGGCGTCCAGCTCGCACCACACGCTGAGGCCGCCCGCCGGCCGGCGAAAACGCCAGGTCGGGCAGTGTTCGCGCAGGCCCGCCATGAGCACGTCGCGCTGGGTCGCCAGCTGGGTCCGCCGTTCACGCAGCGCGGGTTCGGGGTCGGCCAGCAGCTCGGCCAGCACCAGCTGGTCGACCACCGCGGAGCCGAGGTCGAGGGCGGTGCGGGTGGAGATCAGGCGGTGGACCACTTCGGCCGACGCGCGGATCCAGCCGATCCTCAGGCCGCCCCAGTGCGATTTGCTGGCCGAGCCCAGGGTCACGACGAGGTCGTCCGCGAACGTCGCCAGCGGCGGGGGGCCGTCCAGTGGGTCGCCGTCCAGGTCCAGTTCGACGACGGTCTCGTCCACCACCAGCGGGGTGCGGGCGCGGCGGGCGGTGTCGGCCAGTTCGGCGCGGCCCTCGGCGTCCAGGCGGTGGGCGGTGGGGTTGTGGAAGTCCACCACGACGTACGCCATGCGCGGTGCGGCTTGGCGGAGGGCGGCGGCGATGCCGGGCAGGTCCCAGCCGGTGTCGGTCATCGCGACCGGCACCGGGATCGCGGAGACGGCCTTGATCGCGTCCAGCGCGTTCGGGTAGCTCGGCTGCTCCACCAGCACCCGGTCACCCGGACCGGTGAACAGGCGCAGGGTCAGCGCCAACGCGTGCTGCGCGCCGCTGGTCACCACGATCTGGTCCGGCGACGTCGGCAGGCCGCGCGCCGTGTACCGGTCCGCGATGCGTTTCCGCAGCTCAGGTACACCGTGCTCGTAGTAACCGTGATCCGCCAGGTGCTCCGGCAGGTACCGCCGGACCTGGTCGAACGCCGCCAGCACGCCCGGCAGCGCCGGAGGTGCGGCCCGTGCGAAGTCGACCATGCCCTGCCCCACCAGCGGGGTGTCCGGCACGACGCCCAACGTCCCCGTCGGCAGGCTGATCCACGACCCCGCCCCGCGCCGGCTCGCGACCAGCCCCTCCGACCGCAGCTGGTCCAACGCCGCGGTGATCATCGTGCGGCTCACCGGCAGCACCTCGGCCAGCTCACGTTCCGCGGGCAGCCGGGTGCCGGCGGGCAACCGGCCGTCCAGCACCAGCATCCGGATCGCCGCGGCCAGGTCCGCCGAGCCGTGACGTGCGCCACGACGGCGCCACTCGCCGAGCAATCGGGCCAGGCGGAAGCCGGATATACGTCCACCTGGTGGGACGTCGGAGTTCATAAGGCCAATTATTGCCAATTGGATCTGGAATGCAAGGCCAATCGGCACGAAGGATGGCCACATGCTCGCCGCACTCACCCAGGTCCCGGTCACCGTGTCACCCGTTCGCCGCATCCCCCAGCTGATGGTGGGGTTGTGGCTCTACGGCGCGAGCATGGCCCTGCAGATCCGCGCCGCCCTCGGCCTCGACCCGTGGGACGTGCTGCACGAGGGCCTGACCAAGATCACCGGCTTGTCGTTCGGCCTGATCACCGCCATCGTCGGCGCCGTGGTCCTGCTCTGCTGGATCCCGCTCAGGCAGAAGCCCGGCGTCGGCACGGTCAGCAACGTGGTCGTCATCGGCCTGGCGGTGGACGTCACGCTGTTCCTCCTGCCGAACCCGACGGACCTCCTGCCGCGCATCCTGTTCCTCGCCGGCGGCATCGTGCTGAACGGCCTGGCCGCCGCCGTCTACATCGGCGCCCGCCTCGGCCCCGGCCCGCGCGACGGCCTGACGACCGGTTTCTGCGCGCGGACCGGGACCTCGTTGCGCCTGGTGCGCACGGTGGTCGAGGTGGCGGTGCTCGGCATCGGCTGGCTGCTCGGCGGCACGATCGGCATCGGCACCGTGCTGTACGCCTTCGCCATCGGCCCGTTGACCCAGCTGTTCCTCCCGCTGGTCACCTGGGTGAGCGAGCGACCCGCTTCCTGACCTCCACGTAGTTCACGCCGCGCGCTTCCAGCACCTCGGCCACCAGTCCGCGTTCGGCCAGCAGCGCCAGCAGCAGGTGCTCCTGGCCGAGCGTGCTGTGGCCGAGGTCGCGTGCTTCGACGAGGCCGCGCACCAACGTCTGCTTCGCCGCCGCCGTGAACGGCAGGTGGTTGCCGAAGAACCGGCGTCGACGGCGGGGCGGCGCGCCGGCCAGCGCGCCTTCGCCGTGGCTGCGCTCGACCGACGCGACGATCTGGTCGACGTCGATGCCGAGCCGCCGCAACGCCTCGGTGTCGGCGTCGCTGAGCCCGCCCTTGCGCCGGGCGGCGGCGAACGCGTCGACCACTTCGTCACGCGCCAGGTCGAACTCGGCCAGGACGGGCGCGTCGAGCAGCGCCAACGCCAGGTGCTCGGGTCCGATCTCCGGCGCGTCGAGGCGTTCGGCCTGCACCACGGCGTCGTGGCCGGCTTGGCGGGCGGCCCTGGTGAACCGTTCCCCGATCATCGGTCTCCCCCGTGCTTCTTGTGGACGGCCTGCCGGGTGACCCCGAGTTCGGCCGCGATCTCCTGCCATGACCAGCCGCGGGCGCGGGCGTTGCGCACCTGCACGGCTTCGAGTGTTTCGAGCAGGCGGCGCAGCGCGCTCACCGCTCGCAGCCCGACCCTGGGGTCCCGATCGCCCGCCGCCGAGGCGAGCTCGGTTGCTTCCGTCATGCCGTCAACTTTGGTTGACACACGCCGGGTTGTCAACCCAGGTTGACGCACTAGGCTCGGTGACGATGCCGGAGATCACCACCGCCGAACGGGCCGGAGTGGGCCGTGACGGCCTGCCGCGCCCCACCGAGGACCGGATCGTCCGCTTGCCGAACGCCGTGGTGCTGCTGGACGGCGCGACCTCGCCGACCCCACGTGAACGGGACGGCGGCTGGCACTCCCGCCACCTGGCCGCCGAACTGACCCGCCTCGACCTCGCCGATGACCACGACCTGGCCGACTACCTCGCCCGCGCCATCGCGCGCCTAGCTGCCGAGAACGGCCTGACGCCGGGGAACTCACCGTCCAGCACGGTCGCCGTCACGCGCTGGACCGACACCGCCGTCGACGTCCTGGTGCTCGCGGACAGCCCGGTCGTGGTGTTCACCGACACGGGTGCCGAGGTCGTCGCCGACCACCGGCTGCGCGACCTGCGCGGCCAGGTCGACCGGATCACCGACTGGCGCAACCGCGAGGACGGCTGGTGGGTGGCCGAGGCGGAACCGGCCGCCGCCCACCGGGCCGTGCGGGCGAGGTGGCCGCGTGACCGGGTCCGGGCGGTGCTGATGGCGACCGACGGCGTGTCCTGCGGCGTGGACGACTACGGCTTGTTCGCGGACTGGCGGGCAGTGTTGGACATCACGTCCGAAAAAGGTCCGGAAGCCGTGCTGGACGAGATCCGCGCGGCCGAAGAGGGTGACGCGGATCGCACGAAGTGGCCGCGGCCGAAAGTGCACGACGATCAAGCGCTGGCGGTCATCCGATTCGCGGCCGGGAAATGAGAAAAGCCCCTCGCGGGAAGCGGAGGGGCTTTTTCTCGAACGTTCTGGTGGCCAGGGGCGGGGTCGAACCGCCGACCTACCGCTTTTCAGGCGGTCGCTCGTACCAACTGAGCTACCTGGCCAGGTAGCGGATCGACCAACCGGCCGAACTGCCTTGCGACCCAGACGGGACTCGAACCCGCGACCTTCGCCGTGACAGGGCGACGCGCTAACCAACTGCGCCACTGGGCCTTGCTCACTTCTTGTCTTGCCGATCGTCACCATACTGCACTTGCGGTACTACGTGCCCCCAACGGGATTCGAACCCGCGCTACCGCCTTGAAAGGGCGGGGTCCTAGGCCGCTAGACGATGGGGACCCAGTTCCTCCGGCAGCCCTTGTGGGCCACCTTCTTTCCCAGGCCCTCCACGCTGTCCGGTGGAAGCATCGTAAGCATAGGGCACGAGGGTCCACACCTCCAAAACGGGGGTGGCACACCGTGTTGACCTGCGATTCCACCCCCGTTCGCGGCGGTTCACCCGTGCGTCGGAGTCACAGCGCGCGCAGTCGGTCGGCGAACTCCGCCCGTTCGGCGTCGGTCAGCGCGGCCAGCGCGTCGTCGAACCGGTCGTCGGTCAGCTGCTCGGCCTGCCGCCACCGCGCGGCCAGGTCCGGCCGGTCCGCCACGGACGCCAGCAGGGCCTCGGCGTCCTCCGGGCGCCAGCCGGTGCGCAGGAGCCGTCCGCGACCGCCACCGGGGTCCAGGGCGACGGCCTGGGTCACACCGAGGCCGACGGCGCGCAGTGCCGCGAAGTGCAGTCCGCCGCGCAGCTCGCGCAGCACCATCAGGGCGTGGCCGAGCGCGGCCGGGGCGTCGTCGGGACGCGCGGCCTCACGCCAGCCGCGGAACAGCGGCAGCGCGGACGCCTCGGCGCCGTCGACCACCGTGAACGCGAGTTCGGCGAAGCGGGCCGGCTCGGGCGTGCCGGCGTGGTGGTTGCGGGACCAGTCCCAGCACGCGCCGAGGTAGGCGTCGATCGCGCGGTCGGCGGGGAACGCGCGGACGAGCGCCGCCTCGACCAGCCACTCGGGGAAGATGCCGATCACGGCCGCCACCACGCCGGGGGACGGGTCGCCGAGCACCGCCGTGCGGCCGCGGAAGTAGAGGGTGCGCGGCGGGAGGCCGACGGCTTCCTCGCGGGCGGCGAGTTCCGGGGACGTCATGAACAGCCCGGCGTTCCTGACCAGCGGTTCCCGGGTCAGCTGAGCGGTGGAGAGCATTTCGTAACAGTGTCACAAAACTCGGGCCGCCGGCAACACGCGGGCAGCGCGAAGTGCGCGGCTTCGGTTTCGGCGCCGCGATCAGCCGGGGTGGTGGTGTGTGTCCAGTGAAGGCGGCCCCTTCGTGGACGAGTACCGAAGGGGCCGCGACGTTCGGCGTCTACCGCTGCACGGGCGGCATGCCCCCGTCCTCGCCCGGCGACAGCCCGAGCATGTCGAGCAGCAGTCGGCAGTCCTCGGCGCTGGTCGCACCACGCGCCACCGACAGCCGAGCCCGGTGCACCTGCTCGTCCGAGATCCTCGACGGTTCACCGGTTCGCTGGGCAGGCACCCCACCGCCGCCCGGCCTGGACATCGTCTCGTCCTGGTTCCACAGGAACTGACGCACTTCTAGTGACCCGCTCATGACGCCTCCCCGACTTGAGGTTGGCGCGAGGCTAAGCGAGCCCATCGAACCACCGCAGCCCCCCGGAGAGTGATTCAGGGGCGACGGAGCGTCACTTTCCGTGTAGGCCACTTGGTGTCAAGCGTCGCGTGATGTGCTTGTCGCGAACGAGGAGGGTGCAACCCATGACCGAACCGGTACCGGGGCAGACGCCGGAACCAGCGGTGGCGGACGACGCGACCGAGACGACGACGCCGGCAGGCCGGCCCGACACCGCCGAGGCCCCTGAGGCCGCCGAGACGCCCGAAACCGAGGCCGCCGAAGCCGAGGCGGAAGGCGCCGGGGCCGCGGGAGCCGCCGGGCCGCAACCGGCGGCGGCGAACCCGCAGGAGCTGTTCGGCAGCCTGTCGCTGTCGGCGATCGAGGCGGACATCGACCGGCTGATGAGCGACAAGATGAGCCAGCTCGACGGGATGCTCGCGGGGCTGGAGGACCTGGTGCAGCGGCTCGAGGGCGAGATCACCAACCTCGAACCGCCGCCGGACGATTCCGATACCCCCAAGGGGTAGTCCGCCAGGCGCGGCCAACGGGCGAAAACGGGCGGTGCACAGGGTTCGAGCCATCGACTACCTGAAGATTTCGGTCCAACCCACTCCCCAGGCCCACGTGCGCGTGCAACAATCCGAATTGCTGACACACCCCCGGTCAGCGCCTGTGGAGATCCCCTCCGGCCCCCGCGTTCCTCCCCCTGGCGCGGGGGCCTCTCCATGCACACATCTGTGACCCAGACCACACTGTGGCCGGTTCCGCAATCCAACCGTTATCGTGTCGCCGTGCCTCTTGGATCCCTTGGACGGTCGAAGTCAGGCCGGCATCGCCCGCCCGCGCCTGAACAGGAAGAAGCCGTGCCCGCCGACGACGAGCTGGAGTCGTACCTGGCCGCGCTCGCCCCGGAGACGGCCGACGCGGAGACGACGGCCGGCACGAGCTTCGGCAACGCGCAGGTCTACCAGCTCCGGCTCCAGCTGATGGCGAACGAGCAGCTGAAGGAACTGGCCGCCGAGCGGCAGACGTCACCCCAGGCGCTGGCCACCGAGTGGGTCATGCAGCGGCTGGAGTGGGAAGCCCGCCAGCGCGGCTACTAGCCACCGGTTCACCGCAGGCTTTTCACCGCCCCGGCACCCGAATGCCGGGCCCGAACGCGAACAGGCCCCCGACCATCCCGGTCGGGGGCCTGCGCCGTTGCTGCTGAAGACGTGACGTGGAAACGATCTGCCGCGATCAGACTTTGCGCACGTTCTGGGCCTGCGGACCCTTGGTGCCCTGGCCGATCTCGAACTCGACCCGCTGGTTCTCCTCCAGGGTGCGGAATCCCTGGCCCTGGATCTCCGAGTAGTGCACGAAGACGTCCGGCCCGCCGTTCTCCTGGGCGATGAAGCCGAAGCCCTTCTCGGAGTTGAACCACTTGACAGTGCCCAGTGCCATGTACCTGCCTCCATCGCAGGAAAGCTTGGGGCTGCACCGTGCAGCCCCGGCCGTCCCGGGGCGTTTCCCCCACCGCTCAGGGTGGGGACGGCACGCCCGCGTGTCGTTCCGCGAGCGTGAGACACGAACACAGAAACCACGGCCTGCGTGGCTGAGCGTATCGGTTGGTGACGTCGAGCACTACCACCCCGAAGTCATTAGTCCACCGGACAGCTACTTCTCGGTCACCTTGGGTGGTTCCGGGAGCGCGACATCGGCCTGACCGATGTTGCGCTCCAGCGCGGAACGCCACTCGCCGGAGCCGACCATCTTCTCGATGGCCGCGCTGACGTCCGAGCGGCCCTTGGTGTCGGCCTTGGCCAGGCCGATGCCGTACCGCTCGGTGGTGAACGGCTTGCCGACCAGCTTGAGCAGCTCGGGGTTCTCCGCGACGTACCCGGCGAGGATCACCTCGTCGGTGGTGACCGCGTCGACGTTGGCGGCGAGCAGGGCGATGACGCAGTCGGAGTACTGGCCGTACTCGACCAGCTGCACGTCCTGGGCGAACTGCTCCTTCACCTTCTGCGCGGACGTCGAGCCGGCGACCGAGCACAGCTTCTTGCCGTTCAACGTCTCCGGGCCGTCGATCTCCTCCTCGGTGAAGCGGACGAGCACGCCCTGGCCGGTCTCGAAGTACGGGCCGGCGAACGACACCTGCTCCTTGCGCTTGTCGGTGATCGAGTAGGTGGCGACGACGAAGTCCACCTCGCCGTTCTCGATCAGCCTCTCGCGGTCGGCCGAGCGCGCTTCGCGCCACGTGATGCCGGATTCGTCGACGCCGAGCTGCGCGGCCACGTACTTGGCCACGTCCACGTCGAAGCCGACGTACTTGCCGTCGAGCCTGCGCTGGCCCAGGCCCGGCTGGTCGAACCGGATGCCGATGGTCAGCTCGCCGTCGTCGGCCTTGCCGGCCAGGGTGTCGTCGCTCGCGCCGCCGCACGCGGCGATCAAGGAGAGGGCCGTGACCAGGGCGGTCGCGGGCAGGAGTCGTCGGAACAGCATGAGGTGCGAACCTCTCGGGGTGCTCGGGGACGCGGGCGCGGATCGACGCGCCGGACGTTGGCCATGCTAAGCAAACCGAGCGGTCCTCTTGATGCGATAAAGGTCGCAGTGGTCCACGCCACTGGGCCGTTCGGAGCAATCCGCGCTGTGAGTCCGGCGACTGCCGGCTAGGACGGGAGCAGCGCGCGCCGCGGCGCAACCCGCAGGCCAAGTCGCCGTATCGCCTTGTTCACGTGACCGTCGGGCACGCCCCAGCGGATCGGCGCGGGCACCAGCAGCGCGGCGGCCCGGACGGCGCGCAGCAGGGCGGTGGCGGCGGGTTCGGGGTACGGGCGGTGGCCGTGCAGGGCGACGGCCCACTCGGGCAGCACGGAGTACGCGAGGTGGCCGAGCAGTGGCTCGTAGGCGTCCAGGCTGAGGCGCAGCACGCCGTCGACGGGCGGGCGGTGCAGGAACCGGTAGACGACTTCGGAGTCGGGGGTGCGCTTCAGCTCGGGCAGCACGGCGGCGAAGTAGGCCGTCATCTCCTCGGCGCTGCCGGGCACCTCGTCCTCGTGCAGGCCGACCAGGGCGGCGGTGCGGCGTTGCTCGGCGTAGTAGCGGTCGGCCTGGGCGTCGGTGAGGCGGTAGCCGGCGCGGCGCAGGACGGTGAGGAAGCAGTGCACCTCGGCGCAGTGCACCCAGAGCAGCAGTTCGGGGTCGTCGATGCGGAAGCTCCGGCCGGCGTCGTCCTTGGCGCGCAGGGTGCGGTGGACGCCCCGGACGCGTGCGGCGGCCCGTTCGACCTCCGCGGTGGAGCCGTAGCTGACCGTGCCGACGAAGTCCGCGGTCCGCATCAGGCGGCCGAGCGGGTCCCGCTGGAAGTCGGAGTTCTGCACCACGGCCGCGACCGCGCGCGGGTGCAGCGCTTGCAGGTAGAGGCTCGCGATGCCGGCGACCCACATCGCCGGGTCGGCGTGCAGCTGCCAGGTGACGGTTCCCGGCCCGAGCAACCCGACGTCCACCACCCGATCGTGTCATGCCGTTCGGCTGCCGTCACCCCTTCCGACCTGCCGGAACGGGCTGGGGCGTAACGCCTTCAGCCGCGTGGACGATTCCACGTGACACCGTGGAGCCTGGAGCGGGTGCTGGGATGAGCAGTGGCAGGAGTGTCGCCTTCGCCGGCGTGGCGCTGTTACTGGCGACCGGCGCGCTCGTGACGCTGGCGCTCACCGTGACCGAGCCGCGGCCGGTCGACGTGCGGCAGGTGCACCTCAGCCCGGTGGAGCCCGGCGTGCTCAGCGCCACCTACACGACCACGCTGGAGATCGCGCGGCCGACGACGGCGCCCGTGGCCGTGCCGCCGCCGGAGCAGCGGCCGGTGCCGCCGATCACGACGACGACCACCGTCGTGCCCGTGACGACGACCGAGCCGCCTGCGTCGTCCAGCCCGGTGAGCACGACGTCCACCAAGCCGTCGTGGGGCGACAACTGCGACCACTCGTACGTGACCGACGGGCCGTGCGTGCCGTGGCGGTTCCCGCGCGGGGTGTGGCGGCTGTGCGAGTGGCTGCACGACCAGGGCATCACGCGCATCGAGGTGGTCGGCTGGGACCGGCACTACCTGGACAAGGACCGGGACGGCATCGCCTGCGAACGTGCCGACTGACGGCTCCCGCGCCGACCTGAGCGTTGAACTCACACGTTCTGAACGTAGGACACGCGTGTTCTGAACGTAGGACTCTCGCGACCTGAACGTAGGACTCTCGTGGTCTGGAGGTTCGACACGCGCGGTGTGAAGGTTCGACACGCGCGAGAGTCCTACGTTCAGAGTGCGAGAGTCCTACGTTCAGAGGCGGTGAGTTGAACGGTCAGCGGTCGGCCAGGCGGTCCAGGGCGGTGCCCACGCGGTCGGTCAGGAGGGACAGGGCGCCCACCGTGCGGGTGGTCGGGTCGTCGGACGAGCCGCCCAGGGCCTGCGAGCGGACGTAGGCCGACTTCACCTCGGCCCAGCGGGCGGCTTGGGCAGGGGTGAGGGTGCCGCGGAGTTCGGCGAGCTTGAGGAGGTTCGACTCGGCGCCCGAGGTCAGCGTCTGCGCCTCGCCCGCGTAGTGGTCGTCGATCACGGCGGCCAGCTCGGCGTCGTTCATCACCGGCACGACCTTCTCCGCCAGCTTGTTCATGTTCCGGTACGAGCCCTGCAGCTGGAACGGCGGCTCGACCCGCGAGGCGTCGGACTGGGCGGCCGAGGCGATGTACGCCTGGTTGTTCGCCAGCACGACCTCCTGCACGCGCAGCAGCTTGCGCAGCACGGACAGCACCTGCTCCAGCTCCACCGACGTGTACGGGTGCGCGAGCCGGTCGGCCCGCACGTCCTCGCCGCGCGCCATCCGCACGAGCAGCTCCACGTCACCCCGGTCTCGGGTGGACAGCGGCGCGAGCACCGGGTTCGACGTCAGCGCGTTCTCGATGTAGCTCAACGCGAACAGGTCCTCGCGCCCGGACAGCACGTCGCCCAGGTTCCACACGTCGGCGCGGTTGGCGAGCATGTCCGGGATGCGGAACCGCTGACCCGACTCGGTGTACGGGTTGCCGGCCATGCACACCGCGAACCGCTTGCCGCGCAGGTCGTAGGTGCGCGTGCCGCCGTCCCACACGCCTTCCATCCGCCGCTGCGCGTCGCACAGCGAGATGAACTTCTGCAGCAGCTCCGGCGACGTGTGCTGGATGTCGTCCAGGTACAGCAGCACGTTGTTGCCCGCCTCCAGCGCGAACGAGATCTTCTCGACCTCCTGCCGCGCGGTGGCGTTCGGTGCGTCCGCCGGGTCGACCGACGTCACGTCGTGCCCCAGGGACGGGCCGTTGACCTTGACGAACACGAGCCCGAGCCGGTTGGCCACGTACTCCATCAACGTGGTCTTGCCGTAGCCGGGCGGTGAGATGAGCAGCAGCAGGCCCATCTGGTCGGTGCGCTTCGAGTCGCCCGCCGCGCCGAGCTGCTTGGCCAGGTTGTCGCCGATCAGCGGCAGGTACACCTCGTCCAGCAGCCGGTTGCGCACGAACGCGCTCATCACCTTCGGCTGGAACTCGTCCAGTCGCAGCCGCGCGCGCTCGGCGGCCACGACCTCGTTGCGCCGACGCTGGTAGGCCCGGTACGCGGGCACGCGTTCGTCGCGGAACAGGCGCGTGCGGGTCAGCAGCTCGTCCAGCCGGACCTCCAGCGCGCGGTCGACGATCCGCGGGTGCGTGCCGAGCAGACCGTCCGCGGTGGCCTTCAGCTGTGCCGACGACTCGTGCCGCGGCAGGTCGCGGCACAGCTCGATCGCCACCGCCTCCGGCAGGTCGGGCAGGTAGCCGCCCCGTTCGGCCTGGCCGCCCAGGAACGCCTCGTACCAGCCCTCCACCAACCGCCGCCGCACGTCCGGGTCGCTGAACGCCCGCAGGTCTTCGTCGAACTCCTTGCGCCCGCCCAACGCCCGGTGGAACGCGTCCACCAGAGCGCGCGCTCCGGCGCTCGTGGCGAACCCGAACGGCGCGCTGCACAGCTCCTCGAACAGGTACTCGCCCGCCAACGGGTCACCGGCCGCCGCGGACAGCTCCGCGCACAGCTCGTCGATCGCCGCCGTGTGCCCGAACGCCTGCCGCGCCCGCCCCAACGACGCCGCCCGCCGCTCGATCAGCGCGCGGTCGGCCTCGTCCGCGGCAGCCCAGAACAGCTGGGCCGCCGCACGCGCGGACGGCGGGTACCGCAGCACGCCCGCGCCCGCGTGCAGCCGCAGCACCACGTCGAGGATCCGTGCCGCGTCGTGGTCGTGCACGCCCCGCTCGTAGCCCTCGTCCAGCCGCGACTCGGCCACCTGCCGCACCAGGTCGGGCAACCGGTCCTCGGTGACGGCGGCGTGCAGCCCGGCCAACGGGTGCGTGGCCAGGATGGACGTGGCCAGGTGCTCGGCCCGGTACACCTCGGCCGTCTCCGACACCAGCAGCTGGTCCCAGAACGGCTTGGTGTCCGCGAACGCGGGGTCGCGCACGGGCGAGCGGAAGTCGGTGCCGGTGATGGCGAACGCCGGCTCGCCGTCCTTCGGCACCAGCGTCAGGTCGACGGGCTGGGTGTTCACCGCGAACCGGTGCCTGCCGAGCCGGATCGTCTCGCCGTCGAACAGGTCGAGCCGGTCGCGCAGCGAGCGGCCCGCCTCCTGCCGCGCGGCCAGCACCCGCCCGTCCAGCTCCTCGGCCCGCACCTGGTCGCCGAGCGCCCGCAGCTCCTCGGCCACCGAACGGATCTTCGCCACCATCGGGTCGGCCGCGAAGTAGGTGTTGACCTCGTCCAACGACGCCAGCGACGCCACCCGCCTCGTCACGCTGACGAGGATGCGGTCGGCGGAGGACGCGAGCCGGTCGGCCCGCCGCGCCCGGTCGTCCAGCAACGCCTGCTTGCGCGACGAGAACGCCTCGTAGACGTCGGTCCGCTTGTCGCCGAGCCGGGTCAGGAAGTCGTCGAACTCGCCGAACCGCGACTCCAGGTTCTCCAGCTGCAGCAGCAGCCGGCCCAACTGCTCGTCGCACCGCTGCGGGGTGTCCGCGACCGCCAGCGCGCCGGTGATCGCCTGGCCCAGCAGCGCGAACTCGGCGGCGAACTCGGCCCGGCCCTCGGTGGCCAGCAGGGCACGCCGGCGACCGTCCACGGTGGCCCGTGCCCGGTTCAGCCCGCCCAGCACCTCGCCGATGCGCTCCAGGATCGACGTGCGCACGGTGGCGTCGGCGATGTCGAGCGAGCTCACGACCTCGGTCAGCACCTCCAGGCCGCGCTGCTGCTCGCCGAGCTCGTCGACCACCGGCGCGGCCTCGGCGACCGTGCGGATCGCGTCCGCCTCGCCGATCAGCGCCTCGACCCGCTCGTGGTAGCCGGTGAACGCGTCGTCGCGGCGCAGGTGCTCGACCGCGCGTTGCGCCGTGCCGCCCAGCTCGTCGTCCAGCGACGACACGAGCGCGTCGATGCGGGCCACGTCGACGTACCGCATGTCCTTCAACGTCACCAGGTGCCCCTGCGCCTGCCGCAGGTCGGCCAGCTGCCGCACCCACGCGTCGGCGCTCGTCGGCACCTCGCCGCGGACCCGGCGGACCATCGAGGCGATCCGCTCGTCCGCCTCGGCCACCGCCGTCGCCGCCTGGTCGGTCAGCGCCTGCACGGTCTCGAACTCGTCGAGCACCTGCTCGGCCGTCGCCCGCACCTGCGTCAACGGGGTGCGCAGGTCTTCCAGCTCCGCCTCGCCCAGCCAGTGGTAGGCGTCGAACACCCTGGTGCACGAGGAGATCAGGTCTTCGAACACGGGCACGGACGGCGCCATCTCGCCGACCATCCGGCTCACCGACAGGCAGTCGGAGATGCCGCGCACGAGGTCCGCGTTGCCGACGCGCTCCAGCGGTCCCGTGCCGACGGGCTGCGCGGCGGCGTAGGCGTCGGACAGGTACGGCGTCTGCCACACCTGCATCGGGTGCACGCGGGTCGGCTCGTCGGTCATGGCGCGGAACACGACCAGCGTGCCGTCGTCGAACAGCGAGTACCCGTGGCACGACAGCGGGTTCGCGACTTCCTTGCGGATCACGTTGTACGGCAGCAGCAGCGACCGGCCGTCGCGGCGGGCGTGGAAGACGTACAGCACGTCCTCGCCGTTGGTGGAGCGGATGACCCGCTCGAACTCCAGCTCGTCCACCGGGGTGTCGAACGTCTTGCTGACGCCGGTGGCCAGGTAGTAGCCGCCGGGGAAGATCAGGCCCTGGTCCTCGGGCAGCCGCTGGCACGCCTGCCCGATGCCGTCGAGCCGCACCACGGACCGGGTGCGCGTGTTGAACACCAGGTGCCGCCACGCGGTCTCGTTGTACGGGCGGATGCGCAGCAGGATCAGCGAGCCCACCCGCGCGTAGTGCACGTCGCCGTCCGCGAGCGACTGCAGCGGCTCGTCCACCGGCTCGGTGTAGATGCCCTCGCCGGTCTCGGTGTTGTTCTCCACCTTGATGGTGAGGTCGCCGTTGATGGTCTCGACGAAGACCTCGTCCTCGACGGAGATGTGCGGGTGCCTGCCGAGCACGTGGTGCTCGCGGCCGGTGACGACCCACTCGAAGTCGTGCGACGGAGGGAAGACGTGGTCGCGCTCGCCCCGGTTGTCCAGGTACTTCACCGTGCCGTCCACGCCGACCTGCCAGCGCAGCACCCGGATGTCGCCGATGCGGGCGCCGGTCTGGAACACCGCGAGCAGACGGCCCTCGACCCGGCGCAGCTGGATCAGCCGGGTGTCCCGGTAGTACCGGTACAGCTCGGCGAAGTCGCGCTCGAACTGCGGATCGCGCAGCAGGCCGGGCAGCTCGTCGTCCGCCGCGTCCTCGAACCGGAACGCGTCACCGTCGCGGGTGAAGCGGTGCAGCGAGAACACGTCGTCGACCGTCGTCTCCGGCTTGAGGCCGATGAAGACGTTGTAGCCGAACAGCATCAGCCCGGCCACCTGCACCACGTCGCGCAGCACGCAGTTGTGCTCGGTGCGGATGCGCTCGGTGCCGAGCAACGTCAGCTCGGCGCTGCCGAACGCGGCCAGCCGGCGCGCGTTGAGCGCTTCGGCCCGGCGGGCGAGCCCGGCGGCCTGTTCGGCCAGCCGGGCCCGCAGCACCTCGTAGGTGCCCGCTTCCAACGTCGGCGCGGGCGCCGCCTCCGCCCGTGCCGCCTCCACTGGGCTGGTCACGACAGCGAGGCGACCGGCCGCTCGGCCACGCCGAGGCGCTGCGCGGCGGCCAGCAGCTCGCGGAGCTTGCCCTCGTCCGGCCCACCGGAGTTGATCAGCTTGAGCAGCAGCGCGGACACCGTCAGGTTCTTCACGTCACCGGTGCTCAGCGAGCCGAGCAGCCTGCCGATGTCGTCGGTGAAGCTCGCCGACCCGTTCAGCCACGGCCCGGCGAGGGTCTGCGCGACCTCGGAGTGCTCGACGAACCCGTCGACCTGCTTGCCCATCGTGATGGCGCCGACGATCCGGTCGAAGAACATGCTGTCGCCGCCGACGATGTCGATGTCGGCCTTCTCCAGGCCCGCGGCGAGCACCAGCGCCTGCGACTCGGCCACCTGCCGCTGCACGTTGAGCCCGGCCAGCCGGACCTCCTTGTCGGCCTCCAGCCGCAGGCGGTACTCCTCGTGCTCGCGGGTGGCGTCGTCCAGCGCGGCCATCGCGCCCGCCTTGTCGGCCAGGCCCTCGGCCTCGCCCTTCAGCTTCTCGCGGATCGCGAGCGCCTCGACCAGCGCCTTCTCCCGGTCCACCACGGCCTCGGCGCGGCCGACCTTCTCGGTCGCCTCCGCGTCGCGCTCGCGCACCTGCACGGCGGCCAGGCCGGTCGCGGCGGCCTCGGCCTGCTTGCCCTCGGCCAGCCGGATCATGGCGCGGGTGTCCAGCTCGGCGGCCTGCTGCCGCGTCTCGGCGAGCAGCAGTTCCTCGCGGGCCTTGAACTTCGCGGCCTGCTCGGCGGCCTCGGCCGCCTTGATGTCCTTGACGAGGCCTTCCTGCGCCTCGGCCTCGGCCCGGATCACCACGGTCTGGCGGTGCCGCTCGGCCTCCTCGACCACGCGCAGCCGCTTGATGATCTCCTCCTGCTCGGCCACGGTCTTCTCCACCGCGATGCGCTCGCGCACCACCTCGGCGATGGACCGCTTCTCGGCCTCCAGCTCCTTGTCCGCGGCGATGCGGGACAGCTCGGTCTCCCGCTCCCGGCCGATGACCTCCAGCATCCGGTCCTTCTCGATGCGCTCGGTCTCGATCGCGATCACGCGCTCGCGGTTCTTCTCCGCCACCGCGATCTCGCGCGCCTTGTTCTCGGTCTGGATGCCCAGCTGCTCGTCCGTGCGGATGTGCGCGGTGTTCGACTTGAGGCGTTCCTCGGCCTGCACCTTGGCGATCTCCGCCTCCTCGCGGGCCCGCATCGTCTCGACTTCGCGCTTCTGCTTGATCTCCGCGTCCGCCTGGCGGCGCTCCAGCTCCAGGATCGCCTCGCGCGCCTCGACGTTCTGGCGCGTGATCTCCTTCTCCTCGTGCCGGGTGAACTCGTTCGTCCGCACGTGCTCGATCGCGGTCAGCTCGGTGATCTTGCGGATGCCCTGCGCGTCGAGGATGTTCGACGGGTTGAGCTGCGCCATCGGCGTCTGCTCCAGGTAGTCGATCGCCGCGTCCTCCAGGCTGTAGCCGTTGAGGTCGGTGCCGATGACCTGGATGATCCGGTCGCGGAACTCGTCGCGCTTGGTGTAGAGGTCGATGAAGTCGAGCTGCTTGCCGACGGTCTTCAACGCCTCGGAGAACTTGGCGTTGAACAGCTCCTGCAACGTCTGCTCGTCGCTCGCCCGGGCGGTGCCGATGGCCTGGGCGACCTTGATGACGTCCTCGACGGTCTTGTTGACCCGCACGAAGAACGTGATCCGGATGTCGGCCCGGATGTTGTCCTGGCAGATCAGGCCCTCTTGCCCGGCGCGGCGGATCTCGATGGTCTTCACCGAGATGTCCATGATCTCCGCGCGGTGCAGCACCGGCAGCACCACGGCGCCGGTGAACGTGACGTCCACCTTGCGCACCTTGGAGATGATCAGCGCCTTGCCCTGGTCGATCTTGCGGAACAGGCGGCTGATCAGGATCAGCAGGCCGATGACGACGACCAGGACGACGGCGACGAGAATGCCGAAGCCGGTGGTGATGACATCCATCAGTGGTCCCCCCGTGTGAGAGTCGGGTTGTGTCCGATTTCGAGGGACGCGACCCAGAAGAACTCGCCGTCCACGTCGTAGTCGAAGATGAGTGCGGTGGTGCCCGCGGTCAGCGCGTCCGAGCCCGGCTGCCGCACCTGCACGACGGCCGAGGAGCCGTCCGCGGCGGTGACCTCCGCCTGGCCGAACGTCTGCGTGACGCGGCCCGTGCGGATGACGCACGTGCGGCCGATGAAGTCCAGGCGCGACGCGGGCGGCTCGGCCGGGAACAGCCGCTTCAACGGCGTCATCACCAACCGGGTCACCACCAGGCCGGCGGCGAGCGACCCGCCGAGCACCCCCGCGCCCGCGAGCACCGACGGCGGCTCGAACACGACGACGCCCGCCAGGCACGCGAACCAGGAGAACGCGATCAGCAAGGAGAGTCCGAGGGTCGCGGGCACGCCGCCGATGTCCAGCTCGACCCAGTCCGCGTCCGCCGCGCCGAAGGCGACCAGCAGCCAGTAGGCCACCACGATCACCAGCAGGACGGTGAGCACCGCGACCGGGAATCCCAGCGATGCCGCGAAGAACTCCCTCATGTACCCCCCTTTCGCGGGACCCTAACCCGTTTTCGGCGGGCACCTGAGGGGAATGACGCAACGCGGTCGGACCACCCCGGTCAGTACACGAGCAAGCCGGACACCTTCGTCCGCGGGTTGCCCCCGTAGCTGACCACCGCGCCGTCGGCGAACGGCATGGACCGGATGCTCATGCCCGCGAACCCCTGGTCGGTCACGAACCAGCCCCACGTCGTCAGCCACGGCCGGTCGTCGCCGGGCACGAAGTCGGGCGTCGGCCGCACGCGTTCCTGCACGATGTAAGGCTGCCCGGCCACGTCGTCCAGTAGCCCGACCCACTCCCGGTCGGTCATGAGCCAGCCCGGGTGCACGCCGTCGCCCGCGAACCCGCCCGCCGCCTTGACGATCAGGTTCTCCCGGTCCGCGCGGAGCCGGTCACGCGGCACGTCCCGCAGATAACGCGTCCACGGCACCAGCCGGTCCACCAACGCCTTGTCGTCGTCGCTCAGCACCTCGCGGTGCTCGGACAGCAGCGCGATGGTCGACTTGCTGCCGTAGTAGTAGCTCGACAACGGCGTGTAGAGCTCGGTCTTGTGCCCCTTGGCCAGGAGGTCGGCGTAACCGACGGCCTGGGTGGCGGAGAAGTACCGGACCACCACGTCCAGCTTCGTGCCGCGCAGGTGCAGGTGGCCGTTGCGCTCGGTCACCTCGTGCAGTTCGCCGAGCAGCACGTCGACGCCCGACCGGGCGCAGGCTTCCTGGATGCTCGCGAAACCCTTGGCGAACTTCGCGAGCATCCCGCCTTCTTCGAGGAACGCGATGGTGCGGTCACGCCCCACGGCGTCGAGCAGCTTCACGATCGGGTCGTGGTAGGCCAGTTCGTGTTCCCGCACGAACGGCTGGAAGCCCGGGTCCTCGTGGATCACGCGGGCCAGCTCGCCGAGGTCCGGGCCGCCGAGCGGCGAGCCCGCGTTGACCTCCAGGAGCCGGAACTCGTCGCCCACCCGGTAGATGTCCGCGCGGCCGTGCATCGGCGGGCGGTCGGAGCCCATGAGCGCGGCTTCCGCCGGCGGGATGCCCAGCGCGTCGGCGAACCGGGTGAAGCTGCCGTCGAACATCTTGTGCGGCAAGGAGAAGAGCAGCTCGAAGAAGTCGAGCACGTCCGCCGCGATGCTGTGCGCGGTGTACTCCTCGAGGAAGAACGGCCGGTCGACCAGCCGGTGCCCGTAGGCGGCGCGCAGGCGCGGCGGCAGGTCGAGCCGTCCCATCACCCCGTGCAGGCTCTCGTCGTCCAGGTAGGCCTGCGTCACGTGGTCGGTCACCGTCGCCGCTCCTCGGGTCGTGGGTCGGCGCACATGATGGCGGAGCGGTCAGCCGGCGAGTATCCCCCGAAGCACCGTGCGGACGGCCGCGGCGGGGTCGAAGCGGGGGCTCGGGTTCGCCAGCTGGTTGGCCAGCAGGCCGTCGATCACGGCCAGGAGCAGGGCCAGGTCGGCGGGCGGGTCGGCCGAACCGAGACCGGCGACCAGGGGGACGGCCCAGCTCCCGAGCTCGCGGTGCGCCCGGTCGACGTCGCCGCGCAGTTCGGGGCGTTGGGCGACTTCGACGAACAGCGCGTGGCGGGCGAGCGTGAGGACGCGGTCCTCCGCCAAGCGCTCGACCAGCGCGCCGACGGCGTCCGCGAGGGCTTCGGGGGTGGTGACGTCGCCCGCCAGGCCGGCCCACAGCGCGGTCTCGTGTTCGAGGAGGCGGCCGAGGACGGCGCCGATCAACGCGTCGCGGGTGCGGAAGTGGTTGGACGTGGAGCCCTGCGGGAGGCCCGCTTCGGCGTCGACGGCGCGGTGGGTGAGCTGGCGCATGCCGCCCGTGCCGAGGACCCGGATCGCGGCGTCGAGCACCTGCTGTTGCCTGGTCATCACCCGTGACACTACACCCGTAGTGTTTATCACTACAGCTGTAGTACGGTGGGCCGCATGGGACTTCGGCGCGCAGCGGTGATCGGTGGAGGGGTCGGCGGCCTGGCCGCGGCTGTGGGGCTGCGGCGGCACGGGTGGGAGGTGGACGTCTTCGAGCGCTCGGCGGCGTTGCCGGACGTCGGGACGGGGCTCGGGATCTGGCCCGACGCGGTGGCGGCCCTGGACCGGCTGGGGTTGGGCGACGCGGCCCGGCGGGTCGGGCGGCGGCAGTCCGACGGGGTGGTGCGGAAGCCGGACGGGACGGTGATCGGGACCATCGGGGCGAGTTCGGTGCACCTGCTCACGCGGCCCGCGCTGCTCGGCGTGCTCGCCGGGGCGTTGCCGGACGGGGTGGTCCGGTTCGGCACGGCGGCAGGCCTCGCGGACTGCGACGGGTACGACGTGGTCGTCGGCGCGGACGGCATCCACAGCGCGGTGCGCGGCGAGCTGTTCGACGCGACGGTCCGCCGGTCGGGCGCGATCGGGTGGCGCGGCACCGTGGACGTCCCGGTCGACGCGGGCGGCGAGACGTGGGGGCGTGGCGGCAAGTTCGGCCTCACGCCGCAGGCCGACGGGCGCACCAACTGGTACGCGATGGGGTCGGACCTGTCGCTGTTCGCGGACTGGCACGACCCGATCCCGCGCGTGCTCGCGGCGGCCACCGACGTGCTGCGGCACGAACTGCTGCACCTGTCGCCGTTGCCGTCGTACGTCTCGGGGAAGGTGGCGCTGATCGGTGACGCCGCGCACGCCATGACACCCGACCTCGGGCAGGGCGCGTGCCAGGCGATCATCGACGGCGTGGTGCTGGCGGAGTGCCTGGCGGGTGACGTCGAGGCGGGGCTGCGGTCGTACGACGCACGGCGCCGACGGGTGACGCGACGGCTGGCCGCGCGGTCGCTCCAGCTCAACCGGCTGGCCCGGATGCGCCGCTTCACCGGTCTGCGCGACCTCGGGCTGCGGGTCGCACTGGCGTTGGCGCCGCGGCCGTCGTGGAGCGCGGACCTGGAACGCGACGAACTGGCGGGCTAGGACTGGGGCAGCTTCTTCACCGTCTTGCGGGTGCGCGGGGCGGACGGCGACGGCACGACCGGGCCGATGTCGCCGTCGGGCGCTTCGTCCAGGTCGACGATCACCGGTGCGTGGTCGCTCGGCCCGGTGCCCTTGCGCGCGTGCCGGTCGACCCAGGCCGCCTCGACCCGCGCGGCGACGGGCGCGGACGCCAGCACCAGGTCGATGCGCATCCCGAGGTCCTGGTGGAACATGCCCGCGCGGTAGTCCCAGTAGGTGAAGACCCGCTCGTCCGGCCACCGGTCCCGGACCACGTCGCGCAACCCGACCGCCTGCAGCGCCGCCAACGCCTCCCGCTCGGGCGCCGTCACGTGCGTGTGGCCGACGTAGGCCGCCGGGTCGAACACGTCCGCGTCGGCCGGCGCGATGTTGACGTCGCCGCAGACCACAGCCGCCTCGGGACCGGCCGCGACCACGTCCCGCAACGCCGCCAGCCACGCCAGCTTGTAGTGGTAGTGGTCCGAGTCGGGCGTCCGCCCGTTGGGCACGTAGACGGAGTGCACCCGCACCCCACCGCACGTCGCCGCCACCGCCCGCGCCTCGGGGTGCGGAAACCCGGGCCCGTCCGCGAGCCCGTTCACCACGTCGTCCAGCCCGACCCGGGACAGGATCGCCACCCCGTTCCACCGGCCTTCCCCGTGCACCGCCACCTCGTACCCACGACCGGACAACTCCTCACCGAGGAGCGCCGTGAACGCGTCGTCCGCGAGCTTCGTCTCCTGCAGGCAGACCACATCGGGCTGCCTCTGGTCGAGCCACGGCAAGAACCGCGGCACCCGCTGCTTGACCGAGTTCACGTTCCACGTAGCCACCCGCACCCGCCCCACGGTAGTCGGCGTGCGCGGCCGGGACCCGACGCCAACCCCCTGACCTGCACGGCGACGTTCTCGGCCTGGCAGAACGTGACGGCACCCACAGCACGCGGTCGACCACCCTGCTCACCGGGAGCGCCGGTCTCGGTAAGCTGTCGGGCACGGGCTGCTAGCTCAATTGGCAGAGCAGGAGACTTTTAATCTTCGGGTTCAGGGTTCGAGTCCCTGGCGGCCCACCAAACTTGCTGGTCAGGCGGCTGACCCAGGGGCCGACGAAGTCGAATCCCCCATTTACCCCTCACTTACGGTGATGACAGCTCCCAGCGCATCCGCCGCCGCGCGGCCGGGTGACCGGCGGCCCATGTAGACGTCCTGGGTCATCGACGGCCGGGAGTGACCGAGCAGGTCGGCGATCTGCCTCGCCGTCAGACCGGCCTCGTCCAGCAGCGTCGCGACGGTCCTCCGAAAGGTTCGGAAAGTCACCCATTCGTAGCCAGCTCGGGCGATGAACGGCTTCCAGGCGCGATTGCGGACGTTGGTTGCTTCACGGATCGTGCCGGTCGAACTGGGGAAGATCGGACCGTCAGGACTGAACGCCTTCGCCCGCCTTTCCACGAGCATGGCCACGCACCAGTCCGGCAGCGGAATCGGTCGTTCGGAGTTCTCCGTCTTACCCCGATTCACGATCCTTCCCCGCCCACGCGCCCGGATGACGTTCCCGGACATCGCCAGCTCTCGTGCTTCTGCGTTGAAGTCCGGCCAGTGCGCGCCCAGCGCCTCACCGGTCCGTTCTCCGGTGCCCAGGAAGAACCGGACGAGGTCCGGCAGATCGTCCTTCACGGCCCGCTCGTCCTGGTCCAGCTTCTTGAGCAGGTCAAGCACTTCCACCGCGGTCAACGCCCGCGACTTCTGCGGCCGGTTCTTCGCCCGCTTGCTCTCCAACCGGGTGATCTCCCGCGCCGGGTTGGCCTCAAGCGCCCCGTGCTGCACCGCGTAGGCACAGACGCCACTCAGAACAGCCCTGACCGTCTTCGCCGAGCTTGCGCTGGATCTGTCCCGGACCTTCTTGCACAGAGCGTCCAGGATCGGCGTGGACAACTCGTTCATGCGCAGGTCACCCACGGCCGGGAGCACGAGCCCTTCCAGCCGGTTGCGGTACGTGTCCACCGTGCCCCAGGAACGGAACTCCCGTTCGGCGTCACGCACCAGCTCGGCCAGCCACCGAGCGGCAACATCGCGGAACCTGGTACTTGCTGTGACGGTCGCCCCCGCGACGGGTGTCACCCAGTCACGGATAGCCGCCTTGAGGTTGTTCTCGGCGTTCGTGCGGCTGGTGCCCATGCGCTCGACGTCGTAGACCTTGCCGTTGAAGTCGCGGTAACGGCAGCGAGCCCGGTACCGCTTCGGGCCGAGGGTCTCGACCCTGATCTTCCCGTAGGTGCCGACCGGCATCGGTCTTCTACCCATCAGGCCGCCTCGGTCGGCAGCGATTCGAACCACGCCTTGACCTCGGCCGAGTTGAAGCGCAGGTGCTTGCCGACCCGACGGCCGGGAGGCCCGTACTTCCTGGTCCGCCACTGGTAGATGGTGTTGACCGGGATGCGGAGGTAGGCCGCCACCTGCTCGATGTCCCAGATTTCGTTCACGCTGCGTCCTCCTCTGTGTATTCGCGTTGGCGTTGTGCGCGGAGGCGTTCGGCGATGCCGGAGGCCAGTTCGCGCTCTGCGTCGTTGGCGTAGCCGGAGCCCGCGTAGGCCCAGTCGTTGACGACGACCACCTCATCGGCCGCCAGGCCGAGGCGTTCGAGGCTTTCGACCGCCCGGAAGGCCCGCCGGTCCTCGCGAATGCGCTTGAAGGTGGTCGAGTAGTGCTTGGACTTGGTGAGGAAGTGGCCGCGGAAGGCGAGCATGTGCGCCCACTTCCGTAGGTTCAGATCCTCATAGAAGTGCAGGTCACCGAGATCCCAGGCGGCCTGGATCATGCGCCGGTGATGGTCGGAGACCCGCAGGTGGTCGATGTCGAGCTGCGAGCGGATCGGCCGGTCAGGCGTGTCACGCGCGCCGGTGCCCTTGGTGGCGTATTTGGCGACGTAGGCGGCGAGCTTGCCGTCACTGACGGCCCCGGTGTCGTCCTCGACCTGGTGCGCCGAGGCAGCCCGGATGGGGCGCACGTCGACCTGTTCACCCCAGACCAGGTCGAGGACCGTGCCATCCGGCCGAAAGGACTCGACCAACACGGAGCGAGCCGCAGCCCGAACCGCGAGGTCGACCAAGTCCACGGTCGCCCACGAGGGCGCCGGGTCGTGTGAGCCGTCAGGGCCGTCGATCCGGATGACGGCGTGGAAGTGGACCAGGCCGCGCCGCTGGTATTCGGCGACCTTGGCGTATGAGAGCCGCGCGTGGTCCTTGAACTCCCTCACCGTCAACCCGGCCGCACGAGCCAGCGCCCGCCGCAGCGCGATCGTGAAGCGATGCCACAACTTCCCCGCGTGCGCCTGCCACAACACCGCTCCGACGTAGTCATAGCTACCCGGATCGACCGCGCCACCGATGCGAGGGTCATCGGGATGGTGAAAGGCCCCGCACCCCGTACACGGCCGTACCTTGCCGCCGCCGGTCTCGCGCCGGTTGTGGACCGCGCCGAAGGATGGGGCGGTCAGGGTGGCGAACACGCGCGGCTTCTCGGCGACGGTCTCGGATACGCCCTTGCTGCCGCCGGACAGGCCCGCGCGCATGAGGTGGAAGGCGTCGGCCGCGTATCGGTCTGAGCAGGAGGGGCAGATGGAGGCGCGGCGGTTGCCGCAGGGGACCATGACGTCGCCGCCGAGGTGGGCGAGGACTTTGGTGCTGTCGAGGTTGTGGAGTTGCCAGGCTCCGAACAGGCGGATCGGTGCGAGGCATCCTCCGGTGGCGGTGACTTTGTCGCGCCAGTCCCGGTAGTCGGCCCGTTGGACCCGGTCGGCGATGCGATCTTCGAGCGTGAGGATCAAGAGGCTTCTCCTTCCGGTAGTGGTGGTGATTGGTCAGGCTGCGGCGTTGAGCTGGTCGGCGAGAGTGGCCGCGTAGGCGTCGGGGACGTTCACCGCGGCTTGCACGTCGGCAGGGGTGACAGTGCGGCCCTGCTCGCGCACTTCGGCGGCTTTGCCGGCCAGCGCTGCTTGCAGGTGCGCGGGCAGCTTCAACGGGGTCCGGGGCACTTCCCGGACGGCAGGCGCGACGGGTGTCGCGGAGGGCGTCACGGATGCGGTCAACGGCGACTTGGTGGCCATTGAGGACGCGGAGGTCGTGGTTCGCGGTTCGGCGTCGACCATGACGCGGTCACGGGCGGCGTTGCAGCGGTGCTGGATGACCGGCATGACCTCAGCGATGAGGAACACGACCAGCGGCACGACGACGTGGAGGAAGACCACGCCGTACTCGACCTGGCCGGACGGCGGACGCAGGGAAGACCACACGTTGGTGATCAGCGTTGCGCCGAGCAGGAGCCGCTTGAGCCAGACGACCGGGGCGGCGTCGACGGCCAGGCCGTGGGACAGCATCTCCGCTTCCCAGCGCAGCAGCGTGACGAGGATGCCCGCCAAGGCCGGTTCGACCAGCCACGCGCCCCACCACAGCGCCGCAGCCTGCGTCAGATGTCCGGCAAGGAACTCGTGCACTCCGGTGGTGGTGAAGCCCAGGCCCAGGGCGAGGAAGAACCACATGGAGCGGGTCACCGAGACGCGGAAGCGCTCCAGGCGGACGGCGTGCAACAGCGGGTCCGAGGTCAGGCCATGCAGCTGGTGGGACTCGGCGAGACGGGCGCGCAGCCTCTGCACCGTGCGCGTCTCGCCCTGGTCATCAGTCCTGCGCTTGCGGAACACCATTCACCTCCTCAGTGCTCCGCCGCCGGTCAGGGACAATGTCGAACAAGTCGTGAAACTGCATCGGAGTGAGCGCCAGCAGCGCCCCGCCGATGAACGCGGGTCCTGGCTGCAACTCGCCGCTCAACACGCGAGCCACCGTGGAGCGGTTGATCTCCATCGCCTTGGCAAGGGCGTAGTCCGACCTGAAGCCGGCAAGCCGAGCGGCCTTGGTGAACACATCGGTACGAAGCTTGATCGTGTACGGCATCGTCGGATTCGCCTTTCCTCACGCCGCCGTTGTTCCGGAGGCGATCCGGCGGCGGGCAGCCACCGCGCGGCCGAGGTGGACCAGGCGGGCGACCTCCTCGAAGGTCACTGATTCGGTCACCGAGGGCGTCAGGTGGAACGTCCCGGCGAGAACCACCGAGCCGTCACGACCGGGGACTCCGTCGAAGTCCGAGACGGCCGCCAGGGCGGTCAGGTCGAACCTCAAGCCCGCCGCGTTCCGGGCTGTGGCCTTCACGATCAGGGTGTGATCCGCATATCGGGACCAGGTGAGCGTCACGCCGTCCAGGCGGGTCACCCACAGCAACAGCGCGGCGAGCCGGTCAGGCGCGGCGCCGGAGTCGAACTCGACCTGAACCGAACGGGTCACGGTCGAGATGAACACCCGGTCCGGCCGCGGCAAGCCCGCGGATCGCATGAGCGACCGCAGGGTGCGGATGATCCGGTCCAGCGAACGAGAGTTGTTCGAAGGCATGGAAAAGCTCCGTAAGTCAGTAGGTGATGGGGTCAGGCGACGACGCGCAGACCCGAACCGGAGTCGGTCGGACCGGCCTTGACGAACGCGACCAACTCGTCGATGTCGTGGTCGCTGGTGTAGGCCGCACGGACGCGGCGGGGAGTGCGGGAGCGCGGGTCGACGCGGTAGCCGATACCGGCGCTGGAGGGATCGGCCGGGATCTCGTCGGCGATCGCGCCACGCTCACGGGCGCCCTCACCGAGGACCATGTCCGGGTGCCGCTCCGAGGTGACCCGCAGGCATACCCTGTGTGGAAGCAGGTCGCGGATCGGGAGCACGTCCTTGGACGGCTCCTGCACGTACACATCGAGCACATCATTGGTGGCGCGGCCCATCGAAGAGATGACAGCGCAGGCGTTGGTGATCTCGTGCGCGTACTCCGAGCTGTAGGACATCAGGAAACCGACCTCATCGACGATCAGCCAGTCCACCGGATGCTCACGCGACACCGGAACCGAACGCTTCCCCTTGCGCTGCAACCGCTTCTGCTTACGCCCCATGTTGTCCACGAACCGCTCGACCAACTCGGCGCAGTCCTCCGGGTTGTCCGCGTACCGGCCATCGAGGATCGGCTTGAGCGCGACAAACTCGAACAACTTCGGGTCACACACCCACGGCCGCACCAACCCGTCACGGATCATCGGCGCGACCGCCCGCAGCTTCGCCATAACGACCGAGTTCTTGCCCGCACCGGTGGCACCGGCCGTCAGGTGGTGCGTCCCGATCAGCGGCTCACGCCACTCCCCGCCCAACTCCGTCTCCCCCAGGCACAGCGACCGCAGGTCGACCCCGTCCGAGGACTCAGGCATCGCGGGCGCGGGGATGACCCGGTCGAACGGCTCATCACGCTGGACGATCAACACGACCTCACCGGGACGGCCCTGCTCGACCGCGACCCGCTCAGCCTTGAGCGTCGCCGCCAGCTCCGGCAGCACTGCCGCGAACGCCCGCAACGCCTGACCGGGCACCAACCGCACCCGCACCACGTCAATGGACGGCGACCAGGACCGCACCCGCAGCACACGCGGCACCAGCACTTCACCAGTCCGGTGATGCACGGTGGTCAACCCGCACGAGCCCATCAGGTTCACCCAACGACGACCCGTGTAGGCACCGGCCCACCGACGCCGCCACGCCCGCAACACCGGCGCCGCCCACGCGTCGAACGTGTCCGGATGCGCCCGGTACCAGGCCGCCGTACCCACCGCCAGGCCACCGACCACACCACCGGTCACCTCAGGCCCGACCTCGAACACCGAGACCCCGAGCCCACCCGGACCAACCACCGCAAAGGGATGGCGAACGAACCACCGCGCCGTGCGGAACTCCCAACCGGCACCTCTGCGCGAGGTACCCACAGGCAACTTCGACATTTACGACCTCCTCTGGACACGGCGACGGCCGACCACCAGGAGCAGTGATCGGCCGTCGCCTGAACTTGCTGTGCTGGCGCTACTTGCGCCGCCGACGTGCCGATGCCGGTTCGAGCTGCGAACGCGAGTACGACAACGACGTCCGCAGCGCAGCGACCGACTTAACGAAAGCAGTGTGACCATCCCGAAAACCCGCACTCCGATAAGGGATGTCACGCAACGCCTGCCGCAACTGCACCATTGACTTGTCTAAACATTCCAAAGCAGTAGTCAGTTCCTGCGACATGTCAAATCTTCCATTCGCGAGTCTTCAACTGAGTCTCGTACTGGATCGCCGCATCCTTCAGTGCAGTCAGATGGGCAAGTGATCTAGACAGCATCTTCGTCAACTGGTCGGGCGGCGTGACCCGCCACGAGCCAGGAGGCGCGGGGTTTTCCCGCATCTTCGCGATCAGCTTCTGCAACGGCCCGAACTGATCCGTCACGAAGTCGATCGAGTTCACCAGGTTTCCGTACCGCTCTTCCGCTCTCTTAGCAGCAGCCACCGTCCTCCTCCACCTCTAGCCGGACTGCTTCAACGACCACCACGCCCGCATGACGTCGAACCCCACCTCGCTGGGCAGCAACAGGTTCACGCGGGCACGCACCGCACCCGACCGCAAGATCGACTCGTCCGACACCAGGAAGATCAAGCCCATGTTCCCCAGTCGGTGAATCGCGGCCGTCTCCCATGCAGAAACCGGACGCATCGCGCCCAGGCCCACAACACGGAACACGCGCCTGGAACGAACCGACAGGACATAACCGTCTCCCCGCGAACAAACGCGCCCCAGCACAGTCATGACCTGTCCAAGCTCGTCACCCTCCGGTCGAACCAGCTCAACCTTGACCGGATAGTCGTCAATATCCATGACCCACCTCCTCAAACGGAAGCCACGGCGATCCCGGAACCGATAGAAGCGACTCCGGGACCACCGAAACTCCCGGCACGTCACGTGAACGTGCCGGATTCAGGCGTGGCTCTACCCACTGTGGAATTGACAAAGAACAAGCAGCCCGAGAAAGCGGCTTAGACGACGATCTAATCGAGAAAGGCAGAACCGTTTGGTGTCAGGCCGCGCTGCGCACCGGTCGCGCCACAGGCTTCAAACCGGCCGCCTTGAACCACAGACCGGCCGAGGCGATCTTGCGCGGGTCGGCGCGGTCCGGGATCTCGTAGGTGTTCACCACCGCGTTGACCAACTCCACGTACATGCCCTCTTCGAACCCCTCACCGGGGTCACCGGGCAGGTTGACGCGAATCTCCTCGCCCTTGCCCGCCTTCCGGCCCTCCACCGGCAACGGCTTGGCGAACAACGTCACCACGTACTGCACCTCACCCGACGTGCGGTCGACCACCGGCGTCACCGTGCCGTCCTCGGCCTCCCGCATCTTCGCCGCCGGAGCCTCCGTGATCATTAGCCGGTAACCGCCGAGCATCACCGGCAAGTCCTGAAGCGCCATGTCGTTCCTCTCATGTGCCTGTTACGTACTAGTACAGTAGACACTAACACGTACTAGCACGTCACTACTCCATTCGGGTTGTACTAGTGCGAGCTAGTACGAACTAGATACCCTGCTCTCATGGACCAGGGAGCCCCAACGAGTCACCCGTATCAGCAGGTAGCCGCTGACATAGCGAGCAAGATCGCCAGTGGTGCTCTGAAGCCGGGCGAGCGCCTGAAGTCGGTCAGGACGTTGGCCGAGGAGTACGGCACGACGAGCGCGACCGTCCAACGGGCACTGGGGCTGCTCGATGACGAAGGTTGGGTCAACCGGGTGCCCAACGTGGGGTTGTTCGTCCGGGATCCAGGCGACTCGGCAGGGAGCGCACCCACGATGCGCGATGTCATGACGGCCCTTGACGAGGTGCAGCAGGCGGTAGCCGACCTTCGTCGTCGGGTGGCGTCTCTTGAAGGGACCGGTGGTCCTGAAGACGGTCGACCTGATCGCTGACCTCTCGGATCTCCTCCCGTAGGAGACGGAGGCGGAAGAGGATGAATTCCAGTTCGCCTGGCGTTGTCATGGGGGTAGCAAACGCCAGGTCAGCGGGTGTGTGGCAGTGTGTTCGCAGGGGTGCATACGAACACGAGGGGGTGCGTGGGGGGTGCTCAAGAGGGTGCACGCACCCGCAGCCGAGGTGGACCCATGGGGGTGACACGCGAGCCCAACCGCCTTCTGGGGGGACTTGATGCGGGCGGCGAGCGTGAGCAACAAGGGCTTGGCCGCGCGTGTACGCGAGCTGGCCGCTCGGGACGGGCAGACGATCGCTGCTGACCACGTGTCCGTGAAGCGGTGGCTTGATGGCACCAGCCCGAAGGCAGCGACGCAGCAGTACATCGCCTTGGCGCTGGGCTCCAAGTTGGGGCGCCCGGTAACTCTCGAAGAGATCGGATTCTCCTCGGCGTTGCAGCCGGTCGGACCGGACGCGACAGCGTCTGCGGCCGACTACCCGGCAAGCTCGTCCACCGCCGTCGATCTGCTGGGCCAACTCACCGCGGCCGACCTTGAGGATCAACCGGGGCTGGCTCGTTCGGGGTGGACCAGCGCGGCGACTCCAGGCGTCATCACGGGATACCTGTTCGGCGACAGCCTCGAAGTCGGCGACAGCCTTCGTTCAGCCGGACCTGCGGCAGCGGCGATCCGGGCGACAGCGGCACACCTGATGGACCTGGACTTCAAGTTCGGCGGCGGTCACGTCAGACGGATGCTCCTCTTCTACTTCAAGACGGAGATCGCACCGCTACTGCGCCAGCCACACCCAGGACCGGTCAGACGAGACCTGTTCAGCGCCGCTGCTGAAGTGGCCCAGCTACTGGGTTGGAGCGCTTACGACGCCGGACGGCACGCGGCGGCTCAACGCTACTTCGTGCAGGGACTGCGCCTGGCGCGCGAAGCGAATGACTCGATCATCGGTGGCCGGATGCTGGCCAATCTGAGCCACCAGGCGAACTACCTCGGGCACCACGCCGATGCCGTCAAGCTGGCGCGCGCAGCCCAGGCCGCAACCGGGAACAGGGCAACTCCCGCCGTCCGGTCGATGTTCCTGGCGATGGAGGCACGTGCGCTGGCCAACAGCGGCCAAGCCAAGGAGTTCGCCCGCGTGCTCACGCAGGCCGAACGGTTCTTCGAGCAGCACTCGCCGGACAACGAACCCGACTGGATCAAGTACTTCAACGCCGAGGAGCTGGCCGGCGAGGCAGCGCACGGGTTCCGCGACCTCGGCCGAGCGGAAGAGACGCGGCTCTTCGCCGCCCGAGCGATCGCACCGGAGGCGACGCCGCCCAGGACGCGCGCGTTCATCGGGATGGTCACCGCAGCGGGTGCACTCACGAACGGCAGTCCGGACGAGGCTGTCGCACTGGCGCTCGATGCCGTTGACCTCGCCGGACCGCTTCAGTCCAGCCGCTACGTGAGGTACTTGACGGACTTCTACGACGCGCTGAACAACGCGCATCCGAAGAACCCGCTCGTGACTCATTTCGCCGAGGGTGTGTTGCGCAATTACCCCAACATCACCCTCGGTTCGGCCGTCATGCTTTCGCGCGTCGCGTGACGATTAGAAAGCTTGCCAGTCTCGCGTAGCTTCGTCCGTACGCAGCGTGTTCATCCGACGTTCGTATTCGCGCGCGATGTCCGGCGACTCGTTCACGTTCTGCATCAACCAGGTCGTCATCTTGATCTCATTCGTCTGTCGCAGAACGTCGAACCCTTCCCACTCCGTGATGTCATAGCCGTAGGAATCAGCGAACAGTCGGTACTGGTTATCAGTCCACCAACCAGCCGTCACGTACTCGGTTGCCGTGACCGCAAGATCCCACTCCGGTTGTCCCCATGCGAAACGCTCGAAGTCGATGAGTACCGCTTCACCGTCCCTGATCATCAGGTTCTGCACGTGGGCATCACCGTGTATCGCCGTCGGCTGCATCGGGAAGTCCAACTTCTTGATGGACGCGGCAAGCGAGTCCACGCGCGCGGTCAGGAAGTCACGATCTTCGTCCGAGATCGGCGCGCCCTCGATGCGCGGGAGGACGCGGTCCAGGATCGATGTCGCCGGCAGCCTGAAGTCCGCAGGTGCAGGCAGGGCGTGCAGACGCCGGAGGACCCTGCCCAGCGCTGCGATGTCGCCAGGCCCACCGTTCCTGCCGTCAATGTAGAACCAGAAAGTGACGGGGTGCCCGAGCACGGAGATCGGCTGTGGGATGTCCACCGCCTTCGCTGCCGGGATGCCCTGGCCGCTCAACCAGTCCGACACCTCGACCTCTTTGTACGCATCCGGCCAGTAGTCGGGTCCACGCGCGATACGGACGACGACGCCAACGTTCGTCAGGTGGAACAAGGCGTTCTCGCCGAGTCGCATCGGACGTGCCGACGCGGCGGGCAATTCCGCCAGTTCGCAAGCCTGCGCGAGGATATTTTCCGCTTGCTTCAGACTGAAGGCGGGGGAGTTGACTTCGATGCTCATATCGTCCGTCACGTCTCAAGGCTAGGTGGTGTGACCGCAGGGTGCCAGCGGTCCGGAGTGTCTCGATCCACCGATCCGCAGGTGGTGCGTCGGTGAATACGTTTGAAGGCGATCGTTGCGGGATACAAGTCGCCTTCAATTGCTGACCTTGCACGACCTCGACAAGCGCATCTGCGCAGGGATGTCCACGTCAGCAGCAACGGCGCGGTGGCCGGCGTTCCTCCTTTGACGTGCCGAGCCGCGCAAGGACCAACAGGGCCACGGCTGTGCCTCGCACGCAGGCTGTCCGTCCTGCGTCTCCAGGGAGGAGACGTGGCCCTGCTGGTGAACGTAAGGTACAGAGTGTATCTACACACCGTCGATACACCGAAAGTGTGGATGCTACCGAGTGATCACCCCGACTAGGGTTCAGCCGTGACAGCAAGGCAGAGCGGCCCCACCAAGCGCAGAAGGCGACTCGGGCAGCTCCTCCGCACGCTCCGGGACGAGCGATCCGTCAGCGTCGAAGCCGTGATGGAGCGGTTGCACTGCTCAGACGCCACGGTCAGCCGATTCGAGACCGGCAAGTCGCTGATCAAGCACAGCGACCTCGAAGTCCTGCTGGAGTTCCTCTCCGCCGACGACGGCACGCGCCGCCAGGCGTTCGAGATGTGGGCCGACGCCTCCCAGACCGGCAGGCAACCCGAGTACCTCAACGCACTGCCACGGAAGTTCCGCGCCTACGTCCGCCTGGAGGCCGAGGCGTCCCGCGGCTTGTTCCTTCAACCCCTGCTCGTACCGGGCCTGCTCCAGACCGAGGACTACGCCCGCGCCATCCACACGGCGGACAAGTTCGTCCCACGCGAGGGCATCGAGAAGTCCGTAGCCGCGCGAGTGAGCCGGCAGCGCGTCCTCACCGGCCCCGACCCGCTCCAGGTTCACGCAGTCGTGGATGAAGCCGTGGTCCGGCGAGTCATCGGCGGTACGGCAGTCATGCGCAAGCAGCTGGAGCGGCTGTTGGAGCTGGGCCAGCAGCCCAACGTGACGATCCAGATTCTGCCGTTCGGAGTCGGCGCCATCGGCACGATGAGCGGCCCGGTGACGATCCTGGAGTTCCCCGACCCCGAGGACCCGCCGAACGTCTACCTCGAACACCCCGCAGGCGGTGAGTGGGTCGAAGCCCCGTCAGCCGTAGCGGACTTCATCAGCGTGTTTGATGGAGCCGCATCGGTCGCTCTGAGTGCGTCGGAGTCGACCGACCTGATCTCTGCGGCCATCGCAGACCTGGGAAGTGAGTGAGGAGTGTGGCCACGATGGACCTGTCCGACATCGCCTGGCGCAAGTCAAGCCGCAGCGGCGGCAACAACGAGTGCGTAGAGCTGGCAGTCACCGAGACCAGCACCAGGTTCCGCGACAGCAAGGCACCGGACGCCGGGGCCTTGGCGTTCCGTGACGCCGGATACCGGCGCTTCCTGTCCGCCATCAAGTCGGGAAACTTGGACGTCTGACCTGCACCCCTGTTGTGGGCGTGCAGTTCGACGTACACGTCTGAACAGATGAACGTGCACGCAGGCGCCAGAGATCTAACCGAAGGCGAGTAGGTCCGTCCGCTGTCCGAATACACTAGTGCTTGACTGCGGGTGTTCATCTCAGCGGTGTTCCGTCACCGATCATCGAACGAACGTCCTCTTCTACCGAAGTCAGGGCTTTTGGAAGCCGTTGCGACCTTGGTCGTATTGGTCGACCAGAAGAACGTCAAGTTGATTTTGCGCGCTTGAGATTTGAGCGGATCGTCCTGGTAATCGGGTGATCGGGCCCTAGGATGCGTTCGCTATGGGCCAGGCCCGCCTCGAACAGTGGGATCGCGCGCCCCAGATCACCCGCCGTCTCGTAGGCGCCAGCGAGGTTGTTGCGGGAGGTCAGCGTGTTCGGGTGGTCGGGGCTGAGCTTCCCCCGATAGCCCGAGGCGGTTGTTACCTGGATGCGGTCGGTGCCGCCGGGATGGTAGCTGGCTGGGTCTGAGCGGCGTGCCAAGCGGCTT
>NZ_LGED01000261.1 GCF_001280085.1 Saccharothrix sp. NRRL B-16348 | reverse complement strand
CACCCCTCCCCCCCCGCCACCCCCCCCGCCGCCCCCGGCGAACCCCGCACCGCAGAACACCGGCCCTGCCGCACCACCGCCACCGCCACCGCCGTCGGTCACCTCGACGCAGCAGGCCGCCCCACCACCACCACCGCCACCCCCGTCTGCTTCGACCACGACGGCCGGACCTGCCGCGCCGCCGCCCCCACCCGGGTTCGGGACCCAGGCACCGTCGTCGGGTCCGCCGGCACCGCCGCCCCCGGGCGCGCCGTCCACGTCCGCCACGCCGGCGGCACCGTTCTCGACCAGCCGCGACGACGCCTTGAAGAACGGCATCCTGGACCGCCTGCCCGCCAACATCCCCCCGGCACCGGTCACGATCGCCGGCGTCCAGGTCGACATCGGCCAGATCCGAGCGGGCATCGACGCCCTGTTCGGCACCCTGAACGACACCCACGGCATCAGCACCACGCCGAACGTGAACCCCGACCTGGTGGTCCAGCTCGACCAGCAGACGTTCGCCAAGCACTTCGCCGTCCAACAAGAACTCGACACCGCCCTCAACACCCACGACCGAGGCGAATCGGACCTCACCGTCCAAGACCTCACCGCGCAGGGCATCGACCCGGCGCAGGTCCGCGCCGAAATCCTGTCCCCCGACTTCCTGCGTCAGCTCAACAACGGCAGCCCGGACGCCACCGCACGCCTCGACGCCCTGCTGGACAGCGTCGTCCACGCCAAGGTCGGCCCCAACGGCGACGTCGACGCGCAGCGGAACAGCCTGATCCAGAGCACGCTGACCAACCCCGCACGGGCCATCAACGGGCACGTCCTGCTCAACACCGACCACCTCAACGACCTCACCACCGACCCGTCGCGCAAAGCCGACGCCATCCGCCACCTGCTCACCCACGAGTTCATGCACGTGCACTCCGTGGGCAGCGACCAGACCTTCGCCCACCGCGCAGGCCAAGGCGGCGTCTACAACACCAACATCAACCCCGACGAAGCCACCACCGAACTCCTCGCCCGCCGCATCACCGACGCCCTCGCCCAACGCCAAGGACAAACCCCCCAGTACAACCAGTTCCCCGACGGCAGCGCCCGCTACCAGACCAACATCGACGCGCTGAACAAGGAGTTCGACCGGACCCGGTCCAAGTGGGACAGCTTCAACGCCGGGACCACGTTCCAGACCATGCTCCGCGACTACTTCGGCGGTGTCGCCGAGCCCGCCACCCCTGCCCGGACGCGCCCCGCACCGCCGAACGCGCCGATCCCGCTGGTCGACCTCGCCGCACCGGCGGCCAACACCACGCCCGCCCCCGCAGCACCGAACCCGGCTCCGAACCCAGGGCCGAACCCGGGACCGAGGCCCGTGCTCGCGTCGCGGAACCTGCCGGACTTCTTCCAGCACGGCAAGGCTCTGGGCACGATCGCGCCCACCGACGTGCGTGGCGCGCAGCACGTCACCGGCACCATGACCGGCATCACGCGGGCCGACGCCGCCGTCATCGAAAGCGCGCTGGAGAACAACTTCGAGTCGTTCCTCGGCCAGGGTCGCGACTTCCAGGTCAAGATCGACGGCACGTGGTACGAGGCCAACGTGCGGGCCACGATGCTCCCGCCGGCCGACGTCGCCGCGGTCACCGGCACGCCGTCCACCACCACCAAGGTGGACATGGCCGCCCAGTCCGCCGCCAACACGGGCACCGCCACCAACCTCACCACCGCCAACGACGTCGGCCTCGCCGCGGCGGCGAGCGCGGGCGTCGGCCCGTACGGCTCGCTGGCGGGCAAGGCGCAGCTCGCCACCCCCGCCACCACGCTGAACACGTCCTCCGGCACGGTGGACCAGCGGTTCATCCGCGGCGGCGAGAGCTCCACGAACGTCGACGTCCCGGTCTCCTTCCAGGTCACGCTCACCGCCGCCAACGGCAAGGTGCGCGCACCGCAAGCGGTCAACGGCGGCGTCACCCTCGCCGTGCCGAACGACCTGGAGACGATCGCCGGCTCGGGCAACGCCCAACCGGCCGCCGCCCTGCCGCCGGGCTGGGGCGCCAAGCTGGAGCACCCGACGCCCGAAGCCGTCACGGACTTGGACGCGAAGCAGGCGTTCACGGACGTCGCCGCGAAGCTGCACCCGTCGATCACCAAGATCGGCGCGCCCGGCCGCACCGCGTTGCAGGACTTCCTCAACCCCACCACCGTCCGCGACAACCTCGGCGCGATGCTGGGCGGCTGGGTCACCTCGCCCGACCTGATCAGCCCGCACGGCAACAAGGCCAACGCCGTGCAGATGAAGGCGACCCTGCTGAGCGCCGAGCTGGTCGGCACGACCGACGCCGCCCAGCTCCGGCTGCACGAGTCCCAGGCCACCGGCAGCTCCGTGTCCGCCACCACCAAGACCGGCTTCGACGTCGCGGCCGGCGTCGGCGGCGGGGTGGGCGTGCCCGGCGTGATCGGCGGCGCGGCCGGCGTCACCGGCGGGTACTCGGCCCGGACCTCCGAGACCTCGAACGCGGGCACGACCAGCAGCACCCGCACCGGCATCCAGCTCAAGGGCGACACCGGCCTCTACAAGGTGACCGCGAACGTCCACATCCGCACGCCCAACGGCGCGGACGTGATCACGCCGGTCACCACCTATATGCGGGTCGGCCTGCCCGAGGCCGCCTCACTGACCCTGCCGGTGCCGCCGGGCACCGCCCCCGGGCTGACCAAGCCCGACACGGCGGGCACCAAGTACCTCCCGCCGTACCTGGCCGCGGACCTGGCGGCGGGCAACGTCAAGGTCGGCGAGTTCGGCCCGGGCGCCCAGGTCCAGCAGCAGGTCCAGGCCACGTTGCGCGCCGTGCCCGGCTTCGAGAAGTTCCTGCCGGGCTGGAACGACCCGAACACCGGTTCCCGCAAGGGCCAGGGACTGGCCGACGTCGCGGAGGCCATGGCGAACCAGCGCAAGCTCGACGCGGAGCTGTCGCCGACCGCGCTGAAGACCAAGATGGACAGCCTGCTCGGCGCCGGTGTGCAGGTGCAGCTCAAGAAGCGCGGCCTGAGCACCAACGAGTACGTCAACGTCACCGTCCGCGCCCGACCGGTCGGCACGCGGCACCTCGGTCAGGTCGACGCCCGCAACGTGCGCGGTTCGGCGAACACCGCGCCGAAGCTGGACAGCACCACCGCCACGCAGAAGTCGGTCAGCGTCGGTGTCGAGGGCAAGGCGGTGTTCCCGGTCAAGACCGGCGCCGCCTCGCTCACCCCGACGCCGCAGGTCGGCGCGAAGTACACCTACGGGTGGGGCACCAAGAACACCGGCGGACCGACGGTCACGAGCACGGGCCTCAACGTCGGCAGCCCGGACGCCCAGGTGTTCGCGCAGGACCTGGAGTTCTACGTCGAGATCACCTCGTTCAGCCGCAACCGGGCGTGGGTGAAGCGGGTGACGCCGGGCTCGCCGTTCCGGGAGGTGCCCGCCCCCAAGCTGGTCGCCATGACCGGCGGCCCCGTCCCGCCCGGCGCGAAGAGCCTGGAGCAGATCACCGGCCCGGTGCACCTGTGGGTGTCGGACAGCTCGTCGATGGACAACGACCAGTCCGGGTTCACGCCCGGCGAGCCGGTGTCCACCAGGCTCGACCAGCCGCCGACGATCAAGAACCTGCTCAACCCGCCGTCGCCGCGGCCCGCCGCGCCGGACTTCCTGCACGTCGAGGCCGTCGTCAACACCGAGACGGTGCGCGACCAGGCCATCCGGGCGCTCAACCTGGCGGCGAAGGGCGACTCGGCGCTGACCGTGCCCGGCACCGAGGCGCGCAACCAGATCGACAAGCTGTTCAGCCCGGAGAGCATCAAGGCCAACCTGCGCAAGCTGACCGAGACCGGCATGCAGGAGAACGGCCTGAAGTACGGCCGCCGGGTCACCGACCGCAGCGGCGCCATCGGCATGGCGATCGAGCTGGGCAACCCGAAGCTGGTGTCGATCTCCGACAACACCGGCACGGAGAACGCGACCACCGGCGGCTACAAGGCCGGTGACGCGAAGACCAGCAGCCACACCGTCGACCTGACCGGCGGCGTCAACCTGCCGGTCAAGCCGAACGCGGCGCCGGTGCCCGCGGGCGAGCCGAAGCCCGCGTCCGGCTCGGGCGGCGTGGCCGTGGCGGGCAAGATCACGCCGTACTCGGCGTCGAAGACGAGCGCGACCGAGGTCAGCGGCAGCGTGGACCGCAACTTCGTCACCCCGCCCAGCGCGCGGACCGTGCTGATCCAGCTCGACGCGGACGTCACCGTGGTCGCCGAGAGCCGGTCGGGCAACGTCGTCTACGGCGGCACGCCGCGCGTGGAGGGCGCCAAGGTCACCCTGCCCGGCGGCGTGTTCGTGCGGGTCAGCGAGGACGTGGCGCGCGACCTGGGCGTGCTGCCGAAGGTGCAGGCGAAGACGCCGCCGCCCGATTTCGGCTCGCTGACGCCGCCCGGGACGCTGACGCCGGACAAGCCCAGCTCGCTCGGCCTGAGCACGCTGGACACCGCGCCGAACCTGTCGGGGATGGTCTCCGGGCTGATCACCGACCTCAACGAGCAGACCAGCGGTCCGTTCAAGAGCGACCTGGTGCCGGACTCGGTCCTCAAGGACTCGATGAACAACTTCCAGCGGCTGGTCGACTTCAGCTCGCCGACGAGCGTCAAGGCGATGATCGACAGCGCGTTGGACGGCGGCGTGCCGCTGCTGCTGCACCAGCCGGGCACGTTCGGCAAGGACAACTACCAGGTCACGCTCAAGGCGCACGTCACGGCGCCGCCGAGCTTCACCGGCGTCGTCAACGACGGCGTCGACATGGAGCACACCATCGCGGGCGCCCGGAAGGCGACCGACGGCCAGGGCAGGTCCAGCGGCTGGGGCGTCGGCCTCAAGGCACCCGGCCTGGCGCAGCCCGGCAGCGCGAACCCGAACGTGTCCGGCGGTGTGGGCGTGATCGCGGCGGCGAACGTCGGCCAGCAGCACAGCAGCACCGTCAACAAGGCCACCACCGAGCAGTTCGGCCACCTGCGCGCGGGCGGTGGCCCGGCGGCGAAGTACACCGTGCCCGTCAAGTTCGAGCTGGTGGTGGAGAAGGGCGACCAGGTCGTCGCCAGGGCGTCCGAGCAGCAGGTCATCGGGGTTCGGCTGCACGCGGACAACCAGAAGGTGTTCACGCCGGCCGCCACGCCGCCCGCGCCCTACGCGTCGACCACGACCCCGCGACCCGCCGCGGTGGGCACGCCGCAGGCCGCGGCGGCCTGGCAGCGGGACGGCGGGACCGCGTTGCCGCCCAAGGCGTCGGTGGAGAACCTGCGCGCCGCCCAGGACCTGCGTGCCGCGGCGATCGCGGCGCTCACCGCGGCGGGCGCCAACAAGGGCATCACCGCCAAGGGCACCGGCTCGCTGAACACGCTGCTGGCGACGCTCAGCTCGGAGAACCTCCAGCCGAGCCTGCCGGGGATGCTCGACGGCCCCTTGGACGTGCCGGGGCTGCACGAGGCGGCGTTGGCGTTCGGTCAGCACGCCGACGTGAAGGTGTACGCCAAGCTGGTCAGGCCGAAGCTGGGCGGCCTGAGCGACGGCGTGAACCTGGAGAACCCGAAGTCGTCGGTCACCACGACCTCCGGCGAGGCCAAGCACAGCGAGACCGGCGACGTGTCGGCGGGCTGGGCGACCGGCAGCGCCGCGGTCGCGCCGAGCCAGGACCCGAAGGACAACGCGAACTTCGCCACCGGCGGCGTCGAGACCCGGCACGCCGCCGAGGACGCCGAGGCGCTGTCCGGCGGCTCGGCGACCAACAAGACCAACAACCTCAAGCCGCAGGGCCGCACCGGCCTGGTCGACTTCGACGTCGAGTACCGCGTGGTCGCCACGGTCGGCGGCAAGACCAGCGTGGTCGACCTCAGCGTGCCGGGCTCGGCCTCGGTGCGGATGCCGGCGGCGGAGGCCGAGACGGTGCTCGGGCGGGGCTTCGACGCCGGGTTGAGCGACGCGCAGACCGCGGTCAAGAACACCGCCAAGGCGTGGCGCGACGCGGAGCTGGAGGTGGACAAGGCGCGGCACGACGCGCAGGCCGTGATCAACCGGGTGGCCGCCGACATCGCCCGGCTCCAGAGCGACCTGACGACCTCGCAGGTCGGCCACAACGCCGCCATCGGCACCCAGCTCGCGGAAACCGGCCGCGTGCCCACCCTGGAGCAGGCCGTCCAGGACGCGCGGACCCGGCGCGACACGGCGAGTGACGTGGTCGCGGACCTGCGCGACCGGATCCCCGGCCTCGACGCGGCCCACCGGGACGCACAGGGCGCGCTGGACACCGCCGACGCCGACGTGCGCTCCACCGGGCTTGCCCTGGCGGACGCGAACGCGCGGCTGGACGTGGCACGGGGCAGGCTGGACGACGCGCAGGCGGCGTTGGACGTCGCCCAGGACGACCTTGACGCGCACCTCGACAACCGTCCCGAGGACGCGCCGCCGATCGCCGCGGACGAGGTCGCCAAGGACCTGGTCGGCAAGGTGGACGACGCCCGCGCCACGCGCGACACCCGTGAGGCGGAGGTCGACACGGCGGTCGAGGTCGCCGACGCGGCGCAGGTCGCGAACCAGCAGGCGATCGAGGCGCAGGCCGCCGCGCAGGCCGAGGTCGACCGGGCCCGGACCGCCGCCGAGCAGGCGCGGACCGACCTCGACCAGGCCGACGGCGAGCTGGACGCCGCGCAGGGCGCGCTGGAGACCGCCGACACCGAGCTGGGCAACGGCCGTGACGCGGCCCAGCGCGCGGCGGACGCCCGGCAGCACGCGTTGACCGCGCAGCAGCAGGTCGAGCGCACCATCGCGGACCTGGAAGCGGAGATCGCCGCGGCCGAGGTGGCGCTGGACCACCGCCGCACCGCCGCCGACCTGCGCCAACGCGACTGGTGGAACGCCCGTATCGAGGTGGACCAGCGGATCGCCGACTTCAACCGCCCGACACCCCCTTCCCCGCCGGCCGGCGGCACCGAGCCCCGCACCACCCCGGCGAACCTCGCGCCCGGCACCATCACCCCAGCCGACCTCGCGCCCGGCACCACCACCCCGGCCGACCTCGCGCCCGCCACCAACGGCACCCAGCCGGCGACCACCCCGCCACCCACCCCACAACCCACCGCACCGCACCGCGCACCGTCGACCACACCGCCGATCCCCCCGCTCACGACCGGCGGTGGACCGTCCACTCCGCACACCCGGACCGTGCCGCCGCCCCACGCGCCGAACGGCCAGGTGCCTCCCGACCTCGTCAACGAGGCCCTGAAGCACCTCCGGTTCACCGCGCACGACCTCCTGCCCTCCGCACCGCCACCGGCGCCGGGCGGCCTGTACGCGGCGGTCGGGCAGGTCACCAACATCCCGCCGGCCGCCCTCCGGCAGGACGTGGTGACCTCCGCCACCGGCATCGCCGAGCAGGTCGCGGACTTCACCGCGGCCCACCCGATGCGCAAGACCCACCTGTACGGCGCGCTGGTGGAGAACCTGAACTGGTCGCTCCAGGACCCGGCGGAGAACGCCAGGGCGGGCAACGCCCGCGACCTCACCGGCCGGCTCATCGCGTCCCGCCTGGGTGTGAACCTGGTCATCCACCTGCCGGGCGTGCCCCAGCCGGTGTGGTTGCCGCCGTTCACCGGCCCGGTCCAGCCGGAGATCCACGTCGACCTGGCCGTGGTGCACGGGGTGGCCACCTACCGACCGCGCTGACCAGCGGACGGGTCCGCAGTGGACGGTGCCGGTCACCCTTCGGGGTGATCGGCGCCGCACAGTCGGACGTGCCGGCCTGTGAGACGAATCGATCCAGTGACCACCCGGTGTCTCGTCGCTCACAGACGGGTCAGGCTGTTGGGTCGGGTGGCTCGAGCGGGTCTAGCATCCGGGGGTCAAGGTCCGCGTACGACGCACGTACCGGAGACCAGTCCACCACTGACGCTGGAGGCCGTTGCGCATGGCCGGCACCACCGCACCCGAGCGGGCGGGCACCTCTAAAGGGGGCGGAACGCTCTACCGCGGCGACCTGGGGATGTGGTCCTGGGTCGCCCACCGCATCACCGGTGTGTTGACGTTCTTCTTCCTGTTCGCGCACGTCCTGGACACCGCGCTGGTGCGCGTGTCGCCGGACGCGTACGACAAGGTCATCGAGACCTACAAGAACCCGATCGTCAACCTGTTCGAGGTCGGCCTCGTCGGCGCGGTCCTCTACCACGCGCTCAACGGCATCCGCGTGATGCTCGTCGACTTCTGGGAGAAGGGCGCGCGCTACCAGAAGCAGATGTTGTGGGCGGTGCTCGGCGTCTGGGTGCTGGTGATGATCCCCGGCACCTACTACATGATGGTCCGCACGGTTACCGACCTGCTCGGTGGGGGTCACTGATCATGAGCGAACTGACCCTGGCCAAGCCGCGCGCACCGCGCCGCCCCGCCGCCCGCCGCAGCAACTCCGAGCTGTACAGCTGGCTGTTCATGCGCATCTCGGGTGTCGCGCTGGTGGTGCTGGTGCTCGGGCACCTGTTCATCATGAACATCCTCGACGGCGGCGTGCACCGCATCAACTTCGGCTTCGTCGCGGGCCGGTGGGCCTCGCCGTTCTGGCAGATGTGGGACCTGGCGATGCTGTGGCTGGCCCAGATCCACGGCGGCAACGGCCTGCGCACCGTGATCAACGACTACGCCCGCAAGGACGCGACCCGGTTCTGGCTCAAGGTGCTGCTCTACGTGTCGATGGTGCTGATCATCGCCCTCGGCTCGTACGTGATCTTCACCTTCGACCCGAACATCACCGACTGACCCGCTGCGGGGAGTGCTCAGAGCCATGCAGTTCCACAAGTACGACGTCGTCATCATCGGCGCGGGTGGCGCCGGGATGCGTGCGGCGATCGAGTCCGGCCAGCGCGCCCGCACGGCCGTGCTCACCAAGCTCTACCCCACGCGTTCCCACACGGGCGCCGCTCAGGGCGGCATGTGCGCCGCGCTGGCGAACGTGGAGGAGGACAACTGGGAGTGGCACACCTTCGACACGATCAAGGGCGGTGACTACCTGGTCGACCAGGACGCCGCCGAGATCATGGCGAAGGAGGCCATCGACGCGGTCCTCGACCTGGAGAAGATGGGCCTGCCGTTCAACCGCACGCCCGAGGGCAAGATCGACCAGCGGCGGTTCGGCGGCCACACCCGCAACCACGGCGAGGCGGCCGTGCGGCGGGCGTGCTACGCGGCCGACCGCACCGGCCACATGATCCTCCAGACGCTGTACCAGAACTGCGTCAAGCACGGCATCGAGTTCTTCAACGAGTTCTACGTGCTCGACATCTGCATGACCGAGACCGAGGACGGCCCGGTGTGCACGGGCGCGGTGGCCTACGAGCTGGCGACCGGCGAGATCCACGTGTTCCAGGCCAAGTCCGTGGTGTTCGCCACCGGCGGCTTCGGCAAGGTCTTCAAGACCACGTCCAACGCGCACACGCTGACCGGCGACGGCATGGGCATCGTGTTCCGCAAGGGCCTGCCGCTGGAGGACATGGAGTTCTACCAGTTCCACCCGACCGGCCTGGCGGGCCTGGGCATCCTCCTGACCGAGGGCGCGCGCGGCGAGGGCGCGATCCTGCGCAACGGCTCCGGCGAGCGGTTCATGGAGCGCTACGCGCCCACCATCAAGGACCTGGCGCCGCGCGACATCGTGGCCCGCTCGATGGCGCTGGAGGTGCTGGAAGGCCGCGGCGCGGGCCCCAACAAGGACTACGTCCTCCTCGACTGCACGCACCTGGGCGCGGAGGTGCTGGAGTCGAAGCTGCCCGACATCACCGAGTTCGCCCGCACGTACCTCGCGGTCGACCCGGTGACGGAGCCGGTGCCGGTCTACCCGACCGCGCACTACGCGATGGGTGGCATCCCGACCAACGTGCACGGCGAGGTGTTGCGGGACAACGACAACGTCGTGCCCGGCCTCTACGCCGCTGGTGAGTGCGCGTGCGTGTCCGTCCACGGCGCGAACCGGCTCGGCACGAACTCGTTGCTGGACATCAACGTCTTCGGGCGCCGCGCGGGCATCGCCGCCGCCGAGTACGCGTTGAGCCGCGACGAGCACGTGGAGCTGCCGGAGAACCCGGCGGCCCAGGTCGAGGCGCAGGTGGCGCTGGTGCTGTCCGAGCACGGCGAGGAACGCGTGGCGGACATCCGCACCGAGCTGCAGGCCACCATGGACGCCAACGCGTCGGTGTACCGCACCGAGGACACGCTCAAGACGGCGCTGCACGACGTGCAGGCGTTGAAGGAGCGGTACCAGCGGATCACCGTGCAGGACAAGGGGAAGCGGTTCAACACCGACCTCCTGGAAGCCGTCGAGCTGGGCTTCCTCCTGGAGCTGGCCGAGGTTCTCGTCGTGGGCGCGCTGGCGCGCAAGGAGTCCCGCGGCGGTCACGCGCGCGAGGACTACCCGAACCGCGACGACACGAACTTCATGCGCCACAGCATGTACTACAAGCAGGGCGACGGCTTGGCGGCCGACATCCGGCTCGACTACAAGCCCGTGACGTTCACCCGGTACCAGCCGATGGAGCGCAAGTACTGATGACCGCTACCGCTGAAGTGTCCACCGGCTCGCGCGGGAACCAGCCCCCCGTGCCGGACGGCGCGATCACCGTCACCGTGAAGGTGCGCCGGTTCAACCCGGAGTTCGACGACGAGCCGCGCTGGGACTCGTTCGAGATCCCGGCCCTGCCGTCGGACCGCGTGCTGAACCTGCTGCACTACGTGAAGTGGTACCTGGACGGGACGCTGACGTTCCGCCGGTCGTGCGCGCACGGCATCTGCGGCTCGGACGCGATGCGCATCAACGGCGTGAACCGGCTGGCGTGCAAGGTGCTGCTGAAGGACCTGCTGGCGTCGGGTGGCAAGCCCACCACGATCACCATCGAGCCCATCAAGGGCCTGCCGGTGCACAAGGACCTGCTGGTCGACATGGAGCCGTTCTTCGAGGCGTTCAAGGCGGTCAAGCCGTACCTCATCACGTACGGCAACGAGCCGACGCGTGAGCGGGTCCAGTCCATCGCCGACCGCGAGCGGTTCGACGACACCACCAAGTGCATCCTGTGCGCGGCGTGCACCACGTCGTGCCCGGTGTACTGGACCGAGGGCTCGTACTTCGGCCCGGCGGCGATCGTGAACGCCCACCGGTTCATCTTCGACAGCCGGGACGAGGGCGCCGAGGAGCGCTTGGACATCCTGAACGACGTGGACGGCGTGTGGCGCTGCCGCACGACCTTCAACTGCACCGACGCCTGCCCGCGCGGCATCCAGGTCACGAAGGCCATCCAGGAAGTCAAGCGCGCCCTCCTCTTCAAGCGCACCTGACCTCCCACCCCGCACCACCACAGGGCCCCCGACCACCACTCGGGGGCCCTCGCGCATACCCGAGAGTCCTACGTTCAACGCGCGAGAGTCCTACGCCCAGGACACCTGAATTCAACGCTCAGGCACGTGCCGTTCGTCGTGAGCGTTGAATTCAGGGGGCCTGAACGTAGGACTCTCGAGGGCTGAGCGTTGGACTCTCGTGGTCAGGGGGATTGTTGGGCGGCGCGGTTGCGGGCGGCGCGGGCGGCCTTGGCGCGGCGGCTGCGCAGGTACATGAACAGGCCCAGGAGCAGGCCGAGGCCGGCGACGGCGGTGATCGGGCCGCCGACGTTGCCGAACGCCGTCTGCATGGCGGAGGGCTGGGTGCCGTCGGGCGTGGAGTTGGCGACCTCGCCGACACCGGCGCTGGTCGGCGTCGGCCGGGGCTCGGTGGTCTTCTTCTTCGCCTGCGGCGCGCCCTCGACCAGCCTGCCCACCGGGTTGCCGGACGCGGCCGGTTCCAGGGCGAAGCCGTAGTCGAGCAGGCGGGCGGCCTGGTCGGTCATCCGCACGGGCTGCTGCTGGCCGCGCAGCAGCACGACGACGAGCCGCTTGCCGTTGCGCTCGGCCGCGCCCACGTAGGTGTGCTGCGCGTCGTCGGTGAACCCGGACTTGCCGCCCAACGCACCTTCGTACGAGGTCAGCAGCCGGTTGTCGTTGACGATCGGCACGGTCCCGTTGCCGTTGGGCGCCGGGAAGTCGATCCGCTGCGTCATCACGGCCTTGACGAAGTCCGGGTACTTCATCGCCTCGCGGTAAATGAGCGCCACGTCGTAGGCGGACGTCGACGTGCCCGGCGCGTCCAGCCCGGACGGCGTCACGGCCCGCGTGTCCAGCGCGCCCAGCTCGGCCGCCAGGGCGTTCATCTTCCGGATCGCCGACGGCACGCCGCCCAGCCGACGGGCCAGCGCGTGCGCCACGTCATTGCCGGACGCCATCACGAGCGCCTGGAGCATCTGCTCGACGGAGTACTCGGCGCCGTTGCGCAGCCCGATGCAGGTGCACTCCTGCGCGAGGTCCTCGGGCGTCGCCGCCACGGTCGCGTCGGGCGCCAGCTCCTTGGCCACCACCATGGCCAGCAGCACCTTGATGACCGACGCGGGCCGCTGCCGGCCGTGCGGGTCGAGGGCCGCCAGCACGGCGCCGCTGTTCATGTCGGCGAGCAGCCAGCTCTTGGCCGTGATGCCGTCCGGGGGCACGGGCGCGTTCGGTGGCAGCACGAGGCCGCACTCACCGAGGCGCTGTCCCCCGATCGGGCTCTCCGGCACCTCCATCGGTGGTGGAGCCTTCTCGCCGGGCGCCACCTGCTCGGAGGTGTCCACCGGCGGGGGTGGTGACACCTTGTTCTCGCAGGCCGGCTGGGCCGTGGCGACCGGTGCGGCCACGAGCGACGCGCCGGCCATCAGCGCACAAGCAGCCAGGACCAGGGCAACGGGCCGTCGGAACGCGGAGGAACGCACCCGCCCAGGCTATCCACCCCGGATGAGTGACCTGCACCCGCCACGTCCGATACTGCTCCGGTGAAGCTCTCCCGCGGCATGTCCGTGTTCCTGCTTGCCTTCGGGGTGTGGTCCTGGGTGCTCTGGCCGACCTTCCTGCGCAACATCTGGAAGGACCCACGCTCGTGGGACGGCGGCCCGACCGCGTTCTTCACCGTCCACCTGCTGCTGATTGTCGCGTCGCTCACATTCGGCACGGTCATCGGCGTGTTGGGCGTGCGCGGGCTGCGTGCGGCCGGCAGCGCCAAGAGCGAGTAAACCCACCACACCTGGAGGCTCCGCCGTGGAGTTCGTGCGCCTACTGCTGGTGTTCCTGCACCTGCTCGGCATGGGCATGCTGATCGCGATGTTCTTCGTCCAGCGTCGGGCCGACGCCGACGCCCCGCTGAACAAGGGCTGGCTGCACGGCAGCGCGTTGCAGCTGCTCACCGGCGTGGCGCTGATGGGCCTGGCCCCGTTGACCGACCAGGACTACAACGACATCAAGATCGGCGTGAAGCTGCTGGTCCTGGTCGTCATCGCGGCGCTGGTCGCGGTCAACCTGAAGAAGAAGCCCGCCGCCTGGCTCACGCCCGTGCTGGCCGGCCTGGTCGTGCTGAACGTCGGCATCGCAGTCTTCTGGTCGTAGGCGGCGCCCGCGGCCTCAGCGCCGACGGAACAACGCGCCCAGCAGCAGCCCCGCGCCGACCAGCCCGACGGCGGCGCGGGGGCTGGGGCCGGACCGCACCTCCACCACGGGCCGGATCACGGCGGGCGGCGGGGCGGGCGGCGGCTCCGCGACCAGGTTCTCCCGCGCCGTGGCCGTCCACGCCGTGATGAACAGCAGGAACTGGGCCACCAGGTTCGCGAACACCAGCACACCGATGATCGGCCCGAACGCCGCGCCCGCGGGCGAGCTGGTGACGCTGCTCAGGTAGATCGTCGCGACCTGCTTGAGGGTCTCGAACCCGATCGCCGCCGCCGCCGCGCCCTTGACCGCGCTGCGCCAGCCGACGGGCTCGCGCGGCAGCTTGGCCAGCACCCACAGGAACACCAGCCAGTTCGCGACGAGCGCCAGCGCGATCGTGCCGATCTTCAGCAGCGCCTCGGCCCACCCGACGCCGTCCAGCCCGACCCACCGCAGCACCAGCTCGGCGAACCCGCTGCCGACGGCCGTCAGGCCGAACGACACCACCAGCGCCAGCCCGAGGCTGATCAGCGCCAGGAAGTCCTTCAGCGTCGTCTTCAGGAACGGCCGGTCGGCCTTCGCGTGGCCCCACTGCGCGGTCAACGCGTCACGCAGGTTGCTCATCCAGCCGAGACCGGAGTAGGCGGCGGCCAGCAGGCCGAGCACGCCGACCGTGCCCTTGGACCGGATCGCCTGCTCGACCACCTGGTTGATGGTGTCGCCGAGCGAGCCCGGCACGGCCTCCGCGATGCCCGCCTTCAGCTCGTCGAGCAGGCCGGGCTGCGAGGCGAGCACGAAACCGGCGACCGCGAAGCCGATCATCAGCATGGGCACGAGCGACAGCACGCTGAAGTACGTCACCGCCGCCGCGTAGTGCGCCCCGTACTGCTCGCTGTACCGCTCGGCGGCCCGGAACAGGTGGTCGAGCCACGGCCGCTGCCGCCGCACGCGGTCGAGCTTCGACTCGGTCCCACCCTTTTCCGCCACACGGAAAAGTTAATGCGTCAGGTGATCACACGCCACTCGACAGGAAGCCGATCCGCTCGTAGGCCCGCGCCAACGTCTTCGAGGCCACGCCGCGCGCCCGTTCCGCGCCGCGCGCCAGCACCTTGTCCAGCTCGGCGGTGTCGTCCAGGTACTCGGCCACCCGCGCCCGGACCGGCGTGACGAAGTCGGTGAACACCTCGCCGAGGTCCTTCTTCAGGTCCCCGTAGCCCTTGCCGTCGTAGTCGGCGACCAGCGACTCGACCGAACGCCCGGTCAACGCGGAGTAGATCACCAGCAGGTTGCTCACGCCGGCCTTGTGCTCCGGGTCGTAGACGATCTCGCGGCCGGTGTCGGTGACCGCCGACCGGATCTTCTTGGCCGACCGCTTCGGGTCCTCCAGCAGCTCCACCACGCCCGCCGGCACGGACTTCGACATCTTCGACGTCGGGTCCTGCAGGTCGTAGATCTTGGCGGTGTCCTTGACGATGTACGGCTCGGGCAGCCGGAACGTCTTGCCGTAGCGGGTGTTGAACCGCTGGGCCAGGTCGCGGGTCAGCTCCAGGTGCTGCCGCTGGTCCTCGCCGACCGGCACGTGGTGCGCCTGGTAGAGCAGGATGTCCGCGGCCTGCAGGATCGGGTACGTGAAGAGGCCGACGCCGATCGCCGCCTCCTGCCGCGCGGACTTGTCCTTGAACTGGGTCATCCGGCTGGCCTCGCCGAAACCGGTCAGGCACTGCATCACCCAGGCGAGCTGGGCGTGCTCGGGGACGTGCGACTGGACGAACAGCGAGGAGCGGTCCGGGTCGATGCCCAGCGCGAGCAGCTGCGCGGCCGACACGCGGGTGTTCTGGCGCAGCACCTTGGGGTCCTGCTCGACGGTGATCGCGTGCAGGTCGACGACGCAGTAGAACGCGTCGTGCGTCTCCTGCAGCGCCACCCACTGGCGGAGCGCGCCGAGGTAGTTGCCGAGGTGGAACGAGCCCGCGGTCGGCTGGATGCCCGACAGGACGCGGGGACGGCTCGCCGGAGCCGGGTTCGCGTCGGGCCGGCCCGAGGCCTCGCCCGCGGCGTTCTCACGTGAGTTGTCGACGACCACGGGAGGATTCTCCCAGGCCGATCAGACCCCCGTGGTGGCGGGCCGGACCTCGGCCGCGTCGCCGCCGTCGGCCACCGGGGTGGTGGCGACGGGCTGGTTGGCCGCCGAACGCACGACCGCCGTCCTGCGGCGCCGGACCAGACCGGCCACCAGGCCGATCGCGCCGAACGCCACCGCGGCGATGCCGACCGGTGCGTCGAGGGAGACGGGAGCCGCCACCGCGCCGTCGGCCGCCACCGCGACACCTCCGACGAGCAGGGAAGACGCCGTGCCCAGGACCAGACCCAGGACCGCACCGCGACCGCGCACCGCCCAGCCTCCTCACCAACACCGTGCCACTCCACCGAGGAGTGAACCTTGTTGACGGACGGCCGCGAACCTACCGAAGCTGTGATGCTGGCATGTTCGGTTCGGGTAAACGCGACCGGCGGCAGACTAACCACAGCCGCGCTCACCCGTCCCCGCAGGGGTTACCTCACGACGTCGACTCGGCCATATGTCGTAGTGCGCTGACGGGCCGGGCGGCCGGCCAGCGCCGCCGTGGCGTGCAGTTCCACGGCCGTGCGGGCAGAGCCGTGCTCGGAGCCCGCCATGCGGCTGATGGTCTCCTCCATGAGCGTGCCGCCGAGGTCGTTGGCGCCGCCCCGGAGCACTTCGGCGGTGCCCTCGTCGCCCAGCTTCACCCACGAGCACTGGACGTTGTCCACGCGGCCGTGCAGGGCGAGTCGGGCGAACGCGTGCACGGCCCGGTTGTCGCGCCGCGTCGGGCCGGGACGGGCCACGCCCGCCAGGTAGATCGGCGCGTTGCGGTGCACGAAGGGCAGGCCCACGAACTCCGTGAGGCCGCCCGTGCGGTCCTGGAGGGCCGCCAGCGCCCGGAAGTGCCCGAGCCAGTGGCCGGGGTGGTCGACGTGGCCGTACATCATCGTGGACGACGAGCGGAGGCCCACCTCGTGCGCGGTGGCGACCACGTCCAGCCAGGTGGCGGCGGGCAGCTTGCCCTTGGTCAGCACCCAGCGCACGTCGTCGTCGAGGATCTCGGCGGCGGTGCCGGGGATGGTGTCCAGGCCGGCCTCGCGCAGCTCGGTCAGCCACTCGCGCACGCTCACACCCGCCTTGGCCGCCGCGCTGACGATCTCCATCGGGCTGAACGCGTGCACGTGCATGCCCGGCACCTTGGCCTTGATCGCGCGCACGACGTCGGCGTAGTAGGTGACCGGCAGCTTCGGGTCGATGCCGCCCTGCATGCAGACCTCGGTGGCGCCCGCGTCCCACGCCTCCTGCGCGCGGTCGGCGACCTCGGCCACGGACAGCCGGAACGCGTCCGCGTCGCGCTCGCGCTGGGCGAACGCGCAGAACCGGCAGCCGACGTAGCAGACGTTGGAGAAGTTGATGTTGCGGTTGACCACGTAGGTGACGTCGTCGCCGACCACCTGGGCGCGCAGCTCGTCGGCGAGCCTGGCCATGGTCTCCAGCGCCGCGCCGTCCGCGGTGAGCAGCGCCATGGCCGCGTCCGTGTCGTCCAGCAGCTTCTCGGGGCTGTCCGCGGCCAGCCGGAGGGCCCGCGCGGCGTCCTCGGGCAGCCGTTCGAGGGCCTTGGGGACGCTCAACGACGCCCAGTCGCCGTAGACGCTGTCGAAGTCGCCGCGCCGGTCCTCGGTGCGGCCCTCGGTGTCGATGGCGGTGTTCAGGTCGGCCCGGCCGTAGGTGTCCAGGCCGCCGTCGGGTTCCTGCCACTCGCGGCCGACGACGGGTGCGTCCGGCTCGGCCAGCCCGTCCTGCCGCGCCAGCGCGGACACGTGCGAGGTGAGGCGGGTGTCGATCCACTGCCCGGCGGTCGCGGTCACGTACCGCGGGTAGACGGCGAGGCGCTCGCTCAGCTCGAACCCGGCGGCGCGGGTGTGCTCGGCCAGCGCGTCGACCTGCGGCCACGGCCGTTCGGGGTTGACGTGGTCCGGCGTCACGGGCGACACGCCGCCCCAGTCGTCGATGCCGGCGCGCAGCATCAGCCCGAACTCGCCGCCGACCAGGTTCGGCGGCGCCTGCACGCTCGTGGACGACGGCATGACCAGCCGCGCCACCGCGATGGTGGCGGCCAGTTCGCGCAGGTCGGCGTCGGGCATGCCGCGCATCGCGGTGTCCGGCTTGGCCCGGAAGTTCTGGATGATCACTTCCTGGATGTGCCCGTACTGGCGCGCGATGCCGCGCATGGCCAGCAGGGACTCGGCGCGCTCGGTGATCGTCTCGCCGATGCCGATCAGGATGCCGGTGGTGAACGGCACGTTCACCCGGCCCGCGTCGGTCAGCACCCGCAGCCGGACCGCGGGCTCCTTGTCGGGGCTGCCGTAGTGCGGGCCGCCCTTCTCGCTCCACAGCCGCTCGGCCGTGGTCTCCAGCATCATCCCCATGCTGGCCGCCACGGGACGCAGCCGCTGCAGCTCCTCCCAGCTCAGCACGCCGGGGTTGAGGTGCGGCAGCATGCCGGTCTCCTCCAGCACGGCGATCGCGCTGGCCCGCACGTAGTCGAGCGTCGAGGAGTACCCGCGCGCCTCCAGCCACTCCTTCGCCTGCGGCCACCGCTCCTCCGGCCGGTCGCCCAGCGTGAAGAGGGCTTCCTTGCAGCCCTGGGCGGCGGCCTGGCGCGCGATCTCCAGCACCTCGTCCCGCTCCAGGAACGCGGCGGGCAGCTTGTGCGGGACGGTGGCGAACGTGCAGTAGTGGCAGCGGTCCCGGCACAGGCGGGTCAGCGGGATGAACGCGTTGCGGCTGTAGGTGACGACACCCGGCCGCCCTTCCGCCAGCAGGTGGGCGTCGCGCACCCGGCCCGCGGCGTCCAGCAACGCGTCCAGGTCGTCACCGCGGGCGTGCAGCAGCACGGCGGCCTCGGTGACGTCGAGCACCGCGCCGTCGGCGGCACGGCGCAGCGCGCGTCGCATCGCCGATGCGCTCGGCGTCGGCTCCGGCGGGGTGATCGAGAGGTCCACGGCCACGACAACGACATTAGGTCGGGAAAATTCCTGATCACGCCCAGTGTGATTTCCGACACGGGGCGCAGTCGGGTCCTCTTCCGAGGTCACCGCACCGGCGCCCGCCCGGCGACGAGGAGCTCGGTGTTGCGGTCGGTCGGCTCGCCCACCGCGCCCGCGTTCGCGTGCGGGTCGTTGAACGCGAACTCGCGGGCCAGCGAGGCCAGGCCGCGCGGCGAGAAGTCGTCGTAGTCGGCCTGGTAGGGCGCGTCACCCTCGACCAGGGTCGTGAACAGGGACAACGTGCCGTCGCCGTTGTCGGCGAGCTCGATGATCCGGGCGTGCTGCGGGTGGTCGACGTGCGCGGCCGTGTTGATCTCCCAGAACGCCCGCTCGCCCGTGCCGTGCGGGACGATCCGGTTCTCGTGGGTGTGGCCGTTGACCCAGGCGACGACGTTCGGGAACCGGCCGAGGAGGTCGACGAGCGCCTTGCCGTCCAGCCTCGGGTCGAGCGGGCGGCGGCGGTCGGGCAGGACGTTGCCCATCGTCCAGCTGGTGTGGTGGCTGAACAGGATGAACAGCTCGTCGGTGACGTCCTGGCGGTGGGGGAAGCCGAACACGTCGTAGTAGCGGGAGCTGCCGCGCTTGAGGGTCCGTTCCAGCCAGAGGTACTGGTGCAGGCCGATCGAGCCGTCGGCGAAGCCCGCGGTGGTCGTGGTGTCGAGGCTGACGCCGGTGACGCCGGGCGCGATCGGGAACGTGTAGAAGACGTCCACGCCGTCGGCGTTGTCCTCGGTGAAGCCGTGGCCGTGCGGCCCGGGGCCGGTGTGGCGCGGGTCGAGGTGCGCCCGGACGAACTCGGCCGTGGTGAACGGCCGGCGGCGGGCGTCCGGGGTGACCGTGCGGACCAGCCCGCCCTCGGCGACGACGGCTGCCGCGTCCAGCACGTGCGCGGGGTCGGTCATGGCCCTGGCGAGCCGCTGCACCTGGCCGTCCGCGAAGCCCATGATCTTGCGGTCGGCCGTGTAGAGGCCGTCGATCAGCGGGATGCCGTCGGGCAGGGAGCCGACCACGCTGTCGTCGTGGTTGCCGAACGTGCAGTACCAGGGGATGCGCAGGCCGGGGCTGTCGAACGGGCGGATGGCGGCGTCGAGCAGGCCGGGCAGGTGCGGGAAGCCCTTGGCCTTGTAGTCGTCCAGGAGGGTTGTGTGCGGGTTCCAGTAGGCCTTGACGCCGGAGTCCTGCACGCCTTCGTAGCGGGCGGGGTCGCCGGTGTTGGCGGTGATCCGGCCGCCGTTGAGGACGGTGAGGAACCAGTCCAGCTCGACCAGTTCGTGGTTGTCGGTGTTGTCGCCCGTGGTCATCATGAAGTCGATCGGGCGGTGGGTGAACGGCCCGGTGCGGATGGCGTTGATCTTCTCGACCAGCGCCGTCGACGTGTGCTGGGCCAGCGTCTCGTGCGCGCGGAACGCACCCGCGCCCAGCAACGGGTGGGTGTACTCGAAGCGAGCCGGGCTCTGGGTGTCGACCATGTGCATGTCGGTGAACTGGACGAAGCAGGCCAGCGACGTGCGCCGATCGGCCCGTCCCGCGCCGGGCGTCGCCAGGTCGGACCGCACCGCCAACGGCCACCCTGGCCCGGCCTGCAACCTCCGGTAGCCCGTGCCGCCGACCGCCGTCGCCGCGGTGTCCAGGGTCGTGCCGGTGGTGGCCGCCCAGGCGGGCCCGCCCCACAGCAGCACCGCGCCCGCCGCACTCGTCGCCTGGAAGAAACGCCGCCGGCTGATCCCCATCGAACACTCCCGCGTCTCGGTTAGGTGAAAAGTTCTCACGAACCGGGGAGCGCGTCACGAACTCGGGGTGAAGTGCGGCCGAACGAGCGAAGTCGATCGTCGGGTGGATCGGTTCCGTTGCGCGGCAAGGCTTTCGCGCGACGGCAGGACATCGCGCCGAATTCGGCCGCATGTGTTCCCGATCACACCTCACGGGGTCCGGGTTACCGGCACGACCGGCCACCCCGTCATCTCGGTGTGGCCACCACCAAGCCTGCACCGACCTCCTGGGCGCGGACCGACGACGAGGGGAGGAACCTGACCGACCTGGTGCGTGAGCTGAGCGAGGTCGTGGACCTGCCCGAGGCCCTCCGGGCCGAACTGGCCCTGGCCGCCGAGGTCGAGGCCGCCGCTTCAGGCGCCGCCGTCGCCGCTGCCCGTGACGCGCTCATGAACGCCGGGACCACCGCCGACTACCTGAGGGCGCGTGCGGCGTTCAACGCCGTCCTGGTCGCCGAGCACGCGGTGTCGGACACCTTCCGGCAGGTCGAGGCCGAGGCCCTGCGCCGGCGGCTCCGAGGAGCGCTCGACACCCACGCGGACGAGCTGTTCGCGGCGTTGGTGGCCAGGTTCAACGGCGTCGTCGACGAGTTCCACCTCAACGCCGTCCCCGTGCCGGACCTGACGGGGGTGACCACCCCGCTCCAGCTGACGTCCGCCGAACTGGAAGCGCTGGCGGCGTGGCGGCGCGCCTCTCGTGAACTGCAACGCGTCTACGGCGCGTACCGCCGCCTGGCAGGTCATGTGGTTCCGGACGCCCGATCGGAGCCGGACGACGACCTCACCGCCGCGTTCGCGCTGTTCGACATCGAGACACCCGACCAGGCCGCGGCCGTCGCCGAGGAGTTCGCCGCGCTCCGTGCCGGAACGGGCCGCGCCACCACCTACGGCCCGCTCGTGCCGTTCGCCATCGGCGGTCTCTGCGGCGGGATCCGACTCGACCTCACGAACCCGGCCGACAGCACCGCCCGACGACGAGCCCTCGAACCGCTCGGACCTACGGCGTCGGCCAGTCGAAGCTCACCGTGACCGGCGCGTGGTCGGACCAGCGCTCGGCGTACGTCGCGGCCCGCTCGACCACCGCCGTGCGTGCGCTCGCGGCCAGGGCTGCCGTGGCGACCTGGAGATCGATCCGCCAGCCGGAGTCGTTGTCGAACGCCTTGCCCCGGTACGACCACCACGTGTACGGGCCCGTCACGTCCGGGTGGAGGGAGCGGACCACGTCGACGTACTCCGCCTCGCCGAACACGCGGTCCATCCAGGCCCGCTCCTCCGGCAGGAAGCCCGACGACTTCTGGTTCGTCTTCCACGCCTTCAGGTCCTCGGCCCGGTGCGCGATGTTCCAGTCGCCGCACACCAGCACCTCGCGGCCGTCGGCGGCGGCCTTGTCTCGCAGTTCCACCAGGTACGGCAGGAACGCCGCCATGAACCGGTCCTTCTCGTCCTGCCGCGGCGTGCCGACGTCACCGCTGGGCAGGTACAGCGACGCCACGACCACGTCGGCCAGCTCGACCTCGACGTACCGGCCCGAGTGCTCGAACTCGGCCACGCCGAACCCGATCCGCACGGCCTGCGGCGCCTCGCGCGTCAGCACCGCGACCCCGTTGCGGCCCTTGACCTCGGAGTACGCGTGCGCCACGTGCCAACCCTCCGGCGAACGCACCTCGTCGGGCAGCTGCCCCGGCTCGGCGCGCACCTCCTGGAGGCACACGACGTCCGCCGCCGTCGCGGCCAGCCACTCGAGGTAGCCCTTCTTCGCGGCGGCACGCAGCCCGTTGACGTTGATCGTGGAGACGGTCAGCACCCGGGCAGCCTAACGGCGATCCGCGACCGCCCAGCCGTACGGGTACTCGGCGCCGCAGCCCGTGCACGACGCGGCCAACCCGAGCATCAGCACCAACGGGCTGCTGCCCTCCGGCGACGGCACCCCGGCCACCTCGTGCCCGTCCAGCACCGCCCGCAGACCCGGCCACTCCGGCTCGCACGCGCAGGTCACCACGTCACGCCGGAACGACCGCCACTTGAAGAACATCCGCCCATCACATCACGTGCAGCCGCTGTCCGAGGTGGGCGTCACGAACTCGTCCTTCACCCAGCGCCCGTCCGCCAGCAACCGGAAGCCGTTCTCGATCCTCGTCTCCGCCCGCACGACGGCGTCACGCGGCATGGTCGCCACGATCGGCTGGGTGTCGGCGGGGCCGGACCGCACGTTGAGGACGTCGGCGATCACCGTCACCTTGCACTCGCGCGCGGCGGCCTCGTCGACGCCGAGCTTCTTGCCCTCGTTGGCGACGTACATCAACCCGGCCACCGCGAGCGCACCCACGACGACCATCCCGCGCACCGGAATCCCGAACATCACGCCTCCCGACACCTCTGCTGAAGTGCAGATATAGCGCGAGCCAGGTGCCCGTGAGGCGGTCCGGACCACAATCCACACCACCGGGGACCCGGACGGGTGACGTCGTCACGGAGACGGATCGGCGGAGCGGAAGCCGGAGCGGAGGCCGGGAACGGATCAGGGGACCGCCCGGAGGCAGTCCCCTGATCACGCGAGCCGAAGGGCAGGCGTCAGCCGGCCATCTTCTTCTGCAGGTTCTCGTCCAGCGTGCCGAGGAAGTCCTCGGTGGTCAGCCACTCCTGGTCCTTGCCGACGAGCACGGCGAGGTCCTTGGTCATCCGGCCGCTCTCGACGGTCTCCACGATGACCTGCTCCAGCGTCTGCGCGAAGCCGGTCACCTCGGGCGTGCCGTCCAGCTTGCCGCGGTGCTTCAGGCCACCGGTCCACGCGAAGATCGACGCGATCGGGTTGGTGGACGTCGGCTTGCCCGCCTGGTGCTGCCGGTAGTGCCGGGTGACGGTGCCGTGCGCGGCCTCGGCCTCGACGGTCTTGCCGTCCGGCGTCATCAGCACCGACGTCATCAGGCCGAGCGAGCCGAAGCCCTGCGCGACCGTGTCGGACTGGACGTCGCCGTCGTAGTTCTTGCACGCCCAGACGTAGCCGCCCTCCCACTTCATGGCGGCGGCCACCATGTCGTCGATCAGGCGGTGCTCGTACTCCAGGCCGGCGGCGTCGAACTGCGCCTTGAACTCCTCCTCGAACACCCGCTGGAAGATGTCCTTGAAGGCGCCGTCGTACGCCTTGAGGATGGTGTTCTTGGTCGACATGTACACCGGGTAGTTGCGCTGCAACCCGTACGAGAACGAGGCACGCGCGAAGTCCTCGATGGACTTGTTGAAGTTGTACATGCCCATGGCCACGCCGCCGTCGGCGCCGTAGTTGGCCACCACGTGCTTGATCGGCTCGGAGCCGTCCTCGGGCGTGAACGTGATGGTCAGCTCGCCCGCGCCGGGGACCTTGAAGTTGGTCGCCTTGTACTGGTCGCCGTGGGCGTGACGGCCGATGATGATCGGCTTCGTCCAGCCCGGCACCAGCCGCGGGATGTTCGAGATGATGATCGGCTCGCGGAACACCACGCCGCCGAGGATGTTGCGGATCGTGCCGTTCGGCGAGACCCACATCTTCTTCAGGCCGAACTCCTCCACCCGCGCCTCGTCGGGGGTGATGGTCGCGCACTTGACGCCCACGCCGTGCTTCTTGATGGCGTGCGCGGAGTCGATGGTGACCTGGTCGTCGGTGGCGTCCCGGTGCTCGATGCCCAGGTCGTAGTACTCGAGGTTGACGTCCAGGTACGGGTGGATCAGCTTGTCCTTGATGAACTGCCAGATGATCCGCGTCATCTCGTCGCCGTCGAGTTCGACGACGGTCCCCTGAACCTTGATCTTGCCCATACTCAGGGCGCTCCTCTCGCGACAATGCAAGCAAGACAAGCGTACTGCTATGTCGGGTTGCTTGCGTCCACCCGGGCGGAAAAAGGGAACGGCGTCACATCGGCGCCGACGCCGCGACCGCCGGTGGCAGGTGTGGTCTCCGGCCAATACAACCAGCCGGGCCGCCGGCGCGCCGCACGGGGACGCCCTGCGGCGACACTCGAACACGCGTTCGCGGAATGCGCCCTCCGCACGCCCGGGCCCCGCTAATCTCGGACCCGTACGAGTGATCAAGGGGGCAGCGTTGTCGACGGGTCCGACCCACGCCATGAGCGGTCTGCTGGCCTGGGCGGCGGTGACCGCGATAGCCGAGAACCACCCCATCGGCCAGCTCACGCCGCAGAGCTGGGCCGTCGGCGCGGTGCTCGCCACCGGCGCCGCCCTGCTGCCCGACCTCGACCACCCGTCGTCGACGATCTCGCGCACGTTCGGGCCGGTCAGCGCGGGCGCGTCGGCCCTGATCAACACGATCAGCTCGTTCGTCTACCGCACCACCCGCACCCGCAAGGACTCCAACCGCGACGGCGGGCACCGCGGCCTGACGCACACGCTCGCGTTCGCCCTGGCCGCCGCCGTCGGCACGACCGCCGTCGTGCAGCAGTCGCAGAAGTGGGCGCTGCCCGCCCTGATGTTCGTGTTCGCCGGCCTGGCCGTGCGCGGGATCATGAACGACTGGTGCCCGCAGAAGGACGCCCTGCTCATCACGGGCGTCTCGGCCGGGATCACGGTCGCCTGCGTGGCCTGGACGGCGCAGACACCGGCCAGCGCGGCGGCGTGCGGGGTCGCGGTCGGGGTCGGGTGCTTCGCCCACTACCTCGGCGACGCGATCACCGAGCAGGGCTGCCCGATCCTGTGGCCGATCCCACTGATGGGCAAGACCTGGTTCCCGGTCGCGCCGCCGAAGATCATGCGGATGAAGACCGGCGGCACTGTCGAGATGGCGATCGTCGGACCGCTGGTCACGATCCTGAGCGTGTGGCTGTCCGCCGCCGCGTTGCAGCAGGCGGGCGCGCTCCCGTTCCTCGAAAGTTTCGATCTGCTACCCATCTAGATTTCAGATACCGGCCATTCGGCGGCTACCACTTCATCACCCGATCGGACTAGCCTCCTCCGAAATCCTGTCCCGCGCCGATCGCGTCGAGGAGGACTTCGTGCCCCACCCCACGCACGACAACGTTGTCGAGGCGGCCGGATGACCACCTGGCTCGGCCTCAACGCCGGTCACGACGACCGGACGACCGCGGACACCGTCGCGGTGTCGCTGTACGAGACGCTGCTGTTCCACGCCCAGCTCGTGTGCGTGCACGACGTGGGAGGCCGGCACGCCATGTCGTTCCGGCTCACCGAGGAGCCGTCCGAGAACACCGTGTCGACGCTGATCGAGCGCGGTTACGGCGTGGCCGTGCACAACGGCTCGCTGCAACGGCTCGCCGGACCCGAGGAGCTGACCCGCGGCGCGCTGCGGGCCGCGTTGGCGCACCGCGACCGGAAGGAAGGCCGGGCGCTGCGGTTCCCCGGCCAGCGCACGCTGCGCGGCCGTTACGGCGTGTCGGACATCCTGGCGTTCAGCGCGATCGAGGAAGTCCTGCCGCACGGCACGAAGAGCGTGGACGCGCGCGGCGACCTGCAGCCGACGTTCGTCAACGGCCGGCTGGTGCTGGACTGCGGCTGAAACCCGGTGCTCAGCCGGGGTGCGCGCCGACGGTGTCCTTGATCTCGGCGCCGAGGCGGTCCGCGCTGCGCGCGCAGTGCGCGCAGCAGAAGAACCGGCCCTGCACCTCGACGCCGTGCCCGAGGATGCGGCAGTCGCAGTGCTCGCAGCGCGGTGCCAGCAGTTGGATCGCGCACTCGAAGCTGTCGAACGTGTGCACGCCGCCGCCGGTCGTGCGGACCTCGAAGGTCATCCAGTAGTCGTTGCCGCAGACGTCGCAAGTCGCCATGGTCGAAGCCTGCGCCGGGTGGTGGGCACCGGCAACTCGGGGCGGCGAGCCCCCGTGCGCGCACGAGTTCCAACCGAGCGGACCAGGCCGGACTCGAACCGGCGTCCTCCCTCCCAGGGGGAGGGCGCGTCAACCACTGCGCTACATGGTCCCGAGCCGGGCCGGATTCGAACCGACGTCCTCCCTCCGTGCAGGAGGGCGCGACAACCACTGCGCTACCGGGCTCCTGCCCAACACTAACCATGACCACGGTCCCGGAGACAGGGCCGCTAAGGTCTGCCCTCGTGCGCGGAGTCGACTACTACGAACTCCTCGGGGTCGGCCGCTACGCGTCCGAGGCGGAGATCAAGTCCGCTTACCGCTCCCTGGCCAAGGTCATGCACCCGGACGCCGGCGGGTCCTCCGGCACGTTCCGCATGCTGCAAGAGGCATATGACACCCTGCGAGATCCGGCGCGAAGACGTGACTACGACCGTGGCTGGTCGTTCACCCGTCCGGGCGCACGGCCGACGTCGCCGACCCGCCCGCCGCGCTCCGGCCGGACCGGTCGGTTGCGCAACTTCGGCGAAGATCCCGACTTCGTACCTCCGAAGCCCGTGGTGGACCTCGGCGGCCTCGCGTGGTGGCACCTGGTCGACGTCGGCCAGCGGGTCCGGTACGTGCCGGCCGCCGGTCCGGGCCACGCGCCGGCGCTGGCGGCCCTCTGCGGGTGGTTCTTCCTCCTGCTGCCCGTGGTCGTCGTCGACTTCTCGCCGTTGGCGCTCGGCATCTGGCTGCTCGTGGTCGCGGCCGCGGCGACGGCGGCGTTCCGACTGGTGCGGCGGTACCTGTCGGCGATCCGGGCCGACCGGTCGTTCACGCAGGACCACGACACCGGCGTGGTGCACGGGACCACGGACGACCGGGTCTGCGAACGGCTCACCGCCGACCTGCTCAGCCGGTACCTGACCCGGCTGCCCGGCGCGCGGATCTTCCACGGCCTCGCCTGGCCCGGCTCGGTGTTCGCCGACGTCGACCACGCCGTGCTGTGCGGGCGGAAGCTGGTGCTGATCGAGTCGAAGTCGTGGCTGCCCGGGCACTACGAGGCCGAGGACGACGGCTCGGTGTGGCGCAACGGCCACCCGTTCCGCGGCGGCGGCATGCGGATGCCGCGCAGCCTCGCGGTGTACCGGAAACTGCTGCCGTGGCTGGACATCCGGACGGCGCTGCTGGTCTACCCGAGCCGCGACGGCGTGGTGACCACCGAGGAAGCGGCGGAAGCCGTCGTGCCGCCGATGACGCCCGCCCAGTTCGTCGAGGAGATCGGCGGCTGGCTGGCCGAGGACCCGGCCACCGTGGACCGCGAGGCGTTGCGCCTGCTGATCGCCCAGGTCGTGCCGATCGCGCGGACGGCCGGCTGAACCTCCCGCTCCGGTGAGAACCGGTTGGCGGTCAACCGAATGGCGCATGTCGCGGCGGGCGTCCGCGGGCTACGTTTCGGCCGACCCACGGGAGGAGTCGGGCTGTGAAGATCGACGTCTTCAACGAGATCCAGGACCCGCGCCCGTGGCAGGAAGGTCACCAGCACGCGCGGATCACGGAGGCGTTGGCGCAGGCGAGGCTGGCGGACGAGCTCGGCTACGGCTGCTGGTGGCAGGTCGAGCACCACGGCGCCGACGAGTTCAGCCTGTCGTCCGCGCCGGAGCTGCTGCTGGCCGCGATCTCGCAGCAGACGTCGCGGATGAGGCTGGGGCACGCCGCGGTGCTCGCGCCGGCGCGGTTCAACCACCCGATCAGAGCAGCCGAACGCGCCGCCATGCTCGACCACCTGAGCGGCGGGCGGCTTGAGTTCGGCCTCACCAGGTCCACCGCGCCGGAGTGGCGGCTGTTCGGCGTCGACCCGGCGGACGTGCGGCGGCAGACGCAGCAGGCGTTCGAGATGATCCCGCGGATGTGGACGTCGGAGCGCTTCTCGCACTCCAGCGAGGACTTCGAGATCCGCGACGTGCCGATCGTGCCCAAGCCGCTGCAACAGCCCCACCCGCCGCTGTGGCAGGCGGCGGCGAGCCCGGCGTCGTTCGAGGAGGCCGGGCGGCGGGGCGTCGGCGTGCTCGGCACGACGATCTGGGAGTCCGTCGAACGGGTGCGCCGGATGGTGGGGCTGTACCGGGCGGCGGCCGAGGCGTGCGCGTCACCGGTCGGCTCGTACGTCAACAACCAGGTCGCGTTCTTCACGTTCGTGCACTGCGCGGAGACCGACGAGCAGGCGATCCGGAACGGCGCGGTGGCCGCGGCGGCCTGGTACACGGTCAAGGCGTTGACGTTCTTCGAGGCGGCGGACACGTTCGTCGAGACCGTGCGGCGTCAGGAAGAACTGCTGAACGACCCGTCCGGCGGCGGCCTGACCGGCGACTTCCTGCGAGCGGAGGCCGCCGCGGCCACCGGACCGAACCGCGCCCAGGTGGTGATCGGCCGGGTCCTGCAGGGCGACGACGTGGCGCCGGAGGAGATCTTCGAGGCGCTGAACGAGCAGGACTCGCTGATCGTCGGCAGCCCGGACACGTGCCGGCAGAAGCTGCGCGTCTACGCCGACATGGGCATCGACCGCTTGATGGCCTTCCACCAGGTCGGCAGCCTGAAGCACGAGGACGTCATGCAGAGCCTGCGGCTGGTGGGCGAACTGATCCCGGAGTTCGACAAGTGAAGTCGCGGAGTTCCGTGCGCGGTCACCGACGCTCTGGCGACCGTCGTTCAGCGACGGCATCCCGGATCCCGTCGCCCATCGCCGTGACCAGTTCAGCCGCTCTGACCGCGGCCATGTCCCGTGCGAGTCTTCCCATGAGGTCCTCGTTGTCGACGACGTCGACCAGCACGGCAACGGCCTGGTCACCGAGCAGGTCCGACATGTGCCTGCCCAAGAGCGCGGCACCCGCGACGCGCGGGTCGTGGCCGAACCGTTCAAGGATGTCGAATTCCTCGTCGTAGAGCCGATCCCAGTAGTGCCCGGACGAGTACCAGTTGATGATCACCACCAGATCGATGGCATCGCGCGTGTCGACGCGATGGCGATCGCGCCACGCGAACAGCTTCAGAAGAGCAAGCGCCGGAATCGAAGGAACTTGAACCGTGACCCCGTCCGGCATGAGCACGGTCACCGCTGAATCTACGGCTTCGCGCAGACCGAGGACGTTCATCTGGTGATCGTCAGGCCACAAGATCGTCCGATCCGCCCGCTCGACACCACCATAAGGGACCACATCGACCTCGGTGCCCGCGATGACGAACTTGTGCGTCCCCTTGCGCTCATCAAACCTCTTCGCCAAGCGTTCGAAGTCCTCCCAGGAGCCGACCTCGGTGGCGATGTCGATGTCCTTGGTCCGCCGTTCGGGAACGGTACCCAGCAGCCCGACCGAGATGATCGTACGAGCCATCGCCCCTACGACCAGGAAATCGACACCAACCCCACGCGCCACTTCGGCGATGCGGGCCAGGACCTTCGCGGCGCGCAGGACCTCAAAGTCGGTCGAGTTCCGCAAGTCGATCGTCACCGCGCCTGATCCTGTCTGCGTGTTCACGCTGCCGGGGGTCACCGGACGCCAAGAGGTCGGCGTAGGTCAGCACGGACGGCACGGCCCAGCCCTCGTCCTCCACCTGCCAGAAACGTCGGCGAAATTGGACATTCCCATCCTTGCCGGCAGGCAACATTCGGTGCCGGCGGACGAGTGCGCGCGGCACCTCGTCGGCGTACAAGGTAAGAGTCGCAGGGACGAGATGCGAGTCGATGAGAGTCGCCGCAACCTCGCCACCAAGCTGGACGTTCGACCCCGCCAGTTCTTCCTTCGCCCTCGACCACCACGACATGTCCTCGACCGAGAACCCATCGAGGAAGAGCGAGGGCGAGAGCGTAGTCGAATACGCCTCCGACCACCGGCTGAGCAACTCCCCTGCCCGTGCCAGCCTACGAACACCCCGCACGTCGTACAGGTAACCCACCTTGGACAAGTCATCGACAACAGCTTTGGCCGTGCCCAAGGAAACCGCACTGGCCCTTGCGAGCCGTCGCAGCGGCTCTCCGGCCATGTGCGGCCAACTGAGCAGGACCAACACGACTTGAAGCCCCGCGCGACTGAACGCCTTGCTACCCCGCGACGAAGGCGCTTCCGGCCGCTGAACAGCCTTGCGGCGACCACGGACGTCGATGAGAACGTCGTTCCACGCGATGTGCGCGTTGCCGGCGGCGTCGATGTAGTCGATCGCTCGCTCACGGAGCAGTTCCGCAGCCCGCTCGGTGATCGAGTGCGCGAAGACGAGGGTCGGCAGCGAGGCGTGGGGGTGGTGGAGTGCGGTCGCAAGTTCGGGTGGCACATGTCGCTTGGCTTGTACGACGTACGTCTGGCTCGCCCCAGAACCCCTGCTGACCTCGGCCAACACATCGGCCCCTCCGTCCGCACCGGGGTCGGACGACCGCACGACGACGTGAAGGCCGAGCTGCCGCAGCAGGTCTTCGAACGGGGCCCACGGGCCGTGCTTGTTCAAAATTTGGCCTTGTTCATTCTCGTTGAACATGGTGCCATGTTGAACGTCGCTCTGCCGCATCGCAACCGTGACCGACCTGCGGACCTCACCGGCCATTCGACCAGTGGAGTCGCAGGACCCGGTGGGAGGATGGCACCCATGCCGAAGAAGCTGCGCCTGACCGGTGACCCGGCCGCCGACAAGCTGCTGAGCGACGACCCGTTCGCCCTGCTCGTGGGGCTGCTGCTGGACCAGCAGTTCCCGATGGAGCACGCCTTCGCGGGGCCGCGGAAGATCGCGGACCGGATGGACGGGTTCAGCATCACCAAGATCGCCGAGGCCGACGTGGAGGCGTTCGTGGAGCTGTGCGTGCAGCCGCCCGCCATCCACCGGTACGGCGCGTCGATGGCGCGTCGGGTCCACGCGCTCGCGTTGCACGTGATCGAGCACTACAACGGCAAGGCGGCGAACATCTGGAAGTCCGGCAAGCCGGACGCCAAGGAAGTGCTGCGCCGGTTGAAGGCGCTGCCCGGGTACGGCGACCAGAAGGCCCGGATCTTCGTCGCGTTGCTCGGCAAGCAGCGCGGGGTGACGCCGGACGGGTGGCGTGAGGCGGCCGGCGCGTACGGGGAGGAAGGTTCCCGGCGTTCCATCGCCGACGTGACCAGCCCCGAGACGTTGGCCGAGGTCCGCGCGTTCAAGAAGGCGGCGAAGGCGGATGCGGCGAAGGCGGACGGTCCGGCGGACGGTCCGGCGGAAGTGAAAGCCCCGGCGAAGGCAGCGGTGAAAGCTCCGGCGAAGACCCCGGCGAAGGCGGCGGTGAAGGCTGCCGCGAAGACGGCGGTGAAGGCATCGGCGAAGGGGAAAGCGGCGGTCAAGGGGAAAGCCGCGGTGACCGGGAAAACCACGGGTAAGGCGGCGGCGAAGGGCTAGAGTCCCGACGTGGAGTTGCCTGGTCTGACCGATCTCACGCCGCTGGGCCAGGGTGGTTTCGCCACCGTCTACCGAGCCCGCCAGGTCCAGTTGAACCGCGAGGTCGCGGTCAAGGTCGACGACCGGGTGCTGCGGACCGAACGCGACCGGCGGCGGTTCCTGCGCGAGGCGCACGCCGCCGCCCGGTTGTCCGGCCACCCGCACGTCGTCTCGGTGCACGACGCCAACTTCACCCCGCAGGGCACCCCCTACCTGGTCATGGAGCTGTGCACGGGCGGCTCGCTGGCCGACCTCGTCCGGCGCGAGGGCCCGTTGAGCGCCGACCGGGTACGGCGGCTCGGCGTGCAGTTGGCGGACGCGTTGGCCGCCGCCCACGCGGAAGGCGTGCTGCACCGCGACATCAAGCCCGGCAACATCCTGCTCGACCGGTACGGCACGGCGAAGCTGGCCGATTTCGGGTTGGCGGCGCTGCTCGACGCCGAGGGGTCGAGCACGGTGACGCGGGACGCGTTGAGCCCCAGCTACGCGCCGCCGGAGGCGTTCGCGATGGCCCAGCCGACGCCGGCGGCGGACGTCTACGCGCTGGCGGCGACGTTGTACGACCTGCTGGCGGGCAAGCCACCGCGTCCGGTGCCGTGGCCGGTCGAGTCGTTCGACCACCTCGGCGAGGTGCTGCGCTCACCCGTGCCGCCGGTGCCCGGTGTGCCGCGGGACCTGCACGAGACGTTGGTGCGCGCGTTGCACCCGGACGTGGCTCACCGCACGCCGAGCGCGGTTCGGCTGGGGCAGGAGTTGAGCGAGGTTCCCGGCAGTCAAGGCAGCAGTCAGGGCAGCAGTCAGGGCGGCGGCCAGGGTTTCGGCAGTCCAGGCTTCAGCGGTCCGGTGCCCAGCGGTCAGGGCTTCGGTAGTCCGGTGCCCAGTGGTCAGGTGCTTAGTGGTCCGGTGCCCGGTGGTCAGGGCTTCGGCGGTCAGGTGCCCGGTGGTCAAGTGCCCGGTGGTCAGGTTCCGAGGAACCAGGTCCAGGCAGCCCCGCAGGACCCCCGTCCCCTGTACAACGCCTCCTACGCGCGCCCGCCCACCAAGAAGCCGTGGGCGCTGGTGATCGGCGCGGCGGTGCTCGCGACGGCTGTCGCGGTCGGCACCTGGTGGTGGGCGACGCACAACCAGGACACCAAGACCACCTCGTCCTCCACGTCCACCGCCGGGCAGGGTGCCGCGGTGGCGCCGCCCGCGTTGGAGGACTGCGACACGGGTTACTGCGTCGCCGAACCCACCTGCTACCACGGCATCAACAACGTGGGCGGGCAACCGGCCACCGCACGACGTGCCGGAGACTGCTCGGTCGAGCACTTCTGGGAGGCGTTCGCCGGTGGCTGGCTGTCCGGCGCGATCCCCAACGTGGGCAGCGACGCCCTGCTGAAGGCCCCGGAGGTCGTCGACGTCTGCACGGCGGAGGCCATGAAGGCCAACACCCGCCCGACCGTGGACACGACGACGTGGCAGATCACCGCCGTGGCGTTCGCGGACGGCGACCGGAACTACTTTCACTGCTTGGCGAGCGAGCCGGGGGTCGGCGTGGTCACCACCAGCGCGTTCGGGTCCTGAGGGTCCTGAGGGCTTCGAGGGTCGGCCGGAGGGGTTTGCGGCTTGAGCGCGAAGATCAGCATCACGAGCGCCGTGAGGGCGAGGAGCGCGGCGATCGGCGCCAGCGGGAGCAGGCCCACCCAGCTGATCACCAGGCCGCCGAGCACGCCCGAGAGGCCGACGCCGAGGTAGATCGCGGAGGCGTTGAGCGACAGCAGCAGGCCGCTGTTGGCGGGCGCGAGTTCGATCAGCCAGCTCTGGATGGGCGGGTTCGCGGACCAGGTGAGCGCGCCCCAGACGAAGAGCGCGACGGCGGCTGACACCGGGGTGGTGGTGGTGAGGGGCAACGTCGCCAGCACGACGGTGAAGCAGCTGAAGAGGACGACCAGCAGCTTGCGGGTGTCGAAGCGGTCCGTGAGACGCCCGGCGGCCCAGTTGCCGAGCACGGAGCCGAGGCCGTAGGCGACCAGCAGGATGCCGATCGTGGCGCCCTCCACGTTCGCGGTCTCGCCCAGCAGGGGCGCGATGTAGTTGAAGACGCTGAACACGGCCAGGCACGCGAGCACGGTCAGGCCGAGGACCATCAGCACGCGGCGGTCGGCGGCGGGGGCGAACCGCTGGCGCAGGCCGACGGCGGGCGGTGCGTCGACGCGCGGCAGCCAGAGGCGCACGGCGATCGCGGCGAGGACCGAGACGGCCGCGATCAGCGCGAACACGCCCTGGTAGCCGAGGGGCCCGCCGAGCAGGTTGCCCGCCGGCACGCCGAGGACCAGGGAGAACGTCAGGCCGCCGAAGACCAGTGCGACGGCTCGGCCGCGGTGTTCCGGCGGGCTCAGGACGGTGGCGACGAGAGTCGCGGCGGGTGTGTAGACGGCCGCACCGAGGGCGCTGATCACGCGGGCGACCAAGAGCAGCGGGTAGTTCGGGGCGAGGGCGGCGAGGAGGTTCCCGAAGGCGGCCACGCCGAGGGCGACGACCAGGAGCGTGCGGCGTTCCCACCGGCCGGTGAGAGCGGCGAGCAGCGGTGACGAGATCGCGTAGGCGATGGCGAACGCGGTGAGGAGCTGACCCGCGGTGGCGTGTGAGACGTCCAGTTCCTCGCTCACGGCCGGCAGCACGCCGGAGACGATGTACCCGCTCGTGCCGATGGCGAACGCCCCGGCAGCGAGTAGGTAGGTACGTGCCGACATGTGCGCTCCCCCGGTCGAGTGAAGTTTCGATGGGGATCGTACTACGGCGTTCATCGAACTTCGATGGGTCTCGTAGTATGGGCGTTATGACCACCTTGCTCGCCCACCCGGAGCGGGACGAGATCCGGATAGCGTCGGTGCTGCACGCGTTGGCCGATCCGGTGCGACTGCAGATCGTGCGCGCGTTGGCGAGGCACGAGGAGGGGCTTTCGTGTGGGGTGCTGCCGTTGGGGGTGACGGCGTCGACCCTGACCCACCACGTGCGGACGTTGCGGGAGGCGGGTGTGGTGCGCGTTCGACCGCAGGGGACTTCGCGGATCAGCACGTTGCGCCGGGACGATCTGGATGCGCTGTTCCCGGGGTTGCTTGATGGTGTGTTGGCGGCGGAGAGATGAGGAGTGTGGGTGTGGTGGGTGACGCCAATGATTGGGAGTGGGTGAGGGTGCTCGCGCAGGGGCGGGTGTACGACGAGGACCGGGCCGCGGTGAATCGGTTGGCTTGGGCGGCGGTGGCGTTGGCGGCGTCGCACGGTGGGGAGCGGAGTGGGGTGCGGCGGGCGCGGGCGGTGGCGGATCGGTTCGCGTTGCGGGCTCGGGTGGTGCGGTCGTTGGGGGCTTGGGCGGCGGATCCCGATGTGTTGGCGGCGGATGTGATGGCTGAGGGGGAAGGACTATCCGGGCGGTACGAGAAGTTGGTGGCGCGGGCGGTTCGGGATGTTGTGGGGCAGGTGCGGGATGAGGGGTTGAGGGAGCGGGTGGAGGGGTGGGTGGAGGCGCGGGGGTAGTGCGGGTGCGGCTCGGTGGTTGAGCCCGGCTCGATTTGACATGGGGCCCTTACGGGCACTCCAGGCAGGCCAAAGCCGGCAGGCCCGGCGGGGTAAAGGGTCCCGCCAGGCCTGCCGGCTTCGACCAGCCTAAAGCACCCGAACCCATGTCAAATCGGGCCT
>NZ_LGED01000260.1 GCF_001280085.1 Saccharothrix sp. NRRL B-16348 | reverse complement strand
ACTCGTCCAAGCCGGTCATCCACGCCTGGACATCCTCATCGACCAACACAAGATCGACAAGCTACCAGAACATGATCACGAACTGCGGCTGGAGTACTAGAAGTAGGTGCGCACCAGGTCGACCACGGTGGTGCCCTCGACCACCGGGATCAGCGGCCACTTGTCGAACACCGTGCAGGGGTGCGACAGGCCGAGGCCGACCCAGTCGCCGACCTCGACGTCGTCACCGGACAGCCGCACGAACGCGTGCTGGTCGTTGAGCGCGGTGACCTCGGCCCGCAACGGGCGCTCGACGCCGTCCCGGCCGCGCACGACCTGCGGCTCGGGCAGGCCCTCGTCGAACGACGCGTCCCGCTTGCCCAGCGTCAGCAGCGCCAGGTCCGGCTGCGGACGTGAGGTGACCTGCGCCCACGCGCGCAGCGCGCTGCGGAACGGTTGCGCGCCCGGCGTGCGGCCCAACGGCGAGATGCCGCGGTAGAACCCGTCGTCGTGGGTGATGTACGCGCCGCTGCGCAGCACCGGCCGCACCGGGAACGGCCACGGCTCGGTGAGCTTCGCGGCCACCTGGTCGAAGTACGCGCTGCCACCGGCGGTGACGATCGGCTCGTCCACGTCGACCAGGTCCCGCAGCGCGATCGCCAGGTCCCGCAACGAGGTCAGGTAGCCGTCCACGACCGACCGGGCCTCGGGTGACGCGTCGTGCGCCAGCGCGCCCTCGTAGCCGCCGACGCCGACCAGCCGCAATGAAGGGCTCGCGGCGGCGGCACGGGCCACCTCCAGCGCGGTGGCCTGGTCACGCGCGCCGGTCCGCCCGCCGCGGGCCCCGAGCTCGACCAGCACGTCGACCGGCCGTTCGACCGCGCCCAGCGCCTCGGTCATCCGCGCCACGCCCGCGACGGAATCAACCCAACAGGTGAACTCGAACGTGTCATCGGCGGCCAGTTCCGCGGCCAGCCACCGCAGCCCGGCGGGGTCGACGAGCTGGTTGGCCAGCACCACCCGCTCCACCCCGAACGCCCGGTAGACCCGAAGCTGGCTGGTGTTGGCCGCGGTGACGCCCCACGCGCCGTGCGCCAACTGGCGGGCGAACAGCTGCGGGGCCATGGTCGTCTTGCCGTGCGGCGCCAGCAGCACGCCGTGCTCGGCGCACCAGCGGGCCATCGTGGCGAGGTTGTGCTCCAAGGCGGCGGCGTCCAGCACGACCAGGGGGCCGACGAACCCGTCGGCGAACAGGTCGAGCCGGCGGGCCGCCACCTCGCCGATCGTGGCGCCGAACACCTCGGCGGGCAGGCCCTTGAACCGCCAGTCGACCCGCTCGTCGCGGATGGCGGCCACAGCGTCGAGATCCACGTGTCCCGCTCCTAACGTTGCGCATTACGCAACGGCTATTGCGCGATGTGATGCTGGAGTGTGTAACATTCGGTCACCGCCGCCGTCAATCAAGGAGTCGGGATGCGGTTCGACCTGCCGGGCGGCGTGGTGTGCCTCGGCGAGACCATGGCGGTGCTGGTGCCTGCCGAACCCGGCCCGGTGCGCGCGGCGCGCACGTGGACCCGGGCGATCGGCGGCGCCGAGTCCAACGTCGCCGTCCACCTGGCCCGGCTGGGCGTGCGCAGCCGCTGGGTGAGCGCGGTCGGCGACGACGCGTTCGGCGGCGCGGTCCTCGACGCGGTGAGCGGCGCGGGCGTGGACGTCACCGGCGTGCGCGTCGACCCCCACCGGCCGACCGGCCTCTACGTCAAGGAAGCCGCCGCGGAGGGCAGCCCCGTGCGCTACTACCGGCGCGGCTCGGCGGCGTCCGCGCTCGGACCGGACGCCCTCGACCGGTTGAACTGGGACGACGTGTCGTTGGTGCACGTCAGCGGCATCACCGCGGCGCTCTCCGACAGCTGCCTGGACCTGCTGCGCGCCGTCCTGCGCCGGCCGCGCCCCGCACCGGTGTCGTTCGACCTGAACTGGCGGCCCGCCCTGTGGCACGACCGCGACCCGTCCGTGCTGCGGGAACTCGCCGACGCGGCGGACATCGTGCTCGCCGGCTCCGACGAGGCGCAGGCCGTGTGGGGCACCGGCGACCCGGCGGAACTGCGGGCCGCGCTGCCCGGACCCACGACGCTCGTCGTCAAGCACGGCGCACGCGGCGCGACCGTGGTCGAAGGCGGCGCGACGACGTTCCAGCCCGGCCTGCGGGTGGACGTGGTGGAACCCGTCGGCGCGGGCGACGCGTTCGCCGCCGGCTACCTCGCCGCGCACCTGGCCGGCGAACCACCGGCCCGCCGGCTGCGCGTCGGGCACCTCCAAGCCGCCTCGGCCTTGCTCACCAGGGAGGATGTCGGCGAGTCGCTGCCGCCCGCGGTGACCGTGCCACTGCTGGACGCCGATTCCCGCACGTGGGCCGCCGCACACCTGAGGAGACGTCGATGAGCCAAAGCCTGGACCGGGCGCTGACCCTGGTGGGGGAACTGGCCACCGGGCCGAAGACGCTCGAGGAGCTCTCGGGCGTCATCGAGGTGCACAAGTCGACCACCATGAGGCTGCTGCGCACGCTCGAATCGCACCGGTTCGTGCAGCGCGAGGGCGTGCACCACTACCGGCTCGGCACCGCCCTGTTCGACCTGGCCAACCGGGCGCTGGAGGAACGGGACGTGCGGCGCAGCGCCGAGAACGCCCTGCGCGACCTCAACGCGCGCACCGGCTACACCGTCCACCTCGCCTCCTACGAGGACGGCGAGGTCATCTACATCGACAAGTACGACAGCACCCACCCGATGCGGATGTACTCGCGCATCGGCAGACGGGCCCCGCTGCACTGCACCGCCGTCGCCAAGGTGCTGCTGTCGGACCTGCCCGAGCCGCGCCGCCGCGAGGTCGCCCGGTCCATCGACTACGTGCCGCTGACCGCGAACACCATCACCACGCCGGACGCCTACCTGGCCGAGCTCGACCGCGTCCGCACCGCCGGCTACGCCGTGGACAACGCCGAGCACGAGGACTTCATCCACTGCGTCGCCGCGCCCATCCGCGGCGCCCGCGGCGAGGTCGTCGCGGCCGTGTCGATGTCCGTGCCCAAGGTGCTGCTCGACTTCGACGGGCTGCTCGGCCACCTGCCCGACCTGCTCGCCACCGCGCGGGCCGCCTCCGTCGAATGCGGCTGGACACCGCGTGACTGACGAACCAGCCGCGCGACCGAGGAACCACCAGAGAGGAAACGCACAACCCATGGCGAAGACCGAGATCAGGACCGCCGACGCGCCCACCCCCGTGGCCGCGTTCTCCCAGGGCGTCCGCAAGGGCCCCGTGCTCCAGGTGGCGGGCCAGGTCGCGTTCGACCCGGCCACCGGCGCCGTCGTCGGCGACACCCCGGCCGAGCAGACCCGGCAGGCGATGCGCAACGTGATCGCCGTGCTGGCCGCGGGCGGCGCGTCCCTCACCGACGTGGTGATGCTGCGCGTCTACCTCACCGACACCGCGCACTTCGCCGAGATGAACGCCGCCTACGGCGAGTTCGTCACCGAGCAGCCGTTCCCCGCGCGCACCACCGTCTACGTCGGACTGCCCGCCGGGCTGCTGGTCGAGATCGACGCGCTCGCCGTGCTCGACTGACCCGGACACCACACGAACGAGTCCAAAAGTCACACGAACGAGTGACTGCGGGTACTTCTGCCGGTTGTTCTGCGTGGTGCCGGGCGCGCCCGGGCGATTGACTGGGACCAACCCCAAGAGCACGTCAGGGAAGGATCCGGCGATGGCTGGGAACGCATCACCGATCGGCTGACTCCACGGCAGCGGCCCGGTCGCGGGACACCCCAGCCGCGACCGGGTCGCCCAGTTCGTCGTCGACGTCGGCCAACGCGCCGAGCACCACCGGCAGCCGGTGGTGCCGGTGCTCGGCCGCCAACGCCGCCGCCCGCGCCAACTCGACCCGCGCGCCCTCCGGATCACCGAGCCGGTGCAACGCCAACCCCCGCAGGTAGTGCGCGTCGCACTGGCTCGGCGGCGCCGTCGTCACCCGCAGCAGCTCCAACGCCTCGTCCGCCGCCGCCAGCACCTCCGGCCACCGCGCCAACCGGCCCAGCGTGTCCGCCGTGCGCACCAGCAGCGTCGCCGACATCTCGGTCGCCATCACCGGCGCCAACCGCAGCTTCCCCGCCCGCACGTTCGCCAGCAGCTCCCGCTGCACCTGCACCGCGTCCTCGTACCGCGCCAACCCGTCGAGCACCAACGCCAGGCACGACAACGAGATCTGCTCACCCAACGGGAACCCGGCCCGCCGGAACAGCTCCTGCGCCCGCCGCGCGCTGACCTGCGCCTCCTCCAACCGCCCCGTCCGCAGCTCCGACACCGACCGGTAGTGCACCGCCCAGCCCTGCTCCGTCACGTCACCCGCCGCCACCGACGCGCGCAACGCCTCGTCGTACAACGCCAACGCCTCCGGGTACCGGCGCATCAGCACCGACAGCGTCCACGTCAGGAAGTTCAGCTGCACGGCCTCGTCACGCACGCTGCCCAACGCCCGCGCCGCCGCCACCCCCGCCGTGAACACCTCGACCCACGTCTCCGCCCGACCCCGCTGGTCCGAGTACCAGTGCATCGCGGTGGCCAGCCGCAACACCTCCGCGTGCAACCCGTCCGCAGCCGCCCACCGCATCGCGCCCAACCAGTTCGCCGCCTCCGCGGTCAACCACGCGTCCGCGTCCTCCTGGCTGCTCAACGACCCCGACGGCGTCGTCCGCGCGTCCGGCCCGAAGAACCCCGCCGCCGTCACCGCCGTGCCCAGCAACCAGTCCACCACCCGCCGCCGCGCCTGCCCCACCACCGGCGCCGGCTCCTCGTCGACCAGCCGTTCACCGGCGAACACCCGGATCAGGTCGTGGAACACGTACCGGCCGGGCACCTCCGCGGTGTCCAGCAGGCTCATGTCCACCAACTCCTCCAACGTGTCCTCGGCGCTGAACCGGTCCACATCGGCCAGCACCGCCGCCAGGTCCGGCCCGAAGTCCGCGCCCGGCGCCAGCGACAGCCGCCGGAACAACGCCGCCGCCTTCGCGCCCAGCTGCCGGTACGACATCTCGAACGCCGTCCGCACCTGCAGGTCACCCGCCGTCAACGCGGACAACCGCCGCCGTTCATCCACCAGCTGCCCGGCCAGGTGCCCGATCGTCCACTTCGGACGGCTCGCCAGCCGGTTACCCGCGATCCGCAGCGCCAGCGGCAGGTGACCGCACAACTTCGCCACCCGCGCCGTCGCCACCGGCTCCGCGCCGACCCTCGCCCGCCCGGCGATCGCGCCGAGCAGGTCGAACGACTCGCCCGGGTCCAGCACGTCCAACCCCAGCCGCCGGCTCGCCTCCAACCCGCCGAGCACCAACCGGGACGTCACCACCACCAACGACCCCGACCCCGTCGCCAACAACGGCCGCACCTGCGCCTCGTCCGACGCGTTGTCCAGCACCAACAACGTCGACCGCTCCCGCAACCGCGCCCGGTACAGGTCCGACCGCTCCGCCTCGCCCGCCGGGACCTCCTTCTCCGGCACACCCAGCGCCAACAGCATCCGGTGCACCACCTCCGACGGGTGCACCGGCCGCACGTCCATCCCGCGCAGGTTGAAGAAGAAGCACCCGTCCGCGAAACGAGACGCCAATCGATACGCGGCCCGCACCGCCAACGCCGTCTTCCCCGCGCCCGGCGGACCGTGCACCACGACCAACGACGTGGTCCGCGTCCGCTCCGCCACCGCCGCCAACTCGGCCAACTCGCCCTCGCGACCCGTCAGGTCCGCCACGTCGGGCGGCAACGCCGACGGCGTCGCGGACGACGGCGCCCGCCGCGCCCGACCCTCCTTGGCCGCGTCCAACAACTCGCGGATCTCCTGCTCCGCCAACGAGAGCACACCCGCGAGCGCCTCCACCGTGCGCCGCTGGGGCCCCTTCGCGCGACCGCGCTCCATGTCGCTGATCGCCCGCACGCTGACCCCGGAACCCTCCGCCAGCTCCTCCTGCGTCAACCGGACCCGCAACCGGTGCGCGCGCAGCAGCTCACCGAACGTCATCCCCACGCTTTCGACATTAGTGCCACCGACCGCGACACCGACCCGCGGTCGCGGCGACGACCGTCACGTCGGCTCCCGGTAACGCCCGGGTGGTAAGACCACACCCCATGAAGTGGTACGCGGATCGTGCACCCCGGCTGGTGTGGCAAGTGGTCGCCGACCTCCTCGCGGTCGCCTGGACGTGGTTCTGGGTCAAGGTCGCCACAGCGGTGGGCGACGCGGTCCGCGCGTTGCGCGCGCCCGGCGACGGCCTGTCCGACGCCGGCCAGGGCCTGTCCGACACGTTCGGCGACGCCGCCGCCAAAGCCCGGGACGTACCGCTGGTCGGCGGGCGCCTCGCCGACGCGCTGGAACGCGGCCGGGCCGCGGGCGGCACGCTCACCGACGCGGGCGAGGCCCAGGTGCAGGCCGTCGAGTCCACCGCGCTGTGGCTCACCATCGCGCTCATCGCCGTGCCGCTGGCGTTCGCGCTGATCACGTGGCTGCCGCTGCGGCTCCGGTTCGCCCGGCGGGCCGCGGTGGCCCGACGGCTGCGCGACCAGGGGCGGTTCGACCTGCTCGCGCTGCACGCGCTGAACACGCTCTCGCTGCGCGACCTGGCCGCGTTCCCCGGCGACCCGGTGGAGGGCTGGCGGCGCCAGGACCCCGAGGTCATCAGGGCCCTGGCCGCCCGCCGCCTGCGCGCCAGCGGCATCCGCCCTTAACCGCGCGCACCCGTGCGCACACAATCCGTCACCCGCGTGTCGAACCCTCAGCTCGCGCGTGTCCTACGTTCAGAACACGCGTGTCCTACGTTCAGAACACGCGTGTCCTACGTTCAGAACGCGTGAGTCCTACGTTCAGGACCCCTGAGTTCAACGCTCAGTACACCGGGCCGGTGTACTTCTCGCCCGGGCCCTGGCCCGGCTCGTCCGGGTACGCCGACGCCTCGCGGAACGCCCGCTGCACGGACTGCAGGCCCTCGCGCAGCGGCCCGGCGTGCGGGCCCAGGTACTCGGCGGACGCGGTGACCAGGCCGGCCAGCGCGGTGATCAGGCGGCGGGCCTCGTCGAGGTCGCGGCGGGGGCTGTGCTCGGGGTCTTCGTCGGCCAGGCCGAGGCGTTCGGCGGCGGAGGAGAGCAGCATGATCGCCGCCTTGCTGATCACCTCGACGCTGGGAACATCGGACAGGTCGCGGACGTTGTTCGAAGGCAGGTCGGTCACGGGAGCCATTCTCGCAACCGCACCGGACCGGTTGCCGATTCGGGGGTTGACAAGGCCGTCTGCTACTATTCTCCGCGCGACCAGTCCCCGCACCTGTGGGGACGGCAAGTGGAGCCCCGCTCCCACCCGAGTCTGCCGCTTCGTGCAGGTGGCCGGGTCCGGTCCATCGAAGGGTCGACTGCGCCCTTCGTTGTGCGATCGGTAGGAAGCGGGCCTCACACCGGGCAGGTGTGGGGCCTCTTGTCTTTGGCGCACAACGAGTCACAAAGGACGTGAATGACAAGTCCCTCGAACCGAGGTGCTCCGGTGAGCACCGAGCCGCGCATCAACGACCGCATCCGCGTGCCCGAGGTTCGTCTGGTCGGGCCGAACGGCGAGCAGGTCGGGATCGTTCGCATCGAGGACGCGCTCCGACTCGCCCAGGAATCGGATCTCGACCTCGTCGAGGTCGCCGCACAGGCTCGGCCGCCGGTCTGCAAGCTCATGGACTACGGCAAGTTCAAGTACGAGAGCGCGCAGAAGGCACGTGAATCGCGCCGCAACCAGCAGCTGACGGTCATCAAGGAGCAGAAGCTCCGGCCGAAGATCGACCCGCACGACTACCTGACGAAGAAGGGCCACGTGGCCCGCTTCCTGTCGCACGGGAACAAGGTCAAGGTGACCATCATGTTCCGCGGCCGTGAGCAGTCCCGGCCGGAACTGGGATACCGACTGCTGCAGAGGCTCGCCGAGGACGTCGCCGAGCTGGGGTTCGTGGAGTCGAACCCGAAGCAGGACGGTCGCAACATGATCATGGTGTTGGCGCCCCACAAGACCACGAAGACCCGTCCGATCAGGAACGACGGCGCCGACGAGGCGACGGACGAGTCTGTCGAAGAATGATCTCCCGGCCTCCGGGCCGGGAGCAAGCATGGCCGCCCCCATCCCCGGTGGCTGCACGAGACTGAGGACGGAAATGCCCAAGAACAAGAGCCACAGCGGGACCTCCAAGCGAGTGAAGGTCACCGGCAGCGGCAAGCTCGTCCGCGAGAAGGCCGGCAAGCGCCACCTGCTGGAGAAGAAGTCCAGCAAGCTGACGCGTCGCCTCTCCGGCACGACCGAGGTCGCGAAGAACGACGTGCCGCGGCTGAAGAAGCTGCTCGGCCTCTGAGGCCTTAAGACCTTCATTCCCTTGAACACCGGGGTCGGCCCCCACCGACCCCACGAGATCGACAGGATGGACCCGTGGCACGCGTCAAAAGGGCAGTGAACGCCCAGAAGAAGCGCCGTACCACCCTTGAGCTCGCCAGCGGCTACCGCGGCCAGCGTTCGAGGCTGTACCGCAAGGCCAAGGAGCAGGTGCTCCACTCGCTCAACTACGCCTACCGGGACCGCCGCGCCCGCAAGGGTGACTTCCGGAAGCTGTGGATCCAGCGCATCAACGCCGGTGTCCGCGCCAACGGCATGACGTACAACCGCTTCATCCAGGGCATGCGGCTCGCCGGCATCGAGGTGGACCGCAAGATCCTCGCCGAGCTGGCCGTCAGCGACCCCGGCGCGTTCACCGCGCTGGTCGAGGCCGCTCGCGCCGCCCTGCCGAGCGATGTCAACGCGCCCGTCGAGGACAAGGCCTGAGCGCGGACGATCGCGCACCACGACCCGGGGATGCTCCGTTCACCGAACGGACTCCCCGGGTCGTTGCCGCTAGGCGGCTGACCAGGCGTTCCGGTCGGGACCGCGCCGAGCGCTTCCTCGCCGAGGGCGCGCAGGCCGTGCGCGAGGCCCTGGCCTGGGCGGCAGCCGGGCGCGGCCGGGTGCACGAACTCTTCGTGACCGAGGCCGCCGCCACCCGCAACCGTTCGCTGGTGCACGCCGCCGTCGACGCCGGCGTGCCGGTGAGCGCCGTGACCGACAAGGCCGCCGCCGCGCTGTCGGAGACCGTGACGCCGCAGGGCCTCGTCGCCTCGTGCTCGCTGGTCGACGTGCCGGTGGCGGAGGCGCTCGCGCCGGGCGTGCGGCTGGTGGCCGTGTTGCACGGCGTGGCGGACCCGGGCAACGCGGGCACCGTGGTGCGCGTGGCGGACGCGGCGGGCGCGGACGCGGTGATCTTCGCGGGCGACACGGTCGACCCGCACAACGGCAAGTGCGTGCGCGCGTCCACGGGCAGCGTGTTCCACCTGCCGATCGCGCGGGTGCGGGACGCCGGCGAGGCGTTCGCGGCGTGCCGGGACGTGGGGCTGCGGTTGGTCGCGGCGGACGGGTACGCGCCCGAGGACCTGGTGACGGCTGACCTGCGCGGTGATCTCGCGGCGCCCACGGGGTGGGTGTTCGGCAGCGAGGCGCACGGGTTGCCGGACGAGGTCGTGGCGGGCTTGGACGCTTCGCTGAAGGTGCCGATCTACGGCGGGGCGGAGAGCCTCAACCTCGCGACGGCCGCCGCGGTGTGCCTTTACGCTTCCGCTCGCGCTCAGCGGGTCTGACGTCTCGCGGCGGGCTCGGCCGATGTGCACGCTCGGTGGGGCTGAGGCCAGTGCGGCTGGGTGACCGGGGTTGCTGAGGCTGGTGTGCCGGGGCCGGTGGCCCGGTGATGGGGGTCCGGGGTGGGGTGTGGTTTGGGCTCGGGTGCTGGTGCCTTGGCCGGCCTCCTTCTTGTTTCTAGGCGACGCGCGAGATCGATTTTGGTTCTCGGTAGGCCGGTGATTCGCTCGATCTGGTGATCATGGTTGACATTCTGCCTGGGACTGCTCCGGCGTGCTGACCAGCGGTTTTGCTGGTCGGCACGCCGGTTTGTCAGGCTTCCAGGCGGCTGGTCAGGGTGCGGAGTAGAGGGTCGCCCGAGGTGGGTTTGGCTTGGGTTCGGAGGGCTTCCTCGAGGACGTTCGCGATGTCGCCGAGGATCTGCGGCGGTGTCTCGTCGTTGATCAGGTTGCCGGCGCGGCGGGCTTCCGCTTCCGCGTTGGCCGGGTCGTCCGAGTCCAGGAGGAACCTCGCGCCCCGGGCCACCAGGAACATCTGCCAGTCCGGGTCGCCCAGTTGGGCGGCCAGTTCCTCGGCGATGCCGTTCTGCTCGATCGCCGCCGCGTGGTCGCCCGCCTGGACGTGCAGGAACGCCCGGATCGCGGCGATCCTGGCGGTCAGGTGGGTGCGGTGGTCCGGGTCTTCCACGGCAGACAGGAGGCGTTCCGCCTCGGTCAGGGTGGTGGCGCACTCGGCTGCTTCCTCGTTCGGCAGCGCGGCGGCGGCTTCGACCAGGGAGCCCGCGGCTTCGGCCGGTTCCGACACCTCCTGCCACGCCGCCGCGGCGCCCTGGTAGGCGGACGCGGCTTCCAGCGGCAGGTCCAGGCGCCGAAGGACTCCCGCCAGGACGTCGAGAACCATGGCCCGGCGCCACGGTTCGTCGGCGGGCACCAGGCCCAGGGCCACTTCCAGGTGGCGGCGGGCGGCCTCGGTCTCGTCCAGCCGGGCGCACACCTGACCCAGCCGGTAGCGGACGGGGACGACGACGTCCGGGTCCACGTCGCCGCCGTCGATCACGCGCACGGCTTCTTCCAGCGCTTCGGCGGCCTCGACGAAACGGCCGGCCTTCAGGTAGCCGCCGGCCAGGGCGTAGCACGCCTTCGCCACGTCGTCCGGCACGCCCAGCTCGTGGCCGACGGTCACCGCGTCACGCAGTTCCGCCAGGTGCTCGGCTTCCAGCCCCAGCCGTTCGATCGACGCGACCCGCTGCCGGTGCGTCTCGGCCGTCCACGGTCCGCGCGGCGAGCTGAACGCGCCCACGAACTCGGCGGCGACGCGCACCGCCTCCTCGTCACCGCGCACGGTCTGGATCTTCAGCAGCAGGCGCAGCGCGTCGAACCGCACCGACGCGGTCGGCGAGTCCGACAGCACGTCCGCCACCTCGGCGTGCGCCTCGTCCAGCTGACCCATCGTCGCCAGGTGCTGCGCCCGGTCGCAGCGCGCCCGCGACACCAGCTCCGGTACCTCGGCCCGGGCCAGCTCCAACGCCTCGGCGGTCAACGCGCCCTGCTCGTCGGTCTCGTCCGCGTCCGCCAGCAGGTCCGCCAGCAGCAACCTGGTCAGCACCCGCGTGTACGGGGTGCCGGCGACGTCCGCCTCGGCCAGGCACGTGCGCGCCACCGCGACGGACTCGGCCGGCCCGTCGTCCTCGGCGCGCAGCCCCGCGCCGCGCGCCCGGAACCGGTTGGCCAGGTCGTGCTCGCCGCACGCGGCCAGCCGCTCGACCGCCGCGTCCAGCTCGGCCAGCACCTCCGCCTTCGGCCGCACGTGCCCGCCGACGATCGCCCGCCGCGCCGCGACCAGCGCGCCCAGCGTCTCCGGCAGCAGCGGGTCCATGTCCTCCGGCAACGACCGCAGCAGCCGCATGCCGACGATGAACTCGCCGCCGTCGAACGCGTCGCACAGCTGCCGCGCCAGCTCGACCGGGTCGGCGACCGCCACCGGCTCTTCCTCGTCGACGACGGGAGCGGGCGCGGCCTCGATCGGCACGGCCAGCGGCACGGGGACCGTGTCCGCCGCGGCCAACGTCCGCCGTATGCGGGCGCTCACCGCGTCACTGCCGTTGCGCCGGTCGAACCTGGCCGCGATCTCCAGCGCCTGCGCCTCCAGCAGCTCGCGCAGCTCCGGCGCGGACAGCACGGTCGTCCGCCCGTCCCGCGGCACGGCGAACTCCTCGTCCGGCGAGACCCGGCTGAGCAGCAGCGCGGCCCCCGCGGCGAAGTGCATGGCCCGTGACGGGCTGGTCGAGTGGTGCACCCGGTGCAGGTGGCCGCGCAGCAGGTCGACGCCGCGCCGCACGTTGCCCGACGTCGCGCAGAACTCCAGGTGGTCGTCCAGGTAGCCGCCGACCAGGTCGTCGCGCACCAGCCGGTACGCCACCACGTGCGCCTGCCTGGCCCGGTCCACGTCGCCGAGCGCCACGAACGCGGGCGTCAACGTGGTCAGGATGCCCTGCGGCTGGGTGGCGCAGCCGGTGTCCTGCTCCAGCTGGTGCTCGGCGTGCGCGACGGCCTCGGCGTGCCTGCCCTGCCGGATCAGGTGCCCGGCCTGCTCCTCGATGACGCACGCCTCGCAGTCGCTCATCGGGCCGCGGTCCATCGCCAGGTACTTCGCGAAGTGCTCCCGGTACGCGTCGTCGTCGCCGACGTGCGCGGCCAGGTCGGCGCGCGCGCCGTGCACCGGCTGCATCGAGTACCCGAGCCGCTGGTAGCGCGCGGCGAGCTGGTCGACGAACGAGCCGATCTGCTCCAGCGTGAACCGGGGGTCCGCGATCAGGCCGCTGACGATCCACTTGTGCGCCCAGTCGTAGCTGTGCGTCTCCCACTCGTCGAACGCCGTGGGGTCGCGCTGCTCGGCCGTGCCGCACCAGGCGAACGGCGCCAGCATCAGGTCGTAGCGGCCCAGGTCGTAGGCCGAGCGGATCAGCGCGATCCGGCAGCTCACGGCCAGCGGCAGGTGGTCGAGGGCGTCCGCGGCCCGGGCCGCGCGCTCCAACGCCTCGTGCCGCGCCATGCCCTCCGGCATGTGGTAGGCCTCGACGAACTGCCGCTCGGCGGCTTCCTTCTCCTCGTTCACAGGTGATCCCCCACAGCGCGATCCAGCAGTTCCAGGAACGAGCGGTTCAGCGCCGCGGTGTCCTTCGGGCGCATCGGACGCCGTGCCTGCAGCAGTGCGTGCACGTACAGCGACTCCACGGTCAGCTCCACCAGCGCCGGGTCGGTCAGCTGCGCCAGCCGCCGCACCAGCGGGTTGCGGCAGTTGAGCACGAGCCGCTGCGCCGCGTCCGACGTCGACTCGGCCAGGCTGCCCAGCAGCTCCGCCCACAGCGGGTCGGCCTGCTCGCCGACCTGCTGCGCGTCCCGCTTGCGCTCGGCCTCCACGTTCGTGACCAGCAGCGCGGGCAGCGAGCCCGGGTCGAAGTCGCGCGGCACGGCCTCGCAGTCGTGCCGCTCCAGCACGTCCTTGGCCATGGTGAGCCGTTCGCGCAGCGCGCGGTCCAGCTCGGCGTCCGGGTCGCCCAGCGCGGCCAGCACCTCGCTCGGCGCGACCCGGCGCGCGGCCGTGTGGCCGTCCAGGGCGACCAGCCGTTCCATGATCTCCGCGTCGTAGGCGTAGCCCGCGTTGACCAGGCCCATGCCCTGGGCGTGCGCGACCGGCGCGAGCTGGCGGAACTCGTCCACGTCCGGCACGTGCGCGATGGTGCCGTGCTTGCGGCGGAACTGGCGCAGCGACTGCGGGCCGTCGGTGGTCTCGAACGGCAGCCACCGCTCGACCAGCCGCAGCATCTCGTCGTCCACCCTGGCCAGCGACTTGATGCCGAGGTGGTGGGCGTCGAGGAGGGCCTGGGTGCGGTCCGGGTTCGTCGCGTCGAGCCGGACGAGCCAGTCGCGGACCTGGCGGCCCAGCTCCTCGCGCACGGCGAGCAGCGTCTCGTCCTGGTAGAGCGACTCGCGGCTCGCGGTGGGCCGCAGCGACGTGGAGTCGACCACGCAGCGCACGAAGTACGCCCACTCCGGCAGCAGGCCCTCGATGGCGTCGCCGACGAGCATCCGCTTCAGGTAGACGCGGTGCGACTGCCGCGCGCCGGGGTGCACGCCGCGCGGCAGCACGTAGGCGACGCCGCGCAGGCCGACCGTCGGCACCTCGACCGGGATCGCGTCGAACGGGCGCACGCCCAGCACCTTCTCGCCGTACTCCAACGCGTCGTCGACCCACGGCAGCTCGCCGTGCGTGACGACCTCGTCGCCGATCCGGACCGTCACCGGCAGCAGCTCGCCGTACTCGGCGACCAGCGCCTTCACCACGTCGTGCTCGAGCCAGTGCTCGGAGTCGCGGTGCGGCACCAGCTCGATGGTGGTGCCGATCTCGGCGCGCGCGTCGTCGTCGACGGTCACCTCGTAGTTGCCCGCCGCGTCGGCCGTCCACCGCACCGCGGGACCGCCCTTGACCGAGCGGCTGACGAGCCGGATGCGTTCGGCGACCAGGAACGCCGACAGCAGGCCGACGCCGAACTGGCCCAGGAAGCCCTGGCGGGCGAAGCCGAGGTCGTCGCGCTTGGACGTGCGGCCGAGCGTGGACAGCAGGTCGTGCACCTCGCGCTCGGTGAGGCCGATGCCGGTGTCGGAGATGCGGAGGGTGCCGCCGGAGGACCCGACCGGCTCGATCACGACCTCGCCCGGCGCGTCCGGTTGCAGCGCGCGGCGGGCGGTGATCGCGTCCACCGCGTTCTGCAGCAGCTCGCGCACGTACACGCGGGGGCTGCTGTAGAGGTGGTGGCTGAGCAGGTCGATGATCCCGCGCAGGTCGACACCGAAGGTGTGTGCCATGGGACTGGAGTTCACCTCGGGTCAGGTCACGGGGGAGGGACGATTCTAAGGGCGTGCCGGCGGCTTGTGACCCGGTTTTCCGCTGATCGCCCGCCGGGGTCCTGCTCGCGGGGTCAAGACTGCCACGGCCCACCGACAATTCCGGCGCGGCCGGGTTGCGGTCCGGCTACCGCACTTCGTTGCCTGGATGGCTCCCGAGCCCGTGCCGCTGGACTTGTCCACCGGCAACCCCGATGTGCCCGGACGAGCCGGCACACCCGGTCGGACGGCGGTTCAGGCGGGTTCGGCCCGATCACCTAGGATCGGAGCGCTACTCCGCATGCCGTGCGGAGGGCTGACCACCAGTTGTCCGTGACGGGAGCTGTCCACCAACCATGTCCGGAGCCAACGACCCGTACGACCCCAAGCAGGTCGCGGCGCTCTCCCCGGAAGCGCTCGGCGCGGCGGTCGAGCAGGCTCGTGAGGCGTTCGCGAAGGCGGCCGACCTCGACGAGCTCGCCGCCGTGAAACCGAGCCACCTGGGCGACCGCTCGCCGGTCCTGCTGGCCCGCCGCGAGATCGGCGCGCTGCCACCCGCCGCGAAGGCGGAGGCGGGCAAGCGGGTGAACGAGGCGCAGAACGCGGTCAAGGCCGCGTTCGAGGAGCGCCGCGCCCGGTTGCAGGCCGAGCGCGACGAACGGGTGCTGCGCGAGGAGACGGTCGACGTCACGCTGCCGTGGGACCGCGTGCCCCGCGGCGCCCGCCACCCGATCTCCACCCTCGCCGAGCGCATCGGCGACGTCTTCGTGGCCATGGGCTACGAGGTCGCCGAGGGCCCGGAGCTGGAGACCGAGTGGTTCAACTTCGACGCGTTGAACTTCGGCAAGGACCACCCGGCGCGCACCATGCAGGACACGTTCTACGTGGCGCCCGCCGACTCCGGCCTGGTCCTGCGCACGCACACCAGCCCGGTGCAGGCCCGCACGCTGCTGGACCGCGAGCTGCCCGTGTACGTGGTGTGCCCCGGCCGCACGTTCCGCACCGACGAGCTGGACGCCACCCACACCCCCGTCTTCCACCAGGTCGAAGGCCTGGCCGTGGACAAGGGCCTGACCATGGCGCACCTGAAGGGCACGCTCGACGCGTTCGCCCGCGCCATGTTCGGCGAGGACTCCAAGACCCGCCTGCGGCCGAGCTTCTTCCCGTTCACCGAGCCGTCCGCCGAGGTGGACGTGTGGTTCCCGGAGAAGAAGGGCGGCGCGGGCTGGGTCGAGTGGGGCGGCTGCGGCATGGTCAACCCGAACGTGCTGCGCAACTGCGGCGTGGACCCCGACGTGTACTCCGGGTTCGCGTTCGGCATGGGCCTGGAGCGCACGCTGCAGTTCCGCAACGGCCTGCCCGACATGCGGGACATGGTCGAAGGCGATGTCCGCTTCACCCAGCCATTCGGAACGGAGGCCTGACCGGTGCGCATTCCGGTTACCTGGCTGGTCGAGAACCTCGAGTTCGCCGAGACGCCCACGCCCGAGCAGCTCGCCGAGGCGTTCGTCCGGATCGGCATCGAGGTCGAGGACGTCCACAAGCTCGACTCGGTCACGGGTCCGCTCGTCGCGGGCCGCGTGGTGGAGATCGAGGAGCTGACCGAGTTCAAGAAGCCGATCCGCTACTGCCAGGTCGAGGTCGGCCCGGACCAGGTCAACGGCATCGTGTGCGGCGCGTCGAACTTCCAGGAGGGCGACACGGTCGTGGTGGCGCTGCCGGGCGCGGTGCTGCCCGGCGACTTCACCATCGCCGCCCGCAAGACCTACGGCAAGACCAGCAACGGCATGATCTGCTCGGCCCGCGAGCTGGGCCTGGGCGACGACCACGCGGGGATCATGGTGCTGCCCAGCGGCACCGCGCAGCCCGGTGACGACGCGCTGGAGCTGCTCGGCCTCGGCGACACGGTGATCGAGGTCGCGCCGACCCCCGACCGGGGCTACGCGTTCTCCGTGCGCGGCCTGGCCCGCGAGATCGCGTGCGCGTTCGACGTGCCCTACCGCGACCCCGGCACGGCCGAGGTGCCCGAGGGCGAGGGCGAGGTGCTGCCGGTCACGGTCGAGGACCCGGTGGCGTGCCCCCGGTTCGTGGCCCGCCGCGTCAGCGGTGTCGACCCGACCGCGCCGACGCCGTGGTGGATGCGCCGCCGGCTGATGCTGGCGGGCATCCGGTCGATCTCGCTGCCGGTGGACGTCACCAACTACGTGATGCTGGAGCTGGGCCAGCCGCTGCACGCGTTCGACGCGGCGTCGGTCAAGGGCGGCCTGGTGGTGCGGCGCGCGGTGGCCGGCGAGAAGCTGACCACGCTGGACGAGCAGGTCCGCGCGCTGGACCCGGACGACATCGTGATCGCCGACGACACCGGCGTGATCTCGCTGGCCGGCGTGATGGGCGGCGCGAGCACCGAGGTGTCCGCGACCAGCTCGGACATCCTGCTGGAGGCGGCGAACTGGGACCCGGCGTCCATCGCCCGCACGGTGCGCAGGCACAAGCTGCCCAGCGAGGCGGCGAAGCGGTTCGAGCGCACCGTCGACCCGGCGCTGGCACCGGTCGCGCTGGAGCGCGCGGCCCGGCTGCTGGACATGTTCGGCGACGGCAGCATCAAGCCCGGCCGCACGGACGTGGGCACGCCCGCGCAGCCCAAGCCGGTGTCGATGCCGATCAACCTGCCCGACAAGGTCGCCGGGGTGAACTACGCCCGCGGCGTGACCGCGCGCCGGCTCGGCCAGATCGGCTGCCAGGTCGAGGTCACCACCGGTGACGACGGCGCGACCATGGTCACCGCGATCCCGCCGACGTGGCGCTCGGACCTGACCCAGCCCGCCGACCTGGTGGAGGAGGTGCTGCGGCTGGAGGGCTACGACACGATCCCGTCCACGCTGCCGCCCGCGCCCGCCGGTCGCGGGTTGACCGAGCAGCAGCGCCGCCGCCGCACGGTGTCGCGCGCGTTGGCGGAGAACGGGTTCGTCGAGGTCAAGCCGTTCCCGTTCGTGGCGCCGTCGGTGTTCGACGCGCTGGGGCTGCCCGAGGGCGACGTGCGGCGCAACACGGTGAGCGTGCTCAACCCGCTGGAGTCGGACAAGCACGCGCTGGCCACCACGCTGGTGCCGGGGCTGCTGGAGACGGTGCAGCGGAACCTGGCGCGCGGCCAGAAGGACGTCGCGGTCTACACGATCGCCCAGGTGACGTTGCCGCGCACGCAGCAGGTGCCGGTGCCGCAGGTGGGTGTCGGCGAGCGGCCGTCGGACGCGCAGGTGGCGTCGTTGCTGGCGGCCCTGCCGCAGCAGCCGGTGCACGTGGCGGCCGTGCTGGCGGGCCACCGCGAGCAGGCAGGCTGGTGGGGCAAGGGCAGGCAGGCGGACTGGGCGGACGCGGTGCAGGCCGCGCGGCTGGTCGGCCAGGCCTACGGGGTGGAGCTGACCGCGGTCGCCTCCGACCTGGCGCCGTGGCACCCCGGCCGGTGCGCCGAGCTGCGCGTCGGCGACTGGCCCGTCGGCCACGCGGGTGAGCTGCACCCGAAGGTCGTGGAGGCGCTGGGGTTGCCGAAGCGGACCGTGGCGATGGAGCTGGACCTCGACGCGCTGCCGCTGACCGACCACCGGCCCGCGCCGGTCGTGTCGGCGTACCCGCCGGTGCTGCTGGACGTGGCCGTGGTCGTGCCCGCGGAGGTGCCCGCCGAGCAGGTGGCGCGGGTGCTGCGCGGCGGCGGTGGGTCGTTGCTGGAGGACATCCGGCTGTTCGACGTCTACACCGGTGACCAGGTCGGCGAGGGCAAGCGGTCGCTGGCCTACTCGCTGCGGTTCCGCGCGCCGGACCGCACGCTGACCGTGGACGAGGCGACGGCGGCGCGTGACGCGGCCGTGGCCGCCGCGGCGGAGCGCTTCGGCGCGGTGCTGAGAGCCTGACGCGAACGTCCCGGATCCGCACCAGTGCGGGTCCGGGACTACGCCGCTCGGGTGAATCACCCCGTGGTGGTGACGAGGAGAACGTGCAGTTCACGCGCTGTAGCGTGACGTGTCAAGAGGTCCAAAGGCCTTTCTTTCCGGGTCGGCTTGGTCCTTGCGCACAGGTTGAACGTTCTCCAAGATTGGCTTCGCGGCCCGCTGGGCCGAGGGGCGAAGCGATGAACCGCCGGGCGAGTCTGGTCGCCGGTCCGACGGGGAGCTAGCGGCGAACCCACCGCCTGGAGCAGCAATCGAGTGGGGTTGCCTCATGCGCACCTTGGGTCCGCGGATGGAAGTCGCCGTCGCCATGACCATCCTCGGCGTGGGTGCCGCCGTGGTGGCCGCCATGCACCTCACCTGGCCCGAACCGGAGTTGCCCGCGATGGCGTACTCGGTGAGCGGCGGCGAGATGTCCGACCTGAAGCCCTTCGAGATCAACGACATCTCCGGCGGCGCGGTCGAGTTGACGCCGGGCAGCGAGGGTTTCCGCCTCGTGCGGCTGTCCAACCCGAACACCGTGGACATCGTGGTGCTGACGCTGCAGGCCGAGCCGGGCCAGCCGTTGGACGAGGCGCGGAACCGGGTGCCGGACTGCCCGTCCGGCGTGCTGACCGTGGTGCCGATGGCGGAGCCGGTCACGATCCCGCCGTCGGGCGCGGTCGAGGTGGAGATGGTCGTGCGGATCGCGCACGACGTGCCGAGCGCGTGCACTGACCTCGTGTTCCCGCTGACCTACTCGGGACGCGCGGCGCGCGTCTAGGCGAGTCCGTCCGCCTTGCCACCGCGGAGCGGCGGTGTGTGCGACGCTTCGGCGTATGACTGTTTCGGGCGCGAGCGAGTACGACTACGACCTGTTGGTGATCGGCTCGGGCCCGGGCGGGCAGAAGGCCGCCATCGCGGGCGCGAAGCTCGGCAAGCGGGTCGCGATCGTGGACCGCGCCGACATGGTGGGCGGCGTGTGCGTGAACACCGGCACCATCCCGTCGAAGACGTTGCGCGAGGCGGTGATGTACCTGACCGGCCTGAGCCAGCGCGACCTGTACGGCGCGAGCTACCGCGTGAAGCAGGACATCACGATCTCCGACCTGCTCGCCCGCACGCAGCACGTGATCGGCCGCGAGGTCCAGGTCGTGCGCGCGCAGCTGCACCGCAACCAGGTCGACCTGCTCACCGGCACCGCCCGGTTCCTCGACCCGCACACCGTGGCGGTGGACGGCGGGCACCGCGGCGAGCACCACACGGTGACCGCCGAGCACGTCGTGATCGCCACCGGCACCCGTCCCGCCCGACCGGACCAGGTGGACTTCGACGAGATCCGGGTGCTGGACTCCGACGAGGTGCTGGCGCTGGAGGAGATCCCGGCGTCGCTGGTGGTGGTGGGCGCGGGCGTCATCGGCATCGAGTACGCGTCGATGTTCGCCGCGCTGGGCAGCCGCGTCACGGTGGTCGAGCAGCGCGACCGGATGCTCGACTTCTGCGACCCGGAGATCGTGGAGTCGCTGAAGTTCCACCTGCGCGACCTGGCGGTGACGTTCCGGTTCGGCGAGAAGGTCGTCAACGTCGACGTGTCCGACTCCGGCACGGTCACCACGCTGGCCAGCGGCAAGCGCATCCCGGCCGCCGCGGTGATGTACTCGGCCGGCAGGCAGGGCAACACCGAGGCGCTCGACCTGGACAAGGCGGGCCTGGAAGCCGACCACCGCGGCCGGCTGACCGTGGACGAGCACTACCGCACGCCCGTCGAGCACATCTACGCGGTCGGTGACGTGATCGGCTTCCCGGCGCTGGCCGCCACGTCGATGGACCAGGGCCGCCTCGCCGCCTACCACGCGTTCGGCGAGCAGGCGCGCGAGCTGTCCGCGTTGCAGCCGATCGGGATCTACACCATCCCGGAGATCTCCTACTGCGGCGCCACGGAGGCCGAGCTGACGTCGTCCGCCGTGCCGTACGAGGTGGGCCTGGCGCGGTACCGGGAGCTGGCGCGCGGCTCGATCGTCGGCGACGCCTACGGCATGCTCAAGCTGCTGGTGTCCACTGTGGACCGCAAGCTGCTCGGCGTGCACCTGTTCGGCACCGGCGCGACCGACCTCGTCCACATCGGCCAGGCGGTCATGGCGTGCGGCGGCACGGTGGACTACCTGGTGGACACCGTCTTCAACTACCCGACGCTGTCCGAGGCGTACAAGGTGGCCGCGTTGGACGCCACGAACAAGATGCGCGCGCTGGAGCGCTTCGGCTCCTAGCCGGGGCTGCCCGTCAACCGGTGACGACGGCGGCTCACCGGCGCTTGGAGGTGCTGTGGCCGAGCGCCGCGATGGCCGACAGCACGAATCCGACGAAGAACAACCCGATGCCCAGGCCCGTGGTCCCGGTCCGCTCGGCGGGTCCGGCGGCCCGGCTGTCCTGTGCCGGGGTGAGGACCCGGTCGTTGTCCAGGTCGAAGACCTGGCCGTCCACGGTGACGCGCGCACCGCCGGGGAAGCCTTCGGCCGGGAAGCCCTCGCCCGGGAGGCTGCCGCCGGGGAAGTTCTCGCCCGGGAAGCTGTCACCCGGGAAGCTGTCGCCGCTCACGGTGCCGAACTCCGGCCTGGGGCTGGTGCTCCCGCCGATCACCGACGCGAAGATCAACGCCATCCCCGCGAGCGCGGTGAGCGCCCCGACCCACACGAACACCTTGACCCACGGCGGCGCGGTCGACAGGTCCACGCGGCCGCGCCGCCGGCGGTGCCGGAAGCCGTGGCCGTGGAAGTCGTGGCCGTGGAACCCGCCGTGGGAGTCGTGGTCGTGGAAGTCGTCGTGGGAGTCGCGGCCGTGGAAGTCGCTGTGGAAGTCGTGCCCGGACGAGTGGCCGTGCGAGTCGTCTTGCGTCATGTGTCCCCCTGCTTTCCCCTGTGGAGTGGAGGAAAGCACGCGGACCGGGCGCCGGTGTGGCGTTCGCGGAACATCGAACGCTCTCGTACGGCTCCTGATCAGGCGATCAGGCTCGTGACGAGGTGGAGGCGGGCGTCGTCGACGTCCCGCAGCGGTGGCACGAGCAACGTCGGCAGGCCGGCCTCGACGCCCGCGCCGTCGTGCGTCGAGCGGTCGCCGACCATCAGCGTCTCACCGGGCTCGGTGCCGAGCCCGTCCAGCGCGATGCGGAAGATCGCCGGGTCGGGCTTCACCACGCCGTGCTCGAAGGACAGCACGAACGAGTCGACCGGCAGGTCGGCGAACGCGGGCCGGATGTCGAAGTGGATGTCGCTGAGCACCCCGATCCGCACGCCGGCCGCGCGCAGCTCCCGCAACGTCGGCCCGGCGTCCACCGCGAAGGGGTTGAACGCCGGGTCGGACTCCACCGCGTACAGCGAGTCGGCCAGTTCCTGGTCCAGCCCCGCCGCCCGGAACGCCTCGTAGTACGTCGCCCGGTGCAGCGCGGCGTCACCGTCCAGGCCCGGCGCGCCCAACCGCGCCACGTCCAGTGCCGCGATCACCTCCGCGGTCTGGCCGGTGTCGCGCCCGATCCGGCGCAACGCCTCCGCCACCCACCCGCGGAACGTGGGCGTGAGCACCAGCGTCCCCCGCCAGTCGAAGATCACGGCACGCAGGCGCATCGACGCACGCTCCCTGTTGTCACGATGAGTAGTCGGCGACTCACTCGTGTGAGGCTCGCGCACCACTCCGCCGCGTCGCTACGTTTTTTCGCAGGACCCTCGACGGTGGGAGGCGGCATGACCGCGGTGCCGACGACGCCCCTGCACTTCCGCCGGGTGGGGTTCGACCCCCACCCCGAGTTGACCGGGATCCGCGACCGGGACGGCGTGCGCCGGGTCGACTCGCCGGTGCTGGGCGGGTCGATGTGGCTGGTCACCCGGATCGAGGACGTCCGGCTGGTCTACAGCGATCCGAAGCGGTTCCGCATCTCCGCCCACCACCTGGTGCCGGGCGCGCCCGCGTTGAGCGACGAGGAGGTGGCGGCGGTGCGGCCGGGCAACCTGCTCGCGTTCGACCCGCCCGAGCACACCCGCCTGCGCCGGGTGCTGGCGCCGGAGTTCACCGCCCGCCGGATGCGCCGGCTGGAACCGCGGATCCACGACATCGTGCGCGACCACCTCGACGCGATCGAGCGGAAGGGGCCGCCCGCGGACCTCGTGGCCGACTTCGCGCTGCCGGTGCCCGCGCTGGTGATCTGCGAGCTGCTCGGCGTGCCCTTCGCGGACCGCGAGGCCTTCCAGGACCGCTACTCGCGGTTCTTCGACGTGACGCTGTCGTTCGAGGAACGGCTCGCCATCCAGTACGAGTCCAAGGCCTACCTGGCCGAACTGGTCGCGCGGGCCAGGGTCGAGCCGGGCGACGACCTGCTCGGCATGCTCGTCCGCGACGAGACCGCCGACCTCGACGACCGCGAGCTGGTGGGCATCGCGGACCTGCTGCTGCTGGCCGGCCACGAGACCACGGCGAACATGCTGGGCCTCGGCGTCCTCGCCCTGCTGAGCCACCCCGACCAGCTCCGGCTGCTGCGCGACGAGCCGGAACGCGCCGACGCGGTGGTGGAGGAGCTGCTGCGGTGGCTGACCGTCGTGCACACCGGCGTGCCGCGGGTCACGACCACCGAGGTCGAGCTGGGCGGTCAGACCCTCGGCCCCGGCGAGCTGGTCGTCTGCTCGCTGCCCGCGGCCAACCGCGACCCCGGGCTCGTGCCGGACCCGGACCGGTTCGACGTCACGCGTGACGCGGGCAGCCACGTCGCGTTCGGCCACGGCGTCCACCACTGCCTGGGCGCGCCGCTGGCCAGGATGGAGATGCGGATCGCGTTCCCCGCCCTGGCACGCCGGTTCCCCGCGCTGCGCACCACCGACGAGGACGCCCGCTACCGCACCGAGCAGGTCGTCTACGGCGTCGGGTCGCTGCCCGTGACCTGGTGACGGTCGCCGCCCGCGGGCCGGCGGCGGCGCCGCGCGTGCCCGAGGCCCGCCGTGGTCGCGAGCGCGAAGCCGGTGAAGAACAGCCCGATGCCGAAGCCGACGTCGTCCGACCTGGGCGTCTCGCGCCCGGTCGCCGTGGCGCCGTCGAGCCCGTGGTCGGCGGGGATCGGAGCGCCGGGGAACGGGTCGCGGCCCGGGAAGCCGTCGGCGCTCGCCGAGCGGAGGTCGGGCGTCGGCGCGGCGTCGCACACCATGCCGAGGCCGATGACGGTCACGCCCACGATCGCGGTGAGCACGCCGATCCAGGCGAGCGCGGTCAGCCACTGCCGCGCGGCAGCCGGATCGGGATGGCCGTCACGCCGAGGGCGCCGGCCGTGCGAGATGTTCCCCCGTGCCTGGTCGTGCGGATGGTGCATCACGATGAACCCCCCAGTTCCCGTACAGGAAAGCACGACACCGCGGAACCGCGCTGCTCGATTCGCGGAACGCCGAAACCGATTTGAGTGACTTTGCATCAGCGTGCATACTTATCCGCATGACGGTACGGATCGCGGTCGCCGGGGCCAGCGGGTACGCCGGGGGAGAGGTGCTGCGCCTCCTGCTCGGTCACCCGGACGTGGAGATCGGCGCGCTCACCGCCGGCGGCAACGCGGGCTCCCCGCTCCTCGCCCACCAGCCGCACCTCCTGCCGCTGGCCGACCGGGTGCTGGAGGAGACGACCGCCGACACCCTCAAGGGCCACGACGTCGTCTTCCTCGCCCTCCCGCACGGCCGCTCGGCCGAGATCGCCGCCCAGCTGGGTGACGACACGCTCGTCGTCGACTGCGGCGCGGACCACCGGCTCACCGACCCCGCCGCCTGGGACCGCTGGTACGGCGGCACGCACGCGGGCAGCTGGCCGTACGGCCTGCCCGAGCTGCCCGGTCAGCGCGACGAGCTGCGCGGCGCCCGCCGCGTCGCCGTGCCCGGCTGCTACCCGACCGTGTCCTCGCTGGCCCTGGCGCCCGCGATGGGGCTGGTCGAGCCCGAGGTGACGGTGGTGGCCGTGTCCGGCACGTCCGGCGCGGGCAAGGCGCTCAAGCCGAACCTCCTCGGCTCCGAGGTGATGGGCTCGCTCAGCGCCTACGGCGTCGGCGGCGCGCACCGGCACACCCCGGAGATCGCGCAGAACCTGTCCAAGGTCGCCGACGAGCCGGTCCGGGTCTCGTTCACCCCGGTGCTGGCGCCGTTGCCGCGGGGCATCCTGGCCACCTGCTCGGCGACGCTCAAGGACGCCGACGCGGACGTCCGCGCCGCTTACGAGAAGGCCTACGCCGACGAGCCGTTCGTGCACCTGCTGCCGGAAGGCCACTGGCCGACCACGGGCGCGGTGCTCGGCTCGAACGCCGTGCAGCTCCAGGTGGCCGTGGACCGCGACGTGAACCGGCTGGTCGTGGTCGCCGCGATCGACAACCTGGCGAAGGGCACCGCGGGCGCCGCGGTGCAGTGCATGAACCTGGCACTCGGCCTGCCGGAGACCACCGGCCTGTCCACTGTGGGAGTAGCACCTTGAACCGCAACACCACCGGCCAGTCCACTGTGGGAGTAGCACCTACTGCGCACGGCGGGACACCCGCACCCGAGCGCCACAAAGGCGTTACGGGACCGAAGGGCTTCAAGGCCGCGGGTGTCGCCGCCGGCATCAAGGAGTCCGGCGCGCTGGACCTGGCGCTGGTCGTCAACGAAGGGCCGGGCCAGGCCGCCGCGGGCGTCTTCACCACCAACCAGGTGAAGGCCGCGCCCGTGCTGTGGTCGCAGCAGGTGCTCAAGGAGCGCAAGCTGCACGCCGTCGTGCTGAACTCCGGCGGCGCGAACGCGTGCACCGGCCCCGAGGGCTTCCAGGACACCCACGCCACCGCCGAGAAGGTCGCCGAGGTGCTGGACGTCGGCGCGATCGAGGTCGCGGTGTGCTCCACCGGCCTGATCGGCGAACGCCTGCCGATGGACGCCCTCAAGGCGGGCGTGGAGAAGGCGGCCCAGGAGCTCGACGCCACCGACCTGTCGGGCCTCAACGCCGCCACCGCCGTGATGACCACCGACACCCACCCCAAGCAGAGCTGGCAGGACCACCCGGACGGCTGGTCGGTCGGCGGGTTCGTCAAGGGCGCGGGCATGCTCTCGCCGAACATGGCCACGATGCTCAGCGTCATCACCACCGACGCGGTGATCGACGGCGACGCCCTGGACGCGGCCCTGCGCGCGACCACCGCCAAGACCTACGACCGGCTCGACGTGGACGGCGGCACGTCCACGAACGACACCGTGCTGGTCCTCGCCTCCGGCGCCTCCGGTGTCACGCCGACCGCCGAGCAGTTCGCCGACGTGCTGACCGCCGTGGCGAAAGACCTGGTCAAGCAGCTCCAAGGGGACGCGGAAGGCGTGACCAAGGAGGTCGCCATCACGGTCAACGGCGCGCTCACCGAGGCCGAGGCCGTCGTGGTCGCCAAGACCGTCGCCGAGGACAACCTGGTCAAGACCGCGCTGTTCGGCTCCGACCCGAACTGGGGCCGGATCGCGATGGCCGTCGGCCGCTCGCAGGCCACCGTGGACCAGCACAAGCTCGGCATCGCCATCAACGGCGTCACGCTGTTCGCGGACGGCCACAAGGCCGCCGACCGGAGCGAGGCCGACCTGTCCGGCCGCGACGTCGACATCGTGATCGACCTGAACCTGGGCGACGGCACGGCCACCGTGCTGACCACGGACCTGTCGCACGGGTACGTCGAAGAGAACAGCGCGTACAGCTCGTGACCACGCCGCAGGCCAAAGCCGGGATCCTCATCGAGGCGCTGCCGTGGCTGCAGCGCTTCCGCGGCGCGATCGTGGTCGTCAAGTACGGCGGCAACGCCATGGTGGACAACGCGCTGAAGCGCGCGTTCGCGCAGGACATGGTGTTCCTCAAGGTCGCCGGCCTGCACCCGGTCGTGGTGCACGGCGGCGGGCCGCAGATCGCCGCGATGCTCAAGCGGCTCGGCATCGAGACCGAGTTCCGGGGCGGCCTGCGGGTGACCACGCCGGAGGCCATGGACGTGGTCCGCATGGTCCTGGTGGGCCAGGTGCAGCGCGAACTCGTCGGCCTGATCAACGAGCACGGCCCGCTCGCGGTCGGCCTGTCCGGCGAGGACGCCCACCTGCTGACCGCCGCCCGGCGACCGGCCATCGTGGACGGCGCGCCGGTCGACATCGGCCTGGTCGGCGACATCGTCGACGTCAACCCGGAGGCGGTGCTCGACATCGTGCGCGCGGGTCGCATCCCGGTCGTGTCGACGGTCGCGCCGGACGTCGACGGCGTGGTGCACAACGTCAACGCCGACACGGCGGCGGGCGCGGTGGCGGTGGCGCTGAAGGCCGAGAAGCTGGTCGTGCTCACCGACGTCGAGGGCCTGTACGCGGACTGGCCGGACAAGTCCTCGCTGCTGCACCGCGTGGACGCCGAGCGGCTGGAGAAGATGCTGCCGGACCTGGACAGCGGCATGGTGCCGAAGATGGAGGCCTGCCTGCGCGCGGTGCGCGGCGGCGTGCCCGAGGCACACGTGATCGACGGCAGGTTGGCGCACTCGGTGCTGTTGGAGGTCTTCACCTCCGAGGGCGTCGGAACGATGGTGACCGAGCGGACTGGGGCGGACGAGGCATGAGCGACCAGCAGCGGTGGCAAGCCGCGATGATGAACAACTACGGCACGCCCGGCCTGACCCTGGTGCGTGGCGAGGGCGCGCACGTCTGGGACGCCGACGGCAACCGCTACCTCGACCTGCTGACCGGCATCGCGGTCAACGCGCTCGGCCACGCGCACCCGGCGATCGTGGCCGCGGTGACCGAGCAGATCGGCAGGATCGCCCACACGTCCAACCTGTACATCAACGAGCCCGCGCTCAAGCTCGCCGAACGGCTGCTCGACCTGTCCGGCGTGGACGGCGACGGCCGGGTGCTGTTCTGCAACTCCGGCGCCGAGGCCAACGAGGCCGCGTTCAAGCTGAGCCGCCGCACGGGCCGCACCAAGGTCGTGTCGACCCACGGCGGCTTCCACGGCCGCACCATGGGCGCGCTCGCGCTGACCGGCCAGCCCGCGAAGCGGGAGCCGTTCGAACCGCTGGTGCCCGGCGTCGTGCACATCCCGTTCGGCGACGTGGCCGCGCTGGAAGCCGCGATCGACGACGAGACCGCCGCGTTCATCGTCGAGCCCATCCAGGGCGAGAACGGCGTCGTCGTGCCGCCCGAGGGCTACCTCCAGGCGGCGCGGCGGATCACCGCCGAGCACGGCGCCCTGCTCGTGCTGGACGAGGTGCAGACCGGTGTCGGCCGGCTCGGCACCTGGTTCGCGTTCCAGCAGGTCGGCATCGTGCCCGACGTGATCACGCTGGCCAAGGGCCTCGGCGGCGGGCTGCCGCTGGGCGCGTGCATCGCGGTCGGCGCGGCCAAGGACCTGTTCGAGCCCGGCCAGCACGGCACCACGTTCGGCGGCAACCCGGTGTGCTGCGCCGCCGCGCTCGCGGTGCTCGACACGATCGCCGCCGACGGCCTGCTGGAGCACACCTCCGCGGTCGGCAAGGAGATCGCCGCCGGCGTCGAGGCGCTGGACCACCCGCTCGTCTCGGGTGTGCGGGGAGCCGGCCTGCTGCTCGGCATCACGCTGCGCGAGGCGGTCTCGGCGAAGGCCGCGGCGGCCGCGCAGCGGGCCGGCTACCTGATCAACCCGATCCAGCCCGACGTCATCCGCCTGGCGCCGCCGCTGGTGCTGGACGAGGCGGACGCCCACCGACTGGTGGCCGACCTGCCGTCGTTCCTCCCCTCCCCAGGCCAGGAGCCGTGATGGTGCGCCACTTCCTGCGTGACGACGACCTGACCCCCGACGAGCAGGCGGCGGTCCTCGACCTCGCCGACGACTACAAGGCCGACCGGCTGACCGCCAAGCCGCTGGCCGGGCCCAAGTCCGTCGCGGTGATCTTCGAGAAGAACTCCACCCGCACCCGGCTGTCGTTCGAGGTGGGCATCGCCCAGCTCGGCGGCAACCCGGTGATCATCGACGGCCGGTCCATGCAGCTCGGCCGCGAGGAGACCATCGAGGACACGTCCCGCATCCTGTCCGGGTACGTCGACGCGGTGATCTGGCGGACGTTCGCGCAGAAGCGCATCGACGCGATGGCGTCGGTGTCCCGCATCCCGGTGATCAACGCGCTGACCGACGAGTTCCACCCGTGCCAGGTGCTCGCCGACCTGCAGACCATCCGGCGCGTGCACGGCAAGCTGGCCGGCCTCACCGTCACCTACCTCGGCGACGGCGCGAACAACATGTCCCACTCGATGCTGCTCGGCGGCGTCACGGCGGGCATGCACGTGCGGATCGCCGCGCCCGCGCTGTTCCAGCCGCTGCCGTGGGTGCTGGACGACGCCCGCGAGCGCGCCGCGGAGACCGGCGGGTCGGTGACCGTGATCGAGGACCCGCGCGATGCGGTGGACGGCGCGGACGTGCTGGTCACCGACACGTGGACGTCCATGGGCCAGGAGAACGACGGCCGCGACCGGATGCGCCCGTTCCGGCCCTACCAGCTCAACGCCGACCTCGTGGCCGCGACGGGCGTGAAGACGACCGTGCTGCACTGCCTGCCCGCGCACCGCGGCCAGGAGATCACCGACGACGTGCTCGACGGCCCGGACAGCGCGGTGTGGGACGAGGCCGAGAACCGGTTGCACGCCCAGAAGGCGCTCCTCGTGTGGCTCCTGGAGCACTCGCGATGACCCGGACCGCGCGGCAGGCCCGCATCGTCGAACTGGTCGCCCAACGCGCCATCCGCAGCCAGTCGGAGCTGGCGAAGACGCTGGCGGTGGAGGGCATCGAGGTCACCCAGGCCACGCTGTCCCGCGACCTGGACGAGCTGGGCGCGGTCAAGCTGCGCGGACCCGACGGCGGCGCGCCCGTCTACGTCATCCCCGAGGACGGCAGCCCGGTGCGGGGCGTGCAGGGCGGCACGTCCCGCCTCACCCGGGTGCTCGCCGAACTGCTCGTGTCGGTCGACCACTCGGGCAACCTGGCCGTCCTGCGCACCCCGCCCGGCGCGGCCCAGTTCCTGGCCAGCGCGCTGGACCGGGCCGCGCTGCACGACATCGTCGGCACCATCGCCGGCGACGACACGATCCTCGCCGTGGCCAGGGAACCCCTCACCGGCGCGGACTTGGCCGCCCGCGTGACCGCCCTCGCCGCGGGCGACGACCAGACGTCCCCGGACCAGACATCGCCGGACCAGGAGCCCTCGGGAGAACCCCATGAGTGAGCGGGTCGTCCTCGCCTACTCCGGCGGGCTGGACACCTCCGTCGCCATCGGCTGGATCGCCGAGGAGACCGGCGCCGAGGTCGTCGCCGTCGCCGTCGACCTCGGCCAGGGCGGCGAGGACCTGGAGACCATCCGCCGCCGGGCGCTGGACTGCGGCGCGGTCGACGCCGTGGTCGCCGACGCCCGCGACGAGTTCGCCGACGACTACTGCCTGCCCGCGCTGCGCGCCAACGCCCTCTACATGGACCGCTACCCGCTGGTGTCGGCGCTGTCCCGGCCGCTGATCGTCAAGCACCTGGCCGAGGCGGCACGGCGGCACGGCGCGACGACCGTGGCGCACGGCTGCACCGGCAAGGGCAACGACCAGGTGCGCTTCGAGGTCGGCATCGGCGCGCTCGCGCCCCACCTGGAGGTCATCGCGCCGGTCCGCGACTACGCGTGGACCCGCGAGAAGGCCATCGCCTGGGCCGAGGAGCGGAACCTGCCCATCGACGTGACCAGGAAGTCGCCCTACTCGGTCGACCAGAACGTGTGGGGCCGCGCGGTCGAGACCGGGTTCCTCGAGGACATCTGGAACGCCCCGGTCGAGGACGTCTACTCCTACACGCTGGACCCGGCCGAGCCGCGCGACCCCGACGAGCTGGTCCTCACGTTCGACCAGGGCAGGCCGGTCGCCATCGACGGCGAGACCGTGACCGTGCTCCAGGCCGTCCAGGAGCTGAACCGGCGGGCGGGCGCGCACGGCGTCGGCCGCCTCGACCTGGTCGAGGACCGGCTGGTCGGCATCAAGTCCCGCGAGGTCTACGAGGCTCCCGGCGCGATCGCGCTGATCACCGCGCACCAGGAGCTGGAGAACGTCACCCTGGAACGCGACCTGGCCCGCTTCAAGCGGCAGGTCGAGCAGCGCTGGGGTGAACTGGTGTACGACGGCCTGTGGTTCTCGCCGTTGAAGCACGCGCTGGACAGCTTCATCGACGACACCCAGCGGCACGTGTCCGGCGAGATCCGGCTGGTGCTGCACGGTGGCCGAGCGGTCGTCACCGGGCGGCGCAGCGAGGAGTCGCTGTACGACTTCAACCTGGCCACCTACGACGAGGGCGACAGCTTCGACCAGTCGTCGGCCAAGGGCTTCGTGCACCTGTGGGGCCTGCCGAGCAAGATCGCCGCGAAGAGGGATTCGATCACGTGAGTTCATTGTGGGGTGGCCGGTTCGCCGGAGGACCGGCGGAGGCGATGGCGCGGCTGTCCGCGTCGACGCACTTCGACTGGCGACTCGCCCCGTACGACATCAGGGGTTCGCGCGCGCACGCCCGCGTGCTGCACCGGGCCGGTCTGCTGACCGCCGACGAGCTGGCGCGGATGCTGGCGGCGCTGGACGCCCTGGAAGCCGACGTGGCGTCCGGGTCGTTCACCCCGACGCTGGCCGACGAGGACGTGCACACGGCGCTGGAACGCGGCCTGATCGAGCGCGCCGGACCGGAGCTGGGCGGCAAGCTGCGCGCCGGCCGGTCCCGCAACGACCAGGTGGCCACCCTGTTCCGGATGTGGCTGCGCGACGCGGCCCAGCGGGTGTCCGCGGGCGTGCTCGACGTGGTCGAGGCGCTCGCCGACCAGGCGTCCGCGCACGCCACCGCCGTCATGCCCGGCCGCACGCACCTCCAGTCCGCGCAGCCCGTGCTGCTGGCGCACCACCTGCTCGCCCACGGCCAGGCGCTGCTGCGCGACGTCGACCGGCTGCGCGACTGGGACAAGCGCACCGCCGTGTCGCCGTACGGCTCGGGCGCGCTGGCCGGCTCGTCGCTCGGCCTCGACCCGGCCGCGGTGGCCGCGGAACTCGGCTTCGACGGGCCGGTGGAGAACTCCATCGACGGCACCGCGTCGCGCGACTTCGCCGCCGAGATCGCGTTCGTGCTGGCCATGATCGGCGTCGACCTGTCCAGGATCGCCGAAGAGGTGATCATCTGGACCACCGCCGAGTTCCGCTTCGCCGTGCTGGACGACGCGTGGGCCACCGGCAGCTCGATCATGCCGCAGAAGAAGAACCCGGACGTCGCCGAGCTGACCAGGGGCAAGTCCGGCCGGCTCATCGGCAACCTGACCGGCCTGCTGGCCACGTTGAAGGCGCAGCCGCTGGCCTACAACCGTGACCTGCAGGAGGACAAGGAGCCGCTGTTCGACTCGGTCGAGCAGCTGGAGCTGCTGCTGCCCGCGTTGGCCGGGATGATCGCCACCATGCGGTTCGACACCGCGCGGATGGCGGAGCTGGCGCCCGCCGGGTTCACCCTGGCCACCGACATCGCCGAGTGGCTGGTGCGGCAGGGCGTGCCGTTCCGGGTGGCGCACGAGGCGGCGGGCGAGTGCGTCCGCGTGGCCGAGGGGCGCGGCGTCGGGCTGGAGGAGCTGACCGATGAGGAGTTCGCCACCATCTCGCCCGCGTTGACGCCCGCGGTGCGTAACGTGTTGACCGTGGAAGGGTCCATCGCCTCACGGGACGCGCACGGCGGCACCGCGCCGGACCGCGTCGCCGAGCAGTTGAAGAGGTTGCGCGACAAGGTCTCCGTTGCCCGCAACGCCTAGGCAGCTCACCGAGCAGGAGCTCGCGATCGACCCCGTCGACGCCGCGCGGCTCCTGCTCGGGAGCGTCATCGAGTCGACCACCGACGAGGGCGTCGTCGGGCTGCGGATCGTGGAGGTCGAGGCCTACCGGGGCGGCGACGACCCGGCCTCGCACTGCTACCGGGGCCGCACGCCGCGCAACGACGTGATGTTCGGCCCGGCCGGCCGGCTCTACGTGTACTTCGTCTACGGCATGCACTTCTGCGCGAACGTCGTGTCGCTCACCGACGGCGTGCCCGGCGCGGTGCTGCTCCGCGCCGGCGAGGTGGTGAGCGGGTCGGCGCTGGCCCACGCCCGCCGCCCGACCGCGCGCAGCGCCGCCGAACTGGCCAAGGGCCCGGCCCGGCTGACCGGCGTGCTCGGCCTCGACCGCGCGCACAACGGCGTGAACCTGACCGAACCTGACGCGACCGTGCGGCTGCTCGCGGGCGAGCCGGTGGACGCCGCCGACATCCGCACCGGCCCGCGCGTGGGCGTGGCCGTCGCGGTGGACGTGCCCTGGCGGTTCTGGATCGACTCGCCCGCCGTCAGCACCTACCGCCGGGGCACCCGCCGCACGCGCGTCGCGCTGAACCCGCGCTAGACCTCGCCGAAGACGTGCGTGCCGGGCGCGTCCGCGTCGTCGCCCGCCCAGAACTCCACCCAGTGCTGCACGAACTCGGACTTCGAGATCGTGCCGTCGCCGTCCAGGTCGAGCCGGGCGAACACGGCGTCCGTCGGCGCGTCGTCGCCGGTCCAGGCGTGGATCATCCGGGCGTACTCGGGCGCGGACACCTGCCCGTCCCCGTCCTCGTCCACCGCCTCGAACATCGACTCCGCGGTGGCGACCACCAGGTCGAGCATGGTGCCGAGGTCCTGCACCACGGACAGCACCTCGTCCACCGTCACCTTGTCGTCGCGGTCGTGGTCCGACGCCGCCCGCAGCGCGTCCCACCAGCCCATCATGATCTCCCGCAACCGGTCCGGCTCGGCCGCGCCCCGCAGGTGCACCCACCGGTCGGTCAACGCCTCGAAATCGGCCCGCTCGAGGAACCCGTCGCCGTTCGAGTCCATCGCGGTGAACACGATGGAGGTCTTCTTCCGCTGCAAGTCGCTCGCCACGCAAGCAAACCTTGGTCGGGGAACGCCGCGAGGACAATTGACCAGCCGGGGCAAACGTCAGCGCGCCCGAGTGACATCGTGGTGACGGTCGGTAGTGCCTGAACCGGCGCAGGGCGCACACGCCCCCACCTGCCGTCACCCACACCGGCGGCGCCGGTCAGCGCACCGTGCGGCGGTACCACACCCGGCGCTCGTGCGCGGGCAACGCGATCCGGCTGATCACGCTGGTCAGCACCGCGGCGATCAGCAGCCACAGCAACGCGGCCAGGCCGTCGTTGAACAACGTCCGCAGACCGGCGTTCGGCGGCGTGAACAGGTCGCGCAGGCCCAGCGACACCGCCGCCGACCACGAGTCGATCAGCTGCGCGAACCCGTTCGCCGGGTTGGCGCCGCCGATCACGAGGAAGATGTGGATCGCCAGCACGATCGCGAACAGCCAGCACAGCAGGTCGATCACGGCGCACACCACGCGCACCGCCCGCACCCGGCCGTCACCGTGCTCGACGACCTCCTCCTCTGCCGGGTACGCGGGGTCGGCCGGGGTCACGTACTCGGTGGGACGGTCAGCGGGACGTCGGTCGCGATTCGGGTAGGTCATCGCAGCGGTCCTCCTCACTAGGCCCCCTCGCCGACTACCCGGCACCGGCACCGCCTCAAACTGCTTTGACCAGGTAGAGGAGAATGGCTGCCGTGAGCGAGCACATCCTCGATGAGCTGTCCTGGCGCGGCCTGATCGCGCAGTCCACCGACCTCGACGCGCTGCGGAAGGATCTCGACGCGGGCCCGCTCACCCTCTATTGCGGTTTCGACCCGACCGCGCCCAGCCTGCACGCCGGCAACCTCGTCCCGCTGCTCATGCTGCGCCGCTTCCAGCGGGCCGGGCACCGGCCGATCGTCCTCGCGGGCGGCGCGACCGGCATGATCGGCGACCCGCGTGACAGCGCCGAGCGCGCGCTCAACCCGCTGGACACCGTCGCCGAGTGGGCCGGGCGCATCCGCGGCCAGCTGGAGCGGTTCGTCGAGTTCGACGACAGCCCCACGGGCGCGATCGTGGTCAACAACCTGGACTGGACCGGGAACGTCCCGGTGCTGGAGTTCCTGCGCGACGTCGGCAAGCACTTCTCGATCAACGTCATGCTGGCCCGCGAGACGGTGAAGCGCCGCCTCGACGGCGAAGGCATGTCCTACACCGAGTTCAGCTACCTGCTCCTGCAGTCGCACGACTACCTCCAGCTCAACCGGAAGTACGGCACCAGCCTCCAGGTGGGCGGCTCCGACCAGTGGGGCAACATCATCGGCGGCGTCGACCTGGTCCGGAAGGTCGACGGCGCGGCCGTGCACGCCCTGACCGCGCCGCTGGTCACCGACGCCGAGGGCCGCAAGTTCGGCAAGTCCACCGGCGGCGGCAACGTGTGGCTCGACCCGGACATGACCTCGCCGTACGCCTGGTACCAGTACTTCGTGAACGTGGGCGACGCCGACGTGCTCCGCTACCTCCGGCTGTTCACCTTCCTGACCCAGGAGGAGCTGGCCGAGCTGGAGCGGCAGACCGCCGAGGCGCCGCACCTGCGCGCCGCGCAGAAGAAGCTGGCCGAGGAGTTCACCAACCTGGTCCACGGTGAGCACGAGACGCGGCAGGTCATCGCGGCGAGCCAGGCCCTGTTCGGCCGCGGCGAGCTGCGCGAGCTGGACCTGTCGACGCTGGTGGCCGCGATGGCCGAGGCGCCGACCGGCGAGGTGCGCCTGGCCGACGCGCCGACCGTGGTTGACCTGCTGGTCAGCTCCGGGCTGGCGGAGAGCAAGGGCGCGGCGCGGCGCACCGTGAAGGAGGGCGGCGCGTACGTGAACAACTCCAAGGTCACCGACGAGGAGTGGGTGCCCGCCAAGGAGGACCTGCTCCACGGGTCGTGGCTGGTCGTCCGGCGCGGCAAGCGCAACACCGCCGGCGTGCGGGTGCAGGTCTGACCTGCGCGAACGAGCTCTCTGAGCGTGACGTCGAAGGCCGTCGGTCCCACCCGGACCGGCGGCCTTCGCCACGTTCGAGTGTGATCGCGGTCACACTGTTGCGCGTGGACCGGGTCGGATAGCGTGGGGTGGACTGCGGCACGGGCTGCTGACCTGCGGTTTCAGCCTGTGGTGCGGTGCTGCGCCCCCGATTTGACCTCTGGTTCGCGTGCGTGTAACTTTCTCCATGTCAGCGCGGAACGGGCCGGGAACACCGGAACGGAGTGCGGCAGGTCACGAACCAAGCTCCCGCTAGCGTGGTAGAGTGGGTGACCTCGGAACGGAAGACCCAGTCGAGGCTCGTCTGAGCCCAGCGACCAGGGCGTCTAGTTTCTAAACAAAGCTTTAGCTGAATCACAAGCCTCGGATCGAGCCGCGCGAGCGGTGAGTGATGATGTGCGCGTGTTCTTTGAGAACTCAACAGCGTGCCGAATAGCCAGTAAATTTATGAACCTCGTCAAGAGGTTTCCTTTGAGATTGTTACTGGACAACTGACA
>NZ_LGED01000259.1 GCF_001280085.1 Saccharothrix sp. NRRL B-16348 | reverse complement strand
GCGCCGGGGCCGTTGTGGTGCGGGTTTCGTGTCATCCCACCGACCTCCCTCCGGGCTACCACACGTATCAAGGGGGCGGCTAACAGTGGAAGCCGCGGGCAGAGGTGAACAGCCCCCTTGACACGCGCGGTAGGGCACAGCCAGGTCGGCGGGATGACACGAAGCCCTCCCTTTGGGGAAGAAGGGCGGAGGGTGTGGTGGAGGGGGCGGGGTGGCCGCCCCCTAGGTCAGGTGAGGTCGGAGCAGGGTTTGGCGTCTGGGTCGGTGGCGGCTTTGGGGGTCCAGCGGATGTTGGCGAAGGAGGCTTGGAAGTTGCCGTCGGTGTAGACGAGGAAGGGGGTGTTGACGTTTTCCAGGTCTAGGCCGCCTTGGGCGAAGCAGGCGATTGGGATTTTTACCGTGGACTTGACGCCGGTGGGGAGGTTGGTGAAGAGGTTGGTGGCGTTGACCTCGGCGAAGCAGGGGTATTGGCAGTGGGTGCTGACGACGGTTCGGGCGGAGGGGGGTTGGTGGACGATGACGTCGAAGACCAAGGCGGCGTTGGCGTTGAGGTAGCCGCGCAGGTCGCTGCCGCCCGCCGGGTTTTGCAGGTAGACCTGGCCCGTGCCGGTCCAGGTGGTTTTCAGGGCGTCGCCTTGGACGTTGACGTCGGCGGGTGTGACGGTGATCGTGCTGTGCGCTGCCTCGCCGTCCGGGCCCAGTTCGGTGCCGGACCAGTTGTCCGGGGAGCCGATGTAGCTGCGGTGAGGGGCGATGTCGGTGCGGAGGTGGAGGTCGAGGTCTTCGGTGGCGGTTCCGCCGCCGCCGTTGCCGGAGCAGCCGAACTCGGGTGAGGTCTCGTCCAGTTGGCCGACGTGGCCGGTCTGCCAGGAGCGGAGGCCGTAGCCCGGTTTGAAGAGGGGGTCGCCGTTGGTGTCGAGGGGTGTCTGGCAGGCGCTGCGGGGCCAGGAGAACGAGAGCTTGCCCGTGTAGGTGTGCTTGCCGCGGATCAGGAGGTCGGTGACGCCGGCGCCCTCGGTGCCGGGGAGCCAGGCCGCGACGAAGGCGTCCGAGCGGTTCAGTTCCTTGTTGACGTGCAGTGGGCGGCCGGACAGGTAGACGGTGACGACGGGAGTGCCCTTGCCGCTGACCTTGTCGAGGACGGCGAGGTCGTTCGGGTAGAGCTTGGCGGCTTCCAGGGAGCGCTTGCCGATGTCGCCGACGCCTTCGGCGTACGGGGTTTCGCCGAGCACGGCGATCACGGCGTCGAAGCCGGAGGGGTCGACGTCGCCGGTCTCGCTGAAGACGACGTTCTGCTCGCCGAGGGCTTCCCTGAGGCCACCGAGGACGGTGGTGCCGTGGGGGAAGTCGGCGTTGGTGTTGCCGGTGCCCTGCCAGGTGAGCGTCCAGCCGCCGGTCTGGTTCTGGAGGCTGTCGGCGCTCTTGCCGACGACGAGGACCTTCGAGCGGGGGCTGAGGGGCAGGACGTGGTTGTCGTTCTTGAGCAGGACCTGGCTCTTGCGGACGGCCTCGCGGGCCAGTTCGCGGGCTTCGAGGGCGTCGGTGGAGCCCGCGTGGTCGCGTTGGGAGGGCTTCTCGCCGTCGAGGATGCCGGAGCGCAGCTTGACGCGGAGGATCCTGGTCACGGCGTCGTCGATGCGGGCCAGGGGGATCTGGCCGTTCTCGACCTGGGCGACCGTGTTGGCGATGAACGCCTTCCAGTCGTTGGGCACCATGACGACGTCGATGCCCGCGTTGATCGCCTGGGGGCAGGACGAGTTGGTGCAGCCGGTGACCTGGCCGATGCCGTTCCAGTCGGAGACGACCAGGCCGTCGAAGCCCATCTTGCCCTTGAGGATGTCGTGCACCGCGAGCTTGCTGCCGTGCAGCTTGCCCTCGTCGATGCCGGAGTCGTTGGTCCAGCTGTTGAACGACACCATGACGGTCTGGGCGCCGGCGGCGAGCGCGCCGTAGTAGCCCTGGCCGTGGACGTTGATCATCTCGGCTTCGGTCGCCGGGTTGACGCCCTGGTCCTTGCCGTTGGTGGTGCCGCCGTCGCCGATGAAGTGCTTGGCGGTGGCGAGCACGCCGACGCGGCTGCGGCTGTTGCCCTGGAGGCCGCGGGTGGCTTCGTAGCCGTACGCGCGGGTGATCCGCGGGTCCTCGGAGAAGCCCTCGTAGGTGCGGCCCCAGCGGTCGTCGAGGGGGACGGCCAGGGTCGGTGCGAAGGCCCAGTCCTGGCCGGTGGCGCGGATCTGCTCGGCGGTGGCCTTGCCGATGTCCCGGATCAGGCACGGGTCGTGCGCCGCGCCGAGGCCGATGTTGTGGGGGAAGATCGTCGCGCCGTAGACGTTGTTGTTGCCGTGCACGGCGTCGATGCCCCAGATGGCGGGGATGCCGGTCCGGCCGGCCTTGGACGCGTCCCAATAGGCGTCGGCGAGGGCGAGCCAGGCTTCGGGCGCGGCGTGCTTGTCGCGGTTCGGCCACGAGCCGCCGCCGTTGAGGACCGAGCCGATGCCGTGCTCGCGCACCTCGTCGGGGGTGATGGCGCCGATCTCCGGCTGGGTCATCTGACCGACCTTCTCGGCCAGGGTCATGCCCGCGAGGATCTTCTTGACGCGCCGCTCGTCGCCCGGGTTCGACTTCACCCGGCTGTCGACCTTGGGCCAGTCGGCCAGCTCGGGGAGGTCTTGTTCGATCCGGGCGCAGCCGTGCTCGGTGCGCGGCTCGCCGATGACGGGTTGGCGCGACGCTGCCGGGGAGGCGGCGGCACCTCCGGTGATGAGGCCGGCGGCGAGCAGCGCGGCCAGGGCGGTGCTCAGGTGTCTGCGGGACATCGGCGGTTCCGTTCGTCTGACGGCTCTGTCGCGCCGATCTTCGTGACCGGGCGGGGCGTGGTCAAGGCTTCCGTGGGAGCGCTTCCTCGCAGGTAGGAGTTACGGTCCGGCGACGATTCCCGGTCCGCGTAGGTGAATTTGTTTCCGATTTACTCGCCAGTTGGGACGATTACTTGACGCGCGAGTAGGTAGTGCGCGAGACTCCACCGCGGTAAGCACGGTCCACTCAGGACTCTCTCCGCCAAGTCCTTGCCACGCTGGGAAGAGCACACCATGTCCCTGAGGTCTCCCCTGTCCCGCCGCGCTCTGGTCTTCGCCGCGGCGGTTGCCCTCACTACGTCCGGCGCGGTCGCCCATGCCGCCGAGAACCCCTACGAGCGCGGCCCGGCGCCGACCACGGCGAGCATCGAGGCCACCCGCGGGCCGTTCGCCACCAGCCAGGCCACGGTCTCGTCGCTGAGCGTGCGCGGCTTCGGCGGCGGCACGATCTACTACCCGACCAGCACCGCCGAGGGCACGTTCGGCGCGGTCGCCGTCTCGCCCGGCTACACGGCCTCGCAGTCGAGCCTGTCCTGGCTCGGGCCGCGCCTGGCCTCGCAGGGCTTCGTCATCTTCATCATCGACACGAACTCCCGGTACGACCAGCCCGCCTCGCGCGGCGACCAGTTGCTGGCCGCGCTGGACTACCTGACCACGAGCAGTTCGGTGCGGAGCCGCATCGACTCCAGCCGGCTGGGCGTGATGGGCCACTCGATGGGTGGCGGCGGCGCACTGGAGGCCACGAAGGACCGGCCGAGCCTGCAGGCCTCGATCCCGCTGACCGCGTGGAACACCACCAAGACGTGGTCGACCGTGCAGACGCCGACCCTGATCGTCGGCGCGGAGAACGACACGGTGGCGTCGGTGTCGTCGCACTCCGAGCCGTTCTACACCTCGCTGCCGGCCACGCTGGACAAGGCGTACCTGGAACTGGAGGGCGCGAGCCACTACGCGCCGAACAGCTCGAACACGACGATCGCGAAGTACAGCATCTCGTGGCTCAAGCGGTTCATCGACAACGACACCCGGTACGAGCAGTTCCTGTGCCCGGCGCCGCGGGGCACGGCGATCTCCGAGTACCGCGACACCTGCCCGCACTCCTGACGCACGGGGGCCGTTCGCGCTGTTCAGCAGCGTGAACGGCCCCTTTCGCGGTGAACGGGAAAGCGCTTGCCAGGGTTGTGTGACGTGCGCTACGGTCAGTTCTGGGAACGTTCCCAGACGTCCCGCAACGCACGGCGGCGGCGTTGTCGGGTTCGAGGGGCCGTCGTCAGCATGGTTGGGCCGTGGGGCGGGAGCGCTCTCCCCCGGGGCCCTTGGAGGTCTCGACGATGAGACCGCCCCTGCCGGCGACGGCCCTTTCGTCGTGCTCTTAAGGTCGTGGAGGCAACACCTCCCCCACTGGCGGGCACAACTGGGACATGACGACCGATGACGACCGCACCCTGTGGTCACAGGCCGCGGCAGGGAGCGGGCCTGCCTTCGGCGTGCTGTTCGACCGGCACGCCAAGGCGGTCTACAACCACTGCTTCCGGCTGACCGCGTCGTGGGCGGCCGCCGAGGACCACCTCCAGAACACGTTCCTGGTGGCCTGGCGCAAGCGGGACCGGCTGCGGCTGGAGCACGACTCCGCCCTGCCGTGGCTGCTGGCCGTGGCCACGAACGTGGTGCGCAGCGACCGGCGCACGGTGGCGCGTCGGCTGCGGCTGTTCCGCAAGGCGCCGGTGGAGACCCCGGTGCCCGACCACGCCGACCAGGTGGCCGAGCGGGTCGACGACCAGCGGCGGATGGCGCAACTGCTGGCCGCCGTCGAGGAACTGCCCCGCAACGAACGGGAAGCGCTCGCGCTGTGCGTGTGGTCCGGCGTGTCGTACGCCGACGCCGCCGGCGTGCTCGGCATCGCCGAGGTGAGCGTCCGGGCCAGGGTCAGCAAGGCGAAGGCCCGGCTGACCCGCAGGCTGGGCCCGGCGCCGGTCGTCGCAGCTCCCGCGCTCACCCTGGAGGACCGATGAACCACACGCTGCCCCCGACCCGGGAAGTCCCGCCGCGGCGCCACGCCCAGATCCGCGCACGGCTGGAACGGGAGGTCACGCACCGCCGGGTCCGGTTCGCGCCGCTGATCACCGCCGGTGTGGCGGCGGCGGCCGTCGTCGTCGTGCTGGTCGCGGTCGTCGCGCCCTCGTGGCAAGCCGGTGACGACTTCGCGGTCGGCGGGACGAGCCAGACCGTGGTGACGACGACGGCCGAGGAGCCGGTGGTCCCGACACTGCCGCCGGAGCGGATCGCCGAGATCGAGCAGGGCTGTGCGCAGAGCGCGGAGGTCACGAGCAAGCCCGTGCTGCGCCAGTACCTGACCGACGAGAACGGCGAGTTCGCGCTGCTCTACTCCGAGCGCGAATCGCTGGCCTGCACGATCAACGGCCCCACCGAGCCCTACAGCTCGGCGGTGGCCGGCAGCCCCGGGGTCGCGTGGCTGCCCGGCGAGTTCGCCGCGGACCACGTCAGCTCCTCCGTCCGTGGCCTGCCCGGCCACCCGGGCCCGGAGTACGACATGGCGGCCGGCCGCGTGACGTCGAAGGTGGCCAGGGTGGCGTTCGGGCGCAACGGGCGGGAGGTGGACGCGACGATCGTCGACGGCACGTTCGTGGCCCGCCTCACGCACCCGTCCGACTGGCCGGGCTTCGCGGGCTGGGACGAGCGGAACTACCTGCGGGCGTACGACGCGCACGGCGCGCTGCTCGGCGAATGGCAGGCCGGGGTGGACCGGACCAGCTGCTGGGTGAACCCGAGCGGGAAGATCGTGGCGGGTTACCACGACCGCGACCCGGCGACGTGTGCGCCGGCCGTGGCCTGGGAGTAGCGGCCGGCGGGGGTGTGTCGCGCTAGGCGGGCGACACACCCCGGTACGGCAGGGTCTGGCTGTAGACGATGTTCGTGGTCGTGCTGCCGAACCCGGTCAGGTCGTTGACCACCTGCTCCAGGTGCGGCATGGATGTGGCGGCGACCTTGAGCGTGTAGCAGTCGTCGCCGGTGGTGCGCAGGCACTCCAGGATCTCGGGGCGGTCGGCCAGCAGCGCGTGCAGCGGCTCGTGCCGGTTGCCCGGGTACTTCAGGCGGACGACGGCGAGCACTGCGTAGCCGACCTTGGCCAGGTCGACCTCGGCCCGGTAGCCGGTGATGACGCCGACCGACTCCAGCCGGCGGACGCGTTCGGTGGTGGCCGAGGCGCTGAGGTTGACCCGGCGGCCCAGCTCGCTGAGCGCGATCCGGCCGTCGCGTTGCAGCTCGGCGAGGATGGCCCAGTCGGTCGGATCGAGGTTCCCGGTCATCGGGGCATTTTACCGGGGATTCCACGGTCGGATGGGGTTGAGACCGGGCGAAGTCTCTTCAGGATCGGCGTGACGGGGAATAGCGTTGGCGCCGTGCAGATCGGTGTGAACGTTCCGAACTTCGGGCCGGGCACCTCGCCGGACGTGCTGCGGGACTGGGCGCGGACGGTCGAGGGCCTCGGCTTCGACCTGTTGATGGTGTCCGACCACGTGGCCGTGACGCCGGACGTGGCCGAGCAGTACCCGGCCCCGTTCTACGAGCCGTTCACCGCGCTGGCGTGGCTGGCCGGCGTGACGTCGCGGATCCGGCTCGGCACCACCGTGCTCGTGCTGCCGTACCGGCACCCGTTGCTGGTGGCGCGGATGGCGGCGAACGTGAACGAGCTGTCCGGCGGGCGGTTCGTGCTCGGCGTCGGCGTGGGGTGGGCGCGGCAGGAGTACGAGGCGCTGGGTGTGCGGTTCGCCGAACGCGGCCGGTTGACCGACGAGGGGCTGCGGGTGGTGCGCGACGCGTGGCGGGACGAGTCGGACTACCGGGCCGGGCGGATCCCCATCTGGGTGGGCGGGCACTCCGACGCGGCGTTGCGGCGGGCCGTGCGGCTCGGGGACGCCTGGCACAGCCTGCGGCTCACGCCTTCGGGGTACCGGGAGGCGTTGGAGCGGTTGAAGGTCATCGCGGACGCGGAGGGGAAGCCGTTGCCCGCGTCGACTCCTCGCGTGCTGCTGCACATCACGTCCGACGAGCTGGGGCCGGAGCGGCGGTTGGGTGAGGGCACCGTGGCGCAGGTCCTGGGCGACCTGGCGGAGTTGCGGTCGTCGGGCGCCGAGGCCGTGGTGCTGGACCCGTTCGTCGGCGATCCGCAGGAGACCGTCCACCCCGAAGTCGCATGGCAGGCGTTGGCCACCGTGCGGAAGGAGTTCCGATGAGCTTGCGCAGGGCGATCGAGTTGGCGGTGGAGGCGCGTGCGGCGGGCAACCCGCCGTTCGGGTCGTTGCTGGTGGGGCCGGACGGCGCGGTGTTGGCGGAGGAGCGCAACACCAGCCTGACGGACGACGACATCACCGCGCACCCCGAGCTGAAGCTGGCGCGGTGGGCGGCGCGGTCGCTCGCGCCGGAGGTGGCGGCCGGGACGACGATGTTCACCAGCTGCCAGCCGTGCGGGATGTGCGTGGGCGCGATCGAGCGGTCGGGGCTGGGCCGGGTGGTGTTCGCGCTGTCGACCGAGCAGCTGAACGCGCTGAAGCCGGGTGGCGGCTTCGCCCCCGTGCCGCAGGAGGGGCCCGCGCTGCTGGAGGAGGCGACCGTTCCGGTGGAGGGTTACTACCGGTAGTCGGCGTGTCCTGAGCGTTGAACTCGGGTGTTCTGAACGTAGGACACGCGTGACCTGAACGTAGGACACGCGTGTTCTGGACGTAGGACACGCGCGGGTGGGGGGTTCTGGAACGAGAAAGGTTGGCGCGGGTATGGGGTTCACAGATTGTGTGCGGTTCGCTACCTTGGGATCTGGGAGCGCTCCCAGCCCTGTAGTCGGTTAATCCTCAACGTGGAGGACACACACATGACCTTCCGACGCGGTACCCGATCGGTGATCGGCGTCTTCAGCTCGGTCCTCGCGGTCCTCGCGGCCGGCGTCGTCACCCTGGTGGGCACATCAGGCGTGGCGAGCGCTCACGGCTCGGTCACCGACCCGCCGTCGCGCAACTACGGCTGCTACCAGCGCTGGGGCAGCGACCACCTGAACCCGAACATGGGTCAGACGGACCCGATGTGCGCGCAGGCCTGGAAGGCCGACCCGAACGCGATGTGGAACTGGAACGGCCTGTACCGCAACGGTGTCGGCGGCAACCACCAGGGCGCCCTGGCGAACGGCCAGCTGTGCAGCGGCGGCCTGGCCGAGAGCGGTCGCTACCGCGCGCTCGACACGGTCGGCGCGTGGAACACGGCCACCAAGCCCCGCCAGTTCACGCTCACCATCACGGACCAGGCGCGGCACGGCGCTGACTACCTGCGCATCTACATCACCCGCCAGGGCGTCAACACCGCGACCACGCCGCTGCGCTGGAGCGACCTGGAGCTGGTCACCTCGACCGGCCGCTACGGCACCACCGGCCTCTACCAGGCCCAGGTGAACGCGGGCAGCCGCACCGGCCGCCACGTGGTGTTCACGATCTGGCAGGCCAGCCACATGGACCAGGCCTACTACCTGTGCAGTGACGTGAACTTCCAGTAAGACCCTGCCTGTGACGCGGTAAAGCGGGAAAGAGCGCACGGGTGCGGCCGACGTGGTCCGCGCCCGTGCGCTCACCCGTGACCGGGGAGGTTCGTGGTCGCCCAGCACGCCTCGCCGGCACCGGTGACCTCGGCCGCGTCGGCGCTGTGCGGCAGGAACGCCGACTCACCCCCGCGCAACGCGACCTCGGCACCACCGCGGCTGACCACGATGGAACCCTTGGTGCACAACAGGAGTTGTGGACCACCGCCGCCGAGCACGGCACCCGGCCGCACGGTGTGCAGGCGGAACTCGGGTTCGGGCGTCCGGTACGTCCTCAGTGGACCGTCGCCCTCGCCGTCGAGCACGGCGGCGGGCCCGGTCCGGTGGTCGACCAGCGACAGCACCGCGGGCACGTCGACCGGTTTGGTGGTCAGGCCGGCGCGGAGCACGTTGTCGGAGTTCGCCATCAGCTCGACGCCCGTGCCGCGCAGGTGCGCGTGCAGGACGCCCGCGCCGACGTGGATCGCCTGCCCCGGCCGCAACCTCACCGCGTTGAGCAGCAACGCCGCCACCACGCCCGCGTCCGCCGGGTACGCCTCGGCCAGTGCCACGACGTGCGCCAGCGCGGGCACGCCTGCCGCCGCTGCGGCCACCTCGGCGACGAGGGCTGCGTCGGCCGTGTGCAACGCCCAGCGCAGCGCGCCCCCCGTGTCGCCGCCCGACAGCTCGGCCCGCATCGGCGCCAACGACGGCAGGCCGAGCCGGTCCAGCAACGCCACCGTCGCGGCGGGCGGGCGGAAGCCGGACAGGGTCTCGAACTCGGTCAGCGCGACCAGGACCTCCGGCTTGGGGCGGTCGTCGCGGTAGCCGCGCTCGGCGAACCCGACGACGGCCTGCTCCCGGTTCGGGTGCACCTGCAACGACAGCGGCGCGGCCACGGCCAGCACCTTGAGCAGGAACGGCAGGCGCGGGCCGAACGCGGCCAGGCTCTCCGGCCCGAGCAGCCCGGCCGGGTTGGCGGCCAGGTAGGCGTCCAGCGGCACGTCGCAGCCGGCCAGCCGGGACGGCTCGTCGGGGTGCGCGCCGATCCACAGCTCGGCCTGCGGCACGGGGCTGGGCGACGGCTCGCCGCGCAGCTCGGCCAGCGCGGTCCGCGAACCCCAGTGGTACTCCCGGACGGTGGTGTCCAGCTTGCGCACGGTCGCCCTCTCAGATTCCCACGGGCACCGACGCGACGCGGTCGTCCGCGAGCAGCGCCGCGGCGCCGATCAGCCCCGAGTCGACGCCCAACGTCGCCGGGCACACCTCGACCCGGCGCATGAACTCCAGCCCCGCGTAGTCCGCGAGCGGCTGGGTGACGGCGGGTTCGAGCAGGTCCCAGGCCTGCGCCACGCCACCGCCGATGACCACGCGGTCGACCTCGCACAACGCGGAGGCGACCGTGATGACCTGGGCGACCGCCGCGCCCGACCGCTCGAACGCCGCCCGCGCGGTCGGGTCGCCCGCCCGTGCCGACGCGGCGAGCGCGACGCCGTCCGCCGTGCCGCCGAGCGGCTGCCAGCCCTGGTCCAACGCCCAGCGCACCATCGACGGGCCGCTGGCGACGGCCTCGGAGCAGCCGTTCGCGCCGCAGCCGCACAGCGGACCGGCCGGGTCGACCACGAAGTGGCCTACGTGGCCCGCGTTGCCGGTGGCGCCGAAGTGCGGCCGACCGGCGAAGACGAACCCGCCGCCGATGCCGGTCGACACGACCATGCCGAGCAGGCACTCGCTGCCGCGGCCGTTGCCGTGGTGGTACTCGGCCAGCGCCATGCACAGCGCGTCGCCGCCGAGCCGGACCGGCAGGCCGGGCAGCAGCTCGCCGACGCGGGCGGTGATCGGGAAGTCGCGCCAGCCCGGGATGTTGACCGGGCTGATCGTGCCGGTGCGCAGGTCCATCGGCGCGGCCGAGGCGATGCCCGCGCCGAGCACGGCGCGGTCCGCGGCGGCCTCCAGGAGTTCGTCGAGCACCCCCGCGAGGCCGCCCCAGACCGTGTCCGCGCCACCGGCAGGCGTCGCCGTGGTGCGGCGGGCCAGGACGGTGCCGTCCGACTCGACCAGCGCCGCGGCGAGCTTGGTGCCGCCGATGTCGATGGCGACCGCGACCGGGTCGAGTGCTTGCCCCATGGGACTTAGTTAAGCGGTTAAGCAAAGTTTCGTCAAGAGGCGTTGACACCTGTGCTGAAGCGGTTCACATCACGCCGCCCCGGCTTACCCAGGTGTCACAGGTGCCGTTCGATCTCGGCCAGCTCGTCGGCCTCGAACGCCAGGTTCGCCGTCGCGGCCACGTTGTCCTCCAGCTGCTTCACGCTGGAGGCGCCGATCAGCGCGGACGTCACGTTGCGCAGCACCCACGCGATCGCCAGCTGCGCGAGCGTCTGCCCGCGCCGCTTCGCGATGTCGTTGAGCGCCCGCACCTTCGCCAGCGTCGCGTCGTCCAAATTGGACGCCGACAGGAACGGCGACGCGCCCGCCGCCCGCGAACCGTCCGGCACGCCGTTCAGGTAGCGGTCGGTCAGCACGCCCTGCGCCAGCGGCGAGAACGCGATGCTGCCCGCGCCGACCTCGGCCAGCACGTCGAGCAGGCCGTCCTCGACCCACCGGTTGAGCATCGAGTACGACGGCTGGTGGATCAGCAGCGGCGTGCCCAGCTCGCGCAGCACCTTCGCCGCGACCGCGGTCTGCTCGGCCGAGTAGTTCGAGATGCCGACGTACAGCGCCTTGCCCGAGCGCACGACGTGGTCCAGCGCGCCCATCGTCTCCTCGATGGGCGTGTCCGGGTCGGGCCGGTGGTGGTAGAAGACGTCGACGTAGTCCAGCCCCAGCCGGGCCAGGGACCGGTCCAGCGAGCTGACCAGGTACTTGCGGGAGCCCCACTCGCCGTACGGGCCGGCGAACATGTGGTAGCCGGCCTTGGTGGACACCAGGATCTCGTCCCGGTGCGCCCGGAAGTCGGCCGCGAACAGCGTGCCGAAGTTCTCCTCGGCGCCACCGGGCGGCGGACCGTAGTTGTTGGCCAGGTCGAAGTGCGTCACGCCGAGGTCGAACGCGCGGCGCAGGATGGCCCGCTGGCCGTCGAGGGCCTTGTCGTGGCCGAAGTTGTGCCACAGGCCGAGCGACACCGCGGGCAGCTTGAGACCGCTGCGACCGGACCGGCGGTAGGGCATGGCGTCGTACCGCGAGTCGGCGGCGTGGTAGGTCATGGGGATCCTTCTATCGGGTGCTCTCCCGCGCGATGAGCGTGGGCTTGGGCGACCAGCGCTCGGCGACCTCGACGCCTTCGATCAGCTCCAGCACGGACTCGGCGACGGTGACGCCGAACTGGTGCACGTCGACGCTCATCGTGGTCAGCGCGGGTGACGCGAGCCGGCACAGCGACGAGTCGTCCCACGCCACCAGGCTGAGCCGGTCGGGCACAGCGACGCCGAGTTCCTTGGCGACGTTCAGGCCCGCGACGGCCATCACGTCGTTGTCGTAGAGGATCGCGGTGGGCGGCTCGGGCGCGTTGAGCAGCGCGGTGGTGAGTTTCGCCCCCGACTCCTCCGAGTAGTCGCCCTCCAGCACCACGGGCTCGATGCCCGCCTCCGCGCAGCCTTCGAGCAGCGCGGCGGTCCGCGCCCTGGTGTGCAGCAGCGCGTCCGGGCCGCTGACCCGGGCGATGCGCCGGTGCCCGAGGTCGAGCAGGTACGCCAACGCCTCCCGCACGGGGCCCGCGTCGTCCGTGCGCACCGCGGGCACGGCCAGCTCGTCCGGCTCGCCCACGTACAGCGCGGGCAGGCCGATCTCGCGCAGCACCGCCGGCCGGTGGTCGTCCACGGTGCGGTTGACCACCACGACCGCGTCGACCAGACCGCCCGCCGCCCACCTGCGGTAGGCGGCGATCTCTGCGTCCTCCGCGCCCACGATGTGCAGCAGCACGGACCGGTCGCCCTCGGCGAGCCGCTCCTCGATGCCCGCGATGAACTCCATGAAGAACGGCTCCGCGCCCAGCAGCCGCGCGGGGCGGGCCAGGACCAGGCCGACGGCGCCGGTCGAGCCGGTGGTCATGTCCGCACCGCGCACAGGTCGTTGGCCGATCGCAGCACCAGCGGACCGGCCAGCGCGGCCGGGTCGGCGAGCTCGGCCGCGGTCCGGACCAGGAACGAGTGCGTCCCGCCGGCGGGCAGGGTGACCAGGGTGTCGTCCACGACGGCGTCCTCGGCGACCCGGTCGGCCAGCACGGCGACGTCGCGGGCGAAGGAGGACGCGGTGACGTCCACCCGGTAGCCGCCGTCGACGCGGCGCACCTCGGCGGTGAGCGGCGCGGGGTCGTAGGCCAGCTCCAGGTCCTCCCGGAACAGGTGCGCGGTGCGCGCGTCGGCCGTGCTCACCACCAGCACCTCCCCCTTCGGGTCGCCCGGCGTGCGGAGTTCCGCCGCCAGGTCGAGTCGTGCCACCGACCTGGCCGGCACGTCGAGCGGGAGTTTAACCGCCGCGAGCACGTCACCCGCGAACGTCTGGCGCTCCAACGAGACTTCGCTGGTCCAGGCTTCATCGGTGTCGTTGACCGCGATGAGCGCGTCCACGCCGTCGCGCGGCTGGACGGTGAGCAGCCGTGGCGCGAAGGCGTGCTTGAGCGCGTAGTACAGCGGCTTGAGCCGCTCGTCGCCGTCGATCGCGGCCCACGACGTGACCGGCCAGCAGTCGTTGAGCTGCCACACCAGCGCGCCGGCCGTGCGCGGCCAGTGCGAGCGGAAGTGCTCGATCCCGAACGCGACCGCGCGGGCCTGGTTGAGCTGCGTCGCCCAGTGCCAGTCCGCGAACTCCGCGGGCGCGGGCAGGTGCGGCGCGAGGCCGCGGTCGAGCTTGCCGTTGCCGTCCTCGGCCTTCTGGTGCAGCAGGAACGCGGGCGAGGTCGGCGTCATCGGCTCGTCGTGCACCCACTCGGTGAGCGTCGCCCAGGTCGGCGGGCCCTGGAAGCCGAACTCCGAGCAGAACCGCGGCGTGAAGTCGCGGTAGTGCGTGTAGTCGATCCGGTTCCAGACCTCCCACTCGTGGCGCGTGCCGTGGGTGTCCTCGTTCGGGTGCAGGTCGCCGGGGCTGTACGGGCTGCCCGGCGAGTAGTGCCGGGTCGGGTCGAGCTCGGCGACGATCCCCGGCAGCAGCTCGGTGTAGTAGCGCAGGCCCCAGGAGCGGCCCTGCAGCTGCTCTTCCCAACCCCAGTCGGCGAAGCCCCACAGGTTCTCGTTGTTGCCGTTCCACAGCGCCAGGGACGCGTGCGAGGTCAGCCGGGCCACGTTCTCGCGCGCCTCGGCCTCGACCTCCTCCCACAGCGGCGAATCCTCGGCGTAGGCGGCGCAGGCGAACAGGAAGTCCTGCCAGACCAGCACGCCGCGCTCGTCGCAGACGTCGTAGAAGTCCTCGGTCTCGTAGATGCCGCCGCCCCAGATCCGGAGCATGTTCATGTTGGCGTCCACGGCCTGGTCGACCCGGCGGGCCAGGCGGTCGCGGGTGATCCGGGTGAGGAAGTGGTCGTCGGGGATCCAGTTGGCGCCCTTGGCGAACACCGGCTTGCCGTTGACGACGAAGGTGAAGGGCGTGCCGACCTCGTCCGGCGTCGTGTCCACGATGATGGTGCGGAAGCCGATGCGCCGACCGGTCCGGTCCACGTCCCGCTCGTCGGCCCGCAGCACGACGTCCAGGTCGTAGAGGGGGTGCTCGCCGTAGCCGACAGGCCACCACAGGTCGACGTCCGGCACCTCGACGGTCACCACGGCGGAGTCGCCCTCGACCCGCGCGCGCCGCTCGACGCCGGCCACGGTCGCGACCACGGTCAGCTCGGCGTCACGGGCGCGGTCGACCTCGACGTGCACCTCGACGCGACCCGTGCCGTCCTCGTCCACCGTGACGAGCGGGCGGACCTGCGCGAGGCGTGCCTCGGTCCAGCGCTCCAGCCGCACCGGCTTCCAGATGCCCGCGGTCTGCAGGTCGGGGCCCCAGTCCCAGCCGAACGAGCAGGCCATCTTGCGCACCGCGTTCATCGGGTGCGGGTAGGCGCGGTCGCGCCGGCCCAACGCCTGCTCCTGCTGCTCGGCGTAGGCCAGCGCGGAGGAGAAGGTGACGACGAGGTCGTTCGCGCCGTCCTTGAGGTGCTCGCGCACGTCGAAGCGGTACGAGCGGAACATGTTGGCTGTGCGGCCGAGCACGACGCCGTTCAGCTCGACCGTGGCCACGGTGTCGAGGCCGTCGAACGCGAGCTCGACCTTCTCGCCGGGCTCGGCGGCCTCGGCCTCGAAGGTGAGGGCGTAGCGCCAGTCGGCGCGGTGCATCCAGGCCAGCTCGGCCTCGTTGGTGTCCAGGTAGGGCTCGGGGATCAGGTTCGCCGCGAGGAGGTCGAGGTGCGTGCTGCCGGGCACGACGGCGGGGACCTCGCGGTCGGCGACGGCCGCCGGGATCGGCCCGCCCACCGCGCTCAGTCGCCACCCGTCGTGCAAGGTCGTGCGAGTCATCGTTCCTCTTTCCCGGGCGGCGGCGGTGGCCTTCTGCCATGTGACGTTCAAGGTATGGCGATTCTTACGCCAGCAACTAAAGTAAGTCAACGAGGTTCACCACCAGAGAGGAAGACCACAAGTGGCAGACGTGACGCACCTGCGGGCGGCAGGTGTGAGCCTGGTGCTCGACTTCTCCGGAAGCACCCTCCCCCGGGTCCGCTATTGGGGGGCTGACCTGGGCGAACTGTCCTCGACCGAGCTGGCCGCGACCCTCGTCGCGCAGAGCCCGCAGCCCATCGGCTTCTCGGTCGACGGCGCGGTCGACGTGGCCGTGCTGCCCGAGCAGTCGGCGGGCTGGCTCGGCACGCCGGGCATCATCGGCAACCGGGGCGGGCGGGACTTCTCGACCGCGTTCCGCGTGGTCTCGGTGGACGGTCCCGTGATCAACGCGGTGGACGAGGTCGCCGGGCTCGGGCTGGAACTGGTCATCGAGCTGACGCCGTCCGGGCTCGTGCGGCAGCGGGCCGTGCTCACCAACACCGGGTCGACGGACTTCGCCGTGGACGCGGTGAACCTGACCCTGCCCGCGCCGCCGCAGGCGGTCGAGATCCTGGACTTCACCGGGCGCTGGACGCGGGAGCGCAGCCCGCAGCGCACGCAGTGGAACCACGGCCTGCACGTGCGGGAGAACCGGACCGGTCGGACCGGCTACGACTCGGCGTACCTGCTCGCCGCGGGCACCGCCGGGTTCGGCAACCGGTCGGGCGAGGTCTGGGCCGTGCACACGGCCTGGTCGGGCAACCACCGGACGTTCGCCGAGCGGAACTACCACGCCGTGTCCCTGCTCGGCTCGGGTGAACTGCTGCTGTCCGGCGAGGTCGTGCTGGGGCCCGGCGAGTCGTACCCGTCGCCGTGGCAGTACGCGTCGTACGGGCGCGGGCTGGACGAGGTGTCGGCGCGGTTCCACCGGCACCTGCGGTCGCGGCCGTCCCACCCCTCCTCGCCCCGCCCGGTCGTGGTGAACACGTGGGAGGCCGTGTACTTCGACCACGACCTGGACCGGCTGAAGGCGTTGGCGGACGCGGCGGCGGCGGTCGGCGGCGAGCGGTTCGTGCTGGACGACGGCTGGTTCGGCTCGCGGCGCGACGACCGGCGGGGCCTCGGCGACTGGTACGTGTCGGACGAGGTGTGGCCGGACGGGCTCGGTCCGCTGACCGACCACGTCACCGGGTTGGGCATGCAGTTCGGCATCTGGGTCGAGCCGGAGATGGTCAACCCAGACTCCGACCTCGCGCGGGCCCACCCGGACTGGATCATGGCGGCGGGCGACCGGCTGCCCGGCACGGCACGGCACCAGCAGGTGCTCGACCTGGCCAGGCCCGAGGCGTTCGCGCACATCCTGGAACGGCTGGACGCGTTGCTGACCGAGTACCCCGTGTCGTACCTGAAGTGGGACCACAACCGGGACCTGGTGGACGCCGGGCACCGGCCGACCGGGCGGGCAGGCGTGCACGGCCAGACGTTGGCCGTCTACCGGCTGCTGGACGAGCTGCGGCGGCGTCACCCCGACGTGGAGATCGAGTCGTGCTCGTCGGGTGGTGGGCGGGTGGACCTGGCCATCCTGGAGCGCACGGACCGGGTGTGGGTGTCGGACTGCATCGACGCGCTGGAGCGGCAGTCGATGCAGCGGTGGACGAACGCGCTGATCCCGTTCGAGCTGATGGGGACGCACGTGGGCTCGGCGACGTCCCACACGACGCACCGGCGGCACCCGATCGACTTCCGGGCCGGGACCGCGTTGTTCGGGCACTTCGGGATCGAGTGGGACCTGACGGCGGCGACGGAGGAGGAGCTGTCGCGGCTGACGGCGTGGGTCGCGCTGTACAAGGAGCTGCGGCCCCTGCTGCACACCGGCGTGTCGGTGCACGGCGACCACCCGGACCCGGCGATCGAGGTGCACGGCGTGGTGGCGGAGGACGGGTCGGACGCCGTGTTCGCGATCGTCGCCCTGGCCACGTCCCAGCTCTACCCGCCGGGGGCGGTGCGCCTGCCCGGCCTGTCGGACGACCGCTCGTACCACGTGCGTCCGCTGGCGCCCGGTGACGTGCCGGACGGCACCGGGCACAACTGGGGCATGCAGCTGCCGTGGTGGCAGCCGGAGGGCGTGACGCTGCCGGGTCGGGTGCTGGGGACGGCGGGCGTGCAGGCTCCCGTGCTGCACCCGGAACGCTTGGTGCTGGTGCGCGCCACGGCGGTGTGATCGGACCGGGTCTGGAGCGGCGGTACGCGCTGCCGACGCGTGCTGGTGGTTGCGCGCGTCGGCGGTGGTCCGTCGGCGGTCTAGCGGGGTTCGTGCGTGATTGGTTACCGTCGACGCACGAAGCGTCAGCTGACCGATCAGGAAGAACCTGTGAACCCACGAATCGTCCTGATCGGCGTCGCCGTCGCGATGCTCGCCGTCACCGCGTGCGGCGGCCCGGCCGACAGCCAGGCCACCCCGACCGCCGACGGCGGCACGTCGCAGCCCACCACCACGCCCCAGGTCGGCCCGTCCAGGGGCGGTCCGCTGGACGGGGCCGACCCGTGCGCCCTGCTCACCAAGGCCGAGGCCGAGCAGGTCACCGGCGCGCAGAGCGCCGAACCGGTGGTGGAGCAGCTGGGCTCGGCGCGGGTGTGCAACTTCTCGCCTCAAACGGCGCGGCTCGGTGTCGGCATCCGGGCCAAGTCGGGGCTGGCGGAGGTCCAGTCGAACGGCAACGTGGTGCAGGAGCTGATGATCGGCCGCCACCAGGCCAAGCAGGCGGTGGGCGCGACCGGCAGCTGCGGGATCTTCATCGGTGTCACCGAGTCGTCCCGGGTCGACGTCGTGCTGAACTCGGGCAGCCCCGACGTGGACCCGTGCCTGGCGGCGATGGAGGTCGCCGAGCTGGTCGAGCCGCGGCTGCCCTAGCGGCCGGAGGTCACGTCAGCCGGACGACGACCGCCGACGGGGTGTCGCCGGTGTGGGTGGCGCGCAGCACCCCGCGGGCCGCGTCCCAGCCGAAGTCCCACTCGGGTGCCGTCACGGGGAACACCGGGGACACCGTGACGTCCTGTCCTCGCAGGTGCGATACCGGCAGCTCGACCGCCGCGGACGCGTCCGGGAGGCGCCAGAGCGTCAGGTAGCTGTTCGACACCGCGCGCAAGCCTTGCGCCACCCAAGGCCCGGCGCAGTTCGCCAAGCCCAACGGCCAGAACGGGACCGACGTGGCGATCTCCGGCCGGAGTCCCTTGTGGACGGTCACCGCCTCGCGGACCAGGGCGAGCTGTCCGGCGTCCATCAGATCCACCCGACCGGCCAGGTACAGCCGACCCAGCACACCCGTGGCCAACGTGAACGCGGCCTCGGCGGGAGACATCTCCGGCTGCGCGTAAGCCCAGTTGCCCGCCTGCTCCGGCAGCACCGAAGCAGGCGCGGCGGCGGCGATCGGCGGGTACAGCAACGGGTCCTGCTGGTCCGAAGTGGACTGGATGTGCAGCCGGGACATCATCGCGTAGTCCATCCGCATGGCACCCGAGGCGCAGTTCTCCAGCAACAGACCCGGATGCCGGGCCAACAACGCGTCCAGCCACGCCAGGTACGCCCGGTTGTGGCCCAGCAGCCCGTCACCCGGCGCCGCACCACCGACGTCGGTGCCCGAGCCCGGCATGATGTTGTAGTCCAGCTTGAGGTACCCGATGCCGAACTCGCCGACCAGCCGGTCCACGACCTCGTCCACGTGCTTGACCGCGTCCGGGTGCCGGAAGTCCAGGTGGAACCGGCCGTCCTTGCCCACCCGCGCGCCCTGGCGCTGGAAGAACGCGTCGTCCGGCAACGACCGGGCCAGCGGCGAGCGCACGCCGACGACCTCGGGTTCCAGCCAGATGCCGGGCACCATCCCGCGCTCCCGGATCCGGTCGACGACCTCGCCGAACCCGTCCGGGAACCGGGTCCGCGACGGACGCCACTCCCCGACGCTGTCCCACCACTTGCCGTCCTCGTCGTACCACCCCGCGTCCACGCAGAAGTAGTCCGCGCCGACGGACGCCGCCGCGTCGATCAGCGGCAGCAGCTTCTCGGTGGTCGGATCGCCCATCAGGGTGTTCATGTAGTCGTTGAACACCACCGGCAGCTCGGGCGACCGCCGGTTGCGCAGCGTCGCCCGCCGCTGCCGCGTCAACGCGCCGATCGCCTCGTCCACGCCGCCGGGCACCACCGCCACCGACACCGGCACGGTGGTGAAGCCCTGCCCGGCCGACACCACGCGTGACCACTCGTGCTCGGCGTCCGTCGGCCCCAACACCGCCACGTAGGCGCCGGCAACGGTCTCGCCGACCTCCCAGTGCCACGTGCCGTTGTGCTCGACCTGCCAGGCCATCGCCCAGCTGTCGTCCCGCGCCACCAGCACCCCGGTGGGCAGGTGCTCACCGGTCGACCACGAACTGCGCGACGTCAACGCGAACCGGCTGCGTGACGCGTCGTGGTGAACGGTCGGGTCCGTCGACACCAGGCCGGCCTCGCGCAACGGCGTGCGGTGCCAGCGCGATTCGGCGACCCAGCCCGAGTCGGCGTGCACCAGGTCCACCTCGTCCACCGAACGGGCGGCGTCCACCAGGAACGCCCCCGTCGACAACGACGTCACCGCTTGCAGGCGCACCGAGCCGTCACCTTCGACGTGGACCTCGGTCCACGTGCGCACGGCGGGCACGCCGGCCACGCCCTGGAACACCGACGTCACCACCAGCCCGCTCACCGGGTCGTGCTGCACGACCCGCAGCTCGTCCACCGACGCCACGTGCGACCGGTACCGCAGTCGGGCGCCGATCGTGGTGTCCGCGTAGCGGTGGCCTCCGGGGAACCGGCCGTGGCCGACGGCCTGCACCTCGACCAGCGGCACACCGGGCCCTTCCGACGGGCCGGACGGCCGCAGCGACACCAGGCTCACGGGCCGGTCGTCGCCGTGGGCCAGCACCAGCCGGATCGCGCCGGTGGACCAGGTCAGGATCATTTCGCGACTTCCTCCCACGCGCCGGTGTTGTGATCGTACGCGGCGGAGGCGCCGGCCCGTTCCACGTCCGCCGGGTCGATCTCGACGGCACGGCCGCGCGCCTCGGGGTTCGGCGCGGCGGAGGCCAGGATCTTGGTGTACGGGTGCTGCGGGTTGAGGATCACCTCGTCGGCCGGGCCCCGTTCGACCACGCGCCCCTTGTAGAGCACGAGGATGTCGTCGGAGAAGTGCCGCGCGGTGGCCAGGTCGTGCGTGATGTAGAGGACGGCCAGGTTCTCCTCGCGCTGCAGCCGCGCCATGAGGTTCAGCACGCCGAGCCGGATGGACACGTCCAGCATGGACACCGGTTCGTCGGCCACCACGACCTTCGCGCCGGGCGCCAACGCGCGCGCGATGGCCACGCGTTGCCGCTGGCCGCCGGACAGCTCGTGCGGTCGTCGCCCGGCGATGTCGCGGCCGGGCAGGGACACGCGTTCGAGCAGCTGCACGACGTCTTCCCAGCCGTGCGCGCGGCCGTGCAGCTTCAACGGCCGCGCCAGGTGGTGCTCGATGGTGTGGAACGGGTTCAGCGACGCGAACGGGTCCTGGAACACCATCTGCACGTTGTCCCGGTACGCCCGTTCCGGCACCTTCGCGCCGTCCGGGCCGGTCAGCGTGATGGCGCCGGCGCTGGGCTTCTCCAGCCGGGCGATCATCCGGGCGATGGTCGACTTGCCCGAGCCGGACTCGCCGACGAGCGCGACCGTGCGGCCGGGGGTGAGGGTGAACGACACGTTGTCCACCGCGCGGAGCCGCACCCGTCGCAGGCCGACCCGGACGTGGAAGTCCTTGACCAGCTCGCGAGCTTCCAACGTGGTCATCGGACGCCTCCGGACGGGGTGGGCTCGCCGGACCTGTCGACCGGCGTCAGCTGCTCGCCGGAGCGGACGAACGAGCCGCGTTCGCCGGTCAGGCTGGGGAACGAGTCGAGCAGTTGGCGGGTGTAGGGGTGGGCGGGCTGCTCGAACATGTCCTGCGCGGCGCCGTACTCGACGACCTCGCCGTCCTTCATCACGGCGATGCGGTCGGCGAGTTCGAGCAGCAGCGGCAGGTCGTGGGTGATGAACAGGACGGCGAAGCCGATCTCGTCGCGCAGCCGCAGGATCTCGCGGAGGATGCCGCGCTGCACGACGACGTCCAGCGCGGTGGTCGGCTCGTCCATGATCATGACCTGGGGGTCGAGGAGGAGCGCCATGGCGATCATCACGCGCTGCCGCATGCCGCCGGACAGCTCGTGCGGGAACGAGCTGAGCCGCCGCACGTCCACGCCGACGAGCTTGAGCACTTCCTCGCACTTGGCCTTGCGCTGCGCCTTGGTCATCTCGGGCCGGTGCGTGGTGAGCACGTCGTCGAGCTGCGCCCGGACCGTGATGACGGGGTTGAGCGCGTTCATCGCGCCCTGGAAGACCATCGACAGCTTCGACCAGCGGAACGCGCGCAGCTCGCCCGGCGTGAGCGCGAGCACGTCGACGTCGCCGCCCTCGCGGTCGTGGAACGTGACCGAGCCGGTGGTCACCTCGGCGGGCGGCCGGTGCAGCCGGTTGATCGCGTAGGCCAGGGTCGTCTTGCCGCAGCCGGACTCGCCGGCCAGGCCGAGGATCTCGCCACGCCGCAACGTGATCGACACGTCCTTGACCGCGTGCACCGGGTTCTCGACCTGGTAGACGACGGACAGGTCGTTCACGGTGAGCACGACGTCGTCGTCGGTGCGCGGCGCCGGTTCGGGCTTGCGCGTCACGGCGGCCTTGACCCGGCGGGGGATGTCGCGCAGCTTCGGGTTGATGATCTCGTCGATGCTGAAGTTGATCAGCGCCAGGCCGCAGCCGAACAGGGCGATGATCATGCCCGGCGGCACGAACCACCACCACGCCTGGCGTTGCAGCGCGAAGCTGTTCTGCGCGTAGTACAGCATCGTGCCGAGCGTGGACGAGTTGGACGCGCCGAGGCCGAGGAACGACAGGCCGGCCTCGCTCAGGATCGCGTAGATCACCGAGAACACGAACTGCGAGGCCAGCAGCGGCAGCAGGTTCGGCAGGATCTCGACGGTGATGACCCGCCACGACTTCTCGCCGGAGACCCGCGCGGCGGCCACGTAGTCCCGGTTGCGCAGCGACAGCGTCTGCGCGCGCAGCACGCGGGCCGACGCGGCCCAGCCGGTGATCGCGAGCACGACGGCGATCGTCCACATGCCGCGCTGGTCGGCGGGCACGAACGCGGAGATGACGATCACCAGCGGCAGGCCGGGGATCACCAGCATGACGTTGGAGAACAGGTTGAAGCCCTCGTCGACGTACCCGCCGACGTAGGCGCCGACGATGCCGAACAGCGCGGACAGGAAGGTCGCCATCACGCCGACCATCAGGCCGATGTAGAGCGATCCCCGGGTCGCGTGTGCGAGCTGCGCTACCACGTCCTGGCCGGTCCACGTGGTGCCGAGCCAGAAGTCGCCGGACGGCGGGGTCAGGCTGATGTCGCGGATCGTGTTCGGGTCGCCGACCAGGAGCGGGCCGATCACGCCGATGAACGTGATGAGGGCGATCAGGACCAGGCCGACGCCGAGCTTCGGCGACCAGCGCGGCAGCATCGACCGCCACCCGGCCCGGCCGCGCGGCGGCTCGACGGTAACGGCACTGATGTTCGTCACGGTGTCCGTTCTCCTTCTCAGCCGCTGACGCGGGTGCGCGGGTCGATGACGGCGTACAGCAGGTCGACCACGAGGTTCGCGCCGAGCACGGCGACCGTGATCACCAGGAAGACGCCCTGCATGAGGGCGTAGTCGTTGTTCTGCACCGCTTGCAGGAGCTTGGACCCGATGCCGGGGTAGGAGAACACCTGCTCGGTGATGACGGCGCCGGACACCACGAACCCGAGCGAGATCGCGAAGCCGGCGACGGACGGGAGCACCGCGTTGCGGGCCGCGTACCTGATCATGATCCGGGAGCCGCGCAGCCCCTTGGCCTGCGCGGTCAGCACGTAGTCCTCGGAGGTGGCGGACACCATCATGTTGCGCATGCCCAGCAGCCAGCCGCCGACCGACGAGATCACGATGGTCAACGCGGGCAGCGTGCCGTAGTAGATCGCCGAGCTGATGAACTCGCCGTTCCAGCCGGGCGTGAGCAGGATGTCGTAGCCGCCCTGGAGCGGGAACCAGCCCCACGCCGAGGACAGCAGCGCGACCAGGAGCAGGGCCAGCCAGAAGTACGGCACGGCGGCCAGCACGGTGGTGGCGGGCACCAGGCCGTCCAGCCAGGTGCCGCGCCGCCAGCCGACGAACGTGCCCAGGACGATGCCGAAGGCGAACGACAGGAACGTCGCGATGCCCACGAGCATCAGGGTCCAGGGCAGGGCGCCCGCGATGACCTCGGACACCGGCGCCGGGAACGCGCTCACCGAGACGCCGAGATCACCGCGGAACATGTTGCCCAGGTACGAGATGTACTGCTGGAAGAGCGACTCGCTGCTGTCCGTGCCGAGCAGCAGCTCGTACGCCCTGCGGGCCGACGGGTCCACCGTTCCGCCGCGTTGCGAGAGCTTCGCCATGAGGATGTCCACCGGGTTGCCCGGCAGGAGCCTCGGGATGAAGAAGTTCAGCGTCAGCGCCGCCCAGAGGGCGACCAGGTAGAACCCGAACTTGCGGGCGTAGTACCTCATCGGTCCGCCTATCGCGTCGATCAGTCGGTCACTGGCCGGCCGGCCTGAGCTTCATGATGATTTCCGAGGCCTCCGGGCGTGCCCAGAGGGCCGGGAACGCGTACAGGTCGTCCTTCGTCGGCCATCCGGTGAACTTCTTCGCGTTGTACTCGCTGGTCGTGCCGCCGGTGAGGATCGGGATGTACGGGATGGCCTTCTCGATCTCCGTCTGGATGACGTCGAAGTGCGGCTGGCGGGCCGCGTCGTCCTCGGGGTCGATGCCCTTCAACGCGGTGAGCGCGGCGTCGACCGCGGGGTTGGAGAAGCGGGCGAAGTTCGGGTTCGCCACCTCGCCGACCTTGGCCGTGGTCGCGGTGCTGAAGAAGTAGGACGCGTTGTAGAACGGGTCGGGCGCGGGGCCCTGGTGGATCGAGTCGATCAGCAGCTCGTAGTTGCCGCGACCGCGCGCGTCGGACCACTCGTTCCAGGAGACCTGCTGCGCGGTGATCTTGATGCCGACCTTCTGCAGCTGCTGGCTCATCGTGTCGACGGCGGTGATGTAGTCGGTCCAGCCGGCGACGACCTTGAGGGTCATGGCCAGCGGCTTGCCGTCCTTGGCGTAGATGCCGTCGGCGCCCTTGGTGTAGCCCGCGGCCTCCAGGACCTGGGTGGCCTTGGCCTCGTCCGGCTGCATCGGCGCGGTCTTCTCCTGCAGCTTGCCCGACATCTGCGCCTTGTCCCGCTCGACCAGCGCGGCGCCCGGCGAGACCTCGCTCGCGGTGTTCTCGAACGCGAGCGCGTTGATCTGGGTGCGGTTCATGCCGTAGTAGATGGCCTTGCGCACGGCCACGTCGGTCTGCGGGCCCTGGCAGCCCAGGTCGGCGTTCGAGCAGGTGAACACCGCGGCCTGGTTCATCGGCACGGTGATGGCCTTGTAGCCGGGGTAGTTCTTCTCGACGTTGGCGATGTCCGGGACCGGGCCGGTCTGCCAGTCGATCTGGCCCGCCTTCAGCGCGTCGGCCACGGCCTGGTTGCCGGACAGCGCGATGTAGCGGACCTTCTTCACGGCGGGCTCGCCGCCCCAGTAGTCGGGGTTCGCCTTGAGCGTGAAGGCCTGCGCCTTGAACTCCTCGAGCATGAACGGACCGGTGCCGACCGGCTGCGCGATGGTGTCGCTGGCCGGCGTGGCGATGTCCTTCCACTTGTGCTCGGGCACGATGAAGATCTTGCCGAGGACCTGCGGGCCCTCCATGTAGGACGGTTCCGGGAACTTGATCGACACGTGGGTGTCGTCGACGGCGGTCGCCACGCCCTTGTAGCCCGTGCCGTTCATGGCCGGGTTCTTGCTGATCATGTCCAGGGTGAAGACGACGTCGGCGGCGCTGAACTTCTCGCCGTCGGTGAACTTGACGTTGTCGCGCAGCTCGATGTCGAGCTGGGTGCCGTCGTCGTTCCACTTGAAGCTCTTGCCCAGCCGGGGCCTGGGTTCGACGTCGCGGATGTTGTTGAAGAAGAACAGCGGCTCGAAGATCGTGCCGCCGCCTTCCAGGTGCGCGGGCGCGAACGGGTTGAAGTTCTGCTGGAAGTCACCGGAGGTGCCCGGCAGGATCAGCGTGTCCTTGTTCGCGTCACTGCCCGCACTCGATCCACCACACGCCGTCGCCACCATGGCGACCGCGGCCAGTCCGGCCGCCGCCATGCGCGCCCGTGAGAAGCGCCTTGCCTTCAGGAACATCGTCGATTCCTCTCGTGGCCCGAGACCGGCCGCGGTCCCGCGTTGAGGCAGATTGTTAAGTCATCGAAGAAACGAAGTCAACACCTCGGCGTCATCTGCCGGCCAAGTTGCTACTCTTCGACCGACGAACGAACTAAGACGAACGCGGGGGACCACGTGAGCGGACCGGCGCGGGCGACGCAACATGCGAGCAGCAAGTCCGCCGTGCTGGACGTGATCCGCGCGGCGGGCACGATCAGCCGCGTCGGCCTGATCAACGCCACCGGCTTCACCGGCGCCACGATCTCGACCGTCGTCCGCAAGCTCATCGACGAGGGCCTGGTCGTGGAGACCGGCCGCGCCGAGTCGACCGGCGGCAAGCGGCGGGTGCTGCTCCAGCTCAACCACTCCTCCCGGTACGCCGTCGGCGTGCACCTCGACCACGCCGGCATCACGTACGTGCTGACCAATCTCGGCGGATCGGTCGTGGCCCGCATTTCGAGGGCGGGCGCGGGCGCGGCCGAACCGCGGACCGTGGTGGCGCGGATGGCGGCCGAGGTGAAGGGCCTGATCGACGGCGTCGGCGTCGACCACAACCGCGTGCTGGGCCTGGGCCTCGTCTCCCCCGGACCGCTCAGCTCCGACACCGGCATGGGCCTGACCCCGCCGGCCATGCGCAAGTGGGAGGACTTCCCGCTCGCCCAGGAGCTGGAGCGGGCGACGAGCCTGCCGGTGGTGCTGGACAACGACGCCACCGCGGCGGCGCTGGGCGAGCACTGGTCGGGCGCCATCGGCGGGACGGCCATCTCGGCGGCGCTGTACATGGGCACGGGCATCGGCGCGGGCCTGATCATCAACGGCATCACGTACCGCGGCAGCAGCGGCAACGCCGGGGAGATCGGTCACATCTGCGTGGACGCGAACGGGCCGGAGTGCTGGTGCGGCGCGCGCGGGTGCGTCGAGGTGCTGGCGGGACCGGCGGCCGTGGTCGCGGCGGCCCGGGCGGACGCGGCGCTGGCCGGTTCGGCGGGGCTGACCGGGCGGGCGCGGTCGGTGTCGGCGGACTTCGCGGCGGTGAGCCGGGCGGCCCGGCGCGGCGAGCCGTCGGCGTTGGCGATCCTGGAGCGGTCGGCGCGGTACATCGCGGTGGCGGCGCGGACGTTGGCGAACATCATGGACCTGGAGGTCCTGGTGCTGACGGGGCCGAGCTTCGCCATCGCCGGGTCGGTCTACCTGCCCGTGGTGCGGGACGAGCTGGACCGCACTTTCTTCTCGCGCGCGGCGCACGGCGTCGACGTGCGGCTGTCCCGTTCGGCCGCCACGGCGTCCGCGATCGGCGGGGCGGCACTCGTGCTGCAATCCGAGCTCGTGCCGCTCCACGAGGGCCTCAGGCTGCCGGAGAACCTGGCCGACTCGGAGCCCGCCGCGTTGGCCGACTCGGGCGGGTGAACGCGGGCACGCCTGAGCGTTCGGCTCGCGGGTCCTGAGGGTTCGACACGCGCGACCTGAGCGTTCGACATGCTCGACCTGAAGGTTCGACACGCCCGACGTGAGGGTTCGACACGCGCGACCTGAGGGTTCGACACGCGGGTCGTGAAGGGGCGAAACGCGGGGGGTGAGGGGTTGGCGGGCGAGGGTTAGGTGCGGGTGGCCCAGAGCAGGCCGCGTTCCACGAGGGTGCGGACCGGTGGGAGGGCGAGGTCGGCCGGGTGGTGGCCGATCGTGCAGGCGAAGACCCGGCCCGCGCCCCAGCGGCGGGTCCAGACGGCGGGCACGGTCAGCGGCGCGTGCCACGGGTCGGCGGCGGCGAAGGTGGTGGTCGCGTGGACGTCGTTGAGGCCGTCGGTCAGCACCCAGTACTGCTCGGTCCGCAGCTCGAACCCCGCGAGCCCGGCCACGATCGGGTGGGTGGACGTGATCTCCACCCGGTGGTCCACGAAACCACCCGGGTGGTCGACGAACTGACCGCCGACCAACCTCATGTACCCGCGGGAGTGGCGGAACGCGTCCACCAGGCCGCCGTGCCACCCGGCCAGCCCCGTCCCGCCCCGCACCGCCGCTTCCAGGCAGGTGAACTGGTCGTCGGTCAGCACGCCGTCGCTCCAGCACTGGACGATCAGGTCGTAGCCGCCGAGGCGGTCGTCGTAGGCGTCCAGCGAGTCCGACACGTCGACCGCGAAACCCGAGGACCGCAGGAACGGCAGGAACGAGTCGGTGGCCTCCACCGGCGAGTGCCCGGCCCAACCACCGCGAACCACGAGTGCCTTCACGAGGACGAACCCTAGGACGTCCGGCATCGTGGTGGCGACGGCCGTTCGGCGCGGGCGCCGGGTCAGGCCCTGGCCACCAGGCCGACCAATTGGTTGACCAGGCCCTCGGTCAGCCACTCCCGCGCCAGCTCGCCCGCCGTCGGCCCGCCCAGCTCCCGCATCGCCTGCGCGACCGCGTCCGTCGGGTTCGCGTGCGGCCACAGGCCGGCCGTCATGACCAGCACCACGTGCGCGAAGTGCCGGGCCGCCGCCTCGTCCAGCACCGGCACCCTGGCCCGCACGAACTCGGCCAGCCGGGCCGTGTGCGCGTGCGCCCGGCGCTTGAAGACGCGCGCGAAGTCCACCGAGATGTTGCGCTCCAGCACGCCCGCCATGCCGCTGACCAGCTCGCACAGCAACCGCCGGCGCAGCAACGACGTCGCGATCGCCGTCGCCACCTCCTCCGCGTCGGCGGCCGACGCGGGCGCGGCCTCCAGCTCGTCCAGCCAGGCGCCCCACTCCTGGTCGAGCACCTCCAGGAAGATCGCCTCCCGGCTGTCGAAGTACCGCAGCACGTTCGACTTCGCGAGCCCGACCCGGTCGCTCAGCTCGCGCAGGCTGATGTCGGCGACGGACCGCTCCCGCAGCATCGCGCACGCCGTGTCGAGGATCGTGCGCCGCCGCTGCTCCACCTGCTCGGGCCGCCGGGCGCGCTTGAACTCCACCGCCGCAGGCTAACAGCCCACCGGTCTTTTGCCAGCTCAGGACGACACGCGCTTGACCTCCGGCCCTCGGGGTAGCCGGCCGGTGTGCAGACGTTCCTGCCGTGCCCGACGTTCGCCCGCAGCGCCGCCGTCCTCGACTCGCGGCGGCTCGGCAAGCAGCGCGTGGAGGCCGCCCAGATCCTGCGCGCCCTGGTCTGGCCCGAGTACGGCTGGAAGCGGCACCCGGCCGTGCTGATGTGGCGCGGCTTCACGCCCGCGCTGGTCGCCTACGGCGTGGCCGTGTGCGACGAGTGGCGACGGCGCGGCCACCGCGACGGCCTGCGCGCCGCGTTCCTCGACTACACCGGCGGCCGTGAGCCGACGTGGTCGTGGTGCCTGGCCGAAGGGCTCCTCCCGCCCTGGCTCGGTGACGACGACCTGCACCGCAGCCACCGGTCCGCCCTCCTGCGCAAGGACCCCGACCACTACCGCCCGCTGTTCCCCGACGTCCCGGACGACCTCGACTACGTCTGGCCCGCGCCGGTGCTCCCGCTGGACGTCCCCGACACGCCCGGCCTGGTCGCGTGCCGCGTCGACCGCCCTCCCCTGCCCGACGACGAGCACCCGCCGCCACCGCCGCTCGACCACCGGCCCGGCCCGTCGGTCGCCCGCACGCCCACGGAGGCCGACCTGGCGGCCGTGCGGGCCGAGGCGGCCGACCCGCGCCGGGTCCGCTTCTTCCGCCGCGGCCAACGCCTGCCCGCCCCGACCAGCCGTTTCACCCTCCGGTTCGACTTCCCGGAAAAAAGTTCGGCGGACGTGTCGATCCGGCGGGGTCCCCGTTCGTCGTCCTAGTAAGACCACCGAGCAGGGGAGCCCGAGATGACCACCACGACCGACACCCGCCGCGCCGCCGCCCACACCACCGCCGCGACCGCCACCGGGCGCAACGCCCTGGTGCTCGCCGCCTTCCGCGTCGTCGTGTCGTTCCTGTTCGGCTGCCACGGCCTGCAGGGGCTCGGCTTCCTCGGCGGCATCGACGGCCAGGGCACCGCGGTCCCGTTCGGCTCCTGGCCGGGCTGGTACGGCAGCGTGATCGAACTGGTCGGCGCCGTCCTCGTGCTGGTCGGCCTGGCCGCGCGACCTGCGGCGTTCGTGCTGTCCGGCGTGATGGCCTACGCCTACTTCACCGTGCACCAGCCGGAGGCCCTGCTGCCGATGCACAACACGGGCGAGCTGGCCGCCCTCTACAGCTGGGTGTTCCTGCTGCTGGCCGTCTTCGGCCCGGGCGCCTTCACGGTGGGCCGCGCCCTGCGCCGCCGATGACCCACGACCACGCCTCGCGAGGGCGCGCCTCCACCCGGAGGCGCGCCCTCCGGCGTGTTCAGGCCGCACCCGCGTGGGCACCCTGCGGACATGGCCGAGAACCCGATCAAGTACCCGGGGTTGACCGACGACGTCCACCCCACCCCGGACCACGGCGAGGCGACCTACCGCGGCACGGGACGGCTCACCGACAAGAAGGCCGTGATCACCGGCGGCGACTCCGGCATCGGCCGCGCCGTCGCGCTGGCGTTCGCACGCGAGGGCGCCGACGTGCTCATCTCCTACCTGCCCGCCGAGGAGAAGGACGCCCGCGACACCGCGCGGCTCGTCGAGGAGGCGGGGCGCAAGGCGGTCACCGTGCCCGGCGACCTGACGGAGGAGTCGCAGTGCGCGGCCGTCGTGGCGCGCGCGGTCGAGGAGTTCGGCCGGATCGACGTCCTGGTCAGCAACGCCGCCTACCAGATGGCGCAGGAAGGCGGGCTGCTCGACATCACCACCGAGCAGTTCGACCGGGTCATGAAGACGAACGTGTACGCGATGTTCTGGCTGTGCAAGGCGGCCGTGCCGCACATGCCCGAAGGCTCCTCGATCATCACCACGTCGTCCATCCAGGGTTTCCAGCCCTCCTACCAGCTCCTCGACTACGCCACCACCAAGGCGGCGATCGTGAACTTCACCAAGGGCTTGGCGCAGAACCTGGTCGACCGGAAGATCCGGGCGAACTCGGTCGCGCCCGGTCCGGTGTGGACGCCGCTCATCCCGGCCACCATGCCGCCGGAGAAGGTGGAGACCTTCGGCGAGCAGGCGCCGATGGGCCGCGCCGGGCAGCCCGCCGAGCTCGCGCCGCTGTACGTCTTCCTGGCCTCCGCCGCGTCGAGCTACATCACCGGCGAGGTCATCGGCGTGACCGGAGGCTCACCCATCACGTGAAACCGCTGGTCAGCGGCCCGTGAAAAAATCTTGAAGAAAACTTGGCCGACGTGTCGATCCACGCCCCCGCTCGTTCGTCGCGTCAGTACAGGCCAGGATGGACGGCCGGACGAACCGACAGGGAGACACCGACATGCGTTTCATGGTGATCGTGAAGGCGAACGAGAACACCGAGGCCGGCGCCCAGCCCACCGAGGAGGAGCTGAACGCGATGGGCGCGTTCAACGAGGAGCTGGTCAAGGCGGGCGTGCTGCTGGCGGGCGAGGGGCTGCACCCCAGCTCCAAGGGCGCGCGGGTCTACTTCTCCGGCGACAAGCGCACCGTGGTCGACGGGCCGTTCACCGAGACCAAGGAGCTGATCGCGGGCTTCTGGCTGCTGGAGCTCAAGTCGCTGGAAGAGGCGGTCGAATGGGTCAAGCGCGTGCCGAACCCGACCGGCGAGGAGTCCCAGATCGAGATCCGGCAGGTCTTCACCGAGGACGACTTCGTCAACGCCTCCCAGGAGCTGAAGGACCGCGAGCGCGAGCTGCGCGCCGAGCAGGAGGCCCGCGCCTCCCAGAGCTGACCCGCCCCACCCCCGCTTGCCGACGCGCATCGGTAGCTGATCTGATCCCAGGTCGTGATGGCTACCGATGCGCGTCGTGCGGTCGAGGCGGTGTGGCGGATCGAGTCCGCGCGCCTGATCGCGGGGCTGGCCCGGATGGTGCGCGACGTGGGCCTCGCCGAGGAACTGGCGCAGGACGCGCTGGTCAGCGCCCTGGAGCAGTGGCCGGAGCACGGTGTGCCGCGCAACCCCGGCGCGTGGCTGATGACCGCGGCGAAGAACCGGGCCGTCGACCAGATCCGGCGCGGGCAGAACTACCAGCGCAAGCTGGAGCAGATCGGGCGGGACACCGGGTTCGACCACGCGCCCGACGCCGCCGCCAAGGTCGGTGAGATCGACGACGACCTGCTGCGGCTGGTGTTCACCGCGTGCCACCCGGTGCTGTCGACCGAGGCGCAGGTGGCGTTGACCCTGCGCATGCTCGGCGGCCTGACCACCGACGAGATCGCCCGCGCGTTCCTGGTGCCCGAGGCGACCGTGGCGCAGCGGATCGTGCGGGCGAAGAAGGCGCTGGCCAAGGCCGGTGTCCCGTTCGAGGTGCCGGCGGAGGACGAACGGGACGCCCGGCTGGCGTCCGTGCTCGGCGTGATCTACTTGATCTTCAACGAGGGCTACTCGGCCACCGCGGGCGACGACTGGATGCGCCCGGCGCTGTGCGAGGACGCGTTGCGGCTCGGCCGCGTGCTGGCCGGCCTGGCGCCGCGCGACCCCGAGGTGCACGGCCTGGTCGCGTTGATGGAGATCCAGGCGTCCCGGGCGAAGGCCCGCGTCGGCCCGGACGGCGAGCCCGTGCTGCTGCTGGAGCAGAACCGGGCCCGCTGGGACCAGCTGCTGATCCGGCGCGGCCTGGCGGCGTTGGCGAAGGCCGAGTCGCTGGGCGGCGCCGGCGGACCGTACGCGTTGCAGGCGGCGATCGCGGCGTGCCACGCGCGGGCCCGCGTGCCGGAGGACACCGACTGGACCCGGATCGCCGGTCTCTACGAGGCGTTGTCGCTGGTCGCGCCGTCACCGATCGTGGAGCTGAACCACGCGGTGGCGATCGGGATGGCGTTCGGGCCCGAGGTCGGGCTGGAACTGGTGGACGAGCTGGTCGACGAGCCCGCACTGAAGGGCTACCACCTGCTGCCGAGCGTGCGCGGCGACCTGCTCGTCAAGCTGGGCAGGCACGCCGAGGCGCGGGAGGAGTTCGAGCGGGCGGCCGGGCTGACCCGCAACGAGCGGGAGCGCAAGCTGCTGCTGGACCGCGCCGCCGCCTGCTAGCGCCTCGCCGAGGCCGCGCCGCCGTGCCCGTGATCGGGCTTGGGCTTCGGTGGCCGGAACCTGTCAGCGCCCCTCGACCGCACCGGCGGCTGGCCCAGACTCCCGTCGAACGCTCCAGCAGCCGCACGGGAACGAGGGGCCGCATGAACCCGGTCGACTACGCAAGCATCGCCGACGAGGTGAAGACGATCCAGCGCGCACTGGCCGAGGTCCGCGCGACCGCCGAGTCCGACGACGGCCTGGTCAGCGCCGTCGTCGGCGGCCGCGGCGAGGTGATCAGGCTGGACCTGGACCCGCGGATCTACCGGACCGCCGACTCCGCCGCGCTGGCGACGACCATCACCGCCACCATCCACCGCGCGGTGGCCCGTGCCCAGGCCGAGGTCTTCACGCTGGTGCGCCGGTACCTGCCGGCCGACGCCACGCCGGCGACGACCGACCTCGACTTCGACCCCTTCCTGACCTCCCTCGACCGCGCCTCCCAGTGGGGTGCCCGGTGAGCGGCGTCGAGCTGGAGCCCGAGGCCGCCGGCGCCGAGCTGGTCGGGATCAACGCGGAGGGCAGGATCGCCGCCGACGCCTGGCGGGGCCACCGCGCCGCGATCGACGCGGGCGAGGCGGGCATCGGCGCCGGTCCGCTGGCCGACGCGTTCCGCTCGGTCTACGTGCCGGCGCCCGTGAAGCAGGACGCCGACCGCGCGTTGGCCGCCGTGCCCGTGATCGTCAAGGCCGGGCAGGACGGGGTGGCCGACTACGTGGCCGCCGACCAGCGCGCCGCCGCGGGTTTCCCGCGCTGACCGGGGAGGACTCGGCATGCCCATCCAGGAACCGACCAGCGCCCTGGGTCTGTGGCCGGAGGTCAAGGCGATCACCGGCTGGCCGGAGACCGACGAGACCGCGATGGTGGACCTGTTCTTCAACTGGCGTGACGCCGCCGCGGCCGTCCACGCGCTCACGTCGAGCAACCTGAGCGGCCTCGCCAACGCCTGGCCGGACCCGGCGGGCCAGGCCCTGCTGGGCAAGTTGGGCGAGGTGTTCACCGCGCTCGGCACAGTCGAGCAGACCATGAACGAGCTCGCCGGGCGGGCCGGGCGGTTCGCGCTGGAGGTCGAGGGGGTCAAGAACTACATCCACGAGACGATCAACCTCAGCCTCGTCGCGTTCGGCATCGCCGCCACGCTGCCCACGGCCATCGGACGCGCCGTCCAGGACCAGGTCGTCGCCAACGCGGCAGCCGCCATCACCGCGGAGATGACCGCCTCCGCCGAGCGGATCAAGGCGCCGGGGCCGATCGACCACCAGCAGATCATCGCGGAGCTGGCCGCCGCACGAGGGCTCGGCGAGCACCTCCTCCACCTCGTCCAGGACAACGCGAACACGATCAGCGCGTTCGCCGACGTCGCCGGCGACACGAGCACCGGCCTCAGCGTCGTGAGCGACGCGACCCTGCTCGGCGGCCCGGCCGGGCTCCTCCCGAAAGCGGGACTCGAAGCCGTGTCGAGCGTGCTGGGCTGGGGAGCCCTCCTCGGCCACGGGCTCGCCGCCCTGGGCGGGGCGGAAGTGGCGCCGGAGACGTTCCTCCTCGACGGGCTGGGGGTGGCGTCCCCGTTCGGCACCCCGGTCCTGCTCGCCCACCTGGGGCTCGACGCGACCGAGTTCGCCACCGGCCACCCGATGTCCACCATCGTGGACGACTACAACAAGTACTGGCGACCGACCGGCGACGCGGTCAGCGGCTCCGACCCGCTGCTGGGGTCGTACAACCCGGCGCTGAACGCGTCGGCGTCGGGCGGGGCGCTCGACGCGGAGCGGAGGCCGGAGCTGCTGGAGGAACGGGCGCGGGCACGCGGCGACGGCTGACCGGCGCGTCCTCGCGGGCTACCCGGTGCGCGGCGAAGTCTGAGAAGGTGGCCACGGGGGGGTGGCCGCATGAGCGACCGCACTGAGAGCACCACGCTGTTGCACCACAAGGAGTTCGTCCGCTTCTGGGCCGCCGACACGGTGTCGCTGGCGGGCACGGCCGTCACGACGCTGGCGCTGAGGGCCGTGGCGGTGTTGACGCTCGGCGCGTCCGCCACCGAGGCGGGGCTGCTGGAAGCGGCGCGCTGGCTGCCGTACCTGCTGTTCGGGCTGGTCGCGGGCGCGTTGGTGGACCGCGTGCGACGGCGGCCGGTGCTGGTCGGCACGGACGTGGCCCGCGCCGCCGTGCTGGCGCTGGTCCCGCTGGCGGCGTTCACCGGGACGCTCAGCATGCCGTTGCTGATCGCGCTGATGGTGGTGTTCGGGACGTTGTCCCTGTTCTACGACGCGGCGCACCAGTCGTTCCTGCCGCTGCTCGTGCCGACCGAACGCCTCACCGAGGCCAACTCACGCCTGGAGCAGACCCGAGCCGGTGCGCAGGCCCTCGGGCCGCTCGGCGCGGGCGCGCTGGTCAAGCTCATCGGCGGACCGCTCGCCGTGCTGGTCGACGCCGTGTCGTACCTGGTGTCCGGACTGCTGCTGGCCACCCTGCGCACGCCCGAACGGCCGGTCGAGGCGCCGCCGAAGCGCGACCTGCGCGGCGAGGTGCGGGAAGGGCTGCGGTGGGTCTACGGGCACGAGGTGCTCCGGCCGCTCGCCCTCGGGTCGCACGCCTGGTTCCTGTGCACCTCCATCGCCGGCGCCGCCTACACCATGCTGGTGCTCGACGAGCTGCGCTTCGACGCGTTCCTGTACGGCGTGACGTTCGCCGTGGGCGGTGTCGGCGGGCTGCTCGGCGCGTCGCTGTCCGGCCGGCTGGGGCAGCGGTTCGGCCTCGGCCCGGTGATCGTGGCGGCCCGCTGGCTCACCCCGGTCGGCTTCGCGCTGGCGCCGTTGGCCACGTCGAGCACCACCGGGTTCGTGCTGCTGTGCGCGGCGCAGTTCGTGTTCCTCCTGTCCGCCATCCTGGACGCGCCGGTGGAGATGGCCTACCGGCAGTCGATCACGCCCGACCGGCTGATGGGCCGGATGAACGGCACCACGCGGTCGGCCAACCGGAGCATGATCGTGTTCGGCTCGGTGATCGGCGGCGGGCTGGCCGACCTGCTCGGCAACCGCGCCGCGCTGTGGATCGCCGTGGTCGGCCTGGTCGTCGCCGCCCTCGGCATCACGTTCTCCGCCGTCCGCCGCGCCCGGATGTAGCACCGTGCCCGGTTGTACGGTGGGCGCGGTGGAGCTGCGCACCGCCAAGGCCGCCGACCTCGACCAGGTCGCCGCGCTGGAGGACTCGTTCACCACCGACACCGTGCTCGAGGTCGTGGCCACGCCGGACGGTTTCACGCTGCGGCCGACGAAGGTCGACCCACCGCTGCGCAAGGTCTTCCCGCCCGACGACGACCCGGACGGCACGGTGTTCGTCGCCGCCGACGGGCCGCGCGTGCGGGGGTTCGTCACCGTCGACGTCGAGGACTGGCGCCGGCGGCTGGTGATCCGGCAGGTCACCGTCGCACCAGGGCACCGCGGGCGCGGCATCGGCCGGGCGCTGGTGGAGCACGCCTGCGCCCACGGCCGCGAGCACGGCGCGCTGACCGCGTGGCTGGAGACGTCGTCGGTGAACGCGCCCGCCGTGCACGCCTACCGACGGCTGGGCTTCGCGTTGTGCGGCCTGGACACCACGTTCTACCGGGGCACACCGGCCGACGGCGAGGTCGCGCTGTTCTTCGCCCGCGACCTCTAGTGCCGTGATCGGCGGCCTTCACCGGTCACGGCACTAGGGCCAATGCCGGTGACTTAGAGTGGTTTGCGCTGCTTGTTGGCGGAGACGGTGCGGTAGTGCGGCGCGATCCGGACTGCCTCGGCGGGGTCGCGGG
>NZ_LGED01000258.1 GCF_001280085.1 Saccharothrix sp. NRRL B-16348 | reverse complement strand
CGGCCCCCCCCGCGCCCCCCCCCCCCCCCCCCCCGCCACCCCCCCCATGGCCCCCCCCTTCGACCCCGCCGGCCCCCGCACCCCCGAAACCCGCCTCGTCCTCGAAGCCTGACCACCCGGGGGAGCGGCACCGACGTCACCGCACCGCGTTGCCCGCCACCAACTCCGCACCCAACCGCGCCAACTCCGCCCGCACCGCCCCCGACTCCACCACCTCCACCAACGCACCCCACCCCGCCAACACCTGCGCGATCATCAGGGGAGTGGCCGCCGACAACCGCACCCGCGTCCGACCACCCACCTCCTCCACCACCTCGCAATGCCGCCCGAACTGATCACCCAACACGTGCGCGAACCGCGACTCCACCGACACCACCGCCGACACCGACGACCGCCGCCGCTCCACCTCCGACACCACCCGCTCCCACGCCACCGACAACTCGAACCCCTCCGGCCGCTCGAACACCTCCTCCGTCACCCGGGCCGACACCACCCGATCCACCCGGAACGTCCGCTCACCCGCCCCCGTACCCGCCACCAAGTACCAAACCTCGTCCTTGTCCACCAACCCCCACGGCTCCACCACCCGCTCCGACCGCACCCGCCCACGCCCCTCGTACACCAACACCACCCGCCGACGCCCCACCACCGCCTCCTGCAACACACCCACCAACGCCGGCCGCTCCCGACCGACACCACCCCACCCCGCCACATCCACCACCACCGCGTCCGCCGCCGCCTGAGCACCCTCCCGGAACGTCTCCGGCAACGCCCGCACCAACTTCCGCAACGCCGCCCGCACCTCCGGCGACCCCGCCGCCGCCGGACCCACCAACAAGAACAACGCCCGCGCCTCCGCCGACGTCAACCCACTCAAATCCGTCCGCGCACGCCCCACCAACCGCCAACCACCACCACGCCCCGGCTGCGGATACACCGGCACACCCGCCGACGACAACGCCTCCAGATCCCGACGCGCCGTCGCCACCGACACCTCCAACTCACCCGCCAACTCAGCCGCCGTCACCTGCCCCCGCGCCTGCATCAACAACAGGACAGCCACCAACCGGTCCGCACGCATGCACCCAGTCTCGCCCCAAAAGTGCTCACTCCGTGAGCACTTTGACCGCCAAAGTAGGGGACAAGCGACCACCACCCACCGAAAGAGGAACCACCGTGCTCCGCGGACTCACCACCACCAGCTTCTTCGCCGACGACCTCGACGCCGCCGCCACCTGGTACACCGAACTCTTCGGCATCGAGCCCTACTTCACCGTCCCCGGCGGCTACGTCGAATACCGCATCGGCGACTACGAACACGAATTCGGCATCGTCAAGAGCGACTACGCACCCCACGACACCCACACCGGCCCCGCCGGCGCCATCACCTACTGGGCCGTCGACGACCTCCAGGCCACCCTCGACCGCCTCACCGAACTCGGCGCCACACCCCACGACGCACCCACCGTCCGCGGCGAGGGCTACGTCACCGCCAGCGTCGTCGACCCCTTCGGCAACGTCCTCGGCATCATGGCCAACGCCCACTACCACGCCACCCTCGCCCGCATGACCACCACCGCGACCACCTGACCCACCCCGAACCCACCCGACCGACACCGAAGTGCGGGGGCTGTATCGGTTCCGCCCACCCCGATACAGTCCGCTCCTTCCCAGCGCCCGCACCACCAGCGCCCCAAGGAGCCCGGATGACGCCGCGGATCTCCGTCGTGATCCCCACCTACAACCGCGCCGAACTCCTCCGCCGCACCCTCGACAGCCTCACCGACCAAACCCTCCCACCCGACCACTACGAGGTCATCGTCTCCGACGACGGCTCCGACGACCACACCGCCGACATCGTCACCACCTACCAGGACCGCCTCCGCCTGCACTACCACCACCAACCCGACCTCGGCCGCCGCGTCGCCCACGCCCGCAACGCCGGCGCCCGCCTCGCCACCGCACCCGTCCTCGCCTTCCTCGACTGCGGCACCCTCGCCGGACCCGACTTCACCCGCGCCCACGCCGACGCCCACACCGGACACCCCACCCTCAACCTCGGCTACGTCCACGGCTACCGACCCTGGGACCCCACACCCGGCCTCGCCGAAGCCATCACCACCCGAACCCCGAAGCAAGTCCACCAGGACTTCCAGGACCACCCCGGCTTCCGCGACATCCGCCACGAACCCCTCGCCGCCGTCGACTTCCACCCCGACCGCCTCGCCTTCCCGTGGCTCTTCGCCTGGGGCATGAACCTCTCCCTGCGCGCCACCGACCTCCACGCCGTCGGCGGCTTCGACGAACGCTTCGTCACCTGGGGCACCGAGGACATCGAACTCGGCTACCGCCTCCACCGGCACGGCCTCGCCACCCACTTCGACCTCACCGCCTGGGCCGTCGAACCACCGCACGACCGAGACACGGGGGAGATGCTCGCCAGCGCGAAACGCACCATGCGCCAGTTCCTCGACAAGACCCACGAACCCGGCGTCGAACTCGTCTGGGCCTCCCTGGAACGCGACGACCCGCTCATCGCCGAAGCCGAACACCGCACCCTCACCACGTGGACCGAACAGGCCCGCGACCTCGACGTCCGAGCCGAGATCGACCGGCACACCGCCGACGCCGGGGGACCGGTGTGCGTCATCGGCTGCGGCGCCGACATCCCGGACACCCTGCCCGACGGCAGCGTCCTGATCGACTTCGACGCGGAACTCCTGGCGAAGGCCGACGGCGCACACGCACGCCACCACGCGATCGGCCTGCAGATCCCGCTGCCGGACAACGCGGTCGAACGCGTCGTCGTCACGTCACGGCTCGACGGCATGTGGCGCATGTGGGGCGACGTCATCACCGCGGAGGCGACCCGGATCGGCAGGGAAGTGCCCCGGACGGTCCCGCAACGTTATACTTAACATAATGTAGATTATCGGCGTTACGGGCAGGCCGGTCGGCAGGGGTCACGAGGCAACCCGAGGCGCAGGCCGGCAACACCGGCACGACACGTTCACGCCGCGACGTTCGCCGGGCCGGTCGCCTCGGGGCACGCACGCAGCTGCCCGTGCCGTTCACGCGGACGAGGCGACCGGGCACACCACGGATGCCCGGCGAGCCCCCGGACCGGAAGACCCGAGGCAGAACCGAGTCGCCGCGTTCTGACACCCCGCCGTAGAAACGTCACAGTGACGGATCGTCGTTGGTGTCAGCGGATGCGGTGCCGACGCACAGGTCGGTTCCAGACCCCGCAGTTGATCATCGAGGGCCGAGCCTCCGGACCTTCGGCGGGAAACCACCGGCAGTCCACCGGACGCCCGGGCACGTGTCACGTCGGCGCGTGTCGCGCGCGAATGTGCGTTCCAGGGGTCGGATCGGCCGTCGCCGGAGCGTTTCGAGAGGGGCATCCCCCGGTCGGAGCCCGAACCCCTTCCGGACCCGCTTTTGATGGATAATTGCCATTATCCATCAGTTGATCTTGGTTGCGGGAGACCGGCACGTCGATGTCGACGAAGTGCCGGGGACACAGGGCCGAGATCGCGGGCTCCCCCGCGAAACGGGCTGTTGGCCACTGCGTGTCGGTGGCTTCGGCTGTCGTGACGCCCTCGCGCAGGCGACCCGCTTCCCCGGGAGGACGGCGTGGCCCCTCCCCTGTCACGACGCCTCTCGTGCGCGCCGGCGGTACTGTTGCGCGCCGTTCCGGTCCCGGACGGCGATCCCCTTCGCCCGGAGCTGGTCCAGTGCGTCCGCCGCCGCTCCGGCCTTCTTGTCGGCGAGGGCGCGGTGGCGGGTCCGGAGCAGGGTGTGCGCGGCGGCGTCGAGGTCGGGTGTGCCGTCGACCCAGGGGGTGAACTCGGTTTCGTGCGGGTCGGTCGTCCCGCGCCACGGGTAGCCGAACCGCTCGAACGCCTCGCGCAGTCCCCTGGTCGGCAGGTCGGTCGCGCGGACGCGGGCGAGCTCACGCGTGTCGTGGTCCAGGACGACGAGGTCTCGACCGTCGGTGAACACGGCGGCCGTCTGGTCGTGGCGCAGGTGCAGCGCGGTGCCGTTCTCGTGCACGGCGAGGTGGTCGCGGTGCACGGTCACCACCGGGCTTTCCTTCCGGGCGCTCGCGGCGAGCCAGGTCCCGGCGGCGGCGCCGAGGAGGGTGAGCACGGGCAGTGCCCAGCTGGTGGGCAGTTGTGCGGCGAGCCGGAGTGGTGCGGGGGCCGAGCCGGTGAGGTCCAGCAGCCAGTTTGCGAGTGGTGCGGTGCCGAAGGCGGCTCCGCAGCCGAGTGCGGCGCCGCCGAGTCGGAGGAGCCAGAGCCAGGTGGTGGGCATCCTGACGGTGACGGCGTCGTGGTCGGTGGTTGTGCCCATCAGGTGTCCTTCGGTTCGTGCGGTGGTGGTGTGAGGTAGCGGGTGACGGTGCGTCGGAGTGCGGGTCGTGGGTCGTGTGCGGGGTGGGCGTTGAGGTACACGGCGTCGACGATCGCGAGGAGCCAGCGGGCGGTGTCGTCGGGGTCAAGTGCGGGGTCGACGGTTCCGTCGTCGATGCCGCGGGTGACGAGTCGTGCGAGTCCTTGGTGCTGGATGCGGGTGGTGCGGGTGACGACGTCGACGAGTTCGGGGTCGCGGCCTGTCTGGCGGAGCAGTTCGACGAGCAGGCCGATGGCGTCGGGGTCCTGGGCGTCGGCGGCGAGTTCGGTGACGAGGTCGGTGATGGCGGTGAGGGGGTGTGGGGTGTCGGCGTGGCGGGCGATGAGGTCTTGGGATCGGGGCAGGTCGCCTTCGAAGATCGAGCGGAAGACTGCTTGTTTGTCGGGGAAGTAGTAGAAGACGCTGGCGGCGCTGAGTCCGGCGGCGCGGGCGATCTGGGCGACGGTGGTGTGGTCGAAGCCTTGGGTGGCGAAGAGGTGGGTGGCGGCGTGGGTGATGGCCTGTCGGCGTTGTGCCACCTGGTGGGTGTCGACGGTGCGTGCCACGGCGGGCCTTTCATTGACTGATCGATCAATCGAACTATACCGCGGGGGGCGGTCGTCGGGTTTTGTCGGTGGTGTGCGGTAGGAAGATCGACATGCTGGTGCTTGCCGCTCAGGAATCGTTCTTCCTCGCTCGTCGGCCGCGGAAGGATTCGCCGCACACGACGGCGGCGTACCGGCGTGACCTGGCGGGTGTCACGGCGTTGTTGGCGGAGGTGACGGGCACTCCCCCGGAGTCGTTGGAGATGTCGGAGTTGACGACGCGGAACCTGCGTGAGGCGTTCGGGGTGTTCGCGGATTCGCACGCGAAGTCGTCGGTGTTGCGGGCGTGGTCGACGTGGAACCAGTTCCTGACGTTCTGCGTGGCGGAGGAGTTGGTGGCGGGGAACCCGATGGGTGCGGTGGCGCGGCCGAAGACTCCCCCGTTGGTGCCGAAGCCGTTGCGGGGTGAGGACACGCCGGAGCGGTTGTTGGCGGCGGCGGCGGAGGGTGCGCGGCGGGGTCGTGATCCGTGGCCGGAGCGGGATGTGCTGGTGTTGGCGTTGGGTCTGGTGGCGGGGTTGCGGTCGGCGGAGATGCGGACGTTGACGTTGGCGTCGGTGGTGGGTCGGCCGGGTGAGCGGCGGTTGCACGTGGCGGGGAAGGGGAATCGGGATCGGTCGGTGCCGATCGAGCCGGCGATGGATCGGATCGTCGAGCAGTACTTGGCGTCGTGTCGGCGGCGTTTTCCGCAGGGGCGGTTCGATCGGGGTTCGGCGTTGTTGCGTGATCGGCATGGTGAGCCGATCGGGCGGGGTGGCTTGGAGTACTTGGTGCGGTCGTGCTTCCGGTGGGCGGGGTTGCACGATCGGGTGCCGTCGGGTGCGAACCTGCACGCGTTGCGGCACACGTTCGCGACGCGGTTGGCGGAGGACGGTGCGTCGGCGTCGGAGATCATGGCGTTGTTGGGGCATGCGTCGTTGGCGACGTCGCAGAACTACATCGAGGCGACGGCGCGGGAGCGGCGGGCGGCGGTGGCGGGTAATCGGACGTATGTGTCGTTGGCGCGGTTGCCGCATCGGGAGTAGCGGCGGTGTGGGTGGTTGGTGCGTTCGGGTGACTTGGGTGAGTCGATGTTCGCACAGGTGTACGCAGGTGTTATGAGGGCTGTGTGGCGTGGTTCGGTGTCGTTCGGGTTGGTGGTGTTCCCGGTGCGGTTGTTCGGGGCCACGCGGGATCGGGGTGTGCGGTTCCACGAGGTGCATCGGGTGGATGGTGGGCGGGTGCGGCATCGGCGGGTGTGTTCGGTGTGCGGGGCGGGGGTGGAGTCGTCGGAGGTGGCGAAGGGGTACGTGTTGCCGGATGGCCGGTTGGTGATGGTGGAGGCGGAGGATGTGGCGGGGTTGTCGGCCGGGGTGGAGCCGACGATCGAGGTGGTGCAGTTCGCGGGTGTGGACGAGGTGGATCCGGTGTTGTGGGGTCGGTCGTATTTCGTGGAGCCGGAGCGGGTGGCGGTGGGGTCGTATGTGGTGTTGCGGGATGTGTTGGTGAGGTTGTCGCGGGTGGCGGTGGTGAGGGCGGGTTTGCGGGGTCGTGAGGTGTTGGGTGTGTTGCGGCCTCGGGGTGGGGTGTTGGTGTTGCAGACGTTGGTGTGGCCGGAGCGGGTGGTGGAGCCGGGTTTCGATTTTTCGGGTGTGGTGTCGGGTGGTGCGGAATTGGCGGTGGCGGAGTCGTTGGTGGAGTCGATGACGGCGCCGTTCGACGGGTCGGTGTTCTCGGACGGGTACGGGGAGCGGTTGGCGGGGTTGATCGAGGCGAAGGCGGCGGGTGCGGCGGAGGTGCCGGTGGCGCGGGCGCCGGAGGAGACGGGTGGTGGGGTGGATTTGTTGGGTGCGTTGCGGCGGAGCGTGGAGCGGGTGCGGTCGGGGCGGTTGCGGCGGGAGGGTGGTTGAGGGTTGCGGTGTTTGGTCGTGGCGTCGCGTTTTTACTAGCCCGTTCGAGTGACGCCCTGGTGCGGATCGTGCTGTTCGCGGGTAGTCACGTGGCATGAGGTCCGTGTGGCGTGGGGCGATCTCCTTCGGGTTGGTGACGATCGGTGTCCGGTTGTACACGGCGACGGAGGAGCACGACTTCCGGTTCCATCAGGTGCACCGGGAGGACGGTGGGCGCATCCGGTACAAGCGGGTGTGCCAGGTGTGCGGCGAGGAGGTCGCTTACGCCGACATCGCGAAGGGGTACGAGCTGGACGACGGTCGGGTCGTGGTGATGGATGCCGAGGACTTCGACAAGTTGCCGGTGAACACCGATCACGCGATCGACGTGTTGGAGTTCGTGCCGGTGGAGGAAGTCGATCCGATCTATTTCCAGAAGTCGTATTACCTGGAGCCGGACAAGGCGGCGACGCGTCCGTACGTGTTGCTTCGGACCGCTTTGGAGCGCAGTGGGCAGCTCGCGGTGGTGAAGATCACGATTCGTCAGCGGGAGACGTTGGCGTTGTTGCGTGCGCGTGACGACTTGTTGGTGATGCACACGATGTTGTGGCCGGATGAGGTGCGGAAGCCGGATTTCGAGTTCCTGGACACCGATGTGGAGGTTCGGCCGCAGGAGTTGAAGATGGCGTCGTCGTTGGTGGAGAGCATGGCGGGGTCGTTCGATCCGGGTGATTTCTCGGATGACTACACGGTGGCGATGCAGAAGGTGATCGAGGCGAAGGCGGAGGGTGCGGAGTTGCCGGAGCGGCCGGAGGTGGAGGAGGCCGGTGAGGTGATCGACCTGATGACGGCGTTGGAGCGGAGTGTGGAGCAGGCGAAGACGGCGCGGGGTGGGCGGTCGGCGGCGCGGAAGCCGGCGGCGAAGAAGGCCGCTTCGTCCGGGTCTTCGGGGTCGTCGGGGTCGTCGTCGAGGAAGGCTCCGGCGAAGAAGAAGGCGAAGCCCGCCTGAGGGCGTGGCGGCGGGGATGGGTGGGGATCTTTCGGAGTACCGGCGGAAGCGGGATCCGGGGCGGACGCCGGAGCCGGTGCCTGAGGACGAGGCGGTGTTGCCTCGTGGTGGTGATGACACGTTCGTGATCCAGGAGCACCACGCGTCGCGGCTGCACTGGGATGTGCGGTTGGAGCGGGGTGGGGTGTTGGTGTCGTGGGCGGTGCCGAAGGGGTTGCCGCCGGAGCCGGGGACGATCCGGTTGGCGGTGCGGACCGAGGATCACCCGTTGGAGTACGCGACGTTCTCGGGGGTGATTCCGAAGGGCGAGTACGGCGCGGGTGAGATGGTGATCTGGGATCGGGGTCGGTACGAGACGGTGAAGTGGTCCGACCGCGAGGTGGACGTGGTGTTGCACGGGTCGCGGGTGGAGGGCGAGTTCGTGTTCTTCCGCCGTGGGTCGGCTGGTGGGCGGGACGGGGCGGGCAAGGACTGGATGGTGCGGCGGCGGCACGGGGCGGCGCGTCCGGACTGGGTGCCGTTGCCGGAGTCGTTGTCGCCCATGTTGGCGACGCCCGCGGCGGAGCTGCCGGCGGCGGTGGCGAAGTGGGCGTTCGAGTTCAAGTGGGACGGGGTGCGGGCGATCGCGCGGGTCGAGGGTGGCCGGGTGCGGTTGACGAGCCGGTTGGGCAACGACGTGACGGGGACGTATCCGGAGTTGCAGGGGTTGGGTGCGCAGTTGGGCGCCACGCAGGTGTTGTTGGACGGCGAGATCGTGGCGTTGGAGGGTGGGCGGCCGAGTTTCGGGGCGTTGCAGCGGCGGATGCACGCGTCGGCGGCGCAGGCGCGGCGGTTGGTGGCGGGGACGCCGGTGACGTTCCTGGTGTTCGACGTGTTGCACCTGGACGGCTCCCCCACGCTGGACCTGCCGTACGAGCGGCGTCGTGAGTTGTTGGAGGGGTTGGGGCTCAAGGGTGCGCATTGGTTGACGCCGAGGGCGTTCCCGGGTCAGGGGGCGGCGGTGTTGGCGGCGAGTCGGGAGCAGGGGTTGGAGGGGGTGGTGGCGAAGCGGCTGGATTCGCGGTACGTGCCGGGGCTGCGGTCGCCGCACTGGGTGAAGGTGACGGCGGTGGCGACGCAGGAGGTGGTGATCGGGGGGTGGCGGCCGGGTGAGGGCAAGCGCAAGGGTGTGGTGGGCGCGTTGTTGCTCGGCATCCCCGACGGCGAGGGCGGGTTGGTGTTCGCGGGGTCGGTGGGGACGGGGTTCGACCAGGCGGAGTTGGAGCGGTTGACGGCGCGGTTGACGGAGTTGGGGGTGAAGGGGTCGCCGTTCGGGTCGGAGGTGCCGCGGGAGCGGGCCCGGGGTGCGCGGTGGGTGCGTCCGGAGCTGGTGGGTGAGGTGGCGTACCGGCAGTGGACGGCGGATGGTCGGTTGCGGTTCCCGACGTGGCGGGGGTTGCGGCCGGATCGGGCGCCCGGGGAGGTGCGGCGTGGTGGCTGACGCGCTGGTGAAGGTGGAGGGTCGTCGGTTGAAGCTGACGAACCTGGACAAGGTGCTGTACCCGGAGGTGGGGTTCACCAAGGCGGAGGTGATCGACTACTACACGCGGATCGCGCCGGTGTTGTTGCCGCACGTGGTGGGGCGGCCGATGACGTTGCGGCGGTATCCGAACGGGGTGGACGGGAAGTCGTTCTTCGAGAAGAACGCGCCGTCGCACGCGCCGGAGTGGGTGCGGACGGTGCGGGTGGAGACGCCGGGGTCGTCGCGGGGCGCGGAGTACGCGGACTTCGTGGTGGTGGAGGAGTTGGCGACGTTGGTGTGGTTGGCGAACCTGGCGGCGTTGGAGTTGCACGTGCCGCAGTGGACGGTGGGTGGGCGGGGTGGGCGGCACTCCCCCGACCTGCTGGTGTTCGACCTGGACCCGGGTGAGCCGGCGACGGTGGTGGAGTGCTGCCGGGTGGCGTGCCGGGTGCGGGACGTGCTGGTGGCGGACGGGTTGGCGCCGGTGGTGAAGACGTCGGGGTCGAAGGGGTTGCAGGTGTACGCGGCGGTGTCGGTGTCGTCGGCGGAGCGGACGTCGGAGTACGCGAAGGGTGTGGCGCAGCGGTTGGCGGCCGAGTGGCCGGAGGAGGTGGTGTGGCGGATGGCGAAGGCGCAGCGGACGGGGAAGGTGTTGATCGACTGGTCGCAGAACAACCCGGCGAAGACGACGGTGGCGCCGTATTCGTTGCGGGCGCGTGCGCGGCCGTCGGTGTCGACGCCGGTGTCGTGGGACGAGGTGGAGGCGTGCCGGGTGGTGGAGGACCTGGTGTTCCTGGCGGACGAGGTGCGGGAGCGGGTGGGTGCGGACGGTGACCTGTTCGCGGTGGGAAAGGCGGCGCCGCTGCCCCGCTGAGCGTCTTATCCTGGTCTGCTCGGCGGGTGGAGGGGGTTGTCGTGGGGTTGTCGGAGGAGGAGATCCGGGCGGTGTACGTGGGTGCGCCGCCGCGGTTGTCGGGTCGGGTGGTGTTGGTGGAGTACGACCCGGCGTGGCCGGGGTTGTACGAGCGTGAGGCGGCGCGGATCCGGGGCGCGTTGGGTGCCGCGGTGGCGGGGTTGGCGCACGTGGGGTCGACGTCGGTGCCGGGGTTGGCGGCGAAGCCGATCGTGGACGTGGTGTTGACGGTGGCGGATTCGGCCGATGAGGCGTCTTACGTGCCGGCGTTGGAGGCGGCGGGGTACGTGCTGCGGATCCGGGAGCCGGGGTGGTTGGAGCACCGGATGTTCAAGGGCCCGGACACGGACGTGAACCTGCACGTGTTCACGGCGGGTGAGCCGGAGGTGGCGCGGATGGTGGCGTTCCGGGACCGGTTGCGGGCCTCGGAGGCGGACCGGGTGTTGTACGAGCGGACGAAGCGGGAGTTGGCGGGGCGGGACTGGGCGTACGTGCAGCAGTACGCGGAGGAGAAGGCGGGGGTGGTGGCCGACATCCTGGGTCGGGCCTGACGTCCTCTCCCCGGCGGGGTGACGTCAGCGGGTCGGGAAGTCGCGCAGGTGCTCGACGAGGAACGCGGGGTCGTCGAGCCACGGGAAGTGCCCGGCGCCGGGTTGTTCGACATAGGCGGCGTCCGGGATGAGCTCGACGAGTTGGCGCACCAGGTGCGGTGGGGAGACGGGGTCCGCTCCCCCGGCGTAGACCAGGACGGGCAGGTCGAGGTCGGCGAGGGCGCGGCGGGTGTGGCCGGGGCTGAACGCGCCGTCGGCGGCGTACCCGGCCTGGGCGGCGCGTGAGGCTTCGGTGGTTTCGGCGGCGGCGTGGGCGCGGGCCCGCTCGTCCCAGCGGCCGTAGAACAGGGGTGCGGCGGCGAGCCGGTTGGCGGTGGTGTCGTCGCCGTCGCTCCACGCCTTGAGCGCGGCGGCGGCGTCGGCGAACCAGGGTTGGTGGGCGTGGGCGCGCAGGTGGTCGGCCCAGTCGGTGTCGGTGGGGGTGGCGCCGATGGCGCGCAGCGAGGGGGTGAGCAGGATCAGGGAGGCGAGCCGGTCGGGGTGTTGTTCGGCGTAGGCCATGGCGATGCCGGCGCCGGCGGAGTGGCCGAGCAGGTCGACGCGGTCCACGCCGAGGTGGGCGCGCAGGGCGTCGACGTCGGCGGCGAGCCGGTCGCGCCGGTAGGTGGCCGGGTCGGCGGGGGTGTCGGAGTCGCCGGTGCCGCGGTTGTCGAGCAGCAGCAGGGTGCGGTGGCGGTGCAGGCCGCCGAGGTCGCCGAGGTAGGAGGAGGCGCGGCCGGCGCCTCCGGGCACGCACAGCAGCGGCGGGCCGTCGCCGGTGACGTGGTAGGCGAGGGTGGTGCCGTCGTGGGCGGTGAAGCGGGGCATGGGGGTCATCTTCTCCTAGGCTGGTGGTCATGCCGAGAATCGCCACCGCCGACACGGTGTCCCGAGACGAGTTGGTCGCGTTCCTGCGGCCTCGCCACCGCGCTCTGCTGGCGACCACGCGCGCCGACGGGCGCCCGCAGGTGTCGCCGGTGACGTGCGGGGTGGACGGCGAGGGCCGGATCGTGGTGTCGACGTATCCGCAGCGGGCGAAGACCCGCAACGCGCGCCGGGACGAGCGGGTGACGGTGTGCGTGTTGTCCGACGACTGGGACGGCCCGTACGTGCAGGTGGACGGGCGTGCGGAGGTGCTGGACCTGCCGGCGGCGGTGGAGCCGCTGGTGGAGTACTACCGGTGCATCGCCGGCGAGCACCCGGACTGGGACGAGTACCGCGCGGCGATGCGGCGGCAGGGGAAGTCCTTGATCCGGGTCACGATCGACCGGTGGGGTCCGATCGCGACGGGCGGTTTCCCGCCGGAGCTCGCCGGCTGACCGCTCCCCCCGCCGTTCAGGCGTGGGCCCGGTGGGTGGCGCACCAGGTGCCGCCCCAGCCGGGCGGGTTCTCCAGCAGGGCGAACACGGCGCCGGCGGGGTCGGCGACGGCCGCGACCACCCCGGTGGGGACGTCGGTGGGGCCGATGAGGACGCGGCCGCCCATGTCGGTGGCCTCGGCGGCGGCCGCGGCGACGTCGGGGACGGCGAAGTAGCAGGTCCAGCCGCCCTGGGCGGTGAGGCGGCCGGCGACGGGGCGGCGGTCGCCGGCGACGGCGGCGTCGTAGAGGGTGAAGTCGCCGCCGGGGTCGCGGACCTGCCAGCCGAGTTCGGCCGCCCAGTAGTCGTCGGCGTCGGCGTCGCCCATGAGTTCCACCCAGCACGGTTCGCCGACGCGGGGTTGGGGCGCCCACGGGCCGTGCAGGACGCGGCCGGCGTCGACGGCGGCGCCGCGGTCGAGGTCGCGTGCCTCGGCGCCGGCGAACACGACGCGCCAGGCGGGGTCGCCGGGGTTCACGCGGGCGGCCAGGCGGTCGCCGACCCAGCCGGTGAACGCGCCGTCGGGTTCGGCGATGAGGACCCAGCCGAGCAGGTGGGCGTAGAACTCGGCGATCGGTTCGGGGCGGGTGGTGCTCAGCTCGACGCGGCGGACACCGCGTGCGGGGCTGTCGGGGGTACCGGGCACGGCGGTGGCTTCCCATCGGGGGGCGGGGCGGCGGTGATCAGGAACGCGCCCCATCCTCCGCACCGGCCAGGCGTGGCGACAATGCGCCGTTCGGCGGCTGCGACTGGGCCGAGAGGACCTGGTCGAGTGGTTGGGGGCGGCCGAGGTGGAAGCCTTGGCCGATCTGCACGCCCAGTCGGACGAGGGCGTCGACCTGGGCGGGGCGTTCGACCCACTCGGCGACGGCGGTGAGGCCGAGGCCTTGGGCGATCTGCACGATGCCGGCGACGAGGACGGCGTCGGTGGAGCGTTCGTCGATGCCGCGCACGAACTCGCCGTCGATCTTGATGCCGGTGATGGGCAGGTGCTTGAGGTGGACGAACGAGCCGAACCCGGAGCCGAAGTCGTCGAGGATGATGCGGCAGCCGAAGGCGCGCAGCTGCAGCGAGAGGGCGCGGGCGGCGTCGAGGTTGGTGACGGCGGCGGTCTCGGTGATCTCCAGGCCGAGGCGGCCGGGCGCGACGCCCGCGGTGGCGAGCCGGTCGAGCACGAACCCGCCGAAGTCCTCGTCCTCCAGGGTGCGGCCGGAGATGTTGACGTTGAACCGCAGTTGCGGGTCGGGGTGGCCGACGAGGGCGTCGATGGCGGTGGACAGCACCCACCGGTCGATGTCGAGGACGAGGTCGGAGCGTTCGGCCTCGGGCAGGAACTCCGCCGGACCCAGGTAGGGGTCCTGGCCGTCCTCCAGCCGCAGCAGCAGCTCGTGGCCGAGGGTGGTGCCGGTCGCCAGCTGCACCATGGGCATGGCGTGCAGGGCCAGGCCGCCGTTGTCGAGCGCGGTGCGGAGCCGGTCGAGCACGGAGACGCGTTTCGCGGTGTCGGCGTAGTGGCCGGGCTCGTAGACGGTGACGCGGTTGCGGCCGGCGGCCTTGGACGCGTACAGGGCGAGGTCGGCGTTGGCGAGCACGAGTTCCCACGTGTCGCCGGGCCCGTACTCGGCGACACCGGTCGACACGGTGATGCTGCGGGCGGCGCCGACGAGCGGCAACGCCGCTACGGCATCACGCAGTCCCTCGGCGACGCGGGCGGCGTCGGCGGGGGTCGCGCCGGGCAGCACGACGGCGAACTCGTCGCCGCCGAGCCGGCCGATGAGCTGCGACGCCGACAGCCGGGACCGCAGCGCGGAGGCCAGCGCTTTCATCAGCCGGTCGCCGACGGCGTGGCCGCGCAGGTCGTTGACGTCCTTGAAGTTGTCCAGGTCGAGCAGCAGCATCGCGCCGGGGCCGCCGCCGGCGAGCTGTCGTTCCAGCTCGCGGGTGACCGCGCGCCGGTTCGCCAGCCCCGTGAGCGGGTCCTGCTCGGCCAGCGCCAGCAGTTCGTCGTGCACGCGGCGGGCGCGGGTGATGTCGTGCGCGGTGCCCAGCACGCGCAGCGGGGAGCCGTCCTCGTCGGCGACGACCTCGCCGAAGCACTCGAACCACCGCTCGGTGCGGTCCTCGCCGAGCAGCATGCGGTGGGTGTAGGAGAACCCGGCGCCCGACCGCATGGCCTCCTCGAGGGTGGCCTGGATCATCGACAGGTCGTCGGGGTGCACCAGGGCGGCGTAGCCGTCGAAGTCCAGCTCGGTGTCGGTGGCGAACCCGAACATCTCCAGCAGCGTGTCCGACCAGACGACGCGGTCCTCGGCGATGTGCCACTCCCACGTGCCCATGCGGCCCAGGACCTGGGCGCGGCGCAGCGCGTCGGCCTCGTGGGTGGCCTCCAGCTCCCGGTCGCGCCACGCGGTGACGTCCACCACCCGGTACAGCAACCGCTCGTCGGCGTCGTCGCCGGCGGCCGGGAGGGTCTGGCAGGTGACCTCCAGCCAGCGGTGGCCCTTGCGGTAGGCGCTGGGGGTGAGCAGCGCCAGGCCGGCGCGGGGCCGTTCGGGCGCGCCGGGCAGCAGCGCGGGCAGCGACCGGCCGACCACGTGGTCGACGGGCACGCCCAGGATCTCCGCCAGCGCCGGGTTCACCCAGACCAGCGTGCCGTTCGCGTTCGTCACACCGAAACCGACGTCGGCCCGGTCGAGCACCTCCCGGTGCAACGCGCCGTTGCCGTTCACGCGCCCCTCCTCGCCCACCCGCGCGTCATGATGGTCGAGACCACACGCGGGGGGCAAGCCGACGTGGTTCAGCGCAACCGCTCCAGACCACGCGCGGTGTCGACCAGTTCCCCCGCCAGCCGCCGCAACTCCGCCCCGTCGGCGCCGTCCGCGGCGGCGGTGGCGACGTCCTCCGCGGCGCACCTCAGCTGGAACAGCCGGTCCTGCAGGTCGGCCAACTCCCCCGCGGACAGCACCACGGCGTCCTCCGGGAGCCCTCCGCGCTGCACGGCGGCCCGCCGTTCGTAGGCGCGTTGCCGGCACGGCTGCGCGCAGTACCGGCGGGGCCGTCCGATCCGGCCGCTGTCGGGCAGGCGGCGGCCGCACCAGGCGCAGTGCCTGGCTTCCTCACGGCGCGCCGCGACGGGCTCGGTCACCAACTCCATGGCGCGCGACGGTATCCCGCTACCCACCGGTCACCCCCGCGCCACGCCGCCAGGGCAGACTCCGGGTGTGACCGCGAACCACCCGTACCTGTCCGGACCGCACCCCCGCGCGTTCGCCCACCGGGGCTGGCACCTCGACGACCTGTCGGGGATGGAGAACTCGCTGGCCGCGTTCCGCCGCGCGCACCAGGAGGGCTACCGGTACCTGGAGACCGACGTGCACGCCACCTCCGACGGTGTGGTGGTGGTGCACCACGACGCGACGTTGGACCGCACGACCGACGCGACCGGGCCGGTGGCGGCGCAGCCGTGGTCGGCGGTGCGCAAGGCCAACGTGGGCGGGCGGGAGCCGATCTCCAGGCTGGAGGACCTGCTGGAGGACCTGCCGGACGCGTGGGTGAACATCGACGTCAAGGCCGACTCGGCGGTGGTGCCGGTGCTGGACGTGCTGCGCCGGACCGGGTCGCTGCAGCGGGTGTGCCTGGCGTCGTTCTCGGAGAAGCGGCTGGCGCGGCTGCGCAGGCTCGCCGGGCCGGGGCTGCTGACGTCGATGGGGCCGCGGTCGGCGGGCGCGCTGTGGGCGGCGGGGCGGATGCCGCTGGTGGGGCTGCCGGTGCGGGGCATGGTGGCGCAGGTGCCGGTGAACCAGGGCCGGCTGCTGGTGGTGGACGGCCGGTTCGTGGCCGCCGCGCACCGCCGCGGCCTGGAGGTGCACGTGTGGACCATCGACGACGAGGCGGAGATGCGGCGGCTGCTGGACCTCGGCGTGGACGGGCTGGTCACCGACCGGCCGGACCGGCTGCGCGACGTGCTCATCGACCGCAGGGCCTGGGCGGGCTGACCCGGCGCCGGCTGTGGCGGTGGCGTCGGGGCGGCCGGTTGGCAACAGCTTGGTGGTGATCACCACCAACGGATGACGGGCGATATACAGTCCGCCCCCATGAGCGTGGCCGACAGCACCGCACCCGCCGTGGACCGCAAGCGGGAACAGCGCGGGTGGACCTGGTACGACTGGGCGAACTCGGTGTTCCCCACCTCGGTGGTCACCGTGTTCCTCTCCGGCTACCTCACCGCGGTGGCCAAGGAGGCGGCGGTCGCCGACACCGCCCGCAACGGCCCGGACGCGTGTGCGGACGGGTCGCTCAAGCAGTGCGACATCTCCCTGTTCGGCGCCTACTTCCCCGCCGGGTCGCTGTGGGGCTACCTGCTGTCGATCGCCACCCTCGTGCAGGTCGTGGTGCTGCCGGTGATGGGCGCGATCGCCGACCGCACCCAGAACAAGCGCCGCATGCTCGGCGGGTTGGCGTTCACCGGCTCGGTCGCGACGGTCGCGCTGGCCACGGTCAGCGGCGACAACTGGCACCTCGGCGTCGCGCTGTTCGTCCTCGGCAACATCTGCTACGGCGCGTCGGTCGTCGTGTACTACGCGTTCCTGCCCGAGATCGCCACCCCCGACGAGCGCGACGCGGTGTCCACCCGCGGGTGGGCGTTCGGGTACCTCGGCGGCGGCCTGGCGTTGGCGGTGCAGCTGGCGCTGTTCATCGGTCACGACGCGGTCGGGTTGAGCGAGGGCGCGGCGGTCCGCGTCGGGTTCGTGTTCTCGGGTCTGTGGTGGGCCGGGTTCACGCTCATCCCGCTGGCGCGGCTCAAGCGGCACCAGCCGCCGCACGGCTCCGAGTCGGGCGCGTCGGTCATCACCGCCGGGTTCGCCGAGCTGCGGCAGACGATCAAGCAGGCCCGCCTGTTCCCGCTGACGCTGGCGTTCCTGGGCACCTACCTCATCTACACCGACGGCATCGCCACCGTCGCGAACGTCTCGGCCCAGTACGGCCGCGACGAGCTGCTGCTCGACGAGACGGTGCTGATCACCACGATCCTGATCGTGCAGTTCGTCGCGTTCCTGGGCGGCATGCTGCACGGGCGGGTGGCGAAGTCGTGGGGCGCGAAGCGCACGATCATGGTGAGCCTGTGCGTGTGGATCGTGGTGGTCGCGGCGGCGTTCTTCGTGCAGGCCGGGCAGCAGGTCCAGTTCTACGGGCTCGCGGTGGGCATCGGGCTGGTGCTGGGCGGCACGAACGCGTTGTCGCGGTCGCTGTTCAGCCAGATGATCCCGCCCGGCCGCGAGGCGCAGTACTTCTCGCTCTACGAGGTCGGCGAGCGGTCCACGTCGTGGCTGGGTCCGCTGGTGTTCGCGGGCGTCGGGCAGGCCACCGGGTCGTTCCGGCTCGCGATCATCTCGCTGGTGATCTTCTTCGTGGCCGGGTTCGTGCTGATGATCTTCGTGCCGGTGCGCAAGGCGATCGCCGCGTCCGGCAACCCGGTCCCCGCCAAGGTCTGACCGGTGCGCCCCGCCCGGCGGTGAAGAACCGGGCGGGGCGCACCGCGGCGTCACGCGGCGGGCACGGACACCCGGGCCGACCAGGGCCGGAACACCGCCACCACGACCGCGGCGATCAGCCACGCCGCCAGCATCGTCCGCGTCGACAGCGCCGGGGCGAACACCACCGACGCGATCCCCGCGACCAGCGCGACCGGCGCGATCGTCCACCACCGCGGCGACACCGGCGGCGCCTCCCGGTGGAACGCCGCCACCGCCACGACCGACGTCACCAGCACCGGCCCGTGCCACAGCAGCGTCAGCCACGCCGGGAACCCGACCGCCACCGACCACACCACCGGCGCCAGCGACGCCACACCGAGCACGCCCGCGGCGACCCGGCCCACCGCCCGCCGGCCCGCGACCAGTGCCGTGAACGCCGCCACCGCCGCCACGTCGTACCACCAGCCCTGAACGTCGCCGAAGAACCCGACGCGGGCGGTCACCGTCCACGACTGCGCCGCCGCCACCAGCTGCCCGAGCAGCCCGGTCAACGCCAGCAGCCGCAGCACCGTCCCGGCCGCGCGCCGCGTCCCCAGCCGCACCCGCACCGCCAGGGCCAGCGTCGCGCCCGTCTCGCCCCAGCCCGGCCAGCCGTGCTCCAGGTCCAGGTCGTCGGTGCGGTCGGCCAGGAAGATCCCGACCATCTCCTCCTCGCGCTCGGCGCGGTACCAGGCGGGCAGTACCCGCAGCAGCGTCCGGTAGCGGCGTTCCAGGTTCGACCTCACAGCGCACCTCTCGCCTTGAGCACCGACGACGCGGCGCGCACGTTCGCCGACAACCGGGCCACCTCCGCCGACAGCGCCCGCACACCGGCGTCGGTCAGCCGGTAGTAGCGGCGCAGCCGGCCCTGGTGGACCTCCTCGCGGTCACGCTCGGCCAGGCCCTCCGCGACGAGCCGGTCGAGCACCCCGTAGAGCGTGCCGACCCGCAACCGCATCCGACCCTCCGACAGCACGTCGACCGCGCGGACGATCGCGTACCCGTGCAACGGCTCCTCCGCCAACGCGGTGAGCACCAGGAACACCTGCTCCGACATACCTCTCACACCGCAGGTTATACCGCTTCGCGATATATCTCGGCAATAAATCTGGATACGCAATGTCCAGGATTGGGCTAGGCTGGCTCCCGTGAAGATGGCCGAGGGCGTCGAATGGGCCCTGCACTGCTGCCTGGACCTGTCCTGGGCGGGCGACACGCCCGTGCCCGCCGCCCGCCTCGCCGCCCTGCACGGCCTGCCGGCGGCCTACCTGACCAAACAGCTGCAGGCCCTCGGCCGCGCCGGCATCGTCCGCTCCACCCCCGGCCCCCGCGGCGGCTACCTGCTCGACCGGCCACCGCACGCCGTCACCCTCATGGACGTCGTCACCGCCGTCGACGGCGCGGACCCCGCGTTCCGCTGCACCGAGATCCGCGCGGGCGGCCCCCACACCACCCGCTGCGCCATCGACGCCGCCATGACCCGCGCCGAACTGGCCTGGCGCCGTGAACTGGCCGGCCGCACCCTCGCCGACCTCGACGCCGACGTGCGCCGCGCCGACCCCGACGCCCCGGCCGCCACCCGCGCCCGACTCACCTGACCCGACCCTTTGCCCCTTGTCCGACGGACCGAACGGAAGAGGACGACCGTGCCGCACACCCTGACCAACCCCGCCGAGCTCCACGACCCCTCCGGCTACGGCTACAGCCACGTCGCCGCCACCACGGGCGACCTGGTGTTCGTCGCGGGCCAGTACGGCTCCGGCCCGGACGGCCAGGTCGTCTCCGACGACTTCGCCGACCAGGTTGCCCGCGCCTTCGCCAACCTCGGCGTCGCGCTGCGCGCCGAAGGCCTCGACTACCGGCACGTCGCCCGCCTGGGCACCTACGTCGTCGACCACGACGCCGACCGGCTCACCGTCCTGCTCGGGCACATCACCCGCATCTGGGGCGACCGGCCGCCCGCCCAGACCCTGCTGGGCGTCGCCACGCTCGCCCTGCCCGGGATGCTGTTCGAGGTCGACGCCGTCGCCGCACGCTGACCGCCGCACGCCGACCCCGGTGCCTCCCGGCCGCACGTCCGGCCGGGAGGCACCCGCACACCTCGACCGTGTCCGCTCGGGACCACCCGGGGCTTTCGGGCCGCGAGGCGGAGTCGGCGGGCACCACACCCGGCCGCCGCGGACCGGCCGCCCGGTCGACGCCCCCCGGCGTGGTGCGTGCGGCCTCGGGTGTGCGGAAGGCCGGGACACCGGTGGGCGGCGGCGCGCACTAGGGTGGCCCGCCGTGGAACCGATCATCGCCTCCCCGGACCCGACCGACGCGCTGTCCTCCGTGCCCGCCGCCGGGGTCGGCCGCGGTCTGCCGCCCACGGGGCGGTTGCGGTTCTTCTTCGGGCCGATGGACTGCGGCAAGTCGACGTTGGCGCTGCAGATCGACCACAACCAGGCCCGGCAGGGCCGCCGCGGGCTGCTGCTGGTGCGCCACGACCGGTCGGGCAAGCCGACGATCTCCAGCCGCATGGGCCTGGTGCGCACGGCGTTGGAGGTCCACGAGGGCATGGACCTGTGCGCGTTGGTGCGGGAGCACTGGGCGCGGGGCAGCCGGGTGGACTACGTCATCGTCGACGAGGCGCAGTTCCTGTCGGCCGAGCAGGTCGACCAGTTGGCGGAGCTGGCCGACGACGCGCACCTGGAGGTCTACTGCTTCGGGCTGGCGACCGATTTCCGCAGTTGCCTGTTCCCGGGGTCGCAGCGGCTGTTCGAGCTGGCCGACGAGCTCAACGCGATCCAGGTCGAGGTGTTGTGCTGGTGCGGGCGCCCGGGCCGGTTCAACGCCCGCGTCCACGACGGCGACGTGGTGCGCGCCGGGGACACGGTGCTGGTCGCCGACACGGTCGCGGCGGACACCGTGGAGGTCCGCTACCAGGTGTTGTGCCGCACGCACTACCGCACCGGCGACCTCGGCCCGCACACGGTGAACGGCCACCAGCTCAGCCTGACCTGACCCGGCCGGCCCGACCCGGCTGGACGACCGCCGTCCCCGCGTCCCACAATGGGCAATCCTTGTTGCCGTATCCGGGACGACACATGAGCGACGCCGGCACCACCCCCACCGAGCCCGACGACCCGACCGACGAGGTGTTGGACAAGGTCGGCGAGCGGCTGCGGCACATCCGCACGAGCCGCGGCGCGACGCTGGCGGACTTGGCGGAGGCGACGGGGATCTCCAAGAGCACCCTGTCGCGGCTGGAGTCGGGGCAGCGCCGGCCGAGCCTGGAGCTGCTGCTGCCGATCGCGCGGGCGCACCGCGTGCCGCTGGACGAGCTGGTGGGCGCGCCGCCGGTCGGCGACCCGCGGATCCGGCCGGTGCCGATCCGCCGCAACGGCATGACGGTGCTGCCGCTGACCCAGCAGCCCGGCGGCCTGCAGGCGTTCAAGATGATCATCCCGGAGCGGGGCGAGCCGGATCCGCGCACGCACACCGGCTACGAGTGGCTCTACGTGCTGTCGGGGCGGCTGCGGCTGATCCTGGCCGACCACGACGTGGTGCTGGCGCCCGGCGAGGCGGCGGAGTTCGACACGCGGCTGCCGCACTGGTTCGGGCCGGCGGGTCCGGAGCCGGTGGAGATCCTGAGCCTGTTCGGCAAGCAGGGCGAGCAGATCCACATGCGCACCCGGCGCAAGACGTGACCTCTGAGGGCGGCCACACTGTGCACATGACTGGGCGCATGACGGCTGCAGGGACGACGGCGCGTTCGGGGCTCGTGGCGGGAGGGTGGGCGTGACGGGGGCGCGCAGCGCCGGGATCCTGCTGTACCGGGTGGTCGACGGCGCGCCGCAGGTGCTGCTGGGCCACATGGGCGGCCCGTTCTGGGCGCGCAAGGACGAGGGCGCGTGGTCGATCCCGAAGGGCGAGCCGGACGGCGACGAGGAGCTGGAGGCGACCGCGCGCCGGGAGTTCGCCGAGGAGTTGGGGTTGCCGGTGCCCGAGGGCCCGCTGGTGCCGTTGGGCGAGGTCCGGCAGTCCGGGGGCAAGGTGGTGACCGCGTGGGCACTGGAGGGAGACCTGGACCCCGGACGGGTGGTTCCGGGGACGTTCACCCTGGAGTGGCCGCGGGGGTCCGGGACGGTGCGGGAGTTCCCGGAGGTGGACCGGGTGGCCTGGTTTCCTCTGGTCGAGGCGCGGGTAAAAGTGGTGAAGGCCCAACGGGAGCTGCTCGACCGACTCGCCGAAAAGCACTCTTTCGAGTGACACTGAAGTCATCGAACGGATAAAGCGTCCGATTGGACGTTTGGGTGCGGTCCGGACGGGTGATACATCCTCATGTCCGCCACCGAACACACTCGTGCCGCCACCCTGCGTGGCGACGACCCCCGAAAACCATGAAATAACTTTGCGTAACCGTGACCATGACGGACGTCACTACCGGCGAGTTAAACCCGCCGTAACGTCGCCCTACGTGGTCGGTCTAAGCTGTCGCAGCCGCACGACTTCTGCCAGGACTGCTCCATCAGTGTGATGGGGTCGCCCGGTAGCTTGATAACGCGTCACGAACCGGCCGCGATTGCATCCCTTAGGAGGAAGCCTTCGTTGACGGGTGAAAGACGTCACTGTGGGCGACGATGACCGTGAAGCCGGGAACGAACGGAGCAGTCCGATCGTTGCACTCGGTGAGCAACAAGCCTGGGCCCCGGCCCTGAGCCGAGCGAAAGGACACCGCCATGGCCGACCGCGTTCTACGGGGTAGCCGGCTCGGAGCAGTCAGCTACGAGACCGACCGCAATCACGACCTCGCCCCGCGCCGGTCGGTGCGGTACGCCTGCCCCAAGGGCCACGACTTCGAGGTCCCGTTCTCCGACGACGCCGAGATCCCGCACACCTGGGAGTGCCGCCTCCACGGCCAGGAGTCGAAGATCATCGACGGCGCCGAGCCGGAGGCGAAGAAGGTCAAGCCGCCGCGCACGCACTGGGACATGCTCCTGGAGCGGCGCACGATCCCGGAGCTCGAAGAGCTGCTGGACGAGCGGCTGGAGGAGCTGAAGGGGCGGCGCACCCGCACCGCCTGATCGTGTCGACGTGCGAGGGGCCCGCCGGAATTTTCCGGCGGGCCCCTCGGCGTCACGGCGTGTGGTCAGCGGTTGCTGGGGGTCTTCGACTTCTTGGGTGAGAGCAGGTCGCGCAGCTGGGTGCCGCGGCGGCGCAGGCCCCACTTGGTGACGCGGATCAGCGCTTCGCGGACGATGTCGCCGCTCATCTTGGACACGCCGATCTCACGCTCGGTGAACGTGATGGGCACTTCGACGACCCGGTAGCCGAGTTCGATCGTGCGCCAGGCGAGGTCGATCTGGAAGCAGTAGCCGGCCGAGGCGACGTTGTGCAGGTTGAGGTTGCTGAGCACGTCGGTGCGGTAGGCGCGGAAGCCCGCGGTGATGTCCTTGACCGAGGCGCCCAGGGCGAGCCGTGAGTACAGGTTGGCGCCGCGGGAGAGGAACTCGCGCTTCTTGGGCCAGTTGACCACGGTGCCGCCGGGCACGTAGCGGGAGCCGATCACGAGGTCCGCGTCGCGCAGGGCGTCGAGCATGCGGGGCAGGTCCTCGGGGGCGTGGGAGCCGTCGGCGTCCATCTCCACGAGCACCTGGTAGCCGCGGTCGGTGCCCCAGCCGAACCCGGCGATGTAGGCGGCTCCGAGGCCGGCTTTCTCCGTGCGGTGCAGCACGTGCACGCGGTCGTCGGCGGCGGCCATCTCGTCGGCCAGTCGTCCTGTGCCGTCGGGGCTGCCGTCGTCGACCACGAGGGCGTGCACGTCCGGCAGCGCGGTGTGCAGCCGTCGCACGATCTTCCCGATGTTGTCCCGCTCGTTGTAGGTCGGGATCACCACCAGCACCGGCCCGAGCTCGCGGTCAGGCTGCGCCTGCTGGTCCGCCATCCGTGTCCTCCTCGCCGACTCCCGCACCAGGGGTAGTCGGACGCGTCCGTCGTCGTGTCACTGTCAAGGCGATCGCTGCGGCCATCAGGCCCAGAGCGGTCATCACCCACTCGGGCCATGCGCCGAGCCGGGTGGCCAGCGTAGCCTCCCCCCGCAGCGGGACCGTGGCCACCAGCGCGTCGGCGGTGAACAGGCCGGTCCGGTGGGTGACGGCCCCGTCGGGCCGCACGATGGCGGACACGCCGCTCGTGGCGGAGACGATCACGGATTTGCCGTGTTCGACGGCGCGGACGCGGGACATGGCCAGTTGCTGGTAGGTCATCTCGGTGTAGCCGAAGGTGGCGTTGTTGGTGGGGATGGCGATGAGGTTCGCGCCTTCGGTGATCGAGTCGCGGACGACGCTGTCGAACGCGACTTCGTAGCAGGTGTCGATGGCGACCTTGGCGGGGCCCATGGTGAAGCCCTCGGGGTCGGTGCCGGGTTGGAAGGTGCCGGCGCGGTCGACGGTGGAGGTGAAGATCCGGAAGAACTCGCGGTAGGGCATGGTCTCGCCGAAGGGCTGCAGCTGCCGTTTGGTGTAGGTGTCGGTGGGGCCGACGCCGGGTTCGTAGAGCACGACGGTGTTGCGGGGCAGCTTGTCGTCGGGGTCGATGACGACGGCGCCGACGGCGATGGGCGCGCGGATGGCCTCGGTGGCGCGGCGGATCTGGTTGGCGGCGTCGACGTTGCGGAAGGGGTCGATGTCGGAGGAGTTCTCCGGCCAGATGACCAGGTCGGGTTGTTCGGCGCGGCCGGCGCGGATGTCGTCGGCGAGTTTCAGGGTGCGGGCGACGTGGTTGTCGAGGACGGCGCGGCGTTGGGCGTTGAAGTCGAGGCCGGCGCGGGGGACGTTGCCCTGGACGGCGGCGACGGTGGCGGTGCCCTGGTCGGGGTCGGTGTGCACGAGGGCGGTCGCGGCGATGCCGGCGGCGACGGGCAGCACGAGGGCGGGCACGCCGATCTTCCAGTCGCGGACGAGGTGGGCGGCGCCGAGGCCGGTGAGGGCGACGGCGAACCCGATCAGGGGCGCTCCGCCGATCGTGGCCAGCGGCAGGTACCAGCCCTCGGGTTGGCCGAAGGCGATCTTGCCCCAGGGGAAGCCGCCGAAGGGCACGACGGAGCGCAGGGCCTCGTCGGCGACCCACACCAGCGCCATCCACAGCGGCGCGGCGGGCAGCCGGGACACCAGGGCCATGGCCGCCGTGCCGACGGCGATGAGCGCCGCGCACAGCAGGGCGAGCGGCAGCCAGGCGATGAGGCCGACGAACTCGCCGGTCCAGCGCAGCAGGGGCGCCATGAACGCCAGCCCCCACACCAGGCCGAGGCCGAACCCGGCGCGGGCGCGGCGCCCGTGCAGCAGGAGGCCGAGGACGGCGAACCCGACGGGCGCCAGCCACCAGGTGGTGCGCGGGGGGAAGCTGAGGAACACGGCGGCTCCGCCGGCGGCGGCGAGGAGGACCCGCAGCAGCGTGCCGCGCACGTCCCGGCGGCGGGCGGGGGGCGTGTCTGCGCCGGGTTGATCCGGCGTCACGGGGGCTGCGACCACCGGATCAGCCTACGAGCCGCCGGTCACGAACCCGCAGCCCGGTCACGAACCGCCACCCGCGCCTCGCGCCCCGCTGCCGTCACCCGACCGGGTGCCGTGGTGTCGGTCACTCCCCCGCCGTTCACCGGGTCGGGTGAGCTGCGCGGCACGGAGGGGTGGACGCGGCGGGCGGGTCGAGGTTGCCCTGGTGTTGGTTCGTGGTCGGTCGGGGTGGGAATTCAGGGTTGCCACCGATGTCCGGTGGTTCCTGCGGAGGGATGGTGGAGGCATGACCACGTTGACCAGGCCTCAGGACCGGAAGATGATCGCGGGTGTGTGTGCGGGGCTGGCGGCCCGGTACGGGTGGAAGGCGAGCACGGTGCGGTGGGTGTTCGTGTTGTCGTGCCTGTTGCCGGGGCCGCAGTTCCTGATCTACCTGGTGTTGTGGGTGATGATGCCGAAGCGGCCCTACTGACGGCTGTCGACGAGGGCCTGGATGCCGTCCAGGACGCGGTCCAGGCCGAACGTGAACGCGTGGTCGCCGTGGTAGGCGGCGCCGTGGGCGGCTCCCGCGGCGGCGCCGACCCGGGTGGCGAGGGGGAACCGGGCGGGGTCGAGGACGCGGGCCAGGAGGGGCGCGGCGGCCTGCCACCACTGGTCGTCGGTGAGGCCGGTGCGGTCGCGGGTGCGGAGGGCGTCGACGGTGACCTGGGCGGAGGCGCGGACGTGCGCCAGGACGAGGGTGAGGACGGAGTCCATCTCCAGGTCGGTGAGGCCGATGCCGTCGACGGCGCGCAGTTCGTAGTCGTACTTGGCGACGACGTTGGGGCCGAGGACGGCGCGGGTGGCGGGGACCTGGAGCAGCCAGGGGTGGCGCAGGTGCAGGTCGCGGTTGTCGTGGGCGATGCGGGTGAGCCGTTCGCGCCACCCGCCGGGCACGTCGGTGGGGCGTGGGGTCTCGCCGTGGACGGCGTCGACCATGGCGTCGAGGAGTTCGGCTTTGCCGGGGACGTGGGTGTAGAGGGACATGGTGCCGACGCCGAGGGTGTCGGCGACGCGGCGCATGGACAGCGCGGCGAGTCCTTCGGTGTCGGCGAGGGTGACGGCGGCGGCGACGATGCGGTCCACGCCGAGGTCGGTGCGGGCGGTGCGGCCGCCGGTGCGCCACAGCACGGCGAGGGTCCGGGCGGGGTCGCCGCTGGGTTCGGTGGCCACGGGCGTCACCCTACGGGTGGTGGGTGTCGGTGAGGGCGGCGCGGACGATGTCGAGGGCTTCGTCGACGGTGAGGCCTTGTTCGCGGGCGGTGGCGGCGTAGGCGCGGGCGGCGCGCAGGGCGCGTTCGCGGCCGCGTTGGCCGGCGGCGCTGACGACGGTGCCGGCGCGGCCGCGGGTTTCGATGAGGCCGGCTTCCTCGAGTTCGCGGTAGGCGCGGGCGACGGTGTTGACGGCGAGGCCGAGGTCGGCGGCGAGGGCGCGCACGGTGGGCAGGCGGGTGCCGACGGCCAGGTCGCGGTCGGTGATCCGGCGGGCGAACTGGGAGCGCACCTGTTCGTAGGGCGGCACGGGCGAGGCCGGGTCGATGCTGATCACGGGTCGATAGTGGCAGAGGGCGGCGGCCGGGCGCGTCACGGCACGGGGTGACGGCGGTGTCGTGCCGGGGTGACGGCACGGGGTGGTGCCGGCAAGGCCGAGGTCGACGGCGGGCCGTGTCGTGACGACGTGTCGGGTCGGCGGGTCGGCGGGTCGCGTCGGGTCGCAGGGCTGGTGCGGGGCGTGGCAGGGTGGTGGGCGTGTTCCGCAGACCGCTGCTGCTGACCGTGGCCTTGGCGTTGGTCACGGGCGGGGTCGCGGCGGTGGTGCTGTTCGGGCCGGGCCGTGAGGTCGTGGGCACGCCGACGCCGAACTGCACGGTGTTGCAGCTGCTGCTCGACACCGACGAGGAGATGCGGCGGGTGGCGGACGGGTTGCGCGGTGACAGTCGGGTGCGTGAGGTGCGTGACGAGCGGACCCAGGCGGACAACCACGCCCGGTTGACGGCGGCGTTGCGGGCGTCGGGTCGTGACGACCTGGCCGACGCGGCGCGGGTGGAGCGGACGCCGGCGTCGTTCCGGGTGGTGGAGGCGTTCGGGGTGGACGCGGAGGAGCTGGCGGAGGAGTTGCGGCGGGAGCACCGGGTGAACCTGGTGGACGTGTGCGAGGACCCGGAGCTCGGCGGCGACTGACGACGCGCACCCCGCGACCGGGGTTGCGACCGACCGGGGCCGCACCCGCGGACGACGATGGGCGTTACGGGTGTCCGGGGGCGACGACGGTGCCGCGGGCGCGGGTGACGACGACGGGCGGGTCGAGGACGTCGGCGGCGGAGGGGCCCCGGTGGGGGGCGCTGCGGCACACGACGCGGGCTTCGAAGGCGATCTCGCGGGAGCGGGTGCCGATGCGGACGAGGGTGGCGGTGGCCTCGAGGACGTCGCCGGCGTGGACGGGTGCGAGGAACTCGACGGTGGAGTAGGCGGCGAAGAGGCCTTCGTCGCCGTCGGTGCGGATGAGCAGTTCGGTGGCGACGTCGCCGAACAGGCCGAGCGTGTAGGCGCCGTCGACGAGGTTGCCGCCGTAGTGGGCGTGGGAGTGGGGCACGTAGCGGCGGTGGGTGACGGTGTGTCCTTCGGTGAGGCTCACGCGTTCTCCTTGCGGGCGGCGCGCGCGGCGGCAGCCGTGGTGGTGGTTTTGGTGTCGGCGCTGGTGGTGTGGATGGCGTGGACGAGGTAGCTGGCGACTTCGCCGGGTGTGGTGCCGCGGCCGAAGACGCGGTCGACGCCGAGTTCGGCGGCCATGAGCGGGTCGAAGCGGGGTCCGCCGGCGATGAGCAGGGGGCGTCGCTCCCCCATGGCTTCGCGGAAGGCGGCGGACATCTCCTGGGTGTTGAGGATGTGGGCGTCGCGTTGGGTGACGACCTGGGAGACGAGGACGGCGTCGGCTTTCTCGGCGCGGGCGCGGCGGACGAGTTCGGGGACGGAGACCTGGGCGCCGAGGTTCACGACCTTGAGTTCGCGGTAGTACTCGAGGCCTTTCTCGCCGGCGAAGCCTTTGATGTTGAGGATGGCGTCGATGCCGACGGTGTGGGCGTCGGTGCCGATGCAGGCGCCGACGACGACGAGTTTGCGGCGCAGGAGTTTCTTGACGGTGGTGTTGATCTCGGCGGGTGGCAGGAGGGGGTATTCGCGTTCGACGACGCGGACGTCGTCGAGGTCGACGATGTGGCGGACGGAGCCGTAGACGACGAAGAAGGTGAAGTCGTCGCCGATGGGGTGGGAGTGCACGACCATGGCGGGGTCGATGCCCATCTTGTTGGCGAGTTGTTGTGCGGCGCCGTCGGCGTGGGGTCCGGCGGGGACGGGCAGGGTGAACGAGGTCTGCACCATGCCGTCGCCGGTGGTGTCGCCGTAGGGGCGGACGTGGCGTGTCACGGGTGTGCCTCCAGCAGGTCCGCGGCCGGGTTGAGGTAGTCGTCGGCTTTGGTGATGACGCCGTCGGCGCCTTTGCCGCCGGTGGCGGGGCGTTTCATGAGGCCGAAGGTGCCGTCGGCGATGGCGTCGAGGAGGCCGTCGTCGACGATGCGGGCGAGCAGGTCGACGGCTTCGCCGAGGACTTGGTGGGCGCGTTTCACGATGAGGCCGTCGGGTGCGGGCCGGAAGTCGTCGCGCAGGCCGCCGGCGGCGTCGAGGACGTAGCGGACGTTGCGCAGGGCGAGGTCGCGGTCGGACAGGAACGGGGTGACGACGGCTTCGGTCATCATGCCGACGAGCAGGATGGACTGGCCGGTGAGCAGGCCGGCGAGGGTGAAGAACCCGTCGAGCAGGTAGCCGTGGAACACGTCGCCGGTCATGTGCTTGGTGGGTGGCATCCACTTGAGCGGCGCGTCGGGGAACAGTTCGCGGGCGAGCAGGGCGTGGGCGAGTTCGAGGCGGAACGACTCGGGCACGGCGGGGTTGATCTCGAAGGCGTGGCCGAGGCCGAGGAGGTGGTCGGGCAGGCCGGCTTCGTGGGCGAAGTGCTCGTTGAGCAGTTGGGAGACGGTGACGGTGTGGGCGGCGTCGATGGCGTCGGCGGTGGTGAGGTAGTTGTCCTCGCCGGTGTTGATGACGATGCCGGCGCGGGCGTGGACCTGGCGGGAGAACCGCTGGTCGACGAAGGTGCGGATGGGGTTGATGTCGCGGAACAGGATGCCGTACATGGAGTCGTTGAGCATCATGTCGAGGCGTTGCAGGCCGGCGAGGACGGCGATCTCGGGCATGCACAGCCCGGAGGCGTAGTTGGTGAGCCGCACGTACCGGCCGACCTCTTTCGAGACGTCGTCCAGGGCGGCGCGCATGATGCGGAAGTTCTCCTGGGTGGCGTAGGTGCCGGCGAAGCCGTGGTGGGTGGCGCCTTCGGGGACGTAGTCGAGCAGGGACTGGCCGGTGGAGCGGATGACGGCGATGATGTCGGCGCCGGCGCGGGCGGCGTTGCGGGCCTGGACGACGTCCTCGTCGATGTCGCCGGTGGCGACGATGAGGTAGATCCAGGGTCGTCGGGGCGGGTCGCCGAGTTTCGCGACGAGCTTGTCGCGGTGGGCGCGGTTGCGGTCGACGGTGCGCAGGCCTCTGGTGACGGCGGCGGTGGCGGCTTTGCGGGCCCGTTCGCGGTCGCGGCCGGTGGGGAGGGTGTAGCGGACCTGCCCGGCGGCGGTGGCTTCGGCCAGCTCGGTGAGGGTGCCGAGGTCGTGTTCGCGCAGGGCGTGGAAGACGGGCAGGGCGACGCCGTGTTCGAGGCCGCAGTGCTCGCGGACGGTGTCGACGACCCGGTTGACCCAGGGGACGTCGCCGGCGCGGTGGGTGGTGTCGGCGCCGGTGATGCCGGCGAGGCGGAGCGTGGCGCGCTCGACCGCCACCGTGGTGTGGGCCTTGGCCAGCGCCACCACCGGTTCGGCGGCCCGTGCGGCGAGTTCCCGCGCCGTGGCGACCACCTTCGGGTCGAGGTCGAGCAACGCCATCTTCACTCCTGTTCCCGTCGGCCGTCGCCGAGCGTCGTGGTGCCGCCGATGACCGTCACTCAGGCGTCCCGTTCGTAGACGGTGCGGCCGCGCAGGACGGTGCGCAGGCAGACCGGGACGGGGCCGTCGAGGGCGGGCAGGGCGGGGACGCGGGAGCGCGGGTCGGTGGACCAGCGCTGCACGCGGCTGTCGGGGGCGGCGACCTCCAGGTCCCCGGCTTCCCACACGGCGTAGGTGGCGGGGGCGCCGGGCTGGAGGGTGCCGGTGACGCCGTCGTCGACGCCGGCGGCGCGCCACCCGCCGCGGGTGTGGGCGTTGAACGCGGCGCGCGGGGAGAGGCCGTGGCCGTCGGTGCGGTGGTGGACGGCGGCCTTGATCGTGGCCCACGGGTCGACGGCGGTGACGGGGGCGTCGGAGCCGAGGGCGAGGATCATGCCGGCGGCGGCGAGGCGGGAGAACGGGTTGAGCGCGGTGCCGCGGTCGACGCCGAGGCGTCGGGCGTACATGCCGTCGGGGCCGCCCCACTCGTGGTCGAACTGGGGTTGCACGGAGGCGACGACACCCCAGGAGCCGAGCCGGGCGGCCTGCTCGGCGGTGATCATCTCGAGGTGTTCGAGGCGGTGCCTGCGGGCGGCCAGGGCGGGCACGCCGACGATGTCGGCGGCGCGGGCGAAGCCGTCGACGACGGCGGTGACGGCGGCGTCGCCGATGACGTGGAACCCGCCTTGCAGGCCGGCGCGGGTGCAGGCGACGAGGTGGTCGGCGATGGCGTCGGCGTCGAGGTAGAGGGCGCCGGTGGTGTCGGCGTCGGCGTAGGGCTCGCACAGGGCGGCGGTGCGGGAACCGAGCGCCCCGTCGACGAACAGGTCACCGGCCAGGCCGCGCACGGGCAGGTCGACCGGGCCGAGGCCGCCCCAGTAGCCGGCGACGTCGAGCAGGTCGGTGGCGAGCAGGTCGGCGAGGTCGTCGACGCCGGAGATGTCGGGTCCGGCGCATTCGTGCACCGACGCGATCCCGCGCGACGCGGCGTGCTCCAGGAACGCGCGTTGGGCGGCACGGCGGCGTTCGACGGGGATGGCGTCCTTCGCGGCACGGCGCACGTGGTGGTGCGCGGCGCGCGACAGCGGCCCGTCGGGGCTCCAGCCGTCGGCGCCGCGGGCGTCCGGGGCGAGGTCGACCAGCGCGGTGGACACCAGGGCGGAGTGCACGTCGATGCGGGACAGGTAGACGCGGGCGCCGCGGGCGGCGTCGTCGAGTTCGGCGCGGCTGGGCGGCCGGTTCTCCGGCCAGCGGGTCTCGTCCCAGCCGTGCCCCCACACCAGGGGCCCGTCGGCGCCGCGCACCGCGTCGAGCAGCTCGGCCAGGGAGCGGCAGCCGGTGAGGTCGAGGCCGGTGAGCAGCAGCCCGGCGGACGTGGCGTGCACGTGGGCGTCGACGAACGCGGGGGCGACGAACGCGCCGCCCAGGTCGACGACCTCGGCGTCGGGGTGCAGGGCGCGGCCGGCGGCGTCCTGGCCGAGCCACACCACGGTGCCGTCGGTGACGGCCATCGCGGTGGCGTCCGGGGAGGTCGGGGAGTGGATGCGTCCCCCCACGAGCAGACGCGTCGACGCGCTCGTCGACGCGGAGGCGCCGTTCACTGTAGTCACGCCTGCTGAGTCTGCCGGTGCTCGAACAGGGCCCGCACGGCAGGCTCACCGCGCAGCAGGTCCAGGGCGAACGCGGCGTGACCTGGCACGTAGCCGTTGCCGACGAGCATCTCCACGTCGGCGGCGAGCCCTTCGGCGCCCAGCGCGGCGGCGGGGAACGAGGTGGCCATGGAGAAGAACACCACGGTGCCGCCGTCGGCGGTGGCCAGGATCGCGCCGTGCTCGCAGCCGGGCACGTCGACGCACACCACGGTCACGTCCACCGGGTCGCCGACGGCGGCGGCGACGGCGAGCGGGTCGCGGGCGTCGGCGACGACCACGGTGTCGGCGAGCCCGGAGGCGCGGACGGCGGCGGCTTCCCGCCCGGTGGGCACGAGCGCGACGAGCCGGGACGCGCCGGCGCGCCGCGCGGCGGCCAGCGACAGCGACCCCGACTTGCCGCCGCCGCCCAGCACCAGCACCGACGGCGCGGCACGGCGGCGCACGACCCGGTCGGTCAACGCGGGCGCGCCGCACACGTCCAGCACCGACAGGGCGAGCTGTTCGGGCAGGTCGTCGGGCAGCACGGCGGCGATGGACCGGCCGAACAGCACCGCGGTGCCCTCGCACGGCACCTGCTCGTCCGCGCCGTCCCACGCGGCGAGGCCGTCGGTGATGCGCAGCGGCGTGAGGGTCAGCGACACCAGCGTCGCGATCCGGTCACCCGGCCGCAGGCCCAGCGGTGAGGCGGGGCCGACCTCCCGGACGACGCCGAGCAGCATGCCACCCGATCCGGTGACGGGGTTCTGCATCTTGCCGCGGGCGGCGACGATGTCCAGGACGGCCCGCCGGACACCGGCGACGCCGTGCTCCTCGCGCAGCTGCCGGTAGGAGGCGGCGTCGAGGTTGAGCCGGGACACGTCGACCAGGACTTCGTCGGGTCCGCACACCGGGGTGGCGTCCAGCCGGTGGGCCTGCTGCGGCAGCACCCCGGCGGGTTCGAGGACGCGGTGCAGACCGTACGGCGAAGTCATGGAAATCCTTCGGTCTATGAGGCCAGGACCCGGATATCTTCACGTGAACGGCCGGGATTCCGCAAGGGTGACGCCGCAGGAGGGGGCGCGCCGAACGCCGACACCCCCAGGGAACGCGGGTGTGCCGGCCCGGAACCACGGATGTGCAGGGAACGCGGACGGCCCCGGAACGCGGACGTGCCCGGCCGGGGGGCATCCCCGGCCGGGCACGTGACACGGACGGTCAGGCCCGGCGGCGGACCCGCAGCACGACCGTGACGACCAGCGCGGCGGCCAGCACCGCGTAGGCGACCGCCGCGAACGGGCTCGCGACCAGCGCCGCCGGGTCGCCCTCGCTGATCTGCAGGGTGCGGCGGACCTGCTCCTCGGCCATCGGCCCCAGGATGAGCCCCACCACCAGCGGCGCCACCGGGTAGCCGTGGCGGCGCATGAAGAACCCGGCCACGCCGATGACCAGCAGCACCACCAGGTCGTCGACCACGAAGTTCACCGCGTAGGTGCCCAACGCGGCGAACAGCAGGATCCCCGCGTACAGGTAGGGCCGCGGGATCTGCAGCACCTTCACCCAGATCTTCACCAACGGCAGGTTCAGCACCAGCAGCATCACGTTGCCGATGTACAGCGACGCGATCAGCGCCCACACCAGCGCCGAGTCGTTGGTGAACAGCAGCGGCCCCGGCTGGATGCCGTAGCTCTGGAACCCGGCCACGATCACCGCCGCCGTCGCCGTCGTCGGCAACCCCAACGTCAGCAACGGCACCAGCACACCGGCCGCCGCGGCGTTGTTCGCCGCCTCCGGCCCCGCGACGCCCTCGATCGCGCCCTTCCCGAACTCCTCCGGGCGTTTCGCGAGCTTCTTCTCCGCCGCGTACGACAGGAACGTCGACACGTCCGCGCCGCCGGCCGGGATGGTGCCGATCGGGAAACCGATCGCGGTGCCGCGCAGCCACGGCTTCCACGACCGCCGCCAGAACTCGCCGGTCATCCACTTCCCGCCCACCGGCACCACCTCGACCGGGCCGTGCCGCATCCGCGCCGCCACGTACAGGGCCTCGCCGACGGCGAACACCCCGACGGCGACCACGACCACGTCGATCCCGTCCGACAGCGTCGGCACGCCGAGCGTGAACCGCTGCTGCCCGGTCAGGGTGTCGGTGCCGACCAGCCCGATGAACAGCCCGAGGCCCAGCGACGCCAACCCGCGCACCGGCGACGCGCCCAACAGCGCCGCGACCGTGGTGAACGCCACCACCATCAACGCCACGTAGTCCGCCGGGCCCAGCGTCACCGCCAGGTCGGCGATCGTCGGCGCCAGCGCGGTGAGCAGGATCGTCGCGATCGTGCCCGCCACGAACGACCCGATCGCCGCCGTCGCCAGCGCCGCCGCGCCCCGCCCGGCGCGGGCCATCCGGTTGCCCTCCAGCGCCGTCACCACCGACGACGACTCGCCCGGCGTGTTGAGCAGGATCGACGTGGTCGACCCGCCGTACATGCCGCCGTAGTAGATGCCCGCGAAGATGATCAACGCGGCGGTGGGTTCCAGCGAGTACGTCAACGGCAGCAGCAACGCCACCGTCATCGCCGGGCCGATACCGGGCAGCACGCCCACGGCGGTGCCGAGCGTGACGCCCAGCAGGGCGTAGAGCAGGTACTCGGGCTGCGCGGCCGTCGCGAAGCCCTCCAACAGCGCGGTGAGGCTACCCATCGAGCAACGGCACCCCCTCGAACACCCCGGCCGGCAGCGACAGCCCCAACCCCGCCGCGAACAGCACCTGCACCACCAGCGCCAGCACCACCGCGACGACCAGCGCCTTCCACCACACCGCGCCCAACGTCCACGCCGCGCCGAAGAACAGCACGGCCCCGGCCACCGGCCAGCCCGCCACGTCGATCAGCGCCAGGTGCGCCACCAGCACCGCGACCAGCTTCGCCACCGTCACCCAGTCCGTGCGCACCGACGTGTCCACGTCCTCGGCGTCCTCCGCCGGGCCCAGCCGGCCGCGGGCGGTGGCGACGATCGCCGCCACCCCCGTCACGACCAGCAGCGCACCCACCGCGTACGGGAACACCCGCGGCCCCACCGTGCCCATCGAACCCCTGGTCGCGATCGTGGTCGCGTCCACCAGGGTGAACACCCCCAACGCCGCCACCAGGGCCCCGAACACGTACTCCTCGGCCTTCGCCGACCGGGCCGGCGGCGCCGGATCGGGGGATGTCGCGTCGGACGACGTCACGAGACCAGGCCGATCTCCTGCAACACCGGCTTGATGCGGCCGATCTCCATCGTCAGGAACGTCGAGAAGTCGTGCCCGGTCTGGAACGTGTCCGTCCAGCCCTTCTTCTTCAGCTCCTCCTGCCACTGCGGGCTCGCGTGCATGTCGGTGACCAGCTTCACCAGCTTGTCCTTCGCCGCCACCGAGATCGACCCCGGCGCCACCACACCACGCCAGTTGATCAGCTCCACACCGGTGCCCAGCTTCTTGAACGTCGGCACCTTCAGCTCCGGGTGCTCCTTCGGCCCCGACGTGCCCAACGCCCGCAGCTTGCCCGCCTTGATCTGCTCCACGTACTCGCCCACACCCGAGATGCCGGCGTCGACCTTCCCGCCCAGCAACGCCGCCAGCGACTCACCGCCGCCGGAGTAGGGCACGTAGTTCAACTTGCCCGGGTCGATGTCCAACGCCTGCAACAGCATCCCGGCCAGGATGTGGTCCGTGCCGCCCGCCGAACCGCCGGTGATCGTCACCCCCTTGCCCTTCTCGTCCACCGCGGCCAGCAGCTCCTCGATCGTCCGGTACGGCGACTCGGCGGGCACGACCACCACCTCGTCCTCCGCCGTCAACCGGGCGATCGGCGTCGTGTCCTCCAACCGCTTGTCCGCCCCGTTGGTCTCCACCGCGCCGACCATCACCAGCCCGGTCACCATCAGGTAGCTCTCGGACCGCTCGTTCGCCAGCTTCTGCAACCCCACCGTGCCGCCCGCACCGCCCACGTTGCTGACCTGCACCGAGTCCGCCAGGTCCGCGCCGTCGATCGCGGCCTGCATCGCCCGCGCCGTCTGGTCCCACCCGCCACCCGGATCCGCCGGGGCCATGATCTCCAACCGGCCGACGTCGCCCCCCGCGCCGCCGCCCCCACACCCCGCGACCACCAGGCCCACGGCCGCCACGGCCGCGAGAAGTCGGGTGCGCTGTCCTGCCATCGGGTCCTCCACGCGAAAATATCGGCCGAACACGGCCGCCACCGCAGCACCGTCGCTCCGGTGCGCCGGAACGCTAAGAGCCCACCCCCCGCACCACCCCGCAAAGGTCGTAAGGGCCGTATTGGTCGTTTAGGTCGTGGCCCCGCTCACACCCGTTGGGCCAGAATGCTCTGCCATGCGCCGCCGTTCGGTCCCCCTCGGTGTCACCCTGCTCGCCCTGCAGGTCGTCATCGTGCTCGCCACCACCTGCGCGGCAGGCCTCCTGGCAGCCAAAATGCAGAGCGACCGCATCCGCGAGGCCTACAAGGACCGCATGCTGTCCGTCGCCGAAAGCGTCGCCCGCCTCCCCACCGTCGTCGACGCCTTCACCTCCCCCGACCCCGCCGCCACCATCCAGCCCCTCGCCGAACTCCTCCGCCGGGCCTCCGGCGTCACCTACGTCGTCGTCACCGACCGCGACGGCGTCCGCTACGCCCACCCCGACCCCCACCGCATCGGCGAACGCGTCTCCACCGACCCCAGCAGCCCCCTGTCCGGCCACGTCTTCGTCGGCACCGAAACCGGCACCCTCGGCACCTCGCTGCGCGCCAAAGTCCCCGTCCGCTCCCCCGCCGGCGACATCATCGGCATGGCCTCCGTCGGCATCCTCGAAAGCGAACTCGACGCCGACCTCGCCGAAGACCTCCCCGAACTCATCGGCTGGCTCGCCGCCGCCGCCCTCGTCGGCGTCCTCGGCGCCGCCCTCGTCACCCGCATGGTCCGCACCCGCACCTTCAGCCTCGAACCCGACGAGATCGCCCACCTCCTCGAAACCCGCGACGCCATGCTCCACGGCATCCGCGAAGGCGTCGTCGCCGTCGACGACCACGAACGCCTCGTCCTCGTCAACGACGAAGCACTCCGCCTCCTCGGCCTCACCGACGACCCCACCGGCAAACCCGCCGCCGCCGTCCTCGAGGACGGCGGCCTCCTCGACCTCGCCCGCACCCACGACGACGTCGCCGACCGCCTCGTCCTCGCCGGCGAACGCGTCCTCGTCGCCAACCGCATGACCGCCAAGACCCACGGCCGACCCGTCGGCGTCGTCCTCACCCTCCGCGACCGCACCGAACTCCACGACGCCCTGCGCGAACTCGACGGCCAACGCACCGTCACCGAAGTCCTCCGCGCCCAGGCCCACGAGTTCACCAACCACCTGCACGTCATCAGCGGCCTCGTCGAACTCGACCGACGCGACGACGCCGTCGCCTACATCGAACGCGTCGGCGGCGCCGGCTCCGCCACCTCCGACATCATCGGCGGCGCCATGACCGACCCCGCCCTCGCCGCACTCCTGCTCGCCAAGTCCTCCACCGCCCACGAACGCGGCGTCGCCCTCCGCCTCGACCCCGCCACCACCGTCGACGCCCGCACCGGCGACGACGCCCTCACCGTCCTCGGCAACCTCGTCGACAACGCCGTCGACGCCGTCCACCCCGGCGGCACCGTCCTCGTCCTCGTCCACTCCGACCCCACCGGCGTCCGAGTCGTCGTCGACGACGACGGACCCGGCGTCGACCACACCGACCGCGACCGCATCTTCACCCTCGGCGTCAGCACCAAAGCACCCCGCGGCGCACACGGACGAGGCATAGGCCTCGCCCTGGTCTCCCGAGTCGTCACCCGCCGCAGCGGCCAGGTCCGCATCACCGACTCCGAACTCGGCGGAGCCTCCTTCGACGTCTGGCTCCCGGAGGCCGCCCGATGACCACCACCGACCGAACCCCCGTCCGCACCCTCGTCGTCGACGACGACTTCGCCGTCGCCGCCGTCCACCGCGGCTTCCTCGACGCCCTCCCCGACTTCACCGTCGTCGGCGAAGCACACGGCGGCGGCGAAGCCCTCCGCGCCGTCGACACCCTCCGCCCCGACCTCGTCCTGCTCGACATCCACCTCCCCGACATCTCCGGACTCGAAGTCCTCGCCCGCCTCCGCACCCGACCGGGCCCACCCGTCGACGTCATCGCCGTCACCGCCGCCCGCGAACGCGACACCGTCCGCCAGGCCATGTCCCGCGGCGTCGACCACTACCTCGTCAAACCCTTCACCCGCACCGCGTTCCTCGACCGCATGCGCGAATACCTCGCCCGCCGCACCGAGGTCCAACGCCTCGGACCCTGGCTCGACCAGGACGAAGTCGACCAACTCCTCCAACACCGACCCCGGGCCGCCCTCCCCAAAGGCCTCTCACCCCTCACCCTCAAACTCGTCGTCGACGCCCTCAAAACCACCCACGACGACCTCTCCGCCCAGGAAGTCGCCGACCGCGCCGGACTCTCCCGCGTCAGCGCCCGCCGCTACCTCGAACACCTCGTCACCATCGGCAAAGCCGAAGTCCTACCCCGCTACGGCATGGCCAACCGACCCGCCCACGGCTACCGGCTCACCTGACGGAACCACCGACACCCGTACCGACCCAACTCCACCACCGCCGTCCCGTCCTCCCCCGGCGCCACCGTGCCGTCCACCAGCAGATCCGTCAGCACACCCTCGACCTTCGGCAACTCGACCACGACGTCCCGGTCGGCGAAGTTGTGCACCGCGACCACCGTCCCACCGTCGATCTCGCACCGGTGCGCGAACACCGCCGGATCCGCCGTGTCGATCGTCGAGAACGCACCCCACGCCAACTCCGGACACTCCCGGTACCGCTCCACCAGCAACCGGACCCACCCCAACAGCGACCCGGAATCACGCCGCTGCCCGTCCACCGCGTCCCACCACATCGGCGTCCGCACCGCCAACCGACCCTCCAACGACAAGTCCTCGGTCATCCCGACCTCCTCGCCGTAGAACAACACCGGCGTCCCCGGCAACGAGAACAACAGGCTGTACACCATCCTGATCCGGTCCGGATCACCCTCCAACATCGACGGCAACCGCCGCCGCAACCCCCGCCCGTACAGCTGCATGTCCTCCTCCGGACCGAACGCCGCGAACACCTCCTGCCGCTCCGGCTCCGTCAACTTGTCCAACGTCAACTCGTCGTGATTGCGCACGAACGTCGCCCAATGACAATCCCGCGGCGGCTCCGGACGCTCCCTCAACGCATGAGTCAACGGACTCGCGTCCCGACGCGCCAACGACAAGTACAACTGCTGCATCCCGATGAAGTCGAAACACATGTGCAACTCGTCGCCCACACCGTCCGACCCGCCGAAGAACGCCATCGTCTCCGCGTACGGCAGGTTCACCTCACCCAACAGGATCGCCTCACCGTTGCGCCGCGACAGGAACGCCCGCAGATCCGCCAAGTAGTCGTGCGGATCCGGCAACGCCTCGATCGGCGCCTCCAACAAGAACGGCACCGCGTCCACCCGGAACCCCGACAACCCCAACTCCATCCAGAACCCCATCACCCGCGCGATCTCGTCCCGCACCTTCGGGTTCGCCACGTTCAGATCAGGCTGGTGCCGGTAGAACCGGTGCAGGTAGTACCGCTTCGCCTTCCGGTCATACGTCCACAGCGACGTCTCCTCGTCCGGGAACACCACCCCGTCCGACGCGTTCGCCGGCGGCTCGTCCGCCCACACGTACCAGTCGTGGAACGGACTACCCGGATCACGCGCCGCCTGGAACCACGGATGCCGATCCGACGTGTGGTTCACCACCAGATCCGCGATCACCCGCATCCCACGATCACGCGCCGTCCGCACGAACTCCACGAAATCACCCAACGTCCCCAACCGCGGATCCACACCGTAGAAATCCGTGATGTCGTACCCGTCATCCCGATCCGGCGACGGGAAGAACGGCATCAACCACAAACACGTCACACCCAACCGGTGCAAGTGGTCGATCTTGTCGATCAACCCCCGGAAATCACCGTGCCCGTCACCGTTCGCATCGTGGAACGTCTCCACGTCCAAGCAGTACACGACGGCGTTCTTCCACCACAGATCCGCGGTCCTGGTCAACTTCACGACCGCACCTCCGGCAACACCCGCTCACCGAACACGTCCAGGAACCGCTCCTGCTCACGCCCCACGTGATGCAGGTACACCTCCTCGAACCCCAACTCGGCATAACCCCGGATCGTCTTCGCGTGCCACCCCAGGTCCGACGACACGTTCACCACCCCCGCCACCCGCTCCACCGACACGTCCTCCGACACCACGTCGAAGTGCTCCACCGTCTCCAAGTCCCAGCACACCGGCGGCCCGAACACGTTGCTCCGCCACTGCTCGTGCGCGACCGACCGCGCCTCGTCATCGGACTCCGCCCAACTCAAATGCACCTGCAGGCACAACTTCCCCCGACCACCCGCGTCCCGATACGCCCCCACCACCCGCCGCAACCGCTCCACCGGCGCGTTCACCGTGATCAACCCATCAGCCCACCCCGCACACCACCGCGCCGTCTCCTCGCTCACCGCCGCACCGACCAACAACGGAGGCACATCCGGTCTCGTCCACAACCGCGCCCGATCCACCCTCACCAGACCGTCGTGACTGACCTCCTCACCCGCCAACAGAGCACGGATCACCTCCACGCACTCCGACAACCGCGCGTTCCGCACCTCCTTGCGCGGCCAACCCCCACCCGTGATGTGCTCGTTGCTCGCCTCACCACTGCCCAACGCCGCCCAGAACCGACCCGGGTACATCGCGCCCAACGTCCCGATCGCCTGCGCCACGATCGCCGGGTGATACCGCTGACCAGGCGCGTTCACCACCCCGAACGGCAGACCCGTCGCCTCCAGCGCCGCACCCAACCACGACCACGCGAACGCGCTCTGACCCTGCCGCGCACTCCACGGCGAGAAGTGGTCCGAACTCATCCCCGCGTCGAACCCCACCTCCTCCGCCCGCCGCACCGCCGACAACAACGCCGACGGGTGGACCTGCTCGTGAGACGCGTGCACACCGATGACGGTCATGCCGTCTCACGTACCCAGGCCACCCCCCGACGACACCACGACCAACCGCTCAAGCCCCGCCTCAGGCCGGGCTCAGCCCCCGCTGAGCATCCGCGAGCCCTTCACCGACCCGTCCGTCGCCGTGAAAAAACCACGCACGTGCGTCTGGAACTCCTCCCGATCCAGCCGCTCGTCACCATCCACGTCCATCCCCGCGAACGCGATCGCCGCCACCTGCGGATCCGTCACCCCGTTCCCCCGGTAGATCCCCGCGAACTCACTCCCGTCCAACCGACCGTCACCATCACGATCCGCCACCTCGAAATTCCGACCCGACACCACCAACCACTTCTCCAACAACCCACCCGTCGACAACCGACCCGCCTCGTGCGCGTCCCGGAACTCACCCCGGCTCACCACGCCATCCGCATCCAGATCCGCCCCGACGATGTACTCCCACAACTCCCGATACGCCGCCACCAGGTTCCTGACCTCGGACGACTCCACCCCCAAACCGAACTCCCGACCCACACCCCGAGCCGCCGCCGAGAAGTCCTCCCAGCTGATCTCGCCGTCACCGTCCACGTCGAAAACCGCGAAAGCCCGATCGACGTTGTCCATCCGCAGATCACCCGACACGACCACACCTCTCCCTAGGAACAACCCAGGGGGCGAAGCCTAGGAACGGTCGGACCACCCCGGCAGCGCGAAACCACCCACCACACCCGATCAGGTCAACTCCGGCCGATTCGACGGCGACTCCGACCGCGACTCCGGACGCACATCCACCACATCACCGTCGACCACCGCGCCATCCACCACAGCGCCGTCCACCACCACACCACCCGCCATCGGGTGCTGCCCGTACCGCAAGTTCAACGCCATCGCCCGCTCCCGCTCCTCCGCACGCCGCGCGATCCGCCTGCTCATCAACCGCCGCGTCGGCGGGAACAGCAGGAACAACCCCACCACGTCGCTCACGAACCCCGGCACGATGATCAAGAACGCCGCCGCCGCGATCAGCACACCGTCCGCGATCTCCTGATGCGGCGCACGACGCGTCCGCAACGCCTCCGAGAACGCCGCCATCGTCCGCGCGCCCTCACGACGCATCAACACCGAACCCACCACCCCGCCCAGCACCAGCAGACCCAGGGTCGGCAACAGACCCCACGCCCCGAACGCCGCCACCAGAGCGGTGACCTCCACAGCCAGACCCACCAGCAGTACCGCGAACACACGCATACCAAGCCCAACGCACGAGCACCCCGAAACGCTCCCTGCCGTAATATTTACGGCCAACGGGTCATCTGGCAGCATATCTTCCACGCCACACGACCGACAGGGAGCATGAATGACCGCGCTGCACGAGGTCACCCCCACGCAGCACAGGGCCGACCTCCAGCCCTACACCTACGCGCGCCAAGAGCTGGTCGAACCCGACTGGCGCCGCTTCCCCGGCTGGCGCGACATCACCGACACCCAATGGCGCGACGCCCAGTGGCAACGCGCCAACTGCGTCAAGAACCCCAAACAGCTCCGCACCCTCGCCGGCGACCTGCTCACCGACCGGTTCTACGACGAACTGGCCGCCGACCAGCAGCACTCCGCCACCATGTCCATGCTCGTGCCACCCCAGATGCTCAACACCATGGCACCCAACGCCCCACTCGACCCCGAGGCGTTCACCGAAGCCTTCCTCGCCGACCCCATCCGCCGCTACATGATCCCCGTCCGATCAGACCGCGACCCGGACTGGCCCAGCCACCCCCACTCCGCCCGCGACTCCCTCCACGAAGCCGAGATGTGGGTCGTCGAAGGCCTCACCCACCGCTACCCCACCAAAGTCCTCGCCGAACTCGTCTCCACCTGCCCCCAGTACTGCGGCCACTGCACCCGCATGGACCTCGTCGGCAACTCCACCCCCCAGGTCCAGAAGCTCAAACTCGCGCTCAAACCCGTCGACCGCCAAGACCAGATGATCGACTACCTCAAGCGCACACCCGGCGTCCGCGACGTCGTCGTCTCCGGCGGCGACGTCGCCAACGTCCCCTGGCCCCAACTCGAGTCGTTCCTCATGCGACTGCTCGACATCGACACCGTCCGCGACGTCCGCCTCGCCACCAAAGCCCTCGCCGGACTACCCCAGCACTGGCTCCAACCCAAAGTCGTCGAAGGCCTCGAACGCGTCGCCCGCACCGCCGGCCGCCGCGGCGTCAACCTCGCCATCCACACCCACGTCAACCACGTGCAGTCCGTGACACCGCTCGTCGCCGAAGCCGCCCGCACCGCCCTCGAAGTCGGCGTCCGCGACGTCCGCAACCAAGGCGTGCTCATGAAGGGCGTCAACGCCACCCCCGACGACCTGCTCGACCTCTGCTTCGCGCTCCAGGGCGAAGCGAACATCCTGCCGTACTACTTCTACATGTGCGACATGATCCCCAACGCCGAGCACTGGCGCGTCGCCGTCTGGGAAGCGCAGGAGCTCCAGCACGCGATCATGGGCTACCTGCCCGGCTACGCCACCCCGCGTATCGTCTGCGACGTGCCCTACGTCGGCAAGCGCTGGGTCCACCAACTCCACGAGTACGACCGCGAACTCGGCATCTCCTACTGGACCAAGAACTACCGCACCGGCATCGAACTCGACGACCCCGAGGCACTCGACCGCCGGTACCCGTACTACGACCCGATCTCCACCCTCCCCGAAACCGGCCGCCGCTGGTGGTCCGAGCAGGCGTAGCCCCACCACGGAAGCCCTGGGCCGACCTCCTGGGCTTCCGTGCTGGTTTTTGGTTTTGGTGTCAGCGTGCGCCGGGGGTTGGGGTTAATTTTGGTCGACACTGAAGCTATCGAGATAATCGAGTTGCGAAGAGTGCTCGACTACGCCGATCAGCCGCTGATCGTGGCGCGAAGGCGGGACAGACTGGCCGCCATGAGCGATTCAGCCGTTGCCGTCCAGTCCTACGACCTGTTCACACCCGAGGCGATGGCGGACCCGATGCCGCTGCTGCACCGCATCCGCGCCGAGAGCCCGGTCAGCCACCTCCCCCAGCTCGACGCCTACCTCCTCACCCGGCACGCCGACATCGTGGCCACCCTCAAGGACCGCCGCTTCTCCCCCGCCAACATGGCCCAGGGCCTCGCCACGTTCACCCAGGCGCAGCAGGACGAGCTGCTCCCCCTGCGCGACTCCATGCACCTGTGGATGGGGCACACCGTCGAAGCCGACCACGTCCGGTTCCAGCAGCTGCTCAAGCGCTACTTCACCCCCGCCACCGTCAACGGGTTACGCCCCCGGATCCGCGAGCTCACCGCGGAACTGCTCGACGCCGTGGCGGACCGCGGCCGGATGGACGTCGTCGCCGACCTCGCGTACCCGTTGCCCGCCAACGTGATCGCCGAGATGCTGGGCATGCCCACCTCCGAACGCGAGCAGCTCCAGGCGTGGTCGCGCGACATCGTGGCGATCTTCCAGCTCGCCGACTTCGAACGGCTGCGCCAGTCCCAGCGCAGCGTGCTGGAGATGGAGGACTACGTCCGCGGCCTCGTCCGCCAACGCCGCGCCGACCCGCGCGAAGACCTGATCAGCATGTTCGTCGCCGCCGAGCGCGAAGGCCAGGTCACCGAGGACGAGATCGTGGCCAACTGCGTGCTGCTGCTGTTCGCGGGCCACGAGACCACCGCCGGGCTCATCGCCAACGGCCTCGTGCTGCTGCTCGAGAACCCCGACGAGCTGGCCCGGCTCAAGGCCGACCCGGACCTCACCCCCGCCGCGGTCGAGGAGATGCTGCGCTGCGACGGCCCGGCGTCGCTGATCGTCCGCGAGAGCACCGCCCCCGTCGAGGTCGGCGGCCTCGACCTGCCCGCGGGCAAGCGGTTCTACCTGGCGATGATGGCCGGCAACCGCGACCCCGAGGTGTTCGCCGACCCGGACCGGTTCGACATCACCCGCCGACCCAACCGGCACACCGCGTTCGGGCTCGGCGCGTTCTACTGCCTCGGCGCGGCCCTCGCCCGGACCGAGGCCGACGAGTGCTTCCGCGCCCTCCTCGGCCGTTTCCCCGACCTCCGCCCGGCCTACGACGCGCTCGACCGCTCCCCCGTCCCGCCGCTCGGACACCGGCTGCACTCGTTGAACGTCGAGTTCTGAGGCGGTGACGGCCCCGTGCCCGACCGCCACCGCGGCCGGGCACGGGACGGACTACCGCACCGTCGCCGACGCGGCCCGTGCCGCGAGCGTGCGGGCTTCGACCTGGAGGCCCTGGTCCGCAGCGGACTCCGCCCGGACGGCGACCGGGGTGTTGCGGCCGCAGCCGGGCACGTCGGCCACAGAGCTGCAGTTGTCCGGCCGGTTGCCGGTCACCACGGCGCCGTTGACCAGCGTGACGCCCGCGTACAGGGTGTCGATGCCGCCGCCGGAGCCCGGCCACGGGGACGAACCCGCTCCCGCCTCGCCCGCGGTGTTGGCGGTGACCCGGCCGCCGTCGAGGGTGAGGGTCTCGCGGTACACCGCGATCCCACCACCGCCGCCGCCGAAACCGGCCCAACCGGCGTAACCGCCGGGCCCGGCGGCGCCGGCGTCACCACCCCGGCCCGCCCGGTTGGCCGTGATCCTCACACCGATGACGGCCGGGCTCAGCGACTGGCCCTCCCGACCACCCACGTCCACGCCGCCGCCGGTGCCACCACTGCCGCCGTCCCCTCCCCCGCCGCCGTCGACGCCACCCGAACCGCCCGCGCCACCGTCGGCCGCGGCGTTCCCGGTGACGAGGCCGCCGCTGATCCGCAGCGCGGTGCCGCCGACGGTGTGCACGCCACCGCCGAACCCGCCCGAGCCGCCCCGGGCACCCGCCGTCGCGCCGATGCCGTCACCGCCCCGGCCACCGGGGCCGCTGACGTTGCCGCTGATCGTGCTGTCGGTGATGGTGAGCGGCACCGAGCTCGAGCTGTAGGACGAGATCGCGCCGCCGGAACCGCCGAGCCCGCCGCGACCCGCGCTCGTGGTCGTGGTGGCGTCCGCGCCGGGAGCACCCGCGCCGGCGGCGTTGCCGGTGAGCACGCTGTCGCTGATGGTCAGCGGCCCCCAGTTCTGGATCGCGCCGCCCGAGTCGCCCTGGTTCCCCTCCCCGTAGGAGTCAGTGCCGACCGCGTCCGGGGCGTGGCCACCGGTGAGCGTCACGTGGTCGAGGCTCAGGTCGCCCCAGTTCGAGATGAGCCGGAACCGCGGCGCGTCCGCGGCCCGGGCGATCGTCGCGCCGTTGCCGTGGACGGTGAGCGTTCCGGCGATGGCAGGCAGCCCGTCCTCGCCCCCGGGCACGGCCGGCGCGGTCAGCCGGTAGACGCAGTTCGGCGCGAGGGACAAGACGTCCGGGACGCTCGACGCGTTGGCCGCGGCGACTGCGGCCACCAACGCGGACGCGTCGCAGGGCACGTCGGTGTCGGCGGCGTTGGCCGGAGGGGCGATCAGCACGAGCGCGCCCAGCGTGGTGACGCCAGTGGCGACCGGCACGAGTCCCCGTCTCCGTAATCTGCTGGTTCGTGGCATGCGGCAACCTCTCTTGGAGTTGTCGGTTGGTGATCCGAGTCGATCAACGCTCCTTATATCGCGACACACGTGAGCATCGCTCCTTATTTTCAGGCAACACTGAAGCTATAGAGATGGCCATGACAGAACTTGCAGCTGTGACCGTCCACCGTTGGCCCGTTTGTTGATCACCGCTCACAATGGCCCGCATGCACAAGCCGAAGGTGTTCGTGGCAGGGCCGGTGTCGTGGAACCGACTGGTGTCGCTGGACCGGTTGCCGCAGGCCAGGCCGCACACCGTGTTCGCCACCGGCCACCGCGTGGCGGTCGGCGGCACGTCGGCCGGCAAGGCGCTGAACCTCGCCTCGCTCGGCGCGGACGTCACGCTGCGGACCGTCGTGGGCGACGACGAGGCCGGGCGGTCGGTGCTCGACGTGCTCGACCGGGCCGGGGTCGACGTGATCGCCGAGGTGGTCGACACCGCCACCGAGCAGCACCTCAACCTCATGGACCCGCACGGCGGGCGGGTGTCGATCTACCTCGAACTCCCCCGGCTGCGCCAGGCCCAGCACGACGACCGGGCGCTCGCCGCGCTGGCGTCGGCCGACGCCGCGGTGATCGACCTCGCCGACCACGCCCGCCCCCTGCTGTCCGCCGCACGTGCGGCCGGCGTGCCGGTGTGGTGCGACCTGCACGACTACGACGGGGTCGCGGAGTTCCACCGCGACTTCCTCGACGCGGCCGACCACGTGTTCCTCAACGACGACGCCTTCGCCGACCGCGACGCGCTGCTCGTCTTCCTCAAGTCGCTCGACAAGCCCGCGGTCGCCACGCTCGGCGCCGACGGCGCGGTGGCGGTGGTGGACGGCGCCGTCCACCACGTGCCCGCCGTGCCCGTCGAGGAGATCGTGGACACCAACGGCGCCGGCGACGCCTTCTTCTCCGGCTTCCTCGTCGCCCACCTCGCGGGCGACGAAGTCGACTCGGCGATGGCCGCCGGCGCCCGCCAGGCCGCCCTCTGCCTCGGTTCAGCGGGGTTGGCGCCCGAACTGTGACCGTCAAGGACTTGCTGAAAGGCTTTGCAAGGACTTTCCTTCGGGTGCGCGTGTCGCCGCGACGGAAAGGATCCACATGGACGGCGTGACCGCCCGGTTGAGCGACATCGCCGCGCAGGCCGGGGTCAGCGAGGCGACCGTCAGCCGGGTCTTCAACGGCAAGTCCGGCGTGTCGACGGCCACCCGCCAGGCGGTGGTGGCCGCGATGGACCTGCTCGGCTACGAACGACCACCCCGCCTGCGGCAGCGCAGCGCCGGGCTCATCGGCCTGATCACGCCCGAGCTGGGCAACCCGATCTTCCCCGCGCTCGCGCAGGTCGTGGAACAGGTGCTGACCAGCGCGGGCTACACGCCGCTGCTGTGCACGCAGACGCCGGGCGGGTCGACCGAGGACCAGCTCACCGAGATGCTGGTGGACCGGGGCGTGGCCGGGATCGTGTTCGTCTCCGGCCTGCACGCCGACTCCACCGCCGACATGGGCCGCTACACCAAGCTCGCCGGGCGCGGCATCCCGTTCGTCATGATCAACGGCTACACGGAGAAGATCTCCGCGCCGTTCATGTCGACCGACGACCGCGCGGCCATGCGGCTGGCGGTGTCACACCTGGTCGAGCTGGGGCACGAGCGCATCGGCCTGGCCGTCGGCCCGCGCCGGTTCGTGCCGGTGCTGCGCAAGATCGAGGGTTTCGTGCAGCACATGCGCACCGCCCTCCCCTACACCGCCGAGCAGGCCGAGTCGCTGGTGCAGCACTCGCTGTTCACCGTCGAGGGCGGGCAGTCCGCGGCGACCGCGCTGCTCGACAAGGGGTGCACGGCGATCGTCTGCGGCAGCGACCTGATGGCGTTCGGCGCGATCCGGGCGGCCCGGCAACGTGGGCTGAGCGTGCCGCAGGACGTGTCCGTGGTCGGGTTCGACGACTCGCCGCTGATCGTGTTCGCCGATCCGCCGCTGACCACGCTGCGCCAGCCCGTCGAGGCGATGGGCCAGGCCGCGGTCAACGCGTTGCTGGAGGAGATCGGCGGCACGCCCGCTCCCCACGCCGAGTTCGTGTTCCTGCCCGAGCTCGTGGTGCGCGGGTCGACGGGCGCGGGGCCGAAGTGACCGCCGTGCGGGCGAGGGCGTTGCGCATGCGGGCGCAACGCCTGTCGACCCCGGCCCGCTCGCTGCCCGAGCTGCTGCACGACGTGCTGGCCGTGCAGGCGCAGGACACCGCCGCCGCCGGCCTGGCCGTGCGGGCCCGCACCACCGGCGTCTCCCCCGCCGACCTGCGTGCCGCGTTGGAGGCCGGCGACGTCGTGCGGACGTGCGCGATGCGCGGCGCGGTGCACCTGCTGCGCCGGGAGGACGTCGGCTGGCTGGTGGCGCTGCTCGGCCCGGTGAACGTCGCCCGGTCACGGCGTCGCCGGCTGGAGCTGGGCCTCACCGACGACGTGTGCGCGCGGGCGTTGGCCGCGCTGCGGGAAGTGCTGACCGAACCGCTGGGCAAGCCGCAGGTCGTCGCCCGGCTCGCCGACGTGGGCGTGGCGCTCGACCCGGCCACCCCCGCGCCCGCCTACCTGCTGGCCTACGCCGCCAACAAGGGCGTGGTCTGCGCGGGCGAGTCGACCTACCGGCTGCTCCCCCGCGCCGACGACGAGCCGCGCGGCGTCGCCGAGCTGGTCCGCCGCTACCTGCGCGCCCACGGCCCCGCGACGGTCGAGGACTTCACCGCGTGGAGCGGGCTGCCGGAGGTCGAGGTGCGCGCCGCGTTCCCGTTCGACGACCTGGTGGAGGGCAAGCACGGCTGGCAGCTGCCCGCCGTGGACGCGGCTGACCTGGACGGCACGGTCCGCCTCCTCGGTCCGTTCGACACGTTCCTGCTCGGCTACGCCGATCGCACGCTGCTGCTCGATCCGCGTCACGCGCCCCAGGTGCGGGCGGCAGGTCCGCACGTCGTCGTGGACGGTCAGGTGCGCGGCACGTGGCGTCGCCGGGACGGGCGGGTCGTGGTGGAGCAGTTCGGCCACGTCCCGGTGTCCGAGCTCGACCTCGAGGTGGAGTCCGTCCTGGCCTGGGGGTGACCGTCACCGGGTGGGCGGCGGGGTCGCACAGGACGAGCGCGAGCACACCGGACCCGGCGGTCAGGACCAGCACCGCGCACCACGCGACGAGGTCGGTCTTCCACTCCGTGGCGAAGTTGATCACGACGCCCGTGGCCGCCGGGGCGCCCGACGCCGCGAACGCCCGGACCCGGCGACGGCGTTCCGCTCTCGTCGTGCCCATGGTCGGCCCTTCCGGCGGCTCGGACACCACCGCCTGTCGTGAGGTCCCGTGCCCTTGAGATCGCACCGACAGCGGCCCGCGTGTCACAACGTCACCCGAAGGTGTGGGATCCGGCGGGCGGGCGGTGGGAGAGAGCACGCCCGCCCGCCGGAAGTCACCTCAGGTACGGGCCGTCCGCGCCGACCTTGCCCGGCGCCGGGTTGCCCGGCAGGTCCAGCACGTAGACCCGCGCGTTGCCCTGGCCGCCGGGGTGCGCGGTGAGGCTGCCGCCGGTGACGGTCTTCGTGTCACCGGTGACCGCGTCGCGGTACGTCCCGTCGGGCACACCGGTGAACGTCGCCGAACCGGAGATCGCGACCAGCGCGAAGCTGTCCACCGGGCCGGACGTGTAGCGGCGCTTGAACGCCATCCCGCCGGACACGCCCTCCGTCGAGTACTGCCCCTTCTGCAGCGCGGGCACCGCACGACGGATCTGGTTGAGCCGCTGCACGTGCTTGACCAGCGGTTTCTGCAACGTGGTCGCGACCTGGCCGGACGCCGACGACACGACGCCGTAGTCCGACGCCGTGACCTGGCCCGCGAGGTGGTCCCCGAAGTACGCCCGACCGGTCGTCGCCAGCGGGCACGTGGGGCCGCAGTCGATCGGCTTGCCCGCCTGGAACTCGATCTCCGAGCCGTAGTAGAGCGTCGGGATGCCCCGGAACGTCCACATCAGGCTCATGTTCTCCGCCCACGCGCCCGTGCCGCCCGCGTACCGCACGCCGGACTTGTTGGGCCCGAAGTCGTGCGAGTCCACGTACGTCACGTTGTAGGTGGCGTCGTTGGTGGAGTCGTCGGAGTCCTTCGCGTTCCAGAACGCGTTGTTCGCGTCGCCGAAGTTCATGTGCATCCGCATGTCGATGATGTTCATGCCGGAGGACTTCGAGTGGTCCGGCGCGTGGTAGGCGTTGCCGTCGAGGAACGCGTTGCGGCTCGTCGGCTGCCCGCCGGTGCCCTGGGCCTGCTCGTGGTCGTACTGCTCGATCGACGCGGTGGCGTCGTCGGCGCTGTACTCGCGGCGCTCCTTCCAGGTGAAGAACTGCGCCGAGTGGTTGACCGAGCCGCGGTTCCACTTGTCGTTGACGAACGCGGCGACCTCGCCGAAGACGAAGAAATCCCGGCCCTTCTCCCCGAACTTCGCGGTGGTGTGCTGCTGGATCGCGGGCAGGAACCGGCGGTTCCACGTCACGCGCGGGATGTGCACGGCGGTGTCCACCCGGAACCCGTCCACGCCCATGTCGATGAACCGGTTGTAGGCGTCGATCAGGTACCGCTGCACGATCGGGTTCTCGGTGTTGAAGTCGGCCAGGTCCTCGTGCAGCCAGCAGGACCGGGAGTCCTCGCCCTCCCAGTTGCCGATCCAGCAGCGGTGGTAGAGCTGGGCGGGGAACATGCCGGAGGTGGGGCTGGGCCACTGGCAGCTGTAGATCCGGTAGCCCTCGGGGCTGCTGTGCTGGGTCGGCCTGCCCCAGTCGACGCACGTGTTCCCGGCCGGCTCCGTGGTCGACCACAGGTCTCCGTTGTAGTACGACTTGCCGGTGGTCGGGTCGATGGTCAGGCCGTCGTACTCGAAGCCCTGCACCGGCTGGTCGTAGTACCAGGACCACTGGTTGTCCCGGACGCCGAACACCTTCGCCTGGAACAGGCCCTTGGCGCCCCAGCGCGAGCTGTGGTTGTAGACCACGTCCTGGTAGATCTTGAGGCCCTTGGCGTGCGCCTCGTTGATCAGGTCCTGGTAGGTCGCGCCCGGCGTTTCGAGGCGCGGGTCGACGCGGTGGAAGTCCCAGCCGTGGTAGCCGTGGAAGTCGTAGTCCGAGCGGTTGAGCACGACCGGGGTGATCCAGACCGCGGAGAAGCCGAGGCCCTTGATGTAGTCGAGCTTGTCGACCAGGCCCTGGAAGTCGCCGCGGAACATCGGGTCGTCGTTGGCCGCGTTGCCGGAGCGCACGTGCTGGCTGCCGCCCCGGTTGTTGGCCGGGACGCCGTCGTTGAAGCGGGCGGTCATCACGAAGTAGACGGAGTCCTCGCGCGGGTCGCCGCCCAGTGGTGTGCCGCCCGGCGGCGCGGGCGGGGCGTCGCCCGTGGTCACCGCGACGGACGCGGTGGACGCGGACTTGTTGCCCGCCGCGTCGTAGGCCTTGAGCGCGTAGGTGTAGGTCGTGTTCGCGGTGAGCGGGCCGTCGACGAAGCCCACCGCGCCGGTGTTGCGCACGACCGTGCCCAGCGCGCCGCCCGTGCGGGTGATCTCGTAGCCCGCGACCGCGACGTTGTCGGTGGACGCCGTCCACGCCAACGAGACGGTGAGCGCGGACGCGGTGGCCCGCAGGCCGGTCGGCACGCTCGGCGCGACGGTGTCCTGCGGGGCAGGGGGTCCGCAGGGATCGGTCGCGTCCGGCGTGACCACGCCGTCCTTCACGGTGCTGCGCCCGGTCGGCAACGCGTAGTCGGCGCCGTTGTTGTTGTCCCACTGGCCGGAGCCGTTGTTGAACGCGGCCTTGAGGCCGGTGGCCTGACCGAGGTCGACCGACGCGCGTGCCCAGTCCGGGCACACCTGTTCCATGGGCACGCCCGGCACGGCGGTCCACGTGCCTCCGGTCGGCTGGTAGTGGATCCGGGTCGCGGTCCAGTTCCGGGTCTTGGTGGAGTAGTAGACCTCCGCGTGGTTCGTCGGGCCGGGATCCGGGTCGGGCTCGGTCCCGCACGAGTCGCCGACGCCGACCACGCCCGCCGCGACGGTGACGTCACCCGTGCCGAGGCTGTAGTTCCGCCCGTTGTTGTTGTCCCACGTGCCCGTGCCGTTGTTGAACACCGCGACCAGGCCGGTGGCGTCGCCCAGCGGCACGGTCCGGCGCACCCAGCCCGCGCACGCCGCGGGTTCCATCCGTTCGCCCGGCACGGCGGTCCACGGGCCGTTGCGCGGTTGGTAGTGCACGTTGGCGACCGGCCACCCCGAAGGCAGGCGGTAGAAGACCGTAGTGCTGTTCGCCGCCGCGGAGGCGGCCGGCGTCGGCGTCCCGTTCTCGGCGGAGCCGCCCGGCGCGGTCCACACCGACCCGATCAGGCCGAGGGCCAGGAGTAAGGCGGTCAGTCGTCGCGATCTCGCTCGCATCACTGCTCCCGTCACGCTTCGTTGCGCAAGGTGGTGCAATTGTTTGCAGGCTAGCCCTGGCTCAACGCAGGTGTAAACGGTGTGACGAGCAGGAACGTGGAGTGATCTTTGCAAGACTTTGCACACTGGTTCGTCCGGGCGTCGCTTTGTCGATCTCACGACACGCGCACATCCCGATGTCGTACGGTGTCCGGATGACCGAGCGGGCAGCGGGAGGCGGTGCGGTGCCGCGGGCGCTGAGTTCGTTCGTCGGCCGCAAGGATCTGCTGGCCGAGCTGCGCCGGCGGATAGGCGTCGCGCAGCTCATCACGCTCACCGGGGTGGGCGGCGGCGGCAAGACCCGGCTGGCGCTGGAACTGGCGGCGCAGGTGCACCGCGCGTACGACGACGGCGTGCGGGTGGTCGAGCTGGCGTCCGCGCGCGGCGGCGACCCGGAGTTGTTGGCACAGGTGGTGTTGAGCGCCGTCGGCGTGCCGGACCAGGCGACGACGACGCCGTTGGAGACGTTGGTCGACTACCTGCGGCCGCGGCAGGTGCTGCTGGTGCTGGACAACTGCGAGCACCTGGTCGAGCCGGTCGCGCGGCTGGTGCGCGCGGTGCTCGCCGCCGCGCCCGGCGTGCGGGTCCTGGCCACCAGCCGGGCCCGGCTGCGCGTGCCCGGCGAGGTGCTGGTCATGGTGCCGCCGCTGGACGTGCCCGCCGAGGACGCGCCGATGGACCTCGATTACGAGTCCGTGGCGCTGCTGGTGGACCGGGCCGAGGCGAGCGTGCCGGGCTGGCGGGTGACGCCGGAGAACTGGCCGCACGTGGTGCGCGTGCTGCGCCGCGTGTCGGGCATCCCGCTGGCGATCGAGCAGGCCGTGGTGCGGATGCGGTCCATGCCGGTGTCGTTGCTGGCCGACCGGCTCGACGACGTCATGCGCGTGCTCACCGCCAACGACACCACCGCGGTCGAGCACCACCAGACCATGGCCGCGCTCATCGACTGGAGCCACGCGCACTGCACGCCCGCCGAACGCCTGCTGTGGGCGCGGTTGTCGGTGTTCGAGGGCGGGTTCAGCCTGACCGCGGCGGAGGACGTGTGCGCGGGCGACGGGCTGGCCGCCGACGACGTCGCCGACGCCCTGGCCGGGCTGCTGGACAAGTCGATCGCGCTGCCGTCCGCCGACCGCAGCCGCTACCACCTGCTCGAACCCATCCGCCAGCACGGCGCGGCCCAGTTGCGGGCCGCCGGCGAGGTCGACGCCGTGCGGCAGCGGCACCAGGACTACTTCCGGCGCGAGGCCGCCCGGCTGGCCGAGTCGTTCGCCGGGCACAACGAGGCCGCGCTGCTCGCGGCCGTCGACGCGGACATGGCCAACCACCGCGTGGTGCTCAACGACCTGATCCGCAACCCCGACACCGCGCACGCCGGGCTGCTGATGAGCGTCGACCTGGCCCGCACCCGCTGGTACACCTACGCCGGTCGATTACCGGAAGAACGGCTGTGGCTGGGCCGCGCGCTGGCCGCCACACCGCCGACCGCGGACCCGTTGCGGGCCAGCGCCATCGCCCTCGACGCGTGGATCGCCCTGTGTTTGGGCGTGGAACGGGAGCTCGTCGCGCGGCGGGTGGACGAGGCCGACGCCATGGCCCGCGAGGTGGGCGGGCCGGTGCCCGCGGTGACGTTCGTGCGCGGCGCGTACGCCGTGCTGGCGTTGGGCGCGGTCGACGGCGTCGAGCTGTTGCGGCAGGCGCACGAGGAGTTCGGCGCGCTCGGTCCCGCTTTCGCGGTCGACCACCACCTCGCGCACATCATGCTGACCGTGTCGCTGGTGCTGCTCGGTTCCCGCGAGCAGGCCGAGCCGGCGGCGGAGGAGTTCTACGCCGAGTGCGAGCGGCTCGGCGCGCTGTGGGGCATCAGCTGGGCGCACTGGTGCCGCGGTGTGGTGCAGACGCGGTGGGGCGACCCGGTCGGCGCGCTGGACGTGCTGATGGAAGGTCTGCGGGTGCAGCGGGAGATCCGCGACAAGTGGGGTCCGCTGTGGTCGATCGAGGCACTGGGGTGGGCGCACTCGCGGGCGGGCGACGGTTCCGCCGCCGCCCGGATGCTGGGGCTGGCGCACGGGCTGCACCGGGTGACCGGTGTGCGGGTGGACGGCCTGGTCCCGTTCGCGTGGGTCACCGCGCAGGCCGTGGCGCGGGCCAAGGCAGTGCTCGGCGAGGACGAGTACGCGCGGGCGTACGCGGGACCGGCGGAGTCCGTGGAGCAGGCGCTGGCCGTCGTGCTCGACGAGGTGCCGACGCCGGAGCCCGACCGCAGGCCCGGCGGCCTGACCCCGGCGGAGTGGAACGTGGCCAAGCTGGTCGGCGACGGGCTGTCCAACCCGGAGGTCGCCACCAGGCTGGTGATCTCCCCCGCCACCGTGCACACCCACCTGACCCGGATCTACCGCAAGCTCGAGATCTCCAGCCGCCACCAGCTGATCAGCCTGCTCGCGAGCATGGCCGACTAGTCCGGCGACGGCGTTCGCGTGACTCGCAGTGGGTCATGTCGCACTTGGTGCGATGACCCGCTGAACGCTGTCGCGCAGCAGGGTTCGGCGTCGCTCGTGCGACTCCGCGGGTTCCTGATCACTGGCCGCGTAGACGTTGCTGACCGGCGACCACGCCATGGACATCGCGATGACCATGGCCATCAGGTCGAACGGATCGCCGGACCGGACGGTGCCCGCGGTTTGCGCGTCGGCGATGGCGCGCAGTTTGGCCTCGTCGAGGCGGTTGACGTCGTCGACGAGGTGACCGGTCGGGCGTCGTTCCAGGCGCGCCCAGGTGGCCAGCCGGATCAGGTCGGGGCGACGGAGGTACTCGTCGTACAGGCGGACAGCCCAGTCCGCCAGATCAGCGGTGTCGATCGGGACCGCGGTCATGATCCGTTCCAGGGAGCCGAAGAAGATCGCGTCGAACAGTCCTTCCTTGTTGCCGAAGTAGCCGTAGAGCTGGGCCTTGTTGGTGCGGGCGGCGGCCACGATCCGTTCGACGCGTGCTCCCGCGATCCCGTACTGGGCGAACTCCCGGGTCGCCACCTCCACGATGCGCTGCCGCGTGGCGGCACCACGCGAGGTCAGGGGCTTGTCGACCATGCCCGCAGGTTAACAACAGACCAGTCTGTTTGCCAGGTCGTCGACCCTCGGCTACTCTGAAACAGACCGAACAGTCTGTTTATCTTGGGAGTCGGCATGAGGACCACAGTGGGCTGGCAGGCCGACGGCGCCGGGATCGCGTTGCGGCGGATGTCGTTCGACCGTCGGGAACTGCGAGCCGACGACGTCGCGGTGCGGGTGGACTACTGCGGCGTCTGCCATTCCGATCTGCACGCCGTTCACGCCCGCACCGGCACGGCGAACGCGCCGTTGGTGCCGGGCCACGAGTTCACGGGGGTGGTGACCGACGTCGGGCGTGAGGTCACGCGATTCGCCGTCGGCGACGGGGTCGCCGTCGGCAACATCGTCGACTCCTGCGGCGTGTGCGTGATGTGCCGACAGGGGCAGGAGAACTTCTGCCACGAGTTCCCGACCCTGACCTACGGCGGCGCCGACCGCCGCGACGGAACCGTCACGCTGGGCGGTTACTCCCGCGAGTACGTCGTTCGCGACCGTTTCGCCTACTCGCTCCCCGCGGGCCTCGACCCCGCGGCCGCGGCTCCTCTCCTGTGCGCGGGGATCACCGTCTGGGAACCACTGCGGGCCCTCGGCGTCGGACCTGGCACTCGGGTCGCGGTCGCCGGACTCGGCGGTCTCGGGCACCTCGCGGTCAAGTTCGCCGTCGCACTCGGTGCCGACACCACCGTCATCAGCCGGTCGGCCGACAAGGCCGATGACGCCCGCCGCCTCGGCGCCCACGACCTGATCCTGTCCACGGACCAGCGACAGATGACCACCGCCCGGGACCGGTTCGACGTCGTCATCGACACCATCGCCGTCCCCCACGACGTCACCCCGTACCTGCGGCTGGTCGCCCTGGACGGGACCCTCAGCCACGTCGGGCACCTCGGACCGGTCACCGTGGAGACCACGGATCTGCTGATCGGGCGCAAGAAGCTCAGCTCCGCGGGCAGCGGCGGCAGCACCGGAACCGCCGCCATGCTGGAGTTCTGCGCCCGGCACGACATCACCGCCGACATCGAACTCGTGCCCTCGGCGCGCGTGAGCGAAGCCCTCGACCGCCTCGAGCGCAACGACGTCCGCTACCGCTTCGTGCTCGACATGTCCGACCTGTCGTAGGCCGCCACCTGCACAGATGCCGTCGCGGCACTAGTCCGGTCTGGGGAGGTGGACGCCGGCGGCGCGGAGCTTCGCCTCGAACAGCGCGGTCAGCCGTGCCGTGGCCGGTGTCCGCTCTTCGCCGTGGTGGGCGATCAGCGCGTACCGGGTCGCGGCGTCGGTGCCGGCGCGCAGGCCGATCACGGTCTTCAGCAACGCGGGGTCGGCGAGGTAGTGGTCGGCCACGGCGGTGGCGAGGTCGGCGATGCGGGGGTCGTCGGGGTCCCAGGCCGCGGCTTCGGCCGCGCGCCGGGTCAGGTCGACGAGCCGGGTGTCGTCGAGGGCCTGCCCGAAATCGGTGAGGTAGTCGTCGAAGCCGCCCGGGACCAGGGCCCTGGCCAGCACCCAGCCCTCCCTGGTGGCCGCCACCTCCGCCGCGGGGAACCCGAGGCCGCGCATCCGCTCCAGCAGCGCCACCGCGCGGTCGGGCAGCAGCGCCCGGTCCCCGTCGGCGAGCCGGTGCACGGTGTCCCGCCGCGCGGCCAGCTCCTCGATCCGCTCGGTGAGCTGCCGCTCGACGTCGGCGAGCGCGGCGGCGAACACCGCGGCGTCGGCGTCGAGCAGGGGCCCGATCCCGGCCAGCGGCACCCCGGCGGCGGCCAGCGTCCGGACCTGCACCAGCCGCAGCAGCTCGGCCGACCCGTACCGCCGGTAGCCGGAGCTGTCGCGCGCGGGCTCCTCGACCAAGCCGAGCTTGTGGTAGTGCCGCACCGTCTTCACCGTGACGCCGACGAAGGCCGCCGCCTGCCCGATCGTGACCCTGCTCGTCATCCGCTCAGCCTGCCCGACCGGCCTGCCCGCGGCGGAACACCTCGTCGACGAGCCGCTGCTGGGCGTTCCGGAACGCGGTCGCGATGGACAGGTCGGCGTCGTCCACGCAGTTCAGCGCGGCGGTCAGGATCCTGCTGCCGTCCGGTGTGCCGCACATCAGCGCCGCGTGGCCCACGGCGGCGCCGTGGTGGGCGATGACGGTGCCGTGGGCCGTGTTCAGCACGAACACGCCCAGGCCGTAGTCCATGTCGGGGATGCCCGTCGGGTGCGGCGCGCACATCTCGGCCAGCAGCGGCGCAGGCAGGAGTTCGCCGCCCAGCAGCGCGGACAGGAACGTGCGGAGGTCCCGGGTGGTCGAGATCATGTCGCCGCCGGCGGAGATCCAGGACGGGTTCTGGCGGGTGACGTCGACCGTCTTGGGTTCGCCGGCGTCCCCGTGCCGGTAGTAGGCGTGGGCGTGCGGTTCGGGGATCTCCGGCGAGGCGCCCGGCAGCACGGTGTCCGCCAGCCCGAGCGGGCCCAGGATCAGCCGGTGCGTCTCCTCGGCGGCCGAACGGCCGGTGACGTGCTCGATCAGCAGCCGGGCCAGCACGTAGTTGGTGTTGGAGTAGCTCCAGCCCGCACCCGGCTCGAACCGCGCCGGCTTGGACAACGCCAACTCGACCAGTTCCCGCGGGTGGTAGGTCCGGAACCGGTCGTCCAGCCACTCGTTGCCCGCGGTGCCGTACGGGATCGGGATCCCCGGCTCGATCGTCCCGTCCGCGCGGACCTCGCCGCTGAAGTTGAACAGCCCGCTGGTGTGCCGCAACAGCATCCGCACCGTGATCCGCTCGTCCAGCCCGAACCCGGGCAGGTAGTCCGCCGCCGGGTGGTCCAGCCCGACCCTGCCCTCGGCCACCAGCCGCAGCACCACCGTCGCGGTGAAGGTCTTGGTGCTGCTGCCGATCCGGACGTGCCCGTCGGTCGAAGGCTTCGCGGCGCCGCCCAGCTCGGCGGCCCCGGCGCTGCCGACCCAGCCGCCCCGCTCGTCGTGCACGCGCACGGACACCCCGAGGAAACCGGACTCGACGATCTCCTCCATCGCGTTCCGCAACTCCGGGCGATCGTGCCCGGCGGCGGTCGGACCGTCCTGAGTGGCGGCGTTGCGCGGGGTGCTCTTGTCCTGACCGGACTGCGTGACGGGCATGGTGGTCGCTCCTTCGGGTCGGCGTGTCGTGCCGCTGCGACGAGCGTCCACCCTGACCCCGGGTCAACCTCCTCCATGATCCAGGTCACACCGGCGCGCCCGGCCGGAACGCCTTGTCCCCCAAGCGAGCTACACGCAGCTGTCCACCGCACGGTGACGATCCGGGGCCGCCGGATCCGTAGCGTCCGTCCGGTCACGCGGCCGAACGGTCGCGAACCGGACGGAGGACAGTCGTCATGCGAGTGGTACTGCAGCTCTTGACCGTCGCCGCGGTCGCCCTGATCGGCAGCCAGGGCGTCGGCGCCGTGCAGGGGAACCCCTGGCTCACGCTGGTGATCGGTGTGGCGACGGCCGTGCTCGCCGTGCTCGCCTACGCGTGGGTGGTGCGGCGGACCGAGCGCCGCGAGCCCGTCGAGGTGGCCTTGAGCGGAGCCGCCGCCGCGACCGGTCGGGGACTGCTGATCGGCGTCCTGATGTGCGGGTCGGTCATCGCCAACATCGCGTGGCTCGGCGGCTACTCGATCGCCGGGTTCGGCTCGGCGACGGGCATGGTGGCGCTGTTCGGGTTCATGGCCGCCGCCGCCGTGACCGAGGAGCTGCTCTTCCGCGGCGTCCTGTTCCGGATCGTCGAGGAGCGCACCGGCACGTGGGTCGCGCTGCTGCTGAGCGGTGTCGTGTTCGGCCTGGCGCACATCCCCAACCCGAACGCGAGCCTCTGGGGCGCGACCGCCATCGCGATCGAGGCGGGCTTCATGCTCGCCGCCGCCTACGCCGCCACCCGCACCCTGTGGCTGCCGATCGGGCTGCACTTCGGCTGGAACTTCGCGCTCGGCGGCATCTTCGCCGCCGAGGTCTCGGGCAACGACACGACGGACGGCCTGCTGGACGCGACGCTGTCGGGCCCGACCCTGCTCACCGGCGGCGCGTTCGGCCCCGAGGCGAGCGGGTACGCCGTGGCGTTCGGCGCGGCGCTGACGGTCGTGTTCCTGTGGCTGGCCCGCCGTCGCGGGAACATCGTCCCGCGACGCCGCCGCGCGGACCGCGCCCCGGCGACCGCTACGCTCGCCGGGTGATCGACGTCCGCGCGGTTCAGGACCTGTGGCGGCGGTGCGACGTCGTGGTGCGGGACCTCCCGTTCGCCGTGCTGGTCGCCGCCACCGCGTTCCTGCCCGGGCTGAACAACTACGGCACGCAGCTCGGCGCCCTGCCGCACCGCCCGTTCGACGCGCTGACCGTCGTGGTGATCGCGCTCGAAGCCCTGCCGCTGGCCGTGCGCCGGCGGTGGCCGGCCGTCTGCCTCGTCCTGGTGTCGCTCGGCTTCGCCGTCGACCAGCTCCGCGGCTACCACACCGTCGCGGGCACCGCGCTCCCCATCGCGCTGATCAGCGCGGGCGCCCACCTGGAACGCCACCGGTGGACCACCGCCGCCCTGCTGTCCGCGGCGTACGTGCCGCTGGCGGTCGCGGTCGAACGGCTCGCGCCGGGCGAGGGCGTGGTCGGGCTCGTGACGTTCTACCTCACGCTGGCCATCGCGTGGGGCGTCGGGTCGTGGCTGCGGTTGTCGCGGGTGGCCGAGGTCGAACGCCGCCGCCACGTCGCCGAGACCACCCGCGCCGCCGAGCGCACGCGCATCGCGAGCGAGCTGCACGACGTCGTGACCCACCACGTGACCGCCATGGTCGTGCAGGCCGAGGCCGCGCGGTACCTGACCGCCGCCCCCGACCGCCTCGACCAGGCCCTGACCGCCGTCACGGACACCGGCCGCCGCGCGATCGGCGACCTGCGGCACCTGCTCGACCTCCTGAACCCCGACCACGACGCGGGCGCGCACGGCGTGGGCGAACTGCGCGCCCTCGTCGAGCGGACCCGGCTGGCCGGCCAGCCGGTCGAGTTCAGCCAGGAGGGCAGTCCGCCCGAGACGACCGGCAGCGCCGAGGCCGCGGCGTACCGGGTCGTGCAGGAGGCGCTGACGAACGCGCTCAAGCACGCGCACGGCAGCCCCACCGTCGTCCACGTCACGCACGGGACAGGAGAGATCACCGTGGAGGTGACCACGGAAGGCGCGGGCGGGAACGGGCGGTCACCCGGCGGGAGCGGGCGCGGCCTGACCGGGCTGCGCGAACGGGTCGGCGTGCTCGGCGGCCAGTTCGACGCGCGCCGGCGGCCGGGCGGCGGCTTCGTCGTCCAGGCCCGCATCCCCGCGGGCAGGCCGTCGTGACCGCCCCGCTCCGGGTCCTGGTCTGCGACGACCAGGCGCTCATCCGCACCGGGTTCGCGACGATCATCGACGCCCAGCCCGACCTGGAGGTGGTGGGCGAGTGCGGTGACGGGCGGACCGCCGTCGACCTCGCCGGCCGGTTGCGCCCGGACGTGGTCGTGATGGACGTGCGGATGCCGGTCCTCGACGGCATCCAGGCCACCCGCCTGCTGGCCGGCGCCGGCGTGGCGGATCCCGTCAAGGTGCTCGTGGTGACGACGTTCAACCTCGACGAGTACGTGTACGAGGCGCTGCGCGCGGGGGCCGGCGGGTTCCTGCTGAAGGACGCGCCGCCCGCCCAGCTGCTGCACGGGATCCGCACCGTCGCGAGCGGGGCGGCGCTGCTGGACCCCGAGGTGACGCGACAGCTCGTCGGCCGGTACGCCACGCGGATCCGGCCCGCCGAGGACGCCAGGGGCGACGTGCCCCTGGCGCCGCGCGAGCTGGAGGTGCTCCGCCTGATCGCCGACGGCCTCTCCAACAGCGAGATCGCCGCCACGCTGGTGATCAGCCACGAGACCGTGAAGACGTACGTGTCGCGCATCCTCACCAAGCTCGACCTGCGCGACCGCGTGCAGGCCGTGGTGTACGCCTACCGCCGCGGCCTGGTGACCTGACCGGTCACGGCTCCAGCAGCGCGGGCACCGAGGCGAACGTGTTGGGCACGACCTTGTCGCCGCGCTCCAGCTCGGTCGGGTCCACCGCGAGCCGGGCCCGCGGCGCGCGGGCCCGCAACGCGGAGAGCGCCGCCCGTGCCTCGATCCGCGCCAGGTGGTGGCCCAGGCAGTAGTGCACGCCGTGCCCGAACGCCGCGTGCCCCAGGGCCGCGTTGCCGTTCACGGGGGCGCGCGTCGGGTCGAACCGGTCCGCGGTCGGGCCGTGCACCAGCGGGTCGCGGCCGGCCGTGCCGAGGCCGATCATCACCACCGCGCCCTCCGGGATCACGCCGCCGGACAGCTCGATGTCGGCCGTGGCGCGGTAGTGCGGGGTGACGCGGACCGGGGGATCCCAGCGTGCCGCCTCCTCGACCGCCGCGCCCACGGTGTCGTCGTCCAGCGCGTCCCAGGCGCCCGGCGTGGACAGCAGGGCGACGGCGGCGTTGCCGATGAGGCCGGTCGTCGTCTCGTGGCCCGCGACGACGAGCAGGATCGCGGTGGTCAGCAGCTCCTCCGGCGTCAGCCGCTCGCCGTCGACCTGCGCCTGCACGAGGCCGCTGAGCAGCGCGTCGTCCGGCTTGTCCCGCTTGTACTCGATCAGGCCGGCCAGGTAGCCGAACATGGCGTCGGAGGCGGGCACGACCAGCTCGGGCCGTTCGGTCATCATCGCCGCGGTCCAGTGGTGCAGCTGGTCGCGGTCCTCGACGGGCACGCCGAGCAGGTCGCAGATCACCGCGAGCGGCAGCGGGAACGCCAGGCCCTCGATCAGGTCGGCGTCGTTCGGCAGCGCGGCGACCATCTCCCGCGCGGTCTTCTCCACCGCCGGCTGCAGGGCGTTGATGCGGCGCACCGTGAACGCCTGCGACACGAGCGCGCGCAGCCTGCGGTGGTGCGGCGGGTCGGTGTTGAGCATCGACGGGCCGATGATCCGCGACAGGTCGGTCGGCCTGCCCTTGCGCGCCAACTGGTCCTGCATCGCGGCGCGCAGCCCGGCGGCGTCCTTGGCCAGCCGGTCGTCGCCCAGCAGCACGCGGGTCGCCTCCAGGCCCATGGTGGTGACCAGGACTTCCAGGCCGTTGGGCAGCTCCGCGGGGTGCACGGGGCCGCGGCGGGCCAGCGCGTCCTCGTGGGCGTGGTGTTGCCATCCGCGCAGTGGGCCGCCGACGAGGGCCTGTCGGTCCGGGGCGAACTCCGCGGTCAGCTGCACGTCGTCTCCTCGTGGTGCGTCTGGGTTCTGCGGCGTCCACTTTCGTGTGAGCGCCGTAGGCCGCGCATCCACCGCTCTCCGTATTCCCGATGACAGCGTACGGAGATCGGTGGACGGGACCGCCTCATCGCGGATACGGAGGTGTATACGGAGGTTTGCTGATGCGGGGTCCCGCACGGGTGGGCGAAGCTGAGGGGCGTTCGGCACCCCGACGGCCGAACGCCCGTCGGGCGGGTCAGCCGCGTTGGTCACCGCCCGGCGTCCAAGGGGGATGGGGAGGGGCCGCACTCCGCGCGGCCCCTTTTCCCCTGAGGTCCGCCGCGGTCTGTCAGGCTTCCGCGGCGATCCGGTCCAGCACGCGGTGGAACACCCGGTCCAGCACGTCCGCCTCCTCGGCCGACAGCTCGTCGAACACGTACCGCCGGACGGTCTCCACGTGCCCCGGTGCGGCGGATTCGATCGCGGCACGGCCGGCGGGCGTGAGCCGCACCATCGAGCCGCGCGCGTCCTCGGCGCACTCCTCCCGCGTCACCAGCCCGCGCTTCTCCATCCGCCCGATCTGGTGGGACAGCCTGCTGCGCTCCCAGCCGACCAGCGCGCCCAGCTCCCGTGACCGCACGACACCGTCCGCGGCCTCCGACAGCGGCACGAGCAGCGCGTAGTCGGCGTTGGACAGTCCCGAGTCGCGCACCAGCTGCCGCTCCAACGCGCTGTGCAGCTCGCGGCCGACCGCCAGGTACGCCTGCCACACGCGCGCCTCCCGCTCGGTCAGCCATCGGGGTTCGCCCATGGACCTCACGCTAGCAACAATATGTTGACGTGTCATCAATGTCCGCGTAGATTGTTGACGTGTCCACAAAGGGAATGCAGCTCGGCGTCTACAGCTTCGGCGACCGGCACCGCGACCCGATCACGGGTGAGCAGGTCTCGGTCGCGGACAAGCTGGCGCAGACGCTGGAGCGGATCAAGCTGGCCGACGAGCTGGGGCTGGGCTTCTACGGGTTGGGTGAGCACCACCTCGCGGACTACTCGATCTCGAACCCCGGCACGGTCCTCGCCGCCGCCGCGAGCGTCACGTCGCGGATCACGTTGAGCAGCGCGGTCACCGTGCTCAGCACCGAGGACCCGGTGCGGGTGTACCAGCAGTTCACGACGCTCGACCAGCTCAGCCGGGGCCGGGCGGAGCTGCTGGCCGGGCGCGGGTCGTTCACCGAGTCGTTCCCGTTGTTCGGCGCGAGCCTGGAGGACTACGACGAGCTGTTCGAGGAGAAGCTGGCGCTGCTGCTGAAGCTGGACCGGGAAGACCCGATCACGTGGACCGGGAAGTTCCGCAGCCCGTTGCGGAACGCGCACGTCTATCCGAAGCCGTACGGGTCACGGCTGCGGATCTCCGTGGGCACCGGCGGCAACCCGGAGTCGTCGATCCGGGCCGGGCTGCTGGGGTTGCCGGTGGTGTACGCGGTCATCGGCGGCGAGCCGGAGCGGTTCGCGCCGCTGGTCGACCTGTACCGGCGCGCGGGCGAGGCAGGCGGGCAGGACCCCGAGGGGCTGAGCGTGACGATGAGCGCGATCGGCCTGGTCGCACGCCGGTCACAGGACGCCAAGGACGCGTTCTACCCGTACTGGCTGGAGACGATGAAGTACGGCTCGCGGGCGCGGGGCTGGCCCGTGCCGTCGCGGGCGGAGTACGACTCGTGGACGCGGGGCGCGCAGTCGATCTTCGCGGGCAGCCCGGAGGAGGTCGCGGAGCGCCTCATCTCGGTGGGCAGGCTCGTGAACGCCGACCGCTACGCCCTGCAGATGGACTGGTCCGGCGTGCCGCACGAGCTCGTGATGGAGGCGATCGAACTGCTCGGCACCGAGGTGATGCCGTTGGTGCGCAAGGAACTCGGTGAGTCCACTGTGGAGTGACAGACCACGTACCCGGTGTCGTTACAGGATGTGACACCACCCACTCGTGGTCACGTGGGGGCGACGGGCAGGTGAATCCCCGGTAAAGTCGCAGGTCGGCTTTTCTTGGAGGACTTCACAGTGCGACTTCGTTCCCTCGGTGCCCGTCGGTGACCATCGCCCCCGACACCGCATTGCCCACGCTGACCGACACGCCGGCGCTGTTCCGCGCCGGCGTCGCCGCGCCTGAGCGCACCCTCGTCGCGATCCTCGCCGACACCGCGCGCCGGCACCCGCACTCCCCCGCGCTGGACGACGGCACGACCTCGTTGACCTACCGGGAACTCCTGGACGTGGTCGACGCGCGGAGCCGTGAGCTGGCGGCGGCCGGCATCGGTGTCGGCGACCGGGTCGGCATCAGGGTCCCGTCCGGGACCGTCGACCTGTACGTGGCGGTGCTGGCCGTCCTCACCGCCGGCGCGGCGTACGTGCCCGTCGACGCCGACGACCCGGACGAGCGCGCGGAACTCGTGTTCACCGAAGCCGGCGTGTGCGCGGTCATCACCGGGGAACTCGAAATGCGCGGCACGCCCATGGGGCTCGTCGGCGCTCCCGGCCCGGACGACGACGCGTGGATCATCTTCACGTCCGGCTCCACGGGCAAGCCGAAGGGTGTCGCGGTCTCGCACCGGTCCGCCGCCGCGTTCGTGGACGCCGAGGCCCGCCTGTTCCTCCCGGACGACCCGATCGGCCCGGACGACCGCGTGCTCGCGGGCCTGTCCGTCGCGTTCGACGCCTCGTGCGAGGAGATGTGGCTCGCCTGGCGGCACGGCGCGTGCCTGGTCCCCGCGCCGCGCGCGCTGGTCCGCACGGGTTTCGACCTGGGACCGTGGCTGGTCGAGCGCGAGGTCACCGTCGTGTCGACGGTGCCGACGCTGGCCGCGCTGTGGCCGGTGGACGCGCTGGACGACGTGCGCCTGCTCATCTTCGGCGGCGAGGCGTGCCCGCCGGAGCTGGCCGAACGGCTCGCCGTCGACGGCCGCGAGGTCTGGAACACCTACGGCCCGACCGAGGCGACCGTCGTGGCGTGCGCGGCACGGCTCACCGGTGACGGCCCGGTGCGGATCGGGCTGCCCCTGGACGGCTGGGAACTGGTCGTGGTCGACGCGACCGGCACCCCGGTGCCCATGGGCGAGTCCGGGGAGCTGGTCATCGGCGGCGTCGGCCTGGCCCGCTACCTCGACCCCGCCAAGGACGCCGAGAAGTTCGCGCCGCTGCCCGCGATGGGCTGGGACCGCGCCTACCGCAGCGGCGACCTCGTCCGCGCCGAGCCCGAGGGCCTGCTGTTCCTCGGCCGGGCGGACGAGCAGGTCAAGCTGGGTGGCCGGCGGATCGAGCTGGGCGAGGTCGACGCGGCGCTGCAGGCGCTGCCGGACGTCGCGGGCGCCGCCGCGGCCGTGCGCGCCACCAAGGCGGGCAACCAGGTGCTGGTCGGGTACGTGGTCGCGGGCGAGGGCTTCGACCAGGCCGACGCGCTGGCCCGGCTGCGGACCGCGTTGCCCGCGGCGCTCGTGCCCCTGCTCGCCGTCGTCGACACCCTGCCCACCCGCACGTCCGGCAAGGTCGACCGGGCCGCGCTGCCGTGGCCGCTGCCCGACCTGGACACCGCGGCGCCGGTCGGGCAGCTCACCGCCACCGAGCAGTGGCTGGCCGAGCAGTGGTCGGAGCTGCTGGGTTCCCGGGTCGCCGGCCCCGAGGCGGACTTCTTCGCCCACGGCGGCGGCAGCCTCGCCGCGGCCCAGCTGGTCTCCACGATCCGGACCCGCTACCCCAGCGGTTCGGTCAACGACGTCTACCAGCACCCCACGCTGCGCGCGCTGGCCGCGCGGCTGGACGAGCTGGGCGGCCACCAGGGCGTCACGCGCGAGATCGCGCCGACGCCGCGGCGGACCGGCCTGCTCCAGTCGCTGCTGCTGGTGCCGTTGATGGGCCTGGTCGGCCTGCGGTGGTCCGTGGGGCTGGCCGCGGTCGGCACCGTCGTCGGCTTCACCGCGCCGGTGTCGTGGTGGTGGATCGCCGCGGGGTGGCTGGCGTTCGTCAGCCCTCCCGGCAAGGTCGTGATCGCGGCGGGTGGCGCGCGGCTGCTGCTGCGCGGCCTGCGCCCCGGCACGTACCCGCGCGGCGGCGGCGTGCACCTGCGGCTGTGGACCGCCGAACGGCTCGCCGAGTTCAGCGGCGCGACGGACCTGGCCGGGTCCTGGCTCACGCACTACGCCCGCGCGCTGGGCGTGCGGATCGGCCCGGACGTCGACCTGCACTCCGCGCCGCCGGTGACCGGCATGCTCAAGCTCGGCAAGGGCTGCGCGATCGAGCCCGAGGTCGACCTGTCCGGGCACTGGGTGGACGGCGACCGGCTGCACGTCGGCCGCCTCCGGGTCGGCGCGGGCGCGGTGGTCGGCGCCCGCAGCACCCTGTTCCCCGGCGCGCGGGTCGGCAAGCGGGCGGAGGTCGCGCCCGGTTCGGGGGTGACCGGCTCCGTGCCCACCGGCCAGCGCTGGGCCGGTGTGCCGGCGCAACGGCACGGCAAGGCGGCCCGGCCGGGTCCGCGCCCGCCGCGGTCGACGTGGTGGCGGCTCGTCTACGCGGTGACGACGTCGGCGCTGGGCCTGCTGCCGGTGGCGGCGGCCGTGGCGCCCGTGCTGCTGATCGCGCGCGAGCCGTTGACGCCGGGCTCGGCGCTGCTCGCGGTGCCGTTGGCGACGGTGGCGTGGCTGGGCTCGTACGCGCTGCTGGTGCTCGTGTCCGTGCGGCTGCTCGGCCTCGGGCTGCGGGCCGGGACCTACCCGGTGCACAGCCGGATCGCCTGGCAGGCGTGGACCACCGAACGGCTCATGAACACCGCCCGGGTCGTGCTGTTCCCGCTGTACGCGAGCCTGCTCACGCCGGTGTGGCTGCGTGCCCTCGGGATGAAGGTCGGCCGCCGGGTCGAGGCGTCGACCGTGCTCGCGCTGCCGAAGATGACCACGATCGGCGACGGCGCGTTCCTCGCCGACGACACCATGGTCGCCACCTACGAGCTGGGCGGCGGCTGGTTGCGCATCGCCTCGGCACGGGTCGGCAAGCAGGCGTTCCTGGGCAACTCGGGCATGACCGCGCCGGGCCGTTCGGTGCCGAACCGCGGCCTCGTCGGCGTGTTGTCCTCGACGCCGAAGCACGCCAAGGCGGGCAGCTCGTACTTGGGGATGCCGCCGATGAAGCTGCCGCGCGCGGTGGAGTCCGGCGACCAGAGCCGCACGTTCGACCCGCCGCGACGGCTGGTCGTGGCACGCGCGCTGGTCGAGCTGTGCCGGATCGTGCCGGTGATGTGCCACGTGGCGCTGGTCGTCGGCGTGCTGTTCACCCTGCGGGCGGTGATGTCGTCCTGGGCGTGGCCGCTGCTGGCCGGGCCGGTGCTGCTCGCGGCGGGCGTGCCGGCGTGCGCGGTGTCGGCGGCGGCGAAGTGGCTGCTGGTGGGCCGGTTCCGGGCGCGGGAGCACCCGCTGTGGAGCGGGTTCGTGTGGCGCAACGAGCTGGCGGACACGTTCGTCGAGGTGCTGGCGGTGCCGTGGCTGGTCGGTCGGGCCGGCGGGTCGCCGGTGATGGCGGTGTGGCTGCGGTCGCTGGGCGCGCGGATCGGGCGCGGCACGTGGGTCGAGTCGTACTGGTTCCCCGAGTCGGACCTGGTGCGGCTGGGCGACGGCGCGACCGTGAACCGGGGGTGCGTGGTGCAGACCCACCTGTTCCATGATCGGATCCTCCGCATGGACGAGGTGGAGTTGGCGGACGGGGCCACGCTCGGCCCGCACGGGATCGTGCTGCCGGGCGCGACGGTCGGGGCGCACGCGACCGTGGGCCCGGCGTCGTTGGTGATGCGCGGCGAGCACGTGCCCGAGGGCACGCGCTGGCTGGGCAACCCGATCTCCGCCTGGCGATGACCGGCCCGTACCTGCCCGACCACGGCGACGGCGGCTACCGGGTCGCGCACTACGACCTGGAGCTGGACTACAAGCCGCACACCGGGCGGCTGGCCGGGCGGGCGACGCTGTCCGCCGTCGCGGCCGGACCGTGCGCGCGGGTGGTGCTGGACTTCGGCACGCTGACCGTGAACCGGGTGCTGGTGGACGGCCGACCCGCGCGGCACGTCCACGGCGGCGGCAAGCTGCGCGTCCGACCCGCACGGCCGGTCGACGGACCGTTCACCGTCGAGGTGCGGTACTCGGGGGTCGCCCGCCCGGTCCGCTCCCGGCACTGGGGCGAGCTGGGCTGGGACCAGCTCGCCGACGGCGCGCTGGTGGCGAGCCAGCCGATCGGCGCGCCGTCCTGGTTCCCGTGCAACGACCTGGTGCGGGACAAGGCGACCTACCGCGTCGCCGTCACCGCGCCGTCGCCGTACACGGTGCTGGCGAACGGGGTGCCCGTCGACCGGCGCACCGGCGGCAGCAGCACGACGTGGGTCTACGAGCAGGCCGAGCCGATGGCGACCTACCTGGCGTCGGTGCAGATCGGCCTGTACGAACGGCTGCCGCTGGCCGAGGGCCAGGACGTGGCCACGCCCGCGCGGCTGCTCCGGGCCGCCCGGCACGACTTCGCCCGCCAGCCGCGGATGATGGCCGTGTTCGAGGAGCTGTTCGGCCCCTACCCGTTCCGGACCTACCAGGTCGTGGTGACCGACGACGAGCTGGAGGTGCCGGTCGAGGCGCAGGGCATGTCGGTGTTCGGCGCGAACCACGTGGACGGGCGGCGCGGGCACGAGCGGCTGGTCGCGCACGAGTTGGCGCACCAGTGGTTCGGCAACAGCGTCGGCCTGGCCGACTGGCGCGACATCTGGCTGAACGAGGGTTTCGCCTGCTACGCGGAGTGGCTGTGGTCCGAGCGGTCCGGCGGCCCCGCCGCCCACGCGCACGCCGCGCGGGCACACGCCCGCCTGGCCCGGCTGCCGCAGGACCTCCGGATCGGCGACCCCGGCGTGGCGAACCTGTTCGACGACCGGGTCTACCAGCGGGGCGCGCTGACCGTGCACGGGCTGCGGACCCGTCTGGGTGACGCGGCGTTCTTCGGCGTCCTCCGCGAATGGACGGACACGCACCGCCACGGCACCGCGACGACGGGCGACTTCGTGGCACTGGCGCAGCGGCACTCCCCTGAGCCGCTGACCGCGTTCTTCCGCGCCTGGCTGGCCGAGCCACGCCTGCCCGCGGTGTGACGCAGGACACGCAGCACTCGCCGCCCGGCGGCCTCATCCCTGGCATGACGGAAGCTTCGACGGAGTCGATCGGGGTGGGGGCGCCGGGCGGTGTCCCGGGGGGTCGGTCCGCCTCCCGAGTCGGACGCCGACCTGTGGGACGCCATCGCGGGCGACGGGCCGGCGGCGCACGCGGCGTTCACCGACTTGTTCCAGCGGCACGCCGAGGCGGTGTGGAACTACGCCTACCGGCTCACGGCGTCGTGGGCGCAGGCCGACGACCTGCTGTCGACCGCGTTCCTCAACGCCTGGCGCACCCGTGGCCGAGCGGTGCTGACACGCGACTCCGCGCGGCCGTGGCTGTTCACCGTCACGGCCCGGCTCGCCCGCGACGAGCGCCGCGCCGGCGCACGGCCGGCCGCGTTGCGGCAACGGCTGTCCCGCACGTCCGCCGAACGCGACCACGCCGACGCCATCGTGGACGGCGACTTCGCCGAACGCCGCCTGCGCCGCGTGGTCCGCGCGGTCGACCGCCTGCCCGACGGGGTGCGCGCCGCCGCGCTCACCCGCCTGCAAGCCGGCTTCGCCGCCCCTCCTCCGCGTCGCCTTCCGCTGAAGGTCGCCGCCGCGGTGGCCGTGGTCGCCGCGACGACCCTGGCCGTGCTGCTCACCGATGGCGGTGACCCGGGCCCGGCGACCGCACCGATCCCGGCGGAGCACCCCCGAACTGCGCCACCAGGACCCGGCCTCCTTCTACGACCTGCGCACGGGCTCCGCCGCGGACGACGCGGAGGACCGCTGCCGGGCCGGGACGAGCACGGCCGAGCGCTGGACCCCGATCGCCACGGCGTCCCGGCGCCGGGTGGCCCTGACGGCGTTCGAGACGCCTGCGGGGATCGTGTTCTGCGAGACGACGCCCCTTTCGGTCACCGTGTCGTCGCCGCAGCCCGATCCCGGTGCGCTCGCCATCGCGTTCACCACGGCCGGCGGGTCGATGGCGGGGTTCAACGACGTCGATCCCCGTTCGTTCCGGCTCGTCGCACCCCGGGACCCGAACCGGGGCGGCCTCGCGGCGCGAGTCGGCCGGGTGTTCCTGATGCCCGCCGGTCTCGTCTCGGACGGGGTCGTCGCCGAACCGGAGGTGACCACCTCGGCCGAGCTCGTGCAGAGGTTCGACCTGGCCACGCCACCGCCGTCCCCCGCGGTGGTCGACCGGCCGGTCACGCCCGAGGACCGTGCGAGCGCCGAGGGACGCAGGCTGGGCGAGTGCCTCGCCGGCCAGCCCGAGCCGATCGTCGACCCCTCCGCGTGGCGGGCGGGGCGGACCGCCGACCTCACCGCGACCGAGTCCGTCCAACTGGGCCACTACGAGGACCTGCTGCTGCTGTGCCGGGAGAACCGGACCGTCTCGGTGTACGACTTCCGGCGGCCCGACGGCACGCAGTGGGCCGGCGCGACCCTGCGCGGGGTGCGGGTCTTCGACCGGTTCGGCGACACGGCCGGCGGCGAGGCCACGTACGGCACGTCGATGACCGAAGCCGTGATCGCGGAGGTCACCGACGCGCGGGTGGCGAGCGTGACCGCGGTCAGCCCGGGCCGGCCGGAGGTCACGGCCGAACCGGTGGCGGGCTCGGTGGTCCTGCCCGGCATCGAGTTCACCACCACTGAGCTGCGGATCGTCGCGCGGGACGCGTCCGGGAACGTGCTGGAGGAACTCACGCACCGGTACTGAACCGTGCTTCGATCACGGCAGAACGGGTAGGTGACCGTTATGCCCGGTCGAGTAGCGGTGTTCGCGCCGTCGCCTGAGTTGACGGTGACGGTGGAAGAGCTGGATGGCACGCCCGACATCCACATCCACGCCGGAGGGCAAGGGGTGTGGATGTCGCGCATGATCGAGTCGTTGGGCGCCGAGGTGGTGCTGTGCTCGGCGTTGGGCGGTGAGACCGGGCAGGTGCTGCGGCACCTGATCGGGGTCGAGCTGAAGGCGCGTGACGTCGCCGCCCGCAACGGCGGTTACGTGCACGACCGGCGTGCCGGAGGCCGCGACCAGGTGGTGCGGATGCCCGCCGACGCGCTGTCCCGCCACGAGCTCGACGACCTGTACGAGATGACGCTGATCGAGGCGCTGGACGCGGGCGTCGCCGTGCTCAGCGGACCCGCCGAGGAGGACACCCCGGTGCCCGACTCCGTCTACGAACGCCTCGCCAAGGACCTCGGCGGGAACGGCTGCCGCGTGGTCGTGGACCTGTCCGGCGAACGGCTGGCCGCCGCGCTCGCGGGCGGGCCCGCGGTGGTGAAGGTCAGCCACGAGGAGCTGGTGTCGGACGGGCTCGCCGCCTCCGACTCGCTGCCCGACCTGGTCGAGGGCTGCCGGCGGGTCGCCGAGTCCGGCGCGAGCGCGGTCGTGGTGTCCCGGGCCGCCGAGGAGACGCTGGCGTGGCTCGACGGCACGCACTACCTGGTGGAGGTGCCCGAGCTGAGTCCGGTCGACACGCGGGGCGGCGGCGACTCGATGACCGCCGGACTGGCCGCGGGCCTCGCGCTCGGCCGGTCGCTGGAGGAGTCGCTGAAGCTCGGCGCGGCGGCGGGCGCGGTCAACGTGACCCGGCACGGGCTCGGCACCGGCAGCGGTGACGTGGTGCGCGGACTGGTCGACCGGGTGCGGCTGCGCCCGTGGGAGGACGCATGAGGGTGCTCATCACCAACGACGACGGCATCGACTCGCCGGGGCTGGCCGCCCTGGCGCGCGGCGCGGTGGCGCACGGCTGGACGACCGTGGTCGCCGCGCCCGCCCGCGAGTCCAGCGGCACGAGCGCGGGCCTGACCGCCGCCGAGGACGACCGGCACGTGCGAGTCGAGCGGCGTGAGCTGCCCGGACTGGCGGACGTGCCGGGTTACGCGGTCTCCGCGCACCCCGCCTTCATCGTGCTGGTCGCGTCCCAGGGCGCGTTCGGCGACCCGCCGGACGTCGTGCTGTCCGGCGTGAACCGCGGCGCGAACGTCGGCCGCGCGGTGCTGCACTCCGGCACCGTCGGCGCGGCCCTGACCGCCGCCATCAACGGCGCGCGTGCCATGGCGGTGTCCCTGGACGTGGGGCTGGAGCTGGACCTCCCGCACCACTGGGACACCGCGGTCACGGTGGCTTCGACGTTGTTCGACCTGGTCGCGGCCCTGCCGGCCGGCGCGGTGCTCAACCTGAACGTGCCCAACCGGGCCGAGGTGGGCGAGCCGAAGCGGGCCTCGCTCGCCGAGTTCGGCACCGTCCGGACCAGGATCAAGGACACCGACGACGGCACGATCGGCCTCGCCGCCGTCCTGGTCGAGGACGACCTGGAGCCCGGCACCGACGCGGCGCTGCTGGCCGAGGGCCGACCGACCGTCACCCCGTTGCGCTCGGTCGGCGAGGACCCGGCCGTCGAGGTCCCGTTCGAGTCGTCCTAGCCGTCACCGGTCGTCCTCCACGCGCTCCGCCGCGGGCTGCTCGGACTGCTCGCCGTCCGACCGGCCCAACGCGTCCTCCGCGCCGTTGACCAGGTCGGGACCGCCCCACTGACGGCCCTCGGACTGGCCGAGTCTGTGCTTGCCCATGGTGTGACCTCCCTCGATCCCCGGGTTGGTACCCACTGACCGAGGGATTCACACCCGGAAAAGCCGGTGGCCTACCCCGAGTGAGGTAGGCCACGGCGACGGAACGTGATCAGCGGGTGGTTGTCAGCCATGCCGTTCCCGATGTGGAAGCTCGGGTGCGGCGGCTGGTTGTAGGCCGTGTTCTGCCACGCGATGGCGACGCGGTACATGGTGTCGTGCATCAGCGTCGGGATCCGGCGGTCGGTCTGGTTGGGGGTGGAGTAGATCCGCAGGGCGGAGTTGTCCGAGGTGCGCCAGACGACTTCCTCGCGCCAGTCACCGAACAGGTCGGCGCTCAGCGCGGGTGTGGCCTTGGTGCCGTTGTTGGAGGCCACGTTGGAGCCGGTGAGCAGGCGGGTGTCGCCGCCGGTGCCGTACTTGTCGATCCGGGTCTGGTCGAGCAGCTCGCGCGACGGGTCGCCGTCCCACCAGATCAGGAAGTTCGCCGAGGACGGCTTGCGGCCGACGTTCGTGCCGCTCGGGCTGCGCAGGTTCGCGTCCGCCGACGACCACGACTCCGCGCCGGGGCTGCCCGGGTGGATGTCACCCGACACGCCACGACCGTTGTCGCTGCCCGACGCGGTGGTCCACAGCCGTTGCCCGGTGCGGGCGTCGGCGAACCACGAACCCGGCTTCGACGTGTCCTCGGAGACCTTGAAGTACTCCAGGCCCGGACGTGACGGGTCCAGATCGCCCACGTGCCCGGCGTCGCCGTGCCCGAGACCCGTGGTCCACAAACCCCGACCGTTGTCGTCGATCGTGGCCGCGCCGTAGACGATCTCGTCCCGACCGTCCTGGTCCACGTCGGCGATGCTCAACGAGTGGTTGCCCTGCCCCGCGTACCCCGAGTTGCCCGAGGCGTTGGAGTCGAACGTCCACCGCTTCGTCAACGCCCCGTTGCGGAAGTCCCACGCCGCGACCACCGCACGCGTGTAGTACCCACGCGCCATGATCAACGACGGCCGGGCGCCGTCCAGGTACGCCGTGCCCGCCAGGAACCGGTCCACCCGGTTGCCGTAGCTGTCACCCCACGACGACACGGTTCCGCGCGGCGGGTCGTAGTTCACCGTCGACAACGCCGCACCCGTCCGACCGTCGAACATGGTCAGGAACTCCGGCCCGGCGAGGATGTAACCGGACGAGTTGCGGTGGTCCGCCGACGCGTTCCCGATCACCTGACCGGTGCCCGACCGCGTACCGTCCGCGGTCTTCATCGCCACCTCGGCCCGACCGTCACCGTCGAAGTCGTACACCTGGAACTGCGTGTAATGCGCACCCGCCCGGATGTTCCGACCCAGGTCGATCCGCCACAACCGGGTGCCCTGCAAGGTGTAGGCGTCGATGAAGACGTTCCCGGTCACGCCCGACTGCGAGTTGTCCTTGGCGTTGTCCGGATCCCACTTGAGCACGAACTCGTAGTCGCCGTCACCGTCCAGGTCGCCCACGCTCGCGTCGTTCGCGACGTAGGTGGAGCCCGGCGACTGGATCGGCACGTCCCGGTAACCGGAGCCGAACGCCAGCGACACCGGGGACGCCGGCTGTTCGGCTCCGTTCACCACGGCGCGCACGGTGTAGGAGGCGTCCGCCGCCGCGCCGTTGTCCAGGTAGTTCGTGGAGGCCGTGATGGGCGAGGCGTTGACCTTCGTCGCGCCCCGGTAGACGTTGAACGCCACGTTCTGCGGGTCACCGCCGAGCAGCCGCCAGCTGACCAGGTTGCCGCTGCCCGACCGCACGCTGATCACACCGCGGTCCAGCCGCTCGACCTGCTTGCGGCCCGTCGGGTCGGACGGGCCGGGGCCGGGCGTCGTGGTCGTCGTCGTGGTGGTTGTGGTTGTCGTGGTGGTGGTCGACGTGGTGGTTGTCGTCGTCGTGGGGTCGACGCC